>NZ_JACOPX010000029.1 GCF_015461835.1 Pseudomonas neuropathica | reverse complement strand
CGCCTGGCACAGCAGGCCGTTAAGAGGAAAATTGCCCAGTGCGGCCGCGATGTTGATGCCCCAGATGTCGGGGCCCTGCGACACCGGTTCCTTGCTGCGCCCGGGGATGTCGAGTTCCTTGAGTAGCAGGGGTTTGTTGGGGCTGGACATGGCGCTGACTCCGTGGCGGGAAGGGACGGAGTGATTGAACGGTTAAACGGCAGAATGCGCACCTGTCAGATCTGACAGGTGCGTAGGGATATCCGACGAGCGGTATCAACGGGGCGCTGTTTTTAGTCAGGTATTTACCGACAACTCAACGCTTGTGCAGCGTTTTTTGCCGCAAAATGTAAACCGTCACCAACACCGCACTGGTCAACATGAACCCCCGCGCCCACGGCAGTGGCACCAGGTAGCACGAGAACAGAATGCTCGCCCACATCAGCCCGATCGCGTAGACCTTGCCCTTGAGCGGAATGCCGTTGCCATCGAGGTAATCGCGGATCCATGGCCCCAGCCGGGGATGCTCGATCAGCCATTGATAGAAACGCGGAGAGCTACGCGCGAAGCAGGCCGCGGCGAGCAGAAGGAAAGGGGTGGTGGGCAGGACGGGCAGGAAAATCCCGATCACCCCCAATGCCACGCTGAGCCAGCCGATGGCCAGCAGGATGTAGCGCAACATCAGGGGGCGGTTGCCTATGGGGTTGTCCATAGGCCGGATCTTAGTGGTGACGTGGCTTGAGGATCGCCGGTTTTTCGTCGGGCGCCTGGCACAGCAGGTACAGCGCGGTCAGGGCTTCCGGGATCTGCACGATCATGTCGTCCATCAGGTTGGCGTCCTTAGCGATGTCTTCGAATTCCGGCTGTTCGTCGAACAGGCCCGAACCGACCATGATCGGCAGGAGCATTTCGCTGACTTCTTCTTCGGCGGTTTCGAACCAGGCCGCTTCACGCAGGAACACGCCTTCCATGAAACCGATGCACCAGCCGCGCAGTTCGGAATCGTCCGGCTCGTCGCCCAGATCCAGTTCGCATGGCAGCTCGAACTCTTCATCCGAGGCCAGTTGACGGGCGATGTGGGCCTTGAGGCCGATCAGGGTGGCTTCGATCTCTTCGCGCTGGGCGTCGCTGCTGTAATGCGGCTCTTCAGCGAACAGGGCATCGATCCACTCACGCTCCGGTACGTCTTCTGCGCAGATCGATAGCGCTGTCAGGTAGCCGTGAGCGGCCACGTAATCCAGCGCCTCGTCATGCAGCTCGTCGGCGTCGAGGAAAACTTGCAGGCGGGTCAGTTGCTCAGCGAAGGACATTACGGGGCTACCTTGGGGAATAAACAATGCGGGAATTCTAGGCCTTCTTGCGCGCTCAAGCCAGCCGCATGGCAGATTTGACCTGCCATACCCTGCATACACCCTGTAGGAGCTGCCGAAGGCTGCGATCTTTTGATTTGCTTTTAATAAAGACAAGATCAAAAGATCGCAGCCTTCGGCAGCTCCTACACAGGTATCAGCGATTGTATCGACGGGTGTCGCCCTGTGCAGGGGAGGGCTCGGGTATACTGCCGCGTTTTGCGATCCCTGCCCGCCTTACGGTTGTCGTGCAATGCGCTCTTACGTTTTGTTTAAGCAGCCCCGGCTGTTCTGAACCAGCCTGCGCAGGGATGTATCGGTAGATTTTTGGAGTTTTTATGCTCGAACAGGCTCAACGCGTCCTCAAGGACATCTTCGGCTACGACAGTTTCCGTGGCCGTCAGGGTGCAATCATTGAGCGCGTGGCCAGTGGCGGTGATGCGCTGGTGCTGATGCCTACCGGTGGCGGCAAGTCCCTGTGCTTTCAGGTGCCGGCGCTGTTGCGCGATGGCCTGGCGGTGGTGGTGTCGCCGCTGATTGCGCTGATGGACGATCAGGTCGCCACCCTCGAAGAACTCGGTGTGGCCGCCGCCGCGCTGAACTCCACCTTGAGCGCTGAACAGCAGCGTGACCTCGCAGCGCGGATCAAGCGCGGTGAAGTGAAGATGTTGTATCTGGCGCCCGAGCGTCTGGTGCAGCCGCGCATGCTGTCGTTCCTGCAAGGTCTGAACATCGCGTTGTTCGCCATCGACGAAGCGCACTGCGTGTCGCAGTGGGGCCACGACTTCCGTCCGGAATACCTGCAACTGGGCCAGTTGGCCGAGATGTTCCCCGACGTACCGCGCATCGCCCTGACCGCCACCGCCGACAAGCGCACCCGCGAAGAAATCGTCACCCGCCTGCACCTGCAAAATGCCGAGCGCTTCCTGTCGAGCTTCGACCGCCCGAACATCTTTTACCGCATCGTCCCCAAAGAGCAGCCGCGCAAGCAGTTGCTGGCGTTCCTCGCCGAGCGGCGCAGCGACGCCGGCATCGTCTATTGCCTGTCGCGCAAGAAAGTCGAGGAAGTCGCGGCATTCCTCAGCGAGCAGGGCTTCCCGGCGTTGCCCTATCACGCGGGTCTGCCCAATGATCTGCGCGCCTTCAATCAGAAGCGCTTCCTCAACGAGGAAGGCTTGATCATGGTCGCCACCGTGGCGTTCGGCATGGGCATCGACAAGCCCAACGTACGTTTTGTCGCGCACCTCGATCTGCCGAAATCCCTTGAGGCGTATTACCAGGAAACCGGGCGCGGCGGTCGTGACGGGCTGCCGGCGGATGCCTGGATGGCCTACGGTCTGCAGGACGTGGTGATGCTCAAGCAGATGCTGCAGAACTCCGAAGGCGACGAGCGGCACAAGCGTCTGGAGCAGCACAAGCTCGACGCCATGCTGTCGCTTTGTGAAGAGACCCGCTGCCGTCGTCAGACCCTGCTGGCGTACTTCGATGAAGACATGCCTGAGCCGTGTGGCCATTGCGACAACTGCGTCGATGGCGTGCAGACCTGGGACGCCACCGAGCCTGCACGTCAGGCGTTGTCAGCGATTTTCCGCACCGGCCAGCGTTATGGCGTCGGTCATCTGGTCGACGTGCTGCTGGGCAAGGACAACGAAAAAGTCCGCAGCTTCGGCCATCAGCATCTGTCGGTGTACGGCGTCGGCAAGGCACTGAGTGAGAGCGAGTGGCGCTCGCTGTTCCGCCAGTTGGTGGCGCGCGGTCTGGCGGATGTCGATCACGAAGGTTATGGCGGCCTGCGTCTTAATGACAGTTGCCGGCCATTGCTCAAGGGCGAGGTCACGCTGGAGCTGCGCCGCGATCTCAAACCGCAGGTTACCGCCAAAACCACCAGCAAGAGCCCGGCCAGTCAACTGGTGCGCGGCGAAGAGCGCGAACAGTGGGAAGCCTTGCGCGCCCTGCGGCGCAAGTTGGCCGAAGAGCATGGCGTGCCGCCGTACGTCATCTTTCCCGACTCGACCCTGCTGGAAATGCTCCGCAGCCAGCCGACCACGCTGGCAGAAATGGCCCGGGTCAGCGGCGTCGGCGCACGCAAGCTGGAGCGCTACGGCGATGCTTTCCTCGAAGTGCTCGGTGGCGAGACCGAGGCGCCGAAAGCGGTGGCCGACGTGCGCCATGAACTGATCACCCTGGCCCGCGCCGGCATGACGCCACTGCAAATCGCCGGTCAGTTGCAGTGCTCGGAAAAGAATGTGTACACGATGCTTGCCGAGGCCATTGGCAAGCAGCAGTTGTCGCTTGAGCAGGCGCTGGATTTGCCTGAGGAGTTGATGGGTGAGGTGCAGGACGCGTTCCTCGATGGCGAGGGTGAGTTGCCGTCGGTCGCCGAAGTGGCGGAGCTGTTTGCCGGGCGTGTGCCGGAGGGCGTGCTTTATTGCGTGCGGGCTGCGTTGCAGTCGGAATTCGAAATGTAATTTGGCCGTACCCCTCATCGGAACGCCGCCCGCCCAGCCCTCTCCCAAATGTAGAGGGGGCCGACCGAGGTGTCTTGCGCTATACGTCGCCCTGAAAACCCGAGTCGATTATGGATTCACCAAAGCACGTTCAAGTCGCTGAATATCCCGAGCATCCCCCATTCAGTCCCCTCTCCCTAAGGGCGGTCCGACGTTTCGGGAGGGTCAGGGTGAGGGGCTCTCAAGATGTAACGATTCAGTACAGACCGCCACTTGCCTATAACTGCAGCTCATGCTTAGCTGGCTAATAATTAGATTTTCTTTATTTTCAGTCTAACCGTGAGTGTTTTATGCCGTTAACCGATCAACACCGCTTTGGCATGCAACTGGCCCAGATGTCCCGTGGCTGGCGTGCCGAACTGGACCGCCGACTGGCCGGGCTGGGTCTGTCCCAGGCGCGCTGGCTGGTGCTGCTGCATCTGGCGCGTTTCGAAGAAGCGCCGACCCAACGTGAGCTGGCACAGAGCGTTGGTGTCGAAGGTCCGACCCTCGCTCGCTTGCTCGACAGTCTGGAAAGCCAGGGCCTGGTGCAACGCCAGTCCGTGATGGAAGACCGCCGGGCGAAAAAAATCGTCCTCTGTGCCCCAGCCCTGCCACTGATCGAACAGATCGAAACCATTGCCACACAACTGCGTCACGAACTGTTCGAAGGCGTCGACGAGGCGGATTTGAAGGTGTGCATGCGGGTTCACGGGCACATTCTGGGCAACCTGGAAAAATCTTGAGGCACATCCACGTGCCGTATCTTTGAGAGATCGCGCTGAGCCGACTATAAGAACTACTGGGCAATATCGTGTTCGTACCGGATGTGCGAACGCATAGAAGTCGGTTTTGCTTATTTAAGGGATGCTCATGCTCGCAAGTCGGCACGTGGTACTGCGCGGTGGCGCCAAATGGCTGCTGGCCGCTGGCGTATTCAGCTATTCGGCCTGGTCGATGGCTGTGGGGCTGGGTGATATCACCGTTCATTCAGGTCTCAATCAGCCGCTCAAGGCCGATATCGCGTTGGTCGATGTTGGCGGGCTGACGCAAAACGATCTGACGGTGCGCCTGGCCACGGCGGATGAATTCGCCGAGGCCAGGGTTGAACGGGTGTTCTTCCTCAACGACCTCAAGTTCATCCCGATCCTGCATGGCAATCGCCAGATGATCCGGGTCACGTCAAGCAAACCAGTCAACGAACCTTTTCTGAATTTCCTTGTGCAGCTCAATCAGCCCAATGGCCGTTCGCTACGTGAGTACACGGTTTTGATCGACCCTCCGGGTTCGCCGGGTATCGTGCCGGCCACCGATGAACCGGATCCGCGTGCACAATCTTCCGCGTTTCCCAGCGTCGAGCCTGTTGTCGCAGCGCCGCAGGCACCTCAGGCCAAACGCGATGCCGTGCCCGCGACAGCGCCTGCAAATCCGCCCGCCGACGATGCACTGGCCGAGCAACTGGCTGCCAGTGTCTTGCTCAATCAGCAATTGCAAAAGAGCGTCGATGAGCTGAACGCCAAACTGCAGACGCAGGATGTGCAGATTGCCGCTGGCAAGAAGCAGATTACTGAGCTGCAAACGCAATTGACCGAACTCAGGAAAGCCCCGCCACCGACCGAAGTCGCTCCGGCACCTGCCCCGGTTGTGGCACCTGTCGAGTCCACAGATGACGGTTTGAACTGGCCATTATTCGCGGGCCTGTTGCTGTTGTTGGGGGCCTTGGCCGGGCTGTTTGTGCACCGTCGACGGCAACAGTCGCAACAGGCTGATCGACCGCTGCCGCAGTTGCCGCAGGGCGAGGAACCTGACGTTGCTGAAGTCGAAAACGCAGAGTCTGTCAGGGCTCACACCTCAACCCAACACCGTGAAGAACCGGCAGCGGGCGATGTGCTGGAGGCAGTAGGAATCTATCTGGCCTACGGCCGCTTGGGCGAAGCTGCTGGGTTATTGCGCGACGCTTTGCACAAGGAGCCGGAGCGCACCGATATCGGTTTGCAGTTGCTCGAAGTCCTGGGACGCCAGGGTGACAGCGCCGCGTATGAACAGCAGGAAAGTCAGTTGTGTGAACAAGGCGTAGATGCCCAGACGTTACAGGACGTTCGTGTCCGACATCCGAAACTGGCAGGTGCCGCACCGTTGGCCGCGGCGGCGCCCGTCATTGCGCTGGCGCCTGCTGTCACTGCCCAACCGGCACCTGAAGATGATTTCGAGTTGAATCTGGGCGAGCTGTCGATGGATTCCAGTTGGGATCTGGAAGACAGCCGCACGGCCACTACTGAGCCAGCGGCCGACACCTCGGCGCTGGGCTCCAGCCTGAAAATACTGCCGCAGGATTTTGAACTGCCGGAAGCGGCCGGCGAGGACGCCGAACTTGAGTGGATCCCTGAGCCGGACGCCGAGCCGCTGGATGAAGATTTTCTCAATGAGTTTGCCGATGCCGAGCCGTCTCTGGTGTTGCAACCGTTGGACTTGCACGCAGCTGAGCCGCTACACGATGAAAACTCTGGAAAACTCGAACAAGCGCAGACCTGCATTGATGACGGTGACATCGACAGTGCGATTGCTCTGCTTAACGAGTTACTCAAGGAAGGTGATGAGCCGTTGAAGCAAACGGCGCGAACGTTGTTGGCGGGGATTCGCTAATACCCGATTGATTTGCGGTGGCGCTGATATCGTTTTCGCGAGCAGGCTCGCTCCCACATTTGAACTGTATTCGCAGAACCATTGTGGGAGCGAGTCTGCTCGCGAAGACTGACGGTCAGAAGGTCTGCCCCAGATTCAGATAAACCGCCTGCTCATTCGCATCATTCAACCCGTAACTGAAATTCAACGGCCCCAGCGGCGTGTCAAAACCAATGAACACGCTGGCGGCGTTGATGTAGCCACTGTCGAACTCATTGTCGTTGTTCCACGCCCGCCCACGCTCCAGCGAGGCGCCGGCGTACAGCGGGAAGTCCAGCGGCAGATACGAGCGCGGCGTCAGCCGGCGGTAGTACACCGCGCGCATCAGGCTGACGTTCTGCCCGGAAATCGCGTCTTCACGGAACCCCGACAATTGCCGCGCGCCGCCGAGCAGGAAGCTCGACGTCACCACATTGGCATCGTCCAGCGTACGCCCGTAGCGCCCTCCGAGAATCAGCGTGTCCGGGCCACGGCTCATGGCTTTATCGAGTTTGAATTCCCACTGTCGATAACGCGTATCCGAACCCAGCCCCGGTTCGAACTGCATCAACGTCAGGCTGACGTCCTTGCCTTCGTGTGGGAAGTAGACGTTATCCAGTGAGTCGTACGAATATTTCAGCGCATAGAAGCCTTCGTTGAAGTTTTCACTCGGCAGATCCTGATCACCAATGCGCACATCGGCCTTGCCCCAGGCCTCGCCGACACCGAACCGCACTTCGCCGTTGTTGCCGATCTGGCGACCGAAGTTAAGGCCGAAACCGTAGCGCTCGACGCGGTACTGTGCGATCGGATCGTTATCGAGCACCGCCTCGACGTTCTGTGCTTCAAACGAGGCGTACGGCGCGACGAAATAGCGCGAACCGACGTCCAGTGGTTGATAGAACTCGGTATACAGCTCTTGTTTGTCACCAATCTGCGCGCGGGTCAGCCATTCCGCGCCGAGGCGGTTGATGCCGTTGATGCGGTAACTGGCACCGAGGTTGAAGGCGCTATCGCCGCGCATGTCGTCGGACAGATTGAGACCGACCCGCAGGTAATCGGTGCCGCTGCGCTTGCCCCGGGCACTGATCACCAGGGTGTGGTCCTGGCCCTTGTGCACCACGCGGTACTGCACTTGTTCGAAGTAGTCGAGGCCATACAAGGTGCCCATGTCCGAGTGCAATCGCCCCAGATCCAGCGGCTCGCCGATGTGCTGGCGGATGTAGTAGCGGATGACGTCGTCATCGACTTTCGAGTCGTTCTCGACACGGATCGCGGTAATGATCGGCGTGCGCTGCCCCGGGGAACGGGCGGCAGCGAGTTCGGCGTCTTGGGATTCCTCGGGTTTGAGCCCGGCGAGACGCGCATCGAGGATGCGGGTCGCGCGGTAACCGGCGTCGATCATGTCCTGGGCTTTACCGAAATCGGTGACACCGTATGCGGCCAGCGCAGGCTGGATCAGCACATCGGAGGATTTCAGCGCGGCCAGTTGTTCTTCGGAATTACTGCGGGTCATCAGGGTGATTGATTGATTCAGCACGTCGACCACGGTGGTCAGTTGCTTGCGGTTGCGCAGCGGTGTGCCGATGTCGACGACGATGGCCACGTCAACGCCCATTTCCCGCGCGACATCGAGAGGAATGTTATCGGTCATGCCGCCGTCCACCAGCAGCCGGCCATCGAGTTCGACCGGGGCGAACACCGCCGGGATCGACATGCTGGCGCGGATCACCTGGGGCAGGTGGCCTTTGCGGAACACCACTTTTTCGCCATTGGCAATGTCGGTGGCCACGGCGCGGAACGGGATCGGCAGTTTGTCGAAATCCCGGGTATCGCTGGTGTGGGCCAGCAGGCTTTCCAGCAGCAGCGCGAGGTTCTGGCCCTGGATCACACCCAGAGGCAGGCCGAGACTGCCGTCGTCGCGAAAGCTGAGTTTCTGTTTCACCAGAAAGTCGCGGTCATCCTGTTTGCGTCGAAACGGCACGTCCTCGCGCGGCGGGGCGTCGGACAATGCGGCTTGCCAGTCGATGTTCAGCGCGAGTTTTTCCAACTCATCGATCTTGTAGCCCGAGGCGTACAGGCCGCCGACCACCGCGCCCATGCTGGTGCCGGCAATCGCATCGATTTTGATGCCCTGTTCTTCGAGGGCTTTGAGCACGCCGATGTGCGCCAGACCACGCGCGGCACCGCCGGACAGCACCAGGCCGACTTTCGGTCGCGGCGCGTCACTGGCGTGAACAAACAGTGGAAGCAAACCAAGCAGCAGGCAGAACAGCAGACGGCGCATTGTGAGTCTCGGGGCAAGCGATAAAGCCGGCTATTATAGCGGCGCCCTCTGTCTCAGGAGTTTCAGCGAACATGACTGTCGCAAAAGCAGAAGTTGTCATCACCTATTGCACCCAATGCCAGTGGCTGCTGCGCGCGGCGTGGCTGGCGCAGGAACTGCTCAGCACCTTTGTTGATGACCTCGGCAAAGTGTCTCTGGTGCCCGGCACCGGCGGGGTATTTCACATCACCTGCGACGGCGTGCAGATCTGGGAACGCAAGGCTGATGGCGGTTTTCCCGAGGCCAAGGTGTTGAAGCAGCGGGTTCGTGATCAGATCGATCCTGACCGCAACCTCGGTCACAACGACCGCACTCAGTGAGACGCGGCCTCGGCGGCGACGGCCTTCTTGTCGGCGTGGCCTGACATCCGCGCAGACACAACAATAGCGACAATGATCAACGCGCCGCCGAGCAACATCTTCGGCGTCGGGGTTTCATTGAACAGCAGCCAGGCGACGGTGATGCCGTAGACCGGTTCCATCGCAAACACCACCGCCGCCGTGCGCGCCTTGATCACCGCCAGACTGGCCACAAACAGGCTGTGGGCGACGCCGGTACAGAACACCCCGAGCAGGGCGATCCACAGCCAGTCCAGTGCGCGCACCTCGCTGAGTTGCGGCGCCGCCACTGGCAGCAGACACAGCGCCACCACTACGTTTTGACACAGTGCCGCCTGCACTGCCGGGATGCGCCCGGAACTGGCGCGGTTGGTCAGCGACAGTAGCGAGAACAGCAGCCCCGAAAGCACTGACCAGAGCAAACCGATGGTCGCACCGCTGCCCAGATCGAAGGCCGGGGTCACCAGAATCAGGCCGATGCTCACCAACACCACCAGCAGTATTTCATTGGCACGGATGCGTTCACGGAAGATCAGCCCTTCGAGAATCACCGTGAAGGCCGGGAAACTGGCAAAGCCCAACGTTGCGATGGCCACACCGGCGATCTTCACCGAAACGAAAAAACTCACCCAGTGCCCGGCCAGCAACACGCCGCTGAGGGCGAGGCGGCGCCAGTCCACGGCCTGAAGTTTCTGCCAGCCATGCTGGCTGGCGAAACGGGCGAAAAATGCCAGGGCGAGTACGGCGAAAGCCGCGCGTCCAAAGACGATCACGGCGGGGGAGGCGGCAGCGAGTTTGCCGAACACACCCGTCAGGCCAAACATCAAAGCACCGATATGCAGAGCGCCGAGGGCGGTACGCGGAGTCATTGCAATCCTTCTATCTCAAACACAATCTCAACTATTGATTGTTCCCACGCAGCAGCGTGGGAATGATCATTTACTGTAGGAGCTGCCGAAGGCTGCGATCTTTTGATCTTGCTTTTAAAAAACAACATCAAAAGATCGCAGCCTTCGGCAGCTCCTGCATTTAAGCGTGTAGAGGTCAGTAAGTCTGTCGGCAGACTATCGTCGTTTGTCGCAGGAATCGCGCCGAAGCTGGCCGGGTGACGAACCGAACTCGCGTAAGACGGCGGCCGAGAAAGCGCTCTGCGAGCTGTAGCCGACGCGACTGGCAACTTCGCCGATCGGCAGGGCTGTGTCGCGGAGCATTTGCACGGCCAGATGCAGGCGTCGGCTGCGGATGTAATCCATCGGCGTCTGCCCGCATTCGGCCATGAACCGCGCATGCAGACGCGCGCTGGACAATCCTGCCACCCGTGCCAGATCGGCGACTTGCAGCGGATACGCGGCGTTTTGCTCGATGTGCGCATCCAGCGCGGCATAGGGCAGGCGGCGAATGGCGTGTTCCGCAGGTTGCGCGTGATTCAGACTGGCCAGCAGCAACACCGCGCCTTGCTGGGCAATCAATGGATCGCTGACCGGACTGTTTGCCAGCCAGCTGACCAACTGACTTTGCCCCGAATTCAGCGACAAGCGCGCCGATTGATCGAGCAGACGATGGCTGGCGTCGGCATGCTCGCCCAGTGAATCCGTCAGCCATTGGCCGTCCGGAATATCCAGTACCAGACAGCGGCTGCCATTGGGACTGCCGCAGGCATGATGAGCGCCGGAAGGGATAACTACAAAACTCTGCTGACGCACCTGACTGCCACTGCCCTCGACCTCGAAATCCAGCGCACCGGACAGCCCGAACACTAATTGCGCGTGGTCGTGGCTGTGGACGATCAAATCGTGGGTGTACTGACGCAGGGTGAGGATCGGTCGCATGGCAGGTTGTCTCCGAAGTGGTCGTCAGTCTACACCGGCGCACACCGGATGCGTTGTCACAGGACTGACTCACGCTTGTCATGGTCGATTAACCGGGCGCGCGCACAGTGGCGAAAACATCGCAGAGGGTTGCCCATGACCAGCGCCGAGCTCGCCCGACCCAGTCGCAAACAACGGGTGCGAACCCTGTGGATCTCCGACGTGCACCTGGGCACGCGGGATTGCCAGGCCGAGCACTTGTCGCAATTTCTCAAGGG
The DNA here is from genome assembly GCF_015461835.1 of Pseudomonas neuropathica. Taxonomy (GTDB): domain Bacteria; phylum Pseudomonadota; class Gammaproteobacteria; order Pseudomonadales; family Pseudomonadaceae; genus Aquipseudomonas; species Aquipseudomonas neuropathica. The sequence continues at coordinate 18,437 of NZ_JACOPX010000029.1, read as the reverse complement.
CTACCATGCCGACAAGATTTACCTGGTTGGCGACATCATTGACGGTTGGAAGCTACGCGGCGGCATGTACTGGCCGCAGGCGCATACCAACGTGATCCGCCGCTTGCTGACCATGAGCAAGCGCGGCACCGAGGTGATTTACGTCACCGGCAACCACGACGAATTCCTGCGTCGTTATTCGAAGCTGATTCTGGGCAATATCCAGTTGGTCGACGAAGCGGTGCATGTCACGGCGGATGGCCGGCATCTGCTGGTGATTCATGGCGATCAGTTCGATGTAATCACCCGTTATCACCGCTGGCTGGCCTTCCTTGGCGACTCCGCCTACGAATTCACTTTGACACTCAATCGCTGGCTCAACCACTGGCGTGCGCGCTATGGCTACGGCTATTGGTCGCTGTCGGCGTACCTGAAACACAAGGTGAAGACGGCGGTGAGTTTCATCAGCGACTTTGAAGAAGCCATCGCCCATGAATGCGTGAAGCGCGAGTTGCATGGTGTGGTTTGCGGGCACATTCACCATGCCGAGATCCGCAAGGTCGGCGAGGTGGATTACCTCAATTGCGGCGATTGGGTGGAGTCGTGCACGGCGCTGATCGAACACTGGGATGGCACGATCGAGTTGTATCGGCTGGCGGATGCGCAGGCGCGGGAGGCGGAGCTGAAAGCGGCCAAAGTCGCCGAACTCGCCTAATGCTCTGGTGATTGAGAGGGCCTCATCGCGAGCAGGCTCACTCCTACAGGGGTACGCATTTCAACTGTAGGAGTGAGCCTGCTCGCGATGAACCGCGCAGCAGTTCCCGAGGATGATTACGCTGGCGAGTGTTCCTCCATCGCGGCCTTGTAAATCGAGTTCTTCGGCTGCGCAAACAGCCGCTCCATCATCGGCTCGAAAAAACTCAACGGCAGCGTGTCATAGTCAGGATCAAACGCCGCCGCATCGTATTTGGCGCAAAACTCGGCGGTCGCCTGAAACTGCGGATGCTCCCTGAACTGCTCACGCAGATGCCGATCCATGCCCAGGTGATGAAAAAAGTAATAACCCTGAAACACCCCGTGCTTCTCGACCATCCACACATTCTCGGCGCTGACGAACGGCTTGAGTATCGCAGCGGCAATGTCCGGATGGTTATACGAACCCAGGGTGTCGCCGATGTCATGCAGCAAGGCACAAACCACATATTCCTCGTCGCGCCCGTCACGAAAGGCACGGGTGGCGGTTTGCAGCGAGTGGGTCAGGCGATCCACCGGGAAGCCACCGAAATCGCCTTCCAGCAGTTTCAGGTGGGTCATGATCCGTGCGGGCAACTGTTTGGCGTAGGCGCTGAAGTCGGCGGCGATGATCGCCCAATCTTCTTGGGTACCGTCCTTCATATGGGTGAAGCGGGCATTGGCATTCATTGGCTGACCCTCATTCAGAACGCCACGCGACCCAGAATCATGTCGCGGTACATGACGAAGTCGCCAAGCAGGCTGTACAGCGGATGCTGGAAAGTCGCCGGCCGGTTCTTTTCAAAGAAGAAGTGCCCGACCCAGGCGAAGCTGTAACCGGCCAGCGGCAAGGCCAATAACAGCAGCCAGGCGCCCTTGGCGAGGGTCAGCGCGAGAATAAAAATCACCAGTGTCGTACCGATGAAATGCAGGCGCCGGCAGGTGCTGTTGCTGTGTTCGCTGAGGTAATACGGATAGAACTCAGCGAAGCTGTTGAAATGTTTGATGTTTTCCACGACCGCGTTCTCTGTGGTTATTGTTCTGGCGACGAGTTGTGCTGCGGGTAGCTTATTTGAGTCTAGAGTGATCATTGGCGTGGGCCAGTGACAATCGGCGCCACTTTAGTATCCTTCGCAAATCGGGCCGTAACATGCGGCCCATCATGTAAAAGAAAAACGCCATGAGCGAACGAACGACTTCTGCAAGCTGGGCGATGGGGATTGTCAAAGCATTGGAGATGGACGGCCTGGATTGCCGGGTTCTGTTCAAACAACTGGGGCTCGATTACACGGCTCTGGATGATCCGGATGCGCGCTTCCCGCAAGATTCCATGACCCGTCTCTGGCAACGGGCGGTCGAGTTATCCGGCAACCCGGCGATCGGCCTGAACATGGGCAAGGTGGTGCGACCGGCATCGTTTCATGTCGCCGGTTACGCGCTGATGTCGAGCAATACCCTCGCCGAAGGCTTTCAACGGCTGGTGCGCTACCAGCGCATCATTGCCGAAAGTGCCGACCTGAGTTTTCGTCTGCTCGAAGAAGGCTACGCGCTGATTCTGACGGTGCACGGCGATCATCTGCCGCCGACCCGGCAAAGCGCCGAAGCCTCGCTGGCCTGTGCGCTGGGCCTGTGCGGCTGGTTGACCGGACGTACGTTGCACCCGGTCAAAGTGCTGGTGCAGGGCGCCGAACCCGAGGACCTGGAACCCTACAAACAAGCCTTCCACGCGCCGCTGATGTTCAACGCGCCGTATGACGCGCTAATCTTCGAACGGGCCGATATGGAAGCGCCGCTGCCGACTGCCAACGAAGCGATGGCGCTGTTGCACGACCGCTTTGCCGGGGAATACCTGGCGCGGTTTTCCGAAAGCCGCGTGACCCACAAGGCGCGACAGGTGCTGTGCCGTTTGCTGCCGCAAGGTGAGCCGAAGCGCGATACTGTGGCGCAGACTCTGCATTTATCGCAGCGTACCTTGCAGCGTCGTTTGCAGGAGGAGGGCACCAGTTTTCAGCAGTTGCTCGATGACACCCGCCGCGAATTGGCCGAGCAGTATCTGGCGCAACCGAGCATGACGCTGCTGGAAATCGCTTACCTGTTGGGTTTTGCCGACCCGAGCAACTTCTTTCGCGCGTTCCGCCGCTGGTTCGACACCACGCCCGGCGATTACCGGACGCGGTTGTTGCAGGCGCCGAGCGCGGTCAGTGACGCCAAAAGGCCGGAATACACAGTACAAACACCGTAATGATCTCCAGCCGGCCGAGCAGCATGCCGAACGACAGGATCCACTTGGCCGCATCCGGCAGGGTGGCGAAGTTACCTGCCGGGCCGATGGTTTCGCCCAGGCCAGGGCCGACGCCGGATACGGTGCTGGCAGCGCCGGTCAACGCGGTCATCCAGTCAACGCCAAGCAGCGACAGCAGCAGGGCGATCACGCAGATGGTGATGGCGAAGAAGAACGAAAAGGTCAGAATCGAACGCACGATCTCTTCGTCGAGACGGTGGCCGTTGTACTTCTGTTTGATCACCGCACGCGGGTGAATCAGTTGGTTAAGGTTGGCCTTGAGCAGGATGTAGGCGACCTGGAAACGGAAGATCTTGATCCCGCCCGCCGTCGACCCGGAACAGCCTCCGACAAAACCCAGATAGAAAAACAGCATCAGCGAGAAGTTACCCCACAGGCTGTAGTCGCCGAGGGCGAAACCGGTAGTGGTGACCACCGACGTCACGTTCAGCGCCACGTGGCGTAGCGCCTCCAGCCAGTGCAAATTAGTCGTCCACCAGTACCAGGTGCCGAGCACCATCCAGGTCACCAGCAGCATACCGAGCAAACCCTGCACCTGCTGATCCTTGATCAACGCCTTGCGGTTGCCGCGCAACGTCGCCACGTACAGGGTGAACGGCAGGCTGCCGAGAATCATGATGACAACTGCGACCCAGTGCACCGCCGGTTGCGTCCACTTGGCCAGCGACTGGTCGGAGGTCGAGAATCCGCCGGTGGAAATCGCCGACATCGCGTGGTTGATCGCGTCGAACGGGCTCATCCCGGCCCACCAGAACGCCAGGCTGCCAAGGATGGTGATGCCGACATACGCTGCCACAATCAGGCGCGCCACCATGTGCGAGCGGGGCATGACCTTTTCCGAGCGGTCCGAGGATTCGGTCTGGAACAGGCGCATGCCACCGATACGCAGCAGCGGCAGAATCGCCACCGCCATGCCGATAAAGCCGATGCCGCCGAGCCAGTGCAGCAGCGAGCGCCACATCAGGATCCCCGGTGACATGGTGTCGAGCCCGCTGAGTACGGTCGAGCCGGTCGCGGTGATGCCGGACATGCTTTCGAAAAACGAGTCGGTGTAGCTGATGTGCTGGGTCAGCAGAAACGGCAGCGCAGCAAAAATGCACACCACCAGCCAACTGCTGACCGTCAGCAGGTACATGTCGCGCGGTCGCAGGTGAATGTGTTCCGGGCGGCCGGGAATCACCAGCGCGAGGCCGGCGACAAAGGTGATCATGCTCGCCCAGAGGAACGACGGCAGATCACCGGTACGCTCGAAAATCACCAGCGTGGCCATGGGCACAACCATGGCCACGGCCAGGGTGATCAGGAAGATGCCGATGATGAAACCAATGATCCGTAAGGTCGGCAACGCCATGAAGTCCGCTCGGGCTGATGTGGGAAGGGCGCCATTCTACCCGTGGGGCAGGGCATGTAAACCGGCATCCTGTTGGCAGATACAGCTAGAATAGCCGCACATTTTTCTCAGGAGGTGGCCGATGCAGGCTCTCGACGCGTTGCTCAACCGTGTTTCCGTTCCACGACTGGTCGAACCGGCCCCCACTGCCGAGCAGCGCGAAGCCCTGTTTGGCGCAGCGTTGCGCGCGCCGGATCACGGGCACTTGCAGCCGTATCGCTTTCTGACCGTCGAAGGCACAGCGCGCGAGCAGATGGGCGAGTTGCTGGCCGAGGCTGCGCAGCAGCAGGAAGGCGAAGTCACCGAAGCAATGATCGACAAGGCCCGTAACGGTCCGCTGCGTGCGCCGCTGGTGGTTGTGGTGATAGCCAAGTTGCAGGACCACGTCAAGTACCCGAAGGCCGAGCAATTGCTGGCGGCCGGGTGTGCGGCGCACGGGATTTTGCTGGCGGCGTATGCGCAGGGGATTGGTGCGGTGTGGCGTACGGGTGATCTGGCGTATTCCAGTCACGTGGCCAAAGGTTTGGGGCTGGCGGAAGGCGAAGAAGTAATTGCGCTCCTCTACCTCGGCACGCCGCAGAAAGAGCCACGTGTGGCAGAGAAAGTTGATCTGACCGAGTTCGTCAGCGCTTGGCCCGGTAAGGCCTGACACCCCGATTTAATGTGGGAGCGAGCCTGCTCGCTCCCACAGTTTTGGTTAGGGTTGAACGACAGCGCCGGGCACGAGCGGCAATTCCAGGCTGGCAATAAACCCACCCTGCGGATGATTGGCCAGCGTCAAACTCCCACCATGCCGCTCCGCCGCTCGCCGGGCGATCGCCAGGCCCAGGCCATGTCCCGCCGTTGTCTGCCCCGGCGCCCGGTAAAACGGCTCGCCCAACTGGCTCAGATGTTCAGCCTGCACCCCCGGCCCATGGTCGCGCACACTCACGATGATTTTTTCACCCTGACGTGAAGCCTGCATTTCAATCGGCTGACCTTCCGGGTTGAAGCGCTGGGCGTTGCGCAGCAGGTTATCGACGGCGCGCTCGATCATGGTCGGCCAGCCCTTCAGAGTCAGCTGCGGTTCGGCATCCAGACGCACGATCTGTTCGGGCGATCCCAGTTTTGCGTCCTTCTGCAACGTGCCGAGCAGCGCGTTCAGATCCACATCTTCGGCACTGGCGTTGTCGGCATCGACTCGCGCCAATACCAGAATTTCACTGATCAACGCTTCCAGCCGATCACACTCGCGCGTCAGGCGTGGCCAGAGTTTCTCGCGTTCTTCAGGGTTGGCGCGTTCGGCTAGGGCCAGAGCGATACGCAGCCGCGCCAACGGTGAGCGCAATTCGTGGGAAACGTCGCGCAACAACTGCCGTTGGCTGCCTATCAGACTTTGCAGGCGCGCGCCCATGCGGTTGAAATCGTTGGCCAGCACGCCGAATTCGTCGCGGCGGTTGGCCAGTTTCGCCAGGCTGTTCTGCTGATAAGTGGTCTGCCCGAGATCATGCACCGCGCCGCGCAAACGGCTGAGCGGGCGGGTGATCGAGAAAGTTACCAGCAGACTGAACAGGGTCAGCACCACCAGCGCAATGCCCAGCGCGCTCAGCGGCCAGAGCAGGCTTTCGCGGTGCCAGGCGTCGAGTTCCGGGTGCGGGATGCGGTAGATGAACAGATAAGTGTCACCGGTTTTTTCACTGGTGAACTCATCGGTCAGGCGCCGCCATGGCAGACGTCGGTCATCGTTGTTCTGTCGCGCTTCGAAGGCGGCGGCGCGACGCGGGAAGGTGCCGCGCACCACCGGATCGCCGCTTTCGTTGAGTACCTGAACGTCGATGTGATATTGGCGTTTGCGCTGTTCGAGAATGTCCTGGGCGGCTTCTTCGCCCTGAGCTTCGTAGGTTTGTGTCCATTCGCCGGCGAGGGTGTTGAGGCCCGGATGGCGGCTGAGGATCCACGCGTCCTGGTTGAGCATGTGCCCGAGCAAAATGGACAGCCCGGCCACCAGAGCGATGGCCAGCCAGAAGCTCGCGAGAATACGCCAGAACAATGAACGCACAGAAAATCCTCAGAACAAACGCAAATCCCTGTAGGAGCTGCCGAAGGCTGCGATCTTTTGACTTTGTTTTTTAAGATCAAGATCAAAAGATCGCAGCCTTCGGCAGCTCCTACAGGTTCCGGGGTGCAAAAGACTCGACGGGATTAACCGTCGGGTCCGGGTCAGAACATTATTGCGCCTTTTGCGCTTTCCACGCCTTGAACTCGGCCCATTCTGCGCGACGCTCGGCCTGTTTCTTCTGGATCTCGTCGAATTTCTTCTGTTGATCCGGTTTCAACACGGCGCGAACATCCGTCTCGGCTTTCTTGTGGTTGGCGGCCATCTCGTCCTTCATGGCTTTCTGGTCTGCCGGCGAGAGTTTTTCCAGATACTTGTCGACCACTTGCTTACGCTCGTGCATCTGCTCGCCCATGATCTTGCGGATCTGTTCGCGCTGTTCGCGGGACAGGTCGAGTTGGCTGTACGGGCCTTTGCCGTGCATGCCGTGCATCTGACCGCCGTGGCGTGGGCCGTCGAGCGGGCCACCCATCGGGCCACCGTCTTGCGGCATGGCCATGGCGACGGTTGGCAGAGCGGCAGCGAACATCAGAGCGATAAGAGTCTTGCGCATGGTGTATCTCCTTGTCTCGTTCCCGGTACGTTCCGGATGAGTTCAGATTACGGAGATCAAGGTCAGCGGCGGTCAGCACTGCGTAAAGCTTCGGTAAAGACACTTCGCGTCCCACCTTACACATGCCCTGTGTAGGAGCTGCCGAAGGCTGCGATCTTTTGATCTGTCTTTTAAAAACAAGATCAAAAGATCGCAGCCTTCGGCAGCTCCTACAGTGGGAATGGGCGCGGTTCAGAGGCTATAGAAGTAACCGCGGCTGCGCAGCGCGACGATGCGTGGGCGGCCGTCGGGATGCGGGCCGATTTTCTTGCGCAGGTTGCTGACGTGCATGTCGAGGCTGCGGTCGTACAGGGTCAGCTTGCGGCCGAGGGCGATCTGCGCCAGTTCCTGTTTGTCCAGCGGTTCGCCGGGTTGCTTGAGCAGGGCTTCGAGCAGACGGCTTTCGGAAACGGTGAGGGTCAGTTCTTTCTCGTCGATGCTGACCACGCCGCGCACCGGACTGAAACTCAGATCGCCCAGCTCAAGCTGCGTCGAGACTGCCGCCGGGTGGCTGCGGCGCAGTACGGCGCGCAGGCGGGCGGTCAGTTCTCGTGGGTCGCAGGGTTTGGCCAGATAATCGTCGGCGCCCAGTTCCAGACCGAGGATGCGATCCAATGGCTCACCCCGGGCCGAAAGCATCAGCACCGGCAGATCGGCGTGGTCGTTGCGCAGTTGCTTGAGCAATTCCAGACCGCTGCCATCGGGCAGCATCACATCCAGCACCACCGCCGCCGGGGCCGTTTCGGCCAACGCCTTGCGCGCACTCTGGCCATCGTGGCAGGCGCGCACATGGAAGCCTTCCTGGCTCAGCCAGCTACTCAGGAGTTCGCACAACTCCTGGTCATCATCAATCAGTAACAGCTCGCTCATGACTCACTCAATTTAGCCATTGCCGACGTTTTCGGCTTGCTCCACTGGCAAAGATACCGCAGAGCAGCGCCAATAGCGCTACTCCGGCGCCCGTGACGAACCATTGCTGCTGATCAGTCAGCAGACGCGGCAGCGGGCTGGCCTGGGCTTCCTTGAGTTGCAGCTTGAGACGCTGGTTCTCCTGGCGCAACCGGGCGAGCTGGGCGCTTTCACGGGTGTTGTCGGCATTTTGCAGTTGTTTGCTCAGTTCTTCCCGCTGTTGCTCGCTGGCCTTGAGGCGCTGCTGCAACTCGGTGATCTGGCTGCCGGCGCTTAACGACAATGGCGTGGAACTGCCGCCTTCGGTGGTTTCCTCACCATGGGCGGGTGCCATGATCGACAACGTGACCAACATCAGACACAACGGACCCTTGCGCATCGCGACACCTGTTTCCAAATGGATATTGGGCAGGTTGTCGGCAGGCAAACGAGAATAATGAGCGATTGAGAGCAGCAAGAGCCAGGAAGGTTCATTGCATGAGGCCGTGTCGCGAGTGATGAGGGGTAAATCCCCTCATCACCAGACATTTAAGGCAGGACTTGCTTGAACGGCTTGACGACTACGTTGGCGTAGACACCCGCGGCGATGTACGGGTCAGCATCGGCCCATGCCTGCGCAGCGCTCAGGGAATCGAATTCGGCGACGATCAGGCTGCCGGTGAAACCCGCAGCGCCCGGATCATTGCTGTCGACGGCCGGGTGCGGGCCGGCCAATACGATGCGGCCTTCGCCCTTGAGCGCTTGCAGGCGTTCCAGATGCGCAGGGCGCGCGGCCAGGCGTGCTTCCAGCGAGTTGGCGACGTCGGTGGCAATGATGGCGTAGAGCATGTCAGTCCTCGGTTTTTGGTGTTGTTGTGGTATCGGCATCGTGCAGATGACGTGACAGGTAAATGCCCTGTGCGACCAGGAATACCAAGGTCATGCCCAGGCTGCCGAACACCTTGAAGTCTACCCAGTAGCTCTGGAAGGTGAAGGCGACGAACAGGTTGGTAGCGCCGCAGAACAGGAAAAAGCCGATCCAGGCGATGTTCAGGCGGGTCCAGACCGGATCCGGAAGGGTCAGTGCGTGGCCCATGATGCGTTTGATCAGCAGGCGGTCACCGATGAAGTGACTGCCGATGAAGGCGACGGCAAACAGCCAGTTGACCACCGGCGCTTTCCATTTCAGGAAGGTCTCGCTGTGGAAGGCCAGCGTCAGGCTGCCGAACACCAGGCAGGCGATCAGGGTCAGCCATTGGCTCTTTTCCAGCTTGCGCTGTTTGATGAACAACGCGCCGTACACCACCAGGGAACTGATGATCAGCATCGCCGTGGCACTGTAAATACCGCCTACAGTCACTTCATGGCCAGCGATGTCGACGACCCGTGGATCAAGTTTGTAAACGATGAAGAACAGCAGAAGCGGGATGAAATCGATGAATTGTTTCACAGTGAGAGCCAGAAGCTGGATGTGGCGGCATAATAACAAACATATGGGCGCGCGATAGCGCCAGCTGATTTGAGGTTACAACTCCCCGTGAATGTTGATTTGCACTGCCATAGCACGGCCTCCGATGGCGCCCTCGCGCCTGCGGTTCTGGTTGCGCGTGCGTTCGAGAACGGCGTGCGAGTCCTGGCGTTGACTGACCACGACACCCTCGAAGGCCTCGCCGAAGCGCGCTCGGCCGCCAACGAATTGGGCATGCAACTGGTCAACGGCGTCGAATTGTCCTGCACCTGGGGCGGCGCGACGATTCATGTGTTGGGCTACGGTTTCGACGTCAACGCCGCGCCGTTGGTCGAAGCCATCGCCAAATTGCACGATGGTCGCTGGCTGCGGTCGGAAGAAATAAGCCGCAAGCTCGCTCTCAAAGGCATGCCCGGTGCCCTCGATGGTGCCCGGCAGGTCCAGCAGGAACTGGGCGACAGCGGCAACGCCCCGGCCCGTCCGCATTTCGCCGACTGGATGGTGCGTGAAGGTTTTGTAAAGGATCGCGCCGAGGCATTTCGCAAATGGCTAGGCGCCGGCAAACTGGGTGATGTCAAGCTGCACTGGCCGACGCTGGAAGACACTGTCGGCACACTGCGTGCCGCGGGGGCCTGGGTCAGCCTCGCGCATCCGTGGCATTACGATTTCACCCGCAGCAAGCGCCGAAAGCTGATTGCCGACTATATTCAAGCAGGCGGGCATGCAATCGAGGTGGTCAATGGCCATCAGCCTGCGGAACAGGTCGGCAGCCTGGCAATCCTTGCCCGAGAGTTCGGTCTGCTGGTCAGCGCCGGCAGTGACTTCCATGGCCCTGGCGGCTGGTCCGAGATCGGCCAGTACCGGCCGGTTCCCGAGGACCTTCCACCCCTGTGGTGTCGGTTCAAACATGACACAGATATTGCCGCCGTCTGAACAGGTAGAGAATGTGAGTCAATTTTTCCAGATACATCCGGAAAACCCACAAGCACGCCTGATAAAACAGGCGGTCGAAATCATCCGCAAAGGCGGGGTGGTGGTTTATCCCACGGACTCTTCCTACGCCATCGGCTGCCAGATCGGCGACAAGACCGCCATCGAGCGCGTGCGCCGTTTGCGTCAACTCGATGAAAAGCACAACTTCGCGCTGATCTGCAGCGACCTGTCGCAATTGGGCAACTACGCCAAGATCGACACCGGCACCTTCCGCATTCTCAAGGCGCATCTGCCGGGGCCTTACACCTTCATTCTCAACGCCACCCGCGAAGTGCCGCGTTTGTTGCTGCATCCGAAGAAGCGCACCATCGGTCTGCGCGTGCCGAGCCATCCGATCGCGCTGGCGCTGTTGGCCGAACTCGGCGAGCCGCTGATGAGCGTGACCCTGATCATGCCCGGCGACGAAGACCCGCTCAGCGATCCTTACGAAATGCGCCAACTGCTTGAACACCAAGTGGACTTGATCATCGACGGCGGTTTTGGCGGCATCAAAGCCTCCACCGTGATCGACCTGACCGGCGACGACCCTGAAGTGATCCGCGTTGGTTGCGGCGACCCCGCGCCGTTCATGGTCGAGGCCTGAATGTCCGCAGTGGAAACCGTTGTCGATCCCCAGGCCGGCGCTCAGCAGGAACTGCCGTTTGCCATGGTCTATGGCCAGGCCGTCATGGAAATGCCGCTGGACCTGTACATCCCGCCGGATGCGCTGGAAGTCTTCCTTGAAGCCTTCGAAGGCCCGCTCGACCTGCTGCTGTACCTGATCCGCAAACAGAACATCAACATCCTCGATATCCCGGTGGCGGAAATCACCCGCCAGTACATGGGTTATGTCGAGTTGATGCAGTCGGTGCGTCTGGAGCTGGCCGCCGAGTATCTGGTGATGGCCGCGATGCTCGCCGAGATCAAGTCGCGCATGCTTCTGCCGCGCGCTGAAACCGTCGAAGATGAAGAAGACGACCCGCGTGCCGAACTGATCCGCCGCTTGCAGGAGTACGAGCGTTTCAAGGCGGCCGCCGAAGGCATCGACGGCTTGAGCCGCGTGGGCCGCGATGTGATCGTGCCCAAGCTCGACGCCCCGGAAGCCCGGGCGCGCAAGCTGTTGCCGGATGTGGCGCTGGAAGAGATTTTGATGTGCATGGCCGAAGTGCTGCGCCGTGGCGATATGTTTGAAAGCCACCAGGTCAGCCGCGAGGCGCTGTCCACCCGCGAGCGCATGAGCGATGTGCTGGAACGGCTCAAGGGCGGCGGTTTTGTGCCGTTCGTCGAGCTCTTCACCGCCGAAGAAGGGCGGCTGGGTGTGGTGGTGACCTTTATGGCGATCCTTGAACTGGTCAAGGAATCCTTGGTCGAGCTGGTGCAGAATGAGCCGTTCGCCGCGATCCACGTGCGAGCCCGAGCCGAATAACGAGTCGAAACATGAACCTGACTGAACCCCGCGAGCTGGCCCCCCTGCTTGAAGCCTTTCTGTTGGCCTCGGGAAAGCCGCAATCCCTAGAGCGCCTGTTTGAACTGTTTGAAGAAGGCGAACGGCCCGAGCCTGCGGTCTTCAAGAAAGCCCTGACCCTGCTGGGCAAGTCCTGCGAGGGCCGTGCTTTCGAGCTCAAGGAAGTCTCATCGGGCTATCGCTTGCAGATCCGCGAAAAGTTTTCGCCGTGGGTCGGCCGCTTGTGGGAAGAGCGCCCGCAGCGCTACTCCCGCGCCTTGCTCGAAACCATCGCGCTGATCGCCTACCGTCAGCCGATCACCCGTGGCGAGATCGAAGACGTGCGTGGCGTGGCGGTGAACAGCAATATCGTCAAGACCCTGCTGGAACGTGAGTGGATCCGCGTCGTTGGTTACCGCGACGTGCCGGGCAAACCGGCGATGTTTGCCACCACCAAGATGTTTCTCGATCACTTCAACCTGAAGAACCTCGAAGACCTGCCGCCGCTGGCCGAATTACGCGAAATGGAGACCGACCCGGTGCTCGATTTCGACGACGCGCCGGTTCCACAGGGCTTGCAGGAGTTGGCCGACGCCAGCGCCGAGCCCGAGGAGGAGAAAGAGGAAACCAGTTTCCATACGTTGTTGCTGGAGCTGGACAGCATGGAGGAGGGGATCAAGACCGACTTCGATGATTTGCTGCGGGATGCGGCGGATGTTGAGGCACTGACGGTTGAAGCAGAAATCGAGACTGACCCTGAGCCACAGGTCGCCGAGCCAACCCTCGAAGTTGAACTTGAAGCCGAGCCAGAAGCCGAACCGGAAGAGGACATTCTTGGCGTCGCCGAAGCCCGCGAAAAGCTGTTGGCCGCCGTCGCTGCCCTCGAACAACCCGCGCCAGAATCCGAGCTAAGCGAAGAAGAAGCCGAAGCCCGCGCCCTGGCCGAAGCCATCGAAGCCGAACGCCGCGAATTCGAAGACTGACCCGCCCTGCCAAACACCGCGATCCCCTGTAGGAGTGAGCCTGCTCGCGATAGCGGTGTATCTGCCAGGAAGATGTTGACTGACACACCGCTATCGCGAGCAGGCTCACTCCTACAAGGGATTTGTGTTTTTCGGAGACCTCGATGAGTTCCACCAAAGACCCGTGCATCAGCCTCTGCAAATTCACCGACGACATTTGTCTCGGCTGCGGCCGCAGCAAGCGCGAAATCAAGGCGTGGAAGAAACTCGACAAGGACGACAAGCGCAGCGTACTGGCCGAGGCCGCCCTGCGCCTGATCAAACTCGGTGGCACCGGTCGGCGGAAAAAGAAATAACTGTCGATCGATCAGCTAGTCTCTGATGCGCGATGGCGCACATCCGCGTATGATTCGCGACCCTCCGCCGATCCCTTCGGCCGAGAACCCAGATTTCAATGCTTCAGGCGTCCAATTCAGAGCGCTTGAACAGACCACACCGGGAGGTGCCCAGATGAGCGACATCATTCAGAAAGACGACCAGGAAATCGGCCCAGCAGGCGAAAAGCTGCAGAAAGTCCTCGCCCGTATCGGCGTCGGCTCGCGCCGTGATGTGGAATCCTGGATCAGCCAGGGCCGGATCAAGGTCAATGGCAAAGACGCCACCCTCGGTCTGCGCGTCGACATGCACGACGCCATCACCATTGATGGCAAGGTTATCAAGCGCGAAGAAGCGGCTGAATCGGTCCGCCGCGTGATCATGTACAACAAACCCGATGGCGAGATCTGCACCCGTGACGACCCGGAAGGCCGTCCGACCGTGTTCGACAAGCTGCCGCGTCCGAAAGAAGGCCGCTGGATCAACATCGGTCGTCTCGACATCAATACCACCGGCCTGCTGATGTTCACCACCGACGGTGAGCTGGCCAACCGTCTGATGCACCCGTCCTACGAGATGGACCGTGAGTACGCCGTGCGCGTACGCGGTGAAGTCGACGACGAGATGATCGAGCGCCTGAAGGCCGGCGTCGTGCTGGAAGACGGCCCGGCGAAGTTCACCGACATCAAGCAGGCCCCGGGCGGTGAAGGCTTCAACCACTGGTATCACTGCGTGGTGATGGAAGGCCGTAACCGTGAGGTTCGTCGTCTGTGGGAATCGCAGGGTCTGGTGGTCAGCCGTCTGAAGCGCGTGCGTTTCGGCCCGGTGTTCCTCAACTCCGACCTGCCGATGGGTCGCTGGCGCGAAATGAGCCAGTACGAAGTTGACATCCTCAGTGCTGAAGTCGGCCTGACGCCGGTAGCGATGCCGCAACTGAACGCCAAGAGCAAAGACAAGCTTGAGCGCATGCAGCGCAAATCGTCGCGGCCGATGGCCAAGACCGAGCGCGTTCGTACGCTGCGTCCAGCCGCTGGCGCGCCGACTGGCCCACGTCCAAGCCGCGAGCCGCAGATCGAAGGCGAGCGCCCTGGTCGCAAGCCAGTTGCCGCCCGTGACGGTGAGCGCGCTCCGCGTCCGGCCAACGGTCGCACTGAACGTGGCGAGCGTGGTGCTCCGAGCGGTCGTGGCACGCCTGTGGCGGATCGTCCAGCGGACACCACCAACAAACGCCCGGCCAAGCCTGCGCCGAAGCGTCCGGGGATCAAGCTGGTTGACGGTGACAAACCGTCGGGCAAGCGTCGTGGCGCACCGGCCGGTTCTGGTCAGCGTCCGGGGTTTGGTCGCAAGAAGCCGGAATAAGGCAGCTGTGAGCTTCTAGCGGCAAGCTTCAAGCCAAAGCAGAAACGCCAACCTCAGGGTTGGCGTTTTTTTTCGTCTGATGAAAGGTATGTAGCGCCTGACCGGGCCTCTTCGCGAGCAAGCTCGCTCCCACAGGGGATTTGTGTACGACACAGCTCCAATGTGGGAGCGAGCTTGCTCGCGAAAGGGCCGGTAGCCTCAATAAAGAAAATCCCGGGCTAAAACACAAACCGGCCATCAAACACCGGCTTGTCATCCAGCGCCAACACTCCGCCGGAGAAGATCAGGTCCAGGTGATGGCTGCCCTTGGCGCCGCCGCCCAATCCGAGATGCAAGCCACAATGCCGCTCCTCAAACCCGGCATTACGCGCATACAAATCCTTCACACCTTCATTGGTGCCAATCCCCAACTCCTCAATCCGCCGGTTCGACGGATTGGCGTCCAGGTACTTGTTGAAATCATGCTCCAGCCCCGGCACCTCCGTGGCGATGCGGCTGATAGTCGAATTCTCGATCCATAGCTCCAACGGCGATTCCAGTACGCCGTATTTGCGTGCAAACGGGATGGTGCTGAGGAACGTGCCCTTGAATTTCACATGGCCATTGATGGCTTCGCTGTGCGTGGCGATTTCGCCGGGTGCCAGGTCGAAGTTGCCGATGCCGTTGATATCGGTCCACTTCTTGATGCTGCTCAGCGGCGTTTCAAACCATGAGCCGTCGTCGTCCTTGAAACTCAGTGTGGTCGCCTGGGACATACGCTGGATCAGGTGACTGTTCAGGCCAGCAATGCGCTGCGGCGTGACGCTGAAGGTGTCATAGAAATAATCGCCGTAATCCTTGAACAGCAGCGACTTCTTCCAGTTCTCCGCCATCACCGCTTGCAGCGCGCGGACGAACTCCGGGCCGTCGGGGCGTGGGTTGGGCAAGGTGGAAGAGTCGTAGAAGAAAATGTACAGATCGCTGTCGGTGATTGCCGAGGTCAGCGTTGCGGTGCTTTCCAGGTCCAGGCGTCTGGCGCTGAACTGGAAACGAGGATGATCGCCAGCCTGTTCGGCGATCGCGCCGGTCAGCGCTTCATAATCAGCCGTGTGGCCGAGCAATACCTTCGCCGAGTCGAGGCCGGCAAGGGCGGGGTGGTGTTCGAGGTAGTAAAGGAAATGCGAGATCGCGCGGGGCTTATCCATGAATCCTCCCTGACTGACCGTGTAGAAAGCGGCAGGCACGACCGGCCGGATCGTGCCTGCCCGGAGATGTCTTACAGAGGCCACATCGCCGTGCCGAACGGAACTACCGCGTCGGCTTGCATCATTTCTACAGCCGCCTCGTGGGTCGGTGCTTCAAACCATTCGTCCAGTTGCAGTTCGGTATCCAAGTCTTTTTCCAGTGCTTGCATGGTCGATCTCCTAGATGACATTCACGGTTGTGACTGGCCGGTCGAGGTGGCCGGCAAGACGTGAAGAACCTAGTTCACGGATTTTTGTAATGCAAAAAATTATTCATTTAATTTTTAAATAGACTTTTTATTCTGTTTTTTCGTCGGGTTTTTCTTATTCAAAAACAAAAACTAGGCCGTGGTTTTCATTAGCAAGCTAGCTACCGTCAATTTGCAGACGTCTGACAGAATTTTCTGAAATGGAAACCTTGCGTTACGCGTCGTAAAGAAATATTTACGAAAATGCCGCTAAAACCGAGTGAAACCAACCCGCCATGAGCGCTGTAAGGAAAAGCTGCCGAAGCCTGCACGGCCGTGGGCTTCGAGGGGCTCTGGCGCGCTTGTTTCAGCGGCGTTTGCAAGGTGAGATGCGCCCCATGCCTGTCGTGCAGGTGCATAACAAGAAGGAGGCGCAATGAACGCCGTGACTGATCTCCATCTCTCTCCGTGGGACGGTTTTTTCCTCGTCCACGCCGATGGCCTGCAAAGGCCTGACTCAAATTTTGCAGCCGCTCGAGCATCTCGAAGCGGACACACGCAATCCCGGCAACCATCACGCTGATCCAGCGGGGTCTGGCAGCAGGGGGTTAGCGGTGTACAATGCGCCGCGTTTTAACTGTGACCCTCTGCGTAATCGCGCAAATCTCAAGGCTATCCGCCTTGTTCACTCCGTGGCGCCACAAGCGTTTCGGGTTCGATTTCGTCACAGATAAAAACAAACAGGTGACGCATGACCGTTGTAAATAAGCTGAACTCCTGGTGCCTGCGCTGGGGTTTGATCGGGGCTGCCTGAAATCGCAACCTTGCAGCAACGTCTACTGAACACCATCAAACCTTGCGTGAGACCTTTTTCATGAGTGGACAACCCTCGCAATCAGGCGAGCTGAAACGCGGCCTGAAAAATCGCCATATTCAACTGATCGCCCTCGGTGGCGCGATCGGTACCGGATTGTTCCTCGGCTCGGCCGGGGTACTGAAATCCGCCGGCCCGTCGATGATCCTCGGCTACGCCATCTGCGGCTTCATCGCCTTCATGATCATGCGCCAGCTCGGTGAGATGATCGTCGAAGAGCCGGTGGCCGGTTCCTTCAGCCATTTCGCGCACAAGTACTGGGGCGGCTTTGCCGGCTTTCTGTCGGGCTGGAACTGCTGGATTCTGTACATTCTGGTGGGCATGTCGGAGCTGACTGCGGTCGGCAAATACATCCACTATTGGGCGCCGGACATTCCGACCTGGGTCTCTGCGGCAGCCTTCTTCGTGCTGATCAACGCGATCAACCTGGCCAACGTCAAAGTCTTCGGTGAGGCGGAGTTCTGGTTCGCGATCATCAAGGTCGTCGCGATCGTCGGCATGATTGCGCTGGGCAGCTACCTGCTGGTCAGCGGCAACGGCGGCCCGCAGGCCTCGGTGAGCAACCTGTGGTCGCACGGTGGTTTCTTCCCGAACGGTGTCAGCGGTCTGGTGATGGCCATGGCAATCATCATGTTCTCCTTCGGCGGTCTGGAAATGCTCGGTTTCACCGCCGCTGAAGCGGACAAGCCGAAAACCGTGATCCCGAAAGCGATCAATCAGGTGATCTACCGAATCCTGATTTTCTACATCGGTGCACTGGTGATCCTGCTGTCGCTGACGCCGTGGGACAGCCTGCTGGAAACCCTTAACGCGTCTGGCGATTCGTACAGCGGCAGCCCGTTCGTGCAAGTGTTCTCGATGCTTGGCAGCAACACCGCCGCGCACATCCTCAACTTCGTGGTCCTGACCGCTGCGTTGTCGGTGTACAACAGTGGCACCTACTGCAACAGCCGTATGCTGCTGGGCATGGCCGAGCAGGGTGATGCGCCGAAAGTGCTGGCGAAAATCGACAAGCGCGGTGTGCCGGTGCGTTCGATCCTGGCCTCCGCTGCGGTGACACTGGTGGCTGTTCTGCTGAATTACCTGATTCCGCAACACGCGCTGGAACTGCTGATGTCGCTGGTGGTTGCGACGCTGGTGATCAACTGGGCGATGATCAGCTTCTCGCACTTCAAGTTCCGCCAGCACATGAACAAGACTAAACAGACGCCGCTGTTCAAGGCGTTGTGGTATCCGTACGGTAACTACATCTGCCTGGCATTCGTCGCCTTCATCCTCGGCGTGATGCTGTTGATCCCGGGCATTCAGATCTCGGTGTATGCGATTCCGGTGTGGGTCGTGTTCATGTGGGTCTGCTACGTGATCAAGAACAAGCGCGGCGCGCACCAGGCCGTACCCGCGGCAGGTGCTGCCAAGTAAGCGCTGACGCAGAAACACAAAACCCGGCCTGAGTGCCGGGTTTTTTTATGGGTGCGCCAGGCATGGCGCGTTGCGCGCAAGCGCAACCAGCTTGGCTGTGGTGGCCACGCTGGTGACTTGGAGGTGGAAGTCCTCTACACACCCGGCAAGGGGAAGTGTTAGCCAGAGGCAAGGG
>NZ_JACOPX010000028.1 GCF_015461835.1 Pseudomonas neuropathica | reverse complement strand
ACGTCCATCAAGCATTGAACATCTTGAGCACCGAAGGCAGAAGCGAACGGAGCAGAAGGCAGCTCAAGGCTGCCTTCTGCTTGAAACAGGTTTTACCGGACACTAGTGACGCAGAGCGTGGGAACGAGCATGGAATCGCTTACGAATATCTCAGGGCGTGAGCCGGCTCGATCTTCGCCGCCCGCCAGGCCGGATACACCGTAGCCAGAAAGCTCAGGATAAAGCCCGCCGAGCAGATCAACAGCACATCCCCACCCTGCAATTCCGACGGCAAATTGCTGACGAAATACACATCAGAACTGAAGATGTGCTGCCCGCTGACTCGCTCGATCCAGCCCACGATCTGACTGACATTCAGCGCGGCGATCACGCCCAACACGCCGCCAATGATCGTACCGACAATTCCGATCACCGTGCCCTGGACCATGAAGATCGCCATGATCTGTCGTGGCGTGGCGCCGATGGTACGCAGGATCGCGATGTCCGCGCCCTTGTCGTTCACCACCATGATCAGGGTCGCGATGATGTTGAACGCCGCTACCGCGACGATCATCAGCAACAGCAGGCCGATCATGGTTTTTTCCATCTTCATCGCACTGAACAGGCTGCCCTGGGTGTGGGTCCAGTCGTCAGCCTTGAACTCGGCGCCCAAGCCGGCAGCGATGTCCGAAGAGACTTTCGGCGCGGCGTACAGATCCTTGACCGCCAGACGCACGCTCTGTACCTGATTCGGCTGCCAATGCTGCATGGTCGCGGCGTCAGCCACGTGGATCAGGCCCATCGAGCCATCCAGTTCGGCGCCAACCTTGAACACGCCCACCACGTTCAGACGCTGCATGCGCGGGGTAATGCCGCCCGGGGCGGTGCTGACTTCCGGCACGATCAGGGTGATCTTGTCGCCAACGTTGAGGCGGAAACGGCGCGCGGTGATTTCACCAATCACCACGCCGAACTCTCCCGGTTTCAAGGCATCGAGACGGCCCTGCACAATGTGCTGGGCAACGATGGAGACCTTGCCTTCCTGCGCCGGATCGACGCCGCTGATCTGGATCGGCTGCATCAAGCCCTTGTAGGACAGCATGCCTTCCATCTCAGTGAACGGCACGGCGGCGGTCACTTCAGGGTTTTTCATCGCGGCGGCGGCCACCGGCTGCCAGTCATCGATCGGCTTGACGCCCACGATGGTGGCGTGCGGCACCATGCCGAGGATGCGCGAGCTCATTTCGCGCTGGAAGCCGTTCATCACCGACAACACTACGATCATCGCCAGCACGCCGAGGGCGAGGCCGATCATCGAGGTCATCGAAATGAACGAAACAAAGCGATTGCGGCGCTTGGCGCGGGTATAGCGCGTGCCGATAAAGATCGATAACGGTCTGAACATTCGCTGGGGCACCGTATAAAAATAAAAGACCCGACGCCTTTACAGACGTCAGGTTTCAGCCAGTCAGATAGGCGTGAGGCAACCTTCTTGCAGGTGCAGTACGCGATCCATCTGGCGGGCCAGGTTCATGTCGTGAGTCACCACCAGGAACGCCGTGCGCATGGAGGTGCTGAGTTCCAGCATCAAATCCTGAATGCCTTGGGCGGTGTGGGAATCGAGGTTACCGGTTGGCTCGTCGAGCATCACCAGGCCCGGCCTGTTCACCAGGGCGCGGGCGATGGCCACACGCTGACGTTCACCGCCGGACAGTTCCGCCGGTTTGTGCTCCAGGCGATGACCGAGGCCGACGCGTTCCAGCAACGCCGTGGCGCGCTGACGCGCTTCCGGGATCGGCGTCTTGCCGATCAGCAGCGGCATGCAGACGTTTTCCAGTGCGGTGAATTCCGGCAGCAAGTGGTGGAACTGGTAAACGAAACCAAGCGCACGGTTACGCAGCAGGCCACGCTTCTTCTCGCTCAGCGCCGACAACTCTTCACCGTCGAGCCAGACGCTGCCCTTGGTCGGCGTATCGAGGCCGCCGAGCAGGTTGAGCAAAGTACTTTTGCCCGAACCCGAGGTGCCGACGATCGCGACACGCTCGCCCGGGTGCAACTCCAGTTGCAGGCCGGCCAGTACTTCTACCGATTCCGGGCCTTCCTCGTAAGATTTGCCCAGGTTGCGGCAGCTCAGGATTGCTTGTTCACTCATGCCCGACTCACTCATAACGTAGCGCCTCCGCCGGCTGGGTGCGCGCGGCACGCCAGGCTGGATACAGGGTGGCGAGGAAACTCAGGACCAACGCAGCGGCGCAGACCATGACCACATCCTGGCTCTGCACCTGCGACGGAAGATAATCAATGAAATACACGTCAGCATTAAGGAATTTGTGGCCGATCAGGCCTTCCAGTGCCGAGATCGCGGCGCTGACATTAAGCGCGGCGAAAATACCCACCACCGCGCCAATCGCCGTACCGACCACACCGATCACCGTGCCCTGCACCATGAACGTGCGCATGATCGTGCCCGGCGTCGCGCCCAACGTACGCAGAATGGCGATGTCGCCTTTCTTGTCGTTGACCACCATCACCAGCGTGGAAATGATGTTGAACGCAGCGACAGCGACGATCAGCAGCAACAGCAGGCCGATCATGGCTTTTTCCATGCGGATCGCCTGATACAGATTGCCGTGGGTGCGGGTCCAGTCACGGGCGTAGTAGTGGTCTTCGCCAAGCTGCTGGGCGATGTTCCATGCCACACGCGGTGCCTGGAACAGGTCGTCGAACTTCAGGCGAATGCCCTGCACCTGATCAGGCTTCCAGCGGTGCATCTTCGCCAGATCCTGCAGGTTGGTCACGCCCAGATAGCCATCGAGTTCGCCAGCGCCGACATGGAAAATGCCGACAACGGTGAAGCGCTTCATGCGCGGGAACATCCCGGCCGGGGTCACGCTGACCTCCGGCGCGACGAAGGTGACCTTGTCACCGATGCCGACGCCGAGCTTGGTCGCCGCCTTGTCGCCGATGACGATGCCGAAGCTGCCCGGCGTCAGATCGTCGAGCTTGCCCTGTTTCATGAAGTTGTCGATGATCGACACATTGCGCTCCAGCGCAGGGTCGATGGCATTGAGCACCACCTTGGACACCTGACCGTTATTGGTCAGCAGGCCCTGCATCTGGGTGAACGGCGCAACCGCCGTCACCTGCGGGTTCTGCTTGACCTGGGTGGCCAGGCTTTGCCAATCGTTGATCGGCTCAGTGGATTCAATGGTCGCGTGGGGCACCATGCCCAGCACACGGGTGCGCATCTCATGATCGAAGCCGTTCATCACCGACAACACGACGATCATCACGACCACGCCAAGGGCGAGCCCGATCATCGAAGTCAGGGAAATGAATGACACAAAATGATTGCGACGCTTTGCACGGGTATAACGCGTGCCGATAAATACGAAGAGAGGTCTGAACATGTCGGGGCTTGTTCGGAGGGAAAAGGAACGTCCTTGTGGCGGGGGTCGATAACCAGCTTTACACTCAGACCACCGCCGCTACCATGGGTTCGCCATGTCGACATTAGATGAAGAAGATCGCCGCGAATACTACCGTATCGAGGACACGATCGCACTGGAAATTCGGCCCCTGTCCGCTCCCGAAGCCGCAGGCCAGGAAGTGTTGCAGGATGCTTCCCCACTGTTCAACCTGCTCAGCGAACTGCACCTGAGTGAATTCGAGTCGCAACACCTGTTGCGGCAGATCAGCGAGCGCGACCGGGCCATCGCCGCGTTCCTGAAATCCCAGAACAAACGCATCGACCTGCTCAGCCAGGTGGTCGCCCTGACCGTACTCGGTCATATCGGCGAGCCGCAACCGGTGATCATCTCCGAGGGCGGAATCGACTTTCAGCACCCCACACCGATTGCCACCGGCGCTCACCTGTCAGTGAAACTGGTGCTGATGCCGCAAGCGCTCGGCCTGCTGCTGCGCGCACGCGTCACCCATTGCGACCGCAAGGGCGAAGGTTATGACGTCGGCACCGAGTTCGAACACTTGACCGATGCCCAGCGCCAGTTGCTCGCCCGCTATATCTTGCAGAAGCAGGCTCAGGAACGACGTCTGGCCCGCGAACAGAACGAATCAGGCATTTAATTTAAGGAAGAACCGTGACCCTCATCTACGGCCACCGCGGCGCCAAGGGCGAAGCACCGGAAAACACCCTGAGCAGTTTTCAGGAATGTCTCAAGCACGGCGTGCGCCGCTGCGAACTGGATCTGCACCTGTCCAAGGACGGCGAGTTGATGGTCATCCATGACCCGACCCTCAAACGCACCACGGAACGCCGCGGCAAAGTCGTTGAGCACACCGCCGCCGAACTGGTGACCTACGACGCGCGCAAGGGCGGCCCCGGCTGGATCAAGCCGTGCCCGATTCCGACGCTGGAAGAGTTGTTCGAGAAATGTGATTTCGATCACTGGCAGCTGGAAGTCAAAAGCGCTTCGCGTACTCGCGCGGCAACCACCGTGCTGGCGATTCGTGAAATGGCTCAGCGCCATGGCCTGCTCGACAAGGTGACGATCACCTCGAGTTCGCGGGAAGTGCTGAAAGCGGCGCTGGATCTGGTGCCGGACGTGTCACGCGGATTGGTGGCCGAATACGCTTGGCTCGACCCGTTGAAGGTCGCGGCCAGCTATGGCTGTGAGATTCTCGCGCTGAACTGGACACTGTGTACGCCGGAACGCCTGCAAAAGGCGCAGCGTCAGGGGCTGCATGTGTCGGTGTGGACCGTCAACGAGCCTGCGCTGATGCGCAGACTCGCCGACTTCGGCGTTGACAGCCTGATTACAGACTTTCCCGGTTTGGCCACTGCCACCCTCGAGAATTGCTGAAATCGGTCTCCCCGGCCGGCCCAGGCCACCGGCCGGAGCCCGTCAAAAAAGCCGGTTGAGGCCGTCGTACGCCGCGACCCGATAGGCTTCAGCCATGGTCGGGTAGTTGAACGTCGTATTGACGAAGTACTTCAGGGTGTTCAGTTCGCCCGGCTGGTTCATGATCGCCTGACCGATGTGGACGATCTCCGACGCCTGATAACCGAAGCAGTGAACGCCGAGCACTTCCAGGGTTTCACGGTGGAACAGGATCTTCAACATGCCTTGCGGCTCGCCGGCGATCTGCGCACGCGCCATGCTCTTGAAGAACGCCTTGCCGACTTCGTACGGCACTTTGGCCTGGGTCAGTTCCTGTTCGTTCTTGCCGATCGAGCTGATCTCCGGAATGGTGTAAATGCCGGTCGGCACGTCATTCACAAAGCGCCAGCTACCGTTATCGACGATGCTGCCAGCAGCCGAACGACCCTGGTCGTGGGCGGCACTGGCCAGGCTCGGCCAGCCGATCACGTCACCGGCACCGTAGATGTTCGGTACGCAGGTGCGGTAAGCCTCGTCGACCTCGATCTGGCCACGACTGTTGACCTTGACGCCGATGTTTTCCAGACCCAGCGTGTCGGTGTTGCCGGTACGACCGTTGCACCAGAGCAAGGCGTCGGCCTTGATCTTCTTGCCGGACTTGAGGTGCAGGATCACGCCGTTGTCGACGCCTTCAACGCGATCGTAATCTTCGTTGTGGCGCACGGTGATGTTGTTGTTGCTGAAGTGATAGCTCAACGCTTGGGAGATTTCCGAGTCGAGGAAGCTCAGCAACTGACCACGGTTATCGACCAGTTCAACCAACACACCCAGACCGCTGAAGATCGATGCGTATTCGCAACCGATCACGCCGGCGCCGTAAACGATCAGTTTGCGCGGGGTGTGGCCGAGGCTGAGGATGGTGTCGCTATCGTAGATACGCGGGTGGTGGAAATCGATGTCCGCCGGGCGATAAGGACGCGAACCGGTGGCGATGATGATGTGCTTGGCCACCAGCTTCTCGACCACGCCGTTGGCGCAGACCACTTCGATGGTTTGCTCATCGGCGAAGCTGCCGGTGCCGAAGAACACGTCGACGCGGTTACGGGCGTAGTAGCCGGTACGCGAAGCGACTTGTTTGGAAATAACCTTTTCAGCGCTTTTCAACACGTCCGGGAAGGAGAACCAGCGTGGCTCGCCGATCGCCCGGAACATCGGGTTAGTGTTGAACTGCATGATCTGCCGCACCGAGTGACGCAGTGCCTTGGACGGGATGGTGCCGAGGTGGGTGCAGTTGCCGCCGACCTGGCGACGGCTGTCGACCATCGCGACCTTGCGCCCTGCTTTGGCGGCGTTCATTGCCGCGCCTTCTCCCGCCGGGCCGGAACCCAGCACCACCACGTCGTAGTTGTAGACAGCCATGCGTACTCCTCAGAACAGGCCGCGGTGCCAGCAGCACCGGCGGCTAAATCACGCCGAACGGCGGCGCGAAGGAACAATTGGGGGTCAATCAAGAACCCGGACACAGTCTATAGAAGCGTCAACGCCGCGCACATTAACCCTTGGTCGCGTCGTAGGCTACTTTTGCCTGCACTACAACGCCAGCTTTCGTATTGTTCTCAGTCAGTTTTCTTGCCACTGAGGCGCTCGAAAGCCGTGTTGGTACGAACGACAAAACCTGTATCGGCACGAATCACAAAGAATGCACCAATGTCATGTTTTTCGGCATAGTCCCACGCCCTTTCCGGGCCAAGAATCAGCAACAGTGTCGATAGTCCATCAGCCATTAGCGCTGAAGGATGAATAACCGTGACTGACGCCAGGTCGTGTAGGACCGGTGCACCGGTGCGCGCATCGAAGGTGTGGGAATAACGCCTACCATCCTGCAGGAAGTAGTTGCGGTAGTCGCCGGAAGTAGAAACCCCGTAGCCGTCGACATCGATGATGCGCTCGGCGACCTGCTGATCATCACGGGGTTCTTCCAGAGCAATGCGCCAAGGTGAGCCGTCGAGCTTTCTGCCTTTGGCTTTTAACTCACCCGTGGCTTCAGCGAGGTAATCGTGGATGCCCATGGCATCGAGCCGTGCCGCGATGGTGTCGACGGCATAACCGGCGGCGATGCTGTTGAAATCGACTTCGACGGCGGCGTCCTTGCACAACTGCTCGCCATTGATGCGCAAGTGCTGATAACCGACGCGCGACATCAACTCGGCGAGTGCGGCGGCGCCAGGGACTTTCTCTTCGCGCCCCTGCGGGCCGAACCCCCAGAGATTCATCAGCGGTTCGACAGTCAGGTCGTAGGAGCCTTCGCTTTGCGCTGACAGCTGTTCGCCTGTGCGGACCAGTTCGAGTACCGCTGCAGGCATTTTCTGACAGCGGTTGGCGGGCAAAGCGTTGAAGCGCTCGATGTCCGAATCGTTGCGATAGGTGGATAGCTGCCGATCGACTTCGCCGAGGATCCCCTCCACTTCACCGCGAACTTGCTTCGGCTCGGGCAAGCCGGAGCGACGCACATACTTGATTGAATACGTGCTGCCCATGGTCGGCCCACCGAAGCCTTCCATGGAGTCGCCATTGCCGCAGCCAGCCAATATGCCAGCCAGAATCACAAGCCCCAGCAACCGTCCAGTGAACAATTATTCATCTCTCCGTAAAACCGCGACGGCCATTATGGATTAAAGGATCTGCAACATCTTTATACAAAATCCAATAGTGAGTACCTGAACATGTCCTCCACCACGGGCAAAGGCAAAGCGATTTTTCGCGTTGTCAGCGGCAACTTCCTCGAAATGTTCGATTTCATGGTCTACGGCTTTTACGCCACAGCCATTGCCAAGACCTTCTTCCCCACCGACAGCGCCTTCGCTTCGCTGATGCTTTCACTGGCAACCTTTGGTGCCGGCTTCCTGATGCGACCGCTCGGGGCGATTTTCCTCGGCGCCTATATCGACCGTCATGGCCGTCGCCAAGGGCTGATCATCACGTTGGCGTTGATGGCTGCCGGTACGGTGCTGATTGCCTGTGTGCCAGGCTACGCAACCCTCGGCGTCGCCGCGCCACTGATCGTGCTGTTCGGTCGCTTGCTGCAAGGCTTTTCCGCTGGCGTAGAACTGGGCGGTGTATCTGTCTATCTGGCAGAGATCGCCACCCCGGGCCGCAAGGGCTTCTTTGTCAGTTGGCAATCCGCCAGTCAGCAAGCGGCAGTGGTTTTCGCCGGCCTGCTCGGGGTCGGCCTAAATCACTGGCTGAGCCCGGAACAAATGGGCGACTGGGGCTGGCGCGTGCCGTTCCTGATCGGCTGCATGATTGTGCCGGTAATCTTCGTCATTCGCCGCTCGCTGGAGGAAACGCCGGAGTTCCAGGCCAGAAAACACCGCCCTACCCTGCAGGAAATCGTCCGCTCGATCGGTCAGAACTTTGGCATCGTCATCGCCGGCATGGCGCTGGTGGTGATGACCACGGTGTCGTTCTACCTGATCACCGCGTACACCCCGACGTTCGGCAAGGCTGAGCTGCACCTGTCGGATTTCGACGCGTTGCTGGTGACGGTGTGCATCGGCCTGTCGAACTTCTTCTGGTTGCCGGTGATGGGTTCGGTGTCTGACAAGATCGGCCGTAAACCCTTACTGCTGGCGGCGACGATTCTGGCGATCCTGACCGCCTACCCGGCGCTGTCGTGGCTGGTGGCGAACCCGAGCTTCAGCCATTTGCTGATTGTCGAGTTGTGGCTGTCGTTCCTCTACGGTTCGTACAACGGCGCGATGGTGGTGGCGCTGACCGAGATCATGCCGGTGGAGGTGCGCACGACCGGTTTCTCGCTGGCTTACAGCCTGGCAACCGCGACGTTCGGCGGGTTTACCCCGGCGGCGTGTACGTACCTGATTCATGTGCTGGATAACAAGGCTGCGCCGGGGATCTGGCTCAGTGGTGCGGCGGTGTTGGGGCTGATAGCGACGCTGGTATTGTTCCGCGGTAATAAGCATGAACTGCGCACGGCGCAAGCGGCCATACCCGGCGGCGCTCGATAAATCGCTTTCGCGAGCAAGCTCGCTCCCACAGGGGATTTTCTAAGCGCCACAGATCCAGTGTGGGAGCGAGCTTGCTCGCGAAGGGTCAGCACTGACAACACAGCTCTAAAAGGCACACAAACAAAAACGCCCCGACCTAGGTCGGGGCGTTTTCATGTGCAGCTATCGCTTAGCGCGGGAACGCTGGCGGGTTTACACCGGCCATGTCTTCCATCACGCGAACCACCTGGCAGCTGTAGCCGAACTCGTTGTCGTACCAGACGTACAGAACAACGCGGTTGTCCTGAACGATGGTCGCTTCAGCGTCGACCACACCGGCGTGGCGCGAGCCAACGAAGTCGGTCGAAACCACTTCCTGGGAATTGACGAAGTCGATTTGCTTGTGCAGATCGGAGTGCAGCGCCATGTAGCGCAGGTACTCGTTCATCTCTTCACGGGTAGCGGCTTTCTCAAGGTTGAGGTTGAGAATGGCCATCGACACGTTTGGCGTCGGAACGCGGATCGCGTTACCGGTCAGCTTGCCGGCCAGCTCAGGCAGGGCCTTGGCAGCAGCGGTGGCAGCACCGGTCTCGGTGATCACCATGTTCAGCGCGGCGCTACGGCCACGGCGATCGCCCTTGTGGAAGTTGTCGATCAGGTTCTGGTCGTTGGTGTACGAGTGAACGGTTTCGACGTGACCGTTGATGATGCCGAACTTGTCATTCACAGCTTTCAGCACCGGCACGATGGCGTTGGTGGTGCAGGAAGCGGCGGACACGATCTTGTCGTCAGCGGTGATTTCGTTGTGGTTGATGCCGTGAACGATGTTCTTCAGCTTGCCTTTGCCAGGCGCGGTCAGGACAACGCGGTCGATACCCGGGCACGCCAGGTGCTGACCGAGGCCATCGGCGTCACGCCATACACCGGTGTTGTCCACCAGCAGCGCGTCTTTGATGCCGTACTGGGTGTAATCCACCTCGGTCGGGTTCTTCGCGTAGATCACCTGGATCAGGTTACCGTTGGCGGTGATGGTGTTGTTTTCTTCATCGATGGTAATGGTGCCGTTGAACGAACCATGGACCGAATCGCGACGCAGCAGGCTGGCGCGCTTGGTCAGGTCGTTGTCGGCGCCTTTGCGCACGACGATGGCACGCAGACGCAGACCGTCGCCACCACCGGTTTTCTCGATCAGGATGCGCGCCAGCAGACGGCCGATACGACCGAAGCCGTACAGCACAACGTCGGTGCCTTTACGTGCGGAAGCGTTTTGCTGGCCAACCACGTCAGCCATTTCTTCACGAACGAATTGCTCGGCGCTGCGGCCATTGCCTTCGTTACGGAATTTGAACGCCAACTTGCCCAGATCTACCGAAGCCGCGCCGAGCTTGAGCTCGCTCATGGCCTTGAGCAGTGGGAATGTTTCGTGGACGGAGAGTTCGCTGTCGTCGGAAGAACGGTGGCGCGCAAAGCGGTGAGCTTTGAGAATCGCGATGACAGACTGGTTGATCAGGCTGCGGCCATAGATCGAGCTCACCACGTTGTTATTGCGGTAGAGCTGACCGATAAGCGGAATCATCGCTTCTGCGAGTGCTTCACGGTCGATCCATTCACCAAGACACTGGTCGGGCTTCTGAGTCACGGTAACCTTCCACATGTAGGGGCAGAAAAAAGGGGCTACATTATGCCGCCGACAACCTCATTCAGCAATGCGCGCTTGTCGCGAAATCGGTAACAAAATCCCGTTCAAAAAAATTGCGCCTCGCGCCAGCCCAGTAAAACCGGGGCTTTCAGCGCAGTCAATTTTTCGACGACTGTTAGACGATGTCTGTAACCCTCCGTAACACCAGCCACTTTCGGCACTACATAATCGCTAAAAAACCGCTGGTTTTTATGGTTACCACTACATTTCGCGCAAACATCGAAGATAGACGTAGTCTGCAACTGACAGGCGGCACCGGACGCCGCTACAATTACCGACTTTGTCGCAAAGCCTGGAGCTCAACCTTCCGTGCCCGTTCTGCGTCTACCGCTACTCCCTGCCGAGGCAGGTAAACAGCATTGGGGCAATCTGCCCGGTGCCGCCCTCAGCCTGGCGATTGCCGAGGCTGCCAGCGCTGCCAAGCGCTTCACCCTGCTACTGACCGCCGACAGCCAGAGTGCTGAACGACTGGAACAGGAGCTGAGTTTCTTCGCCCCGGATTTGCCCGTTCTGCATTTCCCTGACTGGGAAACCCTGCCGTACGACCTGTTCTCGCCGCACCAAGACATCATTTCCCAGCGCATCGCCAGCTTATATAGGCTGCCGGAACTGGCGCATGGCGTGCTGGTGGTGCCGATCACCACAGCGTTGCACCGCTTGGCGCCGACCAAATTCCTGCTCGGCAGCAGTCTGGTGCTGGATGTCGGACAGAAACTCGATGTCGAGCAAATGCGCTCGCGGCTCGAAGCCAGTGGCTATCGCTACGTCGACACGGTTTATGAGCACGGCGAGTTCACCGTGCGCGGTGCGTTGATCGACCTGTTTCCGATGGGCAGCAAGTTGCCGTATCGCATCGACCTGTTCGATGACGAAATCGAAACCCTGCGCACCTTCGACCCGGAAAACCAGCGCTCCATCGACAAGGTCGAATCGGTCAAACTGCTGCCGGCCCGTGAGTTCCCGCTACAGAAAGACGCGGTCACCCGCTTCAAGGCGCGTTTCCGCGAGCGCTTCGACGTGGATTTCCGACGCTGCCCGATCTTCCAGGATCTGAGCAGCGGCATCACCCCGGCCGGGATCGAGTATTACCTGCCGCTGTTTTTCGACGAAACCTCGACCCTGTTCGATTACCTGCCGCAAGACACGCAAGTGTTCTCGCTGCCCGGCATCGAGCAAGCAGCGGAGAATTTCTGGAACGACGTGCGCAATCGTTATGAAGAGCGCCGCGTCGACCCATCGCGTCCTTTATTGCCACCAGCGGAACTGTTCCTGCCGGTGGAAGATTGTTTCGCTCGCTTGAAGAGCTGGCCACGTGTGGTTGCCAGTCAACAAGACGTCGAAACCGGCGTCGGCCGCGAGCGCTTCCCCGCGCAGGCTCTGCCGAATCTGGCGATCGAAGCCAAAGCCACCCAACCGCTGGCGGCGCTGTCGGCGTTCCTCGATGAGTTCCCCGGTCGCGTGCTGTTCACCGCCGAATCCGCGGGCCGTCGTGAAGTCCTGCTGGAATTGCTTGAGCGCCTGAAGCTGCGGCCGAAAAATGTCGACAACTGGCCTGATTTCGTCGCGAGCAAGGATCGTCTGGCGATTACCATTGCCCCGCTCGACGAAGGCCTGATGCTGGATGACCCGGCGCTGGCACTCGTCGCGGAAAGTCCGCTGTTCGGTCAGCGTGTGATGCAACGTCGTCGCCGCGAGAAACGCAGCGACGTCAGCAATGACGCGGTGATCAAGAACCTCACCGAACTGCGCGAAGGCGCGCCGGTGGTGCACATCGATCACGGTGTCGGCCGCTATCTGGGCCTGACGATTCTGGAGATCGACAATCAGGCGGCCGAATTCCTCACCCTCGAATACGCCGAGAACGCCAAGCTTTACGTGCCCGTAGCCAACCTGCATCTGATCGCGCGTTACACCGGCAGCGACGATGCGCTGGCCCCGCTGCACCGTCTCGGCTCGGAAACCTGGCAGAAGGCCAAGCGCAAAGCCGCCGAACAGGTGCGCGATGTTGCCGCTGAACTGCTCGACATCTATGCCCGCCGTGCCGCTCGCGAGGGTTACGCATTTGCCGACCCGAAAGCCGATTATGCGACGTTCAGCGCCGGTTTCCCGTTCGAAGAAACCCCTGACCAGCAATCGACCATCGAATCCGTGCGCGAAGACATGCTCGCGCCGAAACCGATGGATCGCCTGGTCTGCGGCGACGTTGGTTTCGGCAAGACCGAAGTGGCCATGCGTGCGGCATTCATCGCCGTGCACGGCGGTCGTCAGGTGGCGATTCTGGTGCCGACCACCCTGCTCGCCCAGCAGCACTACAACAGCTTCCGCGACCGCTTCGCCGACTGGCCAGTGACCGTGGAAGTGATGAGCCGCTTCAAGTCGGCCAAGGAAGTGAACGCGGCGATCGCCGACCTGGCCGAAGGCAAAATCGACATCGTCATTGGCACGCACAAGCTGCTGTCCGACGATGTGAAAATCAAAAACCTCGGGCTGGTGATCATCGACGAAGAGCACCGTTTCGGTGTCCGTCAGAAAGAACAGCTCAAGGCCCTGCGCAGTGAAGTCGACATTCTTACGCTGACCGCCACACCGATTCCGCGCACGCTGAACATGGCGGTGTCGGGCATGCGCGACCTGTCGATCATCGCCACGCCGCCAGCACGACGCCTGTCGGTGCGCACTTTCGTCATGGAGCAGAACAAGAGCACGGTCAAAGAGGCCCTGCTCCGCGAACTGCTGCGTGGCGGTCAGGTGTACTACCTGCACAACGATGTGAAAACCATCGAGAAATGCGCCGCCGATCTCGCCGAACTGGTGCCGGAAGCCCGCATCGGCATTGGTCACGGACAGATGCGCGAGCGCGAACTCGAACAGGTGATGAGCGACTTCTATCACAAGCGCTTCAACGTGCTGATCGCCTCGACCATCATCGAGACCGGCATCGACGTGCCGAGCGCCAACACCATCATCATCGAGCGCGCCGACAAGTTCGGCCTGGCACAACTGCACCAGTTGCGTGGTCGTGTCGGCCGTAGTCACCACCAGGCTTACGCCTACCTGCTGACGCCGCCGCGCCAGCAAATCACCTCGGATGCGGAAAAGCGTCTGGAAGCGATCGCCAACACTCAGGATCTCGGTGCTGGTTTCGTCCTGGCGACCAACGACCTGGAAATCCGTGGCGCTGGCGAACTGCTTGGCGATGGCCAAAGCGGACAGATTCAGGCCGTGGGCTTCACGTTGTATATGGAGATGCTGGAACGTGCGGTGAAGTCGATCCGCAAGGGCGAACAACCAAACCTCGATCAGCCGCTGGGCGGTGGCCCGGAAGTCAACTTGCGAGTGCCGGCGCTGATTCCGGAAGACTATCTGCCGGACGTTCACGCCCGTCTGATTCTGTACAAGCGCATTGCTTCGGCCACCGACGAAGAAGGCTTGAAGGATCTGCAAGTCGAGATGATCGACCGTTTCGGCTTGTTACCGGAACCGACGAAGAATCTGGTGCGCATCACGGCGTTGAAATTGCAGGCTGAGCAACTGGGTATCAAGAAGGTCGATGGCGGACCGCAAGGTGGGCGCATCGAGTTCGAAGCGCAGACGCCGGTCGACCCGATGACGCTGATCAAGCTGATCCAGAGCCAGCCAAAACGCTACAAATTCGAAGGCGCGACGATGTTCAAATTCCAGGTACCGATGGAACGTCCGGAAGAGCGCTTTAATACTGTAGAGGCGCTGTTTGAGCGCCTCCTCCCGAAATCTGTTTGAAGGACGCCCAATGCGCCTGTTCCGCTCAGTGACTTTGCTACTTGCTTTGGTAGCCCCTTCGGCTTTCGCCGATGACCTGTATCAGGTCGAAATGATACTGGTGCGCCAGAACGCCGTGCCGGCAATCGTCAGCCGCGCCGCGCCGGAAGACTGGGCCGCTGGCGCCCAGCGTTTGAGCGACGACAGCAAACGCACACCGGCGTTGAACGACGTTGTCAGCAAACTCACCGCCAGCGGCGACTACAGCGTGCTGATGCACAAGGCCTGGCAGCAAACCCTTGGCGAAGCACCGGCAAAAGTGGCGGTCAGCGACGGTCAGGAGCAGTTCGGTCAATTCCCGATCGAGGGCACGCTGGAAATGAAACTGGGACGTTTCACCGATGTGAACGCCGATTTCTGGGTCAATCAGATCGACGCCAATGGCCTGGTCACCGCCAGCGAGCGCCTGAAGCAGGACAGCCACACCAAAAATGGCCAACTCAACTACCTGGACAACGGCCATCTGGCCTTGCTGATCAAGATCACTTCCCTGACCGCGCCAGCGCCACGGGAAGCGCCTGAAGCGATTCCGGACTGATCGAAGTCCTTATGTCCCCGCCCCTGAGTAAACCGTTGGCACCCTCCTGGGTCAGCCGAT
Source organism: Pseudomonas neuropathica (assembly GCF_015461835.1). GTDB lineage: Bacteria > Pseudomonadota > Gammaproteobacteria > Pseudomonadales > Pseudomonadaceae > Aquipseudomonas > Aquipseudomonas neuropathica. Next base: position 42,272 of record NZ_JACOPX010000028.1, on the reverse strand, counting down.
TCAAGGAACAGAGCCTGGAGCGTGGCCGCCGCTATGCCCTGGAAAACCGGGTACGCATCGCCCAGGTCGGCGATGCGACCATCACCGCCAGTTGCGAAGGCTCTGGCGGTAACGTTTACCGCCAGACCATCCAGCTACGCGAATCCGCCAAAAGCACCTTGCTGCTGGTCGATGCCAGTTGCACGTGCCCGGTTCGCAGCAACTGCAAACACTGCGCAGCGGTGCTGCTGAAAGTGCAGGAAACCCTCGATTACCCGGCCGCCGCCAAAGACGCCGAACTCTTGGAAAAGCTGCAAGCCGTGCTGGAAAACCGCAGCCCGAAGGCGCCACCGCAAGTGCTGGTCGACAATGTGCAGCCACTGCCACGCCTATGGCTGGCCAGTGTCGAGTTCAGTGCCTTCGAACCGCGCAACGGCAAGATGCAGCGCTACATTCAGCATCGCGCGGCGCTTTCGTTCAGCTACCTTGACGAGTACGTCAGCGGGCAGAAGAACAGCGATATCCTGATTCGCCAGGAAAGCCAGACGCTGCGCGTCAAACGCCATCCGGATGTCGAGCAGTCGTACCGCGAACAGTTGCGCATCCTCGGCTTTCGCATCGCCACCCGCCAGAGCAAAGCCCTGCCGGAAAGCGCCGGTGAACTGTACGAGATGGTCAATGACAGCGCCTGGCTGACATTCACCCTCAACGACCTGCCGAAACTGCGCAGCCAAGGCTGGGAGCTGCAGATCGACGAGGAATTCGGCTTCGATCTGACCGCTGTGGATGACTGGTACGCCACCGTCGAGCAGGTGCCGGAACGCGATTGGTTTGATCTGGAACTGGGGATCATCGTCAATGGTGAGCGCCTGAGTCTGTTGCCTATCTTGCTCAATCTGATGCGCTCGCACGCGGAAATCCTCAACCCGGAACGCCTGGCACGCCGCCGCGATGACGAGCTGATTCTGGTCAACATCCCGCAACGCACCAGCGAGCATGGGCCGCTGCAAGTGGCTTTGCCGTTGGGCCGGTTGAAGCCGGTATTGATGACGCTCGGCGAGTTCTATTTGCAAGAGCCGGGCGAAACCACCCTGCGCCTGAGCAAGGCCGACGCCACCCGCCTGAATTCGCTGGAAGGCCTTCCACTGCTGTGGGAGGGCGGCGAGCAGATCCGCACGTTTGCCCAACGCCTGCGCGATATTCGTGATTTCAGCGCAGAGGTGCCTGAAGGCTTGAATGCTACGCTGCGGCCTTATCAGCTCGAAGGCTTAAGCTGGATGCAATCACTGCGGCAACTGGAAGTCGGCGGGATTCTCGCGGATGACATGGGCCTGGGTAAAACCCTACAGACACTGGCGCATATTCTCAGCGAGAAAAACGCCGGACGCCTCGATCGTCCGTGCATGGTGGTGATGCCGACCAGCCTGATTCCGAACTGGCTCGATGAGGCGGCGCACTTTACCCCGCAACTGAAAGTGGTTGCCCTGTATGGCGCCACTCGCAAAAAGCATTTCGATAACCTGGCCGACTTCGACCTGATTCTCACCACCTACGCGCTGCTGCCGAAAGACGTCGAACGCCTGGCCAAACAGCCGCTGCATGTACTGGTGCTGGATGAAGCGCAGTACATCAAGAATCCGAACAGCAAAGCCGCTCAAGCCGCGCGCGAGCTGAATGCGCGTCAGCGCTTGTGCCTGAGCGGCACGCCGCTGGAAAACCACCTAGGCGAGCTGTGGTCGCTGTTTCACTTCCTGCTGCCGGGCTGGCTCGGCGACGTAAAAAGCTTCAACGCCGATTACCGCGTGCCGATTGAAAAGCGCGGCAGTGAAGTCAGGCTTCAGCACCTCAACGGTCGGATAAAACCGTTCCTGCTGCGCCGCACCAAGGAACAAGTGGCGACCGAGTTGCCGCCGAAAACCGAGATCATCCATTGGGTCGATCTCAACGAAGCGCAGCGCGATGTATATGAAACCATGCGCCTGGCGATGGACAAGAAGGTCCGCGACGAGATCACCCGCAAAGGCGTGGCGCGCAGCCAGATCATCATTCTTGAGGCGCTGCTCAAACTGCGTCAGGTCTGCTGCGATCTGCGCCTGGTCAATGACGCCACCCTGCCCGCTCGCGGCAGCACGTCAGGCAAGCTCGACAGTTTGATGGAAATGCTCGAGGAGTTGTTCGAGGAAGGCCGGCGGATTCTGCTGTTTTCGCAGTTCACTTCGATGCTGTCGTTGATCGAGGAAGAGCTGAAAAAACGTAACGTGTCCTACGCGCTACTGACCGGCCAGACCCGGGATCGGCGCACGCCTGTGAGGGAATTCCAGAGCGGCAAGCGTCAGATCTTTCTGATCAGCCTGAAGGCCGGCGGCGTCGGGTTGAACCTGACCGAGGCCGACACGGTGATTCATTACGACCCGTGGTGGAACCCGGCCACCGAGAATCAGGCGACGGATCGTGCCTATCGGATCGGCCAGGAGAAACCGGTGTTCGTCTACAAGATGATTGCCCGGGGCACCGTGGAAGAGAAGATTCAGCACCTGCAAAAGGAAAAATCCGACTTGGCAGCGGGCGTGCTGGATGGGCGCAAGGCCGGGGACTGGAAGTTGCAGAGTGATGATATCGAGGCGCTGTTTGCGCCATTGCCGGATAAGTCCGACAAGCGTTGATATCTGCGTCGCCTGTTAGATAGCTTTCGCGAGCAGGCTCGCTCCCACATTAGATTTCTGTGATTCACAAGATCCCTGTGAACACTGGATTGGTGAATGCCACAGATCCAGTGTGGGAGCGAGCCTGCTCGCGAATGGCTCACCTCGGTATAACGGTTAAAACCCAGGCTCAATCCTTGGAAACCGGCAACGGTGCAAACAGCGCCTCAATGTCACTCTGCTCCAGCTTCCAGCCACCTGTCGTCCCGCCCTCAAGCACCGCCCCGGCCAACGCCGCTTTCTCCTGCTGCAACGCCTGTATTTTTTCCTCTACCGTGCCACGAGCAATCAGCTTGTAAACGAACACCGGGTTGTTTTGCCCGATTCGATACGCACGATCTGTGGCCTGGTTCTCCACCGCCGGGTTCCACCAAGGGTCGAAGTGAATCACCGTGTCCGCAGCGGTCAGGTTCAAACCGGTACCGCCCGCTTTGAGACTGATGAGAAACAGCGGCACCTTGCCGCCCTGAAAATCCTTCACCGGTGTGCGCCGATCCGTGGTGTCCCCGGTCAGCAGTGAATAGGCAATGTCACGTTGCTGCAATTCTTGCTCGATCAAGGCGAGCATCGAGGTGAACTGCGAAAACAGCAGGATTCTTCGACCTTCGCCGAGCAACTCTTCGAGCATCTCCATCAGGCTGAGCAACTTGCCACTGCCGGAGCGCAGCGCCTTCGCTGTCAGCGGCATGTTGATCAGGCGCAGGTCGCAACAGACCTGCCGCAGCTTGAGCAAGGCATCCAGAATGATGATCTGACTGCGTGCCACGCCACTGCGGGCAATTTCGTCGCGGACTTTTTTGTCCATCGCCACGCGAACCGTTTCATAGACATCCCGCTGGCCGTCGCTGAGATCGACCCAATGGACAATTTCGGTTTTCGGCGGCAGTTCGGTGGCCACCTGATCCTTTTTACGGCGCAACAAAAACGGCTTGATGCGCGCGGTCAGGTGCTGCATGCGCTGAACATTGCCGTGCTTCTCGATCGGCGTGCGGTAATCGCGATTGAAGGACTTGCTGTCGCCGAGCCAACCGGGCATGAGGAAATGAAACTGCGACCAAAGCTCGCCCAAGTGGTTTTCCAATGGCGTGCCGCTCAGGCACAAGCGCTGGCGGGCCTGCAAATCGCGCACGGCCTGTGCGGCTTTGCTGAGCGGGTTCTTGATGTTCTGCGCTTCGTCGAGAATCAGCACGCTCCACAGCTGTGGCTGTAGAACCTCGAGATCCCTCGGCAGCAACGCGTAAGTGGTCAGTACCAGATCGTACTCAGCCAGATCAGCGAAATCCTTTTGCCGCCCCGAGCCGTGCAGCGCCAATACTTTCAGCTGGGGGGTGAAACGCTCGGCCTCGTCGAGCCAGTTGGGAATCAGGCTGGTCGGCATCACCGCCAGAGCCGGACAATCAAGGCGACCGGCGTGTTTTTCCGTGAGCAGATGCGCCAAGGTCTGCAGCGTTTTGCCCAGCCCCATGTCATCGCCCAGAATGCCGCCGACCTCAAGCTCGCGCAGGGTCTGCATCCAGTTCAGGCCTTCGAGCTGATATGGGCGCAGTTGCGCGTTAAGGCCGGCCGGCGCAGCGACCTGAGTGTGACTGGAATTCTGCAAGCGCTTGGCGAAGGTGCGCAGCCGCTCGCCACCCTGCCAATCCAGCGGCACGCCATCGAGCATACTCAAGCGCGCGGCATCCGGGACACTCAAGCGCAGGGCATCGCCCTGATGACCGCCCAGGTACAACTCGCCCAGCGTGACCATCAGCGGTTTGACCCGACTCAGCGGCAGCGCGACCTTGGCGCCCGAAGGGTCGCCAAAACCGCTGGGCTTGAGTTCGATCAGGAGTTTTTCGTCATCGCTGCGTTGTGCAAGATTGACCGGGTCAAGCAAGCGCGGCTGGGTGCGCAACAAGTGCAGAAGGATCGGTAGCAAACTGTAGCGCTGGCCATTGACGACAATACCCAACTGCAAATCAAACCACTGATGCCCAGCCTCTTCTTCGACCTCGGCGTACCAATGCTCAACCGGTTGCACATTGAAATGAAAGCCGGGACTCATCTCGACTTCCCAGTTCGAGGCGCGCAACGTGGCAAGCCCTTCGTGCATAAACCCGAGCCAGGCGGAATCATCCGGCAACGTGAACATCTCGCCGGGACGATCCAGCGAACTCTTGCGCGTGGCTTTCTTGAAGCCGAACTTTTGCAGGATCTGACGCAGTTTCTTTTCCACCGCAGGCTGGCGTTGAATGCGCTGGGTTTCGGTACCGTTGAGGATCATCACTTCCGGGTTGCGATCCACCGTCGGCTGGCCGTTGTAGGTAAACACCAGAGCGGCACGGTGCTCCAGAACGTATTCCCAGCGCGAGCGCTCCCGACCGCTGACGAGGGTCAGTTGTGGCTGCGGTAGTACGTCGTCGATGATTCGTTCGGTCAGTTGGTGGGGCGGCGGGATTCTCGTTGCCGCGCTCATGCGATGGCTGAACTGCATGGCCTGACGCGCCGGAATCTCCGGCGCCAGAGTCAAATGACTGGCCAGTTTTTCTTCCAGTTCATTGAACAGAGGGCCAATCTGCCGCTGTTCACGATCCAGGTAATAAAGCGGCTCCAGCGCCAGCACGGTTTCCTGCGCCGCCTCGGCACTGCTCCACTGCGCACGGAAACCGCCGTCGGCCTGCTCCGCCCAGGCGAACTGGCCGATGCGCTTCGCGCCCGGCACCAACGGTCGCAGATCCTCGAAATCGAGGAACAGCCGCGAGGTGCGCAAGAGCATTTCCAGCAGTTCGGCGCCGCTGCTGCCTTCCAGCGGATAGCCGCTGTAATAGGCGTGGTGGGAGTGCATGGCAACCAGCAGCCTGGCGACGCGCAGATCCAGCTCGGACAGATAGCCGGGCTGACGCATGAGCATTTCCGCCAGCGAATACATCGGTTTGACTTCGCGCAACTCGCCGTTCTTGAGCTGGGAGACCTTGAAAATATCGAGCAGCCACTTGCCGCTCACTGACGTTGGCTTGAGCTTGTAAAACAGGCGCGTGCCTGCGGTTTGCGCGCCTTCTTCGGCGGGCTTGGCCGGCACGGGAATGGTCGAAAGCCAATGTTCCAGCGCCCGCCCCAACTGGGTCTGTGCGTCACTTTCGGACGCTTCATGATCACTGCCCTGCAGGTGATAGAGCACCGCAGCGCAGTGTTTGCAGTCGATTGAGACAGGACAGGTGCACAGGCAACGCAAGTAGACGGAACCCAGGCGATCTTCGGACAGGTAAATGGTTTGTTCATACGCCTGATCTTCCGAACCGACACAGAACGCCTCGATCTTTCTGTCTTCGATCTCGATGATCTCTACCCGGTCATCGGCGGCATAAGCGCGAGCCTTGGCCAGCGCCTTGCTACTGAATGCCTGAGTCCAGGCCAACGACTTGAGCCGTTCGATGAGAATGCTCATGGGCAGTCCTTAGCCGGCCAACACCCGGGCCAACGCCGACTTCACCTTGCCCATGCCGTCATGCAACGCCTGCTCGATCTCGGCCATGGTGATCACTTCGGTGGTCTTGCCCGCCGCCGGGTTCACCACCAGCGCCAGACAGGCGTAATCCAGATCCAGCTCACGCGCCAGCGCCGCTTCCGGCATGCCGGTCATGCCAACGATGTCACAGCCATCGCGCTCCAGACGCACGATCTCGGCAACCGTTTCCAGACGCGGGCCCTGGGTGCAGGCGTAAACGCCCTGATCGCTGTACTCGCAACCTTCGGCGGCCACCGCGGCGATCAATTGCTGGCGCAACGGCTCGCTGTAGGGAAAGCTGAAGTCGATGTGGGTGACGTGCTCCAGATCATCGGCGAAAAAGGTGTGCTCGCGGCCGCTGGTGTAGTCGACGATCTGATGTGGCACGCAGAAATGCCCGGTGCCCATGGCCGAGTGGATCCCGCCCACGGCGTTCACCGCGATGATCGCTTCGGCACCGGCCTGCTTCAGCGCCCACAGGTTGGCGCGGTAGTTGACCTTGTGCGGCGGGAAACGATGCGGATGGCCGTGACGGGCGAGGAACAGCACTTCCTTGCCGGCGTATTCGCCGATCTGCACGTCGGCCGATGGCGCGCCGTAAGGAGTGTCCACCGCCAGTGATTGGCGAATGGTCAAGCCTTCGAGCTGGGTCAGGCCGGTGCCACCGATGATTGCGTAAACCGTCATAGCGAAAATCCTTAATCGATCAGTTGAGCATCTTTGAGGGCGCCAATGGCGGTGAGCCAGCGCGGATCCTGACGGTAGTCGGTGCTGGCGAACGCCTGGCCGCGCATACGGGCAATTCGGGCCGATGGCTTGACCTTCATGCGTTGCGCGGCGCTCAAAGCGAGCTCTGCAGCAGCGCGGTCGTTGCACACCAGCCCCATGTCGCAACCGGCCGTGAGTGCGGCCTCAATACGACTGGCGGCATCGCCAACCACGTGGGCGCCGGCCATCGACAGGTCGTCGCTGAAGATCACACCGTCGAACTGCAATTCGCCGCGCAGGATGTCCTGCAACCAGCGCCGGGAGAAGCCGGCAGGCTGCGAGTCGACTTGCGGATAGATAACGTGGGCCGGCATCACAGCAGCCAGTTGTTTGCTGAGTCTGGCGAAGGGCACGAGATCGTTGGCGCGGATCTCGTCCAGGCTGCGCTCGTCGTTCGGGATCGCCACGTGGGAATCGGCTTCGGCCCAGCCATGGCCGGGGAAGTGCTTGCCGGTGGCCGCCATGCCCGCGCTGTTCATGCCGCGAATGAACGCTCCGGCAAGCACTGCGGCGCGCTCCGGATCGCCCTCAAATGAACGGGTGCCGACAACAGCGCTGCGCTGGTAATCCAGATCCAGCACCGGGGCGAAACTCAGGTCGAGACCGACCGCCAGCACTTCAGTGGCCATGATCCAGCCGCATTGCTCGGCGAGGTATTCGGCGTTCGGATTGTCGGCGATGGCACGCATGGCCGGCAGGCGCACGAAGCCCTGACGCAGACGCTGCACGCGACCGCCCTCCTGATCAACCGCCAGCAACAGATCCGGACGAATTGCGCGAATCGACGCACTCAGCTCACGCACCTGACGCGGATGCTCAATGTTGCGCGCGAAAATGATCAGGCCGCCCACTTCGGGCTGACGCAACAATTGGCGATCTTCGGCCGTCAGCCAGGTACCGGCGACGTCCACCATCAACGAGCCTTGCAGGCCAGCAGTCATAGAGATTCCTTGAAAACGAAAAACCCGATCCGCAGCAAATCGCTACCCTGAGCAATGCTCGGCAGGTCGGCAATTTCTATGGATTTCTGGTTCAGAACGAGAGTCGGCATGGGCGGCTAGCTTAGCGGATACAAGCTGCCGCGCCCACCCGTGCGCGGTTAAACCTTGGCGGCGACCGGCGTTGATTTGCTGCGCGGACGCAGTTGCGCGGTGGCCATCGCGGCGTCAGTGACGCCGGTTTCGGCACGCATGCCCGCAGCGAGGAACGGCACCATCAGACGCATCACTTGCTCAATGGAGGTGTTGACGCCGAAATCGGTCTCGGCAATTGCGCGCAATGCCTTGATGCCAGACATGCTGAACGCCGCGGCGCCGAGCATGAAGTGCACGCGCCAGAACAGCTCGATCGGCGGAATGCGTGGCGCGGCTTCGTTGACCAGCAGCATGTAGCGACGAAACACCTTGCCGTACATGTCTTCCAGATAACGGCGCAAGTGGCCCTGGCTCTGGCTGAACGCGAGGCCGAGCAGGCGCATGAAGATCGACAGGTCGTTGCCGCTGCGTGGTTGCACCACAAGGGCCTGCTCGACGAGGATTTCGAGCAGCTCTTCAAGCGTCGGCTTGTTTTCAGGCTTGGCCTGACGCCGCTCCAGCTCTTTGTCGAGGCTGATGCAGAACGGCCCGAGGAAGCGTGAGAAAACCGCTTGAATCAGCGCTTTTTTCGAGCCGAAGTGATAGTTCACCGCTGCCAGGTTGACGCCGGCCTTGCTGGTGATCAAACGCAATGAGGTTTCGGCGAAACCTTTCTCCGCGAACAACTGCTCGGCAGCATCAAGAATGCGTTCAACGGTTTCCGACTGGGCCATGGCTACTCCGCCTGACAAACACTTGTTTGAAACATACGTTTCAGCCTGTGCCTTGTCAAGCCTGCCGGTTCGTTTTGGGAATGGTCGGTCAGGTATTTAACCACACAAGCCCAACTCATTAATAAGCACGAATGCCGACCGTCTGGCGGCCTGCAAAAAAACGGGCATTGCCAAGGACGCTTCACTGTATATAATCCCAGTCACTGTATAAAAAGACAGAGCGATCAATATGCTAAAGCTGACGCCACGCCAAGCCGAGATTCTGGCCTTTATCAAACGCTGCCTCGAAGACAACGGCTATCCGCCGACCCGTGCGGAAATCGCTCAGGAACTGGGCTTCAAGTCGCCGAACGCGGCTGAAGAACATCTCAAGGCACTGGCCCGAAAAGGCGCCATCGAGATGACACCGGGCGCTTCTCGCGGTATTCGCATACCCGGCTTTGAAGCCAAGGCCGACGACTCTACCCTGCCAATCATTGGCCGGGTCGCTGCCGGCGCGCCGATCCTCGCCCAGCAGCACATCGAAGAATCCTGCAACATCAACCCGGCCTTCTTTCATCCGCGCGCCGACTACCTGCTGCGCGTACACGGCATGAGCATGAAGGACATCGGTATTTTCGACGGTGACCTTCTTGCCGTGCACACCACCCGCGAAGCACGTAATGGCCAGGTCGTCGTTGCCCGTATCGGCGACGAAGTGACGGTCAAACGTTTCAAGCGTGAAGGTAGCAAGGTCTGGCTGATTGCCGAAAACCCCGAGTTCGCCCCTATCGAAGTCGACCTGAAAGATCAGGAACTGGTGATCGAAGGCTTGAGTGTCGGCGTAATCCGCCGCTAAAGGAGGCTTTATGCAGTTCCCACACACCCCTCAGCAAACACAACTGCCTTTATTCGAAGCGTTTCTGGCGCAACCGATGGCGCCGATCCTGAAAGACGTGGTCGAACGCCCCTGGAATGCCGAACCCGAAGTATTCAGTGAGCTGTCACTGCGTGGTGCGGCCGGGAACTGCCTGAACCTGCTCGCCCCGATTCTTCGCGAACTCAGCGAAGATCAGGACGCACGCTGGCTTACATTGATCGCACCACCTGCCAGCCTGACTCAAACCTGGCTGCGGGATGCCGGCCTGAACCGCGAACGTATTCTGCTACTGCAACCACGGGGTGCTCAAAGCGCCCAGCAACTGGCGTGCGAAGCTCTGCGATTGGGGCGCAGCCACACTGTGGTCACCTGGCTCAACCCGCTAAACACCCACTCGCGGCAACAACTGATCAGCGCCGCACGCACGGGCGAAGCTCAAAGCCTGAATATTCGTTTGGGTTGAGGGTTGCTATTACGCGCTGTGTGAAGCGCAGGGCTTCTCCAGGGACAGAGAAGCCGATCTGAAGCGGTAACGTTAAAAAGCAAAGGCGCGGATCAATGAAGAACCCGCGGCCCCTCTTCCTTATCAAACTCGCCTTCGACCATACGACCGGCCATCTGCACGCCGACGCTTAGCATCGCCTTGGCGATTTCTACATGCTGACCTTGAAGGAACGCCTTGGCATCGTCGGAGAAATCCAGCGTCACCAGAGAACCCTCGTCCTCAGCCCTGCGCAGTTCGATTCGGCCGTCTGGTAACTCGACAATTTCTAGAAAGGACGTTGGCATATAGGTCTGTTCTCCACGAAAGGCAGGGATTATATAGACATCATTCAGGCTTCGCTCGGGATCTTGACCAGCAGCATGTTTCAGATTGCCACCGTGTCAATCACCCTCAGCACTCGTTCAAGCCTTCGCGAAAGCGAATCGCCAAGCCTTTCAGATTTTGCCGCCAGCTCTCCAGCTCCTCTCGACTCAACTCTTCTGGCGCTTCTTCATCCAGATTAATCGCCTGAATTAGCGGCTGAGTCACGTCCCCTTTGGGCTTGTGTGGCACCCGTGGCGGCTGGAACAGCGCCGAATGCGCAGCCAGCAGTTTTGCCAGCCAGGTTTCAGAGTTTCCCGCGAGTTCGACCATCTCGGCCAACTCGGGAATCGCGATCGACTCCAGGACTTCACGTGTCAGCAGCATCTCGGCGCGTGGTGCATTGGCCTGCGGCAGACGATAGAAACCAGCGATCTCGTGACAGAGACCGAGCAAAGCGCCGTAAAGGTGAAACAACGCCGATTCACGCCCCGCCTGAATCAACGCCAGCGAATTCATCGCTCGCCCCTCTTCGGCGCGAGCCAGAGCTTCGAGCGACAGTCCGGCGAAATAGATCTTCTGGTTGGTGCGGGTATAGAGTTCGTGAGCCATGACGGCGCTCTCCACAACGAAATATTTGCTTCACACAGGCCGGACAGTGTCGTGGATCAGCCGATCCCACCGCAAGCACAAAACAAAAAGGCCGCATGAAAACCCGGAGGGGTCATCATGCGGCCTTTCAGTATCAGGCTAACGCTTACTCAGCTTTGGCCTTCGTACGCTTGTCTTCAACCGTCCACTTGCCGCCGTCGAAGTACGCCTTCCAACCGGTAGGCTTGCCATCGACTTCGGTCTGTACGTATTGCTCCTTGGTCTTGCGGCTGTAGCGAATCACCGCCGGCAGACCATCAGGATCTTTCTGTGGAGCGTCGCAGAGGAAGTGGTACTTCGGATCGATCTCGTCCTTGTGCGGCAGAATCTCGATCACCAGCGGAGCACGGGTCTCACGGTTTTTCGGGAACTGACTGGCAGCCAGGAACAGACCGGACGCACCGTCACGCAGGATGTAGGTGTCGTTGACCTTTTCGCATTTCAGCTCAGGCATCTTCACCGGGTCCATCTTCGGCGGCGCCGCATCACCGCTCTTAAGCAGTTTGCGGGTGTTCTTGCAGGTCGGGTTGGTGCAACCGAAGAACTTGCCGAAACGCCCGGTCTTGAGTTGCATCTCGCTGCCGCACTTGTCGCATTCCAGGCTCGGACCTTCGTAGCCCTTGATGCGATAGCTGCCCTCTTCGATTTCATAGCCTGCGCAATCCGGGTTGTTACCGCAGATGTGCAGCTTGCGTTTTTCGTCGAGCAGGTACGCGTCCATCGCCGTGCTGCAGATCGGGCAGCGGTGCTTGCCACGCAGTACCAGCGATTCCGACTCACCCTCGTCGTCCGCAGCGATTTCATCGCCCGGCACCAGGTTGACGGTGGCCTTGCAGCGTTCTTTCGGCGGCAGGCTGTAGCCTGAACAACCGAGGAAAACGCCTGTCGACGCGGTACGAATCTGCATCGGACGACCGCAAGTCGTGCACGGAATGTCGGTCATGACCGGCTGGTTGGCACGCATGCCGCTGTCCGGGTTTTCGGCTACTTCGAGTTTCTTTTTGAAGTCGCCGTAGAACTCGTCCAGTACGTTTTTCCAGTCGCGCTCGCCCTGCGCCACGTCATCGAGGTTCTCTTCCATGCCTGCGGTGAAGCCGTAGTCCATGAGGTTCGAGAAGCTTTCCGACAGACGCTCGGTGACAATGTCGCCCATCTTTTCCGAGTAGAAACGACGGTTGTGCAAAGTCACGTAACCGCGATCCTGAATGGTCGAAATGATCGCAGCGTAAGTCGAAGGACGACCGATACCGCGCTTTTCCATTTCTTTAACCAGACTGGCTTCCGAGTAGCGGGCCGGCGGTTTGGTGAAGTGCTGCGATGGATCGAGCTTGATCAGCTTCATCACGTCGCCCTGCGCCATATCAGGCAGAACGTCGTCATCACCCGGTTTGGCAATCTGCGGCATGACGCGGGTGTAACCGTCAAACTTGAGAATACGGCCCTTGGCGCGCAGCTCGAAGTCACCAGCGCCTACGCTAACGGTGGTCGACAAGTATTGCGCCGGCAGCATCTGGCAAGCGAGGAACTGGCGCCAGATCAGCTCGTAGAGACGCTCAGCGTCACGCTCCATACCCGCCAGCTTGCTTGGCGTGGTGTTGGCATCAGAAGGACGAATCGCTTCGTGAGCCTCTTGTGCGCCTTCCTTGCTGCTGTAGACGTTCGGCGTTTCCGGCAGGTACTTCTTGCCGAACTCGTCTTCGATGTAAGTACGCGCCATCGTCACGGCATCAGCCGAGAGGTTGGTCGAGTCGGTACGCATATAAGTGATGTAGCCGGCTTCGTACAGACGCTGGGCCATCATCATGGTTTTCTTCACGCCGAAGCCCAGGCGATTGCTCGCAGCCTGCTGCAGAGTCGACGTGATGAACGGCGCCGACGGCTTGCTGCTGGTCGGTTTGTCTTCGCGCTTGACGATGCTGTAGCTGGAAGACTTGAGTTTCTCCAGCGCAGCCATGGCCTGAGCTTCGTTGAGCGGCTTGAACGCTTCGCCTTTTTCGCGAGCCACTTCGAAACGCACGGTGGAGCCTTTGGTGGTGCCGAGATCGGCATGCACTTCCCAGTACTCTTCCGGGTTGAACGCGCGAATTTCACGTTCACGCTCGACCACCAGCTTCACGGCAACCGATTGCACGCGACCGGCGGACAAGCCACGAGCGATCTTCGCCCACAGCAGCGGCGAGACCATGTAACCAACAACGCGGTCGAGGAAGCGACGCGCCTGTTGAGCGTTGACACGATCGATGTCCAGCTCACCCGGTTCCGAGAAAGCTTCCTGAATCGCTTTCTTGGTGATTTCGTTGAACACCACACGCTTGTAGCGGCTGTCGTCACCACCGATGGCTTCGCGCAGGTGCCAGGCAATGGCTTCCCCCTCGCGATCCAAGTCGGTTGCGAGATAGATGGTGTCAGCATCTTTGGCGAGCCGGCGCAACTCTTCGATGACCTTCTCTTTACCCGGAAGGATCTCGTACTGGGCTTTCCAGCCATGATCGGGATCGACACCCATACGCGAGACCAGCTGCTTGCGCGCTTTCTCTTTCGGCGAGAGCACCGGACCTTCGCCCGCAGCAGCCTTGCCGCGCTTGGCGGCTGGCTCTTTGCTGGCGCTAGCCGAACCGCTGGTGGGCAGGTCTCGGATATGGCCGATACTCGACTTCACCACGTATTGGTTACCCAGATACTTGTTGATGGTCTTGGCCTTAGCCGGGGATTCCACAATGACCAGCGATTTGCCCATGGATCAGAAAATTCCTGAATTCTAGAAGTGAAAGGCGGTTGGCGCCTGACGCGGCACCGCTATATATAGTTGATACAAGGTGAGGTCAAGCACAGGGTTCTGTGCGCACTCGCCTCATGCCTTGGAAAAAAGGCTCGGTTCGGCTTGCACCAAAGCAAAGCGTGGCACCTGCTCGCCGTCAACCTCGACTGACTCGAGAAACATGCTCAGAGGGCGTACCCAAAAGCCGTAATCGCCATACAGGGCTTGGTAAAAGACCACTTCTTCTTCGGTCTCGGAATGCCGCGCAACACTGAATACGCGGTACTGCGGACCTTTGTAATGTTGGTAGAGCCCAGGTTGTATCGGCATGCTTCGGCCCTCACTCAAATTTTTTCAAAAATAAAAATAAAATAAATCCACAAAAACAAAAACCGGGGCACTTGGCCCCGGCTTCCATCGACGAGACGCTTAAACGCGTTCGAAGACGGTGGAGATGCCTTGGCCGAGACCAATGCACATAGTGGCCACCCCGAAGGTGCCGCTATTCTGCTTCATCACGTTCAGCAAAGTGCCGGAAATACGGGCACCGGAGCAACCGAACGGGTGACCCAGGGCGATCGCGCCGCCGTGCAGGTTAACCTTCTCGTTCATCTTGTCGAGTACTTTCAGATCTTTCAGCACTGGCAGGGCCTGTGCGGCGAAAGCTTCGTTGAGCTCGAAGAAGTCGATATCGTTGATGCCAAGGCCCGCACGCTTCAGGGCTTTTTGTGTCGCCGGAACTGGACCATAGCCCATGATTGCCGGATCCACACCCGCTACTGCCATCGAACGGATAACCGCCATTGGCTGGATACCCAGGTCCTGCGCACGCTGCGCCGACATCACGATCATGCACGAAGCACCATCGGTGATCTGCGACGAAGTACCGGCAGTCACGGTGCCGCCCTTTGGATTAAAGGCCGGCTTGAGGGCCGCCAGACTTTCCAGGGTGGTTTCCGGACGAATGGTTTCGTCGTAGTCGAACAGTTTCAGGAAACCGTTCTCGTCATAGCCCTGCATCGGGATGATTTCATCTTTGAACTTGCCTTCCACGGTGGCCTTGTGGGCCAACTGGTGGGAACGCACGCCGAAAGCGTCCTGTTGCTCGCGAGTGATGCCGTGCATTTTGCCGAGCATTTCAGCGGTCAGGCCCATCATGCCCGAGGCTTTCGCCGCGTACAGCGACATGTGCGGGTTCGGATCGACACCGTGCATCATGCTCACGTGGCCCATATGCTCGACGCCGCCAACCACGAACACGTCACCGTTGCCGGTCATGATTGCTTGCGCAGCGGTGTGCAGCGCACTCATCGACGAGCCGCACAGACGGCTAACAGTCTGACCGGCCGAGGTGTGCGGGATCTGGGTCATCAGCGAAGCCATGCGCGCGATGTTCCAGCCCTGCTCCAGGGTCTGGTTGACGCAGCCCCAGATCACGTCCTCGACTTCTGCAGGATCGACCTTGGCGTTGCGTTCCAGCAACTTGCTGATCAGGTGCGCCGACATGTCTTCGGCGCGGGTGTTGCGGTGCATGCCGCCCTTGGAGCGGCCCATCGGAGTACGACCGAAGTCGACAATCACGACGTCTCTAGGATTCAAGCTCATAAGTTCACTCTCACTCTAGTTGGGGGCGCTTAACCGAAGAAGCTCTGGCCGTTTTTGGCCATTTCGCGCAGCTTCGCGGTCGGGTGGTACAGCGCGCCCAAATCAGCGTACTGGTCAGCCAGGGCAACGAACTCGGCAACACCGATCGAATCGATGTAGCGCAGCGCACCGCCACGGAATGGAGGGAAACCGATACCGTAGACCAGACCCATGTCGGCTTCGGCGGCAGTTTCAACGATGCCGTCTTCCAGGCAACGCACGGTTTCCAGGCACAGCGGGATCATCATCCAGTTGATGATGTCTTCGTCAGTGACTTCGCGCTGCTCGTAAACGATCGGCTTGAGCACTTCCAGCACCGAAGGGTCGGCGACTTTCTTCTGCTTGCCTTTCTTGTCGGCCTCGTAGGCGTAGAAGCCCTTGCCGTTTTTCTGACCCAGGCGCTTGGCTTCGTACAGCACGTCGATGGCCGAACGGCGGTCATCCTTCATGCGATCCGGGAAACCTTCAGCCATGACGTCACGACCATGGTGACCGGTGTCGATACCGACCACGTCCATCAGGTAAGCCGGGCCCATCGGCCAGCCGAATTTTTCCATGACCTTGTCGATACGGACGAAGTCGACACCGGCGCTGACCAGCTTGGCGAAACCGCCGAAGTACGGGAACAGCACGCGGTTAACGAGGAAGCCCGGGCAGTCGTTGACGACGATCGGGTTCTTGCCCATTTTCTTGGCGTAGGCAACGGTGGTGGCAACAGCCAGCTCGCTGGACTTCTCGCCACGGATCACTTCCACCAGCGGCATCATGTGCACCGGGTTGAAGAAGTGCATGCCGACGAAGTTTTCCGGACGCTTGAGGGCCTTGGCCAGCAGGCTGATGGAAATGGTCGAGGTGTTGGACGCGAGGATGGTGTCCTCTTTGACCTGACCTTCGACTTCAGCCAGTACGGCTTGCTTGACCTTCGGGTTCTCGACCACTGCTTCGACAACCAGATCGACGTGACCGAAGTCGCCGTAGGACAGGGTCGGACGAATGGCGTTGAGCACTTCAGCCATTTTCGCAGCGGTCATGCGACCTTTATCAACGCGGCCAACCAGCAGTTTGGCGGCTTCAGCCAGACCCTGCTCGATGCCGTGCTCGTTGATGTCCTTCATCAGGATCGGCGTACCTTTGGAGGCCGACTGATAAGCGATACCACCACCCATGATGCCAGCGCCGAGTACAGCGGCCTGCTTCACGTCTTTGGCGATTTCGTCGTAGGCCTTGGCCTTTTTCTTCAGCTCCTGATCGTTCAGGAACAGACCGATCAAGCTCTGCGCGGCAGAGGTCTTGGCCAGTTTGACGAAACCGGCAGCTTCGACTTCCAGCGCCTTGTCACGACCGAAGTTCGCGGCTTTCTGGATGGTCTTGATCGCTTCAACCGGCGCCGGGTAGTTCGGGCCAGCCTGACCGGCAACGAAACCTTTGGCGGTTTCGAAAGCCATCATCTGTTCAATGGCGTTCAGTTTGAGTTTTTCAAGTTTCGGCTGACGCTTGGCCTTGAAATCGAACTCGCCGGAGATGGCGCGCTTGATCAGTTCAAGGGCAGCTTCCTGCAGTTTTTCAGGAGCAACCACGGCGTCGACGGCGCTGACTTTCAGGGCGTCTTCAGGGCGGTTTTCCTTACCGGAGGCAATCCACTCGATGGCGTTATCGACACCGATCAAGCGCGGCAGACGCACGGTGCCACCGAAGCCTGGGTAGATGCCCAGCTTGACTTCCGGCAGGCCGATCTTGGCTTTGGTCGACATGACGCGATAGTCAGCCGCCAGGCACATTTCCAGACCGCCGCCCAGGGCGATGCCATTGATGGCCACTACGGTTGGGACGTTGAGGTCTTCGAAATCGCTGAAGATCTTGTTGGCTTCGAGATTGCCAGCAACCAGCTCGGCATCCGGCAGCTTGAAGTTGTCGACAAATTCGGTGATGTCGGCGCCGACGATGAACACGTCCTTGCCACTGCTGACGATCACGCCCTTGATCGAAGCATCTGCCTTGATGGTGTCTACGGCCTGACGCAGTTCGTTCAGGGTTAGACGGTTGAACTTGTTGACGGACTCACCCTTGAGGTCGAATTTCAATTCGACGATGCCACTTTCAAGAGCTTTAACCGTGATGGCTTTACCTTCGTAAATCATCAACTGATCTCCACGATATGGAAGCTGAACAGTACACGTCGGACGCAGGCGAATGGCTCGGCAGGACGCTTTTTCGTCGATGCTAACGCCAATCCACCCGGCACACCCGCCAACGCGATAGTCGGGATTCTGTAGGAGCAGTCTGTAAGACAAACGCTCAATTCATACGCCCGTTTGATTTGGGTACGTCACCTTCACGGAATTTCCGACAATTGTCAATCGCCCAAAATACGGGTTGAAATGCGACTTTGCGGTCATTTCTGTAAGACGAAGACCCGCAACACGCGTCTGCATGTGAAGCCATTCATAGAATCAATAGTTAGAAAAGTCGCCCTAATTCCCAGCAGCCCGAGTTTAAAGGGCTACGCTGGGTGGACTACAGAGGGATGTACCGACCAAGTCAGCATCAAAAAAGGTTTCCGGCCTGCCTGGCCACCCTGCCCGATGAATCATGTCGGGCTTTTTATTGCGCGTCTGCCGGACGTTCCACACCGTTGCAGTGGGAAAAGTCCGCGCGTCACGCCAGTGCTTTCAGAGTGGTGTCGATGTCCTGCAACACCGACGCTTCGCCCTTCTCGCCCCAGTACAAGGCGATCATCTGCTTGTCTGCTTCGACTTTGAAAACGTTGCCTGGCAACTTTTCGAAATGATTGAGCAGCGCCCGATCTTCGCAGACTTCCTGCCATTGATTGACCCACACACCCGGCGATTTTTGCCAGTAAGTCCAGCAGGCAGGCGACTTGCCACGGCGCGGCCGATGGTACTGCGCACACGGATTCGGCGGCTCTTGCGCCAGCCAGTGCGGCCATTCCTGAGGCGCCAGTTGCATGGCCAGCCCCATGCGCCGCGCCTCCATGCGCAAGGCGATGCGACCGCTTTGCGCGCGCGATGGGCGCAACCACGCCAACGGGCTCAAAACCACCAGCAGGATTGACACCACCAACCAGACCGTCATATCTCTATTCCCAATTCTTGGTGAGCGCATTGTGTCACTTTGGAACCAATGCGCTTGAAACCAGCCATACTTAACAATATTGAAACCTCACGAGGAGCACCTCATGCCCTACCACCACATCCTGGTCGCCGTAGATCTGACCGAAGAGTGCGACCCAGTGATTCACCGCGCCCGCGAGCTGTCGGTGAGCAATGGCGCCAAACTGTCGCTGGTGCATATCGTCGAACCAATGGCCATGGCATTCGGCGGCGACGTGCCGATGGATCTGTCACAACTGCAACAACAGCAGTTCGATCAGGCCAAGGAGCGTCTTGAGCGTCTGAAACTCAAGTATTCCGAACTCGAAGGCGCCAACTGCCACCTGACCTATGGCCAGCCACGCCAGGAAATCCATCACTTCGCCAAAGAACAGCAGTGCGATTTGATCGTGGTCGGTAGTCATGGTCGTCATGGTCTGGCGCTGTTGCTCGGCTCCACTGCGAATGACGTGCTGCACGGTGCACCATGCGATGTCCTTGCCGTGCACCTGGTCAAACGCTAACCCTTGAGTAGGAGCTGCCGAAGGCTGCGATCTTTTGACGCTGGTTTTAAAAACAAGATCAAAAGATCGCAGCCTTCGGCAGCTCCTACAAAAAGCCCGGCCTCACGCAAATGAGGCCGGGCTTTTTTATTGCCAGATCAATCAGGCATCGAGCTCGGCCCAACGCTCCATCAACGCATCCAGCTCAGCCTGCAACTGCTCCAGCGAAGCAATCACCTTGGCCGTTTCAGCCGCAGGACGCTGATAGAAACCGGCTTCAGCCATCTCGGCTTCTACCGCAGCAATCTGCTGTTCCTTGGCGTCGATATCGCCCGGCAACGCTTCCAGCTCGCGTTGCAGCTTGTAGCTGAGCTTCTTCTTGGCGGCCGGGGCAGCCGCCACAGGCGCGGCAACAACAGCAGGTTCGGCAGTGACCACCGCCGAATTCAGGTCAGCCTTGCCGGATTTGCTTTCGGTTACGCCCAGCAGACGCGGCGAACCGCCCTGACGGATCCAGTCCTGATAACCACCGACATATTCACGCACCTTGCCTTCACCTTCGAAGACCAGAGTACTGGTGACCACGTTGTCGAGGAATGCCCGGTCGTGGCTGACCATCAGCACAGTGCCATTAAAGGTCAGCAGCACTTCTTCGAGCAGCTCGAGGGTTTCCACGTCGAGGTCGTTGGTCGGTTCGTCGAGTACCAGCAGGTTCGCCGGTTTGCTGAACAGTTTGGCCAGCAACAGACGCGCACGCTCGCCACCCGACAGCGCCTTGACCGGCGTGCGGGCACGCTGCGGGCTGAACAGGAAATCGCCGAGGTAGCTCAGCACGTGACGGCTCTGGCCGTCGATATCGATGAAGTCGCGACCTTCGGCGACGTTGTCGATCACGGTTTTTTCCAGATCCAGTTGATGGCGCAACTGGTCGAAGTAGGCCACGTCGATCCGCGTGCCCTCTTCCACTTTGCCACTGGTCGGTTGCAGACCGCTGAGCATCAGTTTCAGCAGGGTGGTCTTGCCAGTGCCGTTGGCGCCAAGCAGACCGATACGATCGCCGCGTGTCAGCACCATCGAGAAATCCTTGATCAGGAACGGGCCGCCCGGGTGAGCGAAACTCACGTTCTCGAGGACCATCACCTGCTTGCCGGACTTGTCGGCAGTGTCCAGCTGAATGTTGGCCTTGCCGGTGCGCTCACGACGCTCGCTACGCTCCACGCGCAAAGCTTTCAGGGCGCGGACGCGGCCTTCGTTGCGGGTGCGGCGAGCCTTGATGCCCTGGCGGATCCAGACTTCTTCCTGGGCCAGTTTCTTGTCGAACAGCGCGTTGGCGGTCTCTTCGGCGGCCAGCGCGGCTTCTTTGTGCACAAGGAAACTGGCGTAGTCGCCGTTCCAGTCGATCAGGCCGCCGCGATCCAGTTCGAGGATGCGCGTGGCAAGGTTTTGCAGGAAAGAACGGTCGTGCGTGATGAACAGCACGGCGCCCTGGAAATCTTTCAGGGCTTCTTCGAGCCAGGCAATCGCACCGATGTCCAGGTGGTTGGTTGGTTCGTCGAGCAGCAGCAGATCCGGCTCGGACACCAGCGCCTGCGCCAGCAGCACGCGACGACGCCAGCCGCCGGATAACTGGGCGAGGGTCTTGTCGGCCGGTAGTTGCAGGCGGCTCAAAGTGCTCTCGACCAGAGTCTGCAAACGCCAGCCATCACGGGCTTCGAGGTCTTGCTGAACGTGCATCAGCTTGTTCAGGTCTTCCTCAGTAACGCAGTTCTGTGCGAGGTGATGGTATTCGGCGAGCAACGCTCCCACGCCATCAAGGCCTTCAGCGACCACGTCGAACACCGTCCGATCGTCGGCCACCGGCAATTCTTGCGGCAATTCGCCGATTTTCAGACCGGGGGCACGCCACACCGAGCCTTCATCGGGCTTCTGGTCGCCCTTGACCAGTTTCATCATGCTGGACTTGCCAGTGCCGTTGCGGCCGATGATGCACACCCGCTCACCACGGGCGATCTGCCAGGACACCTTGTCCAACAACGGCATAGCGCCGAACGCAAGGGACACATCGCTGAATTTGAGCAGGGTCATGAGCTTCTCCAAAAACCGGGCGCGCATTCTACCTGAGTTAGGGCTTCAGCAGGCCGGCAATTTGTCTGTCGAAGCACTCTGCACAACATTTGTTGCGAACTTGTGCTGCGAGGCCGGCAAAGCTTTCGCCGCTTGCTGGCAAAAGGCTAAGCTACAGACAATTCAGTGCTGACCGAGGTCGGCACTTGTCATGATTTCTCTGCCCGGATGTCTCATGCGCAGTCGCCTTTTCAGTGTCTTGTCCTGTTTGCTACTTACCGCCGCTGCCGCTCAATCCGCCCAGGCGGTGGACCTGTCCACCCAACGCCAGTATTACGATGAAGCCAAGCGCGCCTTGGCCAAGGGTGATACCGGCCCGTATTTCCGCTACAGCCAGGCGCTGGCCGATTATCCGCTGGAACCGTATCTGGCTTACGACGAACTGACCGCGCGCCTGAAGTCCGCGAGCAATGCGGAAATCGAGAAATTCCTCGCCGAACACGGTGACCTGCCCCAGGCCAACTGGATGAAACTGCGCTGGTTGCGCTGGCTCGCCGACCGCGGCGACTGGGCGACCTTCGTCAAGTATTACGACCCGAAACTCAACTTCACTGAACTGGACTGCCTCAACGCGCAGTACCAGATCAGCAGCAACCATAAGGCCGAGGGGTACGCCAATGCTGAAAAGCTCTGGCTGACCGGCAAATCCCAACCCGCCGCGTGTGACGCGCTGTTCGGCATCTGGGCCGCCGATGGCCAGCTCACTGAACAGAAACGCTGGGAGCGCACCAAGCTTGCCGCTCAGGCCCGCAACTATCCATTGGCCAACAGCCTGGTCAACGGCCTGACCACCCTCGCCCCGCGCGGTCGCTTGCTGGTCGATGTCGCGCAGAAACCCGAGCTGCTCAATCAGCCTTCGCGTTTCACCCCGGCCGATGAGCCGATGTCCGACGTGGTCAGCCTCGGCCTGCGCCGCCTCGCTCGTCAGGATCCTGACAAGGCCATGGCGCTGCTCGACGGGTATGCCAGCAGCATGCATTTCTCTCGCGA
Organism: Pseudomonas neuropathica; assembly: GCF_015461835.1. Lineage (GTDB taxonomy): Bacteria > Pseudomonadota > Gammaproteobacteria > Pseudomonadales > Pseudomonadaceae > Aquipseudomonas > Aquipseudomonas neuropathica. The sequence continues at coordinate 20,088 of NZ_JACOPX010000028.1, read as the reverse complement.
TGAAAAAGTCGCAATCGCCCGGGAAATCGGCCTGACCCTCGCCCGTCGTTTCGACAGCCGCGCGCTGGATGTGATGACCAAGTACGACCCGGAACTGCGCGACAACACGGTTTCGGAATGGCGTCTGCGCCTGTTGCTGCGTCTGGCCCGCTGGGACGACGCCTATCAGTTGACCCGCCGTCTGCCGCAGGATCTGGCCACCACCAACCGCTGGCGCTACTGGCAGGCACGCAGTCTGGAACTGGCCCAGCCGCAAAACCCGGAAGCACAGACCCTTTATAAAAACCTTGCGCGCGAGCGCGATTTCTACGGTTTCCTCGCCGCCGATCGCTCGCAATCGCCGTACTCGCTGAACAACAAGCCATTGGTCCTCAGCCAGGCGCTGATCAACAAGGTGCGCAACACGCCGGGTGTACGCCGCGCGCTGGAATTCCATGCCCGTGGGCAGATCGTCGACGGTCGTCGCGAGTGGTATCACGTCAGCCGCCATTTCAACCGCGATGAGATGGTTGCCCAGGCGAAACTGGCTTACGACCTGAAATGGTATTTCCCGGCGATCCGCACCATCAGTCAGGCGCAGTACTGGGACGATCTGGATATCCGCTTCCCGATGGCCCACCGCGAAACGCTCGTGCGTGAAGCCAAGGTGCGTGGCCTGCATTCGAGCTGGGTGTTTGCCATTACCCGCCAGGAAAGCGCTTTCATGGACGACGCCCGCTCCGGCGTCGGCGCCAGCGGCCTGATGCAATTGATGCCCGGCACCGCCAAGGAAACCGCGCGCAAATTCAGCATTCCGCTGGCCTCGCCGCAGCAAGTGCTGGACCCGGACAAGAACATCCAGCTCGGCGCCGCGTATCTGAGCCAGGTGCACAGCCAGTTCAACGGCAACCGCGTCCTCGCCTCCGCCGCCTACAACGCCGGCCCCGGTCGCGTGCGCCAATGGCTGCGCGGTGCTGATCACCTGAGCTTCGACGTCTGGGTGGAAAGCATTCCGTTCGACGAAACCCGTCAGTATGTGCAGAACGTGCTGTCGTACTCGGTGATCTACGGCCAGAAACTCAACTCGCCACAGCCGCTGGTGGACTGGCATGAGCGGTATTTTGATGATCAGTGATCACGCGGCTGACGCCGAGTAACAAAAAATGCCCGTATCGCGAGATATGGGCATTTTTATTGAGCTGTCGGCTGCAGACTTAACACTTCAACTTTTTAACCATCATTTTGCCAAGTTGAGTAAGCCGATATTTCTGGGTTGGATTCTTGGGTGATTGAGGATCGGTCATTTCGATCATTCCAGCGGTTAAGGCCGGTTTGAGATAGTTGGATCTGAACGTAGCCTTGTGGGCCAGGCTCATCTCCGCCATCAGATCACTGATCCTCAAAGAACGGGGTCCCAGCGTTAACAACAATCTTGCTACTAGGTCGGTTACTGAGTCGGTTACTAGGTCGCTCGCTGACTCATTAGCGATGGCTTCACGCAACGAAACATTTAGCGCATGCAGCATGTACTCGACAAAAGGCGTTGACTCTCCCTGCCGGTCAGAAGCAGACAAAGCAGAGTAATAGGCATCCTGCTCCTTTCGAATAACCGCTTCGACCGGCAAATACGCAAGGACCGGGCGCCATTGGCTCAATATCAATGTTTGCCACAGCCGTCCCATTCGCCCGTTTCCATCAGCAAACGGATGGATGAACTCAAACTCATAGTGGAATACACAACTAATGATCAGCGGATGCCATTCAGAGCGCACAACCCATGCCAGCAAGTCATCCATCAGCGGTGATATGCGGCTCGGAGGTGGCGCCATATGAATCAGTTGCTCTGCGCGATAGATCCCCACACCCGCTCGACGAAAATGCCCGCACTCATCAATCAGCCCATGCATCAACAACTCATGCGCTTGAAGCAGGTCAGCCCTGTTGTCAGGCTGCCATTGCGGCATGGTTTCATACGCTGTAAATGCATTGCGCACTTCTTGAATTTCCTTGGGCAAACCTAAAACCCGTTGCCCGGCGAGCACTGCGGTTACCTGCTCGACACTCAATGTATTGTTTTCGATTGCCAAAGATGCCTGAATTGTACGGATACGATTGCCTCGGCGCAGATGAGGCGTCTGCCGACTGTCGCCCCCAGCCGAAAGCTGACCGATTTGCTCGCTGATTTCGGCGATCAACGCAATCATTCGTGTGGTTAGGGTCAACGGCGGTTGGTAACGACTCATGTCCTCATCCAGGCATTCCAAACAGGTCGCCATAATGCCCGATACGAGCAGTGTCCATCAGACTTGATCAACCGTTACTTTTCCATCATTAAACTGCAACGCCGCCAACCGCGCATACAGCGGATTGCTGGCAATCAGTTCCTGATGGGTGCCAATGGCCACAAGTTTGCCCTGATCCATTACCGCAATCCGGTCAGCGTTTTTCACCGTGGCCAGTCGATGCGCGATCACCAGCGTGGTGCGGTTTTGCATCAGGCTCGGCAGGGCTTCCTGAATCAGATGTTCGCTCTGCGCATCAAGGGCGCTGGTGGCTTCGTCCAGCAGCAGGATCGGTGCGTCGACCAGCAACGCCCGGGCGATCGCCAAGCGCTGACGTTGGCCGCCGGACAGGCCGAGGCCACCATCGCCGAGGTGGGTCTGGTAACCGTTGGGCATTTTCTCGATGAAGTCGTGGGCATGAGCAATTTTCGCAGCGTCCTTGACCTGCTCCAGCGTCGCCCCGGGATTGCCGTAACGAATATTCTCTTCAACGCTGCCAAAGAACAGCGCTGGCGACTGTGATACCAGAGCGAAGTGACGGCGCAGGTCCAGCGGATCGAGGCTGGTCAACGGTACGCCATCAATCAGGATCTGCCCTTCCAGCGGATCATAAAAACGCAACAGCAAGTCGTACACGGTGGACTTGCCCGCACCGGACGGCCCCACCAGCGCCAGCGTCTCGCCAGCCCGAATGGTCAGATTCAAACCGTTGACGGCGTAGCTTTCCGGACGCGAAGGGTAGGAAAAGCGCACGTCCTGCAATTGCAATTCGCCCCGCACGCGCTCCGGCAAGGTCACCAGCCCGGTGACGGGCGGCTGGATGATGTTTTCCGAACCCAGCAGTTCAGCGATACGTTCGGCGGCACCCGCCGCGCGCTGCAGTTCGCCGATCACCTCACTCAACGTGCCAATCGCACTGCCGACGATCAGGCTGTAAAAGACAAACGCCGCCAGTTCGCCCCCGGTGATGCGCCCGGCGATCACGTCCATGCCTCCGACCCACAACATCACTGCCACGGCGCCGAGCACCAGCACGATCACCAGGGTGATCATCCACGAACGCTGAAAGATGCGTTTGCGCGCGGTGTCGAACGCGTCCTCGACCGTCGTCGCGAAACGCCGCTCATCCTGGACCTGGTGGTTGTAGGCCTGCACGGTTTTGATCTGGCCGAGGGTTTCCGACACATAGCTGCCGATATCGGCGACCCGGTCCTGGCTCAGCCGCGACAGATTGCGCACGCGCCGGCCGAAAATCAGGATTGGCGCAACCACGAACGGCAAGGCAATCACCACAATGCTGGTGAGTTTGGCATTGGTGACAAACAGCAGGATGACACCGCCAATCACCATCAACAGGTTGCGCAGGAACATCGACAACGACGAGCCGATCACCGATTGCAACAGCGTCGTGTCGGCGGTCAGCCGCGACTGGATCTCCGAACTGCGGTTGTTCTCGTAGAAGCCGGGATGCAGATAGACCAGGTGGTTGAACACCTCGCGGCGAATATCGGCCACGCAACGCTCGCCGATCCACGACACCCAGTAAAACCGCGCGAACGTACCGACCGCCAGACCCAGCACCATCAACATGAAGATGCCGATGCTCTGATTAAGCTGGTGCGGCGACTGAGTCATGAAGCCCCGGTCGACCAACAGTTTGATCCCCTGCCCCATCGACAACGTGACGGCGGCCGTAACGATCAACGCCAGCAGCGCAGCGATGACCTGCCAGCGGTAAGGGGCCAGAAATCGACTGGTCAGACGCAGCGCGCGACGGTGTCGTGAAGAAAGCTTTGGGGTCATTCAGGTGTACATCCGTGTTGATGAAAGGGCTAGCGTAAACCTTCTTTGGGGTGGAACTCTGTAAATCACAATGAGTCAGGTTAAATATGCCCCCAAAGACTAGGCCATAGTTGCTATCGGTCTAACGTCAAGGTTGAGACGAACGGTCATTTCTGTTGGACTGGAATGGCCACTCATGACGGATCGAAAGGCGCTGTCACAGCCTGGTCACGTGGCGGTTTTAATCTGGGTAAACAACCTGATGAGGAGACAGGCCATGTCCTTGCAACACAGCAGCGATGACAAGATTGAAGTGATCCGCACCAAGCCCGGCCAACCTCTGGGTTGCTCGATTATCGATAAGGATGGGCGTGAAGTACCGATCACCGAAGACATGATCCAGGACGCGTGCCGCGAACTGGACAAGCGATTGGTCAAGCCTGCCAAACAAAAGTGATATAGCCACCGTCTTCCTGACCCGGCCCCTTTGGCCGGGTTTTTTCTGTCTGTAAATCCGCCATTTGTGGTGAGACCTTCGCGAGCAGGCTCGCACACAGGAGATCGTCAGTGAGTGCGAGATCCATGTGGGAGCGAGCCTGCTCGCGAAAGGGCCGACCCGGTTTCTAGACCGTCACCGCCCCCAGCGCCGCGACGATCTTCGCCAACGCCGGCGAATCCCCTTCAATCCGCACCTTTAGCCCTTCAATCTCGCGCCGCACCGGATACTGTTTACGCAACACATCGAACGCCGCCCGCTGCTCGCCGACATTACCTACAAGGCTGCGGCGAAAATCCGCATCATCACGGCGCGGGTCGTACACGCCTCGGCACAACATCGCCAGCGCCCAGGCCGGCTCGCTGTCGCCATGCAAGGTCACTTGCGACAACCACGGCGCCGGCAGCAGCTCACTGAGTTGAATGCTGGCTGGCTGGCCGATGAATTGGCAGTAAGCCTGATAGATCTGAGCCGTTCCGCGCTGTTTGCCATCAAGGCTGTAACCGGCAATGTGCGGAGTGGCGAGTACGCAAAGCTCGGCCAATGCAACATCAACCTCAGGCTCGGCCTCCCAGACATCGAGAACGGCTTGCAGGTCTTCACGCTCCAGCAGCACTTCGCGCAGCGCGGCGTTATCCACCACCGGACCACGCGCCGCGTTGATCAGCCATGCACCGGGCTTGAGCTGCTGCAGACGCTGCTGATCGAACAGATGCCAGGTCGCACCAACGCCGCTGCGTGTCAGCGGTGTGTGCAGACTGATTACGTCACACTGCTCAATGATTTGCTCAAGGCTCACGTAATCGCCGCCCTCGGCAGACTGACGCGGCGGATCGCAGACTTTGACGTTCCAGCCCAACCCTTTCAGAACCTTGATCAGACGCCCTCCCACCTCACCGGCGCCGACGACACCATAAGTCCGCTGAGTGAGATCGACACCTTCGATTTCGGCGAGGGTCATCAGACTGCCCAGCACATAATCGACCACGCCTCGGGCATTGCAGCCGGGTGCACTCGACCAGGTGATGCCGGCCTCATTGAAGTAGTCGAGATCCAGATGATCGGTGCCGATCGTGCAGGTGCCGACAAAGCGCACCTTGCTGCCCTCAAGCAACGTGCGGTTGACGTTGGTCACCGAGCGCACGAGTAACACATCGGCCTGCGCGACCGTCGCACGGTCGATGGAACGGCCCGGCACCCGGCGGATCTCGCCGAAACCGGCAAAAAAGGCATCGAGCAGCGGGATATTTTCGTCGGCAACAATCAGCATGGCGGGCTCCTTAGGCGGATCGGCAGTTTAGGTGCAGATCGGTCGCTGGGCCAGCGGGCTTTGCGCTTACAAATCCGCAACAGAGGATTTTTCCTGACCAAGGCGTCAGCGGCGTAGAATGCGGCGCCTTGCGCATCAACACCTGTGGACGTTTTTCCCGTGAATTCTGTAACTGATCAACCTGTCGCCGTCTCCCTCACTCGCCCCGCGCGGATTCGCCTGGAGTTCAAGAACCTGCTCGCCCTGGCATTGCCGATCATCATCGCGCAACTGGCGACTACGGCCATGGGCTTCGTCGACGCGGTGATGGCTGGCCGCGTCGGGCCAAAGGATCTGGCGGCGGTGGCGCTGGGCAACTCCATCTGGGTGCCGGTGTTCCTGCTGATGACCGGCACCCTGCTGGCGACCACGCCGAAAGTCGCTCAGCGCTTCGGCGCCGGTACCCACAGCGAAATCGGCCCTATCGTCCGTCAGGCGTTGTGGCTGGCGCTGGTGGTCGGACTGATCGCCACCGCCATGCTGGTGGCCGCCGAGCCGGTGCTGCACCTGATGAAGGTCGATCCCGAGCTGATCGGCCCGTGCATGCAATACCTGCACGGCATCGCCAGTGGTCTGCCGGCAGTAGCGTTCTATCACGTACTGCGCTGCACCAGTGACGGCATCGGCCGTACCCGCCCGGCGATGGTGTTGGGCCTGTGCGGTCTGGCGCTGAACATTCCACTGAACTACATCTTCATCTATGGCCATTTCGGTGTGCCGGCGATGGGCGGCGTCGGTTGCGGTTGGGCCACGGCCATCGTGATGTGGGTGATGGCGCTGGGTCTGGCCGGTTATGAGCGCTGGGCACCGGCCTATCGTTCGAGCGAAATCTTCAGCCGTTTCGACTGGCCACAATGGACAGTGATCAAGCGTCTTCTGGCGATTGGTCTGCCAATCGGTATCGCCGTGTTTGCCGAGTCGAGCATTTTCGCCGTGATCGCCCTGCTGATCGGCAGTCTTGGCGCCACCGTGGTGGCCGGGCACCAGATTGCCCTCAACGTCAGTTCGCTGGTGTTCATGATTCCCTACTCGTTGGGTATGGCGGTGACCGTGCGCGTCGGTCAGGCACTGGGCCGCGAAGAACCACGTGAAGCACGCTTTGCCGCTGGCGTCGGCATGGGTACCGCGCTGGCGTACGCCTGCCTGTCGGCGAGCATGATGCTGTTGCTGCGCGAGCCGATTGCGGCAATCTACACCGCTGACCCGACGGTGATTCACATCGCGGCGATGCTGATTGTGTATTCGGCGCTGTTCCAGTTTTCCGACGCGATCCAGGTCACCGCCGCCGGCGCGCTGCGTGGCTATCAGGACACGCGCGTGACCATGATCCTGACCCTGTTCGCCTACTGGGGCATTGGTTTGCCGGTGGGTTACGCCCTTGGTCTGACCGACTGGCTCGGCGAGCCACGTGGCCCAAGCGGTTTGTGGCAGGGTTTGATCGTGGGCTTGAGCTGTGCGGCGTTGATGCTGTCGATTCGCCTGACGCGCAGTGCCCGCAAGCGTATTCGGATCAGTCGCTCGGCGGGCTAAAACCTTTAAAGCGGGACAAAAAAATGTGGGAGCCAGCCTGCTGGCGATAGCGGACAGTCAGTCAACATCAATGTTGAATCGACTACCGCTATCGCCAGCAGGCTGGCTCCCACAATTGTTTTATGTGTAGCTGCTGTTATGCGTGTTTCTTGCGGATCCAGTACAGATAAGTACCGGCCTCTTCGTGCTGGCTCACCAGTTCATGGTCGAGAAACACGCAGAACTTGGGAATATCGCGCTTGGTTGACGGGTCGGTGGCGATCACTTTGAGCAGGCCGCCGGGCACCAGATCACGAATGTGCTGGTGCAGCATCATCACCGGCTCCGGGCAATTGAGACCGGTGGCGTCGAGGGTTCCGTCGACCGGGGTATCGATCATTTCACTCATGATTCACTCCTGAAACTGGCCGGCATTGTCGCGCATTGCCGGGTATTCGGTCATCTGTGGCGTTACGCCCCCCCTCTGTAGGAGCTGCCGAAGGCTGCGATCTTTGCTTTTCAAGATCAAAAGATCGCAGCCTGCGGCAGCTCCTACAGGGTTATGTGTTGTGTCAGCGGGATTTGGCTTTCTTGATGTCGTGACGGCGCAAATGGCAGGTCACTTCTTCGCGGTCGTGATACAGCTGTTTGCAGCCGATATCGACCTTGATCCCGCGTGCCTTGAAACCATCGGCAATGCGTTCGAGCAAGCGCTTCACTTCGGCGTAACGCTGCTTCATCGGCAACTTCAGGTTGACCACCGCCTCGCGGCAATGCCCTTCGCCGATCCACTCTTCCAGCATGGCGGCATTGCGCGCCGGCTTCTCGACGATGTCGCAGACCATCCAGTCCACCGGTTGCTTGGGCTTGAAGGTGAAACCGTCTGCCATCAAATGCTGAACCAGTCCGGTATCCATCAGACTTTCAGCCATCGGGCCGTTGTCGATCGCGGTCACCAGCATGCCGCGATTGACCAGTTGCCAGGTCCAGCCGCCCGGCGCGGCGCCGAGATCAACGCCGGTCATGTCGCTGTGCAGACGATCTTCCCACTGATCACGCGGGATAAAGTGGTGCCAGGCCTCTTCCAGCTTCAGCGTCGAACGGCTCGGGGCTTCACGCGGGAACTTCAGGCGCGGAATGCCCATCGGCCACATCGCCGAATTGCCGGCATCGGCCATGCCGAGAAACACTTCACGACCGCTCTTGAAGGTCAGCAGCAGACGCGGTTTGCTGGCGTCATCCACCAGTTTGCCGGCGCCGGTCAGGGCCTTGCGCAGCGGGCCTTCGAATTTTTTGCAGAAATTCGACAGTTCCTTGCCGTCGTTGGTGTCGACGACTTCCAGCCACAGGCTGCCGCACACCGGGAATTCGGCCATGTGCGCGAGGATCACGCTGATGCGGTCGGTTTCCGGCAAATCGATGAAAACCCCGCGCGCCCATTGGCGCGGGAAGATCAATTCGGCGAAACGCTGACCGCGCATCAGGCGCTCGGCGCCGTCTTCTTCGGTGCAGACAAACTCGGCACAGGCGGTGGCCGCTTTGGCCTTGGCGTAGCCGGCCACGTTGAGTTGCGCGGCGAGCTCGGAAATCTCCGAACAGACTTCGCCTTCGAAGCCTGGCCGGCAATGCATGAATAGGGTGTTCATTCTTACTCCTGGGCAGCGGGCGATCATTCGGCCGCCGCGCGATGCTCAGACCTTGCGTTGAAGCAAAGCCTGTCACGAAAACCGGCGCATGATAGCCGATGTCGGAACCTTGGTTCCGCTCATAGAGTCCAGTTATTAGCCAGCTACCTAAAACAGGGCTAGGTTTAAAGCTCTATTCGTCCCCTCAATCCGTAGCCGTGCGGATTCAAAGGAGTGATCGTAATGCCGTCCCTCGATAGTCTGAAAACGCTCAAAACCCTGCAAATCGATGACAAGACCTACCACTATTTCAGTTTGCCGGATGCCGCCAAAAGCCTGGGCGACCTCGACAAGCTGCCCATGTCGCTGAAAGTCCTGCTGGAAAACCTGCTGCGCTGGGAAGATGAAAAAACGGTCACCGGCGCCGACCTCAAGGCGATTGCCGCCTGGCTCAAGGAGCGCCGCTCCGACCGCGAGATTCAATACCGCCCTGCCCGGGTGTTGATGCAGGACTTTACCGGCGTGCCCGCCGTGGTCGACCTTGCCGCCATGCGTGCGGCGATGGCCAAGGCCGGTGGCGATCCGCAGCGAATCAATCCGTTGTCGCCGGTGGATCTGGTGATCGACCACTCGGTGATGGTCGACAAGTTCGCCACCGCCAGCGCGTTCGAGCAGAACGTTGACATCGAAATGCAGCGCAATGGCGAACGTTATGCGTTCCTGCGTTGGGGCCAGAGCGCCTTCGATAACTTTAGCGTGGTGCCACCGGGCACCGGCATCTGTCACCAGGTCAACCTCGAATACCTCGGCCGCACGGTGTGGACCAAGGATGAGGACGGCCGCACCTACGCGTTCCCCGACACACTGGTCGGCACCGACTCGCACACCACCATGATCAATGGTCTCGGCGTGCTCGGCTGGGGCGTCGGCGGGATCGAAGCCGAAGCGGCGATGCTCGGGCAACCGGTGTCGATGCTGATTCCGGAAGTGATCGGTTTCAAACTGACCGGCAAGCTCAAGGAAGGCATCACGGCCACCGACCTGGTGCTGACCGTCACGCAAATGCTGCGCAAGAAAGGTGTGGTCGGCAAGTTCGTCGAGTTCTACGGTGACGGCCTCGCCGACCTGCCGCTGGCCGACCGCGCGACCATCGCCAACATGGCCCCGGAATATGGCGCGACGTGCGGTTTCTTCCCCGTTGACGACGTAACGCTGGAATACCTGCGCCTGTCCGGCCGGCCACCGGAAGTGGTGAAACTGGTCGAGGCGTACACCAAGGCTCAAGGCCTGTGGCGTCTGCCCGGTCAAGAGCCGGTGTTCACCGACAGCCTGGCGTTGGACATGGGCAGCGTCGAAGCAAGCCTCGCAGGGCCAAAACGCCCGCAGGATCGCGTTTCGCTGCCGAATGTCGCACAAGCGTTCAGCGACTTCATGGATCTGCAATTCAAACCCACCAGTAAAGAAGAAGGACGCCTGGAAAGTGAGGGCGGTGGCGGTGTGGCGGTGGGCAATGCCGATCTGGTCGGCGAAACCGAATATGAATATGAAGGCCACACTTATCGCCTGAAAAACGGCGCCGTGGTCATCGCCGCGATCACGTCCTGCACCAACACCTCGAACCCGAGCGTGATGATGGCCGCCGGCCTGCTGGCGAAAAAAGCGGTGGAAAAAGGCCTGACCCGCAAACCTTGGGTGAAGAGTTCGCTGGCACCGGGTTCGAAAGTGGTCACCGACTACTACCAGGCTGCGGGGTTGACGCAATACCTTGATCAGCTCGGCTTTTCCTTGGTCGGCTATGGCTGCACCACTTGCATCGGCAACTCCGGGCCACTGCCGGAGCCGATCGAGAAAGCCATCCAGAAAGCTGACCTCACCGTCGCTTCGGTGCTCTCCGGCAACCGCAACTTCGAAGGCCGCGTGCATCCATTGGTGAAAACCAACTGGCTGGCCTCACCGCCGCTGGTAGTCGCCTACGCCCTGGCCGGCAGCGTGCGCAGCGACATCAGCAGCGAACCGCTGGGCGAAGATCAGCAAGGCAATCCGGTGTACCTGCGCGATATCTGGCCGACCAGCAAAGAGATAGCCGACGCGGTCAATCAGGTCAGTACGGCAATGTTCCATAAGGAATATGCCGAAGTATTCGCCGGGGATGAACAGTGGCAAGCCATCGAAGTGCCGCAAGCGGCGACGTATGTGTGGCAGGACGATTCGACTTACATCCAGCATCCGCCATTTTTCGACGACATTTCCGGCCCGTTGCCTGAAATCAAGGACGTCAAAGGTGCACGGGTGCTGGCCCTGCTGGGTGATTCGGTGACCACCGACCATATCTCCCCCGCCGGCAACATCAAGGCCGACAGCCCGGCCGGGCGTTATTTGCGCGAAAAAGGCGTCGAGCCGCGGGACTTCAATTCTTACGGTTCACGGCGTGGCAACCATGAAGTGATGATGCGCGGCACCTTCGCCAATATCCGTATTCGCAATGAAATGCTCGGCGGTGAAGAAGGTGGTAATACGATCTACATCCCGACCGGCGAAAAACTGGCGATCTACGACGCGGCGATGAAGTATCAGGCTACGGGAACGCCGCTGGTGGTGGTTGCCGGACAAGAATACGGCACCGGCTCCAGCCGTGACTGGGCGGCCAAAGGCACCAATCTGCTGGGGGTCAAAGCGGTGATCGCCGAAAGCTTCGAGCGAATTCACCGTTCCAATCTGGTGGGCATGGGCGTGTTGCCGCTGCAGTTCAAGCTTGATCAGAACCGCAAGAGCCTCAACCTCACCGGCAAGGAAACCTTTGAGATCCAGGGGCTGACCGGCGTCGAGCTGACACCGCGAATGAATCTACCGCTGCTGATCACCCGTGAGGACGGGCGCCAGGAGAAGATCGAGGTGTTGTGCCGGATCGATACGTTGAATGAGGTGGAGTACTTCAAGTCGGGCGGGATTCTGCATTACGTCCTGCGCCAATTGATCGCCTCGTAACGCACAAACCGAAGTAGGAGCTGCCGCAGGCTGCGATCTTTTGATCTTGCTTTTAAAAGCCCAAGTCAAAAGATCGCAGCCTGAGGCAGCTCCTACATACAGGCGAAAAAAAACCCGCCGAAGCGGGTTTTTCCCAAGACCATTATCGACTCCCTGTCGGCAGCGATCCTTGCAAATGGTCGATCATCCTTGATCCTGAAACACTCCCTGTGTCTCAGTTGATGTGTGTAGATTACGCGGTGGATCCAATCGCCAATAGTCGTAAAAGCTACCAGCGCGTGTAGGACATTCGCCATAGCAACCCTTCCGAAAACCCCTAGCCGTGTCAGGCAGCAAGCATGGAAGCCACGATCTAAGCGACTTTCAGCTGCCCTGAGGCCTGTTTCCAGCACCACCGTGCACATGGCCGGCTGTCGCTGTCGTTCAGGCAAGATTCGAAGATCTCAGCCACCCTCACGCTCGCGGGCCTTGGCGCTCTCGGCAAGAAACTGTTCGAGCCGGCTCAACTGCTCCTCCCAGCCACGGCTGTCCATGTAATACGCCTCTTTCTGGCGAATGTCAGGAATGTGCGCGAAGCCGGATTCGGACACTTTCAGCAACGTACCGCTCTCGAAGTCTTCCAGCTCGAACCTGACCAGCGTAGTCGGCTCCTGTGAATAGTCGATCTTCGGATTGACCGCATACGGATGCCAGCGAAACGAAAACAACTGCTGCGGCTCGACCCGCTCGATCAGCACGTTCCACAACACGTGTTCATAACCCGGATACGTGACCTGCCCTTGCGTCCATTCACCGGCAATAAAACGCCTGCCCTCCAGCGCCACCCCAAACCACTGGCCAAACGCCTCGGCATCGACCAATGCACGCCAGACATGCGAACGCGGTGCCTTGAGCGTGATTTTGCGTTCGAAACTATTGGGTACTGGTTTCATACGTCACCTCCTGTTTTGAACACTAGGCCTGTATGACCACATGTCCAATGTGAAGTTGTATCAAGGCGGTGCAGTCATTCATCAGCAAAGACACATCAAGCTGCACTTTTTGGCCGTTGCTGTGATGGATCCAGGCACCCTCCGCCCAACGAAACTGTTACCTTCTCCAGCGAATTTGAATCTACAAGGACGAATCATGCCGCCATCCCTCGCTGAACGTTACCGCGGAGCCCTGCTCGGTCTTGCGTGCGGCGACGCTGTCGGTACTACGGTTGAGTTCAAACCACGGGGATCATTCCCACCATTGACGGATATGGTCGGCGGTGGCCCGTTCCACCTCAAGCCAGGGCAGTGGACCGATGACACTTCCATGGCCCTCTGTCTGGCAGAAAGCCTGCTGAACAAGAATGGATTCAACGCTGCCGATCAGATGGGGCGCTACCTCAACTGGTGGCAATGGGGTTACCTCAGTTCGACCGGTGAATGTTTCGATGTCGGCATGACCGTCAGCCAGGCGCTCGCGCAGTATCAACAAACCGCTGATCCCTTCGCCGGCTCGACCGACCCGTACAGCGCCGGCAACGGTTCGCTGATGCGTCTGGTGCCGGTGGTGCTGTTCTACTTTCCCGATGCCCGGAAAATCCAGAGCTTTGCCGCCGACAGTTCGCGAACCACCCACGCAGCACCTGAAGCCATCGAATGCTGCCAATTGTTGGCCGGGTTGATTGCCAGAGCGCTCGAAGGCGCAAGCAAAGCAGAACTGCGTCAGTTGCCTTCCGCCAGCTTCTCGCAATCCAAGGTCGCCGCCATTGCCCGTGGCGAATACCTCGTTCTGTCCGAGACGGACATCAAAGGCAATGGCTACAGCGTGCAGTCCCTGGAAGCGGCGCTGTGGTGCTTTCACCAGACGGACAGCTTCGAAGCGGCCATTTTGCGAGCGGCCAACCTCGGTGATGACGCCGATACCACCGCTGCGATCACCGGTCAGTTGGCCGGCGCCTATTACGGCGTGCGGGGCATTCCTGCACATTGGCTGGAAAGGCTGCACGATGGCGAAGAGATTGCGGCCATCGCCGGCCGTTTGCTCGACGCCTCCCGAATGCGCCTGCCTGAATAAGTGCGAAGCAGCCGCTACACTGCTCGGCACTTATCTTCGATACAGCGAGACTTGACCATGTCCCCACGCCTGCTTCTGGCCATGACCCCCTTTCTGTTCACTCCCCTCGCCCACGCCGCCGTCGACTGCGCCAATGCCAGCGATCAGGCGACGATGAATCAGTGCGCCGGGCAGGACTTCAAAGCGGCGGACAAGGAATTGAACACCGTGTACCAGCAGATCACTGGACGCTTGAAGGACAACCCGGATGGCAAGAAGCTGTTGGTCAGCGCGCAGCGGGCGTGGCTCGGGTTTCGGGATGCCGAGTGCAAGTTTTCATCGTCGGGAGTTACTGGCGGGAGCGTTTATCCGTGGGTTTACAGCAGTTGTCTGACGGGGGTGACCAAGCTGCGGGTTGAGTCGCTGAAACAGTATTTGAAGTGTGAAGAAGGTGACATGAGCTGCCCGGTGCCTGGGGCCTGATTTTTTTTGCGACGGCTTTGAGGGTCCTTCGCGAGCAGGCTCGCTTGTATGGTAGGACTTGAAGGGAGGAGGAGGGACAAGGCTCGATTCTGACTGTTGACGCAGCACAGACCGTGGGAGATTTCGCCCCTCCTCCTTTCACCCAAGCGCCGATAAAGAATGCATCTGGCTAGACCGACGATAGGAACAAGCCTGCGCCTCTGGGTGAGCCCTTCAAGTGCTCAAACCTTATCCCGGAGGGGATCCTGTGGCAATGCCAGTCGCTCTATCAAATCCGATCGTTGGCGTGGATGTCGCCAAAAATGAACTGGTGATTTATCAGGCCGATAGCGATCTGCTTGAAGCGATTCCCAATACCAAAACATCCATCAAGCAGTGGCTGAAGGCCTTGCTCGTCCCCGTGTCTATTGCCATTGAGGCAACCAACATCTACCACCTGGAATTCGCTGATTTGGCCTATGCGGCCGGTTGCACGATTTACATGGTGGGCGGCTATGAACTCAAACATTACCGCGAAGGCGTGAAGATCCGCGCCAAAACCGACGCCTTGGACGCCAAGTTGCTGGCCCGTTACCTGAAGAACGAAGCCGAGGAGTTGCGCCCCTGGACCCCGCCATCACCGCTGTACCGCCAGCTCCTGAGCCTTTTCCGCCGCCGCGCGGCTTTGGTCCAGGCAAGGGTCGGCCTGGTGCAGAGCTGGTCGAATGAGCCGCTGTTGAAGGCAGCTTTTGCTGAACAAATAAAATCCATGCAGCGGCTTGAAACGATGATCGAAAAGACGATCAACGATCAGCTCAAACAAGCCGGTTTGCTCGGCCAATTGAAGCGTTGCCTGAAAGTTGAGGGCATTGGATTTCTGACCGGAGCGCGCCTGCTCACGGCGTTTCAGCGGGGGGAATTTAGCAACGCGGATGCGTTTATCGCCTTCCTGGGCATGGATTTACGGGTATCGAAATCAGGGCAAAAGGACGGTCGCCGCAGCTTGACCAAGCGCGGAGACCCCGAGGCCCGCCGACTTTTGCACAACGCAGCGATGTCGGCTAGCCGTACGATAGCCTGGAAAGGGTTTTACGAAGCCCAAAGAGCACGGGGTTTTAGCACCACGCAGGCGTTGGTGATGCTGGCTCGCAAACTTGCTCGGGTGGTATTCGCTTTGCTGAAAGGGCAAAGCGAATATCAGACAAAAGTCAGTTGAGGGCTTCCCCTCAACCATAGAATCTCCCACATTGGAATGCATTTCAAATGTGGGGGCGGAGAACATCTTTCACCTTTGCGGAATTTGATGACGAGCACACTGACAGACCTAAGGTTTCGACCCGGCAGCCATCGATGAAATCCACGGACTCACGGCCCGCAACTTGCGCAGTGTTGTGATTCTGCCGCTAGGGCATAGAGCCAGTGAGGGAGACTGGTTGGTCAACTTGAAAAAGGTTCGCCGCTCGCGGGAAAACTTCATTACCGAGATCAATTAATACCGGTTAGAGCGGGGACTGAAGCATGCTTGTGGCGCATGCCCCCCCCCCCGCTCCAATCATTCGCTGAACCCGTCATCGATATCAGCGGCCACCGCGTGGTTCGCCCTCCCCTGCTCTCGACATGCTTCGAACTCGAGAACCTATCGACATTGAAATCCCCGCAAATCGATTGAACTGAGGTTCACTCTATGACCACTGCGTCCGATGCCAACAACGCCCTTCACAAAACAAGAACAATTTATTATTGCCATTCGATAATTTAACATCGAGAATTAGTCATTCCCAATGACACCGCAAGGATTTTTCATGAGTACTCGTAACAACGGATTGGCACTGCAGCGCATGCATTGGGTCGGATTACTGGCAGCGATTCTTGTCTGGGTCTTAGCGGTGACCGAGGTCGGTGGCAACGCTTCGATCTGGTTCTTCCAAACGGATGAAATGCTCGCGGCTCTGCTCTACGCCTTCGCCGAAAACTCGCCGCAATTACTTGACCCGTTTGTCGAAGGTGCCCTGCTTGCCCCCGATACATGGCTCTCGCCCCTGGTCACTGCGCTACTCGTCGTTTTGGATTTTCTGCCCGTCCTGCTTTCGACCTACGTGCTCTGGCTGACAGGGTTGTTTTTCCTGCGCTTGTCCCGCGGCGAAACCTGGACCGAGCGCAACATCAAGGTGCTATGGCGAGTAGGGATTCTGTGCATCATTTCTCCGGCCGCCTACCCATTGGTAGAGACCTTGCAAGGTTTGGCCCTGTCTATTGATCTGCCGCCTGGGGATCGTATTTTTCAGTTCTCGATCGGCCTGTCTTCCACTTCTGCCTACGAGATTGTCAAAGGCGTATTGCTCTGTTTGTTTTCAATTATCATGCGCGATGCAAAAGTACTCAGCGATGAGCAAAGCCAATACATATAGAACAATACAATGACCATTATCGTCCGCCTTGACGTTGTCATGGCCACGCAAAAAATTCGCTCGAAAGAGTTGGCCAGCCTGCTGGGCATCACCGAGGCCAATCTGTCATTACTGAAGAATGGCAAGGTCAAGGGCGTGAAGATGGCCACCCTGGACAAGCTCTGCGCAGCACTCGATTGCCAGCCAGGCGATTTGCTGGAATACCAGAAAGACTGAGCCTTACGCATCAGCGCGAGTTAATTGTCGCCAGTCCACACCGTTTAACTCTTATTCAATCCTTAGTTTGTAAGGTGGCTTTGTCATGACCCGTTTTTTACTTTGCGCGCTGTTTTTACTGACAGCGTTGATCAGCGGCTGCGCCACGCAAATGGACGTAGCGCTAAATGCCACACCCGATCCGGACTATCATTTCGACCGAAAGGCGACTGTGCTGGTGACGTCTGCGAGTGGCAGCGACGAAAACGCTCTTAATGCCCGCTATTATCTTCGCGACATGGTTAACGCGCTGAAAGACAGGGGGTTCCAGGAGGTCTATACCGACGCCAGTCTGCCAAAGAACCACGCGCCGATAAAAATGACTGTCAGCCTCGATATTGGCAGTCGACAGGTGACTTACCGCTATACCGCCACCGACTATGGGCAAGTGCCGACCAGCACCTCTACCGTGTGCAAGACCAGCAAGAAAAAAGACGACCGACTGACCTGTACGAGTAAACCGAACACCACCTATGGACCGGTAGGGACCTCGGAGCGCACCGGTTACACCACGCTCAGCACCTTCGTTGCCACTGCCCGCGACGAAGTCAGCAAGCGCCCGGTCTACCTGCTTCGCGCGTCGTCCTATAACGAAGACTGCCAATCCACCAAGGTTGAAGCCTTTCTGGTAGAACAGGGCTTGCAGAACCTGAACTTCGAGGATCGCGTGCAGCGCAACTACACCGTCACGATGCCCGAGGGTTACCGCTGCAAATAGGCTTTGCAAGACAGTTCACAGTAGCGACTCAGCTTGCATGAGCCGCTATTGTGAACTGTTGAAAGTTAAACGTGGGGGTCACCCGGCGCTTTCGTCGGCGAGGCGTATTGCGGCTTGAGATGGCCGTCCTGATCAAGCAGCCAGGCGTCCATGATCTGCCGCACCACAGGGCCGGCAACACGACCACCGGCCTCGCCGTTCTCAATCATCACCGAAATCGCAATCTTCGGATGCTCGGCCGGCGCAAAGCCAACGAACAAGGCGTTATCGCGGTGGCGCTCCAGGGTTTTCTCGCGGTTGTAGCGCTCGCCCTGCTTGATCGCCACCACTTGCGCGGTACCACTCTTGCCAGCGATGCGATATTGCGCACCGGCCGCGGCCGCACGAGCGATGCCTCGCGCATCGTGCATCACCATCTGCATGCCGTGATTGACCTGCTCCCAGTCTCGCGGATCCTTGAGCAGGATGTTCGGCATCGGATGTTCGTCGACAGGAGCAACACCGTCCACGGTCTTGGCCAGGTGCGGCCGGTTCCATACACCTTTGTTGGCGATCAATGCCGTGGCTTGAGCCAGTTGCAGCGGTGTGACCTGCATATAGCCCTGGCCGATGCCAAGGATGACCGTTTCGCCCGGGAACCAGGCTTGACGGCGAGTCGCGCGCTTCCACGCTTGCGATGGCATCAGGCCGGGCGACTCTTCAAACATGTCCAGCGAGACCTTCTCACCCAAGCCGAACATTGCCATGTAATCGTGCAGGCGATCGATGCCGAGCTTATGCGCAAGGTCGTAGAAATAGGTGTCATTGGAACGCATGATCGCCGCGTCCATGTCCACCCAGCCGTCGCCACTGTGGTTCCAGTTGCGGTACTTGTGATCGAAGTCCGGGAGTTGGTAATAACCGGGGTCGAAGACGCGCGTCTGCGGTGTCACGACGCCGGCGTCGAGGCCGGCGATTGCCACTTCTGGCTTGATCGTCGAGCCCGGTGCGTAGAGCCCGCGCAGCACACGGTTGAACAGCGGCCTGTCGATCGAATCTCGCAGTGCCGAGTATTCCTTGGAACTGATACCGGTGACGAACAGATTCGGATCGAAGCTCGGATTGCTGACCATGGCCAATACCTCGCCCGTCGACGGATCGAGCGCTACCACTGAACCACGACGATCACCCAGCGCGGCTTCGGCGGCTTCCTGCAGTTTGATGTCGAGGCTCAGGACGATGTTCTGGCCCGGGACCGGGTCGGTATGTTTGAGCACACGGAGTACGCGACCTTGAGCGTTGGTCTCCACTTCTTCGTAACCGACGTGGCCGTGTAGTTGCGCCTCGTAGAAGCGTTCGATGCCGGTTTTGCCGATGGATTGCGTACCGCGATATTCGACCGAGTCGAGGCTCTTCGACTCTTTTTCATTGATCCGCCCGACGTAGCCGATCGAGTGGGCGAAATGCGCGCCGAGCGGGTAATGCCGGACGAACTGGGGTTCAACATCAAGGCCCGGGAGGCGGAACTCATTGACGGCCAATACAGCGATTTGCTCTTCCGTCAGCTCATAGAACAGCGTGACCGGCGTAAACGGGTGACGGGACTGCTTCATGGCTTTATCGAAGACTGTACGATCTTCTGCAGGCAAGTGCAGGAGGTTGATGACCTCGTCCAGTTCCTGATTGACGTCGGTGGCGCGCTCGCGGGTGATGGTCAGGTTGAAACTGGGGCGGTTATCGGCGAGCAAGACGCCGTTGCGGTCGTAGATCAAGCCGCGTGTCGGCGGGATCGGCAATACGTGGACGCGGTTGTTTTCGGAGATTGTGGAGTGGTAATCGAACTCCACCACCTGGAGGATGTACAGGCGCACGACAAGGGCGCAGCTGATGGCGAAAACGAACAAGGCGCAGGCGATCAACCGTTTGTTGACCAGGCGCGTCTCTTTTTCGTGGTCTTTGATCGGGATGGGTTCAGGCATTTCTACAGCAACTCTTTGACATAAATGAGTGCCGATCCGTGGGCATGACATCAGTCCGTTAAAAAAACGAGCTGCACCATACCAAAAACTGCCCGGTCATTTCAGAGGGAATTTCCCCAATGGCCATTTCTTGCGACGGCTGGGACAGCGTTGTCCTGTGAAAACTTTCCTGCGGGCAAAACAAAACCCCAACTGCTTTCGCAATTGGGGTTTCGGAATTTAATCTTGACGATGACCTACTCTCACATGGGGAAACCCCACACTACCATCGGCGATGCATCGTTTCACTGCT
>NZ_JACOPX010000027.1 GCF_015461835.1 Pseudomonas neuropathica | reverse complement strand
TGTACCTTTGCAGCCACTGTTTAGGCAGGCTTGAAAGCGGCGCCAAACGCGTTTCAAGCCTGTAAAGGTGTAAACGATGTCCCCGGTCTAATTTGTAAAGGATGTACCGGTCTCTACAGTGAGGGGGTTGCCCTTGGCCGCACCGCGATCTTCGACTTTTACCTCCCGCGCAACAGTCATTTATGAAAATCACGCTGTTTCCCAACGCCCGGCAACCTTATCTTTGCCCGCACCAAACAGCACTCGCCAAGCGAGAAGGTTTTCAAGATGTCCAACAGTATGGGTATTGCCAGCGCTTTCGTTTTGTCCTCATTGATCCTGTCGCCGATGGCGATGGCTGAAGAATCGCAGTCGTTCGTAGCGCACAACGTCGCTCGCGCTCAGGCCTTCGATCAGCATCAGGCCGAAGTGATGGCCAAGGCGCAAGACGCCACGCAAGCCCCGCAGGCTGTCACTTCCCAGGCTCAAGCGGCCGAGAAAGACAGCTGAGTCGCGCACCGCGCCAACGTTTCCCTCGACGCGGTTGTTTGGCTCTTCCCGTTCAACCGTCGTCATTCCAGGCCGCTGCCTTTCAGCGGCCTTTTTTCGTTGTGGTCTGAAAGCCGTTTGGTTCGTCTGTAACAACAAGAAACATCACGCCCCTCAGGACATTGAGGGGCCAGTTGACCCAAGGAGCTCCATCGCAAGTGCGTTACCCAGTCCGCTTCTCTCCGTTGTTCATTGCAATTGCCGCAACGATTGCCCCTGCCGCTCACGCTGAAGAGCCTGCCAAAGATGGCTTTGTCGAAGGTTCGAGCCTCAACCTCAACGCTCGCAACTACTACATGAATCGCAACCGCTTGCAGAAAGCAGACGACAACATTGAGTGGGGCCAGGGCTTTCTTGGCATTTTCAAGTCGGGCTACACCGAAGGTACGGTCGGTTTCGGCATTGATGCCCACGCCATGCTCGGGCTGAAGCTGGATGGTGGTGGCGGCACGGACGGTTCGAGCATCCTGCCGGTCAGAGAGAATGGCGGCAAAGCGCCGGGAGCATTCTCCACGGCGGGCGGCACGTTGAAAATGCGCGCGTTCGATACCGAGCTGAAGGCCGGTGACCTGTTCCTCACCAACCCGGTCATCGCCGGCGGTGACACACGCATGCTGCCGCAGACTTTCCGTGGTGTGAGCCTGACCAACCACAGCTTCGACGGCTGGTTGATCGAAGGCGGCCAGGCGAGTTTCACCAAGCCTTACAACCAGAGTGGCCACACGCGCATCGGCACTTCCTACGGCACTCTTGCCGACGGCGATGAGAGCCAGCACCTGAACTGGGCCGGCGTGGCGTGGAGCGGTGTCGAAGGCCTGACCAGCAGTCTTTATGCGTCCGAGCTCAAGGACATCTGGAACCAGTACTACTACGACCTCGACTACACGTGGCAGTTGAACGATCTGGTCAGCCTCAACCCGGGCTTGCACTTCTATCACACGCAAGACACCGGTGATGCGCTGCTGGGCAACATCGACAACAACACCTACAGCCTGCATTTCACCGTTGGCGTCGGTAATCACAGCGTTACCGCCGCGTATCAGCGGGTCAACGGCAACACGCCGTTCGACTACATCAGCCAGGGCGACAGCGTTTACCTCGACAACTCCCAGCAATACTCTGACTTCAACGGCCCGAACGAGCGCTCGTGGAAGCTCAAGTACGCCTATGACTTCGCCGGTGTCGGCGTGCCGGGACTGACCTCGGCGGTGTCGTATTCGCGCGGCACTGTGGACCTGACCAAAGTCGACGCCGACAGCAAAGGCTATTCCAACTGGTACAGCGCCGATGGCCGCAACGCTAAACATTGGGAGCGCGATCTCGACTTGCAGTACGTGGTGCAGAGCGGTCAGGCCAAGGATCTGGCAGTCCACCTGCAATGGGCGACCAACCGAGGCGGCAACGGCTACGGCGTGATTGATTCGGACACAGATGAATACCGTGTTGTCATCGACTACCCGATCAACGTCTTCTAAGATCGGCGCCATAGCACAGCCTTAAATTCAGTGATGCGCCCTGTGGGAGCGAGCTTGCTCGCGAAAGCGGTCTATCAATCGACATCTATGTTGAATGACACGCCGCATTCGCGAGCAAGCTCGCTCCCACAGTGGAATACCGTCACTGGACTCGTGCAACTACGCTTATAAGATCTCCCCAACCGACAGCCCAATCATGATCGCAAGTCGTACCCCACCCGTTGCGGGCAAGACCGGACGCCCCGAGTTGCTGCTGATCTGCGGCAGTTCGCTGACCGTGATCGCGATTCTGTGCATCGTCACGTTCCTGCTGATCCGCGAGCACGCCAACGCTCAGGAATCGGCTACCCGTAGCGCCACCACCATCGCCCAGTTGATCGACGCCGATGTCCTGCGCACGGTCGAGCTGTACGACCTGACCCTGCAAGGCCTGATCGCCGCCGCCCAGCGCGATGACCTGCAAGATGTCTCACCGCAGATCCGCCATCTGGCGCTGTTCGACCGCTCGACCACCGCGCGCTTCAAGGGCGACATACTGCTCCTCGACAAACACGGCGATGTGATTGCCGACTCCTCGCGGATCGAGCCAAAACCGGGCAATTTTGCCGATCGCGATTATTTCCTCGCACACGCATTCAATCGCGACACTGGCATGTTCATCAGCCGACCGTTCAAGACCCGTTGCGACTGCGACGAGGCCAATCAGTGGCGAATCAGCTTCAGTCGACGGATTTCCTCGCAAACCGGTGAGTTCGCCGGGGTAGCCGTGGCCTCGATGAAGCTCGATTACTTCGATCAGTTGTTCAACAGCCTCGACATTGGCAAAGACAGCACGCTGAACATCATCAACAGTGACGGCGTCCTGCTCGCGCAGAAGCCCTACCTGCAAAGCGATTCCATCGGCAAGAGCTACGGCAACCGACCGAATGTCGTGCGTATTCTGGATGACAAGGATGGCAATGGCAGTTTTACCAGCACCTCGAGCATGGACCATCAACAACGCCTCTATACCTATTCGCGGGTCGGCAATCTGCCACTGACGGTGATGGTCGCGCTGTCCAGCGATGAAGTGTTCGGCACCTGGCGACGCACCGCGATGCTGATCAGTGGTGCCACGGGCGTGTTGTGTATGGGTTTGCTGTGGCTGACCTGGTTGCTGGCCCGCGAGTTGCGCCTGCGCCAACGGGCCGAGCGCGAGCTGGCACAACTGGCCGCCACCGATGCGCTGACGGGCGTGGCCAATCGGCGCATGCTTGATCAGGCCCTGCGTCACGAGTGGTTTCGCGCACAGCGCTCAGGCAAACCGATGTCGGTGATGATGATCGATGCCGATCACTTCAAAGCTTTCAATGACCGGCATGGTCATCAGGGCGGCGACCTGGCGCTGAAGACGCTGGCCAGGGTCATCACGGAAAATGTGCGGCGACCGACGGATCTGGTGGCGCGTTACGGAGGTGAAGAGTTTTCGGTGATTCTCGCCGAGACCGATGGCCATGGCGCACAGCAGATAGCGGAGCATATTCGTCAGGCGGTGGAGCAGTTGCCGTTGGTCGACGGGGCCGAGCGGCCGATGACCGTGAGCATCGGCATTGCGAGCTGGACCGCGGCAAGTGAGATGACGCTGGAGCAGCTGTTGTTTGCGGCGGACAAGGCGCTATATCAGGCCAAGGAAGGTGGGCGTAACCGCGTCGTCAGCTATTAAGATCAAAAGATCGCAGCCTTCGGCAGCTCCTACATGAGAATGCGATCACCCTGTAGGAGCTGCCGAAGGCTGCGATCTTTTGATTTTAAAAGGGCATAAAAAAAGGCCATCCGAGGATGGCCTTCAAAAAACTAGAGAGGTTTTTTACTTACACCGCCGCAACCGGGCGCATGTAAGAGATTGGTGCGGTGCTGGCGTCTTCGAACGTCACTACTTCCCAAGCGTCTGTCTGCTCAATCAACTTGCGCAGCAGCTGGTTGTTCAGTGCATGACCGGACTTGAAGCCTTTGAACTCACCAATCAGGCTGTTACCCAGCAGGTACAGGTCGCCAATCGCGTCGAGGATCTTGTGCTTCACGAATTCGTCTTCATAGCGAAGGCCGTCTTCGTTCAACACGCCATCGGCATCGACCACGATTGCGTTTTCAACGCTGCCGCCGAGTGCGAGGTTGTGCTTGCGCAGGTACTCGATATCACTCATGAAACCAAAGGTACGGGCGCGGCTGACTTCTTTTACGAACGAAGTGCTGGAAAAATCCACGCTTGCACTTTGGGTGCGGTCCCGGAATACCGGGTGATCGAAATCGATCTCGAAGCTCACCTTGAATCCTTCGAAAGGGACGAAAGTGGCGCGCTTGTCGCCGTCTTCCACTGTCACTTCACGCAGGATGCGGATGAATTTCTTGGCGGCGTCCTGTTCTTCCAGGCCTGCCGATTGAATCAGGAATACGAAGGGTCCAGCGCTGCCATCCATGATCGGGACTTCGGACGCGGAGAGCTCGACGTAGGCGTTATCGATGCCCAGGCCAGCCATGGCCGAGAGCAAGTGCTCTACCGTGTCCACTTTGACGTCGCCGTTAATCAGCGTCGTCGACATAGTGGTTTCACCGACGTTTTCCGCGCGGGCAGGAATCTGCACCACAGGGTCGAGGTCAGCGCGACAAAACACAATGCCAGTGTCGACAGGCGCAGGCTTGAGGGTCAGATAGACCTTCTCACCGGAGTGCAGGCCTACACCTGTGGCACGGATAATATTTTTCAGTGTGCGTTGTTTAATCATGGCTTGGGCCGCTTCAGCGCAAATTGCGAACTGGTATCAACAAAGGCTGGCGATGATAGCAGACCATGCCTTTGCTGAACACCAATCACCTTCATAGCCCTGATACATTCCATCAATCGGCCTGACGACGCAGGAAAGCCGGGATGTCCAGGTAGTCCAGATCATCTTGCGGATTCATCTTCGCGGCAGCCGCAGCACCGGCCTGAGCCTGGTTGCGCATGACGGTCGGACGGTCCAGATCACGGTAGTTAACCGCAGGCGCTTCCTGACGGGCCGGAGCCGGTTGTTGTACCTGGGCAGAAGCCATGGAGGTATGAACGGTGTTGTCGATGACCTTCACAGGCTTCTCGATTTTCGCGCCCAGACCAGTGGCAACCACGGTCACGTGCAGTTCGTCGCGCATGTCCGGATCGATAACGGTACCGACCTTGACCATCGCGTGTTCGGAAGCGAAGGCTTCGATGATGCTACCCACGTCGGAGTACTCACCCAGGGACAGGTCAGGACCGGCGGTGATGTTCACCAGGATGCCGCGTGCGCCTTGCAGGTTCACGTCTTCCAGCAGCGGGTTGCGGATCGCCGCTTCAGTGGCTTCACGTGCACGGTTCGGACCGCTGGCGCAGCCAGTGCCCATCATCGCCATGCCCATTTCGCTCATCACGGTACGCACGTCGGCGAAGTCGACGTTGATCATGCCCGGACGCTTGATGATGTCGGAGATACCGCGAACGGCACCGGCCAGTACATCGTCTGCCTTGGCGAAAGCCGACAGCAGGCTGGCGTCTTTACCGAGGATGGTCAGCAACTTCTCGTTGGGAATGGTGATCAACGAGTCGACGCTTTCGGAGAGCATGCGGATGCCTTCATCGGCGATCTGCATACGCTTGCGGCCTTCGAACGGGAACGGACGCGTTACGACAGCAACGGTCAGAATGCCCATTTCCTTGGCCACTTCGGCGATGATCGGCGCAGCACCGGTACCGGTACCGCCGCCCATGCCAGTGGTGATGAACACCATGTTGGTGCCCTGCAGGACTTCGGCAATGCGCTCACGGTCTTCGAGAGCGGCCTGACGACCTACTTCAGGGTTGGCGCCAGCGCCCAGACCTTTGGTCACGCCGGTGCCCAGTTGCAGAATGGTACGCGCGCCGATGTTTTTCAGCGCTTGAGCATCAGTGTTGGCGCAGATGAATTCAACGCCTTCGATGTTGCTCTTGACCATGTGATTGACAGCGTTGCCGCCGCCACCGCCAACACCGATAACTTTGATTACCGGGCTTGCGGGGATGTTGTCTACGAGTTCGAACATTTTCCCTCTCCTTACATTCTCTAGTTTTTTCGCCTACTGCTGTTTGTTGCGGTGTTGCGGTAAAGCTTTAGAAGTTGCCTTGAACCCACTTCTTCAATCGGTCCAGCAACGGCGCCTGTGGCTCTTCGTTGCTGTAGCTGTCGCGGCTGCCGATGCCGGAGAACGAGACCCCGTCGGACTGCTTTTGCAGGCCGTACATCAACAAGCCAACGCCAGTGGAATAAATCGGGTTGCGCACCACGTCATCCAGGCCTTTCACGCCATGCGGCACGCCCAGACGGACCGGCATGTGGAAGATCTCTTCGGCCAGTTCAGTGGCGCCTTCCATCTTCGAAGTACCGCCGGTCAGGACGATGCCGGCCGGGATCAGGTCTTCGTAGCCGCTGCGACGCAGCTCGGCCTGAATCAGCGTGAACAGTTCGTCGTAACGCGGCTCGACCACTTCGGCCAGGGCCTGACGCGACAGTTCGCGCGGTGGACGGTCGCCGACGCTCGGCACCTTGATGGTTTCACCGGCACCGGCCAGTTTGGCCAGGGCGCAGGCGTAGCGGATCTTGATTTCTTCGGCGTACTGGGTCGGGGTGCGCAACGCCATGGCGATGTCGTTGGTCACCTGATCACCGGCAATCGGGATCACTGCGGTGTGACGGATCGCGCCTTCGGTGAAGATCGCGATGTCGGTGGTACCGCCGCCAATGTCGACCAGGCACACGCCCAGTTCTTTCTCGTCGTCGGTCAGGACCGAGTAGGCCGAGGCCAGTTGCTCGAGAATGATGTCGTCGATTTCCAGACCGCAGCGACGCACGCATTTTTCAATGTTCTGTGCGGCGTTGACGGCGCAGGTGACTACGTGAACCTTGGCTTCCAGACGTACGCCGGACATGCCCAGAGGCTCACGAACGCCTTCCTGGTTATCGATCACGTAATCTTGCGGCAGGGTGTGCAGCACGCGCTGGTCAGCCGGAATCGCCACGGCCTGAGCAGCGTCGAGCACGCGCTCAAGGTCGGCCGAGCTGACTTCACGATCGCGGATCGCGACGATGCCGTGGGAGTTCAGGCTGCGGATGTGATTGCCCGCCACACCGACGAACGCCGAGTGAATGCGGCAGCCCGCCATCAGTTGGGCTTCTTCGATCGCGCGCTGGATCGATTGCACGGTGGACTCGATGTTGACCACCACGCCCTTCTTCAGGCCACGGGACGGATGGGTACCGATCCCGACGATTTCCAGCGAGCCGTCGTCGGAAACCTCGCCGACCAGCGCCACCACCTTGGAGGTGCCGATATCGAGACCGACGATCATTTTGCCGCTTTGCACGTTTGCCATGGGTCCTGCCTCTTCTTAATTCTTTGCGACAGCGGGTTGGGCTGTCGTCGGCGCTACAGGTTCCCGCCAGCCAACAGCGAGGCCGTTGGCGTAGCGCAGATCGATGCGCGCAATGTTCGTAATCTGGTCTTTAAGCGTCTTGTCATAGATGGCGATAAAGCGGCGCATCTTTTCCACCAGGTTGCCGCGTCCCAGCAACAACTCGATGCCGGGGCCGGAACTGCCGGCACCGGTGGTCAGAAACCAACTCCCGCGTTCACGCAGTTCCAGGCGCGCAATCGAGAAGCCCAACGGCCGCAGCATCTGGCTCAGCACCTGATACTGCTGCATCACTTGCTGCTGGGCCCGTTGTGGGCCGAACAGCTGTGGCAGATGTTCGTAGTTCGCCAGTTCCTTGGGCGTAAACGCCTGGCCCTGGTTGTTCAGCAACGACTCATCACCCCAACGCGCCACCGGCAGTTGCTCTTCGAGGCGGATCACCACCTGGTCCGGCCACACGCGACGGACTTCGGCGTGGGCGATCCACGGCATCTGCTCAAGCTCGGTACGCATACCGGCCAGGTCGATGGTGAAGAAGCTCGACGCCACGTACGGGGCGATCCGCTGCTGCACCGCTTGCTGGCTGATGTAGCTCAGGTCGCCTTGCACGGCGATCTTGGTGATCGGCCGGTCGGCGTACGGCAGCAAACGCGTTGCACCTTCGTAAGTACCAAAGCCCAGCACCACCAGCAGCACTGGCCAGAACAGACTCTTCAGAAAGCCGAAATTGGCTTTCGGCAGGCGCGCGGACATCGGCTCTTTCGCCACCATTCGGCTGGCACCCCGTGGCACCGGCTTGCGGCCGGGTGCGGGAGGCTGATGTCGGAGCTGAGCGCCTTGCATCGTCTTAACCTCGAGCGTCTTCAACACTGGCGGCCAGAATGGCCAGAACCAGTTGCTGGAAATCCAGGCCGGCCGCACGGGCCGCCATCGGTACCAGACTGTGATCGGTCATGCCCGGAGCGGTGTTCACTTCCAGGAACCAGAACTGCCCGTCGGCGTCCTGCATCACGTCCGCCCTGCCCCAACCGGCAATACCCAGCGCCTCACAGGCCTTGGCCGTGAGATCCATGAGTTCCTGTTCCTTGGCGGCATCCAGCCCGCACGGAATGCGGTACTGGGTATCGTTGGCGATGTACTTGGCGTCGTAGTCGTAGAACGTGTGCGGTGTACCCAGGGCGATTGGAGGCAACACCTGGTCACGCAGGGTGGCGATGGTGAACTCCGGACCTTGAATCCATTGCTCAACCAAGACTTGCGAATCATAGGTACTGGCCGCTTTCCATGCGTCGATCAACTCGGACGCAGAACTCACTTTGGCCATCCCGATACTTGAACCTTCATGCGCCGGTTTGACGATCAAAGGGAAGCCCAGTTCCGTCGCCGCCGAAATACAATCGGCTTCGCTGCACAGCACGGCGTGACGTGGCGTCGGAATCCCGAGGCTGTGCCAGACCTGCTTGGTGCGCAATTTGTCCATCGCCAGTGCCGAAGCCAGAATGCCGCTGCCGGTGTAGGGAATGCCCGCCACTTCGAGCAGACCCTGCATCGAGCCGTCTTCACCGCCACGGCCGTGAAGAATGATGAAGGCGCGGTCGATTTTTTCACTCAGCAGACGTTGCAGAATGTCGTCGCCAACGTCGATGCCGAACGCGTCCACGCCAGCACTTTGCAGCGCGTCGAGTACGGCGTTACCGGATTTCAGCGAAACCTCACGCTCGGCACTCAGGCCACCGAAGAGCACGGCGACACGGCCGAAGTCTTTCGGCGCCATAGTAGAAAACAGCTTGGCGTAGGCAGCAGTCATTTCAACTTCCCCTCGACCGACGCCGCCACGGCGCCAGCGAACAATTCACTTTTCAACAGCTTCGGCGCGAGACCACCGATATCACCGGCGCCCTGGCACAGCAGGATGTCGCCGGCACGCAGCAGCGGCTTGACCAGCGGCGCCAGATCGACGCCACGCTCGATGTAGATCGGGTCGAGCTGACCGCGCTGGCGGATGCTGTTGCACAGCTTGCGGCTGTCGGCGCCCGGAATCGGCTCTTCGCCGGCCGGATAGACTTCCATCAGCAGCAGGACGTTGGCGTCGGCCAGTACATTGACGAAGTCGTCGTACAGGTCACGGGTGCGGCTATAACGGTGCGGCTGGTAAACCATCACCAGACGGCGCTCCGGCCAGCCACCGCGCACGGCTTTGATGACCGCGGCGACTTCGGTCGGGTGGTGACCGTAGTCGTCGACCAGCATTACGTTGCCGCCGTCCACCGGCAGTTCGCCATAGACCTGGAAGCGTCGGCCAACGCCCTGGAAGCCAGAGAGGCCCTGAACGATGGCTTCATCGCTGACGCCTTCGTCGGTGGCGATGCAAATGGTCGCCAGCGAATTGAGTACGTTGTGGTTGCCGGGCATGTTCACCGACACGTCCAGCGGTTCACGATCCGGGCGCAGCACGGTGAAGAACGTCTGCATGCCTTGCTGGCGAATATTGATCGCGCGCACGTCAGCGTCTTCGCTGAAGCCGTAGGTCACGGTCGGACGCTTCACCAGCGGGAGGATTTCACGCACCACCGGATCGTCCAGGCACATCACCGCCAAACCGTAGAACGGCAGGTTGTGCAGGAACTCGACGAAGGTTTTCTTCAGTTTGTTGAAGTCACCGTCGTAGGTCGCCATGTGGTCGGCGTCGATGTTGGTGACCACGGCCACCAGCGGTTGCAGGTGCAGGAAACTTGCATCGCTTTCATCGGCTTCGGCGATCAGGTAACGGCTGGTGCCGAGCTGGGCATTGGTGCCCGCCGCGTTCAGACGACCACCGATGACGAATGTCGGGTCCAGACCACCGGCGGCGAACACCGAAGCGATCAGGCTGGTGGTGGTGGTTTTGCCGTGTGTACCGGCGACGGCGATGCCGTGGCGATAGCGCATCAGCTCAGCGAGCATCTCGGCACGCGGCACCACCGGAATACGACGCTCAAGCGCGTTCGCCACTTCCGGGTTAGAGGTGTTCACAGCGCTCGACACCACCAGCACATCGGCAGCAGCTGCGTTCTCGGCACGGTGGCCAATGAAGATGTGCGCGCCGAAAGATTCCAGACGCTCGGTCACCGGCGACGCTTTCAGGTCGGAACCGGAGACTTCATAGCCCAGGTTCAACAACACTTCGGCAATGCCGCACATGCCCACGCCGCCGATGCCGACGAAGTGGATGCGACGGATGCGGCGCATTTCCGGTTGTGGCATGGCTTTCTGATTCTCAACCATGGGCCACCTCCAGACAGGTATCGACCACGCTACGGGTGGCATCGGGTTTCGCCAGACGGCGGGCCGCTTGGGCCATATCTTCGAGTCGTTGCGGTTGCATCAAGACCTCTGTCAGGCGCGCGGCAAGGTCCGCGGCACCAGTCGTTCTTTGCGGCATCAGGAAGGCTGCGCCTTCACGGGCCAAATAATCGGCGTTGCGGGTCTGGTGATCGTCGATCGCGTGGGGCAAAGGCACCAGCATCGAGGGCAGACCGGCGGCAGCCAGCTCACTGATGGTCAACGCGCCTGCGCGGCACACCACCAGGTCAGCCCAGCCATAGGCCTGGGCCATGTCTTTGATGAACGGCTGCACCTGCGCATCCACGCCGGCGGCGCGGTAGCGCTCTGCAGTCACTTCATCGTGGTTTTTGCCGGCCTGATGAAACACTTCCGGGCGCAAATCGGCAGCGACTTGGGCCAGGGCTTCAGGCAGCAATTTGTTCAACGGTTCTGCGCCCAGGCTTCCGCCGAGGATCAGCAAACGCGCTTTGCGACCGGCCAGGGCAGGTCGCGATGTGTCGAGGAACAGCTCGCTGCGCACCGGGTTTCCGGTGGTACGGCGGGTGTCCGACAGAGTAAAGGTGTCGGGGAACGCTTCACACACCCGGGCGGCGAACGGCACCAGCAACCGATTGGCGGTGCCGGCCACAGCGTTCTGCTCGTGAACGATCACCGGCACACCGGCCAGTTTTGCAGCGAGGCCACCAGGACCGGTCACATAACCACCGAAGCCGACCACACACACCGGCTGCAAGCGACGAATGATTGCCCGCGCCTGCCATACCGATTTCAGCAGCATGAACGGCGCCTTGAGCAGCGACAGCTTGCCCTTGCCGCGCAGGCCGGTGGCGTTGATGCGGTGCAGTTCCAGCCCGGCGGCCGGGACCAGTTCATTTTCGATCCCGCGCGGTGTGCCGAGCCAGTGCACGGTGTAGCCGCGCGCCTGAAACTCGCGGGCACAGGCCAGCGCCGGGAACACGTGGCCGCCGGTACCGCCGGCCATGATCAATACGTTAGCGCCCATGATTCGGCTCCTCGGCGAAGTCGCTCTCATGGAATTCCATCTCTTCACTGCCCAAATGGGTTCGACTCTCCCACTCGATCCGCAGCAGCAAGCCAAGGCAGGCACAGCAGATCACCAACGAACTGCCGCCGTAACTGAGGAACGGCAAGGTCAGACCTTTGGTTGGCAGCAGGCCGACGTTCACGCCGATGTTGATCAGGAACTGACCAATCCACAGGAACGACAAACCGTAAGCCACGTAAGCGGCGAAGAACTGTTTAGCCTTCTCTGCCCACAAACCGATGTACATACCGCGAATACACACGAACACGAACAGCGCGACAGTGCACAACGAACCAACGGCGCCGAGCTCTTCGGCCAGTACCGAGAACACGAAGTCGGTGTGCGCTTCCGGCAGGTAGAACTGCTTCTGCACGCTGTTGCCCAGACCGACGCCGAGCCATTCACCGCGACCGAACGCGATCAAGGCTTGCGACAACTGATAACCGGCACCGAACTGGTCGGCCCACGGGTCAGCGAAGTTGGTCAGACGCGCCATACGGTACGGCTGCATTTGAATCAGCAAGACCACCGCCCCGACCGCCAACACCACCATCAGCGAGAAGCGGAACAGCCCGACCCCGCCGAGGAACAGCATCGCCGCTGCAGCGCCCATCATCACCACTGTGGCACCGAAGTCCGGTTCCATCAGCAACAGGCCCGCCATCGGCAGCAGCACGATGAACGGCTTGAAAAAGCCCATCCAGCTTTCGCGCACTTCCTTCTGACGCCGCACCAGATAACCGGCGAGGTAGATCACCACGAACACTTTGGCGATCTCGGACGGCTGCACGTTGAAGAAGCTGAACCCGATCCAGCGCATCGAACCGTTCACTTCTCGCCCGATGCCGGGAATGATCACCATCACCAGCAAGCCGAACGCACCGATCAACATCAACCAGCCAAGGCGTTGCCAGGTGGCGATTGGAATCATCATGGTGACGATGCACGCGCCCAGACCCAGCACCACATAAATAAGGTGGCGAATCATGTAATACAGCGGACTGCCCGACTGCGCTGCCGCCACTTCAGTGGACGCCGAGGCGATCATGATCAAACCGAGACCGAGCAATGCCAGGCAACCGGCGAGCATCGGGAAATCGAGGTCGATACCGCGCCCGGTGATGATCGGCGACGGATACGGCTTGATGATATTGCGCAGGCTCATGCCAATTCCTCCACGGCGCGGACGAACTGGTGACCACGGTCTTCGTAATTCTTGAACATGTCGAAACTGGCGCAGGCCGGCGACAGCAGCACGACGTCACCCGGTTGGGCGGCGGCGCGGCATTGCGCAACGGCGTCGACCAGCGAGGTCGCGCGAATCAGTGGCACGGCCTCGCCGATGGCCGCGCCGATCTTGTCGGAGTCACGGCCCATCAGGATCACGGCGCGGCAGTTGGCCGCCACCGGATCACGCAGATCGTTGAATTCGGCACCCTTGCCATCGCCACCGGCAATCAGGATGACCTTGCCGTCGATGTCCGCACCGAGGCCTTCGATGGCGGCCAGTGCGGCACCAACGTTGGTCGCTTTGGAGTCGTTGTAATACGCCACGCCGTCGAGATCGCGGACCCACTGGCAGCGATGCTCAAGGCCGGCAAATGTACGCAGCGCCGAGAGCATGGCGTCGAACGGCAGGCCCACGGCATGACCCAGCGCCAGCGCCGCGAGGGCGTTGGACTGATTGTGTGCGCCGCGAATTTTCAGCTCACGCACCGGCATCAGGTTCTGGAATTCGAAGGCCAGATACTTCTCGCCGTCTTCTTCGCGGATACCGAATGCCTTGAAATCCGGCTTGGTCAAACCGAAGGTCCAGCATGGTTGGCCCTCGCCCATCAGCGGACGACTCAGCGCATCCTGACGGTTGACCACGAACTGCTTCGCGCCACGGAAGATCCGGTGCTTGGCCAAGTGGTATGCCGGCAGACCGCTGTAGCGATCCATGTGGTCTTCGCTGATGTTCAGCACGGTGGCCACTTCGGCGTTGAGCTGGTCAGTGGTTTCCAGTTGAAAACTCGACAGCTCCATCACGTACAGCTCGACGTCGTCGCTGAGCAGATCCAGCGCCGGAGTGCCAAGGTTACCGCCGACGGCAACGCGCTTGCCGGCCGCAGCCGCCATCTCGCCGACCAGAGTGGTGACGGTGCTTTTCGCGTTGGAACCGCTGATGGCCACGATCGGCGCCTGCGCGTTACGCGCGAACAGCTCGATGTCACCGGACAGTTTCACGCCACGGGCCGCAGCGGCTTGCAGGGCCGGGGTCGCCAGCGCCAGTCCGGGGCTCACGTAGAGCTCGTCGGCACGGCACAGGAATTCGACGTCCAGCTCGCCACAACGCACTTCCACGTGCGGATAGTCACGCTTGAGCGTGGCCAGTTCCGGTGGATTTTCCCGCGTGTCCGCCACGGCAAACGACGTGCCCCGGTTCGCCAGGAAGCGAACCAGGGACATGCCGCTCTTGCCGAGGCCGACAACGATGCGGAAGTGGTCAGAAGCGATCAGAGACACTCGTTCTACCTCAGCTTCAGGGTGGCAAGGCCGATCAGCACGAGAATCACGGTGATGATCCAGAAACGGACAATCACACGCGGCTCGGGCCAGCCCTTGAGTTCAAAATGGTGGTGGATCGGTGCCATGCGGAACACACGGCGACCGGTCAGCTTAAAGGACGCAACCTGAATGACGACTGACAGGGTTTCCATCACGAACACGCCGCCCATGATGAACAGGACGATTTCCTGACGGACGATCACCGCGATGGTGCCCAGTGCCGCGCCGAGTGCCAGGGCACCGACGTCGCCCATGAACACTTGCGCCGGATAGGTGTTGAACCACAGAAAGCCAAGGCCGGCACCGATCAGCGCGCCGCAGAACACGATCAGTTCACCCGCGCCCGGCACGTAAGGGATCAACAGGTATTCAGCGAATTTCACGTTACCCGACAGGTAGCAGAAGATGCCGAGGCCACCACCGACCATCACGGTCGGCATGATCGCCAGACCGTCGAGGCCGTCAGTCAGGTTGACCGCGTTGCTCGAGCCAACGATCACGAAATAAGTCAGCACGATGAAACCGAGGCCCAGCGGAATGCTGTAGTCCTTGAGCATCGGCAGGATCAGCGTGGTTTCCACCGGGGTGGAGGCGGTCATATAAAGGAAGATCGCCGCGCCGAGGCCGAACACCGACTGCCAGAAATACTTCCAGCGGCTCGGCAAGCCACGGGAGTTCTTCTCGATGACCTTGCGGTAATCGTCGACCCAACCGATGGCGCCGAACAGCAGAGTCACCAGCAAAACAGTCCAGACGTAACGGTTGCTCAGGTCAGCCCAAAGCAGTGTGCTGACGCCAATCGAAGACAGAATCAGTGCGCCGCCCATGGTCGGTGTACCCGACTTGGACAGGTGCGATTGCGGGCCATCATTACGCACGGACTGACCGATCTGACGGTTCTGCAAAGTGCGGATCATCCACGGGCCATAGCACAGCGACAAAACCAGCGCGGTCAGCACACCGAGGATCCCGCGCAGGGTCAGGTACTGAAAGACCGCGAAGCCTTTGTAGAACTGTTGCAGATACTCCGCTAGCAGCAGCAGCATTAATGTTTCTCCAGACTGGACCCGCACAGAGCCGCAACGATGTTTTCCATCGCTGCACTGCGCGAACCCTTGATCAAAATGGTGGTGTTTGTGTCCTGCTCGGCGTCGAGGGCCTGAATCAGTTCGGCTTGGCTGCCGAAGTGATACGCCTGTTCACCGAAAGCGTTTACGGCGTGAACCATGTTTGGCCCAACGGCATAAAGCGCGGAAACCTTGCCCCGGGCGTACTCGCCCACGTCGCGGTGCCCCTGCTCCGCCCAATCGCCCAACTCGCCGATATCTCCGAGCACCAGGACGGTGCGGCCGGAAAAGCCGGCGAGTATATCAACGGCCGCGCACATCGAGGTGGGGTTTGCGTTGTAAGTGTCATCAATCACGCGCATACCGTTCTTCGCCAGTTGCGCGACGGTGCGACCCTTGACCGGTTGCACGGCGCCCAGCCCGGTGGCGATGCCGAACAGCGACACGCCCAAGGCGTGCGCGGCAGCGGCGGCAGCCATGGAATTGGCAACGTTATGGGTGCCGAGCAGGTTCAGTTGAACGTGCTCGACACCTTCAGGTGTGTGCAGATTGAAAGCCGGGCAACCACGAGCATCGGTGCTCAAGTCACTGGCGTAGAAATCCGCCTGAGTGTTGCTCAGGGCGAAAGTCAGCACTTTGCGCGCGCCTGCACGGGCCTTCCAGATACCGAAGGCTTTGTCATCGAGGTTGAGCACGGCGACACCATCAGCCGCCAGCCCGTCGATGATTTCGCCTTTGGCTTCGACGATTTTTTCCGGGCCGCCAAACTCACCAACGTGCGCGGTGCCGGCATTGTTCAGGATCGCCACGTGCGGCTTGGTCAGGCCAACGGTGTAAGCGATTTCGCCCAGACGCGAGGCGCCCAGTTCGATCACCGCCGAAGTGTGTTCCGGGGCCAGTTCGAGCAGGGTCAGCGGCGCGCCGAGATCGTTGTTCAGATTGCCACGGGTCGCCAGCACCGGTCCGCGCGTGCGCAGGATGCTCGCGAGCATTTCCTTGACGGTGGTCTTGCCGCTGGAGCCAGTGATGGCAGCGACTGGCTGAGTGAAAGCCGCACGGTTCAACGCGCCCAATTGGCCGAGGGCCTGACGGGTGTCTTTGACCAGCAGTTGCGGCAAGGTGCTGTCGGCGACTTCGCGCTCGACCAGCGCAGCGACGGCACCTTTGGCGGCGACATCGTTCAAGTAGTCATGACCGTCGAAACGCGGGCCGGTCAACGCTATAAACAGTTGACCCGGCTGGATCGCACGGCTGTCGATGCTGACGCCATCGAAACTGGCATCGGCGGCGATCAAACGTGCGTCGAGCGCGTTGGTCAGTTCGCTGAGTTTCAGGGCCTTAAGCATGGGCCACCTCCCACGCGGTCAGGGCGTGATCGGCCTCGACCAGATCGGAGAAAGCGTGGCGCTCGCCATTGATTTCCTGATAGTCCTCATGACCTTTACCGGCCAAGACAATCACGTCATCCGCCGAAGCGCCGGCAATCAGTTGTGCAATCGCCTGACCACGGCCGGCGACGAAGGTGACTTTATCCACAGCCGTGAAACCGGCGCGGATGTCATCGAAAATCACTGCCGGATCTTCAGTGCGCGGGTTGTCGTCGGTGACCAGTACCTGATCGGCCAGACGCTCGACCACTTCGGCCATCAACGGACGCTTGCCGCGGTCACGGTCACCGCCGCAGCCGAACAGGCACAGCAGTTGACCTTTGACGTGCGGGCGCAAAGCGGTCAGAACCTTTTCCAGCGCATCCGGGGTGTGCGCGTAATCGACCACCACCAACGGCTGAGTGCCACCACCCAGACGCTGCATGCGCCCGGCCGGACCTTCGAGTTTCGGCAGTACTTTGAGGATTTCGTCGAGCGCGTAATCCAGACCGAGCAAGGCACCGACTGCTGCCAGTACGTTGCTCAGGTTGAAACGACCGAGCAAGGTGCTGCGCAGATGATGTTCGCCCTGCGGCGTGACCAGCGTGGCGCGCACGCCATGGTCGTCGAACTGCGCTTCACGACAGAACAGATAGGCACTGCTGTCGAGCAGGCTGTAGGTGATCAAGCGCGACTCACGTTTTTCCGCGGCCAGTTGCCGGCCGAAATCGTCGTCGAGGTTGACCACGCGGCACTTCAGATCATTCCAGGCGAACAGCTTGGCCTTGGCCTCGGCGTACGCCTCCATAGTGCCGTGATAGTCCAGATGATCGCGGGACAGGTTGGTCATCACCGCGACGTCGAACGCCAGCGCCGTCACGCGGCCCTGATCCAGACCGTGGGACGACACTTCCATAGCCACGGCTTTGGCGCCGGCCTTTTTCAGGTCGCCCAGGGTCGCTTGCACGGCGATCGGATTCGGCGTGGTGTGCAGACCGCTTTGCAGTGCGCCATAGAAGCCGGAACCCAAGGTCCCGACGATGCCGCAATGCTGGCCGAGCAGATCCAGTGCCTGCGCAACCAATTGAGTCACGCTGGTTTTGCCGTTGGTGCCGGTCACGCCAATCAGGTTCAGGTGATGGCTTGGCTCACCGTAAAAACGCCCGGCGATGTCCGACAGTTGCGCTGCCAGGCCTTTGACCGGAATCAGCGGCACGTCAGTGATCGGCAGCACGGTGGCGCCTTCCACTTCATAGGCCACAGCGGCAGCGCCGCGCGCC
Source organism: Pseudomonas neuropathica (assembly GCF_015461835.1). Lineage (GTDB taxonomy): Bacteria > Pseudomonadota > Gammaproteobacteria > Pseudomonadales > Pseudomonadaceae > Aquipseudomonas > Aquipseudomonas neuropathica. The sequence goes on along the minus strand of NZ_JACOPX010000027.1, from coordinate 41,231 downwards.
AGAGCATCGGCAATGTGTGCACGGCCATCGAATTTGCCGCCGGGCACGGCGAGGAACAGATCGCCCGCGCGTACGTTGCGGCTGTCCAGCGCCAATTCACGGATCAACAGATCGTGGCCGGCGTGGGGGAATATCTTGTTCAGACTTAATGACATCAGCCGCGCCCTCCATTGGCTTTCAGCGGAATGACGGGAGTGGCGTTCGCCTGCTGGGTGTTCGGCAGGTTGTCCGGGGTCACGTTCATCAGGCGCAGGGTGCCGGACATCACACGGCTGAACACCGGCGCGGAGACCAGACCACCGAAGTAACCGGCCTTGGACGGTTCATCGATCACCACAACAATCGCATAACGCGGATCGCTCATCGGGCCGAAACCGGCAAACAGCGAGCGATAAGAGTTTTCCGCGTAGCCCTTGGTACCCACCGAGGTCTTACGCGCAGTACCCGACTTGCCCGCCACGTGATACGCCGGCACCTGCGCACGGAACACGCCGCGCGGCGCTTCGATCACCTGAGTGAGCATGCCTTGCATGGTTTTCGCGACGGCTTCCGGCAGCACCTGTGTGGTCTGCGGCGGCTTGTCGGTTTTGATCAGCGTCAGCGGTGCGAGGCGACCATTGTTGGCCAATGCCGAGAACGCGTGAACCAGCTGGATCGCGGTCACGGAAATACCGTAGCCGTAGGACAGGGTCGCAGTTTCAGCCTTGCGCCAATCGCGGTAGTTCGGCAGGTTGCCGACACGTTCGCCCGGGAAGCCAAGGCCGGTGTCCTGGCCGAGGCCAACTTTCTGTGCCAGCCGGTAAATCGTTTCACCGCCGATATCGAACGCGACCTTACTCATGCCGACGTTACTGGAATTGATCAGAATACCGGTCATGTCCAGCACCGGACCTTCGCTCTTGGAAACGTCCTTGATCGTGTATTTGCCGATCTGCAGAGTGCCCGGATACACCTCGACAGTGTCGCTCGGTTTCCAGCGACCGGACTCGATTGCGGCGCTCATCGAAATGGCTTTCATGGTCGAACCCGGCTCGAACACGTCGATCATTGCGCGGTTACGCATCATCGCCGGTTGCAGGTTGCGACGGTTGTTCGGGTTGTAGGTCGGCTGGTTGACCATGGCGAGAATCTCGCCGGTCTTGACGTCCATGATCACCAGACTGCCGGCCTTGGCGCCGTTCTCGATGATCGCGTTACGCAGTTCGCGGTTGGCCAGATATTGCAGACGCAGGTCAATGGACAACGCCAAGGGCTTGCCGGCCTTGGCGTTTTTGGTGACCTGAACATCCTTGATCAGCCGACCGCGCCGATCCTTGATGACTTGTCGCTTGCCCGGCACCCCGGCGAGCCATTCGTCATAAGCCAGCTCGACACCTTCACGACCGTGGTCATCGATGTCGGTAAAACCGACCATGTGCGCGGTGACTTCACCGGCCGGGTAGAACCGGCGGAATTCTTCGATGCCGTAGACACCTGGGACTTTCAGATCAAGCACAGCCTGGCCTTGCTCGGGGGTCAGCCCGCGCACCAGATAAATGAATTCTTTGTTGGCCTGGGCTTCGAGGCGTTCGGTCAGGGCTTTCGGATCCTGACCCAGCGCGGCAGCAAGTGCCGGCCACTTCTCTTTGGCCGTTTGCATTTCCTTGGCGTTGGCCCACAGCGTGGTCACTGGGGTACTTACGGCCAAAGGCTCGCCGTTACGGTCGGTGATCAGACCACGGTGAGCCGGAATCGGAATATGACGCAGGCTGCGCGCATCGCCCTGACCTTTGAGGAAGTCACGGTCAACCACTTGCAAGTCGATGATGCGCCAGCAGATCGCCGCGACCATCACGCCGAGCAGCGCCACCATCAGGCGGAAGCGCCATGGGAACAGTGCGCCTTCGAGTTTCATCATGGCGCCACCATCTTCACGTCAGCCGCGCCCGGAATGTGCATTTTCAGTTGTTCGGTGGCCAGCACTTCGATGCGGCTGTGCGCGGTCCAGGTGCTCTGCTCGAGAATCAGACGGCCCCACTCGGCCTGCGCCTTGTCGCGCACGCTGAGTTCGTTATAAAGGGTGTTGAGCAACTGCCGGTTCCAGTGCGCGCTGTACGACACGGCGATGGCCGAGACGAGCACGCCGATAAACAGCAGCAGCATCAGAAAGCTGCCGCCGGGCAGTGGCTTGGCGAAAAGCTTGCTCACCGCAGCTTCTCCGCGACGCGCATGACGGCGCTACGGGAACGTGGGTTGGCTTTGAGTTCGGCGTCGGAGGCCGTCTGCGCTTTGCCATGGACTTTGATTTTCGGTTCGAACGCAACATGGCGAACCGGCAGGTTGCGCGGCAGGTTGTCTGCTTCGCCTTTCACCAGTTTGCGCATGAACAGTTTGACGATGCGGTCTTCCAGCGAGTGGAAGCTGATCACGACCAGACGGCCGCCAATTTCCAGCGCGTCCAGCGCGGCTTCGAGGCCGGCTTCCAGATCACCCAGTTCGTTGTTGACGTGAATGCGCAAACCCTGGAATGCACGGGTGGCCGGGTTCTTGCCCTTTTCCCATGCCGGGTTGGCGACTTTCAATACTTCGGCCAGATCGGCAGTGCGCTCGAACGGCTTGATATCGCGACGCTCGGCGACGGCGCGGGCCATACGACCGGAGAAACGTTCTTCACCGTATTCCTTGAACACCCGGGCGATTTCCTCAGCCGGTGCGGTGTTGACGAATTCGGCAGCGCTGATGCCACGGGACGGGTCCATGCGCATGTCGAGCGGGCCGTCATTGAGGAAACTGAAGCCGCGCTCAGCGTCGTCGAGCTGCGGCGAAGACACGCCGAGGTCAAGCAGAATGCCGCTGACCTTGCCGGCCAGACCTTGCTCGGCAACCACCGAACCCAGTTCGGCAAAGCTGCGCTGCACAACGACAAAGCGGCCGTCTTCGGCCGCTAGCGTTTGCCCGGTGGCAATCGCTTGTGGATCTTTGTCGAATCCGATGAGCCGGCCGTCCGTGCCTAGCTGGCTGAGGATCAACCGGCTGTGTCCGCCGCGCCCGAACGTGCCGTCCAGATAGCAGCCATCAGGACGTACGGCGAGAGCCTCGACGGCTTCGTCAAGCAGTACGGTGATGTGGTTAAAGCCGCTATCAATAGTCACAGGATCAAATCACGCAGTTCATCAGGCATCGCGCCCGGTTGTTGAATAGCAGCAAGGTCAGCGGCAGATACCGCGTTCCATGCATCCTCGTCCCACAATTGGAACTTGTTCAGTTGGCCTACCAGCATCGCGCGCTTATCGAGCTTGGCGTATTCGCGCAGACGCGGTGGAACCAGAAAACGACCACTGCCATCGAGTTCAAGGTCGACGGCATTACCAATCAGCAAACGTTGCAGGCGACGGTTCTCTTCGCGAAGCGAAGGAAGCGCGCGCAACTTGGTTTCAATAATTTCCCACTCGTCGAGCGGATAGACACACAGACACGGATCAACGGCATCAATGGTCACGATCAATTGGCCAGAACTACGCGAATCGAGCTCGTCACGGTACCGGCTCGGCATGGCGAGACGGCCCTTTGCATCGAGACTGATAGCGTTAGCTCCGCGAAACACGTCTGCGTTTCTCCAATTTTTATCGTTTTGAGCTCAAAAAACCCACTTCATGCCACTTTCCGCCACTTGCGCACACTATAGGAATGCGCCCACCACACCGTCAAGGCGCGGATTAAAGGAAAACCCTTACAGAACGGAGATTTAGGAGCATAAAAGGAGGTGCAACGAGAATCTGGCGGATACTTTTGACCAATAACTTGATGCAGCACTGAAAGCTGCGCTCGAAAGTTAAAGTAATTTGTTAAGAGTAAGATTTTTTCGGTATTACAAAAGCGCTTCTGCTGTTGATTGAAGCAAGGTGGGAAATGGCTATTACTGCGTTTGCCGCTGCCGGACTTTCAGAGCAGGCCTGCTGATATTACACAGCCCTGTTGCCAATGATTCAAGCAGGGAAAGAAAAAGGTGGAGAGTCGATCTGTAAGCCGGGTTCTGTCTTGAACAGTCATTCGTCTACGATGGCCATCACTGGACATCTTTAGCAACCTACCCGGTCCCAGCGCGGGCCACGCCTTGGGACCCTATTTGGTCTTGCTCCAAGTGGGGTTTACCTAGCCACGAACTGTTGCCAGACGCGCGGTGCGCTCTTACCGCACCTTTTCACCCTTACCGGCGCCGAAGCGCTTAGGCGGTTATTTTCTGTGGCACTTTCCGTAGGCTCACGCCTCCCAGGCATTACCTGGCACTTCGCCCTATGGAGCCCGGACTTTCCTCCCCCCCCTAATTTTCATAGAGGGCAGCGACTGTCCGATCGACTCTCCGCCGCGAAGGTTAACGGCAGAGCGCCTGAAGAACAAGCGCTAAAAGCCTCAAGACCGCTATGGGTGACGGCTTACACGCCTTTCTGTTTCTCCAGCGCGACCTGATACAGCACGTTTTTGCGCTCGCCAGTGATTTGTGCTGCCAACGCGGCGGCACGCTTGAGCGGCATCTCTTCGAGCAACAGATCAAGAATACGCATCGCCTCGCTGCTGACGGCATCCTCGGACTCCGGTGCCGTCCAGCCCGCCACCAGCACTACGCATTCGCCGCGCTGCTGATTGCTGTCGGATTCGACGAACGCGCGCAACTCGGCCAATGGCAGACCTTTGAGCGTTTCGAAGGTCTTGGTGATCTCGCGGGCGAGCAATGCCTGGCGCTCACCGCCAAACACGGCTTCCATATCCTGCAGACATTCAAGAATGCGGTGCGGTGCTTCATAGAAGATCAACGTGCGCGGCTCTTCTTTGACGGCTTCCAGTCGCGCCTTGCGTCCGACCGACTTGGCCGGCAGAAAACCTTCGAAGATGAAACGGTCAGACGGCAGACCGGCCGCCGACAGCGCGGCAATAAGCGCACAGGCACCCGGCACTGGCACGACATTGATCCCGGCCGCGCGGGCCTGACGCACCAAGTGATACCCCGGATCGGAAATCAGCGGCGTCCCCGCATCGGAAATCAACGCGACGTTATCACCCGCCAGCAAGCGGGTAATAAAGCGGCTACCTTCATCTCGTTCATTGTGTTCGTGACACGCGGCCAGCGGCGTGCCGATCCCGAAGTGTTGCATCAGACGCGCCGAATGACGTGTGTCTTCGGCTGCGATCAAGGCCACTTCGCGGAGGATCTTCAGGGCCCGGGCGCTGATGTCGTCCAGGTTGCCGATGGGCGTCGCCACCACATAAAGCGAGCCAGCAGCGGAATTCAGGGAACCTGGAGCAGTCAAAGCGCACACCTCGTGATCGGTAAAAGCGGCCATTGTAGCGCGACACGAGGCTTGCGACGCGCTTCGAGCCACCACGGTTTTGTCCGTGGTTATGCAGCACTGCAACATTTACTTCAGCTAAATCGTCCGATTCACGCCAGTAACATCGCGCCCCGGCCAGTGCTTGGGTACAATTCGACGCTAATTTGATCGAGTATCAGGAACACTTACATGATCGCTTGCCTGCGGCTGTTCACTGCCTTCTGCCTCGCTGCCCTGTTGGCGGCTTGCGCCAGCTCCCCTTCCTCCAGCCTTGGCGAACTTCCACGGACCCCGGATGCCAGCATCGAGCAACTGCTCGAACAGGCGACCCAGGCGAAAACCCCGGAAAAAGCCGCCCTGTTGCGCCTGAGCGCCGCAGACCTGGCCTACCGCCAGGGCAATGCCGGACAGTCCGCGCAAATCCTGCAACAAGTGCCGATGGAGCAACTCAAGCCCGGCCAGCAGATTTTCGCCAGCACCTTGAACGCTGAACTGGCGATGACACGCAATCAGCCGAAAGCCGCGCTGACCGCCCTGAGCCATCCAAGCCTGCAGCACTTGGGCGAGATGCCTGAAGAACAGCAAGTGCGCACCGGCACCGTGCATGCCCGCGCCCTTGAGGCCGATGGCCAGACCCTGGCCGCTGCCCGCGAGCGCGTGTTCATCGCACCGATGCTGCAAGGCGAAGCCGCGAGCAAGAACCACGAAGCGATCTGGACTCTGATCGGCTCGCTGCCAACTGATCAACTGCAACCGAACAGCACCGACGACCTCGGCGGCTGGATGGGGCTGGCCATGGCAGTGAAATCCGCTGGCACCCTGGAACAGCAGCAAGCGGCGATCGACACCTGGCGCGCGCAGAATCCAAAGCACCCGGCGGCGATCAACCTGCCGTTGCCGCTGACCAAACTCAAGGAACTGGCCAGCCAGCCACTGAGCAAGATCGCCCTGCTGCTGCCACAGGACGGCCCACTGGCCGCTGTTGGCAAGGCACTGCGTGAAGGTTTCATGGCTGCGCACTACCAGGCTCAACAGGCCGGGCAAAAGCCGCCAGCGATCGAGTTCTACGACAGTTCCAAGCTGACTTCGATGGACGAGTTCTACCGCAAGGCTCAGGCTGACGGCGTGCAACTGGTCGTTGGCCCGCTGGAAAAACCACTGGTCAAACAATTGAGCACTCGCCCGCAACTGCCGATCACCACCCTCGCGCTGAACTACAGCGAAGGCGATCAAGGTCCGGCACAACTGTTCCAGTTTGGTCTGGCAGCTGAAGACGAAGCCCGCGAAGTCTCGCGCCGCGCCCGCGCCGATGGCCTGCACCGCGCCGCGATCATGGTGCCGAAAGGCGAATGGGGCGACCGCGTACTGCGTGCTTTCAGCCAAGACTGGCAGGCCAACGGTGGCAGCATCGTCGCCACCGAGCGTGTTGATCAGCCAGTACAACTTGCCCAGCAGATCGCCGACATGTTCCAGCTGCGTCAAAGCGAAGCGCGCGCCAAGAGCCTGCAGAATGCCGCCGGCACCAACGTCGCCGCGCAGCCTTCGCGTCGTCAGGACATCGAATTCATCTTCCTCGCCGCAACCCCTCAACAGGCGCAGCAGATCAAGCCAACCCTGAACTTCCAGTACGCGGGTGACGTTCCGGTGTACGCGACTTCGCACGTTTACAGCGCCAGCGGCGACGTCAACCAGTACAACGACATGAACGGCATCCGCTTCTGCGAAACCCCATGGTTGCTGGACAACAGCGATCCACTGCGTCAGCAAGTGGTTGCGCAGTGGCCGCAAGCCGCCGGCAGCCTCGGTCGCCTGTACGCGATGGGTGTGGATGCCTACCGCCTGGCACCGCGCCTGGGTCAACTCAAGGCCCTGCCAGACAGTCGCATCGACGGTGAGTCGGGCAGCCTCGGCATGACCCAGACCCAACGCGTCGTGCGTCAATTGCCTTGGGCGCAATTCGTCAGCGGGCAGGTACAGCGCCTGCCGGACACCCCGCGCTGATGCCCGACAGGTCACGCTCGCAAAGCGGCAAGGATGCCGAGCGCCAGGCGCTCGAGCATCTGTTACAACAAGGTCTGCGCCTGCTGGCGCAGAACTGGTTATGCAAACGCGGCGAGCTTGATCTGGTCATGCTTGATGGCGATACAGTAGTATTCGTTGAAGTTCGCTACAGAAAAAACACTCAATGGGGTGGCGCGCTCGCTAGCATCGATGGGCGCAAGCAGCAGAAACTGATTTTCGCTGCACAGTATTTTCTTCAGCGCGAATCGCGTTGGGCCAATTCCCCTTGCCGCTTCGACGTGGTGGCCATCGACAGCCATCCGAGTCAGCTGAACTGGTTGCAGAATGCTTTCGACAGTTGATCGTCGGCGTTGCGACCCGGACAATCCCACCGACAAATTTTGCTCTTTGCTTTGCGGGCTGCACATTCATGTGCCGGACAGCCGCGCTACTTAAGGTCACACAGATGGACATGCAATCCCGAATTCGCCAGCTTTTCCAGGCCAGTATCGACACCAAGCAACAGGCGATGGACGTACTTGCACCGCACATCGAGCAAGCCAGCCAGATCATGGTCAACACCCTGCTCAACGGAGGCAAAATGCTCTCGTGCGGCAACGGTGGGTCGGCCGGCGACGCTCAGCATTTTTCCTCGGAGCTGCTCAACCGCTTCGAGCGCGAGCGTCCGAGCCTGCCGGCGATTGCGCTGACCACCGATACTTCGACGATCACCTCAATCGCCAACGACTACAGCTACAACGAAGTGTTCTCCAAGCAGATCCGCGCCCTCGGTCAGTCGGGCGATGTGCTGCTGGCGATTTCGACCAGCGGTAACTCGGCGAACATTATTCAAGCGATCCAGGCCGCACATGATCGCGAAATGATTGTCGTAGCTATGACCGGACGCGATGGTGGCGGCATGGCGTCACTGCTGCTGCCCGAAGACGTCGAGATCCGCGTACCGGCCAATGTCACTGCACGTATTCAAGAAGTCCACTTGCTGGCGATCCATTGCCTCTGCGATCTGATCGACAGCCAACTGTTCGGGAGTGAAGAATGACCCCTAATCGCCTTGGCCTTCTGGCCTTGACCCTGTGCCTCGGCATCAGCGGCTGCACCTCGGTGGTGAACGCCAGCCGTGAAGCGCCGATCGATGACGACCGCGGTACCCGCACCTTCGGCAGCAAGATCGATGACTCGTTGATCGAAACCAAAGTGGGCGTAAACGTGGCCAAAGCCGACCCGGCCCTGGACAACGACTCGCACATCGTCGTCACCAGTTTCAACGGCGTTGTCTTGCTGGCCGGTCAAACGCCTCGCGCAGACTTGAAAGCCAAAGCCGAACAAGCGGCAGCCGCCGTGCAACGGGTAAAAACCGTTCACAACGAACTGCAGGTCATACCGCCGTCCGGTTTCCTGGCTCGCCAGAATGACACTTGGCTGACGTCCAAGATCAAGACCCAGATGCTCACCGATGCCAGCATTCCTGGCTCGCGCATCAAGGTCGTGACCGAGAACGGTATCGTCTATTTGCTGGGCCTGCTGACCAAACAGGAAGCCACTCAGGCCACCAATCTGGTTCAGGGCGTTTCCGGCGTACAGAAAATCGTCAAGCTGTTCGAATACATCGACTGACAGCCGAAACGCGCGCATAAAAAAGGCGATCCATCCGGATCGCCTTTTTTATTACTTCACCACCTTCAGGCTTGGCCGACCACTAGGGCGCGGCGGCTCGCTGTCCGGTGGCGGCAAGTCGTCATCCGCCTCGATCTCTTCTTCGTCATCCATCGGCGACTCGAGATCAAACACCATGCCTTGACCGTTCTCCCGGGCGTAGATCCCCAGAATCGCGCTGATCGGCACGTACAAGCTGTGCGGAACGCCACCGAAGCGACCCTCGAAGGTCACCACGTCGTTGTCCATGTGCAGATGACGCACCGCGCTTGGCGAGATGTTCAGGACAATCTGGCCGTCACTGGCGAAACCCTGCGGCACCTGCACTGCCGGGTATTCAGAGTTGACCAGCATGTGCGGGGTGCAATCGTTATCAACAATCCACTCGTAGAGCGCGCGGACCAGATAAGGTCGACTGGAGTTCATAGCGGCTCCTTAAGCCTTAGCGCATATCGCGTTCGACACCAGACAGACTCGCCTGGAAAGCCTCACGCGCAAACGAGCGCTCCATATAATCAAGCAGCGGCTTGGCTGGCCGCGGCAGTTCAATACCCAGAATCGGCAAACGCCAGAGTATTGGCAATAGGCAGCAATCCACCAGACTTTGTTCCTCACTGAGGAAAAACGGCTTGTCGGCAAACAATGGCGACACGCCCGTCAGGCTTTCACGCAATTCCTTGCGCGCCACGACACGCGCGGCCTCCTTGGACTTGGGATCCAGAATCAGATCCACCAGACCACACCAGTCGCGCTGAATTCGATGAATCAGCAAACGGCTGTTGGCACGCGCCACCGGATAAACCGGCATCAACGGCGGGTGCGGGTAACGCTCATCCAGATATTCCATCACCACGGTCGACTCCCACAACGCCAGGTCACGATCGACCAGCGTCGGCAGACTGCCGTAAGGGTTTACCTCAATCAGTTTAGGCGGCTGGCGACCAGCTTCCACATAAATGATCTCGGCGCTGACACCCTTCTCTGCAAGCACGATGCGCACTCGGTGGGAATAGTGGTCGGCGGGGTCGGAGTAACAGGCCAACCGATTGGTCACGCCCATGGCGATCCTCCTCGCTTGTTGAAATTATCGGAACCGGAAAAACGCGCGCGCCCAGAGGGCGCCTCCCGCAACACCTGGCAAACCAGACGTTGCGCTATCGGAGGCGCCCTTGGGCGCGCGCGATTAACAGCAATGCTTGAAGCGTATCAGTGCACGTCTTTCCAGTATTCACGCTTGAGCAGGTAGGCGAACACAAAGAAGAACGCCAGGTACAGCAAGACGTAAGTACCGATGCGCTGATGTTGCAGCTTAACCGGGTTAGCCGAGTAAGCCAGGAAGGTTACCAGATTCTTGACCTTCTCATCGAACTGCTCTTCGTTCAGAGCACCGGATTTCGGCACGATGGTCAGTTGATCGCACGCTTCATGAGTCAGAGGCGTACCGGTCAGCGGATCATATTGCTTCTTGCCGTCTTCGACGATCTGCACCTGCTTGCAACCCACGACCTGACGACCTTGCAGGCCGACCAGCACGTTAGGCATGCCGACGTTCGGGAAAACCTTGTTGTTCACGCCCCATGGACGTGCAGGATCTTCGTAGAACGACTTCAGGTAACCGTAGAGCCAGTCAGTGCCACGCACACGAGCGACCAGAGTCAGATCCGGGGGTGCCGCGCCGAACCAGGTCTTGGCATCAGCAGGCTGCATGCCGATGTTCATGTGATCGCCAATCTTGGCGCCGGTGAACACCACCTTCTCCAGCATCATTTCGTGAGGAATGCCCAAATCATCGGCAACCCGCTCGTAACGCTGGAACTTGGCACTGTGGCAACCCATGCAATAGTTGGCAAAGGTACGCGCACCATCTTGCAGGGCAGCCTTGTCGGACACGTCGATATCGACTTTTTCCAGCTCCGGACCACCGTGTTCGGCAGCGAAAGACAGCACAGGCAACGCAGCAAAAATCAGAGCAAAAAATAACTTTTTCATCAGCCAGTCACCCTTTCCGGAACCGGTTTGGTCTTCTCGAGCCTGGTGTAGAACGGCATCAGAATGAAGTAGGCGAAGTACAGGAAGGTGCAGACCTGCGACAGCAAGGTTCGCTCCGGCGTCGGCGCAAGCACACCAAGAACGCCGAGAATCACGAACGAAATGCAGAACACCAGCAGCCAGATCTTGCTCATCCAGCCTTTGTAGCGCATCGATTTGACCGGGCTTCGATCCAGCCACGGCAGTACGAACAGCACCGCAATCGCCGCCCCCATGGCGATCACGCCCATGAGCTTGTCCGGGATCGCACGCAGGATGGCGTAGAACGGCGTGAAGTACCAAACCGGGGCAATGTGCTCAGGTGTCTTGAACGGGTTGGCTTGCTCGAAGTTTGGTTTTTCGAGGAAGTAACCGCCCATTTCCGGGAAGAAGAACACAATAAAACAGAAGATAAACAGGAACACTACGACACCGACAATGTCCTTCACGGTGTAGTACGGGTGGAAGGCAATGCCATCCAGCGGGATGCCGTTTTCGTCTTTGTGCTTCTTGATGTCGACGCCATCAGGGTTGTTCGAACCGACTTCGTGCAGCGCCAGAATGTGCAACACCACCAGGCCGAGAATCACGATCGGCAGCGCGACAACGTGCAAGGCGAAGAAGCGGTTCAGGGTGATCCCGGAGATCAGGTAGTCACCACGAATCCACTGCGTCAGGTCGTTGCCGATGACAGGAATCGCACCGAACAGCGAGATAATCACCTGGGCGCCCCAGTACGACATCTGGCCCCATGGCAGCAGATAACCCATGAAAGCTTCGGCCATCAGCGCTAGGTAAATCAGCATGCCGAAGACCCAGACCAGCTCACGCGGCTTCTGATAAGAACCGTAAAGCAGACCACGGAACATGTGCAGATAGACCACGATGAAGAACGCCGAAGCGCCGGTCGAGTGCAGCAGACGCAGGATCGAGCCGTACTCGACGTCGCGCATGATGTATTCAACGGAAGCGAACGCTTCTTCTGCCGACGGGGTGTAGCTCATCGTCAGCCAGACACCGGTAACGATCTGATTGACCAGCACCAGCAGCGCCAGGGAGCCGAAGAAGTAGAAGAAGTTGAAGTTTTTTGGAGCGTAATACTTGCTGAGATGGTCTTCCCACATTTTGGTCGCAGGAAAGCGCGCATCAACCCAATCCATGAACTTGCTCATCACGCTTTCTCCGTATCGACGCCAATGACAATCAGGTCATCGGTCTCATAGGAATGCGGGGGAACTGGCAGGTTCAAAGGCGCAGGTTGCGACTTGTAGACGCGGCCAGCCAGATCGTAGTGGGAACCGTGGCAAGGGCAGAAATAGCCACCGACCCAGTCTTTACCCAGATCCGCAGGTGCCACTTCGGGACGGAAGGTTGGTGAGCAACCCAGGTGCGTGCAGATCCCGATCAGCAGCAGAATTTCCGGCTTGATCGAACGCACTTCAGGGTCGACATAGGTGGGTTGCGTGGAGTTTTTGGAGGTCGGATCGGAGAGCTGGCCCTCGATCTTCTTGAGATTCCCCAGGATTTCCGCAGTACGGCGGACAATGAACACCGGCTGGCCGCGCCACTCAGCAATCATCTGCTGTCCTGGCTCGATTTTGCTGACATTCACTTTCACCGGTGCACCAGCGGCTTTCGCCTTGGCACTGGGAAACCATGACCCCACGAACGGGACCGCAGCCCCCACCGCTCCTGCAGCACCCACCACGGATGTGGCTGCTACCAAGAAGCGACGCCGGCCTGCATTCACGCCGTCATTGCTCATTCAGTCCTCTCCCATCAGCTTTTGTGGCCTGTTAAATCAGGCATCTACTAAATAAATCAATGTTACTTATAAAAATTTTGCCGAATGGTAATGAAAAGCCCCAATTCTGACAAGGGAATTACCCGGAGCTCTTACCCTCAAGCCTTGCAGTATAGGGGGTCTACGGAAGTGGCAAGTTGTCGCAGCGCAATTCTTTGATAAATCGCAGGCATAAAAAAACGCCCGCTTCCGTGAGGAGGCGGGCGTTCTTTTTGAACGCGGAAGCGGAATTAACGCTTCGAGTACTGCGGACGCTTACGCGCTTTACGCAGACCAACTTTCTTACGTTCAACTTCACGGGCGTCGCGAGTAACGAAGCCAGCTTTGCGCAGAGCGCCACGCAGGGTTTCGTCGTAGTCCATCAGAGCGCGAGTGATGCCGTGGCGGATTGCGCCAGCTTGACCACTTACACCACCGCCGATCACGGTGACGTAGATGTCGAACTTCTCGACAGTCTCAGTCAGCTCCAGCGGCTGGCGAACTACCATGCGGGCAGTTTCACGGCCGAAGAAGTTTTCCAGCGAACGGTTGTTGATGGAGATGTTACCAGTACCCGGACGCAGGAAAACGCGTGCGGTTGCGGTCTTGCGACGGCCAGTGCCGTAATTTTGAGTCGCCGACATAATGTACTATTCCGTTAAAACTTCAGTTCTTGGGGCTGCTGAGCAGTATGTGGGTGTGCAGCGCCCGCATAGACTTTCAGCTTACGGTACATGTCGCGACCCAGTGGGTTTTTAGGCAGCATGCCTTTAACCGCGGTCTCGATCACGCGCTCAGGGGCTTTAGCGATCAGCTTTTCAAAGTTGATCGACTTGATGCCGCCCGGGAAACCGGAGTGGGAGTAGTACATTTTGTCAGTGGTTTTAGCACCGGTAACACGAATCTGCTCGGCGTTGATTACGACGATGTAGTCGCCGGTGTCAACGTGAGGAGTGTACTCAGGCTTGTGCTTGCCACGCAGACGGCTCGCGATTTCGGTGGCCAGACGACCCAGGGTCTGACCAGCAGCGTCGACGACAAACCAGTCGCGCTTTACTGTTTCCGGTTTAGCAGTAAAAGTTTTCATTCTTTATAGCCTCAGGGGCCGCCCTGTAAATTAGACGGCGGATCTTACTGAATAGTGCGTACTTTGACAAGTCAAAGGCAGCCGGATACAGACGCTTTCGGGGGCTCGGGTCGGCGCGTCCGTTCAACGGCAAGATTCTTCGGCGGCGGCGCATCACTTCCACTGCAGAAAGAGGTCGGCAATTATGCAGATTGCGAAAAATATTTCAACCTGCTTTTATGATTGTTTTGCCCAAGGAGCACCCGATGGACTATCGCCAGCTAGGCCGTACCGACCTGAACGTGAGTGCAATCTGCCTCGGCACCATGACCTGGGGCGAGCAAAACACTGAAGCTGAAGCCTTCGCACAGATTGAACGGGCCAAAGAAGCCGGGATCAATTTCATCGACACCGCTGAGATGTACCCGGTGCCGCCGAAAGCCGAAACCTACGCCACCACCGAGCGCTACATCGGCAATTACTTCAAGAGTCGCGGTGATCGCGCCGACTGGATCCTCGCCAGCAAGATCGCCGGCCCCGGCAACACCATCGACTACATCCGCGACAAAAACCTGCGCCATAACCGCCAGCACATCACCGCAGCGGTGGACGCCAGCCTCGAGCGCCTGCAGACCGATTACATCGACCTGTATCAATTGCACTGGCCGGAGCGCAGCACCAACTTTTTCGGACAGCTGGGTTACAAGCACAAGATCGAAGCCAACCTGACCCCGCTCGAAGACACTCTCGAAGCACTCGACGAGCAAGTGAAGGCCGGCAAGATTCGCCACATCGGCCTGTCCAACGAAACCCCGTGGGGCACGATGCGTTTTCTGGCCTTGGCCGAAGCCCGTGGCTGGCCGCGCGCGGTGTCGATCCAGAACCCCTACAACCTGCTCAACCGCAGTTTTGAAGTGGGCCTGGCGGAAGTCGCCATCCGTGAACAGTGCGGCCTGCTCGCCTATTCGCCGCTGGCGTTTGGTTTCCTGTCAGGCAAGTACGAAGGTGGCGCTCGTCCACCGAAAGGTCGCCTGAGCCTCTACAGTCGCTTCAGCCGCTATTTCAATGCGCAGTCGGAAGCAGCGTGCAGCCGTTATGTCGCGCTGGCCCGGGAGCACGGTCTGGACCCGGCGCAGATGGCATTGGCGTTCGTCACTCAGCAACCATTCGTCACGAGTAACATCATTGGCGCGACGACGCTTGAGCAACTGGACAGCAACATTGCCAGTTTCGATCTGAAGCTATCCGATGAAGTGCTGGCAGGGATCGAGGCGATTCACAAGGATCACCCGAACCCAGCGCCTTGATTGATTCATAGAGCCAATCGCGAGCAGGCTCACTCCTACATTCTGGAATGCATTTCCCTGTAGGAGTGAGCCTGCTCGCGATAGCGGTCTGACAGCCACCAGAATTTCAGAGCGAGCGCGCAATAATCTCCTTCATGATTTCATTGGTGCCGGCATAAATCCGCTGCACCCGCGCATCCGCCCACGCCCGGGCCACTGGGTACTCCCACATGAAGCCGTAACCGCCATGCAACTGCACGCACTCGTCGAGCACCTTGCATTGCAGATCGGTGCCCCAGTATTTCGCCATCGCCGCCGTCGGCACGTCGAGCTTGCCTTGCAGGTGCAGCTCCAGACATTTATCGACGAACACTCGGCCGATCTGAATTTCAGTCGCCATCTCTGCCAGCTTGAAGCGGGTGTTCTGGAAGTCGGCAATGGCTTTGCCGAACGCCTTGCGATCGCGGGTGTAATCAAGCGTCCATTGCAACGCTGCTTCAGCTGAAGCCAGGCCACCGATCGCCACCGTCAGACGTTCCTGAGGCAATTCCTGCATCAGATAAGCGAATCCGGCCCCGGCCTGCCCCAGCAGGTTTTCTTTCGGCACGCGCACGTCCTGGAAAAACAATTCAGACGTGTCCTGCGCCTTCATACCAACCTTCTCAAGGCGCTTGCCCTTATCGAAACCCGGCGTACCCGCTTCCACCAGAAACAGGCTGGTGCCCTTGGCGCCGGCCTTTGGGTCGGTCTTGGCCACCACGATCACCAGATCCGCGAGAAAGCCGTTGGTAATGAAGGTTTTCGAACCGTTGATCACATATTCGTCACCGTCCAGCACAGCGGTGGTCTTCACACCTTGCAGATCGGAACCCGCCCCCGGCTCGGTCATGGCGATGGCCGTGACCATCTCGCCCGAAACCAGTTTCGGCAGGTATTTGTGCTTCAGCGCCTCGCTGCCGTAATGCAGGATGTACGGCGCGACAATGTCCGAATGCAGCGAGAAGCCGATGCCGGTCAAACCCAGTCGCCCGACCTCCTCGATCACCACCGCACTGTAGAGAAAGTCCGCCCCCAGGCCGCCGTATTCTTCCGGCAGGTGCGAGCAGAGCATCCCCGCCTCCCCTGCCTTGTTCCACAGTTTGCGGTCGATATGGCCTTGTTTCTCCCATTGCGCATGGAACGGCACCGCCTCTTTTTCGAGGAAGGTTCGTACGCTGTCGCGAAACAATTCGTGCTCGGGGCTGAACAAGGTTCTGGGGATCATGCGGCACCTTTCTTTGTTGTTGGAGGGAGATGACCTTCAGAGACTAAGCCTCCCCTCTGACACAGGACACTGGACACATCCGACAAAAAATAAGACGATCCAGCCGTCTGGTGACCACTTTCCCTTATAAAAACAAAACAAAAGTTGAATTATGTCCAAGCAAGTCTCCACGCCCTTGCGGCGCGTCAGCATCCTGGCAATCGACCGGGTTTTCGCCTCCACTCTCATGCAAGCCAAGGATTTCTTCCATCTGGCCAGCCTGCGTTATGGCAAACAACTGGGCCACGGCCTGACTCCAGCGTTCGAAACACGCCTGGTCAGCCCCGACGGCAAACCAGTGAACAGTTTCAGTGACGTGGTAATGCCGGTCGACGGTGGCCTGGAAAACGCCGATGTCATTATTCTCCCGGCGTTCTGGGACGATTTCGATACGCTGTGCAGCCGTTATCCGCAAGTGTTGCCCTGGCTGCGTGAACAGCACGCTCGTGGCGCGGTGTTGTGCGGCGAAGCCACCGGGGTGTTCTGGCTGGCCGAGGCCGGCCTGCTCAACGGCAAGGAAGCGACCACCTACTGGCGCTTCTTCAATGCATTCGCCGAGCGCTTTCCCAAGGTCTATCTCAATCAGGACAAACACCTGACCGATGCCGACAACTTGTATTGCGCCGGCGGCACCACGTCAGCCTGCGACCTGTACATCTACTTGATCGAGCGTTTCTGCGGGGCCAACGTTGCGCAAGCCGTGGCCCGCGACATTCTCTATGAAGTGCAGCGCAGCTATGCGCCGGGACGCATCGGTTTCGGTGGGCAGAAGCTGCATCAGGACGTGATTATCCTGCAGATCCAGCACTGGCTCGAAGAGCATTTCGCCGACAAGTTCCGCTTCGAAGACGTCGCCCGCGAGCACGGCATGAGCATCCGCAACTTCATGCGCCGCTTCCAGACCGCCACCGGTGACAAGCCATTGCATTACCTGCAACGCCTGCGTATCGAAACCGCGAAAGGTTTGCTGTCCGGCAGCCGCAAGAGCATCAAGACCATCAGTTATGAGGTCGGTTACGATGATGCGAGTTTCTTTGCGCGGCTGTTCCGCCAGCACACCGAGCTGTCGCCGAACCAGTATCGGCAGCAGTTTCAGCAGGCTGCTTAGCCCTCTGCCCATACACAACCCCATGTAGGAGTGAGCCTGCTCGCGATTGCGTCCGTCCATGCAGCATTTATGTGACTGATCCACCGCTATCGCGAGCAGGCTCACTCCTACAGGGTATTGCGGTGAATTCTGGACATAAAAAAGGGCCTGCAATTGCAGGCCCTTTTTTTGTTTCGCGATTCTGCTTAAGGCTTGTGCGCCCGCGACAGGAATTCGTGCGATTGCATCTCCAGCAGACGGCTCAGCGTACGCTGGAATTCGAAGTTCAAACGGCCTCCGGTGTATAGATCCTTCAGCTCGACTTCAGCCGAAATGATCAGCTTCACGTTACGGTCGTAGAACTCGTCGACCATGTTGATGAAGCGGCGCGCAATGTCGTCAGTGGTGACGCTCATCTGCTCGACACCGCTGAGCAGCACGGCGTGAAAGATCTTGCCCAGTTCGATGTAGTCGTTCTGGCTACGCGGGCCGTCGCACAGTTCGCGGAAGTCGAACCACGCCACGTCGTCGCACGTGCGCAGGGCACGGATTTCGCGGTTCTCGATCATCAGCACATCGTTTTCGACCGCAGCTGTGCATTCCGGCGTCAGCGCCTTGAAGCTCTTGCGCAGACTTTCGTGAGCAGCTTCGTCGAGCGGATAGTGGAACAGCTCGGCTTGTTCGAGGTGACGCAGACGGTAGTCGACGCCGCTGTCGACGTTGACGATCTCGGTATTCTGCTTGATCAGCGCAATCGCCGGCAGGAAACGCGCACGTTGCAGACCGTCCTTGTACAGGCCGTCCGGAACGATGTTCGAGGTCGCGACCAGGGTCACGCCGTTCTTGAACAGTTCTTCCATCAGCGTGCCGAGGATCATCGCGTCGGTGATGTCGGAGACGAAGAATTCATCGAAGCAGATCACCCGCGACTCAGTCGCAAAGCGCTTGGCGATGATGGTCAGCGGGTTTTTCTCGCCGCCGAGGGTTTTCATTTCTTCGTGCACACGCTTCATGAAGCGGTGGAAGTGAGTGCGGGTCTTTTCCTTGAACGGCAGCGCTTCGAAGAAGGTGTCAACCAGGTAAGTCTTGCCGCGACCCACGCCGCCCCAGAAATACAGGCCCTTGACCGGCGTCTGATCCTTTTTGCCGAACAGTTTGCTCAGCAGACCCGGCTTGTTCTGATCGGCGGCGATCAGATCCTCGTACAGACGCTGCAGATGACGCACAGCAGTTTCCTGCGCGGCGTCATGGAAGAAGTCCGGGCGTTTCAGATCAGCTTGGTATCGTTCTAGGGGCGTCATAATTCGTTAGCAAGGCAACAAAAACGGGCCGTCACTGTAGCGACGGCCCGTGGGAATGGCAATCGGCCCTTGGTCGGACCGTGCCGCCGATTAGTCCTGAACCGGGGTCAGCGCGACGCGCAGCGCCTCGATGGCCGCCTCTCGCGCAGCAGCGTCGGCGAATGCCGGGCTGTCGCCAACGCACTCGCCTTCCAGCCACACGCTGAAGCTCAGGTCTTCGCTGCGCACGTCCAGTGGCTGGCCGGATTGCAGTTGCTTGGTCACCTGCCCGGCGGTTTTACCGTCGGCGAAGTTGCGCGACAACAGCAGTTGCTCGCCATCGGCCGCCAGCAGACGGAAACGGAAACTGCCGTCGTCTTCACGGAAGCTGACGAAACGCGCGGCTTTCGCAGCTTTCTTCTTCGTGGTCGCGGCGACCTGCACCTGATTGACGAAGGAACGCAGGCCCACGGCTTCACGCAGTTCGTTGAGGAACGGCGTTGCCACGGCACGGGCTTTCTTGGCGCCGATCTGCAGGATGTCTTCCAGGTCTGCCGGACGTTCGATCAACTGGTGATACTTATCGCGAGCCTCGCCGAGTTGGTTGTCGAGCAACTGGAACAGGCGATTCTTCGCCTCGCCCCAACCCAGACCGCCGAGCAGTTCGCTGCGGAACTCATCAGCCTGCGCCGGTGTGGCGAAGGCCTGGAACAGGGTGAACAGGTGCGAGTTGTCCGGGTCTTTCGCTTCGCCAGGCGCTTTGGAGTCGGTGACGATGCGCGAAATCGCGTCCTTCATCTCTTTGGCGCTGGAGAACAACGGGATGGTGTTGTCGTAGCTCTTCGACATCTTGCGCCCGTCGAGGCCTGGCAACGTCGCCACGCTTTCTTCGATCAACGCTTCGGGCATGGTGAAGAATTCTTTGCCCTGACCAAACAGATGGTTGAAACGCTGGCCGATATCACGGGCCATTTCCACGTGCTGGATCTGGTCGCGACCGACCGGGACCTTGTGCGCGTTGAACATCAGGATGTCTGCGGCCATCAGTACCGGGTAGCTGTAGAGGCCCATGGTGATGCCGGCGTCCGGGTCTTCACCGGTTTCGACGTTCTTGTCCACCGACGCCTTGTAAGCGTGCGCACGGTTGAGCAGGCCCTTGGCGGCAACACAGGTCAGCAGCCAGGTCAGCTCAGGGATTTCCGGGATGTCGGACTGGCGGTAGAAGGTCACGCGGTCGACATCGAGGCCACCGGCCAGCCAGGTCGCGGCGATTTCCAGACGCGAGCGCTGGATGCGCAGCGGGTCATCGCATTTGATCAGGGCGTGGTAGTCGGCCAGAAAGTAGAACGAGTCGGCATTGCTGTCGCGGCTGGCGAGGATCGCCGGGCGGATGGCGCCGGCGTAGTTGCCCAGGTGCGGCGTGCCGGTGGTGGTGATGCCGGTGAGGATACGGGTACGGTTCGTCATGGGTAATCGCTTGTCAGACTGCAATCAATTCGAGAGACGCGGCAGGATCAGATCCTTGAGATCGGTCAGCTTGCCATGAAAAAAGTGTCCGCATTCTGCCACTTTCAGCAGCTCATGGGGGCGCTGGAGTTTTTCCGACCAGGCGTAGACCAGTTGCGGGTCGATGACTTCGTCGGTTTCCGGCTGGATCACGGTGAGTTCGCCATGATCTGGCAATTGATCCTGTTCGCTAAAACGCATCACCGCTGGCGCGACCATGAACAGGTGCTTGAGCGGCACACCCTGCGCTTCAAGACGACCGCCGAGACTTGCTGCAACAAATCCGCCGAAGGAGAAACCGAACAGGGTCAGCGGCAGATCCGGGTGTTTTTCCCGCAGCCACTTGGCCGCCGCCTGGGCGTCGTCGACTTCACCGGTGCCCATATCGTGCGCGCCTTCACTGGCGCCGACGCCGCGATAGTTGAAGCGCAAGGTAATCAGACCAGCGTCGCGCGCGGTGCGCTGCAGGGTCGAGACGACCTTGTTGAGCATGGTGCCGCCCTGTACCGGGTTCGGATGGCAGATCAGCGCGATGCCGATTGGCTGCTCGTTATCCAGGTACAGAGACTCAAGTTGACCCACCGGGCCGTCAATCACTACAGGGGTTTCACGCATCAGCAAGGAAGGAACTCCGTGACCTCGAATCGGGTCGACTCGTCTAGCAAATTGTCTGTGCCAATCTATTGCGAGTGAATCGCGGTATACAGCGCAGGTTCGAGCCGTTAACGTAAAGCAAAGCCGTTTATAGAGGAAGGACTCGTGGAACACTCGCTCTTAGTTTGGTTGTTACCGACTCTTGCCCTGGTTGTGGGTGTCGCCATTGGATTCCTGATCGCGCGCGTTGCGCCGAACGCCGCGCCGAGCCGTACGCAGCGTCAACTGGATGATATCCAGGAGCGTTTCGACAGTTATCAAAACGAAGTGGTCACCCACTTCAACAGCACCGCGATGCTGGTCAAGAAGCTGACCCAGAGCTATCAGGAAGTGCAGGATCATCTCGCCGAGGGTGCCAATCGTCTGGCCCTGGACGAGCAGACCCGCCAGCGCCTGATCGCTGCCCTGCACGCTGACGCGGCAGTCGCGCCACGCGAACGCCTGACGCCACCGCGCGATCAGGAGCCACCACGTGATTACGCACCGAAGACCCCGAACTCGCCGGGCATGCTCGATGAGCATTATGGTCTGAAGAAGTAATCAGTCTTCGCTGACGAACAAAAAGCCCCCGGACAGTGATGTGTCCCGGGGGCTTTTTTGTGTCTGTAATCTTCGGTGTTCGTAGCGCCCCCTTCGCGAGCAGTCTCGCTCCCACAGGGGAATGCATTTCAAATGTGGGAGCAAGCCTGCTCACCAAGGGGCCGGCACAGGCCAGACAAAAAAATGCCCGATCGCAGGACCGGGCATTTTTTTCATTCTGACAAGCGCTTACGGATACTGCTGAACCGTACCCGGCTGCTGTTGCTGCTGACCACCATACTGCTGGCCCGGGATCGCCTTCAGGTTGACTTCAACCCGACGGTTCTGCGCCCGGCCATTCACATCACCGTTGCTGGCAATCGGGTTATCCGGACCGGCGCCACGCGCCGACAGGTTGGCGCCGCTGACACCTTGCGAAGTCAGGTAAGTCGCCACGCTCTGCGCACGACGCTGGGACAGGTCCATGTTGTGCTGACGGCTGCCAGTGCTGTCGGTGTAGCCGACGATTTCGATCTGGTTCTGGCTGAATTCCTTCAGCGAGCCCGCGAGGTTGTTCAGCGGCTGGTAGAAGCTGGAAGCGATGTTCGCCGAGTCGGTGGCGAAGGTGATATTGCCCGGCATGATCAGCTTGATCTGATCACCTTGGCGCTGCACTTCAACGCCAGTGTTGGCCATGCTCGCGCGCAGTTTCTTTTCTTGCTGGTCAGCGTAGTAACCGTAACCGGCAGCGGAAGCACCGACCACAGCGGCGCCGATCAATGCGCCTTTGCCACGGTTGTCGTGACCGATGGCGGCACCGGCCAGTGCGCCGGCAAGTGCACCGAGGCCGCCGTATTTGGCGGTTTTGCTCATGCCTTGAGAGCCGCTGTCAGCCTGGCCCTGATTGTCATACGGGTTAGGCGAGGCGCAGCCGGACAGCAAGGCCACGGCAGTAGCGACAATAATCAAACGACGCTTGGTGAACATGGAGAGCTCCTGGTTTTTCGCATTCTGTGGTGCAGCGGCCACTGGGTAAAATGGACCTGCGCGGGCGTTGGATCATGACAATGCACAAAAATTCCGCCGGGCGCTCGTGACAAAATATTCAGGCGCGTACAAACGGGTTTTCGCGCATTTCATCACCCAGACGCGTATCCGGCCCGTGTCCGGTAATCACGGTCGCGTCCTCGTCCAAGGTGTATAGCCGCTGCTTGATCGAACGCACGATGGTCGCCTGATCGCCGCCCCATAAATCCGTGCGCCCTACCCCGCGACGAAACAACGTGTCGCCGGCTATCAACAGCTTAGCCTCGGAAAACCAAAAGCTCATGGAACCGGGTGTATGGCCCGGCGTGTGCAGGGCAACACCGCAACCGCAGGCCAGCTCCTCATTGTCGCTCAACCAGCGATCTGGCGATGGCACCGGTGTGTACGGCACACCGAACATCTGGCACTGCATTTCGAGGTTGTCCCACAGGAACTGGTCTTCCTTGTGCAGATGCAGGGTCGCGCCGGTTTTTTCCTTCATCTGACCGGAGGCGAGGAAATGATCGAGGTGCGCGTGGGTGTGGATGATGCTGACCACTTTCAGCCCGTGAGCATCAAGGCGCGCCATGATCAGGTCGGGGTTGCCACCCGGGTCGACGACGATGGCTTTTTTGGTGATCGGGTCGCCGATGATGGTGCAGTTGCATTGGAGCGGGCCGACGGGAAAGGTTTCGCGGATGAGCGCTGTGTTCGGGGTTTGCATGGTTTTGATCCTGATGCCAAGGCGTGCCGCTGCGGTTGTGATGCGCAAAATTGATGGGGTATCCTCGCGCCGTGCCAATTTTGGAACAAGACGGCAGGAAGCCAATGCCCCACTCTATGGAACACGTGCTCGTCGATAAAAGCGTCCTTTTTCTGGACCCGGACATTATCAACCGCATTCGCGCCAGGAATGGTCTGCCTTTTATCGCCCATTCCGATCTTCTGAAGCTTCAGTCCCTGACCGAGGGAAACGAGCAGGTCCACCGCAACGCACGGGATTTTTTTCGGTCCTTCATCGGCAAACCGTCTCGGCCGCACCGTGCGCTCCCTAAAGGTACAGCGCTGCATCCCGGCGATCTGCTGGCCGAATGCTCGTTCAATGGCCAAGCGATCTTCGCGCTCAAACGCACGACCGCGCCGCTGGAGCAAAGCTCTTCGGTAGAAGTCGTCGACTTGTGCCGCCATTACGATCTGCTGCTACTGACATGCGACGAATCGCAGCTCGCGCAGTGCAAAGCCGCGCAGGCCAGAGCCCAGCGCTGGACCGGACCGGCACCTGCACCTGCACCTGCACCTGCACCTGCACCTGCACCGATCGTGCCTTTCGACATGCCGGCAACCCCGCTCCTCACTGCCGACATGGTTATTCGCAACCAAGGTGAACGTGTCGCGGAAGGCTCGGTGGTAATCACCTCGAGCGGTCGTCAATTGACCCTGGATAAAGCCATCAGCGCCGGCGGAGAAGGAACGATCCATGCCGTGGCTGGCAACGCAGAAGTCTGCAAGATCTATCACATTGAAAAACTCACGACCCGGCGCCGCGAGAAAATCAGCCTGATGGTCACGCGTAAAATCGTCGAACCCGGCATTTGCTGGCCGACCGAGCTGGTGTTCAATGCGCAAAAGGAGTTCGTCGGTTATGTCATGCCTCGCGCGGATGGCAGAACACTTCACAGCACGGTATTCGTCAAACAGGTACTGCTGAAGACCTTCGCGAAATGGACGCGGCGTGACCTGGTGAATGTCGCGAGCGCCTTTTTGAAACAGGTGCACTATCTGCACTCGCTGAACATCATCGTGGGCGACATCAATCCGATGAACCTGCTCGTGACGGCAGACAGCAACAAGGTCTGGATGGTCGATACCGACAGCTTCCAGATTGGACATTTCCCCTGCGAAGTGGGCACGGTGCCGTTCACCGCGCCGGAAATCCAGGACGAAAAATATGGCGACTACCTGCGCACAAAAAATCACGAGCTGTTCGCCATCGCCACCATGCTGTTCATGATCCTGCTACCGGGCAAACCACCCTATTCTCAACAGGGTGGCGGAACGGCTTCCGACAACATCAAGAACATGAACTTCCCCTACCGATTCAAAAAGGGCAGCGGCATCGGCCGGGCAAGCGTCGCGCCGGTGGGCGTCTGGCAGCATATCTGGAGTCATTTGCCGTATCCGCTCAAACAGGCATTCAGCAATACTTTCGAAGACAATCAGCGACGCCCCATCGATGACTGGCTGAAACTGCTGACTCAGTACGGCGAAGGGTTACGCAAAGGCAAACATTGCGATGATTTGTTTCCTGCCGCGTTTCATATCAAAGATCCCGTTGAAGACGTCTGTGGCAGTTGCAAAAAGCCCCACAAGGTGGCCAAGGACTGGTTTGAAAAAATGAAGGCGGCAGGCAAGCCGACCATATGCTCGGACTGCCAGAAAACAGCGAAACTGAAAAGGCTGGCCAGTGAGAGCCAAAAGAAAATCGAGCAGGCCGGCCAGCGTGCGGCGCCACCTCCGGCGCCCATCGCGCCTCGACCAACGCCGCCCCCGCCTCCCAAAGTGGTGGCACAGACACCGAACCGTCCTGCGCCCGCGGCTGCACCTGCGACCGCCCGCCCGACAGCGGCAAGGCCGCAGCAGCAACCGACTTCCGCTCGACCGCAACCCTATCGACCATTGCCAGTGCACGCGAGCAATCGGCAAAACATCGTTTTGCGCTGGTTCAAACGACTCTTGAAGCGTTGGCTGTAACGCTCACCCCACAAGGACAATTCCATGCCAGACAACTATCTCCTCAGTCAGGAAGAACTTGCTGAGAACCCGACCACACGCGTACCCGTCTGCCTCGTGCTGGATGTCAGCGGATCAATGGAAGGCGAGCCTATTGCAGAACTGCACTCGGGCGTTCAACAGTTTTTCGAAGCAATCAAGGACGATGAAATAGCGCAATATGCCGCTGAAATCTGCATCGTGACTTTTGGCGGAACAGCGCAGAAAGTCATGGATTTCGGTTCCATCAGCCGTCAGGACGTGCCGCCGCTGGTCGCTTCCGGCATGACCCCGATGGGGCACGCCGTGGGCATCGCTCTGGATTTGCTGGAAGCGCGCAAAGAGGATTATCAACAGGCTGGCGTGGATTACTTTCAGCCGTGGATGGTTCTCATGACGGATGGCGAGCCAACCGATGACATTAGCGAAGCAGCCACTCGCGTCAGCGACATGATCAACAAACGCAAACTGACCGTGTTCCCCATCGCAATCGGTAAAGCCGCGAACGTACAATCGCTGGCTCGATTCTCGCCGTTACGCCCGCCACTGCGCCTTAAAGGCCTGCGCTTCAACGAGTTTTTTGCCTGGCTGAGCAAAAGTGTTTCCCGTGCCTCACAGTCGACACCCGGTGACGCGGTGCCACTGGATATCAAAGGCATCGAAGCCTGGGGACAGGTCTGAGCCATGTCTGACCTCCCAGACTTCACCTGTAAAACCGCTTTCGCGTCGGTCGCGGGCCGCTCGCACCTGAAAACTCAAACACCTTGCCAGGACTATGTCGCGGCAAGAGAGTCCAACGGCGTGACCTGCATAGCCCTGGCTGACGGTGCGGGCTCCAGAGCCCGGTCGAACATCGGCGCCCAGGTCGCGGTCACCGCGACACTCGCCTACGTCTGCAAGAATTTTGAAAGCCTTTGGCAGAATATGGAAAAAATCCATGCGAAGGCAGCCCAGCGTCTGGTCAATCGCTGTCTGGACGCATTCAGACGCAAATCCGCCAAGCTCGGCGGCGACATCAACGATCTGGCGTGCACCCTGTCGTTCGTTGCTTACTCGCAGGGTCGCTACATGGCCGGGCACTTGGGCGATGGTGTCATCGCAAGCATTGATTCGGACGGGCAACTCCAGACTCTCTCGCCTCCAGAAAACGGTGAATACGCCAATACCACCTGGTTTCTGACTGACCCTAAAGCGATATCGAAGCTACGGTTGTACCGCGGCCACATCGACACGCCAACCGGCTTTGCGATCATGAGTGACGGCAGCGCAGAAAGCCTTTATCAAAAATCCAGCGGAGCACCCGCACCGGCAGTCAAGACACTGCTGGGGTGGAATGCGACGTTGCCTCGGAAAAAATTCAAGGCTGTGCTGAGCGAGAACCTGCAACAGTCCATCGCCAGCAAAACTACCGATGATTGCGCCTTGGGCCTGATGTCGATTCTTGAACGTGAGGGGTCGATAAACGGCGTGGACGCTGACGAAGCGAAGTAATCGACAACCTCTGGCCCAAGGTTCGCCTTGCGCCAGAGGCATCCAGCTACGGTTACTGCAACACCCCCAATTCTTTCGCCCGGGCCACCGCTTGCGTGCGCCGCTCGACCCCCAACTTGCTGTTGATGTGGCTGGCGTGGGTTTTCACGGTGTGCAAAGAGATAAACAACTGTTCACTGATCTCCTGATTCGAACAGCCTTGGGCGATCAGGCGCAGTACCGCCAGTTCGCGGCTGCTGAGTTGCTCAGCCACTGCGCAATCCACAACCGGGCGAGACGTCGCTGGCGGGAAGTGTTCAAGCAGTTGCTGTCCTGTGAGCGCCGGCGAAGTCTGCAATTGGCTTCGCAGCCAATTCTCGTGCCCCTTCATCAAGGCATCGAACGGCTGCAGCACGCCTCCGGCGGCTGCTTCCAGCGCCTGCCCCAATGCCTTGCGGGCTTCTGTCTCCCGACTGCCTGCCAGCAACAGCGCCACCTTCTGCGTCAACGCCATCACACTAAGCAACTGCCGACCGGTTTGCTGGCCATTTTCATGCAACACGTTCAAACGCCCTTCGGCGAGCATCGGTTGGCCCTGATTCAGGTCGAGCAAAGCCTGTTGCAGTTCCACATGCAGCGGCAATTGTGGATGAAACTCCGGCGGCGCAGCGGCGCGTTCGCCAGTGTAGGTCTGGCCCAATCGCGCCAGCCACGCCTCGGCCAGATCGGTGCGACCCTGCGCCAGCCACAGTTCACATTTGACCAGAGTGATCATCGCCAGATAATAGATCGGCGGCACGTCCCAGATGTGCATCAGGCGTTCGGCTTCGGCCAGTTCGGCAAAGGCCTTGGCGAACTCGCCGCTGCCGCCATCCAGTCGAGCGATGACGCAATGGCCGATCAATACGCTGATATCGCGACAGGCTCGTGCCTCGCTGATTCCGGCCGACAACCGCACGCGTGCGGCCTGAGGCTGCAAGCGCATGGCCAAAAGAAAGCCTTCGTACAAGGTCAGCCGTGCGCGCACCGCGTACAGACGTTGTGGCGACAAACCACGCAAGCGCTCCAGCCCCTGATGGACTTCATCGAGGGCGCGCAGGATTTCGCCGCGAGCCTGCAACACCCGCGCGCGATCGTAGTGCGCCAGTGCCTCGAACAACGGATTGCCGACTCGCTGCGCCAGCTCCAGAGATTCGCGGTTAAGACCGCGTGCGCGCCACAGATCGCCATCGGCAATGGCCAGATTGGACAAGGTCGATAGACACATCAGCCGTTGGCCATAACGTTTGGCCGGCAGGCTTTCCAAGGCCTCGGTGCAGTATCTGATCGTCAGCTCACGGTGGCCACGCCCTCGGGCAATTATTCCGCTCAGTGCCAGCCATTGCGCCAGCATCGACTTTTGCGCAGTAGCGGAAGGCGCCGGCAGGAAGCGGCTCAGGTGGCTGGACAACTCCTCGGCGGCATCCAGCTGACAGGCCAGCCCCAGTGCCCAGCTGTACAACACAATCAAGCGCGGGGTGCTGATCAACAGGCTGTCTGGCAGGTCCATTTTCCAGCGCAGCAACATGCCGACGTTTTGCTCGGCCAGCAGTTGCTCCTCCGAGAGGTTCTGTACCAGATTTGCCGCGACATCCAGGTGACCGGCGCGCAACGCCTGCTCCACGGCTTCATCCAGCAGCCCTTGTGCGTTGAACCAGCGACAGGCACGCAGGTGCAGCGTTGCAGTCGGCACCATCGCCTGAGCAATCGGCCGACTGCGCAACAAATCCGAAAATAAATGGTGATAACGATACCAGTGACCGTGCTCGTCCAGCGGCACCAGAAAGACCTGATGGGCCAACAGGAAACGCAGGATCTCGGCGCTGTCGTGGGCTTCGCGAACGGCGTCGCACAGTTCGCTGCAAAAACGCTCTTGCGGTGCGGTGTCGTAGAGAAAGGCCTGCACTTCGGCCGGCAGGCAATCGATGACCTCTTCCAGCAGATAGTCGCGGATCAGCCCTTCCCCACCGTTCAACGCTTGCGGTAACGCCGCATCGCTGCCGGCCTCAGACACCGCGAGCAGCCAGAACCGCAAACCGGCGACCCAGCCTTCGCTGCGCTGGATCAGGTTTTCCAGCGCTTCACCGCGCAGCGAACTGCTGTGGCGATCGAGCAAGGTCATGGCTTCGTCGTGAGTCAGGCGCAGATCCGCTTCATGCAACTCCAGCAACTGCCGTGACAGACGCAAGCGCGCCAGATGCCAGTCCGGGCGCTGGCGACTGGTGACCATGACCAGCAAGCCATCGGGCAAATGGTTGAGGAAAAACTGCAGGCAGCGATCGAGCACCGGGCCTTGCGCAAGATGGTAATCGTCGAGCACCAACAGCAGTGGCGCGCCGGGATCGAGGTGCAGGGTCAGTTCATCGAGCAAGCCGTCGAGCCATTCTTCGAAGGCAAAGGGCTGGTGGCGTTGGCGCATTTTCAGCAGGCCGAGTGCGCGACTGCCCAGTTGCGGAAAGTAGTCCTGCAAGCCTTCGAGCAGACGTTCGAGGAAGCGCCCCGGGTCGCTGTCGCGAGGACTCAGGCCCAGCCAAAGGCTTTGCCAGTGTGCCGGCAGACTCTGACAGAACTCCACCGCCAGCGAGCTCTTGCCGAACCCGGCGGGAGCACTGACCAGCAACAGACGCCCACCGAGCCCGGCCTGCAGGCGCTCGCAAAGGCGTGGTCGCAAGACGTAGCCGTCAGGCAGCGGCGGGCGGAAAAAACGCCCGTCCAGTGCCGCGATGGCAACGCTTGCGGGACCCGGAAGTGGGGACAGATCAGTCATGGCCGGCTCTTGTTCGAATTGCTGTTGGCGGCGTTGCAGATGTCCGCAGACTAGCCTTAAACGAACCGGTTATGAAGGTTGCTGCTACAAATGGCTACAAAAAGGCTACACCCACCTTTGGACCCACCCCTGTAGGAGCTGCCGAAGGCTGCGATCTTTTGATCGGGCTTTTGTTGTTGAAAAGTCAAAATCAAAAGATCGCAGCCTGCGGCAACTCCTACAAAAGCGGTTCAACAGTGCGCCAGAAAAAGCAAAAAAAACGCCCCGAACCAGTCGGGGCGTTTTCACGAGGATGCGGCCTCGGTTTTACAGCGGTTTAGCGAACACCGTCCTGACGCAGTGCCGCCGGGGTGAAGTCGCTGGTGGTGGCGGTGAAACCGAAGTCATACGCACTCTTCTCTTCGTTCTTCATGCCCAGTGCCAGATAACGGCCGGACTGCAGGTCGTAGAGGGTTTCCAGGGCGTACCACGGCACTTGCTTGTCGTAGTAGTTCTCGGCATGCGCTTCGGCGACGCGCCACAGTTGGCCACGACCGTCGTAGTGATCGATCACGGCGGCTTGCCAGGTGTCTTCGTCGATGTAGAAGTCACGTTTGGCGTAGATGTGACGCTGACCTTCTTTCAGGGTGGCAACCACATGCCAGACGCGGCGCAGCTCGTAACGCGCCAGATCCTGGTTGATGTGACCGGCCTTGATAATGTCGGCGTACTTCAGTTTCGGATCGTCGAGCTTGTAGCTGTCGGAGGCGATGTACATCTCTTTCTTGCCTTCGAGCTTCCAGTCGTAGCGATCCGGAGCACCGTTGAACATGTCGAGGTTGTCGGAGGTACGCAGGCCATCCGCCGCAGTACCCGGACCGTCATAGGACACTTGTGGCGCACGACGCACACGACGCTGGCCGGCGTTGTAGACCCAGGCCGAACGAGGTTCCTTCACCTGATCGAGAGTTTCGTGCACCAGCAGCACACCACCGGCCAGACGGGCCGGCGCAGTCACTTTCTGCTTGAAGTAGAACAGGATGTTGCCCGGGTTTTTCGGGTCGTAGTCCTTCATCTTGTCGCGGAACACGAACTGATCCTGGAAGTACACCAGACTGAACGAGCCGTTCGGCTGAGGTGTGGCCTGGGTCACCAGACGGGTCACGCTGCCGCCGCGATAGCGGGTGATGTGGTTCCAGATGACTTCCACACCGGTTTTTGGAATCGGGAACGGTACAGCGGTATCGAAGTTTTCCAGACCGTTGCCGCCGGACACCAAGTTGGTGGTGGTGGCGTTTTTCCTGATCGCTGCGAACACGTCATCCGGCACGGTCGCACCACGATGGGACGGGTAGACCGGCATCTTGAAGGTGTCCGGGTAACGCTTGAACATCGCGTACTGACCTGGCGCCAGCTTGTCCTTGTACTTGTCGACGTCTTTCGCAGTGATGGTGAACAGCGGTTGCTCACTGGCGTATGGATTGGACAGGAAACCCTTGCTGTCGACCGAGCCGGCATTCTTCGGCAGCGGCTTCCACGCCGGGATCGAACCGTCGGCGTTACCGGCCATTTCCGCGCCCATCGGCGTCAGGCTCTTGCCCAGTTTGTCGGCTTCGGCAGCGGGCACGGCGGCCATGACGCCGGTCGCCAGCAGCGACAGGCCCAGAACACCGGCGTGGAACAGACTCTTTGTTATTTTCATAAATTCGTTCGTCCTGAAATGCAGTGCTTAGAAGTTCACGCCGAAGCTGAGCGCAACAAAGTCGCGGTCATCCACAGTGGTGTACTTGCCGTCGAAGAAGTTGGTGTACGCCAGACTCGCGGTGTAGGTGTTCTGGTATTCAGCGTCGACGCCCAGGCTGACCGCTTTGCGACCTTCCTCGAAGTTGCCGCCAGGGCCTGGCGAGTAACCGCTGACGTCGTGGGACCAGGCCACGTTCGGCTTCAGGTTCACACCGGCGAAGACGTCGTTGTATTCCCAGATGGCGCGACCGCGGTAGCCCCACGACATCGAGGTGGTGAAGCCGTCGTTGTCGCAGTTGCGGCTGCGGTTGTTCTGCGGTGAACCCGGCCCGGCACCATTGATGGTGCTGGCGTTGAGAATATTGGCGCAGGTATTCACACCGCCAGTGGCCGGCAACTCACCCGGGCCGTATACCGGATCGCGGCCATAGCGCTTGTCGGAACGGCTTTCCAGACCGCCGACGTAGGTCGCGCCGACTTCGCCGACGAGGGTCAGCCGGCTGGCGCCCATGACCTGATCGAAGAAGTGCGTGAACGTGGTCTGGATCTGGGTGATTTCCTTACGCTCGTAACCGTGCAGGTCCTGACCCGGCACGCCATTGAGGATCGAAGCGTTGGTCAGTGCCCCGCCGATCGGACGCACACCGGCGAACAAAATGTCGGTGGAGTTCAGTTGTACCGGGGCGTTCGGCCGGTAGCTGATCTCACCGCTCCACGCGGTACCGGTAGGCAGGGTGGTGGAGAAGCTCAGACCGTAGAGGCGAATGTCTTCAGGGTATTCAATGAAGTAGTTCGAGTTACCCGCGACCAGCAACGGTGCAAGCGCCGCAAACGGCCCCGGCAGCGCGCGCGCAGTGTTGTAGACCGATTGCGGAGCACCGGTGGCGCTGAAGATCGGCGCACGGCTGTGGTAGTTCATGAAGTAGGCGCCGAACTCGGTGTCCAGCGGTTCGTACATGTACTTGAAGGACGCGCCCCACTGGCCGCTGTCACGGGCATCGCGGTCCGGACCACGGCGCACCAGAACACCTTCTTCGTTGACGTTGACACCGTTGGCCGCCAACGGCCCCAGGGCGATGGCCGGGATTTGCGAACGCTTGTTCAGCACGCGCAGGTTGTCGTTGCAACCGTCGGCAACGATGTCCGGCTGCGAGAAGAACGTGCCGCAGTTATCGACGACGGTCTGGTCCCATTCCAGCTGATAGAACGCTTCGGCCGAAAGGTTTTCGGTCAGGCTCTGGGACACGTAGAACATGTTGACCGGGATCAGGCCTTCCTTGATCTCGGCGCCCGGACGACGGAACGCGGAAACGTCGATCGGGTTGATCGAGTTGATGCCGCCACCGATAAAGGTACTTTCACCCCAGCTCACCACCTGTTTGCCCAGACGCACGGAACCTGGCTGATCGGCGATCGCGTAGTTGTGGTAGACGAAGGCGTCGAGGATCTGCCCGCCGGACGACTTGGCGCCCTCTTTACGGCCCGAATCGCTGATGTCCTTGAACTCGCGGCTTTCGTCCTTGAGTTCGAAGTCGTACCAGTATTTGCCACGGACAAACACGCCGGTGTCGCCGTATTTCAGTTCAAGGTCATGGATGCCCTTGAAGATCTTCGAAAAGGTTTCGCCGCTCTTGAAGTTGGCGTGGCCATCGTCAGAAGTCTGCGACAGACCATGGCCGCCGTTGTTGACGCCGATGAGGTTCTTGTTCGGGCTCTGGGTAGACCAACTGGCACCGATCGACAGGGAAGAGTCGAACTGGCCCTCGATTTCACCGACGTTGAAACTGACGCCGAATGCGGGCCCGGCGAGCGAAGAGGCAAGACTGACCGCCAGAGGCAGTTTCGCCCGGCGCCAGAACTGGTTTACTGAGGTCATCGACGCTACTCCATGTGCATTATTGTTATGGCAGTGAGTACTTTTAAAAACGCCTGAAGGACCGGGTGCCAGAGACAACCCGAAATCACTCCAAAGATGCATCGCCCCGTTTTGTGCGTGTGCCCCGTTCTTAAAAATCCTTGAGCGGACTATAGCCAGCAGGTGGTACTGCTTGATCCCTCTAAAGTGTGATTTGCAGCTGCCGGCCACTCTGGAACAGTCCTTTCGCCAGTCCGACGCATGTCGGCACGGCAAGGATGGCTGATTTTTTCGATTTCACAAGCCAAGCGCTTGCTTGGTGGGTCTGGCGCGCCGGTTTCGGCGCGCCAGCAGACACTCAAAGTGTCGAGAGGAAGGTGCTGTTGTTGGCCTGCCATTCGGTGATGTCGAGACGGATGCGCTTCTTGTCGAGCTTGCCGACACTGGTCTTGGGAATTTCGGTAACAAGGGCGATCTGACTCGGAATCGCCCACTTGCTCAGGTGTCCCAATTCCACGAACGGCTTGAGGTGTTCCTTGAGCTCGCGTGCCCCGATCACATGCCCTTCGCGGATTACCAGCAAGGCAAATGGACGCTCGCCCCACTGCGGATCGGCGATGCCCACCACTGCTACTTCGCGTACCGCGACGTGACGGCTGATCAGGTCTTCGAGGTCCAGCGAGGAGATCCACTCGCCGCCGGTCTTGATCACGTCCTTGATGCGATCGCGGATGTCGATCACGCCCATGCTGTCGAGCGTGGCGACGTCGCCGGTGTGCAGCCAGCCGCCAGCCCAGAGCTCGGCGCCCTTCTGCGGTTCGTTGAAATAGCCTTCGGTGAGCCATGGCGCACGCAGCACCAGTTCGCCCTGGGTCTCGCCGTCGGCCGGGAGAAAGTGACCCTCGGCGTCGACAATCGCCGCTTCCACCAGCGGCCCCGGCACGCCGGCCTTGATCCGGTAGGTGGTGCGTTCGTCTTCAGTGCCGGCCATCAACTCATCATTGAGATGCGCACAGGATACAAGCGGCCCGGTTTCCGACATGCCGTACGCAGCGGTGAGCTGAATGCCCCGCGCCTTGGCGGTTTCATACAAGGTGCGATTGAGCGCGCTGCCGCCGATGACAATTTTCCAGCCGCCGAAATCGGTGCCTTGCGCGCCTTTGGCGTTGAGCAGCATCTGCAGAATGGTCGGTACGCAGTGGGAGAAGGTAACTTTCTCCTTGCGCCACAACTCCACCAGAAACTCCGGATCGTAGCGCCCCGGATAAACCTGTTTGAGGCCAAGCATGGTCGCCACGTACGGCAGGCCCCAGGCGTGTACATGGAACATCGGTGTGATCGGCATGTACACGTCGTTGGTGCCGAGCAGGCGCACGCTGTCGATCGCGCCCATGATCGTCGACACCCCCATGGTGTGCAGGACCAGTTGCCGATGGGTGAAATACACGCCTTTCGGATTGCCCGTGGTGCCGGTGGTGTAGAACGTGGTGGCGACCGAGTTTTCGTCGAAGTCCTGGAAGTCGTACTGCGGGCTCGCGGCGGCCAGCAGTTGTTCGTACTCGCCGACCAGATTCGGCAGGTCGGCGGTTTTTTCCGGCAAATCAGTCAGCAGCAGGGTTTTCTCGACCGTGGTCAGGTGCGGTGCGATTGCCTGGTAAAGACCGACGAACTCGCTGTTGACCAGCACAAAGCGGTCCTCGGCGTGGTTCATGGTGTAGAGGATCTGTTCCGGCGACAGGCGCACGTTGATGGTATGAATCACCGCGCCAATCATCGGAATCGCAAACATGCATTCCAGGTAACGATGGCTGTCCCAGTCCATCACCGCCACGGTGTCACCGGCTTTCACACCGGCGGCCGTCAGCACATTGGCCAACCGCGCCACGCGCTCGATCAATGTCGGGTAGCTATAGCGCAACTGGTCACGGTAGATGATCTCGCGGGTTTTCTCGTAACGGGCGCCGGACATCAGCAGCCGTTTGATCAGCAATGGATACTGGTAGGCCCCATCGGCCGGGGGAATGACGCGAGTCTGCAACATAAGAATCCCTTTTCTGACTGCACGGTGTTGGCGTAGAGATCGGTACTCTAGAACCCTTATACGCCAGCCAAATCAGCCAAAGGAATGATTTGCAAAGCCGTACAAATGCTAGCTTTGCGCCAGCATTTGCCGGTTTTCGCTATTGATCAGGCTGTTTGCCCTACAGCCTCCTCGGAAGGCGTCCGTGGGAATACGACTGCTGCAAGGAAGGTCAAAGCGCCGAAACCCGCAAGAATCAAGTACAGGCCTACAAAACCATGGCGCGGTTCGACATAGGAAATCAGCGGAATCGCCGTCGCACTGGCACCGAACGATAAACAGTAACGCAGAGCGAACACCCGTGATTGCCATTGCGGGGCGACGAAGTTGGCGACCATCGCATCGTTGACGGTGACCTGACCAAACACCACGAACATAAACGCTGCGCCGAGGGCGATCACGGCCCAGCCGTCGGCATAGGCCAGCGCAAATAACAGCGGTGCCTGGCACAGCGTCAGGACAATGAACGGCCATTTCAGGCTGAGCCGATGCAACACCCGACCAATGCTCAACTGTGCAACCGCACCGAAGGCATAGGCCAGACTGACCACCACACCAAGGGTTTGCGGCGAGGCAAACAGCTCATGCAAACGCTCCTGAAACAGCTTCGGATAGGTCATGGTGGTGGCGTTGAACACCACGCCGCCAGTGGCCGTCGCCAGCGCCAGCACGCCGAACACCATGAGCATGGAAATACGCTGGCCAGCGGCCCCCTTGAGTGGCGTGTGTGCACGCTTCGGAATCGGCTCTTCACGCACCTGCAAGGCGAAGCCGACTCCCAGCACAATCGCCACTGCGCCCGGTATCAGAAACGCCGAGCGCCAGCCGAATTGCGCCACCAGCAAACCGGTGATCAGCGCCGAAAACGCCACACCCAGATTGCCCCACATACCGTTGATGCCGATTTCCCGGCCGCGATTCTGTGCATAAGCGACCAACATCGCCGTGCCGACCGGGTGATAAATCGCCGCAAAAATACCGATCAGGGTCAGGCCGATCACCAGCATCGTCGGACTGTTACTCAGGCCGGTAAAAATCGCCGAGACGCCTATACCGAAGAAAAACACCAGCATCATCTGCCGCCGACTCCAGTGGTCGCCCAGCCAACCAGCGGGTAGCGAACACGCGCCGAAGGCAATGAAGCCGCCCAGTGACAGGCCGATCAGCGTGGCGTAGTCGAGACCGAAGGCCTGCGTCATACCGAGCACGGCGGCGGGAAATATCAGCATGAACATGTGATCGATCACATGGGCGGCGTTGATATAGCGAATGACGTTTCTGGATTGATTCATGGCGGCACGCTTTACGTTGTTGTGTGGCGCTATGCTAAGTTGGCCACAAAGCGCATTCCTGCCAGACAAGTCATCGAATCAGACATGTTGATCAGCCATTTCGAACACGGCCCGGTGAGCGCCTACCCCCGGGATTATCTGGATGGCGCGCACCAGCCGCTGCACCTGCATCGTGAGGCGCAGTTGTTGTATGCGGTCAGCGGGATCATGCGCGTGGTCACGGACTCGGGTGCATGGGTGATTCCGCCTAGTCGCGCGGTGTGGATTCCGCCAGAAGTGGCGCACGAGATTTTCATGAGCGGCGACGTGCAGATGCGCTCGCTGTTCATCGCGCCAGAACTGTCACCCGCCAGCCTGCAACAGTGCTGCGTTTTGGCGGTGACACCGCTGCTGCGCGAGCTGATCCTGCGTGCCGTGCAAGGGCCGCCGCATGCCGACAATCCGCTGATTCAGCAGTTGATGCTGGAAGAACTCGCCGGTCTGGAAAACCTGCCGCTGCACATTCCGATGCCAACCGACCGGCGTCTGCAAAATATCTGTCTGGCACTGCTGCACACCCCCGATCACACCAATACGCTGGAAGACTGGGCGCAGCAGGTCGGCGCCAGCTCACGCACGCTGGCGCGGCTGTTTCAGCAACAAGTGCAGATGAGTTTCAACGCCTGGCGCCAGCAACTGCGCCTGATGGAAGCCCTGCCCCGCCTGCTCGCCGGGGACAGCGTGCAGCGTGTGGCGCAGGACTTGGGTTACGGCAGCGCGCGGGCGTTCAGCGCGATGTTTCGCCGTTTGCTTGGGGAAAATCCCCGCGATTACCTGAATACCCTGAGCAAGCTCAGCGCACTCGTGTAGGAATTTCCCACCCCCTGTGGGAGCGAGCTTGCTCGCGAAAGCAATCTTCCAGTCACCTGTGATGTCGACTGATCCGACGCCTTCGCGAGCAAGCTCGCTCCCACAGGTTGATCGCGTTTCAGCGCTTAGTGCATCTCGGTGAACGCGATTTTCACGCCGAGAGCGATCAGCACCGCGCCCATGGTGCGGTCGAACCAGTGGCCCATGCGGGCGAAACCGGCACGCACCCGCTGCTGACTGAACAACATCGCCACCAGACAGAACCAAAACGCAGTCGCGACCGCCAGGTAAATCCCGTAACCGGCCTGCACCGCCAGTGGCGTGTGCGGGTTGATCACCACAGTGAACAGCGACAGGAAAAACAGCGTGGCTTTCGGATTCAGGCCATTGGTGACGAAGCCCGACGTGAACGCGCCGCGAGCCGTGCGTACGCCGGCCTCTTTGTGCAAGTCATCGGCCACGGCTTTGGCGGGTTGCGCGCGCAATGCCTTGAAGCCGATGTACAGCAAGTAAGCCGCCGCCGCCCATTTCAACGCGTTGAACAACACGATCGATTGCGACACGATCAGGCCGATACCGAGCAGCGAATAACCAACGTGCAGGAAAATCGCCGTGCCCACGCCCAGTGCGGTCCAGGTACCGGCGCGACGACCGTGGGTTACGCTCTCGCGCACCACCACCGCGAAGTCCGGGCCGGGGCTGGCGACAGCCAGCAAGTGGATCAGTGCAACGGTCAAGAACTCGGTCCAGTACATGGGGGCTCCTTTCGGCCAAGCGTATCAATTTGTTTCATCTGGTAGGCTCGGCAGATTACGCCCTACGCTCACAGCACGAAAGGTACAGTTGATGACCAACACGCACCGCGCGGTATTCCTTGATCACCCTTCGCTGGATCTCGGCGACCTCGACCTCAGTCCGTTGCGCGAGTGTTTCAGCGATCTGCAACTGTTCGCCCAAACGTTGCCCGGGCAAGTCGCCGAACGCCTGCAAGGCGCCACCGTAGCGATCACCAACAAGATCCTGATCGACGCCGCCGCCATGGCCGCCAACCCCGACCTGAGGCTGATCCTGATCACCGCCACCGGCACCAACAACGTCGACCTCGCGGCCGCCCGTGCTCACGGCATCACCGTGTGCAACTGTCAGGGTTACGGCACGCCGTCGGTGGCGCAGCACACGATCATGCTGCTGCTCAACCTCGCCACGCGTCTGGCCGATTACCAGAAAGCCGTTGGCGAAGGTCGCTGGCAGCAGGCGAAACAGTTCTGTTTGCTCGACTATCCGATTGTCGAGCTGGAAGGCAAAACCCTCGGCCTGCTCGGTCATGGCGAACTCGGCGGCGCCGTGGCGCGATTGGCCGAAGCGTTCGGCATGCGCGTGTTGCTCGGGCAGATTCCCGGGCGCCCAGCTCGCCCGGATCGTTTGCCGCTGGATGAACTGCTGCCACAAATCGACGCCCTCACCCTGCACTGCCCGCTCAACGAGCACACCCGCCACTTCATCGGTGCTCGCGAGTTGGCGTCGATGAAGCCCGGTGCGTTCGTGGTCAACACCGCGCGTGGCGGTCTGATCGATGAACAGGCGCTGGCCGATGCCTTGCGCAATGGCCACCTCGGCGGCGCGGCTACCGATGTGTTGAGCGTCGAGCCACCGACCCAAGGCAATCCGTTGCTCGCGGCGGACATCCCACGCCTGATCGTTACGCCACACAACGCCTGGGGCAGCCGTGAGGCACGCCAGCGCATCGTCGGTCAATTGACCGAAAACGCTCAGGCGTTCTTCAGCGGTAAGGCGCTGCGGGTCGTCAGTTGATAAACTGCGGCACTTTTTTTTGAGGAGCAGTTATGGATCCGCGCAGTGAAGTACTGCTTCGTCAGCCCGAGTTGTTTCAAGGTTCGTTGTTGTTGGCCGGTTTGCCCGCCGATGATTTGCTCGGACGCCTGCCCAACGCATTCGGCTGGTGCTGGCATGCCGGCGACCAGGCCGCACTGGATGCCCGTTTCGAAGGGCGCAGCCATTTCGGCGTGAACATTCCCGAGCGCGAGTTCGACAGCGCCGTGGTGTTTCTGCCCAAGTCCAAAGACCTCACCGACTACATCCTCAACGCCGTGGCTTCGCGTCTGGCCGGGCGTGAAGTATTTCTGGTCGGGGAAAAGCGCAGCGGCATCGAAGGCGCATCCAAGCAGCTCAACCCGTTCGGCAAGCCGCGCAAACTCGACAGCGCGCGCCACTGCCAGTTGTGGCAAGTGACTGTGGCCAACGCCCCTGAAGAGAAACCCCTGGAAAGCCTGGCGCAGACCTATGAATTGCCTTTGGCCGAGGGTCCGCTGAAAGTCATCAGCCTGCCGGGCGTGTTCAGCCACGGTCGCCTGGATCGCGGCAGCGCCCTGCTGCTGGAGCATCTGGACAAACTGCCGAGTGGCCATTTGCTCGACTTCGGTTGCGGCGCGGGCGTGTTGGGGGCTGCGGTCAAACGTCGCTACCCACACAATCAGGTCACGTTGCTGGATGTGGACGCGTTTGCCGCCGCCAGCAGTCGCCTGACATTGGCGGCCAATGGTCTGGAAGCTGAAGTGCTGACCGGTGACGGTATCGACGCTGCGCCGATGGGTTTGAACGCAATTCTGAGCAACCCACCGTTCCATGTCGGCGTGCACACCGATTACTTCGCCACCGAGAACTTGCTGCGAAAAGCAGCGAAACATCTGAAAAACGGCGGCGAACTGCGCTTGGTGGCGAACAGCTTCCTCAAGTATCAACCACTGATCGAAGAGCATCTGGGCGTCTGTGCAATCAAGGCTGAAGGCAATGGTTTCCGCATCTACCGGGCCAAGCGCGGCTGAAAATTTGTTCTTGCTCAATCGGATTTGCGAAGGCAGAATCCGCTCCGTCCTAGGGGAGTAGTCTCCCACGAGCGCCAAGCTCGTCCGGCATACGTCAACATACTTGATCCTCAGATCATGGCGTATGCGACCCAAGCGTCCGCAGCAGACGGATCGCAGGGTTTGACAAGACCTATGACACGCACACCTTACCCGGGGCGGGAAGGCTGTACGTGTCATAGCCGTGTCGACCCGCCCCTTAGGAAATCCTGATGCTGGACTCGTTACTCGTTCCCACCGCAATCGTTGCCTTGGCCGAAATCGGCGACAAGACGCAACTGCTCGCGCTGATTCTCGCCGCTCGCTTTCGCAAACCCTGGCCGATCATTGCCGGTATTGTCGCTGCGACCTTGGCCAACCACGCAGCAGCCGGTGCGGTCGGCGCCTGGTTCGGCAGTTTCTTCTCGAATGCCACGCTGCACTGGATTCTCGCCGCAAGCTTTACGGCCACTGCGCTGTGGACACTGGTTCCGGACAAAATGGATGACGATGAAACCAGCACCGCGCGCAAGTTCGGGCCGTTCCTGACCACGCTGATTGCGTTCTTCCTCGCAGAAATGGGTGACAAGACTCAGGTCGCGACAGTGATGCTCGCGGCACAATACCCGGATCTGTGGCTGGTGATTATCGGTACCACGGCGGGCATGTTGATTGCCAACGTGCCGGTGGTGCTGGCAGGTAACTTCGCCGCAGACAAACTGCCACTGACCTTGATCCGTCGCCTCGCGGCTTCGGCATTCATGATTTTGGCGATTGTTGCGGTGTACAAGGCGATGCAGAGCAGTGGCTGGGTTTAACCCTGAGAGAAGGATCGTTCCCACGCTCTGCGTGGGAATGCAGCCGGGGACGCTCTGCGTCCCTTGAGGCATTCCCACGCAGAGCGTCACTAGTGTCCGGTAAAAACTGAAGGGGGAGCTTGCTCCCCCTTGCTGTGCCTGCTTCCTGAGCAATAATCAGGTTTTTCAGACTCGATTTTCGCCTATGTTC
>NZ_JACOPX010000026.1 GCF_015461835.1 Pseudomonas neuropathica | reverse complement strand
CCACACGTTGTTCGAACGTCCATCAAGCATTGAACATCTTGAGCACCGAAGGCAGAAGCGAACGGAGCAGAAGGCAGCTCAAGGCTGCCTTCTGCTTGAAACAGGTTTTACCGGACACTAGTGACGCTCTGCGTGGGAACGCCGCCCCGGACGCTCCGCGTCCGCTGTGACGCAGAGCGTCACTGGATGCATTCCCACGCAGAACGTGGGATCGATCAATCAGACCAACTCTTTCATCCGATGCCACAACATCCCCAACGCCAACAACGGCGAACGCAAATGCTTGCCGCCCGGGAAGGTGATGTGCGGCACCTTGGCAAACAGGTCAAAGCCACCGCTGTGCTGCCCGCTGATTGC
Source organism: Pseudomonas neuropathica (assembly GCF_015461835.1). Lineage (GTDB taxonomy): Bacteria > Pseudomonadota > Gammaproteobacteria > Pseudomonadales > Pseudomonadaceae > Aquipseudomonas > Aquipseudomonas neuropathica. Next base: position 64,314 of record NZ_JACOPX010000026.1, on the reverse strand, counting down.
TTCGGCGAGCAGTTTGCCCGCCAGGTGCGTGGCATTCACGCCGTGCCCGGAGTACGCCTGGGCGTAATACACATTCGGCTGATCCGCGAGGCGGCCGATCTGCGGCAAGCGGTTGGCGCCGATGCCGATCATGCCGCCCCACTGATAATCGATCTTCACACCCGCCAGTTGCGGGAATACCTCAAGCATCTTCGGCTGCATATACGCCGCGATGTCTTTCGGGTCGCGTCCCGAGTAATGGCAGGCACCGCCGAACAGCAGGCGGCGATCCGCCGAGAGCCGGTAGTAATCCAGCGCCACACGCTGGTCGCAGACCGCCATGTTCTGCGGCAGCAGGTCGTGCGCCTGCCCTTCGCTTAACGGCTCGGTAGCGATGATGTAGCTGCCGGCGGGCAGGACTTTGCCGCTGAGTTGCGGGTTCAGATCGTTGAGATAGGCATTGCAGCCAAGCACCAACGTCTTCGCGCGCACCGAGCCTTGCGCTGTATGCACCTTCACTTCAGGGCCGTAGTCGATACGGGTTACTGCCGAATGTTCGAACAGCTTCACGCCCAGTTGCTGCGCTGCTGCTGCTTCGCCCAAGGCCAGGTTCAGCGGATGCAGATGCCCGGAACCCATGTCGATCAAACCGCCGACATAGCGTTTGGAACCGACCACCGTGTGCATGTCGTGGGCTTGCAGCAAGCGGGTTTCGTAGCGATAGCCAAGGCCACGCAGTTCTTCGGCGTCTTCGGCAAAGCCTTCGAGGTCAGACGGTTTGTTGGCGAGGTCGCAATAGCCCCAGGTCAGGTCGCAGGCAATCTGAAAACGCTCGACGCGCTGGCGGACGATTTCCATCGCTTCCAGGCCCATCAGTTTCATCTCGCGCACGCCGTCGGCACCGATGACGTTGGTGAACTGATCGAGACCATGACCGACCCCGCGAATCAGCTGCCCGCCGTTGCGACCGCTGGCGCCCCAACCGATCTTGTGCGCTTCCAGCAACACCACGCTGAGGCCGCGTTCGGCCAGTTCCAGCGCCGTGTTCAACCCGGAAAAGCCGCCGCCGACCACACACACGTCGGCCAGCACGTCACCTTGCAACACCGGGTGATCGGGCTGCGGCAGGCTGCTGGCGGCGTAGTAAGAGGCAACGTGGGGTTGGCTCGCGGAGGTGAAGGCGCGGGCAGTCATAGGCGTCATCCAATGGCTAAGTGTCGAGAAAATTTGACGGAGCATAAGTCGCACGCCCGAACGTGGGCAACATTGGTCGGCCTGCGGTGTCTGGATCGCGGCTTTTGCGGCACAATTGCCGTCTATTCCTCCTCGGTCAGCGCTGCAATGAGCTGCAACAGCCAGAAAATCCGCACCTTGCGCCAGCAGATACCCTCGTTCGAGTGCGTGCCCGGCTGTCACGATTGCTGCGGTCCGGTAACCACCTCGCCCGAAGAAATGGCGCGCCTGCCGCGCAAGACCCGCGCCGAACAGGATGCGGCGATGGAAGAACTGAACTGTGTGCATCTGGGGCCGAATGGCTGCACGGTGTATGAGGAACGGCCGTTGATTTGCCGCTTGTTCGGCACGACCAAGACCTTGCCTTGCCCGAATGAGCGGCGCCCGGTTGAGTTGATTCATCCGCGGGTGGAGACGCAGATATTCGAGTACATGGCGGCGAATCGGCAGGTGTTGGTTTAACGCGTTCACTCGGAACCGAGTCGACGCCATCGCGAGCAGGCTCACTCCTACAGGGAAACGCATTCCAAATGTAGGAGTGAGCCTGCTCGCGATAGGGCCGGGTCGGGCCCGATAATCTTCAGTCTGGAATCGGCAGGCTCAGGCTCTCCTTCACCTCTTCCATCACGATATAGCTCTTCGACTCACGCACATGCGGCAGCTTCAGCAGAATGTCGCCGAGCAGCTTGCGGTACGAGGCCATCTCGGAAATCCGCGCTTTCACTAGATAGTCGAAATCCCCTGACACCAGATGACATTCCAGTACATGCGGCAATTTCAGCACCGCGCGTCGGAACTCCTCGAAAGTGTCGCCGGATTTGTAGTCGAGGCTGATCTCGACGAACACCAGCAAACTACCCTTCAAATGCTGCGGATTCAGCCGGGCGTTGTAACCCATGATGATCCCTTCACGCTCCAGACGCCGTACCCGTTCGGTGCAGGGCGTGGTGGAGAGGCCGACCTTTTCCCCAAGTTCGGTAAAGGAAATCCGCCCGTCCGCTTGCAGGATCCGCAAGATGTTGCGGTCGATCTTGTCCAGCTCACGTTTGGTCTGAGTGTTGGTACGCATAGGGGATGCGCCTCCGTGAAAAGGGTTTTTGCCGAGAATTGTCGCCAAATATAGGCGCTTATATAGTGAAAAGCACTGGCATTTCTTTTTTACACTGCGCGCATCATTGCTCTAACAACAGACGTACGCGGCCCTGCCGCGATGAGGGATACAAAAATGCGCGTAATGGTCTTGGGTAGCGGCGTCATCGGTACCGCCAGTGCTTACTATCTGGCCCGTGCCGGGTTTGAAGTGGTGGTGGTCGACCGGCAGCCAGCCGCGGCCATGGAGACCAGTTTCGCCAACGCCGGCCAGGTCTCGCCGGGCTACGCCTCGCCGTGGGCCGCGCCGGGCGTGCCGCTGAAGGCGATCAAGTGGCTGTTGCAGCGCCACGCCCCTCTTGCGATAAAAGCCACCGCCGACATCGACCAGTACCTGTGGATGGCGCAGATGCTGCGCAACTGCACCGCCAGCCGTTACGCGGTGAACAAGGAGCGCATGGTGCGTCTGTCCGAGTACAGCCGCGACTGCCTCGATGAACTGCGTGCGGAAACCGGTATCGCCTACGAAGGCCGCAGCCTCGGCACGACTCAATTGTTCCGCACCCAGGCACAACTGGATAACGCCGCCAAAGACATCGCCGTGCTGAAAGAATCCGGCGTGCCGTTTGAAGTCCTCGACCGCGCCGGCATTGCCCGCGTCGAACCTGCCCTGGCGGGTGTCACTGACATCCTCGCCGGCGCCCTGCGCCTGCCGAATGACCAGACCGGCGACTGCCAGATCTTCACCACGCGCCTCGCCGAAATGGCCGTGAAACTCGGTGTCGAATTCCGTTTCGGCCAGGACATCCAGAAACTCGACTACGCCGGTGATCGCATCAACGGTGTGTGGATCGACGGCAAACTGGAGACCGCTGACCGCTACGTTCTGGCGCTCGGCAGCTACTCGCCGCAACTGCTCAAGCCGCTGGGCATCAAAGCCCCGGTGTATCCGCTCAAGGGTTACTCGCTGACCGTGCCGATCACCAACCCGGCAATGGCCCCGACCTCGACTATTCTCGACGAGACCTACAAGGTCGCGATCACCCGTTTCGATAACCGTATCCGTGTTGGCGGCATGGCCGAAATCGCCGGTTTTGACCTGTCGCTGAACCCGCGCCGCCGCGAAACCCTGGAGATGATCGTCAACGACCTTTATCCTCAGGGCGGTAATCTGGCCGAGGCAAGCTTCTGGACCGGCCTGCGTCCGACCACCCCGGACGGCACGCCGATCGTTGGCGCCACGCCGTTCAAGAACCTGTTCCTCAACACCGGTCACGGCACGCTCGGTTGGACCATGGCGTGCGGCTCCGGTCGTTTGCTGGCCGATCTGATGGCGAAGAAAAAGCCGCAGATCAGCGCCGAAGGCCTCGATATTTCCCGTTACGGCAACAAGACCCAGGAGTCCGCAAAACATGTCAATCCAGCGCCAGCTCACCAATGAGCGCATGAGTCAGATCGTCAGCCACAACGGCACCGTGTATCTGGCCGGGCAGGTCGGCGACGACTTTGACGCCGGGGTTGAACAGCAGACCCGCGAGGTACTGGCCAATATCGAGCGCTTGCTCGATCTGGCCGGCACCGACAAACAGCATCTGCTGTCGGCGACGATCTACCTGAACGACATCGAAGCACACTTTGCCGGGATGAACTCGGTGTGGGACCAGTGGCTGCCCAAAGGCGCCGCCCCGGCCCGTGCCACCGTCGAAGCGAAAATGGCCAAACCGAGCATTCTGGTGGAAATTTCCATCGTCGCCGCGCTGCCGTAACCGTTGTAAAGATCCCTCTCCCGGCGCTGTTGGCGGTTCACGTCGTCAGTCGGCGCCGGTTTTTCTTCCCATGACCGCCTAGAAGTCTGCCGCCATGCGTCCTGCCCGTGCCCTGATCGACCTAGAAGCCCTGCGCCACAACTACCGAATTGCCCGCGAAGTCACTGGCGCCAAGGCGCTTGCGGTGATCAAGGCGGACGCCTACGGCCATGGCGCGGTGCGTTGCGCCCAGGCACTGGAAGCCGAGGCCGACGGTTTTGCCGTCGCCTGCATCGAAGAAGCGCTGGAGTTGCGCGCGGCCGGCATCAAGGCCCCGGTGTTGTTGCTCGAAGGCATCTTCGAGGCTGATGAGCTGGCGCTGGTTGTCGAGCATGATTTCTGGACCGTGGTGCACTCGCTGTGGCAGCTCGAAGCGATCGAGCAGGCAACACTGAGCAAGCCGATCACCGTGTGGCTGAAGCTTGATTCGGGCATGCACCGCGTTGGCCTGCATCCGAAGGATTATCCGGCGGCCTATCAGCGTCTGCTGGCCAGCGGCAAAGTGGCGAAAATCGTGTTGATGAGCCACTTCGCCCGTGCCGATGAACTGCACGCGCAGAGCAGCACCGAGCAAGTCGCGGTGTTTGAAGCGGCGCGCCAGGGGCTGGCGGCAGAAGTCAGCCTGCGTAACTCGCCGGCCGTGCTCGGTTGGCCACAGATTCACAGCGACTGGGTGCGTCCGGGCATCATGCTGTACGGTGCGACCCCGTTTGAAGAAGCCAACGCCGTCGCCGATCGTTTGCAACCGGTGATGACCCTCGAGTCGAAAGTCATCAGCGTGCGTGAACTGCCGGCCGGCGAGCCTGTAGGCTACGGCGCCAAATTCGTCACCGACAAGCCGATGCGCATCGGCGTGGTCGCCATGGGTTACGCCGACGGCTATCCGCGTCAGGCGCCGACCGGTACGCCGGTTTTGGTGGCGGGTAAACGCAGTCGCATTCTCGGTCGCGTGTCGATGGACATGCTCTGCATCGATCTGACGGATGTGCCGGAAGCCGACCTCGGTTCAACCGTGGAGCTGTGGGGCAAAAACATTCTCGCCAGCGAAGTGGCGCAGTGGGCCGACACCATTCCGTACCAGATCTTTTGCAACCTGCGCCGAGTGCCAAGGCTCTATTCCGAGGGTTAGGGCCGCTGCGGGGGCCAAGTGTTGTAAATACTGAACGCTGTCGCCATGATAACGCTCAATATTCTTACAACATCAGGAGGCTCCCGCCTTGGACGTCGGTGAACGACTGCAATCGATCCGCAAGCTCAAAGGGCTTTCCCAGCGTGAACTCGCCAAACGCGCGGGCGTCACCAACAGCACCATTTCGATGATCGAAAAGAACAGCGTCAGCCCTTCGATCAGTTCGCTGAGGAAGGTACTGGGCGGGATTCCCATGTCGATGGTCGAGTTCTTTTCCGAAGAAATCCTGCAGGAAGTCCCGACCCAGATCGTCTACAAGGCCAACGAGCTGATCGACATTTCCGACGGCGCCGTGACCATGAAACTGGTCGGCCGCGCGCACCCCAGCCGCGCCATCGCCTTCCTCAACGAAATCTACCCACCGGGTGCCGACACCGGCGAAGAAATGCTCACCCATGAAGGCGAAGAAACCGGGATTCTGGTGGAAGGTCGTCTGGAACTGGTGGTGGGTCTGGAAACTTTTATTCTCGAAGCCGGCGACAGCTACTACTTTGAAAGTACCAAGCCGCACCGTTTTCGTAATCCGTTCGACGCGCCTGCGCGACTAATCAGCGCAGCCACGCCGGCGAATTTTTAACAAAGAGGTGCCAAGCCATGATGGCAAAGGCATCCGGAGAGTTTTTCTACCGTGCGGTATAACCCCTTCGACTATGGGGTTGTTTCAGTGTGGCGGGCTACCCGCTATACTTCCGCCCGCCTGCGAACCGTGGCCGCAGGCGTGAATAGCCACCATTGAGGGTGAACGCGTGAACCTAATTATGAAAATGCTGGCTGCACCAGCAACCGTACTGGCCCTCTGGGCTGTCAGCGCTCAAGCTGCGACAAATGACGACATTGCCAAACGCCTCGAGCCGGTCGGCCAGGTGTGTGTGCAAGGTCAGGAATGCAAGGGGATGGAAGTTGCCGCTTCCGCAGGCGGCGGTGGCGGGGCGAAAACCCCGGATGAGGTGATTGCCAAGCATTGCAATGCTTGCCACGGTACCGGGTTGTTGGGCGCGCCGAAGATCGGTGACACCGCAGCGTGGAAAGAGCGTGCTGACCATCAGGGTGGTCTTGATGGCATCCTCGCCAAAGCCATCACCGGTATCAATTCGATGCCGCCGAAAGGCACCTGCGCCGATTGCTCGGATGCCGAGTTGAAGGGCGCGATCGAGAAGATGTCCGGCCTTAAATAAGGTGTGCATCTGATGAAAAAAACCGTCTTCGGACGGTTTTTTTGTGCCTGCGATACAAGAGCCCCTCATCGGAACGCCGCCCGCCCAGCCCTCTCCCGGAGGGAGAGGGGGCAGACCGCGGTGTCTTTCGCTATACATCGACCTGAAAGACCTTAGCGATTATGGATTCAGCACATCACTTTCACGTCGGCGTATCTTCACAGCAACCCCCAATCAGTCCCCTCTACCTCTGGGAGAGGGCTAGGGTGAGGGCAACAATTTCGGGTCGGAAAAACATTTCAAGAACAGCGCACGTTCACTCTGAAGCTGTTCATTGCAGCAAACTCAAGGCAAGCTCGGTCTACCCCTATTCACGGAACGGGCAGGAGGCTTCAGATGGTGCAGTTGTGTTCGATCGAACAGGCGGTGGACGACGTGCTGGCGCGGTTGCCGGCGCATATCCACATGGGCTTGCCGCTGGGGCTGGGCAAGCCCAATCACTTCGTCAACGCGCTGTACCGGCGGATCAAAGGCCTGCCCGAGCGGCAACTGACGATCTATACCGCGCTCTGCCTCGGCCGGCCGAACCTGGGCGATGGTTTGCAGAAGCGCTTTATCGAACCCTTCGTCGAGCGCGTCTTCGGTGACTACCCGGAGTTCGATTTCCTTGGCGATCTGCACCGCGACAGCCTGCCCGCCAACATCCGTATCGAACAATTCTTCATGCAGCCCGGCAGCCTGCTCAACAGCGCGCCGGCCCAGCAGGATTACGTCAGCAGCAACTACAGCCACGCCGCCCGAGACATCAACGCCGCCGGGCTGAACCTGGTGGCGCAACTGCTCGCCAGCAGCAGCGAACACCCCGACCGTTTAAGCCTGAGCTGCAACCCGGACATCACCCTCGACCTGTTGCCGATGATCGCCAAGCGCCGCGACGCCGGGGAGACCATTTTGCTGGTCGGTCAGGTGCACACCGATCTGCCGTACATGCCCGGCGATGCTGAAGTCGATATCGACACCTTCGACTTGCTGATCGATGCGAAGGACAGCAGCACGCTGTTTTCCACGCCGAACATGCCCGTGGGGTTTCAGGATCATTTCATTGGTTTGCATGCGAGTACGCTGGTGCGCGACGGGGGTACGTTGCAGATCGGCATCGGCTCGATGGGTGATGCACTGACTGCCGCGTTGCTCGCACGTCAAGCCGATAATGCCGGCTATAAAGCGCTGCTCGACGACATCAACCTCAGCCAATGGGCGCAGTTGATCAACCGCGAGGGTGGCACGGGGCCGTTCGCCAAAGGCCTCTACGGTTGCAGCGAAATGTTCGTCAACGGCCTGCTGGTGCTGGCGGATGCCGGGATCATCCGGCGCAAGGTCTACCCCGATGTGCCAACGCAGGAACAGGCTAACGCCGGCACCCTCGACGAGGCGGCGCAGACTGACGGCATCTCGGTGCACGGTGGTTTCTTCCTCGGCCCGCGCAGTTTCTACGAGCGCCTGCGCGAGTTGCCGCAGAGCAAGCGCCTCGAATTCAACATGACCCGCATCAGCTACATCAACGAGCTGTACGGGCAGGAAGAGCTCAAACGGTTACAGCGACTCGATGCGCGATTCATCAACACCGTGTTCACCATGACCTTGCTCGGTGCGGGTGTGGCGGATCAACTGGAAGATGGGCGGGTGCTCAGCGGTGTCGGCGGGCAGTACAACTTCGTTGCGCAGGGACATGCGTTGCACGATGCCCGGTCGATTTTGATTCTGCGTAGCTGGCGTGAATCCGGTGGCGACGTCAGTTCCAACATTGTCTGGGAATACGGCCACTGTACGATTCCAAGACATCTGCGCGATATCGTCGTGACCGAGTACGGCATTGCCGATCTGCGTGGTAAATCCGACGCAGTGGTGATCGAGTCATTGCTGAATATCAGTGACTCTCGCTTCCAGCAGGGTTTGATCGAGCAAGCGCAAAAGGTCGGCAAGCTGCCAAAGGATTTCCGCCTCGATCCGCGTTTCGCCGAGAACACCCCGCAACGCTTGCAGTCGATTGCCGCGAAGCATCCGAACCTGTTTCCGGAGTATCCGCTAGGTTGTGATTTCACTGCGATCGAACGGGATTTATTGCGGGCGCTGAACTGGCTGAAGAGCAAATTCAAACTCACCGAAATCCTCGAACTCGGCAAGGCGGCCCTCGATGCGCCGGAGGCTTCGCTGTATCCCGAGCATCTTCAACGCATGCAACTGACAAACCCGGAAGGCCTGAAAGAAGACCTCTTCCAACGCCTGCTGCTCACCGGCCTCAAAGCCACCGCACAATAACTACCGGACCCAAAACAACTGTAGGAGTGAGCCTGCTCGCGATGGCGGTGTTTCAGCCGACGAATATATCGACTGACACTACGCTATCGCGAGCAGGCTCACTCCTACAGGGGTGCTGCGGTGTGGCTTTATTCGATGAAGGTAACAACGCCATCCTTCAGCGATTTCACCCGAGCCAGCGATTCAACGCGATAGCCCTGCGAATCCAGCTCGGCGCGGCCGCCCTGGAACGACTTCTCGATCACGATGCCGAGGCCGGCAACGGTTGCGCCGGCCTGCTTGATGATCGAGATCAGCGCCTGCGAGGCCTTACCGTTGGCCAGGAAGTCGTCGATGATCAGCACGCGGTCACTGCTGGTCAGGTGGCGCGGGGAGATGGCTACGGTGCTTTCGGTCTTCTTGGTGAACGAGTAAACGGTCGCCGACAGCAGGTTTTCCGTCAGGGTCAGGGACTGTTGCTTGCGGGCGAAGATCACCGGCACGCCGAGGTTCAGACCGGTCATGATCGCCGGGGCGATGCCCGAGGCTTCGATGGTGACGATCTTGGTGATGCCCGAGTCCTTGAACAGCGAGGCGAATTCGTCGCCGATCAGCTTCATCAGGGCCGGGTCGATCTGGTGGTTCAGGAAGGCGTCGACCTTCAGGACCTGGTCGGAAAGCACAATGCCTTGTTCGCGGATTTTCTGGTGCAATGCTTCCATGAAGCTGTCCTCTTTTGGCGCTTTGTGCGCCGAAGGTCTAGTAAAAAAAGTGGTCAATTCTAGCGCTTTAACATCGCGCGTATATCGGCCAATGCGTTGTTGCCGCGCACGGCTTTGACTTCGGTCGGTGTGTCGTCGTTGCCTTCCCACGCCAGATCGTCCGGCGGCAGCTCATCGAGGAAGCGGCTCGGCGCGCAGTCGATGATCTCGCCGTACTGCTTGCGCTTGGCGGCGAAGGTGAAGGCCAGGGTCTGACGCGCGCGGGTGATGCCCACGTAGGCCAGGCGGCGTTCCTCTTCGATGGTGTCGGCTTCGATGCTGGAGCGGTGCGGGAGGATTTCCTCTTCCATGCCCATGATGAACACGTAAGGGAATTCCAGACCCTTGGACGCATGCAGCGTCATCATCTGCACGCCTTCGGCGCCATCCTCCTCTTCCTGCTGACGTTCGAGCATGTCGCGCAGGACCAGTTTGCCGATGGCGTCCTCGACGGTCATTTCGCCTTCTTCGTCCTTTTCAAGGGTGTTTTTCAACGCCTCGATCAGGAACCAGACGTTGCTCATCCGGTAATCGGCAGCCTTGTCGCTGGAGCTGTTGGTGCGCAGCCAGTTCTCATAGTCGATGTCCATGACCATGCTGCGCAGCGCCGAGATCGGATCCTCGCCGGCGCACTGCTCACGGACCTTGTCCATGAAGCGTTTGAAGCGCGACAGGCGATCGGTGAAGCGGCTGTCCAGATGCTCGCCCAGACCGATTTCGTCGGTGGCGGCGTACATCGATATTTTGCGTTCGGTGGCGTAGTTGCCGAGTTTTTCCAGGGTGGTCGAGCCGATTTCGCGGCGCGGCACGTTGATCACCCGCAGGAAGGCGTTGTCGTCATCCGGGTTGACGATCAGGCGGAAGTAGGCCATCAGGTCCTTCACTTCCTGACGGCCGAAGAAGCTGTTGCCGCCGCTCAGGCGGTACGGCACCTGGTGGTGCTGCAGCTTCAGTTCGATCAGCTTGGCCTGATAGTTACCGCGATAAAGGATGGCGAAATCGCTGTACGGACGGTCGGTGCGCAAGTGCAGGCTGAGGATTTCCATGGCCACGCGCTCGGCTTCGGCGTCCTCGTTGCGGCAGCGGATCACGCGGATCTCGTCGCCGTGGCCCATCTCGCTCCACAGCTGCTTTTCGAATTCGTGCGGGTTGTTCGAGATCAGCACATTGGCGCAGCGCAGGATGCGACTCGTCGAGCGGTAGTTCTGCTCGAGCATCACCACTTTCAAGGACGGGTAGTCGTCCTTGAGCAACATAAGGTTTTCCGGCCGCGCACCGCGCCAGGCGTAGATCGACTGGTCATCGTCACCCACCACGGTGAACTGGTTGCGCGTGCCGATGAGCATTTTCACCAGCAAATATTGGCTGGCGTTGGTGTCCTGGTATTCGTCGACCAGCAGGTAACGCACCTTGTTCTGCCACTTTTCGAGGATGTCGGCGTGCTCTTCGAAGAGTTTTACCGGCAGCAGGATCAGGTCGTCGAAGTCCACCGCGTTGAACGCTTTCAGCGTGCGCTGGTAGTGGGTGTAGACGATGGCGGCGGTCTGTTCCTTGGGATTGCGCGCGTTCTCCAACGCCTGAGGCGGCAGGATCAGGTCGTTTTTCCAGGCGCCGATCATGTTCTTGATCTCGTCGACGCCGTCGTCCCCCGCGTACTCCTTCTGCATGATGTCGGTCATCAGGGCTTTGACGTCGGTCTCGTCGAAGATCGAGAAACCGGGTTTGTAGCCCAGCCGCACGTGTTCCTTGCGGATGATGTTCAGACCGAGGTTGTGGAACGTGCAGACGGTCAGGCCGCGACCTTCGCCGGCCCGCAGCAGGGTGCCGACCCGCTCTTTCATCTCGCGCGCGGCCTTGTTGGTAAAGGTCATGGCGACGATGTACTGGGCACGGATGCCGCAGTTCTGGATCAGGTGCGCGATTTTGCGCGTGATCACGCTGGTCTTGCCGGAGCCAGCACCGGCGAGCACCAATAGAGGGCCGCCGACGTAGTTCACGGCTTCTTGCTGCCGGGGATTGAGTCGGGACATACGAAAATTCGGGAGTCGTTGACGAAATGGGCCGGCATTTTAACAGGCTCAGAGATTTGTGCTGCTCTCTCCGACTTGTGACGTACCACGCGATTCAAATTTGCCGGTTTTGTTACTTTCGCGGAGGATGCGCGGTGATTTTGCGGCTAATGTTCTCATTCGTGACACAAAATAACGTTTTGATAACCGTTGTCATTTGGTCATTGAACGGCGCAACGGCATAATGCCCCGCCCACATCATTGCAGAGTCTAGGGAGCTAGCTTGTCTACGCCTGTCGAACCCTTGCGTTTGCTGCTACTGGCCGAAGAGCCAGCGTGGACAGCGTTATTGCGTGAGTGTCTGGCTCCGATGGGGAGCGCGGCGGTGCTGATCAGCGCGCCGAGCTGGGATTCGGTCAGCAGTTTGTTCGAAGACAACCGTCATGCGGTGTTGTTGACCCTTCCGGCATTGCAACCGGCACCGGGCCGGTGCAGCCTGCCGACGGTCTTGCTGCTGGAGCATGAACCGGACACCGCGCCGGTTGGTGTCAGTGACTGGCTGGTGTTCGACGCCCTCGACGCCGGCATGCTGCGCCGCTGCCTGCGCCATGTGCGCGAACGCGGCGTTCTCGAAAACACCCTGCAACGCCTCGCCGAGCAGGATCCGCTGACCGGCATCGCCAACCGTCAGGGTTTCCAGACGTTGCTTGCTGCGCGGCTCGCGGAAAACGACGGTCGCGGCCTGGCCCTCGGGCATCTCGATCTCGACAACTTCCGCCACGCCAACGACGCGCTTGGCCATCAGGCGGGCGATCGCTTGATCCTGCAAGTGGTCGCACGGCTGAAAAGTCAGCTCGAAGCCGGTGATCAACTGGCGCGGCTGGGCAGCGATGAGTTTGCCCTGCTGATCGACACCCGCCGTGCACCGCAGCGCGCCGAGTGGATGGCCGAACGCATCACCGAAGCGCTCGCCGAACCGTACTGGGTCGATGGCGAAAGCCTGCTGATCGGCTCCAGTCTCGGCATCGCCCACGCCCGTGCGCAGGGCGGCGCCGATCCGCTGATGTGGCACGCCCACATCGCCATGCAGCAGGCCAAGAGCACCCAGGGCTGCACCTTCCATATCTTCAACGAACGCATCAACCGCAATGCGCGGAGCATGGCCGACCTCGAAAGCGAGTTGCGCCGAGCGTTGCGTCGCGATGAGCTGGAATTGCATTACCAGCCACGCCTGAATCTTGAGGATGGCCAGATTGTCGGCCTCGAAGCGTTGGTGCGCTGGCGTCATGGCGAGCGCGGTTTGCTGCCACCGAGTGAATTTGTCCCTTTGGCCGAGCAGAGCGGTTTGATCGTGCCGCTGGGTTACTGGGTGATTTCCCGAGCCCTGCGTGACATGCAGGCGTTGCGCGAGCGTGGGCTGCCGGCGCTGCACATGGCGATCAACCTGTCGTTCCGCCAGTTTCAGGACAGTCAGTTGTTGCCGACGCTGAGTCGCTTGATCGCCGAACGTGGCGTTGAAGCGCAATGGCTGGAGTTCGAACTGACCGAAACCGCCGTGATGCGCCGTAGCGATCTGGTCAAGCAGACCATGGACGCTCTCGGCCGTCTCGGTGTGCGCTTCTCGCTGGATGACTTTGGCACCGGGTTCTCGTCGTTCGTGCATCTCAATAGCCTGCCGATCACCTTGCTGAAGATCGACAAAAGCTTTGTCGGCGGCATGGAGCAGCGCGAAGAGAACCGCAAACTGGTGCACGCGATGATCAATCTCGCGCACAACCTGCATCTGGAAGTGGTGGCGGAGGGGGTGGAAACCCCTGAACAGCTAGAACTGTTGCGCGGGTTTGGTTGCGATCAGGTGCAGGGTTATCTGATCAGCCGGCCGTTGCCGTTGGCGGAGTTGGTTGAGTACCTGACGTTTGGCTCAAGCCAGCAGCCAGCCCTCGAGATCGTAAACTGAACACATAACCCCTGTAGGAGTGAGCCTGCTCGCGATAGCGATCTACCAGTCAACATTTGTTTCGACTGACACACCGCTATCGCGAGCAGGCTCACTCCTACAAGGGATCTCAGTCGGTCTGAGGAACTGTGAACTGACTTGATGACGCAGGCTCCAGCCGAATCATCCGCTTCATCTTCCATTCAAACGCCAGCGTCAAACTCACCGCCGCACACGCCAACCCCAGCGCCAATCCCCACCAGACGCCCGTCGGCCCCCAGTTCAAATGGAACGCCATCCACCATGCCGCCGGTGCGCCAATCAGCCAATAGCAAGCGAGCCCGACCAGAAAAGTGGTTTTTGCATCCTTGAGTCCACGAATGCAGCCCATGGCAATCGTCTGCGTGCCGTCGAACAGCTCGAACCACGCCGCCACCGCCAGCAGGCTCACCGCCAGGCGAATCACCTCGGCAAACGCCGGATCATTGTGATCGAGGAACAACCCGACCAACTGGTTCGGCAATAGCCAGAACACCATCGCGAATCCCAACATCACCACCGCGCCAAAGACGATCCCGACCCGCCCGGACATCCGCGCATCACTCAGTTGCCCGGCGCCGTAATGCTGGCCGACGCGCATGGTGATCGCGTACGACATCCCCGCCGGCACCATGAACGCCACCGAGACAATTTGCAGGGCAATCTGGTGCGCGCCCAATTGCGTGCTGCCCATGGTGCCCATGCACAGAGCTGCGAACGCGAACAAGCCGACTTCCACCGCATACGTGCCGCCGATTGGCAGGCCGAGACGCCACAGTTCTTTGAGATATTGCCGGTTGGGCCGCGACAAGCCTGCACGCAATGGATAAGCGTCATAGGCCGGATGCCGGCGGATGTGCCAGGCCAGCGCCAACGCCATGCAATTGGCGACAATCGCTGTGACCAGGCCGATCCCCGTCAGGCCCATTTTCGGCAGACCGAACATGCCGGTGATCAGCGCGTAATTGAGCAGGAAATTCGCCACCGTGCCGGCCAGGCTGATGACCATCACCGGTGTCGCCCGGCCGATTGCACTGGTGAAACCGCGCAGGGCCATGAAGCTCAGGTAGCCGGGCAGGGCGAAGGGCAGGGCAATCAGGAATTGTCCGGCCGCGTTGACGTTGGTTTCGGTCTGGCCGAACAGCAGCAACACCGGCTTCAGGTTCCATAGCAGCAACCCGGCGCCCAGCGCCATCAGCCACGCCAGCCACAATCCGGCCTGGGTCAGACGCGCAGCGCCAATGATGTCGCCGGCGCCCTTGCGAATCGCCACCAATGTGCCGACCGCTGCAATCACGCCGATGCAGAAAATCGACACGAACGAATAAGTCGCCGCACCGAGACCGCCGCCCGCGAGCGCTTCAGGACTCAGGCGCGCCATCATCAACGTGTCAGTCAGCACCATCAACATGTGCGCCAACTGTGAAGCAATCAACGGCCCTGCCAGCCGCAGAATGGCCCAGAGTTCGGTACGCACAGGATGCTGCATGGTCATCACCACTCAATTTCAGAGGGAACAGGAGACCGTCGATTCTCGGCGCTTGGCGGGCTTTGCACAAAGGGATAAAAAGGATGGGTGGCATGATTAAAACTCATCCTGAGTAAACGGTTTAAGATTGGCTTTATCCCGCTATCGGAGCTTTCTGCATGTCTCGTCGTCTTCCTCCCTTGTATGCCCTGCGCGCATTTGAAGCGGCGGCGCGACATAGTTCGTTCACCCGGGCTGCCGAGGAACTGTCGATTACCCAGAGTGCGGTGAGTCGGCATATTCGGACCCTCGAAGATCACTTCGCCTGTCGGCTGTTTCATCGCAGCGCGCGCAATCTGCAACTGACTGAAGCGGCGCGGTTGCTGCTGCCCGGGATCCGCGAAGGCTTCAGCGCGCTGGAGCGGGCCTGCAATACCTTGCGTGCCGAGGACGACATTTTGCGCATGAAAGCGCCCTCGACCCTGACCATGCGCTGGTTGCTCGCGCGCCTGAGTCGCTTCCGCCATTTGCAGCCTGGCAACGAAGTGCAACTGACCAGTGCGTGGATGGACGTCGATTCGGTGGACTTCAACGATGAGCCGTTCGACTGCGCGGTGCTGTTGAGTGACGGGCATTTTCCGCCGGATTGGGAGGCGAGCCTGCTGTTTCCTGAAGAGCTGATTCCGGTGGGGGCGCCAAACCTGTTGAATGATCAGCCGTGGGATCTGGCTCGACTGGCTTGCACCGAATTACTTCACCCGACACCGGACCGGCGCGATTGGCGCAGTTGGCTGGAACACATGGGGCTGTCCGATCAGGTGTCACTCAAGGGGGGGCAAGTGTTCGATACCCTCGAATTGGGCATGATCGCGGCGGCGCGCGGGTACGGTGTGTCGATGGGCGACCTGTTGATGGTCGCCGAAGATGTGGCGCAGGGAAGGCTGAGCCTGCCGTGGCCAACCGCGGTCGCCAGCGGTTTGAATTACTACCTTGTATGGCCAAAGACCCGCCCGGGAGGTGAACGTTTGCGCCGTCTCAGCGACTTTCTGCAAAGCGAAGTCCGCGCCATGGAGTTGCCGGCAGTCGCGCGCTTGAGCTGAAACGTTAGAGCCGCCACAATGCCGGCCTTGTGCCATAACCTTGTTTTCCGCTCAAGTATTTGGATCCACCGCCGAATACGTGCTTGTGGAACCGTCGTGCCGGTATCCACGATTCACCCCCACAACCAGAAAAATTTCCGAGTCGAGATCAAGGAGGATCCCGTGGCTCGGCCAGGAGCTGTCCATGTCTCAACCTCGCGCTCGGATCTCCTCGCAGCTGGGCCTCGCGCTCGCTGTAATACTGGCGATAGTTATCAGTGGCAGTACGGTGTTCGCCTTGCGTTCGCTGGACTCCGCCAACCTCGCCACCCGTGAAGAGCATCTGGCCAGTGAGGCGCGGCTGCTGGCCGACCAACTGAGCACCTTCCACGGCACGCTGCGTGAAAGCACCCAGCGCCTGAGCGGGCTGTTCGAGAAGCGCTTCAGCGCAGGTCTGAGCATTCACCCTAGTGAGCCGGTGAATGTTGCCGGCACCCAGACCCCGGGTCTGCATCTGGGCAGCGAAGTGCTGAACAACAACTTCAAGGAAGTCGACGAGTTCAAGCAGATGACCGCCGGCGTCGCCACACTGTTCGTGCGCAGCGGCGAAGACTTCATCCGCGTCAGCACTTCGCTGACCAAACAGGATGGCACCCGTGCCATCGGCACCTTGCTTGATCACGCGCACCCGGCCTACGCGAAGTTGATGGCGGGGCAGGGTTACGTCGGTCGCGCCTTGCTGTTCGATCGCTCCTACATGACCCAATACACCCCGGTGCGCGATGGCAGCGGCAAGGTGATTGCGGTGCTGTTCGTTGGTTTCGATTACACCGACGCGCAGAACATCCAGTTCGATAACCTCAAGCGCTTCCGCATTGGCCAGAGCGGTTCGCTGGCGTTGCTCGACGAGCAAAACAAATGGCTGGTCGCGCCAGCGGGGGTGCAGGCGCTGGATCAAGCCGTTCCGGTGATCAAAGGTTTGGCTGCAAAGCCGGGCAAGGGTGAGTTCTGGAGCGACACCTCGGAAGATTTCTACAGCATTGCCGTGCCGTTCGATGGCGGGCCATGGTCGGTCGTGGCGAGCATGCCGAAAGCCGAGATCCGCGCGGTGACCTGGAGCGTGGGTACGCAACTGGCCATTGGCAGTCTGTTGGCGATGCTGCTGGCGGTCGGATCTGTGGTCTGGCTGCTGCGCAGCAAACTGGCGCCTCTGGGGGATCTGGTGCGTCAGGCCGAGGCCTTGGGCGCCGGTGATCTGAGCGTTCGCCTGAACGTATCGAGCAACGATGAAATCGGTCAGTTGTCGCGCGCGTTCAACCAGATGAGCCAGGCGCTGTCGACCATGGTCGAGCACATCCGCCGCTCTTCGGAAGAGGTCAATAGCCGTGCCCAGGCCCTGTCCGGTTTGTCCGGTGGTGCGTATGAAGGCATGGAGCAACAATCTGGCGAAATCACCAGCATGGCCGGCGCGGTGGAAGAGTTCAGTGCGACGTCGTTGAACATCGCCGACAACATGGGCGCGACCCAGCGTCTGGCGCAGGAAAATGCCCAGCAAACGCAGATTGGTCGCAGCTCGATGGAAGAGGCTTCGTCCTCGCTGGAGCAAATTGCTGGCGCCTTGAACAGCACCGCCACCGTGATCAACACCCTCGGTCAGCGTTCGCAGGAAATTGGCGGCATCGTTGGCGTGATTACTTCGATTGCCGAGCAGACCAATTTGCTGGCGCTCAACGCTGCAATCGAGGCAGCCCGTGCCGGTGAGCAGGGTCGTGGCTTTGCTGTGGTGGCTGATGAGGTGCGCAGCCTGGCCTCGCGCACCCGTCAGGCGACGGATGAAATTTCCAGCATGATCCACAGCATCCAGCAGGAAACCGGCAACGCGATCAGCACCATGGAGCAGGGCAATGTGCTGATGCAGGAAGGTTTGTCGCGCAACGCCAACGTGGCGTCGGCGCTGGCGCGAATCGATGAACAGAGCCGTTCGGCGGGGCAGCAGTTTGCCGCGATTACCACGGCGACGCAGGAGCAGAGCAGCACCGCGACGTTGCTGAGCAGTAACCTGCAGAGCATTGCGTTGGCCAACAGTGAGCAGCGTGAGGTGGTGTCGAACCTGGCGGTGACGGCTAAAGAGCTGGAGAAGCTGGCGGCGGATCTGCGTTCCGAGGTTGATCGCTTCCGTTGATGAATGGCTGAAATCGCTATCGCTAGCAGGCTCACTCCTACGGGTGTATCGGTTGGTCGCAATGTTTGTGATCACTGAAGATCCCTGTAGGAGTGAGCCTGCTCGCGATTGGCTCACTGCCAATCTTGGATAAAACACTCGAGCTCTTGATCTTTCATACTTGCTGAAACGTTTCCGCAGCGCTATAAAAATGGCACAACTCCAATAAAGGCTGCTGCCATGACCCCGCTCAAACTCGCCGTCGCCCTCGGCGCCTTCACTGCTGCTTCCCACGCCATGGCTTGGGATTACGTCCTTCTCGATACCAACAAGCCCGCGCAAAACTGGACCATCACCAGTGAGCAGCTCGGTGTGAAAACCGCCAAACCCTTCTCCGTGAGCCTGCGTACCTTGCACGGTGGGCGGCAAGAAGGCGTCAGCATCGTCGATATCGATAACGGCACGATGAAACTCTCGGTGGTGCCCACCCGAGGCATGAACGTCTTGCAGGCTTCTGTCGGCAACGTGCGGATGGGGTGGGATTCGCCGGTCAAGGACGTGGTCAACCCGGGCTTTATCGAGCTCAACGGGCGTGGTGGGCTGGGTTGGCTGGAGGGCTTCAATGAACTGGTCGCCCGCTGCGGTTACGAATGGGTCGGCCATCCCGGCATCGACAATGGCGAACTGCTGACCTTGCACGGCCGCGCCGCCAACATCCCGGCCAGCACCGTCACCCTGCACATCGATGAAAAGCCGCCCTACGCCATCAGCCTGCGTGGCGAATTGAAAGAACAGGCCTTCAAGAAAGTCGACTTTTCGGTCGTCACTGAACTGGTCACCGAACCCGGCAGTGTGCGCTTTGCACTCAACGATACGCTGACCAACAACGGCGACTATCCAAAGGAATACCAGGCGCTGTACCACAGCAATTTCAGCACGCCGTTCCTCGAGGAGGGCGCACGATTTGCTGCGCCGGTAAAACAGGTCTCGCCGTTCAACGACAAGGCCAAGGGTGATCTTGCGGACTGGCAGACCTATCGCGCGCCGACCAAGGACTATGACGAAACCGTCTACAACGTCGTGCCTTACGCCGATGCCAAGGGCGAAACCCTGACTGTGCTGCACAACAAGGCGGGCAGCCTCGGTGTTTCTGTTGGCTTCAATACCCAGCAGTTGCCGGTGTTCTCCCTGTGGAAAAACACTGACACCCAAGGGCAGGGCTATGTTACGGGGCTGGAGCCGGGCACCAGTTTTTCCTACAACCGTCGCTATCAGCGTCCGCTGAATCTGGTGCCGACCATCGCACCCGAGGAACACAAACAGTTCCAGATCAGCTACAGCCTGCTCGCAGACAAAGGCGCAGTGGATAACGCCTTGAAGCGCGTGACCGAGATTCAGGCCGGGCGCGAGACCGAAGTGCGGCAGACGCCGTTGGTGGATCTGACCGAGCATTAAGGTATCGCCGGCCGATATTGCAGTGCCTCGGCCAAGTGTTCGCGTTTGATTGCATCGACTTGCTCAAGGTCTGCCAGAGTGCGGGCGACCTTGAGCAGGCGATGGGCCGAGCGCAGCGAAAGCGTCAGGCGTTCACAGGCTGACTCCAACCAATTCTCATCGGTTGTGGATAACTTGCAGTGTTTTTTGAGTCCTGGCAGATCGAGAAACGCGTTGGCGCAGCCTTGACGCTTTTGCTGTCGTTCGCGAGCCTCGGCTACCAGTGCTGCGGCGCTGGCGCTGTCTTCTCCCGGCTTTACCTGCGGGTTCAACGCCGTCGCTTCCCGCGCCACTGTCAGGTGCAAGTCGATCCGGTCCAGCAACGGCCCCGACAGTTTGTTGCGATAGCGCTGCACCATGTCCGGCGTGCAGGAACACTTGCCACTCGGCTCGCCAAGATATCCACAGGGACACGGGTTCATCGCCGCCACCAACTGAAATCGCGCCGGGAAACGCACGCGATCCTTGGCCCGGGCAATCACGATATGCCCGGACTCCAGCGGCTCGCGCAGCACCTCCAGCACCTTGCGATCAAACTCCGGCAGTTCATCGAGAAACAGTACGCCGTGGTGGGCGAGGGTGATCTCGCCGGGTTGCGGTTTCGAGCTGCCACCAACCAGTGCCGGCCCGGAGGCCGAGTGGTGCGGTTGACGAAAGGGACGCTGCGGCCAATGGGTCAGCGGTGCGCCACTGGCGACGGACTGAATCGCCGCGACCTCCAAAGCTTCACTCTCGGCCAGCGGCGGCAACAGTCCCGGTAATCGACTGGCCAGCAATGTCTTACCCGTCCCCGGCGGCCCGCTGAACAGCAAGTTATGGGCACCCGCAGCGGCAATCAGCAACGCCCGTTTCGCCGCCACTTGCCCCTGCACTTCATTCAAGTCGGGATAAGGCTTGCTGGCATGCATCAACCCGTCGGAGACATAGGGCTCAACCGGCGTATGCCCATTGAAATGCGCCACTGCCTCCAGCAAATGATCCACCGCAAACACCTTCAATCCCGAAGCCAGACACGCCTCCTCGGCATTCGCTCGCGGCACTACCAACGCACGACCCGCCTTGCGCGCCGCCAACGCTGCCGGCAACACCCCACGCACCGCTCGTACGGCGCCGGACAACGCCAACTCACCCAGACATTCCACATCATCCAGCGTCAGACACGGCACCTGCACACTCGCCGACAGAATCCCCAAGGCAATCGCCAGATCAAACCGCCCGCCATCCTTGGGCAGATCCGCCGGCGCCAGATTCAAGGTGATCCGCCGCGCCGGAAACTGCAGCCCGGAATTGATGATGGCGCTGCGCACCCGATCCTTGCTCTCCTTCACCGCCGCCTCGGGCAGCCCGACCATGGTCAGCGACGGCAGACCGTTGGCCAGATGGACTTCGACGGTGACAGCGGGGGCTTCCACGCCTATCTGGGCGCGGCTGTGGACGATGGAGAGGGACATGGTCGTTCCTTGAGCTGAATCGGGGAGCCGCTTCCTGCGGGTTTTTGAAGGGTAGTTGGGAGAGCGAATCCAGGCGACACGGATGCGAGGGCAAACCTTCACTGGATGTTGCCAAGGTGCCCTTCCACGTTCAGTAGAGGTGCCACATTAGTTTTCTTCTCCGGGATTTCTTACTTGGCTTCCTCCCCCGGCCAGCCAACCATCCGGTTCGAGTTCTTTACCGTACTTGGCCGCTACCTCAATAAAATGACGCTGATTGGCTGAAATACCTCCGGCTAACCGAAGTGCTTCAGCGTGATATCCAACAATCTCTTCTAGCTTTGCCCTTCTCTTTTTGTCTTTCATTGAGGCCTCGTTTTTTGGGTGACAGATGCTTTGTTGGCCACCGTAGTACAAGGAGGAAAAGTCGCGTAATCAGGCGCAGACGCTGATTTTTGTAGGGCCGTGCCCTTTTAGTTGTAGGACGCCGGCGAAGGGGGTGTGAAGGTCTTGTATCCAGGAGTCGGATGTTCCAGTTTGGCCACTCAACGCAGCCTCTGGAGGCGAAAAATGAACCGCAATGGTATGCGCCCGATTCATCCGGGCGAGGTTCTGAATAAGGAATTCATGGAGCCGTTGGGCATGACTGTCATGGATCTGGCCATGCCCACGAACTGGCCCGAAAGTGAGATCGAAAAGCTTGTAAAATGCCAGCTGAGGATCTGCGCCGATCTGGCAATCAGCCTTGCCACTCATCTCAACACTACGCCTGAGTTCTGGATGAATCTCCAATCGACTTACGATTTGCGCAGGGCCCAGCTCCGGCATGCGGGTTTATAGCGATTGCAGCATCCGTGAAGCTCTTTTCCACCATGGCCCCGTCATTGGGCGCTTGGTCTGCTCTCGCTCCACCACCATCAACGGCACATCCTGCAACCGTATCCACGGCTGATTATTCCAATGCAACAAACTCAACGTCATGTCCGGCCAACTGAGCAAGCTGAGGTGTGGACGTTCGCTTGTGATGGGGTGTTCGGCGTCGCGCAGGGTGGGGATGACTTGGTGGGTGAGCCATTCGCGCAGGGCTCGGTATTCGGGGCAGTAGTGGTAGACGAGGAGGGCGTAGATGCCGGATTCGCTGATCAGCAGGGTGTTTTCGATTTGATTGTGGATGAGGGTTTTGCGGGTTTGGTATTGGTTGGGGTCGAGTTTTCGCAGCATGCGTTCGTTGAGGTAGATGTGCAGCAGGCGACTCAGGTCTCGGGCGCAGAACCAGGGTTGGTTCTGGATGAGGAGGGCGTGGAGGGGGAGTTTGTGGCGGGTGAAGATGTGCGGGGGCAGATAAGTTTCTTCTTGATTCATTGAGCAGTTCCTCTTGCTTAAGGGGCTGCCCTCAATCGTCGCCAAACGATTGGGTGGCAGTTGTACGCGGGTTGGCGAACCGGAGCAAAAGGAACCCGGCAGACCCGAAGGTCTCCCACGCACAACCGCCATGAAACGATGTGGCGGTAAATGTAGCCGCCATCATGGTTGTCGTGCGCCTTAAGCTGTCCAGGTCGCCAAACCCGGTGCTGAACATTCAGCATCGGGTGAGCTTAGAAACCTGGGCTTTTCGGCGCAATCGGACGGCGGTGGTGCAGGTTGTAGGACGTTGCCGGGATGGTTGAAGGGCTGGAGATCAAAAGATCGCAGCCTTCGGCAGCTCCCACAGGGGGCGCGGATTATTCAGCGGGTGGCGTCAGCTTGGCTTCCATCTCGGCGACTTTGGCTTCGAGGCTTTCGAGGCGGGCGCGAGTGCGGGCCAGTACGACCATCTGGCTGTCGAATTCTTCGCGGCTCACCAGATCCAGTTTGCTGAAGGCACTCTGCAGCAGCATCTTGAACTGGCTTTCGATTTCGGCTTTCGGCAGCGGGGTGTCGCCGCTGAAGAGGCGGGAGGCGGTGCCGCTCAGGGCGTCGAGGAAGTCTTTGGGCGCGAGCATGGTGGATGTCCTGGAAACAATGGCCGGCAGTGTATCACGCAGTGTCTATAGTCAATCTCGTGGTCAGGGATGCACGCTTTTCGCGCAGGCGGACGGACGGCGACGCACCGTTGTTGTGCGTATCCGCATGGCCTTTTGCACCGGATGGCTTGCGACGGCGGCCAAGGGATTGAAATCAGGGGATTTTGGCGAGATGGCAAGGTTTCTGCTTAGTCACCTTCGACCCATGCACTGATGCAGTCGCTGTGACGAATGCAGTGCGGCAGACGGAGCGGGGAGTTTCGTCAGCAGCGGTTAGCTGGCGTCAGTCGGGCAGGTAAGGCCGACGATGCGTTACAAAGCCAGGCACTGCGCTTAGACTTGAGTCGGGTTTGTTTTCCTGGGGCAAGTCCACCAATTCGGGAGAGAGTTTCATGAAGCTAGTCACTGCCATCATCAAGCCGTTCAAGTTGGACGACGTGCGCGAGTCGCTGTCCGAAATCGGCGTGCAGGGCATTACGGTTACTGAAGTCAAAGGCTTCGGCCGGCAGAAGGGTCACACCGAGCTGTATCGCGGCGCGGAATATGTGGTCGATTTTCTGCCCAAGGTGAAAATCGACGTGGCCATCGACGACAAGGATCTGGATCGGGTTATCGAGGCGATAACCAAAGCGGCCAACACCGGCAAGATCGGTGACGGCAAGATCTTCGTGGTCAATCTGGAACAGGCGATCCGTATCCGTACCGGCGAAACCGATACCGACGCGATTTAACCGCCGCCACAAACCCCAACGCCCCAGGAGAAAACAATATGACTCTGCGTAAATTCGCAGGGCTAGGAGCCCTGTTGTCCATCGTAATGCCAAGCCTTGCAATGGCGGCAGACGAAGTGGCGGCCCCGGTCCTCAATTCCGGCGACACTGCCTGGATGCTCACCTCGACAGCCCTCGTGCTGTTCATGACCATCCCCGGCCTGGCGCTGTTCTACGGCGGCATGGTTCGCTCGAAAAACATTCTTTCCGTGATGATGCAGTGCTTCGCCATTACCGGTCTTATCAGCATCCTGTGGGTCATTTATGGCTACAGCATTGCGTTCGACACCACCGGCATGGA
The DNA here is from genome assembly GCF_015461835.1 of Pseudomonas neuropathica. Taxonomy (GTDB): domain Bacteria; phylum Pseudomonadota; class Gammaproteobacteria; order Pseudomonadales; family Pseudomonadaceae; genus Aquipseudomonas; species Aquipseudomonas neuropathica. The sequence goes on along the minus strand of NZ_JACOPX010000026.1, from coordinate 40,116 downwards.
GCAGGGCGTCGTCAACTTCAACTCGTTCTTCGGCGGCATGGGCAAGGCGTTCCTCGCCGGTGTCACGCCGTCTAGCCTGACCGGCCCAGCGGCGCTGTTCCCTGAGGCGGTGTTCATCACCTTCCAGATGACCTTCGCGATCATCACCCCGGCGCTGATCGTCGGTGCGTTCGCCGAGCGGATGAAGTTCTCCGCGATGCTGATCTTCATGGGCGTCTGGTTCACCCTGGTTTATGCACCGATCGCGCACATGGTCTGGTCCGGCAACGGCGGCCTGATGTGGGACTGGGGCGTGCTCGACTTCGCGGGCGGCACCGTGGTGCACATCAACGCCGGTGTGGCTGGTCTGATTGCCTGCCTGGTATTGGGCAAGCGCAAAGGCTTCCCGACCACGCCGATGGCGCCGCACAACCTCGGTTACACCCTGATGGGCGCGGCGATGCTGTGGGTCGGCTGGTTCGGCTTCAACGCCGGTTCCGCTGCGGCGGCCAACGGCACCGCCGGCATGGCGATGCTGGTCACTCAGATCGCCACCGCTGCTGCCGCGCTGGGCTGGATGTTTGCCGAATGGATTACTCACGGTAAGCCAAGTGCACTGGGCATCGCTTCGGGTGTGGTTGCTGGCCTGGTGGCAATTACGCCGGCTGCCGGCACCGTAGGCCCGATGGGCGCACTGGTGATCGGTCTGGCCGCAGGCGTGGTGTGCTTCTTCTGCGCCACTACCCTGAAACGCAAACTCGGTTATGACGATTCCCTGGACGCGTTCGGCGTACACGGTATCGGCGGTATCCTCGGCGCGATCCTCACCGGTGTCTTCGCTGCACCGTCGCTGGGTGGCTTCGGCACCGTGACCGACATCGCCGCACAAGTTTGGATTCAGTGCAAAGGCGTCGGCTTCACGGTGATCTACACCGCGATCGTCACCTTCATCATCCTCAAGGTGCTGGACGCTGTGATGGGTCTGCGTGTGACCGAGGAAGAAGAATCGGTCGGCCTCGATCTGGCACAGCACAACGAACGCGGCTACAACCTGTAAGTACGCGCAGCAAAAAACTTGCCCGGTTCGCCGGGCATTTTTTTGTCTGGAATTTGTCGCAAAGAGAGCAGCTGAAAGGATTTTTCGTACGGCTTTGGTCGTGTTTACGACGAGCGTTTTTCTACGGCCAATGGCTTACATCATTGCAGGAATATTAGGGCCTTTGTTTTTTCCCAGAGCGCGCTAGAATGCGCCCCGAACGTGCGGAGAACTGTATGTGGCAACAGACTCTGATAACCCTGCGGGCACGGCCCCGGGGCTTTCATCTGGTGACGGACGAGTTGATCAAAGGGCTGCCTGAACTCAGGGAGTGCCGGGTCGGTCTGTTGCATTTGTGGCTGCAGCATACCTCGGCGTCGTTGACCATCAACGAGAACGCCGATCCGGCGGTACGTCGCGACTTCGAACGATTTTTCAATCGTCTGATCCCACAAGGAACAGACGGCTATGAGCATAACGACGAAGGCCTGGACGACCTCCCGGCGCACTTCAAGGCCAGCGTGCTTGGCTGCCAGATCAGTCTGCCGGTTTCGGCAGGTCGCCTGGCACTGGGAACCTGGCAAGGCGTTTATCTGGGCGAGCACCGTGATCATGGCGGTGCCCGAAAAGTCCTCGCCACCTTGCACGGTGAAGGGGCGTAAACCGTTGGTCACCAATGGTTACTGATTTTTTAACGGCGACTTTCGACAGTTGCCAAAGCTGGTCTATAACTAATCTGCTTTTCGCAAGTCATGAGGTAGAACATGAGCGACGATGATCTGGAAAACGACGACCTCGAAGTAGGCGACGAAGACGAGGCCGAGGAAGGTCTGGAAGCAGCAGCGGAAGACGTTGCTGAAGACGATGGTGGCGACGATACGCCGGCCCCGGCTGCCAAAGGCAAAGCCAAGGCCGCGGTGTCGGTAGATGAATTGCCGAGCATTGAAGCCAAGAACAAGGAACGCGACGCCCTGGCCAAGGCCATGGAAGAGTTCCTGTCGCGTGGCGGAAAAGTGCAGGAAGTGGAGGCCAATGTGGTCGCCGATCCTCCGAAGAAGCCGGACAACAAGTACGGCAGTCGCCCTATCTGAGGCGTGCCGCTGGCTTGCTGAAAAGGCCCGCCGTCGCTGCGGGCTTTTTCATGCCTGGAATAAAGGAGCTGAAGTGAATGCAGTTCCCTTGTGGGAGCGAGCTTGCTCGCGAATGCGGTAGGTCGTTCAGCATTGCCGTGACTGACCTGACGCTTTCGCGAGCAAGCTCGCTCCCACAGGGTTTGTGGATTATTTCGAGGTGGCATTCCAGCGGGCAAGCACCGCCGGCAAATCGCTCAGGCTGCGGATTTCAGCGTCCGGCAGACGATCCGCTTCCCAGACTTTCCCCGCCGGATTAAACCAGATCGCCCGCAACCCGGCCTGCTGCGCCCCGGCGATGTCATCGCCCGGATGATCGCCAATATGCACGGCTGTTTCGGCTGTAGCACCACCACGCTGCAGCGCCTCATGAAACAACCGAGAATCCGGTTTGGCGATGCCGATATCTTCCGCGCACAACGCAAACTTGAAGTAGTCCGCCAGGCCCAATCGACGCACATCAGCATTGCCATTGGTGACCACGCCAAGTGAGTAGTGATTGGCAAGAATCTCCAGCACCGGCTCGACTTCAGGGAACACTTCGATCTGATGCCGCGCATGCAGAAACACTTCAAAACTCTTGTCCGCCAGCGCTGACGCCTCGTCATGGGCGTACCCGGCTTCTTCCAGTGCATGGAACAACACCCGCCGGCGCAGCGCGCTGATGCGATGTTTCAGCCCCGGTTCATTGGCCAGCACCCGCTCACGAATCCCCCACAAATGCTCCACCGGCACCGCGCCCAGATTCGGCGCATGTTCGCTCAGCCATTCGCGCAATATCGCTTCGGCGCTGACGATCACCGGAGCGGTGTCCCACAAGGTGTCGTCGAGGTCGAAGGTGATCAACTGGATGCTCATGAATCATCGCCTTTCATGCGTTTGGCCCGTGGGTGGGCGCTGTCGTAGACCGCCGCCAGGTGCTGGAAGTCCAGGTGGGTGTAGATCTGCGTGGTCTTGATGTCGGAGTGGCCGAGCAGTTCCTGCACCGCGCGCAGGTCCTGCGAGGATTCCAGCAGGTGGCTGGCGAAGGAGTGGCGCAGCATGTGCGGGTGCAGGTTCTGTCCCAGTTCGCGCTCGCCGGCCAGTTTGACCCGCACCTGAATCGCTCGCGGGCCGAGGCGCCGACCTTGCTGGCTGACGAACACGGCGTCGTCTGCGGGGTTGGTCATGGCCCGTAACGGTAGCCATTGTTCCAGTGCTTCGCGGGCCTTTTTACCTACCGGTAGCAGTCGGGTCTTGCTGCCTTTGCCGAGGACTTGAACCATGCCGTCAGCAAGGTCCAGCTGATCAAGATTGAGTCCGGTCAATTCGGAAAGACGCAGGCCGGAGGAATAGAACAACTCCAGAATCGCCTGATCGCGCCGCGCAAGAAAATCATCCTCGACCGCCCCTTCAAGCAGTTGCAGTGCGCGATCAGTATCGAGGGTTTTCGGCAGGCGACGTTCGCCCTTCGGCGGTGCCAGACCGGTTGCCGGGTCGTGGTCGCAAAGACCTTCGCGATTCAGATAGTGGTAAAGCCCGCGCACCGCTGACAGCAGCCGGGCGAGGCTGCGCGAGGACTGACCTTGTGCATGCAGACGAGCAATCAGGCTGCGCAGACGCTGAATATCCAGCGCCGCCCAACTGCCGATGTTCTGTTTCACGCACCAGCCGAGGACTTTATCGAGGTCGCGGCGGTAGGCCGACAGCGTGTGCGGCGACACCTGTCGCTCACTGCGCAGGTGTTCGCAGTAAGCGTCAAGTTGCCGTTCCATGCTCAGCGTACCGAGCGCAGGGAGCTGTTGACCCGTGGCAGCACGCGGCCCATGACTTCGGCGATGTAGCTGAGGAACAGCGTACCGACCGAACTCTTGTAGTGCTGCGGATCACGGCTGGCGATCGCCAGAATGCCGTGGATGCCTTGATGACTGACCGCGACCACGGCGGTGGAGCCGATCTGTTTGCGCTGTTCTTCGCCGAAAAGAAAATCCAGCTCATGCTCGCGCAGGCTACCGCTGACGCTTTTGCCTTCGGTGAGCAAGCCACCGATGGCGACTTGTGCGTCGGCGTGAGTGACCCAGCGACCGACCGGTGCCGGGTTGTCACCGAGCAGGATCAGGCTGACAAAGGGCACCTGAAAATCCTGGCGCAGGCTGTCTTCGACGCTGATCACCACGTCTTCGAGGCTGGCGGCGTCCATCAGGGACAGTATGAGACGGCGGGTCTTGTCGAACAGTCGATCGTTGTCGCGGGCGACATCCATCAATTGCGAGAGGCGATGGCGCATCTCGATGTTGCGGTCGCGCAGAATGGTCATCTGCCGCTCGACCAGCGAAACGGTATCGCCACGCTGGTGAGGAATGCGCAGGGCGGGCAGCAGTTCTTCGTGCTCGACGAAGAAGTCCGGATGAGCCTCCAGGTATGCGGCAACCGCTGCCGCCTCCAGGCTCTCGGACGCTGATTCGTCGGACTGTCGGGCGGGTACCTGAGGCTTATCGGTCATGGTTTCTGCTCACTCAAAGACGTACTTGTCCTTCGTATACACGCACTGCCGGACCGGTCATCAGCACCGGTTGGCCAGGGCCAGCCCATTCAATGGACAGGCGCCCGCCGGGCAGGTCGATCAATAGCGGCGAATCCATCCACCCCTGGCTGATCGCAGCGACAGCCGCTGCACACGCGCCGGTGCCGCAGGCCTGGGTTTCCCCGGCGCCACGTTCCCACACGCGCAGTTGCGCGCGGTTGCGGTCGATGACCTGGAGAAAACCGACATTGACCCGCGCCGGGAAGCGCGGATGGTGTTCGATTTTCGGCCCCAGTTCATGCACCGGTGCACTGTTGATGTCCTGCACGCGCAACACGGCGTGCGGGTTGCCCATCGACACGGCGGCCAGTTCGACCGTGGTGCCGTCGACTTCCAGTTGATAGCTGCTGGCCTGCGCCGGCGCTTCGAACGGAATGTCCGCTGGCACCAGACGCGGGGCGCCCATGTTCACGCCGATCTGGCCGTCGTTACGCACGTCCAGTTCGATGATGCCGCCCTTGGTCTCGACGCGAATCTGCCGTTTGGCGGTCAGACGCTTGTCGAGCACGAAGCGTGCAAAGCAGCGCGCACCGTTGCCGCACTGCTCGACTTCCGAGCCATCGGAATTGAAGATCCGGTAACGGAAATCCACGTCCGGATTGCTCGGTGCCTCAACGATCAGCAACTGGTCGAAACCGATGCCGGTGTGGCGGTCGCCCCACTGCTTGGCGTGCTTTGGCTGAATATGCGCGTGCTGGCTGACCAGGTCGAGAACCATGAAGTCATTGCCCAAGCCGTGCATTTTGGTAAAACGCAGCAGCATGGGTTACTCCGGCAGCAGGCTTTCGCCGGCAAACAGCTCGGCCACGGTTTCGCGGCGGCGCACTTCAAAAACCTGATCACCGTCTACCAACACTTCGGCAGCACGGCCGCGGGTGTTGTAGTTGGAACTCATCACAAAGCCGTAGGCACCGGCCGAATGCACGGCCAGCAGATCGCCTTCGGCCAGGGCCAATTCACGGTCCTTGGCGAGGAAATCGCCGGTTTCGCAGATCGGGCCGACGATGTCGTATTTGCGCGCAGTGGTGTCACGCGGTTTGACCGCGGTGACGTCCATCCACGCCTGATACAGCGCCGGGCGGATCAGGTCGTTCATCGCCGCGTCGACGATGGCGAAGTCTTTATGTTCGGTGTGCTTGAGGTACTCGACCTGCGTCAGCAGCACGCCGGCATTGGCGACGATGAAACGGCCCGGCTCGAACACCAGCGCCAGGTCACGTCCGTTCAAGCGCTCGCGCACAGCCTTGATGTAGTCGGCAGCCAATGGCGGCTCTTCATCGCGATAGCGCACGCCCAAACCACCACCGAGATCAATGTGGCGCAGGTGAATGCCGCAGTCGCCGAGACGGTCGACCAGATCCAGCAAGCGATCGAGGGCATCAAGGAACGGTGGCAGCGTGGTCAGTTGCGAGCCGATGTGGCAGTCGACACCGACCACTTCCAGGTTCGGCAGATGCGCGGCGCGCACGTACACGTCTTCGGCGTCGGCGATGGCGATGCCGAACTTGTTCTCTTTGAGACCGGTGGAAATGTACGGGTGGGTGCCGGCATCAACGTCCGGGTTCACCCGCAGCGATACCGGTGCGCGAACGCCGAGCTCGGCAGCGACCACTTGCAGACGCTCGAGCTCGTCGGTGGATTCGACGTTGAAGCAGTGCACGCCGACTTCGAGGGCGCGACGCATGTCGTCACGGGTCTTGCCGACACCGGAGAAGACGATCTTGTCAGGGCTGCCGCCAGCGGCGAGCACGCGTTCCAGTTCGCCACGGGAGACGATGTCGAAACCGGCGCCGAGGCGGGCCAGGACATTCAGCACGCCGAGGTTGGAGTTGGCTTTGACCGCAAAGCAGACCAGGTGCGGCATGCCGGCCAACGCATCGGCATAGGCCAGATACTGGGCTTCGATATGCGCGCGCGAGTAAACATAGGTGGGCGTGCCGAAGCGGTCGGCGATGGCGGACAGCGCCACACCTTCCGCGAACAGCTCCCCGCCACGGTAGTTAAAAGCGTCCATGGCGATCCCTTATTGGTAAACGTCGTGCTTGTGTGCTTTGGACGGCTGCTTCTGCGAAGACTGGGCTTGCTCGGCCGGGTCCTGATCGTCATCCGGCAGGTACAGCGGGCCTTTTTGACCACAGGCCGAAACGAGGCAGGCAACCGCGACGAGCGCAGCAAGGGAAGAGATCAGGCGCTTCATGGCGAAATCCTTGAAAATGCGTTAATTGCGCCGGAGTATACCGGCCACCCGGCAGCTTGCCTATGCGAGGGGGTTCCCGTCCGGCGGGGCTTGTCCGTGAGCACTGGTAACCCTGTGGGAGCGAGCCTGCTCGCGATGGCGGTGTGTCAGGCAACAATAATGTTGAATGTGCCGGCCATTCGCGAGCAGGCTCGCTCCCACAGGGTTGGGTGTTCGATGCCCTGACCGGTGCTTGGTCGTTAATCTTTGCAATCGGCCAGCAGCGTCCGTATCTTTCGGCGCTTGTGCCTGATCAGACATTTTTTGAGGTTGCCGCAATGAGTTTGTCCGAAGCCCGTTTCCACGATCTGGTCGATGCTACCCAGCAGACGCTGGAAGATATCTTTGATGACAGCGACCTGGATATCGACCTGGAGAGCTCGGCAGGTGTCTTGACCGTCAAGTTCGAAAACGGCTCGCAGCTGATCTTCAGCCGCCAGGAGCCGCTGCGTCAGCTATGGCTGGCGGCAGTGTCCGGTGGTTTCCACTTCGACTACGACGAAGAAAGCGAGCGCTGGATGTGCGACAAGAGCGAAGAGCAACTGGGCGAAATGCTAGAGCGCATCGTCAAGCAGCAGGCTGGCGCTGAATTCGATTTCGAAGGTCTGTGATTCCGTGACTGACACCGCTCCCGTTCGGCCACCGAAGCCGCTGTACAGCAACATCAGCCCGGCCGTGCCCTCGCCGTGCAGCGGCGTGTGCCGATTGGATGAGCAGAAGGTCTGCCTCGGTTGTTTCCGCCATGTCGAGGACATTCGCGAATGGCGTTCGGCGGACGACGAGCGGCGGCGCGTGATTTGCGCGCAGGCGTCGCAGCGCAAACAGTGCGCCGGGGCGTGACTTGTATATTTTTTGAGCTGTGATAGTGTCCGAACACGCCTCAACCCATCGAGGCTTGGTGAAAACCCCGTCTTTTTTGGCGGGGTTTTGCTTTTTTTGTGTGCAGAAGAAAGGAGTCTGCCCGGATCATGACCGCACCTTCCATCACCCTTACCCGTCTGGACGTGCAACGTCTGGAGCGCTTGATCGACAACCTGAACGATAAAGACCAGGCTGCGCCGGGCGTGATTGCGCTGCAAACCGAACTGGACCGCGCCGACACCGTGGTCGGCCACGATGAAGTGCCCGCCGATGTCGTGACGATGAATTCCCGTGTGCATTGCCGCGAAGAAGGCAGTGGCAAGGACTATCACCTGACGCTGGTCTATCCCAAGGATGCCAACGCCGATGAAGGCAAGATCTCCATTCTGGCACCGGTCGGCAGCGCGTTGCTGGGCCTGAAAGTCGGTCAGCACATTGACTGGCCGGCTCCCGGTGGCAAGACCCTCAAGCTGACTTTGCTTGAAGTCGAATCGCAACCGGCCAACGGTGGCGCGTTTCCCGAGTAACCCGCCTCAGACCTGTTCGAGTGCCTCGTTCAGAGCGCGCTCCAGGTCAGCCTTGTAGCGCAGATACAGATTGCTTGAACTCTGCCCGTCACCGAGCAGGCCGGAAAGGTCGAGGTCGGTGATGTAGCAGCGATAGCGTTCGCTCTCGCGGCGCTGCTCGACGATCTCCCGGGCGACCACGCTGAACAGCTGGTCGCCATGTTCCAGTTCGCTGAATTCCCGTTGATTGCAATACAGCGTGACCTGCACTTCGCCCGGTGCGGCTTTGCCGACGATCGCCTGCACGTCGTAGAACGGCTTGTTCACTGGCGTCTGCGGTGCCGGCCGCGCTTCGACCCGGCGCGCGCGCCCCGGACCTGAAGGCAATAGCTGGTAATACAAAGTGTCGAGACGGCCGTCGGGACCGGCGTCCATCGGCAGCACGGCTTCGCGGCGAAACAGAATCGATTGCAGGAAGCGCTGCAACGGCACCAACAGACTCTGCTCGTCGTGATAGGGCAAATGTTGCTGCCACAGCGCGTTGAACTCATCCAGCACGTACAGCTCGGCCTGCTGCTCGGTGATCCGATAGAACACTTGAATGCACTCCGGCTGGCCCATCGGCAGGATCAGCGCGAGGTCGTTATCTTCCAGTGCCATGGGATCCAGGTGCAGCGGACTGTAGCGCGGCTGTTCTTCGCCAAGGTAATCGAGCAGGGCCGGCAGGGTGGCAAGCGCCACATGGTTGACCTGGCCCGGCACCAATTCCAGCACGTGATAATGCTGCTGAACCTGAATCAGGTAGCGATGGTTCAACTCGCTGAGCAACAGGTTCTGCGCGGTGTCGATGATTTCTTCAACGCGACGGGCAATGAACTGCGCGCGGTTGTGGCAGAAGCAGCGCACCTTCAATGACGGCTGCAACGGCCCGCGCGGCAGGTTGTTGAGGTAATCGCGTAGGCAGTCGAGCAGGGCATGCGGGCCGTCGAAGCGGTTGACCAGTACTTCATTCCAGCTATTGAGCGTGACCTGATCCAGGGTCAGCACGAGGTTTTCGCGCACCCCGGCGTAACTCAGCGAGTCGGTGCGCTCGGTGGTCATCAGGATATTGAGGTCGCGGTGATGCTTGAGCGGGTCGACGCCGACGTTGACCAGAATCAGCACTTCGCTTGGCACCGCTGCACGCAGCAACGGTTCTTCCGCGACGGTGGGCAAGGGCAGGGCAATGCACTGTTGCAGGCTGCCGAGCAGGTTGAACAGCTCGAACTCGCTCAGGTCGCTGGTGCCGGGATGCAGGGCCAGGCGGGTGCTGCTGTCGATCACGCCGTTGCGGTGGCACCAGGTCAACAGCTCCAGTAACTCGCGGCTGCGCTTGATCGGCGCAAAATGTTCCCACTCCAGTGCCGTGAGGCTGCCGTTATACAGGCCCCACTGGGTTTGTCCCGGTTCCTTTTTATTGCGTGATTGCACCAGGGTCAGGGTGTCTTCGGCCAGATCCGGGGCGATGCCGGGGTTGATGAATTCGACCTTGTCGGCCTTGCGTTCGAAGGCCGCGTAGAGCCGGCGCCCCAGCACATTGAGATCGCGTTTATTGATCAGGCTGACGGTTTGTTCTGTGCGGGCGAACTGGGTCAGGAAGCGATAGCTGTAGTTCAGCTCGTTGACCAGCGCGCGACGTTCGGCGCTGACCTGGCGGACTTTCCACTGACTGCGGCTGTCGAGCAGCGTCAGTTGCCGCTGATCCCAATGCCACTCGCTGGCCAGCCGCTCCAGCAACGTGCGTTGCCAGCTCTGGGTGCGGCTATTGCCGGTGAGCTTGCGGTTGACCTTCAGGTACAACGCGCGACGAACCAGCTCCAGCCGTTCCGGCTCGTTGCGCGCGGTGAGGTATTCCTCGATACGCCGGTACACGACCATGTACGGGTCCAGCTCATCCAGATCGAGCTGATTGGCGAACACAGCTTTTTTGAAGCGCAGGCTCAGACATTGCACCTGCGGGTGTTCGCTGGCGTAGACCTCGGTCAGCAGCAGCTTGAGCACCGATTTGTAGGGTGACTCGATGCCCTTGAACAACTGCCACAATCCGGCACCGATGAATTCGCCCGGCGGAATCCGCGCCAGATGACCGAGGTCGAGGGTCTCGTCGGCGCGGATAAAACGCTTGGACAGCAGGGTGTGGGTGTAAAGGTCGTACGCAGTTTCTTCGTAAACCGGCACCAGCCACCAGATCGGCGTGCGCCCGGCCAGCCAGATTGCAGTGCGATAAAACTCGTCGAGCAGCAGATAGTGTTGGGTGCTGCCGCAGTTTTCCGAGCTGAGTTGGGTGTCGCGTTCGCCTTTGACGAAGCGCACCGGGTCGATCAGGAAAAAATGAGCCTCGGCGCCCTGGCTCGCGGCCCAGGCTTCCAGCAACTGACATTTCTTGCTCAGTTCGGCGAGTTCACCTTCGCTCAAGTCAGGCGCGTGGCAGACCCACACGTCCATGTCACTCTGATCGGCTTGCGCCAGCGTACCGAGGCTGCCCATCAGGAACAGGCCATGAATCGGTCGCGGCGGATTGCTGCCGTGGCGCGGCTTGTAGGAGAACGAACGGGTCAGGCGTTGCGCCTCGGCGAGGGTGTTGGCGTCTGGCTCGTAATTCGACAGGCCGGCCGGCGTACTGCCCGACACGTAGCCCGGCAGCAGCGGGTGATTAACATGAAAGAACAGCGGTAACAGCGTCAAAACACTTTGCTGGCGGGTCGACAAGCCCTCAAGGGCGCGGCCGAGGCGGCCTTCATTGAGTTTGAGAAAGCGCGCGCGTAGCTGGCTGAGCACCTTGCGGTCGATGCCTTCGTCCAGGTCGGGGCGGATTTCGTGGGTGCGCGTCATGTCAGCTCAAACCGGCTCGCAAGCTCGGACGAAGAGGGTCTCGGAATGGGAGGCAGTTTAGCCTTAGCGCAGCGGGACTTTTAGCTGAATTTGTTTTTTGACGTCAGATTTCTATCGCGGATGGCCGGGCAGGCCCGCGGAAATCCCGTGGCAGGAGTTCCCGTGGGCGAAGTCGGGAAGAATCAGGCGGTTTCTTGCTCTCTCAGAATGGTCAGCACGGTTTGCACATTTTGTGCGGCGTCGCGACCGAGGCTGGTCAGATACCCGCCATCGGGCTGATCGGTCAGGTCTTTTTCAAAGAGGCGTTTGGCGGCAGAAATATGTTTCGGGGCAGCGGTCTGATGAATTTTCAAACCTTCCTGGGAACTGTCCAGGGGAAAGAGTGCAAGGACTTCCAGTTCGGCAACCAACTCAGGGGTAAGCGACATAAGGACTCCAGACTTTCTAGGAATTGGACGACAGCGCCCCTAAGGTGAACCCGCTTTTGCGGCATGTCCAGTGCTCAGATCAGGGATTTTGTCGTGAGGCGGATTCCAGTGTAGTCCCCATAAAAAAGATCGCAGCCTTCGGCAGCTCCTACAGGGGATTTGTGTAGGAGCTGCCGAAGGCTGCGATCTTTTGATCTTAGGCTTTTTCTGGTGGCAACTCAGGGAGTGCACGCAGGGCCGCTTCGTACCATTCAGTATCAAATGCGCGGTCTTCATCGAGCATCGCGTCAATCTCATAGGCCAGCACATGTGCCATCAGATTGAGGATCTCTTCGCGCTCAACCCCCACCAGGGTCAGCTTGTTGAAGGTCGCTTTGGCCGCTGGCGGGTTGTCGCTTTCGATCTGGTTCTCGATGGCTTCGATCAACGTAGCCTCGGCGAACTCTTCTTCGTCATTGTCGTTGTCGATGTCTGTCGGCTCGCTCATGGCAGGCTCCTCAAGGAAAGGCGCCAGTTTACCCGCATTCAGCGGTGTGATGCTGCTGGCGGGAAAGGCTTGAGCGATCTATAAACAGGCACTGCCCACCCCGCACGGCCTGGAGGCTATGTGATGTTCAAGCTCTACGGATTCTCAGTCAGCAACTACTACAACATGGTCAAACTGGCACTGCTGGAAAAAGGCCTGCCGTTCGAAGAGGTCACGTTCTACCCGACGCAGACACCGGAGTCTCTGGCCATCAGCCCGCGCGGCAAAGTGCCGGTGCTGGGTGTAGACGCTGGTTTTATCAACGAAACCGCGATCATCCTCGAATACCTCGAGCAGACCCAGAAAGGCACACCACTGCTGCCGAGCGATCCATTCGAACGCGCGCAGGTGCTGGCGATTGCCAAGGAAATCGAGCTGTACATCGAGCTGCCGGGACGCGCCTGTTACGGCGAGGCGTTCTTCGGCATGACCCTGCCGGACGCGATCAAGGAAAAGACCAAGACTGAATTGCAACTGGGTTTTGCGGCGCTGGGTCGGCACGGCAAGTTCGCCCCGTATGTGGCGGGCGACAGTCTGAGCATTGCCGACTTGTACTTCCTCTACAGCGTGCCGCTGGCCTGTGCGGTCGGGCAGAAACTGTTCGGGATCGATTTTCTGGCGCAGATGCCCGAGGCGAAAACGCTGCTGGAGCGGCTTGAGCAGAATCCGCATGTGCAGAGGATTGCAGCGGATAAAGAGGCGGCGATGCCGGCGTTTTTGGCGATGATCGCTGCCAAGAAGTGAGGTTTGTAGTGAGTTGAAAGCAGCTATCGCGAGCAGGCTCACTCCTGCAGGGGAACGCATTCCAATGTAGGAGTGAGCCTGCTCGCGATGCTTTTGGCTTTTTCTGTTAGCGGCTAGCGATCAGGGCCTGACCGCGCACCACAGCTGCCTTGACCTGCGCCGGCGCAGTGCCGCCGATATGGTCACGAGCATTCACCGAGCCTTCCAGGGTCAGCACGGCAAACACGTCCTGCTCGATCTGATCACTGAACTGGCGCAGTTCTTCCAGGCTCATCTCGGCCAGATCCTTGCCAGTGTCGACGCCGTACTTCACCGCGTGACCGACGATTTCATGGCAGTCACGGAACGGCAGGCCACGGCGTACCAGGTAGTCAGCCAGGTCGGTCGCGGTGGAGAAACCGCGCAGCGCCGCTTCACGCATGATCGCGTGCTTGGGCTTGATCGCCGGGATCATGTCGGCAAAGGCACGCAGCGAATCACGCAGGGTGTCGGCGGCGTCGAACAGCGGCTCTTTGTCTTCCTGGTTGTCCTTGTTGTAGGCCAGCGGCTGGCCTTTCATCAGGGTCAGCAGACCCATCAGTGCGCCGAACACGCGGCCGGTCTTGCCACGCACCAGCTCCGGTACGTCAGGGTTTTTCTTTTGCGGCATGATCGAGCTGCCGGTGCAGAAGCGGTCCGGCAGATCAATGAACTGGAACTGCGCGCTGGTCCACAGCACCAGCTCTTCGGAGAAGCGCGACAAGTGCATCATCGCGATGCTCGCGGCCGAGCAGAATTCGATGGCGAAGTCGCGATCGGAGACGTTGTCCAGCGAGTTGCCGCCGACGGCGTCGAAACCCAGCAATTGCGCGGTGTATTCGCGGTCGATCGGGTAGGTGGTGCCAGCCAGCGCGGCGCTGCCCAGCGGCATGCGGTTGGTGCGCTTGCGGCAGTCGACCAGGCGCTCGTAGTCGCGGCTGAGCATTTCGAACCAGGCCAGCATGTGATGCCCGAAGGTCACTGGCTGCGCGGTCTGCAGGTGGGTGAAGCCCGGCATGATGCTCGCGGCTTCGCGCTCGGCTTGCTCCAGCAGGCCTTTCTGCAGGCGGGTGATCTCGGCGAGGATCAGGTCGATTTCGTCACGCAGCCACAGGCGGATGTCGGTGGCGACCTGGTCGTTACGGCTACGGCCGGTGTGCAGCTTTTTACCGGTGACGCCGATGCGGTCGGTCAGGCGTGCTTCGATGTTCATGTGCACGTCTTCGAGGTCAACGCGCCAGTCGAACTGGCCGGCCTCGATTTCGCCCTGAATGGTCTTCAGGCCATCGATGATGCTGTCGCGCTCGGCATCGGTCAGCACGCCGACCTTGGCCAGCATGGTGGCGTGGGCGATCGAGCCCATGATGTCGTGGCGATACAGGCGCTGGTCGAAAGTGACGGAGGCGGTGAAGCGGGCGACGAAGGCGTCGACGGGTTCACTGAAGCGGCCGCCCCAGGACTGATTGGTCTTGTCAGTGCTCATGAATTCGCTCGTATCGGCTTGAAGAAAGAAGGCGTGAAACGCTGGCGCGGATAATAACAGGGTTGCCAATCCTGTCGCTGACACTGGTCGATACGTTTTTTTCTCATTGCGTCAGCCATAGTGGCCGCTGGTGCCGGGGGATTTGCACAAGGATATTTTTCGATTGAGCAATATCGGCCCGGCGAGCGTCTACAGTTGGACATAAGGGTCGACGCGGCTCTGGATCGCGCAAAGGTCTGGCCGGCGACTAGAAGAAGAGGGGGTGGGTGTTTTGTCCTTCGGCAAACCCCGTGAGAAACGCAGGAAACAGCGGGCTTTGAGCAGTACGACCCGGACACTGGCAAATATTGCTGGCCGACGTACGGCACTTTTTGGCGCTCGGGCTAGTCTTAGCGTGGATCGCGGTGACGGACGTCACTTCACCTGTCTACGCTATCCTTGTGCGAGACTCACGCAGGAATCCAGCGCAATATGAATGTCCTGATCGTTGATGACGAACCACTGGCTCGCGAGCGCCTCAGCCGAATGGTGAGCGAGCTCGAGGGTTATACAGTTCTGGAGCCCGGCGCCACGAATGGCGAAGAGGCGTTGGCACTGATCGACAGCCACAAGCCGGATATCGTGCTGCTCGATATCCGCATGCCGGGTCTCGATGGCCTGCAGGTTGCTGCCCGTTTGTGCGAACGTGAAACGCCGCCGGCCGTGGTGTTTTGCACCAGCCCCGATGAATTTGCCGTGGAAGCCCTGCAGGCCAGCGCCGTGGGCTATGTGGTGAAACCCGTGCGAACCGAACATCTGCATGACGCCCTGAAACGGGCTGAACGTCCCAATCGGGCGCAACTCTCGGCCCTGACCCGTCCCGCTGCCGAAAGTGGCAGCGGCCCGCGTAGCCACATCAGCGCCCGCACCCGCAAAGGCATCGAACTGATCCCGCTGGATCAGGTCGTCTACTTTATCGCCGACCACAAGTACGTGACCCTGCGCCACGAGGCCGGTGAAGTGTTGCTGGACGAACCGCTCAAGGCCCTCGAAGACGAATTCGGCGAGCGCTTTGTGCGTATCCATCGCAACGCGCTGGTCGCCCGCGACCGCATCGAACGTCTGCAGCGTACGCCGCTGGGGCATTTCCAGCTGTTCCTCAAGGGGCTAAATGGTGATGCGCTGATCGTCAGTCGTCGGCACGTGGCCGGTGTGCGCAAGATGATGCAGGGCCTGTAACCCGGTCATTCCGGACAGCTCCAGCTCCTTTTTACCAGGCACTGCGGGCCAGGGAGGTCGCGCCGACTCTGATTCAAGTCAAAGTGGATTTGGCTGAGCTGTTATTATCCGCCGTATCTATTCAGTACGGATTGATCCATGTCCTCTCGCGAAATCCGCATCGCCACCCGTAAAAGTGCGCTTGCCCTCTGGCAGGCCGAATACGTCAAAGCCCGTCTTGAAGCGGCCCATCCGGGCCTGCTGGTGACGCTGGTGCCTATGGTCAGTCGCGGCGACAAACTGCTCGATTCGCCACTGTCGAAAATCGGTGGCAAGGGCCTGTTCGTCAAGGAACTGGAAACTGCGCTTCTGGAAAACCAAGCAGACATCGCCGTCCACTCGATGAAAGATGTGCCGATGGACTTCCCGGAAGGCCTCGGCCTGTTCTGCATCTGCGAGCGTGAAGATCCGCGTGATGCCTTCGTTTCCAATACGTATGCCAGCCTGGAAGCATTGCCTGCCGGCAGCATTGTCGGCACGTCGAGTCTGCGTCGTCAGGCACAGTTGCTCACCCGTCGTCCGGATCTGCAGATCCGCTTTCTGCGCGGCAACGTCAACACTCGCCTGGCCAAACTCGATGCCGGTGAGTACGACGCGATCATCCTCGCCGCCGCCGGCCTGATCCGCCTCGGCTTCGAAGATCGCATCACTTCGGCGATCAGTGTTGATGACAGCCTGCCGGCCGGTGGCCAAGGTGCAGTCGGCATCGAATGCCGCAGCGCCGACACCGAAATCCACGCCTTGCTCGCACCGCTGCATCACGCCGACACCTCGTCGCGCGTCACCGCCGAGCGTGCCCTCAACAAACATTTGAATGGCGGCTGCCAAGTGCCGATCGCCTGCTATGCCGTGCTCGAAGGCGAGCAGTTGTGGTTGCGTGGTCTGGTCGGTGAGCCAAGCGGCGGCAAGCTGCTCAGCGCCCAAGCGCGCGCGCCACGGGCCGATGCCGAAGCACTGGGTGTGAAGGTCGCCGAAGACCTGCTCAGCCAGGGCGCCGACGACATTCTCAAAGCGGTCTACGGCGAGGCAGATCACGAGTGACCGGTTGGCGCCTGCTGCTGACGCGCCCCGCGGAAGACTGTGCGGCGCTGGCGCAGACGTTGGCCGGGCAGGGCGTTTTCAGTAGCTGTTTGCCGCTTCTGGACATTGTCCCGCTGCCAGTCTCTGAGAAAATTCGTCAGGCGATTACGCAGTTGCCAAGTTGCAGTGCAGTGATTGTCGTCAGCAAACCGGCGGCGCGTATTGCGCTGGATCTGCTCGAAGGTGCATCTGCGCTGACGATGCCGTGGTTCAGTGTCGGCGCGGCGACTGCGCAGATTTTGCTGGATCACGGTCTGGACGCGAACTTCCCGGCCGCCGGCGATGACAGCGAAGCCTTGCTGCAGTTACCGCGTCTGCGTGAGGCGGTCAGCCAGCCCGGCGCGCAGGTATTGATCTTGCGCGGGGAGGGTGGGCGTGAACTGCTCGCCGAGCGCTTGCGTGAGCTAGGTGCTAGTGTCGAGTATCTGGAATTGTATCGACGCGACCTGCCAGCCTATGCCCCGGATGAGCTGCCACGGCGGATCGAAGCGGAACGCTTGAACGGGCTGGTGGTCAGCAGTGGACAGGGTTTCGAGCATCTGCGCCAAATGGCCGGCGATGCCTGGCCGACTATCGCGCCGTTGCCGTTGTTTGTACCAAGCCCAAGAGTCGCCGAGCAGGCACGAGCCGCCGGGGCTCAAACAGTTGTGGATTGCCGCGGCGCGAGTGCCGCGGCTTTGCTGACGGCGTTGCGGGAGTATCCCGAACCCGTTTTCTAATGCAAAGGATGGATACGTGAGCGAAACAGCCTTGCCAAAAGATGACGTCCAGCCTGTGATTGAACCCCAGGTTGAAACACCACCGCCGGCCACAGAGCCGCGCCGAGGCAATGGACTGGCCATCGTCGCTTTGTTGCTCGGTGCTGCCGGTGTTGCGATCGGCGGCTGGGGTGTCTGGCAGGTTCGTCACCTGCAGACCAACACTCAACAGCAGTCCGGTGAAGTGCAGGCATTGAACGATCAGGCGCAAAGCCTGAAGCTCAATGAACAGCGTCTGACCGAGCGCCTCGCGCAGCTGCCGGGTGCCGACGAACTTGCCGAGCGCCAACGTCTGGTGACCCAGCTTCAAGGTGATCAGCAGCGCCTCAATCAACGTCTGGAAACGGTGCTGGGCGCCAGCCGCAAGGACTGGCGTCTGGCCGAGGCGGAGCATTTGCTGCGCTTGGCCAGTCTGCGTTTGTCGGCTTTGCAGGACATCAGCAGCGCTCAGGCGCTGGTCCAGGGCGCTGACGAAATTCTCCGTGAGCAAAACGATCCAGGCTCTTTCGCCGCCCGCGAGCAAGTGGCGAAAACCCTGGTGGCGCTGCGCAGTACTTCGCAACCGGATCGCACCGGTCTGTTCCTGCGTCTCGGCGCGCTGCGTGATCAAGTCATCGACCTCACCGAGCTTGCGCCGGAGTACAAGGATCGTGGCGAATCGCTGCTGGGTCTGACCGCTGACGGTGACGGCGCCAGTCGTTGGGCGCAGTGGTGGGATCAGGTCTCGCGCTATATCCGTATCGATTTCAATGCCGACAAGAATGTGCGGCCGCTGCTGGCCGGGCAGAGCCTGAGTCAGGTGCGTCTGGCCCTGAGCCTTGCGCTTGAGCAGGCGCAGTGGGCAGCCCTCAACGGTCAGGCGCCAGTCTATACCCAGGCGCTGGCCGAAGCGCGCGATGTGCTCAAGGGCAATTTCAACCCGGACAATCCGCAAAGCAAAGTGATGCTCGAACAGGTCGGTGAGTTGAGCAAGGAGCCGGTCACGGTCACGACGCCTGATCTGGCCGGCACGCTGAGTGCGGTGCAAGCCTATCTTGAACGGCGCAACGTTAACGCCGAAGAGTCGGTGAAACCCTTCGCCAAGCCTGCCGCCAACACCGCGCAGGAGACCACGCCATGAAACGCCTGTATGTGATCGTGTTTCTGGTGATCGCGGCGACAGCGGCGCTGGGTCTGGCGATTGCCGAGCATTCCGGTTACGTGCTGGTGGCCTACAAAAGCTTCCGCTACGAGTCCAGCCTGTGGGCGACGCTGGCGGTCATCGCGGTGTTGTGGCTGCTGATCTGGGGGATCAAGGCACTGGTCGAATTGGTCATGACCTCCAGTGGCGTGGTCAACCCATGGTCACGCCGCAACCGCAGTCGGCGCGTGCAGGTGGCGATTGAGCACGGTCAACTGGATCTGGCCGAAGGTCGCTGGGCCAGCGCTCAGCGTCACCTGTCTCGAGCGGCTGAAGCCGAGCGCCAGCCATTGCTGTACTACCTCGGTGCTGCCCGCGCAGCCAACGAGCAAGGTCTTTACGAAGAGTGCGATCGTTTGCTGGAGCGCGCGCTTGAGCGTCAGCCCCAGGCGGAGCTGGCCATCGCTTTGAGTCATGCGCAGTTGCAGACTGACCGTGGCGACACTGACGGTGCCTTGGTGACGCTGCAAGCGATGCACGATCGCCATCCACACAATGCGCAGACGTTGCGGCAGTTGCAGCGCTTGTATCAGCAGCGCGGCGAATGGTCGGCGGTGATTCGTTTGCTGCCGGAATTGCGCAAGGACAAAGTCCTGCCGCGCGCCGAACTGGCCGAACTCGAGCGCCGCGCCTGGGGTGAAAACCTCTCGCTGGCAGCGCAACGTGAAGAGGATGGCAGCGTGGGTTTGCAGTCGCTCACGCGCGCCTGGGAGCAGCTCACTTCGGCGCAACGGCAGGAGCCGCCGCTGGTGTTGGCGTACGCCGAACAGTTGCGGCAGTTGGGCGCTCAGGTCGAAGCGGAAGAAGTGCTGCGCACTGCCCTCAAACGCAAGTACGACAGCCATCTGGCCCGTCTCTACGGACTGGTGCGCGGCAGCGATCCGGCCCGCCAGTTGCAAACCGCCGAAGGCTGGCTGAAGGAGCATCCGAGCGATCCGAGCCTGCTGTTGACCCTCGGCCGCCTGTGTCTGCAAGCCAGTCTGTGGGGCAAGGCACGGGATTACCTGGAAAGCAGTCTGCGTGTGCAGCGCAATCCCGAGGCCTGTGCGGAGCTGGCGCGCCTGCTCGCCCAGTTGGGCGATACCGAGCGCAGCAATCAGTTGTTCCAGGAAGGCCTTGGTCTGCTGGACGAGCGCCTGCTGGCCGCGCCGTTGCCGGTTCCGGCCCGTGTCTGAAGTGGCGAGGGAGTTCGCTCCCTCGCTTACCTTTTGTGGCTGAATTTTCCACTTCGTTGAGCGCTTGAGGCTAATTCCTACAGCGGTCTACACCAATTCCTCTCGATCCTGTCGGGTTTTCCCTACACCTCTGGTGAACTGTCGGCAGGGCCTTGCCTTGAAAGGCTGACACGCTTTCCTCTACCGTAACCGTCTGTCTCTACTGTTACGGAAAAGCCATGTCGTTGGCCTGCTCACGCTCCTTGTTCTTCATGGCTTTCACTGCGGGGGCCTTTGCTCTGGGAGCTTCCTATTATCTTGAATATGCAGTCGGCCTGACGCCGTGCAGCCTGTGTCTGGTGCAGCGCCTGTTCCTCACGCTGCTGTGCGTAGTCAGTGGTCTGGCGGCGGTGCACGGTCCCAAACGTGTCGGTTTGTGGTTCTACTGGCTGTTGACCCTGGGCGCCAGCCTGGGTGGGACCACGGCGGCCTGGCGGCAGGTACTGATACAGAGCGATCCGATGCTGCACCTGCTCAATTGCTCGCCTGCTCCCGAGGCCTTGTTCAGTGGTCTGCCATGGATCTGTGCCCTGCAAACAATGTTTAGCGGCGGTACCGATTGTGCGGAAATTTCCTGGACGCTGTTCGACCTGAGTATCCCGGAGTGGAGCCTGCTGTTCTTTGTCGCGGTATCGATTCTGGCGGTGTATCAATTGTTGCGGCTGGTATGGAGTGCTCTGCAACGCCCGCTCAGCGGCCAAGCGTCGCACCCAGTGCTGTTGCGGGATTAAACACTTGTATGAACTTTATCTCCTGCGTACCTTGAAGCCATAGGCGTGCGGGCATAATCTGGCCCGCACGTGTCATTGGATTTATGTTGCTCGATGACGCTCTGCCCGGCCGACCCCCAAGCCAGAATCAAAAGAGGGGCGCGGGTGTAGGGCAGCATGACCCACAAGGGAAGAGAGATCGCCATGCTCGAAAGTTGTCAGAATGCTCAGGAACGTTGGGGTGGGGTTCATCTGCTGATCGACCGCTGGTTGCAAGAGCGTGAAGAGCTGATCGGTGCCTACGACAAACTCGGTGCACAGCCTGAGTCGCTCTCCGAGAACCGCAAGCCTCTGCAGGAATTCTGCGGTGTGCTGGTCGATTACGTCTCGGCCGGGCACTTCGAAATCTACGAACAGCTGACGGGCGAAGCCAAGGCTTTCAACGACAAGCGTGGGCTGGAACTCGCCGATACGATTTATCCGCGCATCGATGTCATTACCGAGAAGCTTCTAGCCTTCAACGACCTGTGCGATGAAGGCAAATGCGTTGCAGAGAAATTCAAAGAGCTAGGTGGCCTGCTCCACGAGCGCTTCGAGCTTGAAGACTGCCTGATTGAAGTGCTGCACACAGCACACAAGGAAGAAGATCCGGTTCAGGCCTGATCCCGAACCCTGATCAAAAAAAACGGTGCGCCCGAAAGCGCACCGTTTTTTATTTCCCGATCAACTCGTCGCACCACGCAATTCCACTTCAAACACCAGCGGTGTGAACGGCGCAATCAGGTCACCGGCACCGTCAGCGCCATAGGCCTGGTCCGATGGAATCACCAGTCGCCATTTCGCGCCTACCGGCATGTTCTGCAACGCGGTGCGCCAGCCGGCAATCACGCTGTCGAGGTTAAACCATTGCGGCTGAGTGTTCTGATCGAACACGGTGCCGTCCGGCAACCGTCCGACGTACAGCACCTGCACTTTTCCATCGGGGCCAGCCTTGGCACCGGTACCCGCTGTCAGCTCGGTGAGCAGGATGCCGTCAGCCAGTTCCTGAACACCCGGTTTGGCTTTTTCAGCGATGAGAAAGCGTTGCTCGTTTTCCATCGCCGCATCACTTGAAGGCTGTGCAGAGTGCTCGGCATTTTGCGCTTCATGATCGGCCAGAATCTGCTCGATGCGTGCTTCGCTCAGCGCCAGCGGCTTGCCTTGGTAGGCTTGCTGCAAGCCATCGACCAGCGCCTGAATCTGCAGTTGCGGGACTTCCTGACGCAGCCGTTCACCGAGGCTGGCACCGAGGCTGTAGGCCAGATCGTGAGCATCGTTCGCGGTGTTTTTTTCGTCAGCGTGAACGGCCGAAAAAACCATGCAGAGGGATAAAAAAAAGTAGCGCGACATGGGCACACTCCGTCCTGAGATGCGGTGGATTATGCCAGCGCGAACGTCTGCAACGGTGAACTGCTTTTGACTTCGCGCAGAACATTTTCGATTCGGTGCAACGCAACGCAATCGATACTGTCAAGATGCCCTAGCGGCGGTAACTGCAGAGGTCTAGTATGAGCCGCACTCACGTCAGCCAGGAGGTAAACCATGTCGGCCACCAAGAAGCCTGTAAATACTCCGTTGCACTTACTCCAACAACTCTCGGGCAGCTTGCTCGAGCATCTGGAAAACGCTTGCTCCCAAGCCTTGGCTGATGCTGAAAAACTGCTCGCCAAACTGGAAAAGCAACGCGGCAAGGCGCAGGAAAAACTGCACAAATCCCGCACCAAATTGCAGGACGCAGCCACTGCCGGTAAAGCCAAGGCGCAGAACAAAGCCAAGGCCGCAGTGAAAGAACTGGAAGACCTGCTCGATGCCTTGAAGGATCGTCAGTCCGACACTCGCAGCTACATTCTGCAACTCAAGCGCGATGCCCAGGAAAGCCTGAAACTGGCCCAGGGTGTGGGGCGCGTTCAAGAAGCCGTGGGCAAAGTACTGTCCACCCGCGCCGCCAAACCGGCAGCGGCACCGGCGAAGAAAGCGACTGCCAAACCGGCTGCAGCGGCTAAACCTGCAGCGAAAACCGCAGCGGCTAAACCTGCTGCAAAACCGGCGGCCAAACCTGCTGCCAAGGCACCGGTGAAAGCGGCGGCCAAGCCAGCTGCCAAAACCGCGGCCAAACCTGCGGCCAAACCTGCGGCGAAAAAACCGGCTGCCGCCAGCGCTGCCAAACCAGCGGCTAAAACCACTGCTGCAAAACCAGCTGTTGCCAAGCCAGCCGCTAGAACGGCCGCCGCCAAACCGGCTGCAAAACCAGCCGCGAGCAAAGCTGCTCCGACGAAAACTGCAGCTGCCAAACCAGCCGCTAAACCTGCGGCGAAAGCTGTGGCGAAACCAGCCGCAAAACCTGCTGCAAAAACCGCCGCTGCCAAGCCAGGCGCAAAACCGGCTGCAGCTAAACCCGCTGTAAAAACCGCGGCAAAACCTGCCGCCAAGCCGGCTGCAAAACCAGCAGTGAAAGCCGCCGCCAAGCCAGCCGCCGCTGCTAAACCAGCGACCACTGCTGCCAAGCCTGCCGCTGCAAAACCAACTGCCAAACCGGCCGCAAAACCAGCCGTGAAAAAGCCTGCCGCTGCCAAACCAGCTGCCGCCAAACCGGCTACCACTCCAGCTGCCAAGCCTGCCGTGCCAGCCACTCCGGCCACGCCAGCCGCCGCTGCTCCAGCCGCCACCACCTCGACTCCTTCGACTGCGCCATCGCCAGCCGCTGCGTCGAGCGTCAGCAACAACCCGACCAGCGCTTCCTAAGTGCCGGTTGCCGCGACGCGCAGCACTTGCAGCGCGTCGCGGTTCGGGCTGGCCGCCATGCCGGCCAATGCTTCAAGCCAGGTCTTCGAGCCTGCATCGTTTAGCGGCCATTCCTGCGCCACCCCTTCAAGCCGTGACAGCAACGCTCGCTCAGCCTCAAGCTCCAGTGATTTGATCTGCTCGCGCATGCCTTTCAGCACCGCATCATCAACGGCCCGTGCTTTCCATTGCATCCGCAGTGAGCGCAGCGGCTGTACCACCTCGGTATCCCAAGGCTCGGTCAGCGTCTGAAGCTGGCTTACACGTTGTTCATCACAGATCACCCCGCGTTGTTCGAGCCATAAACCGCACAGCAGCAGGCACACATTGGCGCCTGCCGTTTGCAGTTGCAGGCAGGCGTCTTCCACACCCGGGCGGGCGTAGGTGGCAAGGGAAAAGCTCCACAGGTCAGAGGACATCGTGCTACTCGCGCCAGTTGTGAGCGAAGCTGGTAGACTCCGCCGCCATTATGATCCGACTTCAGAACCTGACTTTACAGCGTGGCCCGCAACGTCTGCTAGAAGACGCCGAGCTGACCCTGCACGCCGGCCACAAAGCCGGCCTCATCGGTGCCAACGGTGCCGGCAAATCGAGCCTGTTCGCCCTGATCCGGGGTGAGCTGCACCCCGACTCGGGTGATTGCTTCCTGCCGGCTGACTGGCGCATCGCCCACATGCGCCAGGAAATCGAGACCCTTGAGCGCCTTGCCGTCGACTATGTGCTCGATGGCGATTTGCGTCTACGCGAGGTACAACGTGACCTCGCCGCCGCCGAAGCGGCGCACGACGGTGCCGCTCAGGCCCGCCTGCACTCGGAACTCGACAGCGCCGACGGCTACACCGCCGACGCGCGGGCGCGCAAATTGCTCGCCGGTCTCGGCTTCACCAACGAGCAGATGGATCGCCAGGTAGGAGATTTCTCCGGTGGCTGGCGGATGCGTCTGAATCTGGCGCAGGCATTGATGTGCCCGTCCGACCTGTTGTTGCTCGATGAACCGACCAACCACTTGGACCTCGACGCGATCATCTGGCTCGAAGAGTGGCTGAAAAGCTACCCGGGCACCTTGCTGCTGATCTCCCACGACCGTGATTTCCTCGATGAAGTCGTCGATCACGTGGCCCACGTCGATCAGCGCAAAATCACCCTGTATCGCGGCGGCTATACCGCGTTCGAACGCGCCCGTGCCGAGCGTCTGGCCCAGCAGCAACAGGCCTACGAGAAGCAGCAGGCGCAACGTGCGCACATGGAAAGCTACATCGCCCGTTTCAAGGCCCAGGCGACCAAGGCCCGTCAGGCACAGAGCCGGATCAAGGCACTGGAGCGGATGGAAGAGCTATCGGCGGCCCACGTCGATTCGCCATTCGACTTCGTCTTCCGCGAGTCGACCAAGATCTCCAGCCCGCTGATCGACCTGTCGGATGCGCGTCTGGGCTATGGCGACAAAACCATCCTGGAGAAGGTCAAGCTGCAACTGACCCCGGGCGCGCGGATCGGCCTGCTCGGCCCGAACGGCGCAGGTAAGTCGACGCTGATCAAAAACCTCGCCGGCGAACTGTCACCGCTGGGCGGGCGGCTGACCCGTGGCGAGAACACCGTGGTTGGCTACTTCGCCCAGCATCAGCTCGACTCGCTGGATTCCAAGGCCAGCCCGTTGTTGCACTTGCAGCGTCTGGCGCCGACCGAGCGCGAGCAGACCCTGCGTGACTTCCTCGGCGGTTTCGACTTCCGTGGCGCGCGCATTGATGAGCCGGTACTGAATTTCTCCGGTGGTGAAAAAGCACGTCTGGCCCTGGCGTTGATCGCCTGGGAACGCCCGAACCTGTTGCTGCTCGACGAACCGACCAACCACCTCGACCTGGAAATGCGCCTGGCGCTGACCATGGCGCTGCAGGAATTCAGCGGCGCGGTGCTGGTGGTGTCTCACGATCGTCACTTGCTCAAGAGCACCACCGACAACTTCTACCTGGTCGCTGATGGCAAAGTCGAAGAGTTCGATGGCGACCTCGAAGACTACGCGCGCTGGCTGGTGGAGTACCGCCAGCGTAACGCGCCGGTCAGTAACACCCCGGTGAATCCGGACAAGACCGACAAAAAGGCACAGCGTCAGGCTGCTGCTGCGTTGCGTCAGCAACTGGCCCCGCACAAGCGTGAAGCTGACAAGCTCGAAGCCGAGCTGGGCAAGCTTCACGAGAAACTGGCCAAGGTCGACGCCAGCCTCGGCGACAGCGACATCTACGAGCCGGCGCGCAAGAACGAATTGCGTGATCTGCTCGCCGAACAGGCCAGGCTGAAGGTTCGTGAAGGCGAGCTGGAAGAGGCGTGGATGGAAGCTCTCGAGGTATTGGAAAGCATGCAAGCGGAGCTGGAGGCGCTGTCCTGATGGAAGCGTTCAAGCTGCCGCTGCCGGCGGAGTGGGTCGAGCCGATCTGGTTCGCGGTGCAGATTCTGCTGATCCTGCTGGCCGGTTACCTCACTCAGCGCTTCGTTGCCAAAGGCCTGACCCGGTTGGGCGAGCGCTATCCGTTCCCGCCGCAATTGCTGATGCCACTGCGCGGCGTGTTGCGCTGGCTGATCATGGGCAGTGCGCTGATCTTCGTACTGGAGCGCCTCGGTGTCTCGGCCACGGTGTTGTGGACGGCGCTGTCGGGTTTCGTTGCGGTGGCAGCGGTGGCGTTCTTCGCGATGTGGAGCGTGCTGTCGAATCTGCTCTGCGCGATTCTGATCTTCACGGTCGGGCCGTTCCGGCTGGGCGATATCGTTGAGCTGGTGGACACCACGGACAAGCCTGGCGTCAAAGGCCGGGTGGTGGCGATCAATCTGCTTTACACCACGTTGATCGAGGCGGAAGAGTTGGGGACTGGCAGCGCCATGGTGCAGGTGCCGAACAGCTTGTTCTTCCAGCGCTCGGTGCGGCGTTGGCGCGGTACGGATGTGTTTCCGTCGAGCGGGTTCGAGAAGTAAGGTTTCGAGCAAGATCAAAAGATCGCAGCCTTCGGCAGCTCCTACAGGGTGAACATCAATCCCGTGTAGGAGCTGCCGAAGGCTGCGATCTTTTGCTTTTAGCCCCAAACAGCATTAGTTTTGACGACTTGTTACGGCATGAGTCGAGGTGTGCGATGGAGCTTCAAACATGGCTGGCATTTTTTGCCGCCTGCTGGGTGATCAGTCTGTCCCCGGGCGCTGGCGCCATTGCGTCGATGTCCAGCGGTCTGCAATACGGTTTCTGGCGCGGTTACTGGAATGCCCTTGGCCTGCAAATCGGCCTGGCCGTGCAGATCGCGATTGTCGGCGCCGGTGTTGGCGCGATCCTGACCGCTTCGGCCACGGCTTTCCACGCGATCAAATGGTTTGGTGTGGCTTATCTCGTGTACCTGGCCATCAAGCAATGGCGTGCGCTGCCCATGGACATGAGCGACGACGCGGCGGTACGACCGATCGGCAAGCCGCTGGCGCTGGTGTTCCGCGGCTTTCTGGTGAACATCAGCAACCCCAAGGCTTTGGTGTTCATGCTCGCGGTGCTGCCGCAGTTCATCAACCCGCATGCGCCGTTGCTGATTCAGTATGTGGTGATTGGCGTGACCATGATCTGCGTCGACCTGATTGTCATGGCGGGCTACACCGGTCTGGCGTCGAAGGTGCTCCGTTTGCTACGCACCCCGCAGCAGCAGAAGCGCATGAACCGCACGTTTGCCGGGCTGTTCATTGGCGCGGCGGCGTTTATGGCGACGTTGCGTAAAGCGGCGGTGTAAACCTCACCAGCACAAAAAAAGGCGACCTTTGCGGGTCGCCTTTTTTGTGGCTGGGACGCAGAGCGTCCCGGGATGCATTCCCACGTCGAGCATGGGGACGATCAGGCGCCAGTCATCAGCGCAAGATCACCGGCGCAGTATCACGCGGCAGATTGTTGCGCTGTGGCGCCTCGCGCGGCTGCTCGTAACCACCGCCACCAAGCTGCATGCTCAGTTGCCCGGCCACGTCTTCACCCAGCGCCTTCGACACGTCGCGCACCACCCGTGGGCGGTTCAGCGAGATCTTGATGTCGCGGTGGTTCACCAGTTTGGTGTCCTGCGCTTCGCCCATCGCCGTGAAGGCCGATGTGATCTCGAAGGTCTTGGTGTTGATCAGGCTGAAATCCGCCACCAGCGTCAGGCCCAGTACCGCCGAATAGCTGTCGGTGTGCGCCAGCTCGTTGATGTCCTGAGTGAAGTCGATATCGGACACGGTACCGAACAGCACATAGTCGGCGCCCTTGAAGTTGCCGGCCTTGATGCGCTTGATCACGTCGTAGACGTCACCTTTGGACGACGCGGTGTACGGCGTGCCTTGCACCAACTGGAACATGCCGGTGCGCAAAATTTCACCCTTGATGTCGCCGGTGAATTTGCGCAACTCGCCTTGCTCGATGTAGCTGGTGCTCGCTTCGATCTCGTTGTAGCTCGAAGAGCCGCTGGAGCTGTAGTAACCGTCGCGATGATTGCTCTGGGCGGAAACGATGTGGATGTATTGCTCCACACGCTCCTGATAGGCCAGATCCGTCACCGCGACTTTCGGGGCCGCCTGCGCGCTGAACGCGCAAGCCAGGGCCATCATGCCAATCCATGCGCGCATCAATTAACGCTCCGTGGTTTTGCGGATCTCTTTTTCGTCCATCCACTCGGCCAGACCGCTTTCAACGTCGATCAGTTGCAGGCTGAATTTGTAGAAGACGTCCTTGTAGTCGCTGCTGCGCTTGACGATCGAGCTGATCGAGCCTTCGATGCGGTACTTGGCGGCAACCATGTTGCCAGTCTTGGCGACGGTGCTCTTCTTGTACAGGCCGCTCTGGTTTTGCAGTTTGAGCTGGTCAACCTGGCTCTGCATGGCGTTGTTGTCGCTGGCGAAGCGGGCCACGCCGGTTTTCATCAGCTGAGTCTTGATGCTTGTGGTGATTTCGCGGGTGTCGATGTATTCGCTGGTCTTGTTCTTCACGTCGTAGACCTGAACCACCGGGCGGCCCTGCAGAATGCCGGACTGGGCCAGCGAGCGGGTCATCGACTCGGCGATCATTTGCAGGTCGGTCGAACCGAATTCGTTGGTCACGGTTTCAACCGCTTTGGTGTCGCCGTAGCTGATGTTCTTGCTGCCCAGGGTCGGCGAAGTGTTGGCGCAACCGGAGGCCAGCAGGGCGATAACAGCGATGCAGGAAAAGCGTGCAAACATGGGAATGCTCTCTAAAACAGAAATAGGGTGACAGGCTTACGGCGTCTTGATTTCCAGACGGAAGTCCACGGCTTTCGGGGTCGGGGCGATGCCTTGAATGAAGCTGGTCTGGGCGCCGTACATCATTTGGCTTTTCCACACTTCTTCTTCGGCAATCGGGAAACCTTCCGCGCCGAGCCAGGCGAAGCGGTAGTAGAAAATCTTGTTGCTGTTGAGGGTGTTGCTCAACTGCACGTTGACCGTCATGAAGCCGTTTTCACGAGCGACGCGCATGGCGCCGACGACGATGTGTTTCTGCGGGCCCATGGCCACGACTTTGCTCGCGGCGCTGCCCGGCTCTGGCGGTGGCGGGGTAGCGCAGCCGCTCGCCAGCAAGGCGAGGGCGGCGACGGCGATGAGTTTGAAGCGCATGCAAAGACTCCGTTCTTAAGGTTGTTTGAGGCTGGCGACGTTGGTCGCGCTCGCGCTCGGGATGACGTGGGCGGCGAGGCCACCGGCGAACACCTGGTTGCCCACGGCGCGCAGAGTGATCACTTGATAACGCTGATCGACAGTGACCTTGACCACCGAACCGCCGACGGCGCTCGGCAGACTGACCTGATGCTCGCCTTTCTTCAAGCGCAGACGCACCACTTGAGTGTTGTCCGGCAGGGTGCGCCACGTACGGGTATCGGCACCTTCAAGCACAGCTGAAGAGATGCCGACGGCCAGACCGGCCAGTGGATTGGTTTCGTTGATCTTCTTCTGCGCCACGCCTTTGGTGATCGCCCGCACGGTGGTGCGCAGGATGATCCCCGGCATATCGTCACGCAGAGCGCGGCGGGACATGGCGGTGGTGCTGTTGAGAGCGGTCAGATCGACCTGCTGGCCATCGACACCGATTTGCGCGAACGGCGCGGTGGAGGTGTCTGGCTTGATGATCGGGAACGACAGCGGTGTGATCACCACGTTGTTGGAGATCGGCAATGGCAGCGGCACGCGGATCGAGTCGCGAGCTGGCGCCAGACCGCTTTGCACGACGATCAGAATATCGCTGTCGTCAGACTTGCTCGGCTTGTCGAGGTTGACCAGTGCCTGCTCCAGCAACGGCGTGTTCGGACGCAGTTCGGCAGCCTTGCGGTAACCCGGCGCCGCGAGGCCTTTTTCGCCCAGGGCTTCGTAGACGAAACCGGACAGGTAATGGCTGAAAGCACTCTGGTAGCTGTTCTTCAGACCGACCACTTCCGGTGCGTCGAGGCTGGCGACCGGATAACCCTGCAGGTCTTTGTACTGGGTCTTGATGCCTTCTTTCTCGGCCTCTTCTTCGCTCTTGAGGTATTCCTTGTCGCGCAGCTCGGCGATCACCGCTTCACGTTCGTGAGTCTTTTTGATCGCGGTGCGCGCGCCGTCGAAGTCGTTGACCGCCAGCAGGTTCAGGGCCATCTGCGTGGTCAGCATGACTTTTTCGTAGTCGTAGCCTTCGTAGCGACGCACTTTGTCGTTGACCAGGAAGCTGCCGAACTGGGCCAGGTACTTGTCGGTGTCGAGCTTGACCGAGTCTTCCCACTTGCCCACCACCTGATCAGCGCTGGTCCAGGCGTTCTGGCTACCGGACAGGTCGCCCTTGGCGCGCAGCAATTCACCTTTCTCGAAGTAATAGAGCAGGTCTTTGTCCGGCCCGGTGTTGTTCTTTTCCAGCAGGGTCAGCGCGGCGTCAACATTGCCGGTGGCCAGTTGCTGATTGGTCTGGGCCAGTTCGGAGTCGTAATTGCGAAACGCCGAACAGCCGGAGAGTAGAGTGACGGCGCTGAGCGCGATCAAGGTGGGAGCGCGGAAAACCATGGGGTACTTCTTCCCTGAGTAGCTGATTTAACTGCAGCCGCGTGTGCTGGTCGGGCTGATGTGACCCATCGACAGGGCGTTGGCCTCCTGCCAATTCCTCGTTACCGGAGGAGCTTTTGTGCCGGCTCGCATGGCGAGGGCGCGGCATTATAGGCGTGACGTAGTGGCTATGTAATTGCTTTTTGATTGCACTGGCTTGGTGGTGTGCCATTACCTGGCAGGCGTCGGCGTTTTTTCCGGCAACGGAGTGTCCCGCGGGACGAAAGCCGAGCCCACCGTATACGTCTGATCCCGGAACACTCGCAGGTGCAGAATCTGGTGGTCCTGGTCGACGCGTAATTGAAACGGGTAGTCAGTCGGTGGGATTGGCAATCGAAACGTATGCAAACCTTTTTTCAGGCGCAGGCGGGCGATCAGTGTTTTGTCCGGCAGCGCCCGCCAGGTTCGCGTGTCAGCTTCTTCAAACGGGTCATGCTGGGTGACTGTCAGCGAAGCCTTGGCCGGATTGCGCTCGTTCTCCTGAGCCTGACTGATGGCGGCCATGTTGGCGCGGAACAGCGCCCGCGAGATGATTGCCGGCATGTCATCGCGTAATGTGCGGATGGACATGTCGGTGACGCTGTTGATCACGGTCAGCGGCTGTTTTCGACCATCCACCGTGACATGACTGAAGACGGGGGTCACGGTGTCCGGCACCATGACCGGAAAAGAAATCGGCGCGACGATGACCAGATTTTCGTTCAGGCGCACAGGAATAGGCACTTGCACCGAACTGCGGGCAGGCGCCAGGCCACTCTGGATAATGATCAACACATCGCTTTCATCGGTTTTCGCGATGGGCTTGTCGAGATTGCGCAGGGCTTTTTGCAGAAAGGGCAGGTCCGGGCGCAATTCGATCGCTTGGCGATAGCCAGGCGCCGCGAGGTCTCGCTCGCCCAAGGCCTCGTAAGTGAAGCCAGCCAGATAATGGCTGAAAGCACTCTGATAGCCGTTCTTCAGCTCTACCACATTCGGCGCGTCAAGAATGGCCACGGGGTAGCCTTGCAGGTCCTTGTAACGCAAGGCGATGCCTTGGGTCTTGGCTTGTTCTTCGGCTTCTTCGTATTGTTTTTCCCGCTGCCGGGCGATCAGTGCTTCGCGTTCGTGGGTTTTCTTGATGTCGGCGCGTGCCCCAGCGAAATCGTTGACGGACAACTGATTGAGGGCCATTTGTGTGGTCAGCATGACCTTTTCGTAATCGTAGCCTTCGTAGCGCCGCAACTTGTCGTTGACCAGCATGGTGCCCATTTCATCGCCGAACCGCGCCAGCAACTTCATGGCGCCTGACGGGTTGACTTCTTCACGCTGGAAGATCATCCGGTCAGCACTGCGCCAGGCTTGCTGACTTTCGGGCAGGGCGCTGCCAGCGCTGAGGATGGCGCCTGTTTCCAGGTAATACAGCAGATCCTTGTCTTCCCACGGGTTGTGCATCTCGACCAGTGCCAGTGCGCCGGTGAGGTTGCCCTTGGTCATCTCGTCGGTGGTTTGCTGCATTTCCTGATCGTAATCGCGGTAAGCCGCGCAACCGTTCAATAAAGGAGCAGTGGCGAGCAGGACGAGCAACGGGATGATCCGCATAAACGAGTGTGTCTCCTTGAGCCGAAATGTTGAGGGCGCGCGCAGTATAGTGGCGGATGCTGGCCAATGGCTGCGATTCAGGTGGGGGGCCGATGTGCGCCGATCAAGGACCCTGTCACTGCGGCAATCCTCGGCGATATTGCGGTGTTCGTCTGCCGGGTATATCCGCCCAATAAAAGCGAAAAACCGACAAAGCTTGAGAGAAAAGTCCGCGAAGTGAACAATATGTAACTTCGCATTTCCATTTGAGACTCATTCATGACTGCCTCGTCCCGCTTTCTGGCCTGGCTGGTGTTCCCGTTGTTTGCCCTGAGCAGCTTTAATCTGCTGGCCGATACCGTGGAAGGCGCGCCACAAGCGCTGCACCTGCTCGATTACATCAGCGCCGACTACCCGCCGACGGTAGCGGCGGGCAAGGTTGTCGATGACGCCGAATACCGCGAGCAACTGGAGTTCACGCGGGCGCTGCAAGGCTTGATCGCCGGCATGCCGGCCAAGCCTGAAAAGACTGCGCTGGAGCAGGGTGTCAGCGCTTTGCACGCGGCAATCACTGCCAGGCAGGATGGCGCCGAAGTGGCCCGACAGGCACGGCAACTGGGCGCGCAACTGGCGGTGGCATATGAGGTCAGCCAAGCGCCGATCATCACTCCTGACCCCTCCCGGGGTGCGCCGCTCTATGCGCAGAATTGCTCGGTGTGCCACGGCGACAGTGGCGCCGGTGACGGTCCGGCGGGCCTCGGCATGACCCCGGCACCGGCCAATCTGCGTGATGCGGCGCGGCTGGATCACCTGAGTCTGTACGCGATCTACAACACCCTCGGCCAAGGCGTCGAAGGCACCGACATGCCTGCGTTTGCCGATCAGCTCGATGATCGTCAGCGTTGGGATCTGGCGACTTACATCGCCGGCTTCAGCGCCGATCCGGCGGCGGGCAAAGCCGAGAAGACCTATAACATCGCCGATCTGGCGCGCCAGACACCGGCCGAAGTGCAGGCCGCCGATGGTCCGCAAGCTGCAGCGACGTTCCGTGCGCAACGTGCGCAGCCGCCGCAGGTCAAGCGTGGCCCGGCGCAGTTGCTCGACTACACCGCCGCAACGCTGGACAAGAGCTTGGCGGCGTACCGCGCCGGTGAACACGATCAGGCTTACGACCTGTCGGTCGCGGCCTATCTGGAAGGCTTCGAGCTGGTCGAAAGCTCGCTGGATAACGTCGACGCCAATGTGCGCAAGGACACCGAAAAATCCCTGATGGCGTATCGGCAATCGTTGCAGGACGGTTTGTCGGTCGAGCAGGCCGAGCAGCGCCTGGACGCCGCCAAAGCCAAGCTTAAAGAGTCCGCCGGGTTGCTCGGCAGTGACGGCTTGAGCTGGTCGCTGAGCTACATCTCCGGTTTGCTGATTCTGCTGCGTGAAGGTCTGGAAGCGATTCTGGTGCTGGCAGCGATTCTTGCGTTCCTGCGCAACACCGGCCAGCAATCGGCGGTGCGCAGCGTCAACGTCGGTTGGGGCCTGGCGTTGCTGGCCGGCCTCGGCACCTGGGCGCTGGCGGCGTATGTGATCGACGTCAGCGGTTCGCAGCGTGAACTGCTCGAAGGTGCGACGGCGCTGTTCGCCAGTGTCATGGTCTTGTGGCTGGGCGTGTGGATGCACGACCGTCGCCATGCCGCAGCTTGGCAGGATTACATCAAGAGCAGCCTGGTTGGCGGCGGCGGGCGTTTCGGCTTCGCGATCCTCGCGTTCTTCTCGGTGTACCGCGAGCTGTTCGAAGTGATCCTGTTCTACGAAACCCTGTGGTTGCAGGCCGGCCCGGCCGGGCATGACGCGGTACTCGCCGGTGGCGCGACGGCACTGGTGCTGCTGGTGGGGCTGGCGTGGGTGATTCTGCGCGGTTCGGCGAAACTGCCGTTGACGTTGTTCTTCAGCATCAACGCGGCGCTGCTGTGCGCATTGTCGGTGGTGTTTGCCGGGCATGGCGTGAAGGCGTTGCAGGAAGCCGGGATCTTCGGCACGCGGCCGGTGGCGTTCTTCGAGTTTGATTGGCTGGGGATTCATGCCGATGCCTATTCGCTGACGGCGCAGGCGGTGGCGATTCTGGCGATTGTGCTGTTGTATGGGCGTAGTTGGGTGGCGGAGAAGCGGCGGGTTTCAGCTGCTTGATTGAGTAACTCCTAAAAGATCGCAGCCTTCGGCAGCTCCCACAGGGACAAGGCATGTCGCAATGTTACGCCGCGACGCGCACTCTGTAGGAGTTGCCGCAGGCTGCGATCTTTTGCTTTTAGAGGTAAAGAACATGCGTGTCTGGATCGATGCCGACGCCTGCCCACGGGCGGCGAAGGATCTGGTGGTGAAGTTCGCCCTCAAGCGCCAGTTCGAAGTGGTGCTGGTGGCCGGGCAGCCGCAGATCAAGCCGGGGCTGGCCATCGTCAAACTGATTGTGGTGCCGAGCGGGCCGGATGCGGCAGACGATTATCTGGTCGAGCACGCGGTCCCGGGTGAGCTGGTGATTTGCAGCGATATTCCACTGGCCGATCGCTTGGTGAAGAAAGGTGTGGCAGCGCTGGATCCGCGCGGCAAGGAGTTCGATGCGCAGAACATGGGCGAGCGGCTGGCCGTGCGTAACCTGTTCACTGATCTGCGCGAACAAGGCCAGATGAGTGGCGGACCGGCGCCGTTTGGCGATCGCGAGAAGCAGGCGTTTGCCAATGCGCTGGACCGGATCCTGACCCGACTGTCGCGCAAGCCTTAAGCCGTACACAAATCCCCTTGTAGGAGTGAGCCTGCTCGCGATAGCGGTCGGTCATTCAACAGATATCTTGCCTGATACACCGCCATCGCGAGCAGGCTCACTCCTACAGTAGACCGTGTCAGGCGTCGTTTTCGTGGGTCAGTTCGAGCACGCGATCGACCAGTTTGTTGATCCCCGAAGCTGCTTCACTGATGTTCTGCGCCAGCATGTAAGCCGGGGTCGTCACCAGTTTGCGCGCCTTGTCTTCGATGATTTCCGTCACCGCACAGTCTTCGTGGGTGGCGCCCATCTTGTTCATCGCCGTGGCAGTGTCGGCGTCGTTGCCGATGGTGCAGGTTACACCCGGGCCGTAGATCTTCGCCGCCAGTGCTGGCGAGATGCACATCAGGCCCACCGGTTTGCCCGCTTCGGCAAATGCCTCGGCCAGCGCCAGTACTTCCGGCTGCACGCTGCAGCCAGCGCCTTCAACAGCGAAGTTCGACAGGTTCTTCGCCGCCCCAAAGCCGCCCGGCACGATCAGCGCATCGAAGTCATCGACGTCGGCTTCGCGGATGTCTTTGATGTTGCCGCGAGCAATGCGCGCCGATTCCACCAGAACGTTGCGCGACTCGGGCATTTCTTCGCCGGTCAGGTGGTTGATCACGTGCAATTGCGTGATGTTCGGTGCGAAGCACTGCACCTGCGCACCGCGTTGGTCGAGGCGCAGCAGGGTGATGACGCTTTCATGGATTTCGGCGCCGTCGTATACGCCACTGCCGGACAGGATCACTGCAACTTTTTTGCTCATGGGTTTCTCTCCAGATTCATGGCGCTAAATGTCCACTAAATTGTCGCGCGTTGCCATAGGCCCAAGTGGCGACTGCACCTGCATGGAGCGCTTTCTACATGGATCGCAACGACGGCGGGGTGTTCATTATTTGGGGTTGCCTGCGCCGTAACGAGCGGGAGATTTTTGGCGTGACAACGCCGCTGGCGAACTTGAATGCCCCAGAGTAGCGAGGATAAAAGTGATCCGTCTGACAGAAAGGGTCGGCCAGCCCGCTCAGTGATGGCGGGCTGTAGCAAGTCGCCAGCGAGTTACTCGGCTGGCGTCTTCGGTTCGGCAGCCTTGGACGCTTCGTCTTGATTCAGCAGTGCAGCTTTCGCGGCTTGCTCGTCGGCGTAAACCTGTTTGGCCAGCCGCGCATTCTTGAAGCGGCGGCGCAGCCACAGGCCAACGCCGAGCACCAGCAACGCGCCCAATACCCACAGCTCGTACTTCTTGATGCTGCCGAGCATGCCTTCCAGTACCGCGCCGAAGTGGTAGGCGGCCGCAGCCAGCGCCGTCGCCCAGATCGCGGCGCCAATGCCGTTGAGCAGCAGATAACGTCCCGGCGGATAACCCGACAAACCGATCGCCACCGGCATCACCGTGCGCAAGCCATAGACGAAGCGGAAGCTCAGCACCCAGATGTCGGGATGCTTGCGAATGTGCTCCAGCGCGCGGTCACCCATCATCTGCCAGCGCGGTTTGCGCGCCAGCAATTTGCGCCCGTGCTTGCGGCCGAGGAAGTACCACAGCTGATCGCCGGCATAGCTACCGAAGAACGCCACGACCACCACCATATTGATGTCCATGTATCCACGGAACGCGAGGAAGCCCGCGAGCACCAGAATGGTTTCGCCTTCGAAAAACGTGCCGAGGAACAAGGCAAAGTAGCCAAAGTCATGCAGAAATTGTTGGAGCATTGTCTGGGTGCTGGCGAAATGAACGCGCAGCCTAACCCTTCGGACACATTCGTGAAAGTGTCCAAATGTGTCTCGACGTGAACAATTCCTACACTGAGAATGGAATGCGGCTACATGTCGCGGGTCTCACACAACTGTCATCTGTTCGTCATAATGGCCGTCTATAACTGTCACGCTCGCCCGTTTGCGCGGGCTCAGGAGTCTGCCGTGAGCTTTACCCCCGCCAACCGTTTGTTCCCAGCCACGCGCCTGCGCCGCAATCGCCGCGACGACTTTTCGCGTCGGCTGGTGCGGGAAAATGTGCTGACGGTCGATGACCTGATCCTGCCGGTGTTCGTGCTCGACGGTGAAAACCGCCGCGAAGCCGTGGCCTCGATGCCCGGGGTAGAGCGGCTGACTATCGATTTGCTGCTCGAAGAAGCGGCCAAGTGGGTCGAGCTGGGGATTCCGGCGTTGGCGCTGTTCCCGGTCACCCCTCCTGAGCTTAAATCCCTCGACGCCGCCGAAGCCTGGAATCCTCAAGGCATCGCCCAGCGCGCCACCCGCGCCCTGCGTGAGCGTTTCCCGGAGCTGGGTGTGATCACCGACGTCGCGCTCGATCCGTTCACCACCCACGGCCAGGACGGCATTCTCGACGAAGAAGGCTACGTGCAGAACGACATCACTGTCGACGCGCTGGTCCGCCAAGCCCTGTCCCACGCCGAGGCCGGTGCGCAGGTCGTCGCGCCGTCGGACATGATGGACGGTCGCATTCAGGCGATCCGCGAAGCGCTGGAAATCGCCGGCCACGTCAACGTGCGGATCATGGCTTATTCGGCCAAGTACGCCAGCGCCTATTACGGCCCGTTCCGCGATGCAGTCGGTTCGGCGTCGAACCTAGGCAAGGCCAACAAGGCCTCGTATCAGATGGACCCGGCCAACAGCGACGAAGCGCTGCACGAAGTCGGCGCCGACTTGTCTGAAGGCGCGGACATGGTCATGGTCAAACCCGGCATGCCGTATCTGGACATTCTTTTCCGGGTAAAAGATGCCTTCAAAGTGCCGACCTTCGTCTATCAGGTTAGCGGCGAATACGCCATGCACATGGCGGCGATCCAGAATGGCTGGTTGAGCGAGGCGGTGATTCTCGAATCACTGACCGCCTTTAAACGTGCCGGCGCTGATGGCATCCTGACTTACTTTGCTGTCCGCGCCGCTCAATTGTTACGAGAGCAGAAATAGCCCTCCCAGGAACATTCAATGAATACCGAAGGACTCACGGAAGTTGCAGTAAAAGAAGCTCAACCGGTGGTCGAGCAAATCACCGAGACCCCGCCTGAGCTGGAGCCTGCGCCACCCGCGCCGGTCGCCGAACCTGTCGCGGCGGCGCCAGTGATTGCGATACCAGGCCTGGATGACAGCAGCCTGTACATCCACCGTGAGCTTTCGCAACTGCAATTCAATATCCGCGTGCTGGAACAGGCGCTGGACGAGTCCTATCCGTTGCTGGAACGCCTGAAGTTCCTGCTGATCTTCTCCAGCAACCTTGACGAATTCTTTGAAATTCGCGTCGCCGGCCTGAAGAAGCAGATTACCTTCGCCCGTGAACAGGCCGGTGCTGACGGCTTGCAGCCGCATCAGGCGCTGGCGAGGATCAGCGAGCTGGTCCACGGTCACGTTGACCGCCAGTACGCGATCCTCAACGACATTCTGTTGCCGGAGCTGGAAAAGCATCAGGTGCGCTTCATCCGTCGCCGTCACTGGACGGTCAAGATCAAAACCTGGGTGCGCCGTTATTTCCGCGACGAGATCGCACCGATCATCACCCCGATCGGCCTCGATCCGACGCACCCGTTCCCGTTGTTGGTGAACAAGAGCCTGAACTTCATCGTCGAACTGGAAGGTATCGACGCCTTTGGTCGCGATTCCGGTCTGGCGATTATCCCGGCGCCGCGCTTGCTGCCACGGATCATCAAGGTGCCGGAAGAAGTCGGCGGTCCCGGCGACAATTACGTGTTCCTGTCGTCGATGATCCACGCCCACGCCGATGACCTGTTCCAGGGCATGAAGGTCAAGGGCTGCTACCAGTTCCGCCTGACCCGAAACGCCGACCTGGCGCTCGATTCCGAAGACGTCGAAGACCTGGCCCGCGCCCTGCGTGGCGAGTTGTTCTCGCGTCGTTACGGTGACGCGGTGCGTCTGGAAGTCGCTGACACCTGCCCGAAACACCTCTCGGATTATTTGCTCAAGCAGTTCAACCTGAGCGAGAGCGAGCTGTATCAGGTCAACGGCCCGGTCAACCTGACGCGGCTGTTCAGCATCACCGGTCTGGACAGTCATCCGGAGCTGCAATACACGCCGTTCACCCCGCAGATCCCGAAACTGCTGCAGAACAGCGAAAACATTTTCAGCGTGGTCAGCAAGCAGGACATCCTGCTGCTGCACCCGTTCGAGTCGTTCACCCCGGTGGTCGACCTCCTGCGTCAGGCGGCGAAAGACCCGCACGTACTCGCTGTGCGCCAGACGCTGTACCGCTCCGGCGCCAACTCCGAGATCGTCGATGCGCTGGTGGATGCCGCGCGTAACGGCAAGGAAGTGACGGCAGTCATCGAGCTGCGTGCACGGTTCGACGAAGAGTCCAACCTGCAACTGGCCAGCCGTCTGCAAGCGGCCGGTGCGGTGGTGATCTACGGCGTGGTCGGCTTCAAGACCCACGCCAAGATGATGTTGATCCTGCGTCGCGAGGCCGGCGAAATCGTGCGTTACGCGCACCTCGGCACCGGTAACTACCACGCCGGCAACGCCAAACTTTACACCGACTACAGCCTGCTGACCTCCGATGACGCCTTGTGCGAAGACGTCGGCAAACTGTTCAGTCAGTTGATCGGCATGGGTAAAACCCTGCGCATGAAGAAGCTGCTGCATGCGCCGTTCACCCTGAAGAAGGGCATGCTCGACATGATCACCCGCGAGACGCAATTTGCGCTCGACGGCAAACCGGCGCACATCATCGCCAAGTTCAACTCGCTGACCGATCCGAAGATCATCCGCGCGCTGTACAAGGCCAGCCAGTCCGGCGTGCGCATCGATCTGGTGGTGCGCGGCATGTGCTGCCTGCGTCCGGGGATTGCCGGGGTTTCGCACAACATTCATGTGCGCTCGATCATCGGCCGCTTCCTGGAACACACCCGCGTGTTCTACTTCCTCAATGGCGGCGACGAGCAGATGTTCCTTTCCAGTGCCGACTGGATGGAGCGCAACCTCGACAAGCGCGTCGAGACTTGCTTCCCGGTCGAAGGCAAGAAGCTGCTGACCCGGGTGAAGAAAGAGCTGGAGTTGTATTTGACTGACAACACTCATAGCTGGAGCTTGCAGTCGGATGGTCGTTACATCCGCAATACACCGACCGGCAACCAGAACCCGAGGAGTGCGCAGGCGACGTTGCTGGAGCGGTTGGGTAGCCCGATTTTGCCGGTGAGCAGCTAAAGCCAAGAGCAAGAGCCCCTCACTGTAGAGACCGGTACATCCTTTACAAATTAGACCGGGGACATCGTTTACACCTTTACAGGCTTGAAACGCGTTTGGCGCCGCTTTCAAGCCTGCCTAAACAGTGGCTGCAAAGGTAC
>NZ_JACOPX010000025.1 GCF_015461835.1 Pseudomonas neuropathica | reverse complement strand
AGGGTTTTTACACCCACGCATTTCCGCTGGCGGACTTGCAGAGCCTCGAAGATGGCAGTGACCTGGAATTGGAGTTCAAGGCAGGTTTTGGTGGTACTCAGGTTGAGAGTGAGGCTGTGACATTTGCGTTGCGTACTTACAAGATCAAGGCCTACGAAAACATAGTGCCGACCCTGGATTCGGTAAAAGGCTCGCCGAGTGGTGTCGAAATCCCCAACGCAAAGTTCACGGTAGAAACCGCCGTAACGCTGTCCGGGGTCGCCGCCAAGGGTCAGCAAATCGAAGTATTTGACGGTTCAAACCCAAAAGGCAAAGCGACTGCCGATCCCGCAACGGGCATATGGGTACTGCCGGTTACAGGTCTGAGTGTTGCTGCACACAGTTTCAAAGCCAAGGCATTGTATGGCGCGGGTGCCGAGTCGGCGGCAAGAACGTTGACCGTGACTGCAGCCACCGCTCCAACGCTGACCTCAGTAAAGGGCTCGCCGAGTGGTGTCGAAATCCCCAACGCAAAGTTCACGGTAGAAACCGCCGTAACGCTGTCCGGGGTCGCCGCCAAGGGTCAGCAAATCGAAGTATTTGACGGTTCAAACTCAAAAGGTAAAGCGACTGCCGATCCCGCAACGGGCATATGGGTACTGCCGGTTACAGGTCTGAGTGTTGCTGCACACAGTTTCAAAGCCAAGGCGTTGTATGGCGCGGGTGCCGAGTCGGCGGCAAGAACGTTGACCGTGACTGCAGCCACCGCTCCAACGCTGACCTCAGTAAAGGGCTCGCCGAGTGGTGTCGAAATCCCCAACGCAAAGTTCACGGTAGAAACCGCCGTAACGCTGTCCGGCGTCGCCGCCAAGGATCAGCAAATCGAAGTATTTGACGGTTCAAACCCAAAAGGTAAAGCGACTGCCGATCCCGCAACGGGCATATGGGTACTGCCGGTTACAGGTCTGAGTGTTGCTGCACACAGTTTCAAAGCCAAGGCGTTATATGGCGCGGGTGCCGAGTCGGCGGCAAGAACGTTGACCGTGACTGCAGCCACCGCTCCAACACTGACCTCAGTAAAGGGCTCGCCGAGCGGTGGCGAAATCCCTAACAGAGGGTTCACGGTAGAAACTGCCGTAACGCTGTCCGGCGTCGCCGCCAAGGATCAGCAAATCGAAGTATTTGTCGGTTCAAACCCAAAAGGCAAAGCGACTGCCGATCCCGCAACGGGTATATGGGTACTGCCGGTTACAGGCCTGAGCGTGGCCGAGCACAGTATTTATGCCAAGGGACTTTATGGCCCGGGGGATTCGACAGGAAAAAGGGAATTTACAGTGCTTCCGAAGTCTTTTACGGAGGGATTTGAAAAATACCCTGCGCAAGTAATAAGCACTCTGGAAACAACTTACATGACAATTACGTCCCAGCGAGTTTACGAGGGTTATGTAAGCATTATAAATAGTGGAAATGCACACCTGTATTCAGTTAGTAAACACAATAATATTGCGAGTGCCACGCTGACTCTGAAAGTACCTTGCTCTCGTATAGAGTTCACTTACTCCGTCCATCGCGGCGAAAATTCTGACGCAGCATTTACTGCTACTTTCTACGGAAATGGGCCTACACCATTGAAAATATTGAGGATTCCAGCAAATTCTCCTACGAATCCTACAAGCGTGATTGTTATAGAGCCGAATATCAGACGAATAGAGCTTAGCCATTTAACTGGAGGCGCTGGCAACTTTATTACTATTGACAACATGAAGTTTACTGCTCAGACCTAAAAGAAAAGGGGATGAATTTACTTGACCAGTGAATTAAACAGCGAGGCTTGATCAAGGTTTTTCTGCTGGCCGGGATGGCCCTTTCGCGAGCAAGCTCGCTCCCACAGGGAAACGCATTCCTGGGAGCGAGCTTGCTCACGAAGGGGCCAGTGGCGTCTCACAAAGCATCTTTTAAACTCAGGTGTTTAAAAGACACCCCCAGACACGTCTCCGAGGCTACAAATTCTTGCGCCATTGCCTACAGCTACGCCAGAATCCGCCGGCTTGTGCGCTTTGGGGTCGGGTTCTATTGTGGTCCGGTCGCTGACGAATCAGCGATCGGGTTTAGCGACTCGGACCATCTCAGTGCATCAGCGTTCGTGGCTTCGTTGTGGGACTTTTCGCCCGCAATTACGTTATGGCGGCTGTATGCGGGAGACCTTTGGGTCTACCGGGGTGCCTGTGACCGGTTCGCTAACCTGCGTACAGCTGCCACCTTCACTTGTTTAGCGACAGGGAAAGAGTGGCTCCATAACCTCAGGAGCTTCACCATGATCAAACCAACACCCAACCCGCCCGAAACCGACCCCACCTCCCCCTACGAATCCCTCGATTCGAAAAAACTCCACGAAGCCGCCGACCGCGCTCTCGATCACTACCTCTGCCCACCCGGCTCCACGCCACCGCCCCGCAAAACCCGCCGAATGTACGCCGTTACCGCAGACTTCAAAAACGAAGAACTGCTGGCGGATGCCAGCGAAACTCTCGCTTCCGCCAGAACCATCGCCCATGACTTCGCTCATCTCGTACCCGCGTCGCAGCGCAGGACGCTGCTGGGGATTGCGCAACTGATCATGCTTGGGGAACTGGCGGTGAATCGGGTGATGGATAATCTTGAGGTGCCGGGTTGACGCAGGCATTGGGGACACCGGCTGATTGATCCAGCGTCAATTCTGACGCCTTCGCGAGCAGGCTCGCTCCCACCGTTGAACGGCTTCCAAAGTGGGAGCGCGAATACTGGCTAAGGCGCAACACAAAACCTTGAGACAGAAAAAACCCGCCGCCCCGTTTCAACCGGGGCGGCGGGTTGCAGATCACTACGCCGTTAAAACCTGTTCAGGTGTAATCGGGCCAAAACCGAGCTTCTTGCCGTTGATATAGCGCGCGCCCTTGAGCAGCTCCGTACCCTCGATAACGACGACCTCGTCCTGCGGGTACATAAACGTCACCACCGATATCGGCGTCGTACGCTCCGGCAGCCCCCAAGACACTTTTGTCCGCTGCTCTATGAGGGTGAGTGCCCAATCAAACCAAATGATGGGGAGGTCTTCGATCTTGATTTCACGCTCCGGATTTTGCCAACGAAAGTCCTGCCGCGCCGTAATCAAAAGCGCATTTCCCTCTATGACGAATTGCGGCTTGCCAAATCGCCTCTCCATTTCACTGTTGATCCAGGCATCCAGGTACAAATCCGGATCGGTGAAGAGTTCGAAAAGCATCG
This sequence comes from Pseudomonas neuropathica, assembly GCF_015461835.1. Taxonomy (GTDB): domain Bacteria; phylum Pseudomonadota; class Gammaproteobacteria; order Pseudomonadales; family Pseudomonadaceae; genus Aquipseudomonas; species Aquipseudomonas neuropathica. The sequence goes on along the minus strand of NZ_JACOPX010000025.1, from coordinate 66,536 downwards.
CACTGTTGACGATTTTTCCGGCAGAAGCACCAATCACACTGTAGTGATTGTGGTACGCCAACCCCTCCAGTTCCGGCCGAATCGCGTTGTTCGACACTTCCAGATAATTGGCGCTGTAGGCGTTGGCCATCTGTTTGAAATGGGTGAAGTCCAGCATCAACTTGAAAGTTACGGTGTAACCGATTGCGCGATCGGCTGTACGCTGCTCCAACACTCCCGAGACGAATTCAACCTCCATACCTTGCAACTTTATGTAGGGCTGGTCTGCCATGATTGCTTCCTCTGAAACCCGATGCAGGCGCCGCTCCCTGGTACTCGTATCAGATGAACAGAGCGACCAATGCAGGGAAATGCCGGGAGAATTCCCATGGCAATGAGAGCGCCGGCAGGCGCAGCCGTCTACTGTCAGACTTGACAGGTTCAGAGGCTTTCCAGACAGACGGTAACCGTCAGGAATCGCGGCGCAGATCCGGCGGAATCGGCAAGTCGTCCTTGAGCGGATCCGGACGCTTGCCCTTGCCCGCACGGAACTGGCGAATCTGGTAGACGTAGGCCAAGACCTGAGCCACCGCCAGATACAACCCGCCGGGGATTTCCTGCTCAAGTTCGGTGGAGTAGTAGATCGAGCGCGCCAGCCCCGGCGATTCGAGGAGCATGACGTTGTTGGCGACGGCGATTTCGCGGATTTTCAGCGCGAGGAAGTCGCTGCCCTTGGCCAGCAGCACCGGTGCCCCGCCCTTCTCCGAGTCGTATTTGAGCGCGACGGCGTAGTGGGTCGGGTTGGTGATGACCACGTCGGCATCGGGAATGGCCGCCATCATCCGGCGCTGGGACATCTCGCGCTGGGTCTGGCGGATGCGCTGTTTGACCTCCGGGCGCCCCTCCTGATCCTTGTGCTCGTCGCGCACTTCCTGCTTGGTCATCAGCAGTTTCTTGTGCGCTTCCCAGAGCTGCACCGGCACATCGACAGCGGCGATGATGATCAGGCCGCAAGCCAGCCACAAGGTGCTCCAGCCGACCAGCGTGACGCTGTGGATGATCGCCATCTCCAGCGGTTCATGGGCGATTCGCAAAAAGTCATCGACGTCCGACGACAACACCGCCAATGCCACGCCCAAAGTGATGAGGAACTTGGCCAGTGCCTTGAGCAATTCGACCACAGCCTTGAACGAGAACATCCGTTTCAGGCCTGCCGCCGGGTTCATCCGACTGAACTTGGGCGCCATGGAGCCGGCCGCGAACAGCCAGCCACCGAGGGAGATCGGCCCGATCAGCGCCGCCAGCAACAGGGTGATCATGATTGGCTGGATCGCCAGCAGCGCCATCTGGCCCGACTGCAACAGAAACGCGCCCATGGAACCCTGATCCATGATCACTTCGCGCGACAGCGTGAAGTTCAGACGCATCAGTTCCATCAGGTCTTCGGCCAGCATGCCGCCGAACACCAGCAGCGCACCGGCACCGGCCATGGTCACGGCCAGGGTGTTGAGTTCTTTGGAGCGGGCAATCTCACCCTTCTCACGGGAGTCCTTTTTGCGTTTGTCCGTGGGGTCTTCTGTTTTGTCCTGACCGCTTTCGCTCTCTGCCATGACTCAGCGCGCCCGTGCCAGTTCGCGTAACAACTGCAAAGCCTCGGTGGCCAGCGGCTGGTACTGATTGAGAATGTCCGCCAGACCGACCCAGACGATGAACAGACCGAGGACCAGGGTCAGCGGAAAACCGATGGAGAAAATGTTCAGTTGCGGTGCGGCGCGAGTCATCACGCCGAACGCGATGTTGACCACCAGCAACGCGGTGACCGCCGGCAACACCAGCAGCAACGCCGCCCCCAGCACCCAACCGAGTTTGCCGGCCAGTTCCCAGTAATGCGCGGTCATCAGACCGCTGCCGACCGGTAGCGTGGTGAAGCTTTCGGTGAGGACCTCGAAGACCACCAGATGGCCGTTCATCGACAGGAACAACAGGGTCACGAGCATGGTGAAGAACTGCCCGATCACCGCCACCGAGACGCCGTTGGCCGGGTCGACCATCGAGGCGAAGCCCATGCCCATCTGAATCGCGACAATCTGCCCGGCGACGGCAAAGGCCTGAAAAAACAGTTGCAGGGAAAACCCGAGCACCGCACCGACCAGAATCTGCTCGGCTATCAGCAGCAAGCCGCTGAGATCCAGCGGGCTGACCGCCGGCATCGGCGGCAGGCTCGGCGCAATGCACACGGTGATGGCCACGGCGAAATACAGGCGCACCCGGCGCGACACCAGGGTGGTGCCGAACACCGGCATGACCATCAGCATCGAGGCGACGCGAAACAGCGGCAACATGAACGAGGCCACCCAGGTACTGATCTGGGTGTCGGTCAGCTGAAGCAGCGATTGCATGGCTTAGCCGATGACCATCGGGATGTTTTTGTACAACTGAATGATGTATTCCATGAAGGTCTGCACGATCCACGGACCGCCGACAATCAGGGTCACCAGCATTACCAGTAGACGCGGCAGGAAGCTCAGGGTCTGTTCGTTGATCTGGGTCGCGGCCTGGAACATCGCCACCAGCAGGCCGACCAACAGGCTCGGTACCACCAGAATCGCGACCATCAGGGTGGTCAGCCACAACGCTTCACGAAAGATATCGACCGCGACTTCCGGCGTCATGGCGAGACACCTCCGAAACTGCTGGCGAGGGTGCCGATGATCAGCGCCCAGCCATCGACCAGCACGAACAGCATGATTTTGAACGGCAGCGAGATGATCAGCGGCGAGAGCATCATCATACCCATCGCCATCAGCACACTGGCCACGACCAGGTCGATGATCAGGAACGGAATGAAGATCATGAAGCCGATCTGGAACGCGGTTTTAAGCTCGGACGTGACGAATGCCGGCACCAGAATGGTCAGCGGCGCCTGATCCGGCGTGGCGATGTCGGTACGTTTGGACAAGCGCATGAACAGTTCGAGATCGCTGGTGCGGGTCTGCGCGAGCATGAAGTCCTTGATCGGCACCTGGGCCTTTTCCACCGCTTGCTGGGCGGTGAGTTTTTCCGCCAGATACGGCTGCAGCGCATCGTTGTTCACCCGGTCGAACACCGGGGCCATGATGAACATGGTGAGGAACAGCGCCATGCCGGTGAGGATCTGGTTCGACGGCGTCTGTTGCAGACCGAGGGCCTGACGCAGAATCGAAAAGACAATGATGATCCGGGTGAAACTGGTCATCAGAATCACGGCCGCCGGAATGAAGCTCAGGGCGGTCATGATCAGCAGGATCTGCAGACTGACCGAATACTCCTGCGCGCCATCGGCGTTGGTGCCCAGCGTGATCGCCGGGATCGACAACGGATCGGCGGCGAATGCCAGCGGCGCGGCCAGCAACAGGGCCAGCGTCAAGACGATGCGTAACGCACCCATTACTTCTTATCCTTCTGATCCTTGCCGAGAATCTTCAGCAGATGCTGTGCAAATTCCGGGGTCGCTTTCTCGCTGGTATTCGGCACCTCGACCGGCTCTTTGAGCACGTGCAGCGCGGTGATGGTGCCGGGGCTGAGGCCGAGCAGAATCTGCTCGTTGCCGACCTGCACCAGCAGCAAACGGTCACGCGGGCCGAGCGCGCGCGAACCGATCAGCTCGATCACCTGGCCCTTGCCCGCCGGACCTGCCTGCTGCACCCGGCGCAACAGCCAGGCGAGGAAGAAGATCAGCCCCAGCACCAGCAACAGGCCGAACACCAGTTGCGTCAGTTGCCCGGCCACGCCGCTGGTGACCATCGGCGCGGTGGCGGCTGGCACTGTGGTCGCCGTCGACGGCTCGGCGGCCAGCACGCTCAATGGCAATGCCAGCAAAGCCCAGAGAAACCGTTTCACTCAGCGCAGCTTCTTGATGCGTTCGCTTGGGCTGATCACGTCGGTCAGGCGGATGCCGAACTTCTCGTTGACCACCACCACTTCACCGTGCGCAATCAGCGTGCCGTTAACCAGCACATCGAGCGGCTCACCGGCCAGACGATCAAGCTCGATTACCGAACCCTGGTTGAGTTGCAGCAGGTTGCGGATGTTGATGTCGGTGCTGCCGACTTCCATCGAGATCGACACCGGGATGTCGAGGATCACGTCCAGGTTCGGGCCGTCGAGGGTCACCGGATCGTTGTTCTTCGGCACGCTGCCGAACTCTTCCATCGGCAGGCGCGAGCCGCTGGCTGCGTCAGCCGCCAGCAGGGCGTCGATGTCAGCTTGACCGTCACCGGTTTCTTCCAGAGCCGCAGCCCATTCGTCAGCCAGTGCCTGGTCGTCCTGGGCGTTCATATCGTCGTTCATCATTTGTCCTCGGCGGGCAAAAATTCAGTTAAATGCTTGGGGTAGGAGCGCCGTTTCAGCGACGCTCGATCGGCTCGATCACTTGCAACGCGAGGTTGCCTTTGTGCGAGCCCATCTTGACCTTGAAGGCCGGCACGCCATTGGCGCGCATGATCATGTCTTCCGGCATTTCGACCGGGATCACATCCCCCGGCTGCATGTGCAGGATGTCGCGCAGCTTCAACTGGCGGCGGGCCACGGTGGCGCCGATGGGTACGTCGACATCGAGGACGTCCTGACGCAGCGCGTTGACCCAGCGCTCGTCCTGATCGTCGAGGTCGGACTGGAAACCGGCGTCGAGCATTTCGCGCACCGGCTCGATCATCGAGTACGGCATGGTCACGTGCAGGTCGCCGCCACCGCCATCGAGTTCGATGTGGAACGTGGAGACCACAATCGCTTCGCTCGGGCCGACGATGTTGGCCATGGCCGGGTTCACTTCCGAGTTGATGTACTCGAAATTGACTTCCATGATCGCTTGCCAGGCTTCTTTCAAATCGACGAAAGCCTGTTCCAGCACCATGCGCACCACACGCAGTTCGGTCGGGGTGAATTCACGCCCTTCGATCTTGGCGTGACGGCCGTCGCCGCCGAAGAAGTTGTCCACCAGTTTGAACACCAGTTTGGCGTCAAGGATGAACAGCGCGGTGCCGCGCAACGGTTTGATCTTGACCAGGTTGAGGCTGGTCGGCACGTACAGCGAGTGCACGTATTCGCCGAACTTCATCACCTGCACGCCACCGACGGCAACGTCCGCCGAGCGGCGCAGCATGTTGAACATGCTGATGCGGGTGTAGCGGGCAAAACGCTCGTTGATCATTTCCAGAGTCGGCATGCGTCCACGGACGATGCGGTCCTGACTGGTCAGGTCGTAGCTTTTGACACTGCCGGGTTCGGCAGCGTTATCGGTCTGTACCAGACCATCGTCGACGCCATGCAACAGCGCGTCGATTTCATCCTGGGACAGCAGATCCTGCACGGCCATGTCGTGTTCCTACTGCAGTACGAAATTAGTGAAAAGCAACTGTTCGATCACCACTTTGCCCAGCTCTTTCTGCGCCACTTCCTGGACGCTGGCGGTGGCCTTCTGGCGCAACATCTCCTGGCCGACCGGGGTCGCCAAGGTGGCGAAATCCTGACCGGAGAAGAGCATCACCAGGTTGTTGCGGATCACCGGCATGTGCACTTTGAGCGCTTCCAGATCAGCCTGATTACGCGCCAGCATGGTGATGCTCACCTGCATGTAGCGCTGACGGCCGTTCTGGTTGTAGTTGGCCACAAAGGCCGGCGCCATCGGCTCGAAAATCGCCGGCTGCTTGCCGACAGGCGCTGCATCAGCGGCTTCGGCAGGCTTGCTCTGAGCGCTGTGCATGAAGAACCAGGTCGCCCCCACGGACGCGCCAATGGCCAGCAGCAAAGCCAGCACGATCACAATGATCAGCTTGAGTTTGCCTTTGGTTGCGGGGTCTTTCACTGCTGCTGTTTCGCTCTTCGCCATGCCAATAATCCGTCACTAATCGGGTTTTCACAGTCGCACGGCAAGGCAAGAGCAAGTGTTATGCCAGAAGTGTCGGAGGATTGATCTGGAGGGCACCACAAAACCATTGTGGGAGCGAGCCAGCTCGCGAATACGGTTTAACACTCAACATTGATGCCGACTGTTATATCGCTTTCGCGAGCAGGCTCGCTCCCACAGTGAGTGGATCAGCGTTTAATCAGGCGTAATAGTCGACGGCGCTGCTGCCGATCACGCTGGTGGTTTGAGCGGCGGCTTCAGCAATGGCGGCCGGCGCCAATTCTTCATCCGCCGAATCGAGGCGACCACCGGCAGCGCTGGTGCGACCACTCTGGCCCTGCTGCGCCTGTTCCTGGCCTTGCTGACCCTGCCAGCCACGGCTCTGGTCAGAGACATTGACGTCGACCTGGCCCATGCCCTGCTGGTTGAACATTTCGCGCAGACGATGCATCTGGCCGTCCAGCGCTTCTCGCACGCTTGGATGCGCGCTCATAAAGGTCACTTGGGTCTGCTGGTCCGGAACCATGTTGACGCGAATGTCCAATCGCCCCAGTTCCGCCGGCTGCAACTGAATGTCCGCCGCCTTCAGATTGGCGCTCGACAGATACATGACGCGGTTGACCACTTCTTCAGTCCAGCCGCTCTGGTGCATGGCGATCGGCTGGTTCACCGGCACAGCGTTCGCAGTCTTCGGCGTGGCCGCCTGCGTCAGTGCCGCCAGACGGTTGGCGAAGTCGTCGACGCGGGTATCGCTGGTCGCCGTCTTGAGATCTTTGAGGCCATCGTCGATCAAGCCGCTGAACGCTTTGTCGCCACCCTGGCTGGTGCTGTCCTTGTCGGCTTGCACGTCGAGCATGCTGGCCATGCCGGCGGCGAAGGTTTGCGCGGAAGTCAATTCACCGTCGGCCTGAACCTGAGCCGGCGACGCTTTCGGTTGCGCCTGGCTGGCGGCGGAAATGTGCCCGCCCTGCTCCATCGCCATGCGTACCGCCGGCATCGAGTCGAGCGGATCGGCCGAAGGGTCGAAATCGCTGTCGGTGGCCGGTGCCGGATCTTTGACCGTACCCGGCAGTGCGGCAAGCGCAGGTGTTTCGGCTTCAGGCTGGGCAGACGCGACGACCGCCGGAGTCTGCACAACTGGCGCCGTGACTACCGACTGCACAGCGGTTGCCAATGCCGGATCGAGCGTCGGATCAACCGGTGCCGCGTCTACCACTGGCGTCTGGGCGGTGTCTGTGTTGTCGTCGCTGCTGGCGGTGCTGTCATCGGTCGCTGCGGTTTTGTCGGCAGGCAAGTCGTTGCCGCTATCGGCAACCGCCGGCTGTGCAGCGGCAGACTGATCTTTGCCGATGTCCTTTTTGCCGCTGTTGTCAGCGACCTTGTCGCGCGCCGACTTCGGCGAATTGTCAGCGGTGGCGACAGGCTTGCTCGACCCCTGATCGGCGAACACTTTAGCGAAGCTTGAGGCTTTATCCCCGGTGTCTACGGCCATAGCCGACGTTTTGGCCGAGGCAGCTTGCGCCTTGGCCTGAGCGGCATTCTGAAGAAGGATGTTGGGGGTCGCAGGCATGAAACGGTCTCCGCTGCACTGGGATCGTAGGTACAGTTGCAGAGATGACTGCAAGTGCCGGGCCAGTTTTGCCCGGCGCTCGTAAAAAGCGCCGGGCGGCGGGATCAGTGCGTGTGAGCAGGATGTTTTTCGCTTTCATAAACCGGGCGAACTTCAGCAAATTCACTACTGATCTGAGCGACCAGTTTGACTATTTCCGCCGGGCTCTTATTTTTGGCTTCCGACTCCAGCTCCTGGCAGAGCGCCGCCAAACGGACAGCCCCCATGTTGCTGGCGCTGCCCTTGAAGCTGTGGGCAACTTCCGACAAGGCCTTGGCATCCACCGCTTTTCGCAGATCAACCAAGCGACTTTCGGAATCCGTCAGAAAGGTATCCAGCAGCTCTGGATAACCATCCTCCATGACATCGCGCAGTACGCTCAGCGCCTCGCGATCAATATGTGTGTCAGTCACTTGTTCACTCCTTGATCAAGAATTGCGCGAATTATGCCTCAACCTCCCAGGAAAACTCCACGCAGGCACTACGACCTTCGTCCGACCAACTGGCGTTATGCCCCAATTGCCGGACCAGACTGACGCCGCGCCCCGACAAACGGATACCGTCCAGCGGCCTTTCCATGACTCGCGCCACATCAAAACCCTTGCCGCTGTCCTCAACGCGAATCACCAGCCGGCCGCCCTCGCCTTGTGGCTGCACCTGCAGATGCACACGGACAAAGCCATCCTGCAGCGCCTCGAGCCGATCGTTGCGCTGCTGATAATAGCGAGCAAAACCCGCCGCATCGCGCTTGAGGCTGGAGTCCAGACCCAGCACGCCATGCTCCAGTGCATTGGAATACAACTCGGCCAGCACGCTATATAAAGCACCACTCTGCGCCCGCAACCCATGCACCTCAAGCAGCAACTGCAACAGGTACGGCAACGGATTGAAACGCTTGAGCGTGGCGCCACGAAACTCGAAGCTTACCGACCAGTCGAGCGGGCACGACTGGCCGCTGTCGGAATACACCGGCGCCGACGGTTTGACCTGCGCCGGCTCCAGCAGGCTGACCTCGACCATGCTGACATCGTCGCGCGCCTCGCCACGAAAATCCCGCAGCGCCTGCTCGATATCCTCGAACAAGCGATCCGGCTCGCGATTGGCGGCGAACACCTGCTGCAAACGCTCGACGCCGAACAGTTGATCACTGGCGTCACTGGTGTCGATCACCCCGTCGGACAACAGGAACACCCGATCACCGGCGGCCATCGGATGCACTTCCGTACGGTCATCGAACGCCTGTGCGCTGAGCACCCCCAACGGCAAGTGCCGCGCGGCCAGCGGCACACGCTCGCCAGTGGCAATCCGATGCAGATAACCGTCAGGCATGCCACCGTTCCACACTTCGACCGAACGCCGCTGAAAACTCAGGCACAGCAACGTGGCGCAGCAGAACATGTCCACCGGCAGGATGCGTTTGAGCTTGGCGTTCATCTCGCGCAGGGTTTCCGCCAGGCCGTAGCCCTTGGCGGTCATGCCGTAGAAGACTTCGGCGAGCGGCATGGCGCCCACTGCTGCCGGCAGCCCGTGACCGGTGAAATCGCCCAGCAACACATGCATGTCGCCCGCCGGCGTATAGGCCGCCAGCAGCAGGTCACCGTTGAACAAGGCATAGGGCGATTGCAGGTAGCGCACGTTAGGCGCACTCAGGCAGCCGGAATGCGCCACCTTGTCGAAAACGGCTTTGGCCACACGCTGTTCGTTGAGCAGGTAATCATGATGTTTGGCGATCAGGTCGCGCTGCTGCCGCACGGTTGCCTGCAAGCGGCGCAAGCGATCCATCGCCTTGATTTTGGCGGCAAGGATCACCTGGTTGTAAGGCTTCGCCAGAAAGTCGTCGCCACCGGCCTCCAGACAACGGGCCAGCGCTTCGCTTTCAGTCAGCGAGGTGAGGAAGATGATCGGCACCAGGGTTTCACCCGCCAGCGCCTTGATCCGCCGCGCGGCTTCGAAGCCGTCCATGACCGGCATCATCGCGTCCATCAGCACCAGATCAGGTTGCTGTTGGCGAAACAGATCGACCGCTTCGGCACCGTTGGCCGCCGTCAAGACGTTATGGCCCTGACGACGGACGATGGTCGACAGCAACAGGCGATCGGCGGCGCTGTCTTCGGCGATCAGTATGGTCAGCGGCTCTTGCGCCTGCATGGCTGTCAACTGATGTCGAAGAGTTTGTCGAAATTGGAGATGGCGAGGATCTTGCGCACATCGGAGTTGCTGTTGACGACTCGCACGTCCGAATTATCGCCACCGGCGTGATCCCGCAGCAGGAGCAGCATGCCCAGTGCGGAGCTGTCGAGGTAAGTGGCTTCCTTCAAATCCACCACAATGGATTCAGGTTTCTTGTCGAGCCGCTCATAGGACTCGCGAAATTCCTGATGGCGGCCAAAATCAAAGCGCCCCCTGACCGAGATCGTCAGTTTTTGCCCATCCGGAGAAAGATCTGTAACGACTGACATTGACTGGCTTCCTTGTCATTGACGAACCTGTACAAGGTTTAGCACTTGCACAGGGTTGCGGCAAGGTTAGAAGCCAGATCAAAAGATCGCAGCCTTCGGCAGCTCCTACACTGATCCTCTGTAGGAGCTGCCGAAGGCTGCGATCTTTTGATTTTGTTTTAAAACGGATTCTGCCGTGGCAAGCGCTGGGACAGCTCATCAAGCAACTTCTGCTCGCGCTTGTCTTCGAGGCGTTGCGCCTCTTCGCGATAACGCTGCACCAATTTGCGCAAACCTTCGACCTTGGCGAACGCCTGTTGCCATTCCTCACGCGCCTTGTCGAGTTTGTTCTGGTGCCAGACCAGGCTCTGGCGCTGCTGGTCGACGGCGGTGTCGAGTTGCGCCAGAAAGCCCTGAAAACCCAGCAGCCATTGCCCGCTCACGCCGGTACTGCCGCGCACGATCCATTGCTGCGAGTAATCCAGACGAAAGGCATTGAGGTCGGCGAGTTTGCTTTCTGCGACTTTGACCTGCCCCTGAAAATAGCCCAGCCGTTGCACGGCGGTTTTCTCGGCCTGTTCGGCCATGTCCACCACCGGAGCCAGGCGCGCAGCGCGGCTGACGGCCATGGCCGGTTACCCGCCCGCCGCAGGGGCGAACAAGGTCTCGAGATAGGCCTGGCTTTCACCCATGTTGATTTTGTCGTTAAGGCCCTGACGCTGGTAGCGCACCAACTGCGGTTGCAGGGAAATCGCCAGATCGGTCTCGCGGTCGCCGCCGGCAACGTAGGCGCCGACGCTGATCAGATCGCGGCTCTGCTGATAACGCGACCACAACTGTTTGAAGTACTGCGCGCGCTGCATGTGTTCCGGCGAGACCACCGCCGGCATCACCCGGCTGATCGACGCCTCGATGTCGATGGCCGGATAGTGCCCTTCCTCGGCCAGACGCCGGGACAGCACGATGTGACCATCAAGTACGCCTCGCGCCGAGTCGGCAATCGGGTCCTGCTGGTCATCGCCTTCGGACAACACCGTATAGAACGCGGTAATCGAACCACCGCCCTTCTCCGCATTACCGGCACGCTCAACCAGTTTCGGCAATTTGGCGAACACCGACGGCGGATAACCCTTGGTTGCCGGCGGTTCGCCGATGGCCAAGGCGATTTCCCGCTGCGCCTGGGCGAAACGGGTCAGCGAATCCATCAGCAGCAGGACGTTCTTGCCCTTGTCGCGGAAATACTCGGCAATTCGCGTGCAATACATGGCGGCGCGCAGACGCATCAGCGGCGCATCGTCCGCAGGGGATGCGACGACCACGGAACGCTTGAGACCTTCTTCACCGAGGATGTGCTCGATGAATTCCTTAACTTCTCGACCCCGCTCACCGATCAGGCCAACGACGATAATGTCGGCCTCGGTGAAGCGGGTCATCATGCCCAGCAACACCGATTTACCGACACCGGTACCGGCGAACAGACCCAAACGCTGGCCGCGACCGACCGTCAGCAAACCGTTGATGCAACGGATACCAACATCCAGCGGTACGCTGATCGGGTCACGGTTGAGCGGGTTGATCGTCGGGCCGTCCATTGGCACCCAGTCTTCGGCCTTCATGCCGCCCTTGCCGTCCAGCGCACGACCGGCGCCGTCGAGGACGCGACCGAGCATGCTCATGCCCATCGGCAAGCGACCGGTATCAGCCAGTGGTACCACACGGGCGCCCGGGGCGATGCCGGCAACGCTGCCGACCGGCATCAGAAAAACTTTGCTGCCGGAAAACCCCATGACTTCCGCTTCGACCTGGGACGGGTGATAGCTGTCGTCATTGATCACCAGGCAGCGCGTGCCCATGGCGGCGCGCAGGCCTTCGGCTTCGAGGGTGAGGCCGACCATGCGCAGCAGGCGACCTTCAAGAATCGGCGCGCCGGCAATCTCGGTGGCCTCAGCGTAAGTGCTCAGGCGCTTGGCGAAACTGGTGCGTTCAAGGCGCATCGGGTTCGTCCGCGAGCGGCTCGTCAGGTGTGGCCGCCGGTTTTACATCTTCTGGAATGTCCAGACTCAGATCCGCCTCGGCCGGGTGCAAGGCCTGCTCGTGCAACTGATCGAACAGTTTGGCCATGACCTGAGCGACGCGGGTTTCGATGCTGGCATCGATGCGGCTGTGCTCGGTTTCAACCCGGCAGCCACCCGGCAACAGCGCTTCGTCTTCGACAATGCGCCAGGTTTCCTCATGACGTTCGCGCAAAGCCTTGGCCTGCTCGAAGTCCTGCGGATTGACGTACAGACGCACATTGTCGACGCCCAGCGGCAACAGCTTGAGCGCATCGCGCATGACGTGTTCGATCTGGCTGGAATCGATGGCCAGCTCGCGCTTGATCACCTGTCTGGTGATGTGTTGCACGAGGTCGACCAGCGACTTTTCAATCTGCGTATCTTGCTCGGCGATGGGCTCGAACAGGTTCGCCATCAACTGCTCAAGGCTGGCAAGTTTTGCCGCCAGCGCCACTTCAGCTTCCTGACGGACCTTGAGTGTGGCGCTGTGAAAGCCTTCTTTCTCGCCGATGCCGAAGCCCTCGTTGTAAGCCTCCTGACGGATGCTTTCGAGTTCTTCCAGGGTCAGTGGCTGGACTTCTTCCAGCGGCACCTCTTCCATTTCCGGCGGTTCGGGTTCCGGCTCTGGCTCGGGTTCCGGTTTCGGCGGGTCGAAGCTGGGCATGGCCCAGGATTCGAATCCGCGCACATCGCGGGCACGGATCAGATCCGTCACATCGTCGTCGTGCTTGTCCATGGGCTTAGATCATTTCCTCGCCACCTTTGCCACCGAGTACGATCTCGCCGGCTTCGGCCATACGGCGGGCAATGGTGAGGATTTCTTTCTGTGCGGTTTCGACGTCGCTGACGCGCACCGGGCCTTTGGCCTCGAGGTCGTCGCGCAACAGTTCGGCGGCACGTTTGGACATGTTCTTGAAAATCTTCTCTTTGACGCCTTCGTCCGACCCCTTGAGGGCCAGCACCAGCACGTCCGAGGACACTTCGCGCAGCAACGCCTGAATGCCACGGTCGTCGACATCGGCGAGGTTGTTGAACACGAACATGAGGTCTTCGATCTGACCGGACAGGTCTTCGTCGACTTCGCGGATCGAATCCATGAGCTGGCCTTCGATCGAGCTGTCGAGGAAGTTCATGATGTCGGCCGCACGCTTGATGCCACCCAGGGTGGTGCGCGAGGCATTCGAGTTGCCGGAGAACTGCTTCTCGAGAATCTGGTTCAGCTCTTTCAGTGCTGCTGGCTGTACGGTGTTCAACGACGAGACGCGCAGGATGATGTCCAGACGCACCTTGTGGTCAAAGTTGCCCAGCACTTCACCGGCCTGATCCGGGTCAAGGTACGCCACCACGATCGCCTGAATCTGCGGGTGTTCGTAACGGATCACGTCGGCAACGGCGCGCGGCTCCATCCATTTCAGGCTGTCGAGGCCACTGGTGTTGCCACCGAGCAGGATGCGGTCGATCAGGCCGTTGGCCTTGTCTTCACCCAGAGCCTGGGTGAGCATTTTGCGCACGTAGTCGTCGGAACCGACGCCGAGGCTGGTCTGGTCGCCGACGATATCGACGAACTCGCTCATGACCTGCTCGACCTGCTCGCGATGGACGTTGCCCATCTGGGCCATAGCCACGCCGACACGCTGAACCTCTTTCGGGCCCATGTGGCGCAGCACTTGTGCGGCGTCGGTCGAACCCAGGGACAGCAGCAGAATCGCGGCTTTGTCGACCTTGGTCAGTTTGACGGTAGCGGCTCGGTTATCACTCATCTGCGTTAATCCACTCTTTCACGACCTGAGCCACGCGACCCGGATCCTCGGCCACCAGACTCTTGATTGCATTCAGCTGCGCGTCATAACCCTCACTTGGGCTCGGCAACAGAATGCTCTGCGGACCACCGAGGCTTACGCGGTCGTTGGCCAGGTCGCCGTCCAGGCCGCCCATCCCACCGAGTTCCACGTCGCTGCCCAGACCGGCCAGCTCCTTGCCTTTGCCGCCGCCGGTGATGTTGTTGAGCACCGGACGCAGCACACCAAACACCAGCACCAGGATGAACAACACACCCAGCACTTGTTTGACGATGTCCCAGAACCATGGCTGGGAGTAGAACGGAATATCGGCAATCACTTCACCGCGCTCGGCGGAGAACGGCATGTTGATCACGCTGACGCTGTCGCCACGGCTGGCGTCGAAACCGACGGCGTCCTGGACCAGACGGGTGAAGCGCGCCAATTCGTCGGCGCTCCACGGCGCGCGTGTGGTTTCGCCGTTGGCCGCGTTGACCTTGACCTGATCGTCGACTACCACCGACACCGACAGACGATTCAGGCGACCCTGCTGCTGTTTGGTGTGGCTGATGGAACGGTCGAGCTCGAAGTTCTTGGTCGATTGTTGACGCTTGTCTGCCGGGTACGGCGCGAGCATCGGCTGGCCGGTGGCCGGGTCCATGATCTGCTGACCGTTGGCATCAACCAACGGCTGGCCTGGCTGCACCATAGCGGCCGGCGCGGCGGCGCCACCGGTGGTTTGCGGCGCCGAGGCCGGCGACGGCGGCTGGTTGCTCAGGGCACCCGGCACACCTTGCGGGCCATTACTGGCGGTGCGTTGTTCGTTGACCGACTGCTCGCTGCGCAACGCCGGTTGATCAGGGTTGAACTGCTCGGCAGTCGATTCGACGGCATTGAAATCGATGTCGGCCGAGACCTCAGCCTTGTAGCGATCATTGCCCAATACCGGCTGCAAAATGTTGTGCACGCGCTGGGTGAGCATGCTTTCCATGCGGCGGCTGTAATCGAACTGCTTGCCGGCCATGGTCATTTCGGAGTTCTCCGCCTGATCAGAGAGCAGGTTGCCCTTCTGGTCGACGACGGTGATCTGCGACTTGCTCAATTCAGGAACGGAGGTGGCCACCAGGTTAATGATCGCCAGCACCTGACCCGGCTCCAGCGAACGACCGGAATACAACTCGACCAGAATCGAAGCACTTGGCTTGCGTTCATCACGCACGAACACCGAACTCTTCGGAATCGCCAGGTGCACGCGGGCACCCTTGACGTTGTTCAGGCTGGAGATGGTCCGCGCCAGTTCACCTTCGAGGCCACGACGGTAGCGCGTCGCTTCCATGAACTGACTGGTGCCCAGTCCCTGTTCCTTGTCGAGGATTTCAAAACCGATGTTGCCGTCGCTGGGAGTGACACCAGCAGCGGCGAGTTTCATCCGCGCACGGGACAGGTCATCGGCCTTGACCAGCAAGGCGCCGGAGTTCGGTTCGACGGTGTAAGGAATGTCAGCAGTGGCCAAGGTGTCCATGACCTGCTTGGCGTCCATGCCGGCAAGGCTGCCGTACAACGGACGGTAATCCGGCTGCTGCGACCACAGCACCACGGCAAAGCCAATCGCCACGCTCGCAGCCAGGCCGACCAACAGGCCCACCTGACGCAGCATGGTCATCTCGGAGAGGTTTTCCAGGAAGGACAGGCCGAACAGCGGCGGTTTGCCGTCTATCGGGGTGGCCTTGGCCGGAACGTTATCGGCGACTGCTTCTGCCATGACTCAATCTCGTCCTTAAACCGGCATCTGCATGATGTCTTGATAAGCCTGAACCAGCTTGTTGCGCACCTGGGTCAGAGCCTGGAACGACACGCTGGCTTTTTGCGAAGCGATCATCACGTCCGTCAGATCGACGCCGCTCTTGCCCACTTCGAATGCGTTGGCCAACTGAGTCGACGCCTGCTGGGTATCGCTGACCTTGTTGATCGCCTGACCGAGCATGTCGGAAAAGCTGCTGCCCGCCAGTTCAGGGACAGCGGTCGTCGATTTCGGCGCAGACATGGCATCCAGCTTCATGGCCTTCATGTCTGTCATCAACCGATTAAATTCAATACCTTGGCTCATGGTCTACTCTCTTGGGCGGCCCGCAATTTTTTGACACTCACTCGGCGGGTACACAGGTATTAGCAACAAGGGTGCCAGCTCATGGGCACCCCTTTCAGAAAAGCGTTTTCAAATCGTTGCGCCAGACGTCAGGTGGCGAACAGATAACCTTCGACGTCCATCCCGGCATCGCGCATTTGCGCCAGCTTGTAGCGCAGGGTGCGCGGGCTGATACCGAGCTTTTCCGCCGCTTCTTTACGTCGGCCGCGCTCGGCGCGCAGGGTGTCGATGATCATCTGAAACTCCCGGCGCCGCAGGTCATCACCCAGTGCACCGGCCGAATCCGCCTCGATTTCCACCTCGCGAAGCAGCGCTGAGACCGGCGCGGCGACGGGCATCGCGGTGTACGTCACGGGACCCGACAGACAGAAATCCTGCGGCTGAATCAAACCGCCCTGCTGCAAGATCAGCGCACGCTGAATGGCGTTATCCAGCTCACGCACATTGCCCGGCCACGGGTAAGCGGTCAGGCAAGCTTGTGCATCAGGCGAGAGTTTCGCCGCCGCGTGCTTCATTTTATTGACGTGTTTGGCCAGCAACCTTTCGGCCAGCGGCAGGATATCGGCAGTGCGTTCGCGAAGTGGACGCCAGGCCAAGGGGAAAACCGACAAACGGTAAAAAAGATCTTCACGGAAACGCCCCGCCGCCACTTCGCCCGCCAGATCACGGTTGGTGGTGGCGACCACGCGAATATCCAGGGCAATCGGTTTACGTGCCCCGACGCGCTCGACCTCGCGCTCCTGCAATACGCGCAGCAGTTTGGCTTGCAGGCCGAGGGGCATTTCGGAGATTTCGTCGAGCAACAGCGTGCCACCGTCGGCCTGCTCGAACTTGCCGGCTTGTGCGGCAATGGCGCCAGTGAACGAACCCTTCTCGTGGCCGAACAACGTGGCTTCGAGCATGTTGTCCGGGATCGCCGCACAGTTGATCGCAATGAACGGCTGGCTGGCGCGATGGGATTGCTGGTGAATGTAGCGCGCCAACACTTCTTTACCGGTGCCGGATTCGCCGGAGATCAGCACTGTCGAATCGCTGCGCGCCACCCGCGCTGCCAGCTCCAGCAACTGCGCACTGGCCGGCTCGACGGCCACCGGACCGTCGCCGTCGCTTGTGCCAATACTGCCTAGCGCATGCCGTGCCACCAGATCCAGCAAGGCCTTGGGTTCAAACGGCTTGACCAGATAGTCGGCCGCGCCCTGGCGCATCGCATCGACCGCACGCTCGACCGCGCCGTGCGCCGTCATCAGCAACACCGGCAATTGCGGTTGGCGGGCCCGCAACAGCGAGAGCAACTGGTGACCGTCCATGCCCGGCATGTTGACGTCGCTGACCACTAGATTGAACGCCTCACGCGCCACCGCCGTCAGCGCGTCTTCAGCGCAGCCGACCGCGTGGTAATCGTGCCCGGCCAGCAACAACGTATCGGCCAGCGCCTCGCGCAATGAGCGGTCATCCTCGACCAGCAAAACCTTGATGCCCATGTCTTTTACTCAGCTCCGTGTACAGCGGAAAACAGCGGCAGGATCACCTGCGCGCACGTGCCGCGCCCGACCCGCGAACGCAGCAGCAATTCTCCCTGATGCGCACGGGCCACAGCCTTGACGACGGTCAGGCCGAGGCCGGTGCCGGTGACTTTGGTGGTAAAAAATGGCTCGCCGAGCCGCGCCAGAACCGCAGGCTCGATGCCGCTGCCACTGTCGCTGATACTCAGATGCAGGTTGTTGTCACGGGTGTAGCAATGCACTTTCAGGCGGACGTCGCCGACACTGGCCTGAATGGCGTTTTCGATCAGGTTCAGCAGCGCTCCGACCAGCGTGTCGCGGTTGCACAGCAGCTCGCCGGCATGACTGTCGCACTGCCAGCGGATGGGCAGATCCTGGACATGCGTCAGCGCCGCCGCTTGCAGCGCCTGCATCAAGCTATTCGGGGTCAGGCGATCGGTCAGCGGCAACTCACCGCGAGCGAATACCAGCATGTCGCGCACCTGGTGCTCCAGCTCGTGCAGGCGCTCTTTCAGGCGCCCGGCGAAACGCTGCTGGGTGGCGACCGGCAATTGCTGCTCAGTCAAATGGCTGGCGTAGAGCAAAGCAGCGGATAGCGGCGTGCGGATCTGATGGGCCAGCGAGGCGACCATGCGCCCCAGCGAGGACAAGCGCTCGTGGCGTGCCAGTTGATCTTGCAGATGACGGGTTTCTGTCAGGTCATTGAGCAGCACCAGTTGCCCCGGCTCGGCATCCAGCGAACGGGTGGCGATCGACAGGCGTCGACCATTTTTCAAGGAAACTTCATGACCGTCGTCTTCACGCGGGGCAAAGCAACGCGCAATTACATGGCGCCACAGCTCGCCTTCAAGCGGCAAGCCGAGCAGTTCGATAGCGGCAGGATTAGATTCGCGCACCATGCCGTGACCGTCGATGACGATGACGCCACCGGGCAACAGATCAAGGAGATTTTGCAGGCGGTTGGCCAAGCGTTCTTTTTCCGCCAGCTCCTGCATGCGCTGGGCACTGACGACTGCGAGCTCACCCTTGAGCTCGGTCACCCGCGCTTCAAGCATGCTGTAGGAGTCCGTCAGCTGGCTGGACATCTGGCTGAACAGCTCGAATGCCTGCTCCAGGCCCTGTCGGCTTGCCTGCTCTACGGAGGACGGCTGCCCCTCGGGACTGGAGGCAGTAGACATCTGGGCGTGGGGCATTGTGCTTTCTCGCTTGGCTGACCGTCAGTTAAACGGAACGTTGCGAGGGCTGTAGCAATACCCGTGCCTAAAAAAAACTGCTTATAAATGAAGCAGTTGAAAAACAGGCGTCAATCCTCCGCCTGTTCATCTCCATCGCGCCGGCTCATGCCGTACTTGCGCATCTTCTCCACCAGGGTGGTGCGACGGATACGCAGGCGTTCAGCCGCACGCGCCACAATGCCATTGGCATCGTCCAGCGCCTGCTGAATCAGGCCTTGCTCCAGACCACCGAGGTAGTCTTTCAGGTCCAGGCCTTCCGGCGGCAGCATGGCGTTGGCGGTGAAGTCCGGCGTATGGCCGTTGATCGCCACACGCTCTTCGAGATCGCTGCGCAGGCTGTCGACCATTTGCTCGTCTTCGTCGTCGACGTAGCGGAATTTCTTCGGCAGCTCGACCACGCCGATCACCCCGTACGGATGCATGATCGCCATGCGCTCCACCAGGTTGGCCAGCTCGCGGACGTTGCCCGGCCAGCCGTGACGGCACAGCGACATGATCGCTGCCGAGTTGAAGCGGATCGAACCGCGCTTCTCGTGCTCCATGCGCGAGATCAGTTCGTTCATCAGCAACGGAATGTCTTCGACGCGCTCACGCAGCGGCGC
Organism: Pseudomonas neuropathica; assembly: GCF_015461835.1. Classification (GTDB taxonomy): domain Bacteria; phylum Pseudomonadota; class Gammaproteobacteria; order Pseudomonadales; family Pseudomonadaceae; genus Aquipseudomonas; species Aquipseudomonas neuropathica. Next base: position 47,309 of record NZ_JACOPX010000025.1, on the reverse strand, counting down.
CATCTCGATCGGGAACACGTTCAGGCGATAGTAAAGGTCTTCGCGGAAGGTGCCGATCTCGATCATGCTTTCGAGATTCTTGTGGGTCGCGGCGATGATGCGCACATCGACGCTCTGGGTCTTGTTGCTACCCACGCGCTCGAAGGTGCGCTCCTGCAGGACGCGCAGCAATTTGACCTGCATCGGCAGCGGCATGTCGCCGATTTCGTCGAGGAACAGCGTACCGCCATTGGCCAGTTCGAAGCGGCCGGCACGGCTGGTGATCGCGCCGGTGAAGGCGCCCTTCTCATGGCCGAACAGTTCGCTTTCGAGCAGCTCAGCAGGGATCGCCCCGCAGTTGACCGGCACGAACGGCGCGTCGCGGCGCTTGGAATGGTAATGCAGGTTACGCGCAACCACTTCCTTGCCAGTGCCGGACTCACCGAGAATCAGCACGCTGGCGTCGGTGTCGGCGACTTGCTGCATCATCTGGCGCACGTGCTGAATCGCACGGCTGGTCCCGACAAGGCTGCGGAACAGGTTGGGTTCGCGATGACGACCGCGCTCGCGAGCCTGGTCGTACATCTCGCGATAGACCTGGGCACGGTGCAGCGAATCGAGCAATTTGCTGTAGCTGGGTGGCATTTCGAGGGTCGAAAGCACTCGGCGACGCTGGTCTTCAGGCAAGTCAACGGAAGAATTATCGCCCATCAACAAAACCGGAAGGAACTCATCCCAGGTTGAGAGTGTCTTTAGCAAGCCCAAAAGCGCACCAGGAGCATTAACGGTCCCGATCAGTACGCAAATGACCTCACGACTAGACGACAAAGAGCCGACTGCCTGCTGCCAGTCATGGCTGCCGCAGGGTAAATTTTCTTCGCCAAGAAAATTTAGAATCACCGCCAGGTCGCGGCGGCGGACGCTATCGTCATCGATCAGCAGAATTTTGGTTTCACGCCACATGCAATAGCAACTTCCCTAGTCAACTCAATGCCCAAAATAAGGGGCAAGCGAGACGCTTGCAGGACACCATGTGCCTGTAGACGCCTGAAATCTGAAAACAGCCACTAGTTAAGTCAAAAAACCGTGCACAGTCAAATTTATGGCGCACATGTCTGGATTAACTGGGGGTTAATTAACCAAACAGATGGTAAACCTTTGCCGCCTTTTGCGCTTGCGTGATCTGCGACATCTCGTTGGCTATCGCCTGCCGCTCACCCATGGCCACCTCGAGAAGATCCTTGTAGACGTGGAGCAACTCCTCAAGGTTGTCGCGCAACGCGACCTCGTCCAGCGCAGCCTCAGCCATGACGTCTTCCATGCAGGAACGGCAAGCCAGATCCAGTTCACCAATGGCTTCCCAATTGCGTTCAGCGAGGGCAGTAACCAACGCTTCTCGGGTATCGGCGATTCGCTGCAATACAAGACTCATGACGATCTCCTTTAAAACTGCGGAGCAGGCACAGGGGCAATAGCATCCCAGCCTTCCTTGACCGTGCTCAGCAAGCCGGCAACCTCATCAAGAATGCGCAGGTCGCTGCTGATGTTCGCCTCGGCGAGGCGCTTCATCATGTAGATATACAGCCCATCCAGATCAGCCAGAGTATCTGCGCTGTTTTCCAGATCAAGGCCTTCACGCAGACCGCTGACAATGCCAATCGCCTTGCTGATCGAAGTGCATTTGCCAGGAATGTCCTTGCGCTCGATGGCGCCTTTGGCCTGAGCAATACGGGCCAGACCACCTTCCATCAACATTTGCACCAGACGGTGCGGGCTCGCTTCGGATGTCTGAGCGTGTGCGCCGACTTTCTGATACTGCCGAAGGGCTAACATCGGATTCATGTTCTACCTCATTGCCACAATGACTCGTATAACCAGTGTATCGCCAACGAATCACAGAACTTTAGATCAAAAGACAAAAACCCGGCGCACGCCGATGAAGCGTAGCCGGGTTTTTGTCGTGCCCGCCGGTTACTTCGCGGACTGCTGAGCGTTCAGCGAGCTGAAGAACGACGTGATGTTGCTCGCCGTAGCCTTCATCTGCCCTACCAGCAAGTCCATGGCGTTGTACTTGGCCGTCAGCGTTGCCGTCAGGCTGGTGACGCGAAGATCCAGGGCTGTCTGCTGCTTTTGCAGAGCAGTGGTTCGACTCGTCAGGTTGGTACTGCGCTGATCAAGCAGACCGCCCGTTTTCGAATACGGATCAAGCGCGGTATTCATGCGCGACAACAAGCCGTTTTTGGCGTCAGTACCGCTGAACAACTGCTGAACCTGACCGGCCATGCCCGGGGTTTCCATGCGCTTTTTGAACACCGCGGTGTCGAGCGTCAGCAAACCGGTTTTGCTGTCAGTCAGAACACCCATCTGCGACAGCACGGTCAATTGCCCTGGCCCGCCCGCCCCTGGAGCGGTCAGTTGAGCACGCACATCCGCCATCAGCGAACGCGGCAATGCATCACCAGTGAACGCCGCAGACACCGTCAGATTGCCATCCTCGTCCGCCGTAGCCTTGGACAGGGTGTCAACGGTTTTCTTCAGGGTGTTATAGGAATCGATGAACGACTGCAGGGACGTCTGGATGCCTGTTGTGTTGGTCGCTACCGAGACGGTCGCAGCGGTTTGCTTACCACTCGCGTCCACAGGACTGGCGGTAACAAGATTCAGCGTCATGCCGCTGATTGCACCGGTCACCGTATTGGACTTGCTGGTGACAGTCAGCCCGTCGATGGTCAGGATTGCATCCTTGGCCACATCTTCGACCGCACCCGACGCACCCGCCGCAGGCGAACTGCCCATTGGCTGAGTCCCGTCGATTTCCAGACCCGCGATACCGCTGACCTTGAGGTCCATGCCCGCGCCGGTCTTGTTCGAACTGAGCACCAGGCGCGAGGCACCTGTGCTGTCAGTCACGATGTTGGCGGAGATACCATTGGCCGACTGCGCGGTGTTGATCGCGTCTCGCGTCGACTGCAAGGTGGCATTGGCCGGAATCGTGACAGGGTAATCAGTGCCATTCTGAGTGATTTTCAGAGTACCACTCGGAATGGCACTGGTGGCACCGCCGGCAAAGGCGGCGCTGGCTACTTTAGAGCCGGTGGCCAGGTTCTTCACGACAACACTGTAGGTACCAGGCACGGCAGTCTTGTCCGACGTTGCACCGAGCACAGCCGGGGTGTCCGACGTCGCGGTGAAACCGGCGAACGCAGGGCTCGACGCACTGTTCAGGTCAGTCATCGACTTCTGGAACGCGGCCAGCGCACTTTTCAGCGAACCAACACCGGAAATCTTCAGCGAGTTGGTTTTCGTCTGCGTGTCGATCTGGGTCTGCTTGGCAGACTTGTCGGCGTTTACCAGCGCGGTCACGATCGCGCCGATGTCCAGGCCGGAACCCAGTCCGGAACCCGGTAGAATTGGACTTGCCATGTGCATCTCCCTTCAGATTGTTGCCATTCTTTTGACCGTTACACGCATCTTGAGAACGGACAAACATAATTCATGCCAGCTATCAGACTTTGGCGTCAAACAATACGTGACTCGCATTGGCGAGGCTGTCTGCCAGCTTGAGGGCTTCTGCGGAGGGAATCTGTCGTACGACCTCACCCGTCTCGCTTGCGATCACCTTGACGATGACCTTCCCGGAATGCTCATCGATCGAGAACTCCAGATTGCGCTTGATCGATTGAACGAACTTCTCGATCTCCTGCACTGCCAGTTTCAGCTTGGCGTCATCCGTGCCCTGACTTTTCCTGTCAGCGACCGGCGCTTCGACCTTGGCAACTTTTGGCGTCTCTGACGGCTTGTCAGCAACAGGTGTCGCTGGCTTGGGAGCCGGATAAGACACGTTAAGCTTTACGCTCATGTCCATGCCCATCACCTCCTAACGAAAAAAGCGAGAGAGCGCGACCAGCGCACTCCCCCGCTCAAACTCATTCCGAAATTACTGAAGCAGCTTCAGTACAGCGGAAGGCAGTTGGTTGGCTTGAGCCAGAACAGAGGTCGAAGCCTGTTGCAGGGTTTGCTGCTTGGTCAGGTTAGCAGTCTCTGCGGCGAAGTCGGTATCTTGTACGCGACCTTGTGCAGCAGTGGTGTTCTCGGTGATGTTCTGCAAGTTCTGGATGGTGCTGGTCAGACGGTTTTGCGAAGCACCCAGGCTGGCGCGGGTTGCACCGATGGCAGCGATTGCAGCGTCGATCGCGGTGATCGCGTTGTCGATGTTCTGCGAAGCGCCAGTTACGGTAGCACCGGTCAGGGACAGAGTACCGCTACCTACCGACAGGCTTACTGCGTCGAACTTGGAGCTCAGTACCAGGTCGATGTGGTTAGCCGAACCGGTGTTTGCGCCCACTTGCAGGGTCACAGTACCAGCCGAACCGTCCAGCAGGTTTTTGCCGTTCAGGTTGGTCGAAGCCGAGATACGGGTGATCTCGTCGGACATCTGAGCGAATTCAGCGTTGGTAGCGGTCTGGTCAGCAGTGCCGTTGGTACCGTTACGTGCTTTAACAGCCAGTTCACGCATACGCTGCAGGATGTCGGTAGTAGCTTGCAGAGCGCCTTCAGCGGTCTGGGCAACGGAGATACCGTCGTTGGCGTTCTGGATGGCTTGGGTGTTACCACGGATCTGCGAGGACATACGGTTCGAGATCTGCAGGCCAGCGGCGTCGTCTTTAGCGCTGTTGATTTTCAGGCCGGAAGACAGGCGCTGCATCGAAGTCGACAGAGCGTCGGAAGCGCGGTTCAGGTTTTTCTGAACGTTCAACGACGTGGTGTTGGTGTTTACTGTTAAAGCCATGACGAATTCCTCGTTGGTTGGGTACTGCGGCTTCCGGCCCTGGCAACCGCCGGGTATGGCCTAGAGAACCTTCGTAATAGTTATCGTCGGGTTTGCAGGTTGCTTGAGGGCTTTTTGAAAAAAATTTGCCATCACCCTGCCACCCCCGAGAAAACAAAGACTTAGCAGTACGTCAGCCGCGATAAAATGACGTCATAAAACCGACTGCGGCGCAAACCTGCGGGCCAGTGCTGTCGGCCTGCTCAGACCGGAACACTTTCCAGCAACTCGATCAATTCGTACTCCATATAATCAGCCAGCCCCAACCAGTCCTGGCGCTCCTGACAATCGAGCATTTGCGCGAGCACCTGCGCCCACATTTGCTGGACATCCGCAGACCCCGAGAGCAGCAACTGCTGTGCATCTTCGAAAACATCAACCATGCCCAGCGCTGCCTCGACATCCCGCCCCAGCCGAAACAGACCGGCACACTGACGGCATTCACCGATGCACTTTTTCATCGCCGTCATTGCACAAACTCCTGATTGAATTGCGTCCCGGCGATCAGCGCACCCGCCCTGCTGCTGTTGAAGAACTCAACGTGCGGATGCGCAGCGATGTAACGTTCCAGCACACACAGGTAACCGCGGAAGTTGAGCTGGGTACTGACTCGCTGACCCTGCCCATCGCGCACCCAGTGCCGCGCCTGATTCACACCCGGCCCCAGATCGCCATCGCTCCAGCCCGCGTGAGTCCTGTTCATCGGGAAGGCGAAATCGGCGCCAAATAGCGTGATGCGAGACGCGCCCATTTGCACCGCCAGATCGACCGCCGGATGGATCACGCTGCCGCCGACGTGCAGCAGTGCGCGCGGATATTGTTCACGCAACCCGGCGTACACCGGACTGGCCGAGTAACCGCCATAGCGCTTGCCCTTCCAGGCCCGCAGAACTTCGGGATCGCTCATGGGCAAATACACCAGCGCGATACCGTCAGACGCCTCGAACGGCAAATGACGGAAGCTGATACGCTGATCAATGGTCACCACCAGATCGGGGACGATCCCGTGCTCAATCAACGGCCGATACGCCGTGTCGACACAGATGAACAGCGGGCGCTGAGCCTGATTCCGGAGCGCTGCCAATCGTTCAAAGTGCCCTTCCAGAGTCGGCCCGGTAGCGATCACGTAGATCTCGCGATCGGTGCAGGTACCAAACAACTGCGCCACATCGTCATCACCAAGCAGCACCGGCAAGCAGTCCTGCAAGCGCTGTTGAATGAACGGCGACTGCGCGTCGAATTCGCGATTGTTAAAACTCAAATGGACTTCATTGACCAGCCGATCGCGAATCTTCGCGTTGTAGTCATCGGCCAGCAACATCTCGGCAGGCAGGGCAAAAAACGGCGTGAAAAAGTCCGGATGATCGGCAGCGTAAAACAACTCGACCCGCGGGTCTTCCAGCCACTGACGCTGATCGAGCAGTTGCACCACCAGCGCAAACAGCGCGCCATTGAGGATGTGCACGTACAAGCGTTGCAATCCCGTCCGCTCAAGCAGCACACCGGGCAAATCACCGAGACCGGTGCCATAGACGTGCAATTGCGCCTTGTCCGGCAGGCTGGCCGCCTGAATCTGCGCTTCATGGAGGCGATCGTGACGACTGGTGAGCTGGATGCCGTTGATACTCAGCGTCGAGCCTAGCCCCTCAACCAGTTGAGCAGGGACGGCCGCACTGTCTTCCGCCATCAGTCGCTCGAACAGCGCCGGCCAACGCCGTTGCAACACCTCGGCATTGGCTTGAAAAAACTCGCTCATGGCGCCTCGCGCTCCCTTCCAGGCAAAAAAATAGCGTTCAAGGTTAACCTTGAACGCTATTTTTGTATCCGCCGTTTTTGCTCGGACTCAAGGGCGATAGATGATCGCCGAGCCCCATGACAGACCGACACCAAAACCGCTCAGTGCAATACGCTGCCAATCGGAATCGATGACGTGTTTTTCCAGTAGCAGCGGAATGCTCGACGACACGGTATTGCCGGTCTCGACCATGTCCTTGATGAACTTCTCCGGCTCGCCTTCGAAGCGCCGCGCCACGGCATCGACAATCGCCGCACTGCCCTGGTGAATGCAGAAGGCATCGATGTCATCGGCTTTCAGACCGGAATCGTCGAGCAGTTCGTGCAAGTGTGCCGGGACTTTGAGCAGCGCAAAGTTGAAGACCTGACGACCGTTCATGAAGAACACGCCATCGGTCACTTTCAAGTGCGGTGCGCCGGAGCCGTCGGTGCCGAACTTGGCCTTGCCCAGCGCCCAGGTCGGATCTTCACCCATCCACGTAGCGGTTGCGGCATCGCCAAACAGCATGGTGGTGTTGCGGTCTTCCGGATCGACAATCTTCGAATACGGATCAGCGGTGATCAGCAGGCCGTTCTTCAAGCCGGCGGCTTCCATGAAGCCCTTGATCGCGTAGATGCCGTAGACATAACCGGAGCAGCCCAGGGAAATGTCGAAGGCCGCCACGTTGGTCGGTAGACCGAGTTTGTCCTGCACGATTGCAGCCGTGTGCGGCAGGCCTTCTTCGTCACCGTTCTGGGTGACGACGATCAACGCGTCGATCGATTCACGTTTCAGATCCGGGTTGCTGGCAAACAGCGCATTGGCCGCTTCCACGCACAGGTCGGAGGTTTCTTGTTCAGCGTCTTTGCGCGGCAGGAATGCCGAACCGATCTTGCCAAGGATGAATTCTTCATCCTTCTCGAATTTTGCACCTTGTGCGTAATTGTCCACGCCGGCTACAGGAACGTAGCTCGCAATGCTTTTTATGCCAATCATTACGGCTTCCCAATAAAAAACAGCCCAAGACCACCGCTCGCAAGGATTTCGAGGGGCGCCGACAAACAGAAAACGGCCGCCACAAAGGGCAGCCACGGGGAGCGCAAAGGGCTATCACTGGAATCGAAAACGAGCCAGGCGCCATCTCCCCGATCAATACAATACAGTGAAGATGCGCGTTATGACTCGCAGGTCACGCTATTTTGCCGAATCGGTGCAGATCGGGTTATTCGACCAACGACCAGTCCAGCGGCGTGCCGCGCTTGATTGGCGAGCGCGCGCGGCGGCCGAGGACGGCTTCGGCGTGCTTGGGCGGCAAGCCGAGACCGGGGCGAATGGCGCGCAGATTGTCGCCGCTAAAGGTGTCACCGGCGGCCATGTCGGCAGTGACGTACAGCGAGCGGCGATAGACCAGCGACTTGCGTTCCGCCTCTGTGACGCCGTAATGCACCTGGCCCATGGCTTGCCAGGCACGCTCGGTTTCCACCACCAGGCTGGCCATTTCCGCCGGTTCCAGCGAGAAACTGGCATCGACGCCCCCCGCTGAACGGTCGAGGGTGAAGTGCTTCTCCACCACCGTAGCCCCCAGCGCCACCGCTGCCACCGACACGCCTACGCCCATCGAGTGGTCGGACAGCCCCACCTCGCAACCGAACAGTTCGCGCAGATGCGGGATCGTGCGCACGTTGCTGTTGAGCGGTGTCGCCGGGTAGGTGCTGGTGCATTTGAGCAAGACCAGATCCTTGCAGCCGGCTTCACGCGCGGCGCGCACGGTTTCATCCAGTTCAGCGATGCTGGCCATGCCCGTGGAGATGATCAGCGGTTTGCCGGTGGCGGCCACACGACGGATCAACGGCAAGTCAGTGTTTTCGAAACTGGCAATCTTGTAGGCCGGCACATCAAGGCTTTCAAGAAAGTCGACTGCGGTGTCATCGAACGGCGTCGAGAACGCGAGCAGCCCCAGCTCTTTGGCCCGGGCGAAAATCGGCGCGTGCCATTCCCACGGCGTATGGGCCTTTTCATACAAATCGTAGAGCGAAGTACCCGCCCACAGACTGTTCGGATCCTTGATGAAGAATTCGCCTTCAGCCAGATCCAGGGTCATGGTCTCGGCGGTGTAGGTTTGCAGCTTCAAGGCATGTGCCCCGGCCTTGGCCGCCGCGTCGACGATTTGCAGGGCCACGTCCAGCGACTGGTTATGGTTGCCGCTCATCTCGGCGATGATGAAGGGCGGCGCATCGGCACCGATCAAGCGGTTACCAATCTTGAAACTAGTCATCGGGGTGATCCTTCAAAACACGGGTGAACGTACAGGCACTCTGAGTGAATCCGGCGTCATGAAACACATTCAACGAGGCACGATTGCCCGGCAGTACCTGAGCGGTAATGGCGGTCACTTGCGGCCAGTGGCGGATGACGAACGCTTCGCCCCGCGTCAGCAGCGCCTTGCCCCAACCCAGGCCGAAACGTCCCTCAAGCAGATAGATCGATACTTCGGCAGCAAACCCGCGCAGGTCATAACGCAACACACCGACCGGGCCGTCATCGGCTTCGGCGATCAACAGTAAACGCTGCGGATTACGCAGACTGGCGGTCAGCCAGTTGACGTGCTGCGACCAGTCGATTTCAGCGCTCGCCAGCGACCAACGCCGCACCGGTTCGGCATTGCGGCCATCGAACAACAGCCGTGCATCCTCTAACGTGGCGGGACGGATGGCGAGCACTGCGCCGGCCAGAGCGGCAGCAACGCGCAGCGCTCCGCGTCCGTCGACCAGTTGCCGCGAGCGCTCGGCCAAGCCCTGTCGCAAATAATAATTGTCGGCGACGAAGCCGATGGCGTCGCGCAACTGCTCGACACTGACCTGCTCACGGGCGCCCATGAAAACATGTGCCCCCGTTACGGCCATGACTTCGCCGTTGGCCTGCTGGTTGTTCGACACGGCAATGCAAATTGTCGGCAAGCCCAACGCTGCGCGCTCCCAACTGGTGCCGCCACCGGCGCCGACAAACAGGTCGGCTTCGCTCATGCGCTGGTAGAAATCGCTGACAAAACTGTGCAGACGCCAGTTCGGCCGTGTCTCGGCCAATGCCTGCATCTGCGCCCACGCCGGATTATCGGCGCCAGCGACGAAGTCCACCTGCAGCTCGGTGAAATCCGCCAGGGCCAGCATCGCGTGGTGGGTTTGCATTGCGGCATCGAATCCGCCGAAGTTCACCAGTACCCGGCGCGCCTTGGGCTTGATCTCGATGGCAGGGCAGTTGAATTCTTCGCGCAACAGCGCATAACGCGGCCCGAGCAACGTGCGACAACCCTCGGGCAGCAACGGCGCATAGTTTTCACTGAGGCCGGAAAGATTCTGATTGAGCAACAAATCGACGCTGTAGCGCCGGGTGGCAAGATCATCCACCGCTGCAATTCGATGCGCCCAGCGCCGCGCTGCGGTTTGCCAGTGATGATCGAGGCCGTAGTGGTCGACGATGATCCAGTCAAACTCGGCCTGACCTTCAAGCTGCGAGCCCAGCGCATCAATGTCGGCCTGCCACGGCAGCATCGATTCGATGGCTTGCTGTGGGTCTTCATTGGCGTAGCGATCAGGCAGCGCGAACGTTTCGAAACCCTCGGCGCTCAATGCCTCCAGACGATGTCCCGGCAACCGTCGACAGGCGAAGGCGACATGACTGCCCTGCGCGCGCAGCACTCGCGCCAGCGGCAGACAGCGGGCGATGTGGCCGCTGCCGATGGTCGGCGAGGCGTCGGCGCGAATCAGCACTCTCATTGCAGTTCTCCGCCGGCCTTGAGCGCGGCGTAAAGGTACTCGGCGCGTTTCCAGTCTTCGGGGGTATCGATGTCCTGGACCAGATGCCGGGGCAGAATCACCGGCAGGCTGGCTGGGGAATAGAGCACCTCGCCGCGCAACCACGCCTCACGACGGCCCCAATAAAACTGACCGGCATCCTGAAAAGCTTTGGGCAGGTCCTGCGAGCGGGTGTTGCGGAACTCGGGATACAACGCGCGCAAGGCGCCCTGCTCGTCCAGCGTCAATGCCCGTTGCACCGGAAAGCCGAAATCGCAAACGGAGAACGCAAACGACTTGTCTGCATGCCGTTCCAGCAACTCCAGGCCTTCACGTAGATAACGTACCTGCAACAGCGGTGCCGTAGCGTAAATGCAGCAAGCGAAATCGAAGGATGGCAGTTGCTCCAGCGCATGCACGATAACCGCAGCAGTGCCGGTGAAATCATCGGCCAGCGCCGCCGGACGCATGAACGGCACCTGTGCACCGTGCGCTCGCGCCATCTCGGCCATCTCGGCATCGTCCGTGCTGACCACCACCAGGTCGAACAGGCCGGACTCGAGCGCGGTGCGGATCGAACGGACAATCATCGGCACGCCGTCGAACGGCACAAGGTTCTTGCGCGGGATGCGTTTGCTACCGCCACGGGCCGGGATGATTGCGACGTTGCTCAAGGGCGCTTTTCCAACAGGAACCAAGTGATGTCGTCCACAGGAAACTGCGGATCGCGGTGATAGACGAAACCATAATCCAGCAAGTGCAAATCGGCATAGCGATCGAGCATTTCACCGGCAAAGTCGCGCTTGAACAGCTTGCCGCTGTTGCCACGATAGGACACCTCCACCGGTGCCGGATTGTAATACTCGGCGATCAGGATGTAGCGCTGGCTCAACTCGTACAACTGCGCATAAGCGGTCGGCAACAGCTCCGGGGCCAAGTGAATCAGCACGCCTTTACTCAGTGTCAGGTCGTAGCGGCGCTCGCGCGGGAAATCGAACAGCGAGCCTTGCCAGATCTGCGCAATGTCCAACGCCCGAGCTTGAGCACAGGCGCTTTCATTGATCTCGACGCCGAACAGTTCACAACGCGGGAGCAGTTGATGCAACGCCTGCAAATTGTTGCCGGCATTGGTGCCCAGCTCAACCAGACTCTCGATACCTGCAGCCCGGCTCAGCGCTTTGGCAAACAACGCCAGGTTCGCCGCCACTAGCGGCTGACCGACATTGCGCGCGACGTACTGGTTGCCGAAGTCGCCCTGCCAGAACTTTTCCTGCTCACTCAAATGACGCATTGCAGATACTCATCCTTTGCCTCAGCGGCAATTATTCGGTCAGCCGACGCAATTGCTCGACCACGTAATCCTGCTGTGCATCGCTCAATAGCGGAAACAGCGGCAGGCTGATCGCCTCGGCGTAATAACGCTCGGCCTCGGGGAAATCGCCCTCGGCGAAGCCCAGGTCGCGATAGTACGGCTGCAGGTGCACAGGAATGTAGTGCAGATTCACGCCAACACCGGCAGCACGCAAGCCTTCAAACACTTGACGATGACTGAGGCCGATGCGGTCGGTCTGCAGCCGAATCACATACAGGTGCCAAGCCGATTCCGCCTCAGGCTGAGGGCTGGGCAACGTAACCGGCAGGTACGCCAGCAGGCGAGCGTAACGCGCGGCCAGCTCGCGGCGCCGGGCGATGAAGTCGTCGAGTTTGCTCAGTTGCGACAAACCCAGCGCGGCTTGCAGATCGGTGATGCGGTAATTGAAACCCAGCTCAATCTGCTGGTAGTACCACGGGCCGTGGCTCGGTTCGCTCATCTGCTGCGCATCGCGGGTCATGCCGTGGCTGCGCAGACGTTGCAAGCGCTCAGCCAGTTGCGGCCGATTGGTCAGCACCATGCCGCCCTCGGCGCTGGTGATGATTTTCACCGGATGAAAGCTGAACACCGTCATCGCTGCGAACTCACCGCAACCAACCGGCCGCCCGGCGTAGGAGGCACCGACCGCGTGAGACGCATCTTCGATCACGGTGAAGTTGTAGCGCTCAGCCAGTTCGGCAATCTTGCGCATGTCACAGCTCTGCCCGGAAAACGCCACCGCCACCAGCACCTTCGGCAAAGTGCCGTCCTGCTCGGCCTGATCGAGTTTCGCTTCGAGGGCGAACGCATCAAGGTTCCAGGTCAGCGGATCGATGTCGACGAAATCAACCTCGGCACCGCAATAACGTCCACAGTTGGCCGAGGCAAGAAAGGTGTTTGGTGTTGTCCACAACCGATCGCCCGGCCCCAGGCCTGCGGCCAGACAGGCAATGTGCAGCGCCGCCGTGGCGTTGCACACCGCGACGGCGAAGTCAGCCTGGCAACGCTCGGCCATTGCCTGCTCGAAACGCTCGATGCTCGGCCCTTGGGTCAGCCAGTCCGACTGCAGCACTTGGACGACGGCATCGATGTCTGCCTGATCGAGGCTCTGCCGACCGTAGGGAATCATGCCGAGAGCTTCGCGTGCAGATCAGCGATCTGCCCGACCGAAAGGAAATGCGGATTGGTGTCGGAGCGGTACTCGAAATCCTCGCTCACGGCACGCCCCTGCTCGCCGAGTTTGTCGACGGCAAAATCGACATCGACGCTGGTAAAGCGAATCGACGGCTGGATGGTGTAGTGATCTTCGAACTCGAGGGTCATCCGCGCATCGTCCAGCGGCACCATCAATTCATGGAGCTTCTCGCCGGGACGAATGCCGACGTTCTTGTGCGGCAGGTGTTCAGCCATGCCGCGCGCCAGATCGACAATGCGGATCGATGGAATCTTCGGCACAAACACTTCACCGCCGTGCATCCGCGCAAAGCTGTCGAGGACGAATTGCACGCCGTGGTCGAGGGTGATCCAGAACCGCGTCATGCGTTCGTCAGTGATCGGCAGTTCCTGTGCGCCATCGGCGATCAGTTTGCTGAAGAACGGCACCACCGAACCACGGGAACCGGCCACGTTGCCGTAGCGCACCACGGCAAAGCGGGTTTCCTGCTCGCCGGCAATATTGTTGGCGGCGACGAACAATTTGTCCGAAAGCAACTTGGTTGCGCCGTACAGATTGATCGGGCTGGCCGCCTTGTCGGTGGACAGCGCGACAACTTTTTTCACGCCGTTATCAATGGCGGCGGCGATGATGTTCTCCGCGCCGTTGACGTTGGTGCGGATGCATTCGGTCGGGTTGTATTCCGCCGCCGGCACTTGCTTCAACGCAGCGGCATGCACCACGTAGTCGATGCCGCGCATGGCCTGACGCAGACGGTCAGCGTCACGCACGTCACCAATGAAATAACGCATGCACGGCGCGTTGAACGTCTGCTGCATTTCGTACTGCTTCAACTCGTCACGGGAGAACACCACCACGCGCTTGGGCTGGTATTGCTCGAGCAGGCGCGTGATGAATTTGCGCCCGAACGAACCTGTGCCGCCGGAGATGAAAATCGATTTACCGTTGAACATATGCTGATTCCTGTCCGGCGCGCTTAAGCGAGCAACTGTGCCCAGTTGATCGAGGCATTTTCACCCAGGGTGAAACCTTTGCCGCTCAGCGCCAGGTTGGCGTTGTAAGCCGGATCCTGCGCGAAGACGGCGCTCCATTTTTCACGCAGTGCCGCCAGCGCTTCTGGCGCCTGCGGCAGCTCGCCGGTATGCAGCACCTGCACCAACGGCGTCCACACGGTGAGGTAGCCGGCCTGACTCGCCTTGAGGCACAGATCGACATCGGCATAACCCTCGACGAACGTCACTTCATCCAGCCCGCCAAGCGCGTTGAACAGCTCTTTGCGCACCATCAGGCAGACCTTCGACACGGCCGAGTAATTCTGCTCGACGGCCAAGCGATGCATGTAGCCGTCTGCTGCGTGACTTTCGCCGATGAAGGCCGAACCCACGCCGTCGTTCAGACCAAGAATCAAGCCGGCCTGGGCCACCTTGCCGTCACGGTCGACCAATTTCGCACCGACGATGCCCACTTCCGGACGCTGGGCGTGGTTGAGCAGCGAATCGATCCAGTTCGGGTTGACGACTTCACTGTCTGCGGCCAACAGCACCAGATACTCACCTTGAGCCTGCTCGCTGGCGGCGTTGTACAGCGCGACTTCGCTCAGCGGCTGATCGGCTCGCAACACATTGACTTTGGCGTGGCGCAGCGTGCCCAGCCAGTCGTTGACCGCTGCCGACTGATTGGCGTTTGCCGCCAGCAACACTTCATAACGACTGTAACGGGTTCTGAGCAACACGCCTTCCAGGCAGCGGCGCAGCACTGGCAGATCATCGATGACCGGCACAATGATCGATACCAGTGGCTGCTCGGTGTGGCGGTAATCGATTTGCCAGGTGCCCGGCGCCGTCGACGTAACCTTGGCCTTGTAGCCGCGATTGCCCAGATGACGCAGCAATGCCTGACGTTCGTGGGCGTTTTCTTCAAGCTCTGCCGCCTGAGTGATCAGCAACGGCTCGTCGAGATGCGCCAGACCGTCGAGGCCACCCTGCTCGATGATGCGCAACAGCAGGTCGAATTCCAGCGCTTTGCTGAAGTCAGCCTGATATCCGCCGGCTTCAAGCAACACTTCGCGGCGGATCAACCAATGGCGCGCCATCAGTGCCGGCACGCTTTGCAGCAGATCCAGGTTGAAACCCGGACGGAACACGTCAACCAGCGCGCCATTGTCCTTGCGCTGGATTTCATCGGTGGCCACCGCACGCACACCTTCGGCCGACATCAGTTCCAGACTGGCGCGCAACAGGCCGCTGGCGGTGAACTGGTCACCCGCCTCACCCAGCAGCAACCAATCGCTTGGCGACTGCTGAGCGCTCTGGTTGAGCTTGTCGACAAAGTTGCTTTGGGTGACACGAACAAAGTGCAGGGTGTTTTGTGCCGTCGTCGCCGCCGGTGCTTCGCCGGTGGTGAACACGACAATCCTGAACGCTTTGCAGTGACCTTCCAGCAGGCTGTCGAGCGACACCTGCAACTTGTCGATGTCGTTGTCCAGATCGAGCAGGAAAATGCCGAATTGCGGGCCACCGCCTTCAGTCGCCAGATGTTGGCCTATCGACTCAAGTTGTTCGATCGCCGGCGCGCGAGCCGCCAGCCACTGCAACAGGCGACCGGACTTCATTTTGCCGAAGACTGGCTGATGATCTTCGACCAGTAGCGCTTCGAGACGGGCGATCCACTCGCGCATGGCTTGCGCAGCGCTTTCGTCCCCGACGATGTCCAGTTGGGTCGCCAGACGTTTGACCACGGTCAGGTTGAACGCACTCAGATCATGGGCCTGCCATAACCGGTCAACCACACTTTCCGCCGTGTCGTTATTGCGCGCCTGCAACAGGTGCGCTTGACGGGCCCACACGCCTTCCAGCCCTTCCAGTTGCATGCGACCGGCCGGCAGGGTGTGCAACATGAATTCGAACTGCTCCAGACGCTCAAAGAATGCCTGGTTGTAGAACGGCATTTCAACGTACTGCAGCGGGCCAAAACGCCGATCCGGCGCCTTCAGTTCCTGGTTCCAGGTCGATTCGAAAATCAGCTCGGCAGTCAGCGCCCGCCCGGACTTCAGGCTGTCGGCCATTGCCTCGAAACTCTCCAGGGCAAAGGCCTTGGCCTGCCCGGCATCCAACCCTTCGATAGCGGTAGGCAGCGAGACGAGAAACTCGGCAAACGCCTCTCGTTCGGCGACCGATTTGGCGTCGACGTAGGTCAGCGAGTGATACACATCGGTATTGTGCTCGGAGACACCGTAATTGATCTCGCGCACCACGTACGGAATCGGCAGGATGCGGGCCTTGGCACTGGCCAGCAGGTAGTAGACGTGGCCGATTTCCTGCCACTGGAAATTGGTCCCCGGCGGCAACGCCGAGTGCCAGTTTTTCATCAGATCAGTACGGGTCACCGCGTAGAACGGCG
This sequence comes from Pseudomonas neuropathica, assembly GCF_015461835.1. Taxonomy (GTDB): domain Bacteria; phylum Pseudomonadota; class Gammaproteobacteria; order Pseudomonadales; family Pseudomonadaceae; genus Aquipseudomonas; species Aquipseudomonas neuropathica. The sequence goes on along the minus strand of NZ_JACOPX010000025.1, from coordinate 31,013 downwards.
GGATGTACTGGTTCATGTAATCGAGGACGCGCTCTTGCGCCCGCTCGGACGCATAGTCTTCCTGGACTTTCTTGTCGCGGCGGTAGTAGTTCACGCCATGGGCCAATGACAGGTACATCAGGCAATAGCCGTGGCACATCCCGTAATCAGGGTTGGCATGCAGGAAACCGACGGACTCTGCCAGCGAATCATGCAGGATGAAATCGTCGTCGGCCGCCAGCACCATGTATGGCGTGGTCAGTTTCTCCACGCCATACGCCAGTTTGGCCTGCATGCCCCAGTACGCGAACTGCGGCACATGGTGGTAATCGACGGCGTCAAAGTCGCCTTCAGGTCGTTCGAGTGTCGAATCGAGCACCATGATTCTGCAGGGCAAGCTGCTGTAATACTTCACCGCCCGGCGCAAAAACGCCGGTCGATTGTGAGTAATCAGGACGACGGTCAATAGCTCTTCGAGCGGTAGCGCCAGTTCAGAACTGTACTTGCCTTGCATAACTTCTCTCCACAACCGGCGACTCGCCGAAACAACGCTTGGTGATGTTGCGAATTAACGGACGCGACGCAGATAGCCGTCCGGCGCCACGGTGATCAACAGCTTGTTCTGCAACTGCTGGTCGATCTCGAAATCCTGGTTCTCTTCCAGGTATTTCCACACGGCGGTTTTCGGGTTGTCGCCCGGGCCCCACGGACGATCCGGGAAGAAATCGGCCGGCATGTCTTCAACCACGGTGTCCATGACCACGCAGTAGCTGTCGACCGACACCAGCGGTGCGTACAGACGCAGCTCTTCCAGTACGTGATCGTGGGTGTGGTTGGAGTCCAGAACCAGAATGACTTTCTTGCCTTTGGCCGCCGCCTGCACCTGGGCAGCAATGCCGGCGTCGATGCTCGAGCCTTCGATCATCTTGATGCGCTTGGCCATCGGGTGGCTTTCGATCGCTTCGCGGTTGTGCGGGCGAATGTCGAGGTCGATGCCCAGCACTTCGCCGTGGCCCTGCAACTCCAGCAACGAGGCGTAGTAGATAATCGAACCGCCGTGGGCGATGCCGCACTCGATGACCAGATCCGGTTTGACCTGCCAGATGATCTCCTGCATGGCCATCATGTCTTGTGGCAACTGGATGATCGGACGGCCCATCCACGAGAAGTGGTAGCTGTATTTGTGCTTGGCCGATTCGTTGAAGAAATCGCGGGCCAGGCCGGTCAGTTTCTGGTCATCACCCTGCTGGGCAATCTGTTCCCGGCACTCGGCTTCGAAGGCTTGGTTGATGCTGTTGTCGGTCATTTTAATAATCTCAAGGGTCACTGAAACGAAGCGCTGTCGACGGCGTGATAGACGTAGCGTCCACCGGTCATCCGCTTGATCTCTTCGAGGTAATTGGAATTCATCACAAACAGGTTGGCGCCCTCGGGCAGCGCGTCCATGGCCTCTTGCGGCGAGGACACCCGCGCGCCGCTCAACGGCAGATAACGCCCCTGCTTGGCCGGGTTGATATCCACCACACGATCCACCGCCACACCGGCACGTTGCAGGAACAGCGAATAGATCACGCCTTTGGACGAAGCGCCCCAGATCGCCGAACCCTGCTCGGGGGCGGACTGAATGATCTGCACGGCGCGATCGAGGCTGGCGGTGAAACCGTCAGGCAGGCTCAGGCGCGGCACCGGTTGGTCCGGAGTCAGGCGCAAGGTCGACAGGTCGGCGACGATGTACAGGTATTGGCCACCGAACAGGTGACCGGCCTCGTGCACGGTGCCGAACATCCGGCGCAGGTCATCGAGACGGAAATAATTGACGTGTTCGTAGAACAGATCGAACCAGGCTTTGTGCTCGAGGATCCAGTCAAAGCACGGCACTTCGATGTAGATCTGTCCGCCCTGATTGGCGTTGGCCATTTCAGCGAGGAAACTGACCGGATCCTGAATGTGCTCCAGCACATGGCGCAGGACGATGGCGTCCGCTGCCAGACCCAGGCCCCGAGTGAAAGGTGCCTTGATCACGTCGGCGTTTTCGCCTTCGTACGCCGGGTCGATGCCGGTGATCGAATAACCGAGGCCCTTGAGCAGCTCAAGGAAATAGCCTTTGCCACAGCCGACTTCGATCAACTCCTGGCCCTTGAAGTGCTTGGCGATGATGCCTTCGACGTCACTCAAGTGCTTCTGGAACTGGCCGGAATGCGCCTGCTCGTTCTGGTAATCGGCGTCGTAGCTGAGCTTGTCGGCGTCGAACGCCGCGTTGAAAATCAGACCGCTGCGCTCGTCCTGCACCAACAGCATGTCGGCACTGGCCGAGGCCTGCGCCGACGCGGGATCGGCAAAGGTGCGATTCTGCAGCACCGGCAGGTCGGTGACCCGGTACAACTCGTGCCTCATTGCGGCTCTCCCAATAACTGTTGCAAGCGCTCGGTCACCGCCCAGAACGCCAAGGGCTCGTGGGTCGGATATGGGTAGTGGCCGAGGTTCAGATTCAGTGTCGCGCCACGTTCGCGCAGGCGCTGTTCAACCAATGAACGCACCGACACCGGTTGGCCGCTGGCGCAATTGATCACGCCGTCGAAGTCGTGTCGTTGCAGGATCGCGGCGAGGTAACCGGCAGCGTTTTCAATCGGCAGAAAATCACGCAGTTGCTCACCGGCCGACATGTTGAACGACGGCTCACCGGTATCGATCGCCCGGTCCAGAGCCGCCAACAGGCTGTTGGGGTTCTGCCCTTCGCCATGCAGATAGAACAAGCGCGCCCACTGCAATGTGAACGGCAGTTCCTGCTGCAGGTTTTGCAAAAACAGGTGCAGCGTATGCTTGGCCAGACCGTAAGGGTTGCTCGGCTGTGGCGCGGAGCTTTCGCTGAGCGGACCGCTTTGCATGCCGTATTCGAAACAGGTGCCGGTGACCAGCACCTGCTGCACGCCCGCCTCGACCGCGCTTTTGATAAAGCGGTAATCGGCCATCAGGTTGTGCTCGAAATGAAACAGCGCCCGATAGTTCGGCAAACCCGGCCAGGCCAGATGCGCCAGTGCATCGATACCAGCGGTCAACGCAGCGACATCGAGATCGGCGGCGTGAATATCCGCGCGCACAAACTCGACGTCGTTGATCCACGGCATGCCTTGCGCGGTTTCTGCGTTGCGCGCCACCGCCCGGACGTCACAGCCACGGGCCAGCAACGCCGCAACCAGATGGCGGCCGACAAAACCGGTAGCGCCGGTAACAAGGACCTTCACAGCACTTTCAACTCGGGCACGGCGATCACAAAGCGGCCGTCCCACTGACGCACTTGCGCCAGTTGCTGACTGACTTCTTGCAGCAGGTTCCACGGCAGCACCAGCACGTAATCCGGTTGCTCGATAGCGATCTGCGCCGGCGCGACAATCGGAATGCGACTGCCCGGCAGGAATTTACCCTGCTTGTGCGGGTTGGCATCAGCCACCCAGGCGAGCAGGTCCGCTTTGACCCCGGCGTAGTTGAGCAAGGTGTTGCCCTTGGCCGCCGCGCCATAACCGACTACCCGCTTGCCGTCGGCCTTGGCCTGCAACAGAAAGCGCAGCAAGTCATGCTTGATGCGTTCTGCGGCGGGCGCGAGGCTGGCGTAGTACTCGGCGGTTTTTACCCCGGCCTCCAGCTCGGCCTGCAACTGTTGTTGCACCGCTGATTGAACCGCGCGGCGTTCACCGTCCTTGCGCTGGACGAACACCCGCAGCGATCCGCCATGGGTGCTCAGTTGGCTGACGTCGAAGACTTCCAGACCATTGCGCTCGCACAGGGACTGCACGGCGGTCAGCGACAGGTAGGAATAGTGTTCGTGATACAGCGTGTCGAACTGCGCGCCAGCCATCAGCGTCAGCAGTTGCGGGAATTCGAAGGTGGCGACGCCGGTCGGCTTGAGCAGCGTCGCGAAGCCACCGAGGAAATCGTTGATGTCCGGCACATGAGCGAGCACGTTGTTGGCCGCCATCAGGTCAGCGCCCCAACCCTCGCTTTTCAGCTGCATGGCAGTGTCGCGACCGAAGAACAGCTCACGGATCTCCAGGCCTTTTTCGCGTGCCGCTTGTGCAGTGCTGCGCGTCGGTTCAACGCCCAGGCAGGCAATGCCGCGAGCGGCGACGTATTGCAGCAGGTAACCGTCGTTGGCGGCGACTTCAACCACACGGCTGTCGGCGGTCAGGCCGAAACGCTCAACCATCTCGGCGACATAGCGCTCGGCATGGGCCAGCCAGGTGCTGGAGAACGAACTGAAATAGGCGTACTCGGCGTCGAACAGGCTATCAGCGCGGGTGTAATCCTCGGTCTGCACCAGCCAGCATTGCTGACACACTGCGACTTTCAGCGGCACCCATTGCTCGGCCTGCTCCAGGCGATCAGCGTGGACGTAGGCGTTGGACGGTGGCGAGGTGCCGAGGTCGATCAGCGGCAGGCTCAGCGGTGCGGCGCACCCACGGCAGTTCATAGACGCACTCCAGCAAAGTGTTGATCGAGCGCGGGATGGCTGGAATCACGCGCTGACAAATTATTGACAGGCAACGGCCAGGCAATCGCCAGCCGTGGATCATTCACCGACAGCCCGCCCTCGTGCTCCGGCGCATAATCGGCGCTGTGCAGATAAAGCAGTTCGGCGTCTTCGGTGAGGGTCTGGAAACCATGGGCGAAGCCAGCAGGAATCAACAGGCTGCGACCGTCACCGGCCTTGAGGTGCTCGGCGTGCCAGTGCAAAAAGGTTTCCGAGTCGGGACGCAGATCCACCGCCACGTCCCACACTTCACCGCGCAGGCAAGTGATCAGTTTGGCTTCCGGGGCATTGGCATTCTGATAATGCAGACCACGCACACTGCCCTTCTCACGGGTGCAGGAATGGTTGATCTGACGGATATGGAACTCACTGCCGAACGCACTCAGGCTGCCTTCGCAGAACAGCCGGGCAAAGTGTCCGCGCTGATCTTCGAAACGTTTGTGCTGGACGCTGAACAGTCCGGCCAGCGGCAATGCCTTCAGGGAGAATTCGCTCACAACGCGCCTCGGTACAGGTTCAGTTGGCCGAGAGTGACGTTGCGCATGTCATCGCCGTTCTGCCACGCCAAGTGCCAGTCGAGGGTCTGGGTCAGGCAGGCCTGCAAGGTCCAGCGCGGTTGCCAGCCCAGCAGTTGCCGCGCGCGGCTGCTGTCCAGACGCAGCAGGCCGGCCTCGTGCAGTTCGCTTTTTTCGATGCGCAAACCGCACGCCTGCGGCCAGCGGCTGGCGAGCAATTCGACCACTTCGCCAACACTGCACATGTCCGCTTCACCCGGGCCGAAGTTCCACGCCCCGGCGTATTCCGGGCCTTGTTCGTAGAGACCGGCGGCCAGTTGCAGATAACCGGCCAGTGGCTCCAGCGCGTGCTGCCACGGGCGCACGGCTTGCGGATAACGCAGGGTCACCGGTTCGTCGGCGCTCCATGCTTTGAGCACGTCGGGAATCAGGCGCTCAGGGGCAAAATCGCCGCCGCCCAGGACGTTGCCAGCGCGCGCGGTGGCCAGGGCCAGACCGTGCTCGGCGTATTTGTCCGCCGGGAAAAACGACGCGGCATACGACTGTGCGAGCAATTCACAGCAGGCCTTGCTGCTGCTGTAAGGATCGTGGCCACCAAGGGCTTCGTCTTCGCGGTATGGCCACAGCCATTCCTTGTTGGCGTAGACCTTGTCGGTGGTCACCAGTACGCAGGCGCGCACGCAACCGACCTGACGAATCGCTTCGAGCAGGTTCAGCGTGCCCATGACGTTACTGGAGTACGTGCCGAGCGGATCGCGATAGCCTTCGCGCACCAATGGCTGAGCAGCCAGGTGCAGAACGATCTCAGGCTCGGTGTCGGCGATGATTTCCAGCAAGGCACCGAGGTCCCGCAGATCACCGCGCTGATCGTTGATGCCCTCATGCACCCGCGCCAGTTCAAACAGGCTCGGCTCGGTCGACGGATCCAGGGCAAAGCCGCTGACTTGCGCGCCGAGGCTTTGCAGCCACAGGGTCAGCCAGCTGCCTTTGAAACCGGTATGCCCGGTAACGAGGACGCGTTTACCGCGCCAGAAATCCGCACTCAGGCCCATTGCTTCCATGGGGCCTCCCCGCTCTGCCACAACGCTTCGAGATGGTTTTTGTCGCGCAGGGTGTCCATCGGGTGCCAGAAACCTTCGTGCTCGAAGGCTTTCAACTGTTCGTCCGCGGCCAGACGCGCCAGCGGCTCGGCTTCCCAGGTGGTGGCGTCATCGGCGATGTACGGCAGCACTTTCGGCGAGAGCACGAAAAAGCCACCGTTGATCCAGCCACCGTCACCGCGAGGTTTTTCGGTGAAGCCCAGCACTTGATCGCCCTGACGCTCAAGCGCGCCGTAGCGGCCCGGCGGTTGCACGGCAGTGACGGTCGCCAGACGGCCGTGGGCTTTGTGGAAATCCACGAGTTGAGCAATGTTGATATCGGAAACGCCGTCGCCGTAGGTGAAGCAGAACGCCTCTTCATCCTTGAGGTAACGGCCGGCACGCAGCAGACGCCCACCGGTCATGGTTTCCTCACCGGTGTCGATGAGCGTGACGCTCCACGGCTCGCTGTAATTCTGGTGCACGTCCATGCGGTTTTCACGCATGTTGAAGGTGACGTCAGAGGTGTGCAGGAAGTAGTTGGCGAAGAAGTCCTTGATCGCATAGCCCTTGTAGCCGAGGCAGATCACGAAGTCGTGAATTCCATGGGCGGAATACTGCTTCATGATGTGCCAGAGAATTGGCTTGCCGCCGATCTCGATCATTGGCTTGGGCTTGAGGTGCGACTCTTCACTGATGCGCGTGCCGAGGCCACCCGCCAAAATAACTGCCTTCATCGTCTCCCCTCTTGTTCTTCACCGGGCTGCGCATGGCTTTGTTGAGCGCTGCGGGCCGTCTGGCTAAACCTTTTGCCGCTCCGGGCGCCGCTGGAGTGACCGCGAGCGCTCGTTTTATGGCGATTTACAGGGGACTTGCAGGAAACGCGCCAGCTCCACAAGCCCCTAACCCTCTCCCAAAGGGAGAGGGTTAGGGTGAGGCGTTTGGGAGAGCTACGCCGACGTGAAAGACCGGGTCGAACTCAGGTTTTGAAAAGCCCGAAATCGACTCCCTCTGGAACAAGCGGAAAACCCACCACAAATCCAAAGCCGAACAGACGTCGGAAGGCTGAGCGGAGGGATTGATCCGGGGGTGGGAGCGTAGCGACCGTTTGGCGAAGCCAAACACAGCAAGAGGAGGTGCAGCGAAGCAAACCGTAGGCGATGCCCCCCCGGATCGATCCCGGAGCGAAGGAACCCCGAGCCCCAGCGAGCGGGCCGCACGTAGGAGCAAGCCTTTTTGGTTACTCTTCGCTGGGCCGGCATTCCGGCGCCTGGAAAAAGTGACCCGCCGTAAGGGCAGACCCTAACCAGCAACCCCCGCAGCAACGGATATACCCCCAAAACCCCAAGAGCATGGTCGGCCCAAAGGCCGCCAAGCCCCGCTCGATCAATCCGCCAGCCAGCCGTATTCCCAGTAGCGCAAGTTATCGCCGCGCAACACGTAATCGCGCAGCACCACCTCACGCAATTCATCGCCCATGCGATAACTGGCATCCGGATCCGCCAGGTGCATACGGATCGCTTGCAGCCATTCATCCGTGGAGTTGGTCTTGATCCGCGTGCACGGCAAGTAACCGCGATAGGCCTCGGTGTCGGTGCAGATCACCGGGTAACCGCAGGCGCCGTATTCCAGCAGCCGCAAGTTGCTCTTGCAGTCGTTGAAGATATGGAATTCCAGCGGCGCCAGTGCCAGATCGAGGTTGAGACTGGCCAGTTTTGCCGGGTACACGTCCAGACCGATGACACCGTGGAACTCATGCATGTAGGGACGCAAATCATCCGGGCACATGCCGAAAAACACCCAGTCGACTTCATTGGCCAGTTCACGAACGACCTCGGCGATTACCGCCAGATCACCGTGGTGACTGGTGCCGCCACCCCAGCCGACCCGCGGTTTCTTCGAGGTCCGGCGCTGACTGCGCAGGTGGCCCCACAAATCCTTCGCCAACATGTTGGGGACGACACGAATGTCGTGGTGCATGTCCGAGAGCACATTAGCCAGTGGTGCGGTGGATACGACCGCACGATCACACAGCCCGATCGCGCGGCGCACCATACGCTCCATGTCCTGCTTGCTCGGCATGTTGCGTATGTGCGCGTTGCGGTGGGGAACGTCGATGACATAGTCGTCGAGTTCGAAGATGCGCCGAGCGTTGAAGTATTTCTTCAGCGGTGGAATTTCATCGATGGCGTGCTCCGAGTAGCGCCCTTGCAGAACAATCACATCGGGCGATTGACGCTCGATGTCGATGATCGACGGCAAGCCGTAGCAAATGCGCCCTTCTGCCCGATTGGCCGCTTCCAGCTCGATCATCGGCTGGCTCATGCGGTAATGGCCGATGGCCGAAGCGTTGATCGGCACCACCAGCAGATTGGGCAACTGCGCCTTGGAGAATGCACTCCACCCCGTGCGCAGTCCCGGCTCCAGACTGAAGTTGGTGGCGCCCACGCCCTGCAACGTCAGGTTGACGTTGTAGGCCGGGTCACGCGCCACCAGCGGCAGCCAGCGCTGGTAAAACGTCTCCCGCTCCTCGGTGTGCAGCGCTTCCTCCTCCGGCGTCGCCATCGCACTTGGCCGCGCACCCACAGCCAGGATCGCATTGGGGTTCAACACCACCAGATAACCGTCGCGGCCAACGCGCAGACACAGGTCCACGACATTGAGCGTTTGTTTCAGGTCCTGCTCGTCCAGCCCGCCGGCGGCTGCGAACACCGACTTGCGAATCATCAGGCAATCACCGCCGACGGCACTCAGGTCATGCACCGCCTGCAGGCGATGCATGTACCCTTCCGACTGCATCGGCTGGCCATAGAACGGCAACCCGACCGGCCCGTTCAAGCCAAGAATCAGGCCGGCGTGCAGCACGCCGCCGTCCGGATTGAACAGCTTGGCGCCGACCACACCGACCTCAGGGCGTTGCGCATGATTGAGCAGTTCGTCGAGCCAGTCGTTCCGGGTGATCACCGCAAAGGCGTTGAGCATCAACACATACTCACCGCGCGCCTGGCTGACGGCATAGTTGTGCACCGCTGCCGCGTTACCCTTTTGCGGGTAGCTCAGCACGCGAATCCGCTCGCTGCCCAGTTGCGCCATACCGTCCAGCCAAGCCAACGCTTCAGCGCTTTCGCTGCCGTTATCGACCAAGAGCAATTCGTACTCGGTGTAGTCGGTCTTTTCCAGCAATGTCTCGACGCAGCGTTGCAAGGCAGCCGTCTGGTCCTGCGTGACAATGACCACCGACACCAATGGGCGCCGGGCATGGTGATAGTCGACACGATTGAGCAGCCCGCCGTTACGGTCGCGAATGTCGTGAGCAATGCCAAGGCGGTGCAGATGCGCTTCGAGGATTCGCGGACTTTGCTGCGCAACGCCAGGATCAGTGAGCCATTGCGAGAGATCGAATTTCGACTCCAGCAACACTTCAGCAATGTGCCCGACCACTTGCAGGCCATCGCTTTCAACCATGCGCCAAAGCACATCGTGGGGTGCGAGTTCGGCGAACGTCGAGGTAAAACCACCAAGCGCCAGGAACCGTTCGCGCTGGAACGCCAGCGCACGCCCGACGTAAGGGTAGCTGCGCATGAGGTCGAGGTTGAAATCCGGCTTGAACGCAGGCTCGGCCGACTCACCATCGCGCAGACTGCCTTCGTCGCTGTACAGGCATGTCAATGAGCTTGCGTGCGCAATGCGATCGGCCATCACCAACAATGCTGGCGCCACCGGGCAGTCACCTGGCTGCAACAGATAAAACCAGTCGGCGCCTTCCAGTTGCGGCAGCAGAGCGTTGATCTGCTCCAGGCCGTCACCCTGCAACGGCATGTGGAACACCCGATCGTCCAGCTTCGCTTCGCTGCAAGCCGTGGACAGCACCAGAACCAGCTCCGGCGGGTAATCCTGAGCGGCGAGCGCCTCAAGGGTGCGCTTCAGGCCATCGCGACTGCCTTGGGCATCAATGATGATCGGCACGATGCGCGGTCGGTACGGCCAGCCAGCGAGGGTTTCCGGCAGCCATTGGCGCTGCGCCTCGGTCAACACCCGAACCGCCAGCCATTGTGCATAGAGTTCGCCAAAACTGAAGCTGTCGACTCCGACCCCCAGCTCCTGACGGCTCTGCTTGGTGCCGAGGGTACGGCTCAACGGCAGCTCCTGCCAGACCCGAGGCGACTCATCGGCCTTGGTCAACGGCACATAACGAACCCAGCCCGGCGCCGGTGCCGACTCGCCGCTGCGGACCTTGAGCATTTGCGAGATCCACTCGCGCTCGATCTCGGCCGCGTCTTTCATCGGTTGCTGCGCGCTCAGACGCTCGGGGTAGAGACGCTCAGCACTCAGCACGTTGTTGGAGACCACCAGATTGCCGCGCCGCAGCAGACAGACGTACAAGGCAAAATCCAGCGTCGCAACGAAGCAGGCCCCCTCCTCGGTCAAGGCTGGCAAAAGCTCCACAACATCGCTACGGCGAAACAGCGCACTACTGAATCCACCCAGTACGTTGACCGGGAATTTTTCAAAGATGCTCAGTACATCGTCGCCTTTGAGCAAGCCACTGGCCGGCGACAATGAGCTGTTTTCCAGACGTGCGGGCAGGATGATGTCGTTGGCATCCCACAACAACCGTTGCGCTACCACCAGACTGACTTCGTCACGCCGCAGTTCGTGGGCTTGCTGTTCGATACAGGCCGAATACAGCAGGTCATCATCACACAGGAATTTGATGAACTCGCCCCGGGCTTGCTCAAGGCAGGCCTTCAGGTTACCGACCAGCCCCAGCGTTCGAGGGTTGCGCACGTAACGCACGGCAAAGCCGGTCTGCTCCGTCACCCGCGTAACGATGTCTTCAATCTCGTCGCCACGACTGTCATCGCACACAATGATTTCAAGATTGGCGTAATTCTGGCTGACAGCGCTGTTCAGCGTCCGCTCGAAGAAGCGCGGATTGAAGGCGGGAATGACAAGACTGACAAGAGGGAGTGAATTCACGGCGGGCTCACAGGCGGTGCGAGCCCGCTCGGAAAAGCGAGCCCTTGATACCGCTAAAAAACATGACTGAGTGGCAGGGTTAACGGGCGCTTACGCGCCCGTTGAGGATCAGATCTTGTTGAACAGACCCAACTGGCTGATCTTGCTGAACGCAAGCTGCGAAGCTTGCAGCATGGTCTGCTGCAGGGTCAGTCGCGTCATCACTTCAGCCGGATCCGAATCGCGAATGGAACCTTGCGTGGTGGTATTCGCGGTGCTCAGACTGTCATTGGTGGTGGCTTGCATTTCCAGCGCCTGACCACGGGCACCAATCTCGGTCACCGCAGCGCCGATTTGATTGTTGGCCGCGTCGATGTTGCCGAGGCCCGCCTCCATGGCGCCCTGGAATTTCTGCTTGGCCACCGGATCACCATCGATCGGTGTATTCAGAGCAGTAATCATCTGACCGAGGGTGTCGAGCACGTTCTGGGTCTGGTGATCGTTTGGGCGGATCGAGAACTGATCACCCGCTGCCGGTGCGCTGCCCAGAGCAAAGGTCACGCCTGCCGCCGTGGCGTTGCTACCGGTCACGGTGCCCGAGGACACCGGCTTGCTGTCCGCAGTCACCGGCGCAGCATACAGATCGAATGCGGTGGCGCTGGTGAACTTGAGAACGGCGCCGCCCTGCGGGAATGCCGCAGTGTACGCCGCCTGGTCAGTGATGCTCGAACCGGTAATCACGGCGGTCGACGGGTTACCCGGACTGCGCGTGGTAGTGAACGAGTCAGGCGCGGTGGACAACTGGAAGCTGTGCCCGGCAATGACCGCGTCCGGGTTGGTATCACCAGCCTTCAGGTTGATGTTCAGCTTCATGTCGACGCCACGGAAGCTGACCGTCTGGTTGGCACCGCTGCTGTTGCTGACCAAACCGTTCTGGCTCGCCTCAGCCGTCACGTCGTTGCCAAGGGCATCGGTGATTTTCAGCTGGGTGCTGCTGAGGAAGCTGACGGTATACGGCTGGCCAGCGGTGAACTTGGAGTTGTAAGTGGCTACGGTACCGATCGTGCCGTTGGACAGTACGACGCGACCGTCATCCACTGCCGGTGCGGTCATGGCGACGTTGGTACGCGCGGTATTGATGGTCTGCTGGAAAGCAGCCCAACCGGTGGTGTTGGTGCCGATCGTCATGCCATCGCCGATGCCCAGATTGATCGTGGTCTGGTCACCGTTGTAGCTGTAGGTGCCGTCGGCATTCTGCGAATACGGCGCGGTGTCGGTCTTCGAACCAGAGAACAGGTAGTTGCCGCTGGCATCCTTGGCGTTCATCAGACCCAGCACTTGTTGCTGGATCTGGCCCATTTCCGAAGCGTAAGCCTGGCGGTCCTTGTCGGTGGCCGTGCCATTGTTGGCGGCCAGGGCGAGTTCCTTGGCGCGGGCCAACGCGGTGGTGATCGAATCCAGCGTGGATTCCTGCACGGTCAATGCACTTTTGGTGCTGTCGACGTTGGTCTTGTACTGATCGAGCATCGCGGCCTGCTGGCCCAGTTGCAGCAAGCGCCCGGCACCGATCGGATCATCGGCGGCGGTATTGATGCGCTGCAGGCTGCTCGCCTCGCTGGCGGTGGCGACGGCCTTGTTGAAGTTACGCTGATAGTCCGACGCTTGCGTGCCGTAATACTGGGCGGTGGAAATGCGCATGAATTACGACTCCTTAAAGGCTGTTGATCAGCGTGGCGAAAGTTTCCTGCGCAGCTTTGATGATCTGCGAAGACGCTGTGTAGTACTGCTGATATTTGACCAGGTTGCCGGTTTCTTCATCCAGGTTGACCCCGGACAGCGAATCGCGCGCGCCTTTGGCGTTATCCAGGATCGCCGAGGTGGCGGCGCTGTCGGACTTGCCTTGGGCGGTTTTGGTACCGACGTTGGTCACCAGCTTGTTGTAGGCGTCAGTCAGGCTGATGCCCTTGCTCGCCGAACCGGTATCGACGGTCTGCGCCGTTTGCAGGGCGACCAGCGATTGCGCGTTGCGATTGTCCGAAGACGCCGCACCGGTGAGATTCATGGTGAAGGTTTCGCCGGACTTCGGCGTGCCGCCAACGGTGGTCTGTACGGAGAATGTCTTCTGCACGTTCGGCGTAACACTGGTGTCCATCACCGGGTTGCCGCTGGCATCGACGATGCCGACTTTCAGGTCCAGCGTGTTCGATTGACCGGGAACGATAGTGCCGCTGCTGATGAGGCCGCCCTTGGCATCCACAAAGGTGTAGGACTGGCTGCCCCCGGTGACCGCACCAAACACCAGCTTGACCGGCGTCGAATTCTTCAGCGCCGCCTGCATGTCAGCCTGGGCAGTCGGATTGTAGATATCGATTTTGCTGTTGAGCGTCGGCTGGGTGAAAGTGCCCAGACCGTTGGCGCTCGCGACACCGGTCAACGGACCGGCCGCAGCGATTTTCTTCGGATCGGTGAGCACTGTCTGGATGCTCGCCGCCGCGTTGCGGGTCGGCGTGACTTTGAAGCTGTCACCGGCGCTCAACGCACCACCCTTGAGCGCGAGGGTGAAACCGTCGATCACTGGAGGTGGATTGGTCGTCGTGCTGAAAGCACCCAGATCGGTGCCGTCGGAGCGCTTGACGGTGTAGTCAGTGGCGCTGGTGAACGTCACCTGATAATCGCTGGTGGTCAGCTTGCCGGTGTCCTTGATGGTGACATCGAGGTTACCCGAACCGGTGCTGTTGCCCGACTGCGCGATGCTGCGCGAACTGATCAGCGCGGCACTGTTGATGTTGTTGAAAATCGCCGCGCCGAAGTCACCGTTCTTGTCGATGCCCTGGGCTTGCTGGCTGTTGACCTGATCAGCGATCACCAGCGCCACGCGGCCCAGCTCGTTGAGCGACGGGTCGAGGACTTCTTTGCGGTAAGTCAGCAGGCCGCCGATTTCACCGCCGGTCATCGCCGAGGTGATGTCGATGGTGCTCGAACCGCGATCCATCTGGATGGCCATGCGCGACGGATCGTCTTTGCTCGCGACCATGCTCAGCGTGTTGGTGGTGTTGCCGATCACCAGCGGCTGGCCGCTGCCGATGTAGACGTCGAAACTGGTGCCGCGCTCGACGATTTGTGCACCCGTCAGTTCAGAGAGCTGGCGCACGGCTTCGTTGCGGCTGTCGAGCAGATCGTTCGGCGCACCGCCACTGGTGGAGATCTCGCCGATTTTCTGGTTCAGGTTGGCAATCGAAGTGGCCAGTTTGTTCACCTGGGCCGTCATGTCGCCAAGGCTGCCGTTGATGGTGGTGTTCTGGTCGTTGAGCTGTTTGGCGATGGTATTGAAGCGACTGGTCAGCGCCTGCGCACCGGTCAGCACCGATTGGCGGGAGGTGTCATCGGTCGCCGACGTCGAAACGCCCTGCATCGTAGTGAAGAACTTCTGCAGCACACCGGTCAGGCCGGTGTTGGTGTCCGACAGCATCGAGTCCAGCGGTGTGGCCTGCGCCAGGTAAGCAGCCGATTCGCTGTCGAGCGAAGTAGCGGTGTGCAGTTGGCTTTCCAGGTACGAGTTATACACCCGGCGCACGTCGGCCAGGGTCGTGCCCGTACCGATGAACACGGTGCCGAACTGCTGCGAGGATTTGGTGCCCTGCACGGTTTGCTGACGTGAATAACCGGCGGTGTCGACGTTGGCAATGTTGTTGCCTGTCGTAGCCAAAGAGGACTGGCTGGCCGACAGTCCCGACATCCCGATATTGAGCAAACTCATGGTTCAGACCTTATACCTTGTGCCTTATAAAGGCGTGGTGGATACACCCGCCGCAGCGTAGTTTTGGAAACTGTTCATCTGCTTGGCAATCTGCGAAATCTTGCTTGCGTAGTTCGGGTCGGTGGCGTAACCGGCCTTCTGCAACTCGCGTACAAACTGTTCTGGGTTATCGGCAGACTTCAGCACATCTTGATAGCGATTATTGCTCTGCAGCAAAGTCACCAGATCGTGGAAGCTGTCCTTGTACGAGGCGTAGGAACGGAACTCGGCCGTCTCCTTGACCATCTCGCCATTGCGAAACTCGCTGGTGATCGCCCGGGCCGAATCGCCCTTCCAGTTGCTGCTCGCCTTGATGCCGAACAGGTTGTGGCTGCTACTGCCATCCTGCGCACGCATGACCGACTTGCCCCAACCGGTTTCCAGCGCCGCCTGTGCCACCAGATAACGCGGATCGACGCCGATGCGGTCGGCCGCTTCCTTGGCCATCGGCAGCATGGTGTTGACGAATTCGTCGGCAGAACTGAAGGCTTTCTTCGCCGGCGCCAACGGGATCTGCGCCATGGCGCGACCGTAAATCTGCATCTGCCCGCCGGAGGCTTTTTCGCCCTCGGCGCGTGCCAGCCAGTCGCCGTTGTACAGCGGGCCGGCGCCAGTGGTGGCCGCGGTAGTCGCGCGTTGCGGCAATTGCGTGGCCACTGCCGGCGTAGCCGATGGCACCAGGCCTGCGAGCAAACGATCGGCCAGTTTCGGTGGCAGAGCCAGACGACGCTGATTGATCAGTTCCATGTCATTGCGATGAGCCAGTTGCGTGTTCGGCGCGCTCACCGAACGCGAAGCCCACAACGGACGCTCGCCATTGAGGCGCGACAACGGGCCGTTGGTAGCAACAGTGCCAGCGGCAACCGGTGTGACCACGGCCGCAGCTTTCGCCTTGGCCTCTTCCTGCTTGGCGGCGGACGCGGCCGCAGCCTCACCCGGCGCCAGCGGTTTGTTCTTCGACATCTGCCGCATCAGCACGTCGGCCAGACCGATACCACCGCCCTCGCGGGACATGGAAACGGCCAGTTGCTGGTCGTACATTTCCTGATACTGCTTGGCCGCTGGCGTGTTGAGCGGATTGTCCTGGCCCAGCGCTTCAGTGGCCGAGCGCATCGACTTGAGCATTTCGCCAAGGAACAGCGATTCGAACTCCTGCGCCACTTTGCGCATGTTCGCATCGCTGTTCTTGTCGCCGACCTTGAGTTGGTTCAGACGATTGAGGTCCGAGTAGGAACCCGAATCGCTGCTGCTGACCATACCGCTCTTGCGCATATCCATGATGGTCGGCCTCAGATCACGATCAGGTCGGCTTGCAACGCGCCGGCCTGCTTCAGTGCTTCAAGGATGGCCATCAAGTCACCCGGTGCCGCGCCGACCTGGTTCACCGCACGGACGATTTCGTCGAGGGTGGTGCCAGGGCCGAACTTGAACATCGGTTTGGCTTCCTGCTCGGCATTCATCCGCGAGCGCGGCACAACAGCGGTCTGGCCGTTGGACAGCGGGCCGGGCTGGCTGACAATCGGGTCTTCGGTGATGGTCACGGTCAGGCTGCCGTGGGTCACGGCGGCTGGCGACACTTTCACGTTCTGGCCGATGACGATGGTGCCGGTACGCGAGTTGATAATGACTTTCGCCACCGCCTGACCCGGGTCGACTTCGAGGTTTTCCAGGATCGACAGGTAGTCGACGCGCTGGCTCGGATCGAGCGGCGCAGTGACACG
Organism: Pseudomonas neuropathica; assembly: GCF_015461835.1. Taxonomy (GTDB): domain Bacteria; phylum Pseudomonadota; class Gammaproteobacteria; order Pseudomonadales; family Pseudomonadaceae; genus Aquipseudomonas; species Aquipseudomonas neuropathica. Next base: position 14,439 of record NZ_JACOPX010000025.1, on the reverse strand, counting down.
GATCGAACCGCCGTCGATAGCTTGCGCAACGCCAGGGCCGAGCATGTCGTTGATCTTGTCGACGATACGTTTGGCCGTGGTGAAGTCGGAACGGTTGAGGTTCAGCGTCAGGCTGTTGCCCTGGTTGAAACCGCTCGGCACCGAACGTTCCACCGAGGCACCGCCCGGGATACGGCCGGCCGACGGAACGTTGACGGTGATCTTCGATCCGTCACGGCCTTCGGCGTCGAAACCGCCGACGACAAGGTTGCCCTGAGCTACCGCGTAGACATTGCCGTCGATACCCTTGAGCGGGGTCAGCAACAAGGTGCCGCCGCGCAGGCTCTTGGAGTTACCGATCGAGGACACGGTAATGTCGACCTGCTGACCCGGTTTGGCGAACGCCGGCAAGTCGGCACTGATCGATACCGCCGCGACGTTTTTCAACTGCACGTTGCCCGATCCCGGCGGCACCTTGATGCCGAACTGCGAGAGCATGTTGTTGAAGGTCTGCAGGGTGAACGGGGTTTGCGTCGTCTGGTCGCCGGTGCCGTTAAGCCCGACCACCAGGCCGTAACCGATCAACTGGTTGGAGCGCACGCCGGAAATGCTGGCGATGTCTTTCAACCGCTCGGCGTGGGCACCAAAAGCGGCGGACATCAGGGTCGCCGCCAGCATGAAGCTTTTCAGATTCAACGTAGCCACCTAGAAAGGGAACAGCGGGCTGAGGAAGAAACGGTCGAACCAGCCTGGCTGACTCGTATCGGCAAACGCGCCGGTACCCGAGTAGGTGATGCGTGCATCGGCGACCCGGGTCGACGACACGGTGTTGTCCGTGGCGATGTCATCGGCGCGCACCAGACCGGCGATGCGTACCAGCTCGTCACCGGTGTTCAGCGTCAGCCACTTCTCACCCCGCACGGCGATGATGCCGTTGGGCAGCACGTCAGCCACGGTCACGGTGATCGAACCGGTCAGGCTGTTGCTCTGCCCGGACTTGGCGTCGCCCTTGGTCGAGCGGTCGGCGCTGTAGCCGGCGTTCAGACTGAGGTCGTTGCCGCCGATCGGGTTGTTGGTGGTCAGGCTGGAGCCGAACAACGAGGTCAGACCGACCTTGTTATCGCTGTTCTTGTCCATCTGCGAGTTGGCGTTCTTGCTCGCCTGCGTGCGCTCGTTCAGGGTGATGGTGATGATGTCACCGACCCGGAAAGCCTTACGGTCGCTGTACAGGTTCTGCTCGAAGCCGGCCTGATAGATCGAGCCGTTATTGGCGGCAGCCGGCAACGGCGTGCGCGGCAACACCGGGGCGTAGTAAGGGTCATTGGGCTTGGGCGTCGGAGCGACGCAGCCCGCGAGCGAGACGACCCCACTCAATGCCAGAACAGATACAAAGCGATTCATGACCCTACCTCACGGTGTTGCAGGCGACCTCATGGCCGCCTCATAGACTTGATTACAGATTCTGCGTTACGAACGAGAGCATCTGGTCAGCGGTGGAGATCACCTTGGAGTTCATCTCGTAAGCGCGCTGAGTGGTGATCATGTTGACCATCTCTTCCACGGTGCTGACGTTGGAGGTTTCCAGGGTGTTCTGCAGGGTGGTACCGAAACCGGCCAGACCCGGGGTGCCGACTTGCGGCGCGCCGGAAGCGGCAGTTTCCAGGAACAGGTTGTTACCCACGGCCTGCAGACCGGCCGGGTTGATGAAATCGGCGGTTTGCAGGTTGCCGATCACCTGAGACGCGGCGTTGCCAGCGACAGTGATGGACACGGTGCCGTCACGGCCGACGGTGAAGGTCTGGGCATCGTTCGGAATGACGATGGCCGGTTCCAGAGCGAAACCGCTGGCGTTGACGATCTGGCCATTGGAATCGAGGTGGAAGGTACCGTCACGGGTGTAGGAGGTGGTGCCGTCCGGCTGCAGGATCTGGAAGAAACCGCGACCGTCGATGGCCATGTCCAGCGGCTGCTCGGTGGTTTGCAGGCTGCCGGCGGTGAAATTTTTCTGGGTGCCGACGATGCGCACACCGGTACCCAGTTGCAGACCCGACGGCAGTTCGCTGTCCTGGGTCGACTGAGCGCCTGGCTGGCGCTTGATCTGATAGAGCAGGTCCTGGAACTCGGCGCGATCACGTTTGAAACCCGTGGTCGACACGTTCGCCAGGTTGTTGGAAATGGTGGTCAGGTTGGTGTCCTGGGCGGACAGACCGGTTTTGGCAACCCATAGAGCCGGAAGCATTCGATTCTCCTCGTGCGCCTGTTTTTCGGCGCGACGTTCTGATAATTAGCTGATCTGCAAGACCCGAGCCATGGCCTGGTCGTCGTCTTTGGCGGTGTTCATCATCTTGACGTGCAACTCGAACTGCTTGGCCAGGGCCAGCACCGAGGTCATCTCTTCAACGGCGTTGACGTTGCTCGATTCAAGGAAACCCGACACCAGTTTGACGTTGGCATCGGCCGGCGCAGGCTGGCCGTCCTTGGTGTAGATCGAGCCGTCGAGGCCCTTGTTCATGTTCTTGATGTCCGGGTTGACCAGTTTGATCCGGTCGACCTCCGCCATGACGCGCGGGCCTTCGCCCATCGCACGAATACTGATGGTGCCGTCTTCACCGACTTCGATCTGCTGCTCGGGCGGCACGGCGATCGGACCGCCATTGCCCATCACCGGCATCCCGTTGCCGGCGCGCAATACGCCGAGGGCGTCGACGTTGAGGCTGCCGGTGCGCACGTAGCTTTCACCGCCATTCGGGTTCTGCACCGCGATCCAGCCATTGCCGGTGACCGCAACGTCGAGGTCACGACCGGTCTGCACCAGCGAGCCCGGAGTGAAGTCGGTGGCGGGCCGTTCGCTCATGGCAAACGCACGCGCCGGAAAGCTGTCACCGAATACCGGCATCGAACGCGCCTGCTCCAGGTCGCGCTGAAAACCGTTGGTGGAGATGTTCGCCAGGTTGTTGGCATGAGCCTTCTGCGCCAGTGCGTTCTGGCTGGCGCCGGTCATTGCCACATAAAGGTACTTGTCCACACTCTTTCCTCTGCATGCCGGACGTTTGCCGCCCACCGCTGTACTGCTGAGCCATAAGCAATTTGCAGACCAACTTTTTTCTGGCGCACAAAGGCCCGGTAAACAAAGGACTTGGGGGATGTTGCGGGGGAATTTGAAATGTATCGAAGTCGAAAAACCGGCGGTGTTATGCCGCTTGGCGGCAAAAGATCAAAAGATCGCAGCGTGCCGCAGCTCCTACATTTGAAATGCGTATTCCTGTAGGAGCTGCCGAAGGCTGCGATCTTTTGATCTTAAGCTTCGGGATCTTTGCCGACTTCATACTCACGCAGTTTGTTGGCAATGGTGGTGTGCGAAACCCCTAGCCGCTTGCCCAACTGTCGACTGCTCGGATGCTCGGAATACAGCCGCTCCAGCACCGCTTTCTCGAAGCGCCCGACAATTTCGTCCAGGCCACCTTCCAGCGAAAAATCGCCAAGCGGCTGACGCACGCCGTAATCCGGCAGACGAATATGTTCGGCCTTCACCGTGCCGCCATCGCACAGCGAAACTGCCTGGAACAAAACGTTCTCCAGTTGCCGCACGTTGCCCGGCCAGTGGTAATGACTGAGGCGATCCATCGCCGCCGGTGCCAGTTTCGGCAGTGTGCAACCGATCTGCCGACTGGCCTGATCGAGAAAGTGCTCGACCAGCGGCGTCAGTCCGTCGAGGCATTCACGCAGCGGCGGAATGTGCAGCGAGAGCACGTTCAAGCGGTGGTACAGATCCTGGCGAAACTCGCCGCGCGCGCACAGCTCCGACAAGTCGACCTGCGTCGCACAGATGACCCGCACATCCAGATAAACCTCTTCATCACTGCCGACCCGGCGGAAGCAACCGTCCTGCAAAAAGCGCAGCAACTTCACTTGAAGACGCGGGCTCATCTCACCGACACCGTCAAGAAACAGCGTGCCGCCCGCCGTCAATTCCAGCAGCCCGAGCTTGCCTTCGGCGCGTGCACCTTCGAACGCGCCCGGGCCGTAACCGAACAACTCTGTCTCGGCCATCGACTCCGGCAGGCCTGCGCAGTTGAGCGCCATCAACGGCGACTGCCCCCGCGGACTGGCGAGGTGACAGGCGCGCGCAAGCAATTCCTTGCCGGTACCGGTTTCGCCCTCAATTAATAGCGGAGCGTCGAGCGGCGCCATACGCCGCGCTTCACGCACCACGGCGGCCATCACTTTCGAGCTCTGGAAGATGCTGTCGAAACCACGCAGTTCCTGCTTGCGCACGTTGTAGATGCGCTCGCCTACGCGATCGGCGCGGTGCAAGGTCAACACCGCACCGGCCATGGCCTCGCTGTCGTCGTGCTCCGATTGCAGCGGCGCGATATCGGCTAGAAAGATGTCGCCCTTGACCTTGACCCGCATGCCGTTGATTCGCGATTTATTCGCGCGCACCAGTTCCGGCAGGTCGAAATCTTCGGCGTAGCGCGACAGCGGAATGCCCGGTACCTCATCGACCCGCACACCGAGCAACTGCGCCGCCGCGCGGTTGGCCGCGACGATCGAGCCGCCCATGTCGATCGACAGCACCGGAAACTCCAGCGCGCCGAGCAGCGCATTCAATTCCATGTGCCGCCGCTCGCTGGGCATCAGCCCAACCCGCTTGACGCCAAACACCCCGGCGATCGCCTCGAATTTCGGGCGCAACGCCTGGAACTGGATGTTGATCAGGTTCGGGCAATGCAGATAGATCGCGTTGCCATGCTCACCGCCGACCTCACCGCGCGCCACGTTGATCCCGTAGGCCACCAGCAGGTTGAGAATGTCGCGCAGGATGCCGATGCGGTTCTGGCAGTGGACTTTGATACGCATATAAATCGCCCGAATAAACGATGAGAAACCTGTAGGAGTGAGCCTGCTCGCGATGGCTTTGGGTCAGTTGATATTGATGCTGACTGATACACCGCTATCGCGAGCAGGCTCACTCCTACAGGGGACCGCGCCAGACTTTTCTATGGTGGCACGCAGATAGTTGTCAAGATTATGTGACAGCCATCGGCCTTTTCAAACCCGCGAATCACCGTAAATGCGATATATCCGCCAAAGCGTAACGATTATTTTACGATTTCCGGCGATTCTTCCTACACGCATCGCGATCAACCTGCTGCAAACCCCATCGCTCTCAGGTAATTCTGAATCCATCGCTGGACATAACAAGAACGAATTCCCCTAGCAGGAGAGCAGTATGAAGCAGACGCAATACGTGGCCCGCGAGCCCGATGCGCAAGGTTTTATCGACTACCCCGCCGAAGAACATGCGGTGTGGAACACGCTGATCACTCGCCAACTGAAAGTGATTGAAGGGCGTGCCTGCCAGGAGTACCTGGACGGTATCGAAAAACTCGGTCTGCCCCACGACCGCATTCCGCAACTCGGTGAGATCAACAAGGTGCTCGGCGAGACCACCGGTTGGCAGGTCGCCCGCGTGCCGGCACTGATCCCCTTCCAGACCTTTTTTGAATTGCTGGCCAGCAAGCAGTTTCCTGTGGCGACATTTATTCGCACCCGCGAAGAACTCGACTACCTGCAAGAGCCGGACATTTTTCACGAGATCTTTGGTCACTGCCCGCTGCTGACCAACCCGTGGTTCGCCGAATTCACCCACACCTACGGCAAACTCGGTTTGCAGGCCACCAAGGAAGAACGTGTTTATCTGGCGCGCCTGTACTGGATGACCATCGAGTTCGGCCTGGTCGACACCCCGCAAGGCAAACGCATTTACGGTGGCGGCATCCTGTCCTCGCCAAAAGAAACCGTTTATTCGCTGTCGGACGAACCTGAGCATCAGACGTTCGACCCGCTCGAAGCCATGCGCACGCCCTATCGCATCGACATCCTGCAACCGCTGTACTTTGTCCTGCCGAACCTCAAGCGTCTGTTCGACGTGGCCCATGAAGACATCATGGCCATGGTTCGCCAAGGCATGCAGTTGGGTCTGCACGCACCGAAATTTCCGCCGAAACCGAAAGCCGCGTGAACCGCGACTTTTGCTGACAATTGAGCCTGTCAGTCGCCGCCACTTTGGTTTAGCGTGACGGCATTGACGACTCAGAAGCCTTTATAAAAAAAACACACTCGATTTCAGGAATACACCATGTCCACTTTGAACCAAGCCCACTGCGAAGCCTGCCGCGCCGATGCGCCACAAGTCAGCGACGAAGAACTGCCGATCCTTATCAAGCAGATCCCTGACTGGAACATCGAAGTCCGCGACAGCATCATGCAACTGGAGAAAGTTTTCCTGTTCAAGAATTTCAAGCACGCCCTGGCGTTCACCAACGCTGTCGGCGAGATTTCCGAGGCCGAAGGTCATCACCCGGGCCTGCTGACCGAATGGGGCAAAGTCACTGTGACCTGGTGGAGCCATTCGATCAAAGGCCTGCACCGCAACGACTTCATCATGGCTGCGCGCACTGACGAAGTGGCCAAGACCGCAGAAGGACGCAAGTAATGCATTTCGACGCCATCGGCCGGGTGCCCGGCGACCCGATCCTCGGTTTGATGGAGGCGTATGCGCAGGACAGCAACCCGCGAAAATTCGACCTGGGCGTTGGCGTCTACAAGGACGCTCAAGGCCTGACGCCAATCCCGGAGGCGGTGAAAATCGCCGAGGCGCGGCTGGTCGAAAGCCAGGACACCAAAACCTACATCGGCGGCCACGGCAACCCGTTGTTCGGCAAAGTGATCAATGAGTTGGTGCTCGGTGCCGACTCGAAGCTGATCGCCGCACAACGTGCCGGCGCCACCCAGACGCCAGGCGGCACTGGCGCCCTGCGCCTGGCCGCAGACTTCATCGCCCAGTGCCTGCCGGGCAAAGGCGTGTGGCTGAGCAACCCGACCTGGCCGATCCACGAAACCATTTTCGCCGCGGCCGGGGTCAAGGTCAGTCACTACCCGTACGTGGGCAGCGACAACCGCCTCGACGTCGACGCCATGCTCGCCGTACTCAACCAAGTGCCGAACGGTGATGTGGTGCTGCTGCACGCGTGCTGCCACAACCCGACCGGTTTTGACTTGAGCCATGACGACTGGCAGCGCGTGCTCGATGTGGTGCGCAGCCGCAATCTGCTGCCGCTGATCGACTTTGCCTACCAGGGCTTTGGCGACGGTCTGGAGCAGGATGCGTGGTCGACCCGCTTGTTCGCGACAGAAGTGCCCGAGCTGCTGATCACCAGTTCCTGTTCGAAGAACTTCGGCCTGTACCGCGACCGCACCGGTGCGCTGATCGTCTGCGCGAAAACCGCCGACAAGCTCATCGACATCCGCAGCCAACTGGCCAACATCGCCCGCAATTTGTGGTCGACACCGCCAGATCATGGTGCTGCGGTGGTCGCGAACATCCTCGCCGATCCCGAGCTGAAAGCCCGCTGGGCCGATGAAGTGGAAGCCATGCGTTTGCGTATCGCGCAGTTGCGCAGCGGCCTGGTTGAAGCGCTGGAGCCGCATGGCCTGCGCGAGCGTTTTGCACACATTGGCGTACAACGCGGGATGTTCTCTTACACCGGGTTGTCGCCGGAGCACGTGAAACAACTGCGTGAGCATCACAGCGTGTACATGGTCAGCTCGGGCCGGGCGAACGTCGCTGGCATCGACGCCACCCGCCTCGCCTTGCTGGCCGAAGCCATCGCCAGCGTCTGTAAGTAATACCGCACCCCCCTGTAGGAGTGAGCCTGCTCGCGATGGCGGTGTATCAGCCAGCATTCAAGTTGACTGACACACCGCCATCGCGAGCAGGCTCACTCCTACAGTTGTTTTTGCGGTGACCTTTGGGTTTTGCCCTCCCCTGCGGCCATCTGTCGCATTAATTTGAATTAAAAGTCTGATTGTCATTTTTCCTGCTGTATCCTGCGCAGGCTTTCAAGAAGCGCGGATCTACCAGATCTATCAACAGACTTAGCGAGGAGCGCAACCATGCACGAGATTCCTAATCTCCCCTTCCCAAGCCTGCACGTACCTGAGCAGACGACCACGCAGCAAGCCGGAGCCCAACAGCCCGAGCAGAAAGAAGCCGTTGAGAGCCGCCCGGCCGACAACGAAGAGTAAGACCCCGTCGTACAGACCGTGTGGAAAGCGCTAACATGCGCTTTCCACACTGCCTGAACCCCGAGCCTGCCATGACCGACGAATTCTCCGAAAGCCAAGCTGCCGTCCTGATCGGCACCACCGAGAAAATGATCGAGATCTGGAACCGCCTCTCTCCCGAGAAACAAGCCGCCCTGCTCGCCCGCTTCGGCAGCGAAGAAAATGCCCTCGCGGCGCTGGTCACCACACAATTGGTTGCCCCGGCCAAACCCTGAAGCGGCCTCCCGGCAAATAGTTTTACTTTTCCCGCCCCAGAAGCCTCCACGCCGGTATCATAAGCAGCCTATCTAATCTGCCGTTCCCGTGGATCGTTACCCATGTCGCCCTCTATGTCCGAGCCCCAGCGCCCCCTGGCGGTCACGCTGCAAGTCGTTTCCATCGTCCTCTTCACCTTTATCGGTTATCTGAACATCGGTATTCCGCTCGCGGTGCTGCCGGGCTATGTGCACAGCGATCTGGGCTTTGGCGCGGTGATCGCTGGCCTGGTGATCAGCGTGCAATACCTCGCCACCCTGCTCAGCCGCCCGTATGCCGGCAAGATCATCGACAACCAGGGCAGCAAACGCGCGGTGATGATTGGCCTGGCCGGTTGCGGCTTGAGCGGTGTGTTCATGTTGATCTCGGCGTGGACGCCGAACCTGCCGATGCTCAGCTTGATCAGTTTGTTGATCGGTCGACTGGTATTGGGCAGCGCCGAAAGCCTTGTCGGTTCTGGTTCGATCGGCTGGGGCATTGGCCGCGTTGGCGCGGCGAACACCGCCAAAGTGATTTCCTGGAACGGCATCGCCAGTTACGGCGCACTGGCAGTTGGCGCACCGTTCGGGGTGTGGCTGGTCGCCCAGTTGGGTTTGTGGAGCATGGGCGTTAGCATCATCCTGCTGGCTGCGCTGGGCCTTCTGCTCGCCTGGCCAAAAACGCCGGCACCGATTGTCGCCGGCGAACGCCTGCCGTTCATGCACGTGCTCGGCAAAGTGTTTCCCCACGGTTGCGGTCTGGCGCTGGGCTCGATCGGCTTCGGCACCATCGCCACCTTCATCACCCTGTATTACGCCACCCAGCATTGGGACAACGCCGTGCTGTGCCTGAGCCTGTTCGGTGCCAGCTTCATCGGTGCGCGCCTGCTGTTCGGCAATCTGATCAACCGCCTCGGCGGCTTTCGCGTGGCGATTGCCTGCCTGTCGGTGGAGACACTGGGCCTGCTGCTGTTGTGGCTGGCACCGGACGCGCATTGGGCGCTGGCCGGTGCGGCGCTGAGCGGCTTTGGTTTCTCGCTGGTGTTCCCGGCGCTGGGTGTGGAGGCAGTGAATCTGGTGCCGGCTTCAAGCCGTGGCGCAGCGGTCGGTGCTTATTCACTGTTCATTGATTTGTCGCTGGGGATCACCGGGCCATTGGCCGGAGCGATTGCGGCAGGCTTCGGCTTTGCTTCGATCTTCCTGTTCGCCGCTCTCGCTGCATTGAGCGGATTGGCCTTGAGCGTCTATCTGTACAAGCACACGGCCAAGTACCGCGAAGACTAGAAGTCCACTTTGCCGCGTCCGGCCTTGATGCTGCCGCGCTTGGTTTTCGATTCGAGCCGGCGCTTCTTCGAGCCGAGGGTCGGCTTGGTGGGGCGGCGTTTCTTTTCGACTTTGGTCGCGCTGAGGATCAGCTCGACCAGACGCTCAAGCGCATCGGCGCGATTGGCTTCCTGCGTGCGGTACTGCTGGGCCTTGATGATCAACACGCCATCGCTGGTGATGCGACTGTCGCGCAGCGCCAGCAGCCGCTCCTTGTAGAACTCGGGCAACGACGAGGCCGGAATATCGAAGCGCAGGTGCATCGCACTGGAAACCTTGTTGACGTTCTGCCCACCGGCACCTTGTGCGCGGATGGCCGTCAGTTCGATCTCGGCATCGGGAAGATGCACGTTGTTGGAAATCACCAGCATGGAAAAGCGTCCGTAATCAGAGTGCACAGGATACCGCGATTAGCTGCAAAGCGACCTGCGGCCTGCGGGCGCAACTTCCAGCGCACTTATATCGAGCGTCATTTCGAGTTACCCTTGCGACCTTTAAAACTACCCGTTTAATGCAGGAAGCAGACTTATGAGCAACAAGGCAGTTATCGTTTTTAGTGGTGGCCAGGACTCTACGACTTGCCTGATCCATGCACTGACCCACTACGATGAAGTCCACTGCATTACGTTCGACTATGGTCAGCGTCATCACGCTGAAATTGAAGTGGCGCAGCAGCTGTCGAAAAAGCTCGGTGTGACCGTGCATAAAACGCTGGATGTGTCCTTGCTCAACGAACTGGCCATCAGCAGCCTGACCCGCGACAACATTCCGGTCCCGACCGTGAACAGTTCCGGCGAGAGCCTGCCAAGCACCTTTGTTCCGGGGCGGAACATCCTGTTTCTGACCCTGGCTTCTATCTATGCCTATCAAGTCCAGGCCAAAACGGTCATTACCGGTGTCTGTGAAACCGACTTCTCGGGCTATCCGGATTGCCGGGATGAATTCGTCAAGGCGCTGAATAAAGCCCTTGAATTAGGCATGGATTACAATCTGCAACTGGATACTCCATTGATGTGGCTGAACAAGGCAGAAACCTGGGCCTTGGCTGATTACCACCATCAACTGGATCTGGTTCGCGAAGAAACACTGACTTGCTACAACGGCATCAAGGGCACTGGATGTTCCGATTGTGATGCCTGCAATCTTCGCGCAAAAGGCTTGAATGAGTTCCTGAATAATAAAGTTCAGGTCACTCAAAGCTTGAAAGAAAAACTTGGCTTAAAGTAAAACCGCAACAAGAAGCGCTCACTCAAGCATGCCGCGTGAGCGCTCTCCTCTCTTTATTGCGTCTGCGCACCCGTCAGGTACTTCTTGAACAATGATCTTGCGCCGTAGGCCGGCAAGATATTAAAGAAGGCAAAACCTACCTTGATTGCGATCTGAACGTAGATCATGCCCAGTATCGCGCTATTTTCCATCGTCCCGTAGAAAGCGATATAGCAGAACAGAAAGCTGTCGATGATCACGGCAAACAATGTGCTTAAAAACACTCGCAAAAACAGAAACCTGGAATTTGTGAGTTCTTTAATCTTGCACAACAGGTACGAGTTTATGTTCTCGGAAACCAGAAACGATATAGAAGACGCTACCAGAACTGCTGACAACTGACTGATAACATCATTATAAGCCCCATCGAGCTTCCACCCCGGCAGCCCCGGCAAATGGGTGGTAATCGCCAGTAGAATGATAATCGCCGCATTGCTGATGAACGCAAAGAGAATTGCCCGGCGCGCCAGCCGCAGACCAAACGTCTCGTTCAACAAGTCAACGATCAGAAAGGTCAGCGGGTAAAGAAAGGTTCCCGGGGTCACGACAATGTCAAAGTAATCCAGGTAGATCGGTTTTGTCGCTGCAATACTGGTGAAAATATAAAGCGTGAACAGCATCAGGTTCAGGATGATGTAGATCATCCACGAACTTTCATGACGATCATTGATTTCGTAAGCCGTCAGCGCCCCACCCTGGGAGTAGAACTTCTTGTAGAGGTTTTTCACTTCGATTTTATTCAGATTATCCATAATCTCACTATTCAACACTTCACTTAGTTTTATTTTAATTATCTTGCCTGTCGCAATAACCATGATAACGGCCAGGCTTTTTCCATTTTCGAACCCCAGCAATTTGTACTTGCTGTTTTCCATTTCAACACTGCAATCCATTAAATCGTTCCTCGATTACATCTCCGATCACGCATACACGATCCGTATCAAAGCTGCCTTCATGGCTTATAGATAACTTCGCTGTGATTTTGTCATACACCAGTTTTTCCCTGTCGCTGGTTGATGCTCCTTTCTGCACGATCAACAGTTCGCCGGGTTCATGCAGACCGCTGATTTCGTTTTCCAGCAGCACGCCAATCAGGTTAAAAGAAGCGCCAAAATAGTAAGTCAGTGGATAAATCGTCGCCAACTCACCAATTCTCTTATCCAGACTTTGCAGCAGCAGACTTTCTTTAATCACCGGAACCGCCGCCGGGTTCATGTTTCCCTGTGGCGAAATACTGCTTTCGATGATTTCCTTTTCTTCAAAATCAATCGTCTCTATTTCCTCGTAAGACACGCCGAAGAAATCAGAAATTTTGCGCACAGTGGACTGCTGGACATTGACCACCTTGCCTTCAAGGATGTTGTAGATGGTGGTACGCGTCAAACCACTGGAGTGACACAAGGACAACTGCGTCTCCCCGCGACTCTTTATCAGGTATTTGATGTTGTTCTTCAGATTCTCCGATCTTTCTCTTCTGTGCATCACATGCTTATCATCCATTTTTAACTGCAATCAATGTCACGTCCCGAATGATCATTCCGGACGTACACAAGTGAGGTAGGAAATTGCAGTTATATCCCTGTCAGTGCCGCGCAGGATCATAGCATTCTCCCTCCCTGGGTTCGGTATAAAAAGTCAGCTTTCACAGGCTGCTTCCGCCAACGTGCGGGGTCATTTCAGCCTCCGTACCGACTCGTCAGTTCCTTTCGACTTCCACCCAAGGCCGGAAAATCGGCACCGGGCAATGCCTGTTTTACACCCGACGCGACCACAAAAAGAATCATTTTCTTTGAAGAATGTTCATTTTTTTGATTAATTCTGTGGCGTTCCTCACTGAAAAATTTATGATGCGTCAATCCGGCGTCCCATTCTCGAGAGTGAAAGGACGAAAAAACGGGGGGCCTGTACAGGGTTTAGTTTTGCGCGCACAGCGGTCAAAACACGGATTCGCCTGTACAGATCTGGCAAGCAAGGACATGCGCAAATCACGCAAAACCAGGGAAGGAATCAAGCAATGGCAGTCATTACTGAACCGCTCGAAAACCAGGCTGACTTGCTGCGACGTGGCCTGGCGGATCTTCGCGCAGAAGATGCCGAACTGGCGGCCATTCTCGACGCGGAAATCACGCGTCAACAGCAAACGCTTTCACTGGTCTCGTCCTCCTGCGCAGTCCAGCCGCGAACCTTGGCGGCCTCTGCTTCCGTGCTGGTCAACGTGACGGCAGAGGGCATGTCCGGCAAGCGCCACAGCGCAGGGTGCGAGAACGTCGAACTGGTCGAATCGCTGGCCATCCGCCGGGCGCGGCAACTGTTCGGCGCGCAATACGCCAACGTGCAGCCACACTCTGCGTCGAACGCCGTTTACCAAGTGCTTACGGCCTTGATGGAGCCTGGCGATACCCTGTTGGGCATGGCGGTGGAACACGGCGGTCATCTCACGCATGGCAGCCTTGCCGCATTTTCCGGCGCCTACTACAAGGCGATTCAGTACGGCACGACAGCAGACGGCCTGATCGATTACGACAAGGTTCGCCTACTGGCACTCGCCCATCGCCCACGCGTCATCCTCTGCGGCGCCACCGCCTATTCGCGCGTGGTGGACTTCCAGCGGTTTCGTGAAATTGCCGATGAAGCCGGGGCCATCCTGCTCGCCGACATTTCGCACATCGCCGGGCTCGTCGCTACCGGACGACACCCAAGTCCGATCGACGCCGCCCACGTCACCGTCACGTGCACGCACAAGCAACTCGCCGGGCCTCGCGGTGGCGTGATTCTCAGCGGTGCTGATGCGAACACCAAGATTCCCGGTTTGCGGACCACCTTCAGTCGCCTGCTGGATCAAGCCGTTTACCCGCGAATGCAGGGTGCGCTCGCTGCCAACATGATCGCAGCGAAGGCTGCCGCGCTGGGTTATGCAATGTCCGCAGCATTCGATGTCTGCATGGCGCAGATCCGCAGTACGGCGGATGAAATGGCCAAAGCGTTTCAGGCCAAGGATTATGAAGTGGTCGGCGGCTGCAGTGAAAACCATACGGTGCTGGTTCGCTTGCGGGGTGGCATCACGGGGGCTATCGCCGAGGCGGCGCTGGGGCACTGCGGGATCATCGTCAACAAACATCGCGTACCCGACGATCCCCGTTCGGCACTTGTCACCAGCGGGCTGCGTATCGGCACCACTGCGCTGGCGCAACGCCGGGTCGATGTCCACGGCAGCCGCCAGATCGTCGATTTGATAGTGCGGGTTCTGAATACGGTAGCGCCGCTCGGCGAACAGGATTACACACTGGAACCCCTGCTCCTCGCGCAGTTTCGCTCAGAGGTCGAAACCCTGTGCAGGGACTATCCACTCGCCGATTATCAATAGCGATCCAACATTTACCCATCGAGTAGGAGGCGGATTCACATCCGCCGTCCTCTCACACCACCGTACATACGGTTCCGTATACGGCGGTTCAAGTTATGCGGTTAAGCCGGTTTATCGTATCCAGTATCGAGACCAGTCCGAGTC
>NZ_JACOPX010000024.1 GCF_015461835.1 Pseudomonas neuropathica | reverse complement strand
CCCGAACTCAGCAGTGAAACGATGCATCGCCGATGGTAGTGTGGGGTTTCCCCATGTGAGAGTAGGTCATCGTCAAGATTAAATTCCGAAACCCCAATTGCGAAAGCAGTTGGGGTTTTGTTTTGCCCGCAGGAAAAGTTTTTGCTCGCGACAGCGAACAAATTTGCACAGTTATTTTCGAATCAGAACACTAGAATAGCCCCACCTTATTCGGAGCCAGAGCCTTTATGTCAGAGTCGGTTGACGCCCCCGGGCTGTCAGATTTACCGCTGGAAGACTTGGTGGCCTGTCACGAGTGCGACCTGCTGATGCGCAAGCCACAACTTGCCCATGGCGAGAAAGCGCTCTGCCCACGCTGCGGTTACGAGTTGTATGCCCACCGCCATAACGTGGTGCAGCGCAGCCTCGCCCTGGTGATTGCAGCATTATTGCTGTACATCCCGGCAAACTTTTTACCCATCATGCAACTCAATATCCTCGGACAGTCTTCGCAGGATACGGTCTGGAGCGGCGTGGTCGGCTTGTTCAACACCGACATGCAGGGTGTTTCCATTGTCGTATTCCTGTGCAGCATGGCCATACCGCTGCTCAAGTTGCTGTGCCAGTTATTCGTATTGCTGACGATCCGTTTCGATATCGGTCGCAGTTACGGCTTGTTGCTCTATCGCATTTACCACCACCTCAAAGACTGGGGAATGCTCGAGGTCTACCTCATGGGCGTGCTGGTGGCGATCGTCAAACTGGCTGATATGGCAGCGATCACCGTTGGTCTTGGCCTGGTATGTTTCATTGGTTTGTTGTTGGTACAGGTCTGGCTGGAAGTGGTGATGTCACCGCATCAGATCTGGCAGGCGTTATCAGGAGAGGACGCTCATGCGGGCGATTGATGCGGGCATTCTGGTGTGTACCGAATGCCACGAATTGAACAAGCAAGAAGCTGACACCGACGAGCAAACCTGCACCCGTTGCGGTGCACTGGTTCATGCGCGACGTCCAAACAGCCTCACCCGTACCTGGGCGCTGCTGATCACCGCGGCGATCATCTATATACCGGCCAATGTCTTGCCGATCATGACTGTCAGTTCTTTGGGCCAAGGTGATCCGAGCACCATCATGTCCGGCGTGATCCAGTTAGTGCAACACGGCATGATCCCGATCGCCGCCGTGGTGTTTATCGCCAGTATTCTGGTGCCGACCTTCAAACTGGTGGGCATCGCGCTGCTGCTGTTTTCGGTGCAACGACGTCAACCGTTGTCCGCCCGTCAGCGCATCTGGATGTACCGTTTTATCGAGTTTATTGGCCGCTGGTCGATGCTCGATATTTTTGTGATCGCCATTCTCGTGGCGGTCGTCAACTTCGGCCGGCTTGCCAGTGTCGAAGCCAATCTTGGCGCCATCGCCTTCGCCAGTGTGGTGATTCTGACGATGCTCGCCGCAGTAACTTTCGATCCCCGACTGATTTGGGATAACACGGAGTCGGACGACGACCATGACTGATTTGCCCGTAGCGAAAACCCGACCGGCTTCGAACTGGTCTGCCATTTGGGTACTGCCTCTGATCGCGCTGATCATCGGCGGCTGGCTCGGCTGGCGTGCCTACTCCGAAACCGGTATCGAGATCCAGATCCGCTTCGAGAGTGGCGAAGGCATCCAGGCCAACAAGACCGAGGTCATGTACAAAGGCATGTCGGTCGGGAAGGTCAAGGCGCTCAAACTCGACGATGAGGGCAACTCCAAAGGCGTGATCGCCACCGTCGAGATGAACAAAGACGTCGAGCAATACCTCAAGACCAGCACGCGTTTCTGGCTGGTCAAGCCGAGCGTGACCCTGGCCGGCATCACCGGTCTGGAAACTCTGGTCTCCGGTAACTACGTGGCTATCAGCCCTGGCGAAGGCGAACCTGTGCGCAAGTTCAAGGCGCTGGCCGAAGAGCCGCCGCTGTCGGACGCCAAACCCGGCCTGCATCTGACCATCAAGGCCGATCGTCTCGGTTCGCTGAACCGTGGCAGTCCGGTGTTCTACAAACAGATCAAGGTTGGCCAGATCAAAAGCTACGTGCTTTCGGAAGATCAAAGCACCGTTGAGCTGAAAGTCTTCATTGAGCCGACCTACGCCAAACTGGTGCGCAAACACACGCGTTTCTGGAATGCCAGCGGCATCAGCATCGACGCCAACCTGTCCGGCGTGAAAGTGCGCAGCGAATCGCTGGCCAGCATCGTCGCCGGTGGTATCGCCTTCGCCACGCCGGAGAACCGCAAGGACAGCCCGCCGACCGATCCTAGCCTGCCGTTCCGTCTCTACGAAGACTTCGATGCCGCCGCTGCCGGGATTCGCGTGAAGGTCAAACTCAGCGATTTCGAAGGCCTGCAGGCTGGCCGCACGCCAGTCATGTACAAAGGCATTCAGGTCGGCAACCTGAAAGCATTGAAGATCGACCCGGATCTGAACAGCGCCACTGCCGAGCTGACTCTTGATCCGTTGGCCGAAGACTATCTGGTCGATGGCACCCAGTTCTGGGTGGTCAAACCATCGATTTCTCTGGCCGGTATCACCGGGCTGGAAGCGCTGGTGAAAGGTAACTACATCGCTGTGCGCCCGGGTGACAAGGGCGCTGCGCCGAAACGCGAGTTCGAGGCACGCCCGAAGGCGCCGCCGCTGGATCTGCGTTCGCCGGGGCTGCACCTGGTGTTGTTCACCGATGTCCTTGGCTCCATCGATGTTGGCAGTCCGATTCTGTACAAGCAGGTCAAGGTCGGTTCGGTGCAGAGCTACCAGTTCTCCAAGACCCGCAAGCAACTGGTCATCGGTGTTCACATCGAGAAGGAATACGAAAACCTGGTCAATGCGTCGACGCGCTTCTGGAATGTCAGCGGCATCACGCTGACCGGCGGACTGACCGGCGGCATTCAAGTGAAGAGCGAATCGCTGCAGACCCTGATGGCCGGTGGCATCGCTTTTGAAACACCGCAGGCCAAGGCGCCGTTGCAGAAGCGCATTCCACGTTTCCGCCTGTTCGCCAACCATGATGAGGCGAATCAGAAAGGCGCGGTAGTCACGATCAAGGTTGATCGCGCCGACGGTCTGAGCAGCGGCACGCCGGTGCGCTTCAAGGGACTGGATGTCGGCAAAATTGAAAGCGTCGATCTGACCGATGACTTGCAGTCGGTGATCCTCACCGCGCGTATTACCGAAGTGCCGGAGAAAATCGCCCGGGTCGGCAGCCAATTCTGGGTGGTCAAACCGGAGCTCGGCCTGATCAAGACAGAGAATCTGGAAACCCTGGTGACCGGGAAGTACATCGAAGTACAACCGGCGGCGAAGAACCTCGGCCCGCAGAAGAGCTTCACTGCGCTAGCCGCTGCGCCGGAAGTGAGCAAACAAGAGGCGGGTCTGAGTCTGGTCTTGAGCGCGGCCCGTCGTGGTTCGCTGAAACCGGGTGTGCCAGTGACTTACCGTGAAATTACCGTGGGCAAAGTCACCGGTTATGAACTGGGTCAGACCGCTGATCGAGTGTTGGTGCACATTCTGATCGAACCGAAATACGCGCCGTTGGTGCGCAGCGGGAGCCGGTTCTGGAACACTAGCGGTGTCGGGTTTGATATCGGTTTGTTCAACGGGCTGACGGTGCGCACCGAGTCGCTGGAGACGGCGATTCAGGGTGGCATCGCCTTCGCCACGCCGGACGGTGAGCGCATGGGCAACCCGGCGCGACCTGAGCAGACGTTCCCGTTGTTCGACAAGTTTGAGGATGAGTGGCTGACGTGGGCGCCGAAAATTTCGCTCGGTAAGTGATTCTATGGTGTCTGAAGTGGCGCCATCGCGAGCAGGCTCACTCCTAAAGGGGGACGCATTCCAACTGTAGGAGTGAGCCTGCTCGCGAAAGGGCCCGCAAAATCAGCACAAATCCCAAGCCATAAAAAAGGGCCGCGATCCAAACAGATCGCGGCCCTTTTTATTGCCTTCAGTTAATGCCGATCAAACCGCATCCAGCTCCGGTTCATCCGCTTCAACATTCAGCGTTGCCTTGACCACATCGTGGCGACGGATGTACTTCCAGTCCGCCTCATCAATATAGATACCGGCCGGCCCGCTGCCGCCTTCCAGGTCGATCGCGACACTGGCGCAGACCTGCGGCTTCACACTCGCCAGAATCGGCACGAAGCCCAGTTGCAGACTGGTTTCCAGCAACGCGGCCTGGTTCTTCTCGTCGATGTCTGCGGCCTCGTCGAGGTAGTACGGCAGACGTACGCGACCGGCCTGATCGCGGTCCATCAAGTGCAGCAACAAGTACATGTTGGTCAGCGCCTTGATGGTCATGGTTGTACCGTTGGACGCCGCGCCATCGATGTCGGTGTGGATCACCGGCTGGCCGTTGACCTTGGTGATCTCGAAGGCCAGTTCAAACAAGTCCTTGAGGCCGAGCTGGTTGTGGTTTGCCGCCACCAGCCGCGCCAGGTATTCCTTGGCCTCTTCGTTCTTGTTGTCCTGCTCGGCGCTTTGGCTCAGATCGAACACCGACAGGGTTTCGCCTTCTTCGTACTGACCGGCGCTGTGGATGATCTGGTCGATGTGCTTGAGCGCTTCCTTGTTCGGCGCGAGGACGATGCGGAAGCTCTGCAGGTTGGAGACCTGACGCTTGTTGATCTCGCGGTTGAACAGCGCCAGTTGATGCTCGAGGCTGTCGTAGTCGCTACGAATGTTGCGCAGGGTCCGGGCGATGTCGGTGACCGCCGCGCGACGGGCCTTGCCCAGGGTCAGCGCCTCATCGGTACGGTGCGCGTAAGCGTTGATCAGCAGCGACAGACGGCGCTCCATGTCGTCTTCGCTGTCGAACTTGGCCACGCCTTTCAGACGTACTTGCGCATACAGCGCTTCGATCTGGCCATCGGCGCGAAGCAAGCCTTGCCAGCTGTCCTGATAGTCGTTGAGCAGTGGCAACAGGTTGTCCATCGAATCATCGACCGGATCCATGAACGGCGTACCGAACGGCAGATCCGCCGGCAGCAGTTGACGACGGCGCAGCGCATCGTCGAGGGTGCGTTGCTTGGCTTCCATGTCAGCGATCTGGCGGCCAACCAGTTGCAGCTTGGCCGACAATTGCTGGACGCGCTCGGTGAACGCATCGCTGGAGCGCTTGAGTTCGTCCTGGGCGCCTTCCATCTGCGCCAGTTGCTCGAGCTTGTCGCCTTCCTCGGCACTCAGAGTCTGGGTGCGGCGGAAATCTTCCAGCGCCTTCTGCGCGTCCAGCACTTGCTGGTACAGCGCTTCGGTCTGGGTTTTACTCGCGGCGCGGTCGGCGGCTACAGCCTGTTGAGTCTTGAGTTGCTTGAGCTCTTTTTCCAGACGCTCTTTCTGATCGCGCAGCGCGGCACGGTCAGCCAAGGCTTGCAGCGCCGGCGGCTCGATGTGCGAGATGTCGATCGACAGACCAGGCACTTCAAAACGCTCGCCCTTGAAGCCGTCGAGAATCAGCTCAACCGATTTGACCCACTCGCCATCGTCGTCGAGGGTGATGCCGTGTTCGCCCAGCGGCAGGCTGAACAGCGCGCTGTTGAACAAGCGCATCAGACGCTCGACGTCCTGCTGCGAGAACTCTTCGCGCAGGCGGGCGTAGCTGTTGTTGTCGGCGTGATCGAGTTGTTGCTTCACCGACTTCAGGCGTTTTTCCAGATCGCGTACGCGCTCTTCCAGATCTTCAGCGCTGAACTGGCGTGATTGCGCCAGAGCACCGGCCAATTCGTCATGCGCGTCTTTGGCCGCGAGCAATTGTTGCTCGAGCACTTTGACGTCATCGACCAGCGCGAAGCGGTTCTTCAGCACCGACAGCTCGCCGAGCCAGCGCTGGATGCCGGAAATCTCCCGTTCCAGACGCATCAGCTCCTGGGTGCCGCCGCGCTGATCGTTTTGCAGGCTGTCCTGCTCGCCACGGTAGTGGTCGGCCTGAATAGTCAGTTCTTCTTTGCGCGCACTGGCGTAGTCCGACCAGGTGCCGAGCAACGAATCGAGCAGCGGCGAGAGGCGATGCAGTTTGCCGCGCAGCACGTCGCGCTGTTTCACGCCGTTGGCCAAGGCCTCAACCAGCGGGCCGGCGGCGACCAGCGAGTTGTAGTCCTGTTCCATCCGGCGCACGTCGCGGAAAGCTTCTTCGCACGCGGCGATGTAATCGACGCTGCCGGAACGCAGGCTGTGTTCGAAGGCGTCGAGGAACAACTGCTTCAACTTGGCCGCAGTGATTTCGCGCATGTGCAGCAGGTTGATGAACAGCGCGCGGAAGGTCTTCAGGCTCTGCTCGCTGGTGGAGCGCAGCGGGATCAGCGTCAGGTCGAGCGGGATCGACGTGTGACCGCCAACCAGCAAACGACGCAGTTCGTCCGGCTTGAGTTCGTAGGCTTTCAGGCCTTCTTTCTCAAGGTTGCTGAACAGCTCTTTCTGGCGCAGGCAGGTGTCGTTCTTCTGGTAATGCGCCAGGTCGAGTTTGCCGGCATAGGCAAAGAACTGGTGACCGAAACCACCGCCCGGGCCGCGACCGACCACGCCGATCACGTGCGGGCCGTGCGGCAGGTTCACTTCGACGAGGATGTAGCTGGTGTCGGAGGCGAAGTAGAAGCGCCGCGATTGTTCGAGGCTGTACTTGCCGAAACTCATGTCCGACATGCGCGCCAGAATCGGGAACTGCAAGGCGTTGATCGACGCCGATTTACCGAGGTTGTTCGCGCCGTAAACCGACAACGGTTCTTCCAGCGGGAACAGGCCGAGGCTGTAACCGGCGGTGTTCAAAAGGGCAAAGCGACGGATGCCGTAGCGTTCCTGGCTCATGCGTCGGACTCCTGTTCTTCGGCAATGGCGCGGGCCAATGCATCTTCTTCGCTCTCTTCCTCAAATTCGGAGAGATCGAGCGGGTCGTCGGTTTCGAGGAATTTGGCTTCCGCCGCTTCATCAATCAGCACTGGCGCCGGCAACGGCAGAACGCTGTGCACGCTGGCCGCCAGATCGCGGTCCTGCTGTACCGACAGGCACACGTCGAGGAAACGGTGCATTGGCGGCAGGAAGCGATAAACGCCGTTTTCTTCGCTGGCAAAACCGAGTTGAGTCATGCGGCGCATGATCTTTTCTTCGAGCTCTTCAACGGTCTGCACTTCGGCCTGAATGAACAGGTCGCGGTACTTCTCCAGCAGCGATGGCAGTTCTTCACGGCCGAGGCTGCCGCCATCGAGCACGGCGATCGGGTCGCGGCCCTGATCGGCCAGGTGCTCGACGAGGATGAAGGTGAACAGCGCCAGACGCTGGGCGGTCTTGTTCACCGCCGCAGCGGCCATGTCCGGCACAAAGTAGTAGAAACCACGGGTATCGCAGACCAGTTCAAAACCCAGCGCCTTGAACAGCGTGCGGTACTGGTCCTGGAAGTTCGACAGTTGCGCGTACAGCTCCGGGTCGCGGCGGCTGACGTGGTAACCCTTGAACAGCTCGCGGAAGATCGGCGCGAGTTGCGACAGTTCGGAAAGATCAAGATGCATTGGGGATGCTCGCAGAATTCTCGGCGGCGCTGTCGCTGGCCGAGAGCAGGGCGAAGGAGCGCAGGCTGACCTGGTGCTCGTGAGTGTGGTATTCGCGGCGTTCCAGACGCTCGCGCTTGAAGCGTTTTTCCCGCGACAGGCGCGAGAACCAGTAGAGCAATTCGTCGGTGGCGCCGTCCGGCTCCTGCTCGAGCAGCCAGGTCATCAGATCCGGCATCGGCAAGGCTTCTTCGCAGCGGTCGACCATCTCGCGCACGGTGCGGGGCGCGCGTGGGGCTTCGCCTTTCTGGGTCTTGTGTGCCTTGGGGAAACGCGCCGGTTTTGGCTCGAAACGCGCCAACGCATAGACGTAGGCTTCGACCTGACTGGCGCTGCCGAGGAAGGTGCTTTGCGGGCGGGTGAACAGCGGCATCGCGGCTTGCGGCACGGCGTCGATGCCTTTGCGGCGAATCGCTGCCAGGGCTAACGCGGCGCCACGGGTCACGGCGTTGTGCCGGCGCGCTTCCTCACGCAGCGGCAGCAGCAGTTCGCGGGCGTGACGTAAGGTCAGTTGGGCGCTGGTCTGCATCTCGAGGATGCGTGCGTGGGTGCGCAGCAGCATGTCGTCGTCGACCAGATGGCCGAGGCGTTGCTGTTCGCTGAGCATCTTCAGCAACACGGTTTCGACCTTGCGCACGCCTTGTTCGAAGGCGCCATCGGCGTTCACCAGATCAATCATCGGCTCGACGTATTCGTCCCACGTTGCCAACACTTCGGCATAACGCTGACGCAATGGAATCTGCCGGTCGCTGGTCTTCGCGCGTTCGGCGACGGCGACCAGCGCCTGTTCGTCGTTGTCGAGCTTCTTCAATACGTCGCGCACGCGCATGTCGAGCAGGCGCAACTGGCGGGCGAGGTCGTGGCCATCGCGGACTTCGAATGCGTCCTGGATGTAACCGGCCAGACGTTCGAGGTGGCGCAGATAGGCTTCGATTTCCAGGCACAGGCCCAGTCGGTGCTCGCGACGCAGATAAGCGAGGAAATCATGGATCTGTGCGTTCAGCTCGAAACGGTTCGGGCTTTTCGCCACCGGAATCAGGATATCGAGGCGAATCCACACGTCGAGCAGGCTGGTGATGTCCTGCGGCGTGCTGTCCAGTTGTTGGGCGGCCAGCTGTGAGCGCAGTTCGTTGAGGCTCAATGTGCCTTGGTCGAAGTGCTCACACAGTGGCTCAAGCAGTGCCCAGTGTTCAGCGAGGGCGCGCAAGACGCGCTTGGGTTCGATCATCGGAATGCCCGGCTGGTTGGCAATGAAAAGCGGCGATTGTACTGCATCACGAAGGATGCGATTCACTCTCGGGACGGGCTGTCGCATTCTTTGTATAAAGAGCGTGGTAAAGCGCCTCGTGAAAGAGTATCGATCTACAACGGGCGATCTTGAACGAAGGGCGGTAGAATCAGCGCACTTCAGTTATCCACAAGTGGCCGACCCTTGCTAATCGAGTCCCGCCGCCGCGCCTATTTGAACGCCATGCAGGTGGTCAACTGGCTGCCGCGCACCGAATTGCCCTTCGCCGCACCGTCGCGGCCCGAGCTGCTGGACATGCCCGAGCCCGAGGTAGAGGCGCCGGCCGTGCTTGCTCCGCAGGCCGAAGCCCCGGCAGCACCGGCTGCGCGTCCGAGTGAGCGGCCGAAGATCGAGGTGCCGCGTCCTTCGCTGGCCAGCACACGAACCAACGCCAAACCGGTAGAAGAGGCCGACGACACGCCAGTCGTCGCCAAACCGGCACCGGTGCCACCACCGCGTTTCGCCCTGCAATTACTGCGCGCCGGGCGATGCCTGCTGCTGGTCGAGTTACCCACAGGCGAACCGTTCCAGAGCCGTGATCCCGCCTATTTGCTGCTGAAAGACATGCTGCGCGCCGCCGGTCTGCCGGATGCGCCGCAAATCGTCGGTGAGCCGGTGCGCTGGCCGTGGCTCAATCGCGGCACCATGGATCAAGGCCCGGAGGCGGCGCGTGATTTCGTTCAGGGTTTCCTTTCCGTGCAAATGGAAGCCGCACCCTGCGCCTGTCTGTGGCTGATCGGCTTGCCGGCGGTGCGTTTTGCCGGTGAAGCGGATGCCGAAGCGTTCAATCGTGAATTGCAGATCGAAGGTCTGGGCTCGGCCTGGGCCATTCCCGGTCTGGAATTGTTAATGGAAGAGCCACAGCGCAAGGCCGCTGTGTGGCAAGCCATGCGTCGGCTGATGGCGCGCTGGAAAGAATCGAATGAGTGACGCTGTATCGTTCCGCCCGATGACCGAGGCGGATCTGGAAACCGTGCTGAAAATCGAGTACGCCGCGTACAGCCATCCGTGGACCCGGGGGATTTTTCTCGACGGCCTGGGTAAATACCAGATATGGCTGATGTTCGAAGGTGAGCAGCAGGTCGGCCACGGGGTGGTGCAGATCATTCTGGATGAGGCGCACCTGCTCAACATTACCGTCAAACCGGAAAATCAGGGGCGCGGGCTGGGTCTGACGTTGCTCGAGCATCTGATGTCGCGGGCCTATGCGGCTTCGGCGCGGGAATGTTTTCTGGAAGTGCGTGACAGCAATACGGGCGCGTTCAAGTTGTATGAACGTTATGGCTTCAACGAGATTGGCCGGCGTCGGGATTATTATCCGGCGGTGGGTGGGCGCGAGGATGCCGTGGTCATGGCCTGCACCCTCGTTGACTGATGACCTGTAGGAGCTGCCGAAAGCTGCGATCTTTTGATTTTGATGTTACGACCAAGATCAAAAGATCGCAGCCTTCGGCAGCTCCTACAGGGGGGCGCGTCTGCTAGCGGTTGCCATCCAGCGGATCACGCCGCGCCAGTTCCGCCTCATCCAGCCCGTTGCCTCCGCCAATGTCATCTTCATCGACGATGCTCAAGTCCCAATCGGCCTGATTGCCTTCCCCGGCCTCTTCGGCATCCCGCGCGCCATCTTCATGGATCAGCGTTTCCGGGCTCAGGTCATCGTCAGTCGGCTCATGATCACTGACCGAAGCCCCGGTCATGCCCGCCTCTCGTACACGCTCATGGGGCATCAACTGTTCACGTTCACGCTCGGGGATTTCATCACCGATTTTCGCGCTAGGTTCGTCTGCATCGAAATCCAGCTCATGTACCGAACCCATACGGTCTTCGTTATCATCGATGGGCTCTGGTTGCGCCGCATCGTAAGGGCGTCGTGAATCAGTCATGGCAAATCCTCATACTGTGGGCCTTACTAAGGTGGACTCACCGGACACACGAGAATTCCCATGAAATCACTTGCGATTCTGGCGTGACCCCGACCGGCGGTCGTCTGTCAAAGCAGCGCATCTTTCTTGAGGCCTTACAGCATGCACGACTTACAAGACCTGATTGATAACAACGAGCGTTGGGCTGACGCGATCACCAAGGAAGACCCGGATTTCTTCGCCAAGCTGGCGCGCCAGCAAACGCCGGAATATCTGTGGATCGGCTGTTCCGACGCACGTGTGCCGGCTAACGAGATCGTCGGCATGCTGCCGGGTGATCTGTTTGTGCACCGCAACGTCGCCAACGTGGTGCTGCACACCGACCTCAATTGCCTGTCGGTGATCCAGTACGCGGTCGATGTGCTCAAGGTTAAACACATTCTCGTCACCGGCCACTACGGCTGCGGCGGTGTACGCGCCTCGATGCAGGATCGCCAGTTCGGCCTGATCGACGGCTGGTTGCGTTCGATCCGCGATCTGTACTACGAAAAACGCGAGGAGCTGGCCAAGTTACCGACCGAAGAAGAGCAGGTTGATCGCATGTGCGAACTCAACGTAATCCAGCAAGTGGCCAACGTCGCCCACACCAGCATCATCCAGAACGCCTGGCATCGCGGGCAGAGCCTGTCGATCCACGGTTGCATCTACGGCATCAAGGATGGTCGCTGGAAAAGCCTGAACACCACCATCAGTGGTTTCGAGCAATTGCCGCCGCAATACCGTTTGCGTCCGGTTGGCGCGTTGTAAACGGCCTTTCAGCGCAAACCCGAGTGCCGCCAGCGCTGTAAAAAGTGCTGGCCCTCGATGCTGGGCGGTTCGTCGTAACCGGTGATCCACCCTCGACAGCGTTTGGCTCCGCAGCCGCAGGCAAACTGATGCAGCAGTTTGTCTTCGGTGGCGGCGTAGTCCATGGTCAGCCGCTCCCCCCTGTGGATATCTTTCAACGCCCACAACCACAGCTCGCTCATGTCGAGAAACACGTTGGGGTCGCACGCGTGTTCGATCAAACCGCAAAAGCGCGGGTCGTAAATGTGGATGCCCGTCAGCATTTGTCGGGTCTGTCGGCAGCGATAGGGCAGAAGTTGCCCTGACACCCGGCACATCCGATGGCTTTGCAGAAACTCACGCCGCGCCGCGACCCCCATAGGGCTGGCGTGCGCATCGTGGATGATTTCGAAGTCGGTACTGGCGGGAAATCCCAGTCGCACGGGCAGGCCGGCGAAGGGGTAAATACCTTCGGTATCGCGTGGCGCCGATTGCGCCATGGCGTGGATATTCATAACAGTCCTTGTCGCAAAGGTTTTGCGACTTCCTGGGGTTGACGTCCTGTCAGTGCTGCGGCACCTCTGTTTGGATCCAATCTTGTCGTATTAGTTATAGCTGGTCTACTGTCAGATCTGACAGGCGAGTTAGACGCTTTCCCGCGTCAGCATTGGCTGACACGGGAGCGCTTCAAGCGATTAGAGGTGGGGGGCGGGAACGGCGGTGGCAGGCAGCGGTGCCTGCAACTGCTTCAGTTGTGCCTTGATCGGGGTGGTTGCGCACTTGGCGACAGCCTGTGCCGGGGCAAGGTTGCGGATCGAGGTGTAGAACAGCTCGCAGGTTTTGACTTTCTGCGTGACCTGCCACGTCTGCGTGCAACTGTTGAGGGTGGCCTGTGCATCGCTGCCCGGTTTGCTGCCCATGCCCGCCTGCCAGCAGGCCGCGCTCAAATCCTGACCCATGACTTTCAGGCCCGCAGCATCAGCCTTGGCCTGGGCATCGTCGCCGGTATAGCTCTTCGGGTCAGCGGCGTACCAGATGTAACTCGGGTGGTTGGAACCCAGTACCGGCACTTTCACGCCTTCGCTTGGGCTGATCGTCGCCAGGCCCAAGACATTCACGGTTGGCCCGTATTGCTGCTTGATCCAGTTACGCACCGGCGCGCCGAACGCGACCATCGGCAGCGTCGTGCCGCTGGCGGTCTGGCTGAACTGTTTGACCAGGGTGGTCTGGTAGTCCTTGAAGTAGTCATACACGCCTTCCAGATCACTGCCAGCATTGGACGGCGCAGCGATCGGGGCGATATCGATGATGGTTTGATAGGCCGGCGTCTGCTCGGCAGGAATGCCATTGTCAGTCAGCAGCGTCGCCCAACGATCGGTGGTGTTCGAACGCAAATAATCCTGCGCTTGGGTCAGCGAGTAATCTGGCGGGAAGTGCAGCAACTCGACACTTTTACGGTTTTCCAAAGCCATGCCCAGCGGCAGGAACAGGTACCAGCTGTAGGCCCATTTGCCATCGGCATTGAGCTTGCTCGCGCCGGTGTAGGCCAGATCTCCCGCGTCCAGCAGCGCCGACAGCGGTTTGTCGTAATCCTTTGGCACGCCGGTGATTTCGGCGTAGAGCTGGCCGTTATCGGTTTTTACCAACACCTTGGCATCGGCATAACCATCGCGTTGCACGCTCTGGCTCAGGTAATGGGCGACGGTCTGTTCCAGCGTCCAGTTGCGGAAGCAGATTACGCTGCAATTGTTGGGGTATGCGAACAGGCGGGTAACGCGTTCGGTGCTGCCCAGTTTCAGATCGACATCGGCGTGGGCGGCCGCGCTCAGCGTCAGCGCGGCAAGTGTGAGTCCTGCGAGTTTGAACATGCTCAGATCCTTTTCAGCGTGGGTTCCCCGCGTGTCGGGGGCGCCTCATAGTGGATCAGCCACGTTTGACAGAGAAGCTGTCATCCGCAGATTTTTGCGCAAACTCGCTGGGCTGGGTTTCAGGCGGGAAAATGCAGGGCGTTGGTCAAATCGCCCATGGGTTGCTGACCCCGGGCAACCATCGCTTCGTCGCGTTGTTTGAGACCGTCGAGCCTTTCCAACTGGAAGACACGGGTGATCAACCGCAGGATCGATGCCGTGTCGTAGACCGTATGATCCACCGTGCCCCTGCGTGCAAACGGCGACACTACCAGCGCCGGTACTCGTGAGCCCGGCCCCCAACGGTCGCCCTTGGGCGGCGCGACGTGATCCCACCAACCGCCGTTCTCGTCGACCGTGACGATCACCACCATATTTTTCCATTGCGGACTTTCACGCAGCACCTTCAGCGCACGCACGATGTGCCGGTCACCGGAGGCCACGTCGGCATAACCGGCGTGCATGTTCAGGTTGCCTTGCGGTTTGTAGAAGCTCACCGCCGGCAACTTGCCCGCTTCGGCATCGGCGAAAAACTTGTTGGTGCTCGACTCATCCCCCAGGCCGGCATCGCGCAGGCGTTTATTGCGTTCGGCGGGGTTCTCCGGACCTTGCTGCTTGAAGTAGTTGAACGGCTGATGGTGATACTGGAAGTTGGGGATTTTCGGGATGCCGCCGGAATCCTTGTACTGATCCAGCGTCGCCTGCCAGGCGCCGGCATACCACGCCCAGTCAATGTGCTTTTTCGACAGCTTGTCGCCGATGTGTTCGTGGGTCTGCGGCACCATCACGTTGGGCAGATCCGCTTTGGAATACGCCGGGCGCTCAGGGTCGCGAATCCACGTCGGCCAGTAGGGCGGGGCGAGGGTGTTGACGCCATAGCCATCCGGGGTCAGTGCACTTGGGCCGAACTGCGGCGGGCCGGTCATGGCGCTGGCCGGCGATTGCTCCAGCGGCTTGAGGCGCGGGTCGCTCGGATCATCGCTTTGCAGCGCGGCGATCTGCGATTTGGCCACTGAATTGGCCGCGTCTGGATAGAACGGCGCGGTGGCGCTGATCAGGTATTGGTGGTTGAGGAACGAGCCTCCGAAGGCGCCCTGGAAGAAGTTGTCGCACAGCACGAATTCCTGCGCGACATCCCACAGGCGCAGGGAATAACGGCTCTGCGCGTAGTGGCCCATGGTCAAGCCGCCGGAGTCGGCCCAGGCGACGAAGCCATCGTTCTTGCCGCCATTGATCTGCATCTGGTTCTGATAGAACACGTGCCACAAGTCGCGGGTCACCAGACCGAACGGCAAGTCCTCGCCGTTCGGACCTTTGAGGGCGAACGGTGCGTTGGGCAGGTTTTCCTGAAACTGCGTGGCGCTGGGATAGGTCACGCCATCGAGGGTTTGCGGACCGATCTGCAGGACGCCGCCCCAGACGGGCGGCAGGGTTTGCAGCAGCGAGCCGTCGCGATCACGTTGTTGATAGTCGCCGGGTTTGAGCGCGGCCAGCGGCTTTTCGACACCGGGGAAATCACCGAACAGGTTGTTGAAGCTGCGGTTCTCGGCGTAGATCACCACCACGGTTTTCACTTGGTCGCGCAGGGCTTTGTCCAGCTCGGCGGGCGTCAGCGGGCGTTCGGTCGGTTTGCCCGGTTGATCGCTGGCGCTGCCACACCCGGCCAGCGTGGCACCGACACCGAGCACCGCGACACCGCCGAGGAAGCGGCGGCGACTGGTGTCGGAAGGTTGATTGGATTCAGGTGCGTCGGTGCCGTCTGTGTCGTCTTTCATCGTTCAGCCCGTTTTGCTTAATTGTTTCAGTATGTTTCGGGCGGACGCTAGCAAGGCAGTGTGACGGTTGGGTGACAGAGCGTTTTGTCGTTGCGCTCCTAGCCGGGCATGAGCTGGGTGAGCGAATAGCCGAGCCTGCTCGCCGCTGTTACGGCGGTCATGACCACCAGAAACAGCAATTGCAGCGGACTGAAGTGCGCCCAATGCAATGCGGTCAGCCAAGGGTGGCGGCTGCTCAGTTCCGGATCGAGCGAACCGATACGGCGTTTGTGCACCAGCCCGATCAGGAGCGTGCCGATATAAGTGAGCGCCCCCAGCGGCCCAAGCATCAGCGAAAACAGCAGCACCATCACCCCTTGCGGTACGCCGTGGCGTATCACCAGCCAGCGCGTGTCAGGGTTCCATTTGCGCGGAATCAGTCCCTCGGTGAGCCACAGATCCGGCACGATCACGTGGGCCGTGAGCACCACCCACCAACTCAATGCAAAGCGAAAAAACCATACCGGTACGCAGGCAAAGATCATCGGAATGAAGATGAGATTGGCGGCATCTCTTTTCTCAACGCCCAGATAGAACAGGCACAGCGCCAAGGCAATGGCCGCCCATACCCGCACCCAGGTCTCGGCGGCGATGGGCCGCGGAAAGAACCGCCGCCAGTAAAAAACGTCGGCATAGGGCAAACGTGCGAGCAGCTCCGGGAAGCGCCATTTGAGGTTTTCCGACAGGTCGTGGCAGGCCTGCCATTCGTTTTGACCAAAACCGTCGATGATCTTCTTTTGCTGCATGGGCTTGAGCGGATTGATCAACAGATGCGCGGCCTGAACGTCGGCCGCCCACGTCCGGTCGCTTTCAGCCTTGGCCCGCAGGTTGTCGTAGAAGCT
The DNA here is from genome assembly GCF_015461835.1 of Pseudomonas neuropathica. GTDB lineage: Bacteria > Pseudomonadota > Gammaproteobacteria > Pseudomonadales > Pseudomonadaceae > Aquipseudomonas > Aquipseudomonas neuropathica. The sequence continues at coordinate 54,456 of NZ_JACOPX010000024.1, read as the reverse complement.
TTCCTGATTGCAGCGTTCGATCAACGTTTCCCAGAGCCAGTCCGGCTGCGGGTGCAGGCCTTTGTTGTGATCCCAGCCGAACAATTGGCCGATGCGGTCGAACAGCGGCACGCTCCACTCGCTGTCATTGAGCAAGTGCAGGAGGGTTTGCTGCCATTGTTCGCGGCGATCGAATACCTGCAGCCACGGTTGGGCGCTGTAGCGTGTGAGCAAGTTGAGGAATTCGCGTTCGCTGTGGCTTTCGAGTAGCGCTTGCAGGGCGTTTTGATAATCGGCCATCAGGCTTTCGGCGAGCAGGTCGCGCTGGTGATCACTCATCAGCAATTCTTGCCAAGGGCCCAGCCATCCCAGTTGCTCGACGGCCCAGTGCAGCACCGGGCCACGCAGTTGTTGCTGTTCAACACATAGTTGCAGCAACAGCCTTTCGAACACTTTGGCGCAGCCTTGCTGTTGCGCCTGATCCCAACGCTCGTCGAGATTTTCGGGCGACAGCCCCTCAAGCAGTTGCCGTGCGGCCTGCGCTTCAAGCGCATACGCCTCTGTGTCCGGGGCCGGCGTCAGTGGCTCGACAGGCAAAACATCATCCTTCGCCGGCGGCGCAAAAGGCTCGGGGGCTGCCGGGTTGACGGGCGGAATGTCGAGATCGGCAAAATCCCACGCGGTGTTTTGCGGGTGGCTGTGATTGTTTGCCAGCGCAGCATCGAGAGCCAGCGCGGCAAAAGTGCTGGAGGCCGTGGCCACGGCGACGTCTTCTTCGTCCGCAGGCTCAGCGTTTTCAAGGCGCCACCGGGCAACCGCCAGCGCCTGTTCGTAGGCTTCGCGCAAGCGCTGGAAACCTTCGGCATCCTCATCGGGGCGGAAGGTTTTCAGCAGACGCGCATAGGCGCGTTTAATGTCGCGGGCTTCAGCGTCATCGTGCAGGTGCAGCACCGACCAGCAATCCATGGCCAGGCTCCTTATTGCCACGGAGTGCGGTCAAGTTCGCTCAGGCGTCGGCTCAAGTCGGTGCGCACTTCACGGATCTGGCGCTCATCCTGAGAGTCGAGCGCGATCTGGAATTGCTTGGCCCAATCGCCCATCAGATCACGCAGATCGCCCAGGCTTTCCTGATAGAGGCGCTCCAGACGTGCACTCAACAGCGTGTTGACCTGTTGCTCGCGCGGATGAATCTTCAGCTGTGCCAGGTTCTGCAGGCGTTGCTGGATCTCCTCGGGCGAGAGCACGCCAGGGTTGTTCTCGATGACCAGCGAATGCTGCTGCCCGGTCAGGGGAATCTTTACCTGGGCTTCGAGCAGACCGTTGTTGTCGTAGGTGAAACGCACATCGAGAGCGACTTCGCCGGCTTTGCGTTTCGGCACCTTGATGTCCAGTTCGCCGAGTGCCACGTTGTCTTTGACCAGGCGGCTTTCGCCCTGAAAGATCCGTACGATCACTTGCTCCTGATTGTCGTGCAGCGTGTACACGGTTTTCACCCGACTGACCGGGACGATGCTGTTGCGCTCGATGATCGGCAGGTAGTGGCCGCTCTCATAGTTACGGCCGACCTGTGTGGAGGTCTCGATGCCCAGGGTGTAGGAGCAGACATCGGTCAGCACCACTTCTTCCAGCGCTGCGGCGCGAGCCTTGAGTGCCGCTTGAATCGCCGCGCCCTGTGCCACGACCTGATCCGGGTCGAGGGTGATCGACGGGAAGCGGCCGAACAGCCCGGCAGCGAGTTTGCGCACCAGCGGCATGCGCGTGGTGCCGCCGACCAACAGAATTTCGTCCAGATCGCTGACGCGGATGCGCGCATCGCGCAGCGCCCGCTCAATCGGCGCACGCAGGCGTTCGAGCAGCGGCATGTACAGCGTTGCCAACTGTTGTTGGGTGATGGTGTGCGTCCACTGCCGCTCACCGAGTTGCAAGCGGAATTCAGCGCTGTCGTCCTGGCCCAGCGCCTTGCGCACGCGTTCGGCCTCGCGACGCAGCGGCTGGATGACGCTACTGCGTTCAGGGAAGTCGGCGGTCGAACGGTGCTGGCTGATGAAGTGCTCCAGCAGCACCGTGTCGAAGTCTTCGCCACCGAGGAAGTTGTCACCAGCGCTGGCGCGCACTTCCATGACCCCTTCGAACAACTCCAGAATCGACACGTCGAACGTGCCGCCACCGAGGTCGAAGACCAGAAATGAAGTTTCCTTGTCCCGTTGATGCAGTCCATAGGCGAGGGCGGCGGCGGTCGGTTCGTTGATCAGCTTCTCGACTTTCAGCCCGGCCAGTTCGCCGGCGATGCGCGTGGCTTTGCGTTGCGCGTCGCTGAAGTAGGCCGGGACGCTGATCACGGCTTCGGTGACGGTTTCGCCAAACGCGCGTTCGACGTCTTCTTTCAGGCTTTTGAGCACCAAGGCGGAGAGTTCTTCCGGGCGAAACGCCTTGTCGGCCAAGTACGTTTGCGTGGCGCTGCCCATGTGGCGCTTGAACAGCGACGCGGTCAGGCGCGGATGCGTGTGCAGACGCTCGCGCGCTGCCTGACCCACCAGAATCCGGCCCTGATCATCCAGGCCGACAACGCTCGGTGTCAGGAACTGACCCAGGGCATTGGGCACCAACTCGGTGGCATCGCCACGCCAGACGGCGACCAGGCTGTTGGTGGTTCCCAGGTCAATCCCTACGATCATTGCGACGAACTCCCTTTGCGCTTGGTAAAAAATGGAAACATTTATGGGCGCGCAGAATATTACCGAGAGAGCGATGCGGTAAAGCAGGATGATGGCTCTGAGCCATTATTTGCGACAGGCAGCCCGACACAGGGCTGTTTCAGGAGAAAAATGTGGGGCGCGGCCAGCATGCCCGCGCCCCGCTTTGTTACGGCATCACTGGCGGCGTATACGCCAGTGTCGTTCCCAGCGCCCACAACAACAGCAGCACCAGCGGCGTGTGCACCAGCAGTTGCACAAAGGAGAATCCGATCAGGTCCCGCGCTTTCAGCCCGAGTACACCGAGCAGCGGCAGCATGTAGAACGGGTTGATCAGGTTCGGCAGCGCTTCGGCCGCGTTGTAGATCTGCACCGCCCAGCCGAGGTGGTATTGCAGATCATTGGCGACCTGCATCACGTACGGCGCTTCGATAATCCACTTGCCGCCGCCCGACGGAATGAAGAAGCCCAGTATTGCCGAGTACACGCCCATCAGCAGCGCATAGGTGTCGTGGGAAGCGATGCTGACGAAGAACGTCGAGATGTGGTGCGCCAGGGTTTGCGCGTCCGTACCTTTAACCGTGGTCATCAGCGCGGCGATCGAGCCGTACAGCGGGAACTGGATCAACACGCCGGTGGTGGTCGGCACGGCGCGGGCGACGGCATCGAGGAAACTGCGCGGCCGCCAGTGCAGCAAGGCGCCGAGCATGATGAACAGGAAGTTATAGGTGTTCAGCCCGGAAATCGCGGTGATCGCCGGTTTGGTTGAAAACTCATGGAACAGCCATCCCGCTGCCAACAGCACCAGCACGATGATCAGCAGCGGACTGTGTTCCAGCCATTCACCCGGACGCGTACGCGGTTGCAGCGGTGGCAGGTTGAAGGCAGGGTCGATGCCACAGGCCTTGGCGTCGCGCGCCGAATTCGGCCCGGGGGCGGTGGCGTAGGCGATGGTGATCGAGATCACGATCAGCGCCAGCAACATCACGCCGGACTGCCAGAGGAAAATCGTTTCAGTGAATGGAATCACCCCGGTGATCGACAGGATCGACGGCGGCAGGCTGGCGGGGTTGGCCTGCAACTGTGCAGCCGACGACGACAAGCCCAACGCCCACACCGCGCCAAGGCCCAGATAAGCCGCAGCACCGGCGGCGCGGTAATCCATTTTCAGATCAGTGCGGCGGGCGAGCGCGCGCACCAGCAAACCGCCGAACACCAGCGACAGGCCCCAGTTGAGCAGGGATGCGACCATCGAGATCAATGCCACCCAGGCCACGGCGGAACGGCCGTTTTTCGGGATCCGCGCCAGGCGATCAATCAGTTTCACGGCCGGTGGCGAGCTGGCGACCACGTAGCCGCCGATCACCACGAAGGCCATTTGCATGGTGAACGGGATCAGGCTCCAGAACCCGTCGCCGAACGCCATCGCGGCATCGGTGGGTTTCGCGCCCATGGCCAGTGTGGCCAGGGCGACGATGATCACGGCCAGCGCGGCGAACACCCAGGAATCGGGGAACCAGCGTTCGGCAAAACTTGAACAGCGCAAGGCAAAGCGCGCAGAGCGGCTATCTTCGATATCAACGGCCACAGGAGTACCTCGGATTTTTTATGGTTATTTTTGATCCAGCAGGCGAAACGCAGATCCACTGTAGGAGTGAGCCTGCTCGCGATAGCGTCGTCACTTTCAAAAGGGAGGTGACAGACACACCGCAATCGCGAGCAGGCTCACTCCTACAAGGATCTCGGCATGACTTGCCGATGGTGGTTCGCCTGGCAGGACAGGCATTAACAGTAATTCAACTGCCAATGCTTTGTGAGCAGCTTTTGCAAAACCGGGACTATGGTCTAACGGGTTGTCCATCCGCCCATTTGCGTAGACCATGGGCGCCTTGGTTTTTTGCCTGCCAGAGTTCTTTGCCATGACTGCCCAAACCACGGCCAACCCCTTGCCGTTCAGCCGCTCCGACTACAAGACCCTCGGCCTTGCGGCTCTTGGCGGGGCGCTGGAGATCTACGATTTCATCATCTTCGTGTTCTTCGCCCTGACCCTCAGCCAGTTGTTCTTCCCACCGGAAATGCCCGAGTGGTTGCGTCTGCTGCAAAGCTTCGGGATCTTCGTCACCGGCTACCTGGCGCGGCCGCTGGGCGGAATTCTGATGGCGCATTTCGCTGACAAACTCGGGCGCAAGAAAGTCTTCAGCCTGAGCATCCTGATGATGGCGCTGCCGTGCCTGCTGATCGGGATCATGCCGACCTATGCACAGATCGGTTATTTCGCGCCGCTGCTGTTGCTGGCGCTGCGCATCCTGCAGGGCGCGGCGGTCGGCGGGGAGGTGCCGAGTGCCTGGGTGTTTGTCGCCGAGCACGCACCGGCCGGCCATCGTGGTTACGCGTTGGGCTTTTTGCAGGCCGGGCTGACCTTCGGTTATCTGATCGGCGCGCTGACCGCGACGTTTCTCGCACAAGTCTTCACCCCGGCGGAAATCCTCGATTACGCCTGGCGTTATCCGTTCCTGCTCGGTGGTGTGTTCGGCGTGATCGGCGTTTACCTGCGCCGCTGGTTGAGCGAAACCCCGGTGTTCATGGCTATGGAAGCGCAGCGTGAGGCGCGGGTCGAGCTGCCGCTGCGCACGGTGTTGCGCGAGCATCGACTGGCCATGCTGCCGGCGATGTTGCTGACTTGCGTGCTGACTTCGGCGGTGGTGGTATTCGTCGTCATCACCCCGACCATGATGCAGAAAACCTTCGGCATGACCGCCAGCCACACCTTCGCGCTCAGTGCATTGGGCATCGTGTTTCTCAATATCGGTTGCGTGATTGCCGGGTTGCTGGTCGATCGCCTCGGTGCGTGGCGCACGGTCATGCTCTACAGTCTGCTGCTGCCATTGGGTATCGGTGTGCTTTATGGCTGCCTGATCATCGGCGGTCGCTGGGTAGGCCTGGCTTACGCGGTGGCCGGTCTGGCTTGCGGTGTTGTCGGCGCGGTGCCGTCGGTGATGGTCGGGTTGTTCCCGGCACGTATTCGCGTGTCAGGCATTTCCTTTACCTACAACATTGCCTACGCCATTTGGGCCAGTATCACACCGCTGTTGCTGATCGGTCTGATGCCGTGGAGTCCATGGATCTGCGTGATGTTCTGCGCGGTGATGGGGGTGGTGGGTCTGCTGACGGCGGCGTATTTCGGTGCGCGGATGCCGCGTTCGGGACAGTGTCAGGTGGCCGGAGCTGCGTGACGTTACCCGTTCAGAACTATTTTTGACTGACGAGTCGCCTGCGCTCTTCAGAAAAGATTTTCAAGGCCGATGGTTAGGCTGCATCCCGCTTCCTATCCTGCCCATCGGTACTTTCCTATGTTCAACAAACGCCTGAAGCAAGAGCTGGCCACTCTTCGTGAAGAACTCTCCAGCCTCGTGCAGGTGAAGGAAAGCCTGGAAAGCGAGATGCTGGTATTGAACCTTGAGCCCGACGGGCGCATTCAATCGGTCAACCAGAACTTCCTTACCGAGATGCTCTACAAGAGTCAGGACCTGATCGGTCGGGCGATTGAAGATATCGTCCCGGCGCATGTGAAGACTGATGAATTCCACCTCCGTTTCAAAAACGCCATGACCCGCGGCGAGCATTTCGCCGGCGCCGTGCGCCTGTTGCGCGGCAACGGTGAGGAAGCGTGGCTGCGTTCGATCGTGCAACCGGTGCGTTCTTCGGATGGGCGGATCAAGCACATTTCGCTGTTCGCCAGTGACCTGACCCGCACCATTGAAGCCTCCCGTGAACACGAAAACCTGATCGGTGCGTTGGTGCGTTCGACCGCCGTGATCGAGTTCGACCTCAACGGCAATGTGCTCAACGCCAATGATCGCTTTCTCAGCGGCATGGGTTACAGCCTGGCGCAGATCAAGGGCAAACATCACCGCATGTTCTGCACGCCGGAGGAGTACAACAGCGCCGAGTACCAGAACTTCTGGCGTCGTCTGAACAATGGTGAGTTCGTGGCCGAGCGCTTCAAGCGTGTCGACAGCCATGGTCGTACGGTCTGGCTGGAGGCGTCCTACAACCCGGTGGTCGATGCCAACAACAAACTGTACAAAGTGGTGAAGTTCGCCACCGTGATCACTGATCAGGTCAACCGCGAACAAGCCGTCGCCGACGCGGCGAGCATTGCCTACAGCACCTCGCAGCAAACCGACAGCACCGCCCAGCGCGGTACCACGGTGGTGACTGAAGCGGTCAACGTAATGCGAGATCTGTCGCGACACATGCAAGCCGCCGGTGAGGGTATCGAGGCACTGAACGAGCAGTCGCAGGTGATCGGTACCATCGTCAAAACCATCAGCGGCATTGCCGAACAGACCAACCTGCTGGCGCTCAACGCTGCCATTGAGGCGGCGCGCGCCGGTGAGCAGGGCCGTGGTTTTGCCGTGGTGGCCGACGAAGTGCGACAACTGGCGTCGCGCACCAGTCAGGCGACCGAAGAGATCGTCACGGTGGTGCGGCAGAACCAGGAAATGGCGCGCAACGCCGTGGCCCTGATGACCGACGGCAAGCTTCAGGCTGAACAAGGCCTGGCGCTGGCGGCAGAGGCGGGTACGGTGATTGTCGAGATTCAGGATGGTGCGCAGAAAGTCGTGAATGCGGTAGGCCAGTTCGCCAATCAACTCTCCCACTGACCTGCACTGGTCCCATGTGGGAGCGAGCCTGCTCGCGAAATCGGTGTGTCATTCAACATTGATGTGACTGACCTATCGCCTTCGTCGGAACGCCGCCCGGAGCAAGCTCGCTCCCACAGGTTCTGTGTTTCTTCAGTGGCAGCGCTACAATCTGCTCTTTTCCCCCGGAGCAGATCCCATGAGCGATTTCCACCGCCGCCCGGTGCCCCTGAACAAAGCCTACCGTTTGCTCAACCACGGGCCGACCGTGCTGGTCAGCGCCGCTCACGACGGTCAGCGCAACATCATGGCCGCCGCCTGGGCGATGCCGCTGGATTTCGAACCGCCGAAAGTCGCCGTCGTCCTCGATAAATCCACCTGGACCCGCCAGTTGCTCGAAGCGTCCGGCACCTTCGTGCTCAACGTCCCGTGTGTCGATCAAGCCGACATTGTGCAGACCGTCGGTAATACGTCGGGCCTGGAAATCAGCCAAACCCAAGGACAAGACAAGTTTCAGGCTTACAGCTTGCAGACGTTTGCCGGCGAGCAAGTCGAAGCACCGCTGCTCGAAGGCTGTGTGGCTTGGCTCGAATGCCGTTTGCTGCCAGAGCCGCGCAACCACGAGCAATACGATCTGTTCCTCGCCGAAGTCATCGCCGCCCACGCCGATGAGCGCGTGTTCAGTGACGGACGCTGGCATTTCGAAGGGCATGACGGTTTGCGCACCTTGCATCACGTGGCGGGTGGGCATTTCCTGAAGATTGGTGATGCGGTGGATGGCAAGACGCTCGCTGTCTGAATGGCGGCTGATTGAAATGCGCAGTGTGCCAAACAAAAGGCCTACCTCACGGTAAGCCTTTTCTCTTTGCGTCCTAGCCTCAATCCCCCAGCGCTTCCCCCTCACGCCGTGGATCCGCGCCACCCTCCAACGACGCTTTCCCCTGCGCATCCTTGACCCGCACGATGGCCTGGGTGCCGCTGGTCATGTCGATTTCATTCACGGCATGCCCTTTGTCTTTCAGCGCTTGAATCAGCGGCGAGCTGAATTGGCCTTGTTCCAGTTCGGTCGGGCCATTGCGGCTGCCGAAGTTGGGCAGGCTGATAGCGCTTTGCGGGTCGAGGTTCCAGTCGAGCAGGCCGACGGTGGTTTTCGCCACGTATTCGATGATTTGCGAACCTCCGGGCGAGCCGACTGTGGCGACGAATTCGCCGCTGTGGCGATCGAAGATCAGCGTTGGCGCCATCGACGAGCGTGGACGTTTGCCGGGTTCGACACGGTTGGCGACTTTCTGCCCGTTCTCTTCAGGGATGAACGAAAAGTCGGTCATCTGGTTGTTCAGCAAGAAGCCCTGAACCATCAGGTGCGAGCCGAACGCGGCTTCGATGGTGGTGGTCATCGACACAGCGCCGCCGAGGTCATCCATCGCGACCACTTGCGAAGTAGAGATGCGCAGCGGCGAACGGTCCGGGGCGTAGGCGACCTGCACGCCCGGCGGTGTGCCCGGTTTGGCGCTGCCCATGCTGCGTTCGCCTATCAGGCTGGCACGGCTTGCCAGATAACCCGGGTCGACGAGGCCTTTGACCGGCACCGGCACGAAGTCGGTGTCGGCGACGTATTGCGCGCGGTCGGCGTAGGCCAGGCGTTCGGCTTCGGCGATCAGATGCACGGCTTGCGGATCCGGTTCAATGCCGGCCGGTTTGTCGGTCTTCAGCGGTTTCAGCGGTGTCAGCGAAAGACGTGGATCGCGGGTTTCCAGCGCCTGTAACGTGCCGAGAATCTGCGCCACGGCGATCCCGCCCGACGACGGCGGCGGCATGCCGCAGACGTGCCAACGCTTGTAATCGGTGCACAGCGGCGCACGTTCCTTGGCCTGATAGCGCTGCAGATCGTTCAGCGAGAGGCTGCCGGGGTTGGCGTGGCCCTGCACCTTGGCAACGATTTCTTCGGCGATCGGGCCTTTGTACAGTGCGTCCGGGCCTTCGTTGGCGATGCGTTTGAGCACGGCGGCCAATGCCGGGTTTTGCAGACGCGTGCCGACGGCTTTGACGCTGCCATCGGCGTTGAGGAAATACTTGACCATATCCGGCGACTGGCGGATGACTGGATCTGATTCCAGCAGCGAGTGCAAACGCGGAGAAATCGCAAAGCCTTGCTCGGCCAGTTTGATCGCTGGTTCAAACAGCTTCGCCCACGGCAGGCGACCGTGTTGTTTGTGTGCCATCTCCAGTGCGCGCAACACGCCCGGTGTGCCGACCGAACGACCGCCGATCTGCGCCTGCGGGAACGACATCGGCTGACCATCGGCACGCAAGAACAGCTTCTCGGTCGCGCCGGCCGGTGCGGTTTCGCGACCGTCATACGTGCGCACCTGTTTGCCGTCCCACAACACGATCATCGCGCCGCCGCCGATCCCGGATGATTGCGGCTCAACCAGCGTCAACACCGCTTGCATCGCAATCGCCGCATCAATCGCCGAACCGCCCTCACGCAGCATCTCGCGACCGGCCTCGGCGGCCAGTGGATTGGCAGCAGCGGCCATGTGTTTACTGGCGTGGCGGGTTTGCAGGTCGGTGCGGTAACCGGAAGCGGCTTCCGGGGCCAGCGGCAAGGTCGAAGAGGGCGGGGCGTTGCACGCGGTGAGGGTCAGGGCGCTGATGATCAGCGTCAGGGCTGGCAGGCGAAAGCGTCTCAAGGGCAAGGCTGAAAACACGCGGGCTCTCCGTCCGTGGATTAAAAGTCTGAGGGACTTTATCGACCGCTTGGTCGCGACGCAAACCGGTGGGCATTTTTGTCTTTCTTTTCGGGGTGGATGTTCGCTAGGGTCAACCGCAATCGATCGACCGCACACGTCCCCTTTTAGGAGCGAGCCTGCTCGCGATAGCGTCATCACATTCAACATCATTGCTGACTGAACCACCGCTATCGCGAGCAGGCGAAGGCCCACAATTACAAGATCAACAAGAGACCGATATGCACAGCGAGTTCCCCACCGAATCCAGCTACCGCGCTCAACGCGACCAGTTTCTCGCCGCCGCCAATGCCGCTGGCGCCACGCTCACCTCATACGCACATCCACGCTGCGGGCCATTCGGCGAACCGCTGAGCACCGACGTCGCCGTGCTCGGCAATCCACAGGCCAAACGCCGACTGGTGGCGCTCAGCGGTACGCACGGCGTCGAGGGCTATTACGGCTCGGATTGTCAGATCGATTGGTTGAAGGCATTCGTACCCGGTTCGCTGGCCAAGGATGTCGCGGTGGTGATGGTGCACCTGATCAACCCATGGGGCACCGCATGGCTGCGTCGGGTCAACGAAGACAACATCGACCTCAACCGCAATCACCTCGACTTCACCGGGCCGCTACCGGATAACCGCGCGTACGCCGCACTGCATGAAATCTACGCCTGCACCGATTTGCACGGCCCCGAGCGCCAGCGCGCCGATGCCATGCTCGATGCGCAGATCGACGAACACGGCTGGCCGGCAGTGATGTCGATTGTCGAGGGCGGTCAGCACAGCCATCCCGACGGCCTGTTTTACGGCGGCCGCGCGCCGAGCTGGTCGAATCGCACCTTGCATCAAATCATCGAAACGCATCTGGCGGGCGCTGAAACCGTGATGTGTTTCGATCTGCATACCGGCGCTGGCGAATACGGCCATCCGATGTTGCTGACCATTACCCAGGCGCCTTATCCGGCTCTGGCAAAAGCCCAATCGATTTACGGCCCATGGCTTTACACGCTACACACCGGCGCCGATACCTTGAGCGAAACCGGGGTGGCAGCGACCGCAACCGGCTACACCTCGCAAGCGTTGCTCAATGCTTTACCGCAGGTGCAATTGATGCCGTTCGTGATCGAGTGCGGAACGTATCCGGGGCCGGATGTGCATCGTTATTTGCGCGATGACCATTGGCTGCATCTGCATGGCGATCCGCTGGATGCGACGGGGCGGGGGATCAAGTTGAATCTGCTGGAGCAGTTTTATCCGGCTGATCCGGATTGGCGCGCAATGGTCGGTTTGCGTACGCGGCAGATCTGGGCGAAAGGATTGTCGGCGCTGACAGGCTGAAAACCAGATGAGGGGAGAAATCCCCCATCACGAAATCGCACTTTTCTCGAGGCATAAAAAAACGGCCTACCTTTCGGTAAGCCGTTTTTAGTACTTGGTGGCTACACAGGGACTTGAACCCCGGACCCCAGCATTATGAATGCTATGCTCTAACCAACTGAGCTATGTAGCCAAGTGGCGCGCATTATTCCCCTGAAATGGAAAAGCGTCAAGCGTAAATTTAAAATATTTCTTCTTATTTTCAACCGCTTATCCTCCAGCCCGGAAAATCCGGGCCGGGCAGGGCATCAACGCAGCTGAAATCTTGCAGTATTGGCGCTCAAGGCGTGACTGCCCTGACTCAGGGTATCCGCCGCGAGATTCACCGCCCGCGCGCCTTCAAGCAAGCGCACGGCCGCCTGATCGACCTGCTGGATATTGCCGCTGACTTCGTCGGCGGTACTCGCTTGCTCCTCAACCGCCGTGGCGATCTGCGCCAACGTGTCGGTAACGCTTTGCACAGCGCTGGCGATTTCGCCCAAACGTTCACCGAGACCGGTGACCGATTCGGCATCGGTTTGCGCCTGGCCGCAGGCAGCTTCCATCAAACTCACGGCTTCGTTGACCGTTGCGCGCAAGCTGTCGACGGTGCCGGCGATCTGCGCGGTGGACGACTGTGTACGTTGCGACAGACTGCGCACTTCATCGGCCACCACAGCGAAACCGCGTCCTTGTTCACCGGCGCGTGCCGCTTCGATGGCCGCGTTGAGCGCGAGCAAATTGGTCTGTTCGGCAACACCACGAATGGTGTCGACGACCAATTGAATCTGCTGGCCTTGCTCGCTGACTCGACCGAGTGCCGCTGCGGTGTCGTTCAAGCGCTGATTGAGCTGCTGAATACTCGCCGTGGTGCGCTGGCTGTCACGGCTGCTGTCGGCCGCAATGCGCCGGGTGTGCTGAGCGCTGCCGGAGGCCTGTTCGCAACTCTGCGCCACGCCTTGCGAGGTGGCGGCCAACTGCGTGGCGGCTGCGGCGATCTGGCTGATCTGCAATTGCTGCGCTTCGACTTCACTGAGGGCGCCGCTGGAATGCTCGTTGAGGCTGCGCACCGCGTTGCTCAGTTGCTCGGTCTCGTGATCGACACCGAGCATGCTGCTGCGCAACTGCACCACGGCAACGTTGAGCGCAGTGCTGATCGCGGCCAGCTCATCGCGGCCCACCACCGGCACTTGCAAACTCAGATTGCCATCGCGCAGGGCTTCGGCGAGCAGGGTGATGCCGCTGGCGCTGCGGCGGATCGAGGCTTGCAGGCAGACAAACAGGTACAACGCCGCGAGCAGCAGGCAGCCGAAAATCGCAGCGACCATGATGAACTGGCGGATCGCTGAGCTGTGGTAGGCATCCAGTCGTTGGTCCAGCGACACCAGCGATTGCTGGCGCAGTGCGGCTAGGTCGGTCAGCAGCGCATCGAGGCTGCGTTCGAACTCTTCGGGTTTGAGATTGATAGAGCCGCCGAACACGCCGTCGTCCAACACCTTCAGACCGCTGTCGAGGTTTTTGAGGCTGTCGTGGTATTGGCTGGCCCAGCTCTGCTGATCTTGCGGCAGACGTGCTTCGAGCAGCGTGGCGGTTTTGACCAGTTGCTCGCGGGCATCGCCGATGCGGCTGCGCAAGTCGCGCAATTGCAAGCGGCTTTGCAGGGTGAATTGGCCGGAGACTACCGAGGCCTGGCCGACCGCTGCCAGACGTCCGACGCGCTCGATCAGATCCGGCGCGTGCTGCGTGGAGATCTGGGTCAGCAGATAGGTTTCCAGCCACGGCGCGAGGGTCAGGCGATTGTCCATGACGATCTGCTCGCGCAACGCTTGCAGAGCGCTGAGGGCGTTGGTGAAACGGTCGTAACCGTCCGGCCACCAACCGACACCGCTGAGGCTTTTCGAGTCCAGGCCGTTGAGCGCGGTTTGCAGCGCTTGATAGCGAGTGAGTGTTTCCCCCTCGGCGCCTTCATTTTTCAGCGCAGCGCCTAAATCGGTGGTGGCTTGCAGAACCGCCGGTTGCACCGCGTCGAATGCGCCCATGGCGGCGAGGGTGGCCGGCGTCGGCTGACGATTGGTTTCGGTGGCGCGCCAACGGGCGGCGCGGTCACGTTGCGCGGCGAGCAGGTTGTCCAGCGCATCGAGTGCGAGCAACTGCCGTACGCCGGCACGTTCGCCGGAAATCAGATTGAGTTTGTCGCGATAGTCCTGGCCAATCATCAACAGGCTGCCGGCCAACGGCAGAATGAACAGCAGAAACAACAACTGGAATTTACCTGCGAAGCCAAACCGCCCCAGCAATTTGATCCCCGGTGAAAGGAAAGCCTGCATGCCTCATGACTCCTCTGGACACCACGCACCATTGGCGTGCATCGCGGTCGTTCGACCTGGATGTTGTGCCCTGCTAAAAGGCCTCGAAAGTTCACTCTCGCCCGCTCTGTAGGCCGGCTCTGTAGCGAAACTTCCCATTGTTGGCGCCCTTTGTAAGGGCGCCGCGTTCAAGGGAAGTAGCAAGGCAAGATTCAGACCATGGCGTTGCGCTATCACCTTGCAGAACACATGACCCGTGTAGGAGCTGCCGCAGGCTGCGATCTTTTGATCTTCGTTTTTTAAGATCAATATCAAAAGATCGCAGCCTTCGGCAGCTCCTACATGATCGTGTGATTCAAGCCAGGGTGGTTAGTTAGCTGGCTAAGGGGATGGCGCTGACGCACCGAAAAATGGCACATTGACGCACCTGCCTGCGTGCACCCATCTGCTGTCCGGAAACTTTCATGGCTATCAGCAACGTTCAGACCGCCGCTGCCTCGGCGCCCGCTGCTCCGCAAAGCAGCCCATTGGTGATGCGTATCATCGGCGCGGTGGCGCTTGCGCATTTGATCAACGACCTGATCCAGTCGGTGCTGCCGTCGATCTACCCGATGCTCAAGGCCAATTACGGCCTGACCTTTACTCAGGTCGGGCTAATTACTCTGACCTTTCAACTGACCGCATCTTTGTTGCAGCCGTGGGTCGGTTATCACACCGATCGGCATCCGAAACCCTGGCTGTTGCCGGCGGGGTCGATTTGCACGTTGATTGGCATCGTGATGATGTCGATGGTCGGCAGTTTCCCGTTGATTCTGCTGGCGGCGGCGCTCATCGGTATCGGTTCCTCGACGTTCCACCCCGAAGCCTCGCGGATTGCGCGGCTGGCGTCCGGTGGACGCTTTGGTCTGGCGCAATCGACCTTCCAGGTCGGTGGTAACGCGGGTTCGGCGTTTGGTCCGTTGCTGGCGGCGGCGATCATCATTCCGTTCGGTCAGGCCAACGTGGCGTGGTTCGGCCTGTTCGCGGTGTTTGCGCTGTTCGTGCTGTACCGCATCAGTCGCTGGTACGCCCATCACCTCAATCTGTTCAAGCTCAAGGCCGGTCAGGCAGCGACTCACGGGCTGTCGAAGGGCAGGGTGACCAGTGCGTTGGTGGTGCTGGGGCTGTTGGTGTTCTCCAAGTATTTCTACATGGCCAGCCTCACGAGCTATTTCACGTTCTACCTGATCGAGAAGTTCGACCTGTCGGTGGCCAGTTCGCAGTTGCACCTGTTCCTGTTCTTGGGCGCGGTGGCGGCGGGGACGTTCTTCGGCGGGCCGATTGGCGACAAGATCGGGCGTAAGGCGGTGATCTGGTTTTCGATCCTTGGTGTGGCGCCGTTCACGTTGCTGATGCCTCACGTCGATCTGTTCTGGACCACTGTTCTCAGCGTGGTGATCGGCTTCATTCTGGCTTCAGCGTTCTCGGCGATTGTGGTGTACGCGCAGGAACTGGTGCCGGGCAATGTCGGGATGATTGCCGGGGTGTTCTTCGGTTTGATGTTCGGGTTTGGCGGGATCGGCGCGGCGTTGCTCGGGCATCTGGCGGATATTCACGGGATTGAGTACGTGTATTTCCTGTGCTCGTTCCTGCCGTTGTTTGGCGTGTTGGCAATCTTCTTGCCGCGTACCAAAAAGGCCTGATTCACACATTTCCCATTGTAGGAGTGAGTCTGCTCGCGATAGCGGTGTGTCAGTCAGCACATCTGTAGCTGATAGAACGCTATCGCGAGCAGGCTCACTCCTACAGGGGATTGGTGGTGCGGCGGAAAATATTTCAGGCACAAAAAAGCCGCGTATCAAACGCGGCTTTTTCTTGGGCGTAACGCTTACACGTTGAAGCGGAAGTGCATCACGTCGCCGTCCTTGACGATGTAATCCTTGCCTTCCAGACGCCATTTACCGGCTTCTTTGGTACCGGCTTCGCCCTTGTACTGGATGAAGTCGTTGTAGGCGATCACTTCGGCGCGAATAAAGCCTTTCTCGAAGTCGGTGTGGATCACGCCGGCAGCCTGAGGTGCGGTGGCACCGACTTTGACGGTCCAGGCGCGGACTTCTTCAACACCGGCGGTGAAGTAGGTCTGCAGGTGCAGCATTTCGTAACCGGCGCGGATCACGCGGTTCAGGCCAGGCTCTTCCAGGCCCAGGGCCTCGAGGAACATGTCCTTCTCTTCGCCGTCATCGAGCTCGGCGATTTCCGCTTCGATCTTGTTGCAGACCGGAACGACCATGGCGCCTTCTTCTTCGGCAATGGCACGAACCACGTCCAGGTGCGGGTTGTTCTCGAAACCGTCTTCAGCGACGTTGGCGATGTACATGACCGGTTTGGTGGTCAGCAGGTGGAAGCCTTTGATCACGGCTTTTTCGTCCGCGCTCATGTTCTTCATCAGGCTGCGCGCTGGCTTGGCTTCGGTGAAGTGGGCGATCAGTTGCTCCAGCAGAGCCTTCTGAACCACGGCGTCCTTGTCACCACCCTTGGCGTTGCGCGCGACTTTCTGCAGTTGCTTCTCGCAGCTGTCGAGGTCGGCGAAGATCAGTTCCAGGTCGATGATTTCGATGTCGCGCTTCGGGTCGACGCTGTTGGACACGTGGATCACGTTTTCGTCTTCGAAGCAGCGCACGACGTGAGCGATCGCGTCGGTTTCACGGATGTTGGCCAGGAACTTGTTGCCCAGGCCTTCACCTTTCGAGGCGCCGGCCACCAGGCCTGCGATGTCGACGAATTCCATGGTGGTCGGCAGGATGCGCTTCGGATTGACGATGGCCGCCAGGGCTTCCAGGCGCGGATCCGGCATCGGCACGATGCCGCTGTTCGGCTCGATGGTGCAGAAGGGGAAGTTTTCGGCCGCGATACCGGATTTGGTCAGGGCGTTGAACAGGGTGGACTTGCCGACGTTAGGCAAGCCGACGATGCCGCAATTGAATCCCATGGTGTTTCCCCTCGGAGTAGAGTCAGGCCTTCTGGCTGTGCAGGTTTTTCATCGCGCGGTTCCATTCACCGGCGAGGATATCCGGCAGCACGCCGAGGGCAAAGTCGATGCTGGCATCGAGTTTTTCCTGTTCGGCGCGTGGCGCACGACCCAGGACGAAATTTGAAACCATACTGGCGACGCCCGGGTGGCCAATGCCAAGCCGCAGGCGGTAGAACGTATTCTGATTGCCCAGTTGCGCAATGATGTCGCGCAACCCGTTGTGACCGCCATGGCCGCCGCCCTGTTTGAGCTTGGCAACGCCCGGAGGCAAGTCGAGTTCGTCATGCGCCACCAGAATTTCTTCAGGCTTGATGCGGAAGAAACCGGCGAGTGCCGCCACGGCCTGGCCGCTGCGGTTCATGTAGGTGGTGGGAATCAGCAGACGAACATCCTGACCCTGATGCGAATAGCGCCCGGTCAGGCCGAAATATTTGCGATCGGCCACAAGATTCACATTCTGTGCGTGGGCGATGCGCTCAACAAAAAGGGCCCCTGCGTTATGCCGGGTCTGGTCGTATTCGGCGCCTGGATTTCCCAGGCCAACGATCAGTTTGATGGCAGTCACGATAGGGGCCCTTCCTTTGAGTGGTGAGTAACATCGCCGTGATCAGGCAAAGCGGCGAAAGTGGACGAAAAATGCTCATTTACCATGGATGTAAACTCCGCGTTCTCGCCCGCTTTCTCGCTACGTTCCAGTCCGCGATGTTACTTGCTCACTCAGGCTAAACAGAGTGAATTACTCTGCTGCGCCTTCTTCGGTAGCTTCTGGAGCAACGCGTGGAGCGTGTACGTTTGCAACAGCTTTGTCGTCACCGTGAGCCAGTGCAACGAACTCAACGCCTTTAGGGGCTTTGATGTCGGACAGGTGGACGATTGCGCCGATTTCCAGAGCCGACAGGTCGACTTCGATGAACTCAGGCAGATCTTTCGGCAGGCAAGTTACTTCGATTTCGTTCAGGACGTGCGAGATCTCGCCGCCTTTCTTGATCGGAGCTTCTTCACCAACAAAGTGCACAGGCACGATAGCGGTCAGTTTCTGACCGGCTACGACGCGTACGAAGTCAGCGTGCAGAACGTGACCCTTGGACGGGTGACGTTGCAGAGCTTTGATGATGACGTTCTGCTTTTTGCCGCCAACGTTCAGTTCGATAACGTGGCTGTAGGCAGCTTCGTTTTCGAGCAGTTTGGCAACTTCTTTGGCCAGCATGCTGATGGATTCAGGGGCTTTTTCGCCACCGTAAACAACAGCTGGAACCAGAGCGGCGAGACGACGCAGGCGGCGGCTCGCACCTTTCCCCAGGTCGGAACGCACTTCAGCATTCAGAGTAAAATCGTTCATTTTGTATCTCCAAAATAGCCATGACCGAGTGGCGTTTGCGACCAGCGCCGAACACGGTATGGGCAAAAAAGCCCCGCCCCGGCAGGAATGCCGGGGCGGGGCGCTTTTCGTCAACGAGACATTTCGAGAAGGGCAGGGCCCTTAACGGAACATCGCGCTGATCGATTCTTCATTGCTGATGCGGCGAACCGCTTCGGCAACAACCGGTGCGATATCCAGTTGACGGATACGTGCACAGGCTTGTGCTGCAGCGGACAGCGGGATGGTGTTAGTCACCACCAGCTCGTCCAGCACGGAATTTTCGATATTCTCGATGGCCCGACCCGACAGCACAGGGTGTGTGCAGTAGGCAAAGACCTTGGCTGCGCCATGCTCTTTCAGGGCCTTGGCCGCGTGGCACAGAGTGCCGGCGGTATCGACCATGTCATCGACCAGAATGCAGGTACGCCCTTCGACATCACCGATGATATGCATCACTTCAGAGTGATTGGCTTTCTCACGGCGTTTGTCGATGATCCCGAGGTCCACGCCCAGGGATTTGGCAACAGCACGTGCACGCACGACGCCACCAATGTCCGGGGACACGATCATCAGGTTTTCGAAGCGCTGATCTTCAATGTCATCCACCAGAACCGGGGAGCCGTAGATGTTATCTACCGGAATATCGAAGAAACCCTGAATCTGGTCAGCATGCAGATCAACCGTGAGAACACGGTCGATGCCGACTACGGTGAGCATGTCAGCAACGACTTTCGCGCTGATAGCCACACGTGCGGAACGCGGACGGCGATCCTGACGGGCATAACCAAAATAAGGAATAACAGCAGTGATACGAGTAGCCGAGGAGCGGCGGAAGGCATCAGCCATCACTACCAGTTCCATCAGGTTATCGTTGGTCGGAGCGCAAGTCGGCTGAATAATGAAAACGTCTTTACCGCGAACGTTTTCATTGATCTCGGCTGTAATTTCGCCGTCGGAAAACTTACCGACAGAGATGTCACCGAGAGGGATATGCAGCTGACGTACAACACGCCGAGCCAGATCGGGGTTAGCGTTCCCCGTAAAGACCATCATCTTGGACACGCGCAGTACCTAGAGGCTGAGGGTAACCTGGATGAGTATAGAAAATGGCAGGGGCGGCTGGATTCGAACCAACGCATGGCAGGATCAAAACCTGCTGCCTTACCGCTTGGCGACGCCCCTGTATCTGTTGCATCAAGTGCCGAGCACTTGGTTCCTTTAGAGCAGACTT
Organism: Pseudomonas neuropathica; assembly: GCF_015461835.1. GTDB lineage: Bacteria > Pseudomonadota > Gammaproteobacteria > Pseudomonadales > Pseudomonadaceae > Aquipseudomonas > Aquipseudomonas neuropathica. Next base: position 35,141 of record NZ_JACOPX010000024.1, on the reverse strand, counting down.
TGCAGCTTTCGGTGCAACATCGAAACGTTGCTTCCTTTCGCTACAAACCCTGTAAGGGTCTCTGTCAGAAGGGCCGAGACTTTATCAGCTTCAGCTTTGCTTGGGAAGCCCCCAAACACACAACTTCCAGTTCCGGTGAGTTTTGCTTCGGTAAATTTACCTAACAAATCCAATGCGTTACGTACTTCTGGATAACGCCTTGCAACCACCGGCAAGCAGTCATTTCGACTGTTTCCCTCGGGAACGGGGCGCACTTTAATGGGCGGCGTGTTACGTGTCAACAAAGGATCGGAAAAAATTTCTGCCGTACTTACAGAGACTTGCGGCACGAGCACCAGATACCACGGTTCTTCGGGATCCACCGGGGTGAGTTTCTCGCCCACGCCCTCGGCAAACGCCGCATGGCCACGGACGAAAACCGGTACGTCGGCCCCCAGCGAAAGGCCCAGTGCAGCCAGGCGATCTTCATCCCAACCCAACTGCCACAAATGATTCAGGCCGAGCAAAGTTGTCGCCGCATTCGAACTGCCGCCACCAATACCGCCGCCCATGGGCAGGACTTTATCAATCCAGATATCGATACCGAGCGAGCAACCGGACTGTTGCTGGAGCATTTTCGCTGCACGCACGATCAGGTTGCTGTCATGCGGCACGCCAGCGAACTCGGTGTGCAACTGAATCACGCCGTCATCGCGCACGGCAAAAGTGATTTCATCGCCGTAATCGACAAACTGAAACAGCGTCTGCAATTCGTGATAACCGTCTTCACGGCGACCGAGAATGTGCAGCATCAGGTTGAGTTTGGCCGGCGACGGCAGGGTCAGGCGTGCAGCGGTCATGGGTTACTGCCCCAACTTGCGCGGTTGCCAGGTCTTGATCACCAGCGTCACGTCGAGGTCAGTGCCGTGCAGTTTGATGCGCTCGGGCAACCAGTAACCGTTTTGTTCGGTGTAGGCGGTGTATTCGACTTTCCAGCCATCCTGTTCCAGGTTGGCCAGACGGCTGTCGGCGTCCAGGTTCAGGCGACTTTTGCTGTCTGGAGCGGGCAGGCCACGCACCCACCAGGCCAGATTCGACACCGGCAGTTTCCAGCCGAGCTGTTCTTCGAGCAGGGCTTCCGGGGACTGCGATTCGTAGCGCCCCTGATTGGCGACTTCCAGCGACACTTTGCCCGGACGCCCGGTCAGGCGTGCGGCGCCACGACCCAGCGGGCCGGACAAACGAATGTCGTAGTAATCCTGACGTTGCAGCCAGAACAGCGTGCCGCTACCGGAATCTTTCGGTGCGCGGATGCCAATCTTGCCGTCGATCTGCCAGCCATCAAGGCCGGTCAGCTGTTGTTTGTTAGCGGCCCATTGAGCCGGACTGCCGTGGCCCTCGACCGATTCGCGGGTACCAAAACCCGAGCAGCCGGCGAGCAGGGCGATGAAGCTGAAAACAATAACGTGGCGCAAAAACATGGGTTAAAGAGTCTCGGATCCGGTCAGGCGCTTGATGGTGCTGCGCAGAATGGTGCTGTCGGGCTGATCCTTGAGGAATTTGCCCCAGATTTGTTTGGCTTCACGCTGGTTGCCCTTGGTCCACAAGACTTCACCGAGGTGCGCGGCGACTTCGTGATCAGGGAAACGCTCCAGCGCCTGACGCAGATACTTCTCGGCGTCGTCCAGATTGCCCATGCGGTAATTCACCCAGCCGAGGCTGTCGAGTACGGCCGGGTCTTCCGGGTTGATCTGGTGCGCCTGCTCGATCAGCGCTTTCGCTTCAGCGTAGCGAGTGGTGCGGTCGGACAGGGTGTAGCCCAAAGCGTTGAGCGCCATGGCGTTGTCCGGATCGCGCTTGATGATCAGGCGCAGGTCTTTTTCCATCTGCGCCAGGTCATTGCGTTTTTCCGCGAGCATCGCCCGGGTGTAGAGCAGATTCAGGTCGTCTGGGTATTGCTGCAAGGCGTGTTGCAAGACTTTCCAGGCCTTGTCGTCCTGTTTGTTGGCCGACAGGGTTTCCGATTCGATCAGATAGAGCTGAATCGCGTAATCCGGTTGCTCGTCGCGCTGGGCGGCGAGTTTGCTTTGCGCTTCAGCGGTCTTGCCGTTGTTCATCAGGATATCGGCCTGACGCAATTGCGCCGGCAGATAATCATTGCCCGGGCCAACCTGGGCGTATTCGATAAGGGCGCCTTGCGGGTCGTTGCGCTCTTCAGCGATGCGACCGAGGTTCAGGTGCGCCGAATCGACGTGACTTTCGCGGGCGATCAAATCTTCCAGATAACCCTTGGCCTCGTCCCAAGCCTTGGCTTCCAGGCAGACCAGAGCCAGCGAGTAACGCAGTTCGTCGTCTTCCGGGTATTGCTGAACCAGGCTGGAGAACTCGGCCTTGGCGTCGTCCATGCGGTCCTGCTCAACCAGCATGCGCGCGTAAGTCAGGCGCAGGCGCTTGTCGTCCGGGTACTTCTTGATGCTTTTTTGCAGCAGGGGCAGCGCTTCGTCGCCACGGTTCAGCAATTGCAGCAGGCGCGCGCGCAGCAGAATCGGCGCGATCTCGCCTTCTTCCGGCGGGTGGTCTTCGAGCAATGCCAAAGCGGCTTTGTTGTCACCGTCCTGTTGCAGGAGCAGGGCCTTGCCGAAAATCAGCTGGCTGTTGTTCGGATGGCGCTGCAACAAACGGTCGAAACTTTTCATCAGGCCGTTACGGGTTTCCTGATCGGTATCGGCGGCCGACAGCGCGAGGAAATCGAAATGGGTATCGCCCTTGCCCTGCAGGACTTTCTCCATATAGACCATCGAGTCGTCATAACGCCCGGCGCGCGCCAGTTGCACGGCGGCGGCGCGTTGCGCTTCGAGGTCGTCCGGGGCGTTTTTCGCCCAGATCAGCGCGGTATCGAGGGCCGGTTGATCGGCGCCCAGATATTCGGCGATACGGAACGCACGCTCGGAGACACCCGGATCCTGGGTGTTGATGGCCTGGGTCACGTAGTTATCCAGGGCAATATCGAAACGATTGCGCTGGCCGGCGAGTTCGGCGCTCAACAGGCTGAAAACGGTTTCCTCGCTGAACGAGCTGTAAACCTTGGGCTTTTCAGGCGCGGGCGTGGTGTCTTCGACCGACGGCGTACCGTCCGGCGAAACGGGCGCCAAGGCCTGGCAGCCGCTGAGGAAGACAAAAGCGAGGAGCAACGCGGAAGATCTATTCATATAGGAAGAGGACGACTAACCTGCGGTCGGATCATCATGACACAAGCCTTCGGCCAAACATAACCGAGTCTCAATTGTGCCCATTATAGGGGCTGACGATTGGGACAATAGTCAGCGGTAGTTGTTCTGAATCTTTCGAAGGTGGACAATTGCCGGCTTCACGTCACCATCAGCGACCTTGAATGGCCTTCCTTGCACTCGGTATCAACCACAAGACTGCTTCAGTAGACGTCCGCGAGCGCGTGGCCTTTACGCCTGAGCAGCTTGTTGAGGCCTTGCAGCAGCTCTGCCGACTCACCGACAGCCGCGAAGCTGCGATCCTCTCGACCTGCAATCGCAGTGAGCTTTATATAGAACAGGATCAGCTTTCTGCCGATATCGTGCTGCGCTGGCTGGCCGACTATCACCATTTAAGCCTCGATGAGCTGCGCGCGAGTGCTTATGTGCATGAAGATGATGCGGCAGTTCGTCACATGATGCGCGTCGCCTCCGGGCTCGACTCGCTGGTGCTGGGCGAGCCGCAGATTCTTGGCCAGATGAAATCGGCCTACGCCGTGGCCCGCGAGGCCGGCACCATCGGGCCGTTGCTGGGGCGACTGTTTCAGGCAACCTTCAATGCCGCCAAACAGGTGCGCACCGACACCGCCATCGGTGAAAACCCGGTATCGGTGGCGTTTGCCGCCGTCAGCCTGGCCAAGCAGATTTTCAGTGATTTGCAGCGCAGTCAGGCTCTGTTGATCGGCGCCGGCGAGACCATCACTTTGGTCGCCCGCCATTTGCACGAGCTGGGGGTCAAGCGCATCGTCGTCGCTAACCGCACACTGGAACGTGCCAGCCTGCTGGCCGAGCAGTTCGGTGCTCACGCGGTGTTGCTCTCGGACATCCCGGCCGAACTGGTGCGCAGCGATATCGTCATCAGTTCAACCGCCAGTCAGTTGCCGATTCTTGGCAAGGGCGCGGTGGAAAGCGCATTGAAACTGCGCAAGCACAAACCGATCTTTATGGTCGACATCGCCGTTCCCCGGGATATCGAGCCGGAAGTCGGCGAGTTGGACGACGTTTACCTCTACAGCGTTGACGATCTCCACGAAGTGGTCGCCGAAAACCTCAAGAGCCGCCAAGGCGCAGCACAAGCCGCCGAAGAGATGGTCTCGGTCGGCGCTGACGATTTCATGGTGCGCCTGCGTGAGCTGGCGGCGGTCGATGTGCTCAAGGCCTATCGTCAACAGAGCGAACGCCTGCGCGACGAGGAGCTGCAAAAAGCCCTGCGCCTGCTGGCCAATGGCGGCAACGCCGAAGACGTGCTCGGGCAACTGGCCCGTGGCCTGACCAATAAACTGTTGCATGCGCCCAGTGTGCAACTGAAAAAGCTTTCTGCCGAAGGCCGCCTCGATGCGCTGGCCATGGCCCAGGAACTCTTTGCCCTCGAGGGCTCACCGGATAGCTTTTCGGATAAAAAACCGCAATGAAAGCGTCACTGCTCAATAAGCTGGACATCCTCCAGGACCGTTTCGAGGAACTGACCGCGCTGCTCGGCGACGGCGAAGTCATTGCCGATCAGGCCAAATTCCGCGCTTATTCCAAGGAATACGCTGAACTCGAGCCGGTGGTTCAAGGCTATAAAAAGCTGCTCAGCGTACAAAGCGATCTTGAAGGCGCGCAGGCGCTGCTCAAGGACAGCGACCCGGACATGCGTGAAATGGCCGTGGAAGAAGTCCGCGAAGCCAAGGAATTGCTGATAACCCTGGAAGCCGACCTGCAACGCATGTTGCTGCCCAAGGATCCCAATGACGGCCGTAACGTCTTTCTCGAAATCCGTGCCGGCACCGGTGGCGACGAGGCGGCGATCTTCTCCGGCGACCTGTTCCGCATGTACTCGCGTTACGCCGAGCGTCGCGGCTGGCGTGTCGAGATCCTGTCGGAAAACGAAGGCGAACACGGTGGCTATAAAGAAGTCATCGCCCGCATCGAAGGCGACAACGTTTACGGCAAGCTGAAATTCGAATCCGGTGCGCACCGCGTACAGCGCGTGCCTGCTACCGAATCCCAGGGCCGTATCCACACCTCGGCCTGCACCGTGGCGGTATTGCCCGAGCCGGACGAGCGCGAAGCCATCGAGATCAACCCGGCGGATTTGCGCGTCGACACGTTCCGTTCCTCCGGGGCCGGTGGTCAGCACGTCAACACCACCGACTCGGCGATCCGCATCACGCACATACCGACCGGCACCGTCGTCGAGTGTCAGGAAGAACGTTCCCAGCACAAGAACCGCGCTCGGGCGATGGCCTGGCTGTCGGCCAAACTCAACGATCAGCAAACCGCAGCGGCGGCCAACGCGATCGCCAGCGAGCGTAAATTGCTGGTTGGTTCGGGCGACCGTTCCGAGCGAATTCGCACCTACAACTTTGCTCAGGGCCGGGTCACCGACCATCGCGTCAACCTGACCCTGTACTCCCTTGACGAGATTCTTGCCGGTGGCGTTGAAGCGGTGATCGAGCCATTGCTGGCCGAATACCAGGCTGACCAACTCGCAGCGATAGGTGAATAAATGACCATCATTGCCAGCCTGTTGCGTGCCGCTGAATTGCCGGATTCACCGACTGCGCGTCTGGATGCCGAGTTGCTCCTTGCCGCTGCACTGGGCAAATCGCGCAGTTTTCTGCACACCTGGCCCGAGCGCATCGTGCCGAGTGAAGCAGCACTGACTTTTGCCGAATACTTGCAACGCCGCCGTAGCGGTGAGCCGGTGGCTTATATTCTCGGGCAGCAAGGCTTCTGGAAACTCGATCTTGAAGTCGCGCCGCACACGCTGATCCCGCGTCCTGACACTGAATTGCTGGTGGAAGCGGCGCTGGAGTTGCTCCCCGCGACGCCGGCCAAAGTGCTCGACCTCGGCACTGGCAGTGGCGCAATTGCGTTGGCCTTGGCCAGCGAACGCCCAGCGTGGAAAGTCACTGCCGTGGATCGTGTGCTGGAAGCTGTCGCACTTGCCGAACGCAATCGTCAGCGTCTGCATTTGAACAACGCCACCGTGTTGAGCAGCCACTGGTTCAGTGCGCTGGAGGGCCAGCGTTTTCAATTGATCATCAGTAACCCGCCATACATTGCCGCGGCCGATCCGCATCTGGTCGAAGGCGATGTGCGCTTCGAGCCGACCAGTGCATTGGTCGCCGGTGAGGATGGACTCGATGATCTGCGTTTGATCGTTGCGCAGGCCCCGGAACATCTGGAGGCCGCTGGCTGGCTGATGCTTGAACACGGCTATGATCAAGCCGAAGCCGTGCGCGATCTGCTGCTCACGCGCGGTTTTGAAGAAGTCCACAGCCGCACCGATCTGGGCGGTCATCAACGCATCAGTCTGGGGCGCCTGCCGTGCTGAATGATCAGGAATTGCTGCGCTATAGCCGGCAGATTCTGCTGCAACACATCGACATCGACGGGCAATTGAAGCTCAAGGACAGTCGCGTACTGATCGTCGGCCTCGGCGGTCTCGGCGCTCCGGTGGCGTTGTATCTGGCGGCGGCGGGTGTCGGTGAATTGCATCTGGCGGATTTCGATACGGTCGACCTGACCAACCTGCAACGCCAGATCATTCATGACACCGACAGCGTCGGCATGAGCAAGGTCGACTCGGCGCTCAAGCGTCTGGGCGCGATCAATCCCGAGATTCAATTGATCGCTCATCGTCAGGCGCTGGACGAGGATTCTCTCGCGGCTGCCATGGCGGCGGTGGATCTGGTGCTCGACTGTTCCGATAATTTTTCCACCCGCGAAGCGGTCAATGCTGCGTGTGTGGCGGCGTGCAAACCTTTGGTCAGCGGCGCGGCGATTCGGCTGGAAGGGCAGTTGTCGGTGTTCGACCCTCGTCGTGCCGAGAGTCCGTGTTACCACTGTTTATACGGGCACGGCAGCGAAGCCGAACTGACTTGCAGCGAAGCCGGTGTGGTCGGGCCGCTGGTCGGTCTGGTCGGCAGCTTGCAAGCACTGGAAGCCTTGAAGGTCTTGGTCGGTTTCGGTGAGCCGCTGGTGGGCCGTTTGCTGTTGATCGATGCCCTCGGTTCGCGTTTCCGTGAGTTGCGGGTCAAGCGTGATCCAGGCTGCAGCGTCTGTGGTCCGCGCCATGCGTGAAGCGCCGATCGGCGTGTTCGACTCCGGTGTCGGCGGCTTGTCGGTGCTGGCGGAAATCCAGCGTTTGCTGCCCAATGAAACGTTGCTCTATGTCGCCGATTGCGGGCACATTCCCTACGGTGAGAAAACTCCGGAATTCATCCGTCAGCGCTGCAGCGTGATGGCCGGTTTTTTCCGTGAGCAGGGTGCCAAGGCGTTGGTCATCGCGTGCAACACCGCGACGGTCGCGGGTGTCGCCGATCTACGCCGTGATTTCCCTGACTGGCCGCTTGTTGGCATGGAGCCTGCGGTCAAACCTGCCGCTGCCGCGACCCGCAGCGGAGTGGTCGGCGTGCTCGCCACCACCGGCACATTGCAGAGCGCCAAGTTCGCCGCACTGCTTGATCGCTTTGCCACCGACGTGCGCGTGATTACTCAGCCATGTCCCGGTCTGGTCGAGCTGATTGAAAGCGGCGATTTGCACAGCGCCGAGTTGCGCCAGTTGCTGCAAGGCTATGTCGACCCGCTGTTGGCCAGTGGTTGCGACACGATCATTTTGGGCTGCACCCACTATCCCTTTCTCAAGCCGATGCTCAAGTCGATGATCCCCGCGGACATCAGCCTGATCGATACTGGCGCAGCCGTAGCGCGGCAACTTCAGCGGCTTTTGGCGGAGCGCGATTTGCTCGCGGCCGGTCCGAACCAGGCGGTCAGATTCTGGACCAGCGCCGATCCTGCGTACTTGAAAAAAATCCTGCCGCTATTGGGCCAGAGTGCCGACGAAGTGCAAAACTTCAGCTTGTAAAAAAATTGTGAAATAACTAAAACTTCAGCTGAACTTCTGAGCAGGCGCTAGCTTCTATAGCGATGAGTTATCTAGAAAACCAAACGATCGTTCCGGAAAAGGAAGTTTCAACGTGAAGCGACTATTCTGCTTGGCCGCGATTGCGGCCGCACTGATGGGGCAAAGTTTTACTGCACAAGCGGCCGGTGTTGAGTTTGCGGTGGGGGCTACCAGCGACTCGACCATGACGTACCGCCTGGGCATGAATTTCGACTGGGACAAGAGCTGGCTGCAAAGTGACGTCGGTCGTCTGACCGGTTACTGGAGCGGGGCTTACACCTACTGGGAAGGCGACAAGACCTCCAGTAATAACAGTCTGTCGTTCTCGCCGGTATTTGTTTACGAGTTTGCCGGTCAATCGGTCAAACCGTATGTGGAGGCGGGGATTGGTGTCGCGGCGTTCTCCAATACCAAGTACGAATCCAACAATCTCGGCGGCTCTTTCCAGTTCGAAGACCGCTTCGGTTTTGGTCTGCGTTTCAATGGCGGACATGAAGTCGGGATTCGTGCGACGCACTATTCCAACGCCGGTCTGGCCAGTGACAACGACGGGGTAGAAAGTTACTCGCTGCATTACACAATGCCGCTCTAAAAAAGATCAAAAGATCGCAGCCTTCGGCAGCTCCTACATGGGAATGATTTCTCCTGTAGGAGCTGCCGAAGGCTGCGATCTTTTGCTTTAAATCAGCGGTAGGCAGTCGTGATGCCTTTGCGCTCTTCAATGCACTCGGGCGCGCCCATCTCGAACTCGCGGCAGATCAGCGGGCGTTTCTCATAGATCGTGCACATCATCGTGTCGCGATCCAGCGCCGCGCACCAGCCGTCGTCCAGACGCAGCATCACTTCACCACCCCACTCATCGGTATCGATAAAGCGATCTGGCACGCCGGTGTCGGTGATCAACATCACTTCGAGCTGGCAGCAGCACGCCGCGCAGGTCGAACAAGTGACCGCCGGTTCCGTGATTTGTTGGTGGGGAATGGTCTTCATGGCGGCAGTGTAAGGCAGTCGCTGCTGTGCGTGTGAAAGGTCTGACAGACGCTCAGTGAGCCAGCCGCCGAGCCATCCCATGCAGCAACGGAAACAACAACGCCCAGAGCAGGCCGATGCCGATCAGTGTCGGCAGTTCGCCATAGGGAAATTGCACCCCGGCCAGGCGCCCGCCAGCGTAATACGACAGCGCGCCGCCGACAGCGCCGAGTAAGCTCGCCAGCCACCAGGGCCGCGCGCTCCAAGCCAGGCAATGGCGCAAGGTGGTCGCCAACAATGCCCAGAGCAACATCAGCCATAACGGAATTAGCGGCGACTGGTCCTGAAACGCGAACACCCCGGCACCACGCAACACACTGTCGACAGCGGTGCCGACAATCACCACGCTGAGCATCAAACGACCCTCAGCCGCCCAACTGCTGATCCAGCGCAGATGGATCACCAGCACCGCCAGCGCGACCAGCAACCACAAACTGTTGCCGCCGAGCACGCAGGTCAGCCAGCCGATCTGGAACAGTACGGCATTGGCGACACGCTCAAGCATCGAAGCGTCCGAGCAGCGGCGCAGTCATTGCGGCGGGTTTGGCCAATAGCAACTGCGCGGTGCCGATGGTGCGCTCGAGGAAACCGCCCTCGCAGTAACACAGGTAAAACTCCCACAGCCGCAGGAAATAATCGTCATAGCCCAGTTCGCTCAAGCGGCCATGGGCGCGGCGGAAGTTCTCGTGCCACAGGCGCAGGGTACGGGCGTAGTGCAGGCCGAAATCTTCCATGTGCAGCAGGTTCATGTCGGTGTCGCGGCCGACCACTTCGAGCATTTTCTGCACGCAGGGCAGGGCGCCGCCGGGGAAGATGTAGCGCTGGATGAAATCGACGCCGCGCTTGGCCTGTTCGTAACGCTGCTCGCGGATGGTGATCGCCTGGATCAACATCAGGCCGTTGCTCTTGAGTAACTGCGCGCACTGTTTGAAGTAGGTCGGCAGGAAGCGGTGGCCGACGGCTTCGATCATCTCGATCGACACCAGTTTGTCGTATTCGCCGGTCAGGTCGCGGTAGTCCTTGAGCAACAGCGTGACGCGATCCTGCAAACCCAGTTGTTCGATGCGTTGCGCGGTAAACGCGTACTGCTCTTTCGACAGGGTCGTGGTGGTTACGCGGCAGCCGTAATGTTGCGCGGCATACAGCGCCATGCTGCCCCAGCCGGTGCCGATCTCCAGCAAATGGTCGCTGGGTTGTAGCGCGAGCTTCTGACAGATCCGCTCCAGTTTGTTCAGTTGTGCCTGTTCGAGGCTGTCTTCCGGGGTCAGGAATTGCGCTGCGGAATACATCATGGTCGGGTCGAGAAACTGCTCGAACAGGTCGTTGCCAAGGTCGTAGTGTGCGGCGATGTTCTTCTGCGAACCCTTGCGCGTGTTGCGATTCAGCCAGTGCAGACCTTGCACCAACGGCCGGCTGAGGCGGGCCAGACCGCCCTCCATGGCATCGAGCACGTCGAGGTTGCTGACGAACACGCGGACCACGGCCGTCAGATCCGGCGAATTCCAATAGCCGTGGATAAAGGCCTCGCCAGCACCAATCGAACCGTTCCCGGCAACCATGCCCCAGACGGCCGGATCGAGCACATGGATTTCCCCGAGCAAAGCACTGCCCGGGGTACCGAACATCAGGCGTTCGCCGTCCTCGACCACCAGCAGTTGGCCGTTTTTCAACTGAGCCAATTGGCGCAGCACGCCACGGCGCAGCAGCGACCCGGTCAAACCGTTGGTGCTGAGCCGACTGACCGACAGACTAGAGGATTTCATGGCGGTGCTCCTTGGGAGGCACAGTGGCGGTTTGAAAACTGCCGTCGGCAGTCTGATGAGCAAAAATCGGTGCGCGTTTGAGCAGCAGTCGCAGCGCTTGCCAGTAAATGGCCAGGGCGGTCTTCGCGGTCATCCACGGAAAGCGCCGCAGGTAACGATGCAGGCTGCGCCGGTCGAGGCTTTCGCGTTGCAGATTGAGCGTCGCGTCGAACAGTTTGTGCTCGCCCTGCCAGTCAGCCATGTGCACGCCGAGTTTTTGCGCGGCGGGGCTGAAGCTCATGCGGTATTCGAGATCGCGCGGCAGGAACGGCGAAACGTGAAAGGCTTTGGCCACGGCAAAATGCTGATGGAAGTCCTGCAGATTGACCGGCGGGCGCGCCGGCAACACATAGTGATAGCGCTCGCCCCACGGCGTGTTGGTGACTTCACAGACGATCGCCGCCAGTTGCCCGTCCGCCTCATGGCAGTAAAAGAAACTCACCGGGTTGAACGACAGCCCCCAACTGCGCGCCTGAGTCAGCAAGCAAATCGAGCCTTGCGGTTCGTGGCCGATGGCGATGCCGACCTGCTGACGCACGGCATCGATCAGGCGCATGCCACGGCTGGTAAACGTCTTGAGGTAGTCCGTCTCGCGAAATGAAAACGGCGCAAAACGGCTGCGCCCGGCCAGCGGCGACAGTGCAAGTACCGCGTCCTGTTCGCTGAGATCGAGGTAGAGCAAGCCGATCCGGTAACGGAATTCATGGCGGCGCGGCGAAAAACGCCGATGGCCGATCCAGCCGCTATACAGGGCGCTGTTCATAAGCTTTCCCCGAACGCGGCGGCCACGCGCAAGGCACTGACGACACCGTCCTCATGAAACCCGTTGGCCCAGTAAGCGCCGCAATAATGCGTGTGCTGCGCGCCATCCAGTTCGCCCCAGCGCTGCTGCGCCGCCACGGCTGCGAGGCTGAACTGCGGGTGGGCGTAGGTGTAGCGGGCGAGCACTTTGTCGGAGCTGATGCCGGCACTCTGATTGAGGCTGACGCAGAACGTGGTGTCGCTCTGAATGCCCTGCAGAATGTTCATGTCATAGGTGACAGCGGCGTGGGTGTGGCCGGCGCCGCTGAGCCGATAGTTCCAACTGGCCCAGGCCAGTTTGCGCGTCGGCAGCAAACGGGTATCGGTGTGCAGCACCACTTCGTTGTCGGCATAGGGCAGCGCACCGAGGATCGCGCGTTCGGCAACGCTGGGCACCGCCAGCAGTTTCAGCGCCTGGTCGCTGTGACAGGCGAACACCACCCGATCGAAATGCTCAAGGCCTGCCGGGCTGTGGATAACTACGCCATGCACATCGCGATCGACCCGGGTGACCGGACAATTGAGCCGAATCCTGTCCTTGAACGCGGCCGTCAGTGGCGCGATGTAAGCACTCGAGCCGCCTTCGATGACTTGCCATTGCGGCCGATCACTGACTGACAACAGCCCGTGATTCTTGAAGAACCGCACAAAAAACTGCAGGGGGAAGTTGAGCATTTCCGCCATCGGCATCGACCAGATTGCCGAGCCCATCGGCACGATGTAATGCAGGATGAAACGTTCGCCGTAGCCGCCAGCCTTGAGGTATTCGTCGAGGGTGGTGTCGGCGGCAATGCGCAGTTCGACGAGGTCGCGCTGGGCTTCTTTGTTGAAGCGCAGGATGTCGCGCAACATGCCCCAGAACCCCGGCGACAACAGATTGCTGCGCTGGGCGAAGAGGCTGTTGAGGTTATTGCCGTTGTATTCCAGGCCGGTGTCCGGGTCGGTCACCGAGAAACTCATTTCCGTCGGCTTGAACGCCACGCCAAGCTGGTCGAGCAGGCGGATAAAGTTCGGATAGGTCCAGTCGTTGAAGACGATGAAACCGGTGTCCACGGCATATTGACGGCCATCGACGGTCACCGGCACGGTGTGCGTGTGGCCACCGACCCAGTCGCCCGCCTCGAATACCGTGACTTCATGGCGGCGATTGAGCAGGTAGGCGCAGGTAAGCCCGGCGATGCCGCTGCCGACGATGGCAATTTTCATGTCGGATCCGTCAGCGGAGGCGACTTGCGCACCATGCGCTTGCCGATGGCCAGTTGCACGCGTGCCGGCAGTTTCGACAGCGGCCAGAGCGCGGCCATGAACAGCGCCGGAAAAGCGATCTCCAGCGGCCGCTCCTTGAGCTTGGCGAAGATATGCCGCGCGGCTTTGTCCACAGGCCAGCTCAAAGGCATGGGGAAATCGTTTTTGGCGGTCAGCGGGGTTTCCACAAAACCGGGGCTGATGACTGTGACTTCAATGCCTTCGTCGGCGAGATCGATGCGCAGCGATTCGAACAGGTAACGCAAACCGGCCTTCGAGGCGCCGTAGGCTTCGGCCCGTGGCAACGGCAGATAGGTCACCGAACTGGCCATGCCGACCAAGTGCGGCGCGGTGCCTTTGCGCAACAGCGGCAGGGCGGCCTCGATGCAGTAGCTGCTGGCGAGCAGGTTGGTGCGCACCACATGCTCGATGATCGAGGCGTCGAACTGCTTGGCATCGACGTACTCGCAGGTGCCGGCGTTGAGAATCACCGAATCCAGCGAACCCCAGTCCGTGGCGATCTGCTCGCCGATTTCGCGAACCGTCTGGCTGTTGGTCAGGTCCCCCGGCACCACCAGAACTTGTCCCGGATAGCGTTGCGACAAGACCTTGAGCGGGGCGATCTGACGGGAACTGACCGCCAGGTGCGCACCGGTTTTCAGGATCTCTTCAGCCAGCGCGGCGCCGATGCCACTGCTGGCCCCGGTCAACCAATAGCGCCGTGGAGGTGTACGACTCATCCCATTCTCCTTTTCAGCCAGGCAATGACCCGGCCCAATACTGGTAAATGCTCATACAGCAGCGCCCCGGCATCGAAATAATCCCGATGGCGATAAACCTTGTCGTGCCACAGCAGATGCGAGCAGCCGCTGACACGAATCACACGGCCACCCGCCAGGCGCGGATGGCGATAACTCATGACCCAGCGCAGGTAGCCTTCGCAGTCGCCGATCTGGTCAAAACCATGAAAATCGAAACGCAGTTCGCTGACGTTGGCGTACAACTCGCCAAAGTAGTCGCGCAATTGCGCCAACCCTTGCACCTCGTGCAGCGGGTCGGTGAAATGAATGTCATCGCTGTACAGCTCGCCGAGGTTTTGCAGGTTGTCTTTGTTCAACGCTGAAAATTGCCGGGCGAAGCGGCGCAGGAATTCACTCATCATCGCCTCCGGTAGACGTACGCGAAGGCAGGTTCTTGAAGGCGGCCAATGCGCGCTGGCGCGAAGTGCTGAGGTTGACGATCGGCGACGGGTAGTCAGCCGCGCCGAACAAACCACCGACGTCGGCCGGGTTGTGCACTTCTTTCTTGTTGAGAGCCGCCAGTTCCGGTAGCCAGTGCTTAATGAACAGGCCTTCGCTGTCGAACTTTTCCGACTGGCTCAAAGGATTGAAGATACGAAAGTACGGCGCCGAATCGGTGCCCGTCGACGAGCTCCATTGCCAGCCGCCGTTGTTCGCCGCCAAGTCGCCATCAATCAGGTGACGCATGAAAAAACGCTCGCCTTCGCGCCAGTCGATCAGCAGGTTTTTGGTCAGGAACATCGCCACGATCATGCGCAGGCGATTGTGCATCCAGCCGGTTTCGAGCAATTGGCGCATGGCCGCGTCGATGATCGGCAGACCGGTGCGCGCCTCTTGCCACGCGGCGAGATCGTCCGGTGCATCACGCCACGCCAGCGCTTCGGTTTCCGGGCGAAACGCGCGGTGCCGCGAGACCCGTGGATAGCCGACCAGAATGTGTTTGTAGAACTCGCGCCACAGCAGCTCATTGATCCAGGTAACCGCACCGACCTTGCCGCTTTCGAATTCGCCCTGATTGCTTTGCAGGGCGGCGTGCAGGCATTGGCGCGGGGAAATCACCCCGGCGGCGAGATACGCCGAGAGTTGGCTGGTGCCGGGCTTGGCCGGGAAGTCGCGTTCGCTTTGGTAATAGTCGATCTGCGCGTCGGTGAAGGTATCGAGACGGCGCCGGGCTTCCTGTTCACCGGCCGGCCACAGATCGCGCAGGGATTGGCTCGGTGTGGCGAAGCCTTTGACGGAGTCGGGAATCGGGTCGCTGTCGATGGCAAGTTTTGCCTGTTTGCCTGGGGCCTTGACCAACGCAGGCATCGAGCGGTGCAAGCGTTCATAACAGACTTTGCGGAACTGGCTGAACACCTTGAAGTAACTCTCGGTCTTGGTCAGCACGCTGCCCGGTTTGAACAGCAACTGATCGAGGTAGCTGTGAAACGTGATGCCCTCGGCCTGCAGCGTGTCCGCCACCGCTGCATCGCGACGGCTTTCATGGACGCCATATTCTTCGTTGACGTGGACGGCTTCGATCTTCAGTTGCCGACAGAGCTTGAGCAGTTCCGCTGGGGCTTGATCCCAATGCGCGGCAGTACGGATCAGCAACGGAATATTCAACGCGGCGAGGCTTTTGCTCAGCTCATCGAGGTTGCGCAACCAGAAGTCGACCTTGCACGGCGCATCGTCATGTTCCAGCCACTGCTGCGGACTCAACAGGTACACGGCGACTGTCGGGCCGCGCGCTGCGGCGGCCGCGAGGGCGGTGTTGTCATGTTGGCGCAAGTCGCTGCGCAGCCAGATCAATTGCATGTCGGCACTCACGGCGTCCATTAAATCAGCCCACGCTGAACGAGTTCCTGGTGCGCAAGAAGCGCGTCTTCCGCCAGGAACACATCAGCCATCTCGGAGGTTTTTACGGACAACTCGGCGTGGTGGATGCATACCGTTGGTCCGACCAGCATTTTTGGGCAACTGACTCCGTTCAGCAGCTTGGGCAACTGCGCAAGGTTCATGGCTTTGCTGGAATAGAGCAGTACGCCACGGGCCTGCAGGTGTTCGACCGCCAGCGCCAGTTCGGTGGCCGGCAGCGGCCAGTCAAACACTTGCACCGGACAATCGGCGCTGCTGATCAGCCATGCGCACAGCCACAGATGAGGTTCCAGTGGCAGGTCGGAATGATTGATCAACAACAGCGGGGCGCCATGCAGCTGACGATTGTTATGGTAGATGCGTGTGCCGAATTTGCTGCGTAGCCACGAATAAAAGAACACCCGCTCCATCTGCGCGCCGAACTGGCCTTGCCAGCGCTGCTCCAGTTCCGCCAGCAGCGGCATCAGCAATTGCTCGCACAGCGTGCGTGGCGGGTAGAGCGCCATGGCCTGATTGACGCTGTCGTCGAGGCTGCGTTCATTGAGCTGCGTGACGGCCGCCAGCAATGTCTGGCGCAAACGCTGCCAGTCGTTTTCCACCGATTCGCTGAACGCTTGTGGTGCGTCGAGCAGCGGTTTGACCTGACTGACGGCAACACCACGGTTGAGCCAGGTGAGGATGGTCAGAATCTGCTGCACGTGTTCGGCCGAATACAGTCGGTGGCCCTTGGGCGTGCGTTGCGGCACGACCAGCCCGTAGCGGCGCTCCCACGCGCGCAGGGTGATCGCGTTGACGCCGGTCTGCCGCGCGACTTCGCGAATCGGCAGCCAGCCCTCGTCGAGGGCTTTCTTAAAATCCGCGCCAAGGTCTTCCTGGGCGCTGGTATCCATTTTGTCGTTCATTAGATTGCGTTTCGCAGGCTGAGGTTTTCCGGGTGCGGTTGCAGGTAAACCTGTTGCGCGATGTACGAATCCGGATGGAGGCGAAAGTGATGCTTGAGCAGCGTCAACGGCACCACCAGCGGCACGATGCCCTGGCGGTATTGGCCGATGACGTGTTGCATTTCCTGTTTGTCTTCGGCGCTGATCGCCTGCTTCAGATAACCGCTGATGTGCAGCAGGACATTGCTGTGAGTGCCGCGCGTGGCACATTTCTTCAGGGCGGCCATCAGTTCGCTGAAATAGCGCGGGCCGAGTTCGGCGGGATCGGTGTCGGCCATATTGCCCAACAACTTGCCCAGCGTTTTGTATTGCAGTGGGTTGTGCGCCATCAGCAAGTATTTATAGCGCGAATGGAATTCGGTGAGGGCGCGACGGCTCAGGCCATTGGCGAGGACCTGTTGCCATTCGCTGTAAGCGAACACACGGGTGATGAAGTTCTCACGCAGTACCGGATCGTTGAGGCGACCGGCTTCTTCTACGGGCAGATCCGGGTGCTGTGCGCAGAACGCCTGGGCGTAAATCCCGCGCCCACCGCCGTTCACCGGGGCGCCGTTGGTGTGGTAGACCTTGACCCGCTCGAGGCCGCAGGACGGCGACTGCTGCATGAAGATGTAGCCGCAGATGTCATTCAGCTCGGCGGCCATTTTTGTGCCGTACTCGGCCAATGGCTGAGTGACGTTGATCGACGGGTTTACCGTGCCGACCGCTTGCGGATGCTCGGCCTCGCCGACAAGGCGGATCGGCTCGCGCGGGATGCCCATACCGATCGCGACTTCCGGACACACCGGAACGAAATCGAAATGCTCGGTGAGGGTGCGGCTGCACAGGCGGGATTCCTTGTGTCCACCGTTGTAGCGCACCTCGGCGCCCAGCAGGCAGGCGCTGATGGCGATTTTGGGTTTGGCTGCGCAAGAGTCAGACATGGGCACCTCGAATCTATACCTATACAGAGATCAATCTCTGTACAACATTGGCTTAGCATAGATTCAAAGGTGTACAAGTCAAATCATTTGTACAACTTTCTGTAGGAGCTGCCGAAGGCTGCGATCTTTTGATGTTGTGGTTGTAAAGCAAAATCAAAAGATCGCAGCCTTCGGCAGCTCCTACATGAGCCAACCGATTTTCCAGTGAGTGCTGTTTTGTAGCGCTTGCCAATCAAGTCGTTCAGCACGCTTGGTCAACACCGCCTGCAATTCGACTTCCAGCACCGTACCTTCCTCATCTCGGAACAGTTCGGTCACCAGAAAGTGTTTTTCACGATTCTGCGGGTGGGCTGCTGTCCATTTCGACAGCAGCAATTTACGCGGATTGATGCGGTTCATTGCAGGTGTTCGTGCAAGCGTCGCGCTGCTTCCTGGCCACTGAGCCAAGCGCCTTCGACGCGGCCCGACAGGCACCAGTCGCCGCAGGCATACAAACCCAGATCGGCATCGGCCAGGGTGCCCCATTCGTGGCCCGTCGCCGGACGTGCGTAGAGCCAGCGGTGGGCGAGGCTGAAGGTTGGCGCGGGCATGGCGCTGTGCAGCAATTCGGCAAAAGCTCCGTGCAGTTGCTCGATCACAGCTTCCTTGGACAGGTCGATGTGCTGCCGGCTCCACGCGCTGCTCGCATGCAGCACCCAGGTGTCGAGTGTGTTGTCACGTCCGGGTTTGCTGCGGTTGCGTGCCAGCCAGTCGAGCGGACTGTCCTGCACGAAGCAGCCTTCAAGGGGCGTATCCAGCGGTGTATCGAAGGCGAGGGCGACAGCCCAGGTCGGGTCCATTTTTACCCCGGCGGCGGCCCCGGCAAGTTTCGGGGCAGCGGCCAGCAAGGCTGTCGCTTGAGGGGCCGGCGTGGCGATCACCACGTGACTGAACGGGCCATGGGTGAAGCCTTCGGCGTCCTGCAAGTGCCAGTGCTCTTCACCGCGAAAGACCTCGGTGATGCGGCAGGCAAAGTGCACTTCCAGGCCATCGAGCAGTCCACGAGTGATGGCGCTCATGCGCGGTGTACCGACCCAGCGCGTCTGCTCGTCCGGCGACAGATTCAGTTGCCCGCCCTGATACGTGTAGAGCTGCGGTGTCCACTCGGCGACCCAGCCCAGGCTTTGCCAACGCTGCACTTCGGTGACGAAGCGCCGATCACGCGCGGTGAAATATTGCGCGCCCATGTCCAGCGAACCGGCGTCACTGCGTTTGCTCGACATGCGCCCGCCGCTGCCGCGACTTTTATCGAACAATTGCACGGTATGCCCGGTCTCTGTCAGAGCCTGGGCGGCGGAAAGTCCGGCGATGCCGGTGCCAATGATTGCGATAGGTACAGTCATAGGGGCCTCGTTTACCTTTCTGTACAGACTACGCCGTGGATGAAACCTGTACAATTTTGTTTTTTGGTATAACTTCTAGCGTTCTCGATCTGACAGCTTGGCCTATGGTTAAACAATAGAGCCTGCCCGATAGAAAAGATCCCTGCTTATAAAAATAGACTAGTGATCCGGGTTAAACGCCACGCGAGGAAGATGTCATGCACATATTGCTGACCGGCGGTACTGGTTTGATCGGACGTGCGCTCTGCCGACACTGGTTGGAGCAGGGGCATCGCTTGACGGTGTGGAGCCGCAAACCGGAGAAAGTCGCGAAAATCTGTGGTGCGCAGGTGCGGGGTATTGCGCGTCTGCAAGACCTTGGCGATGAGCCTGTGGACGCGATCATCAATCTGGCCGGTGCGCCGATTGCCGATCGGCCGTGGACCCATCGACGCAAAGCGTTGCTGTGGAGCAGCCGTATCACGCTCACGGAAACCCTGTTGACCTGGCTCGACACGCGCGCACAGAAGCCGCCGTTGTTGATCTCCGGATCAGCCATTGGCTGGTATGGCGATGGCGGTGAGCGCGAATTGACTGAGGATTCGCCGCCAGTGATCGACGATTTCGCCAGCCAGTTGTGCATCGCCTGGGAAGAAACCGCGCAACGTGCCGAGGCGCAAGGCATCCGTGTGGTGCTGGTGCGAACCGGTCTGGTGCTGTCGGCCGAGGGCGGCTTTTTGTCGCGGCTGTTGCTGCCATTCAAACTCGGGCTCGGCGGGCCTTTGGGCAATGGCCGACAGTGGATGCCGTGGATTCATATCAACGATCAAATCGCCCTGATTGATTTTCTTCTGCATCGTGATCAGGCCCGTGGTCCTTATAATGCGTGCGCGCCGAAACCTGTGCGCAATCGCGAATTTGCCAAAACGCTGGGCAGCGTGTTGCACCGCCCGGCGTTCATGCCGATGCCGACACTGGCACTGAAAGTCGGCCTCGGTGAGATGTCTTTGTTGTTGCTCGGCGGCCAGAAGGCGGTGCCGGCACGCTTGCTGGAAGCGGGTTTCACTTTCCAGTTCACGGATTTACGCGCGGCTCTGGATGATCTCTCCAGCCGCCTCTGAAATAGGACGTTGCATGACCGATCACGCCTTGCTTCTGGTCAACCTGGGTTCCCCGGCCTCAACCTCAGTGGCCGATGTGCGCCGCTACCTCAATCAATTCCTGATGGACCCGTACGTGATCGACCTGCCGTGGCCGGTGCGGCGCTTGCTGGTGTCGCTGATCCTGATCAAGCGCCCGGAGCAATCGGCCCACGCCTATGCGTCGATCTGGTGGGACGAAGGTTCGCCGCTGGTGGTGCTCAGCCAGCGTCTGCAACAGCAGATGAAGGCGCAATGGAAGCAGGGGCCAGTGGAACTGGCGATGCGTTATGGTGAGCCGTCGATTGAAACCTGCCTGCTGAAACTGGTGGCGGCGGGGCACAAGCGCATCACGCTGGCACCGCTGTATCCACAGTTCGCCGACAGCACCACGACCACAGTGATCGAAGAAGCCAAGCGGGTGATCCGCGAAAAGAAACTCGACGTGCAACTGTCGGTGCTGCAGCCGTTCTACGATCAGCCGGAATATCTGGATGCGCTGGTCGAAAGCGCCCGGCCGCATCTGCAGCAGGATTACGATCACTTGCTGCTGAGCTTCCACGGTCTGCCTGAGCGGCACCTGACCAAACTCGATCCGACCGGCAATCATTGCTTCAAGAATGAAGACTGCTGCAAGAACGCCTCGCCTGCGGTATTGGCGACCTGTTATCGCGCGCAATGCCTGCGTACTGCGGCGTTGTTCGCTGAGCGCATGGGTCTGCCGGATGGCAAATGGTCGGTGTCGTTTCAGTCGCGTCTGGGGCGGGCGAAGTGGATCGAACCGTACACCGAAGCGCGCCTGGATGAATTGGCGAAAAGCGGCGTGAAGAAGATTCTGGTGATGTGCCCGGCGTTTGTCGCCGATTGCATCGAGACGCTGGAAGAGATTGGCGATCGCGGCAAAGAACAGTTCCGCGAAGCAGGGGGCGAGGAATTGGTGCTGGTGCCATGCCTGAATGATGACCCGCAATGGGCTAAGGCCTTGGCGACCCTCTGCGAACGAGCGCCGCTGGCCCTCTAAAAGCAAATCGCGAGCAGGCTCACTCCTACAGGTATTGTGTTGACCTTGTAGGAGTGAGCCTGCTCGCGATAGCTATCTGTCAGGCGATGAAGATCTAAAGATTTAGATCAGCGGCTCATCCGCCTTCTTGTTCTTCCAGCCATCATTGCCCGGCAGAATCAGGTTCAGCGCAATCGCCACCACCGCGCACAGCGCGATGCCTTTGAGGCCGAAGTCGTCCGGACCGGTACCGGTGCCGACCAGCACACCGCCAATGCCGAAGACCAGCGTCACCGAAACGATCACCAGATTGCGCGCTTCGCCCAGATCGATCTTGTGACGGATCAGGGTGTTCATCCCCACCGCCGCGATCGAGCCGAACAGCAAGCACAGAATCCCGCCCATCACCGGCACCGGAATGCTTTGCAGCAGCGCGCCGAACTTGCCAATGAACGCCAGGCTGATAGCGAAGATCGCCGCCCAGGTCATGATTTTCGGGTTGTAGTTCTTGGTCAGCATCACTGCGCCAGTCACTTCCGCGTAGGTGGTGTTTGGCGGGCCGCCGAACAGACCGGCGGCGGTGGTGGCAATGCCGTCGCCGAGCAGGGTGCGATGCAGGCCCGGCTTCTTCAGGTAATCGCGACCGGTCACGCTACCCACCGCAATCACGCCGCCGATGTGTTCAATGGCCGGAGCCAATGCCACTGGAACGATGAACAGAATCGCCTGCCAGTTGAATTCCGGCGCGGTAAAGTGCGGAATCGCAAACCATGGCGCTGCGGCAATCTTCGCGGTATCAACGACACCGAAATAGAACGCCATCGCAAAACCGACCAGCACGCCGGAAATGATCGGCACCAGGCGGAAGATGCCTTTACCGAACACCGCCACGATCAATGTGGTCAGCAATGCCGGCATCGAGATCAGCATCGCGGTCTGGTAATGGATCAGTTCAGAACCATCGCCAGCCTTGCCCATCGCCATGTTCGCGGCAATCGGCGCCATGGCCAGGCCGATGGAAATGATCACCGGACCAATCACCACCGGTGGCAGCAAGCGGTCGATAAATCCGGTGCCTTTGATCTTCACGGCCAGGCCGAGGAAGGTGTAGACGAAACCGGCCGCCATCACACCGCCCATGGTCGCAGCAAGGCCGAACTGGCCCTTGGCGAGAATGATCGGGGTGATGAAAGCGAAGCTCGACGCCAAAAACACCGGCACCTGACGCCCGGTGACGATCTGGAACAGGATCGTCCCCAGACCTGCGGTAAACAGTGCCACGTTCGGGTCCAGGCCCGTGATCAGCGGCATCAGCACCAGGGCGCCGAAAGCCACGAACAGCATCTGGGCGCCGGACAGCACCGTGCGCCAGAGCGGATCGTTGAACTCTTGCTGCATGGTTACGCGTCCTTCTGCTTGGTGCCGAAGATCTTGTCACCGGCGTCGCCAAGCCCTGGGATGATGTAACCGTGCTCGTTCAAGCGCTCATCGATGGACGCGGTGTAGATGGTCACGTCCGGGTGAGCCTTTTCTACGGCGGCAATACCTTCCGGCGCGGCAACCAGTACCATCGCGCGGATGTCTTTGCAGCCGGCTTTCTTCAACAGATCAATGGTCGCCACCATCGAGCTGCCGGTAGCGAGCATCGGGTCGATGATCATCGCCAACCGTTCGTCGATTTCCGGAACCAGTTTTTCCAGATAAGTGTGCGCTTGCAGGGTTTCTTCGTTGCGGGCAACGCCCACCGCGGAAACCTTGGCACCCGGGATCAGGCTCAGCACGCCTTCGAGCATGCCGATGCCGGCGCGCAGGATCGGCACGACGGTGATCTTCTTGCCGGCGATTTTCTCGACCGACACGGTGCCGCACCAGCCTGCAATATCGTAGGACTCCAGCGGCAAATCTTTGGTAGCTTCATAGGTCAACAGGGCGCCGACTTCCTGAGCAAGCTCACGGAAGTTCTTGGTGCTGATATCGGCGCGGCGCATCAGGCCGAGTTTATGACGGATCAGCGGATGGCGGATCTCGAGGATGGGCATGGAAAAACTCCGGCGGCGGGCAAAAAAACCGGCCTAGATTAATCTATCCGAGGGTGATGTCCTATAGGACATTCTGTACGTTAGTCCATAAAGGCTTGATTCGGCCTCTCGAGATGCGTACCTTTGCCCGCTTTTCGCAGCCATACCCCCCCCCCCACATTCCCCCCCTGGAGAGCGCCATGTCCGCTGATCTCGAGCATATCCGTCAAATCATGCGAGAGGCTGACTGCCTGTACACCGAAGCTGAAGTCGAGGCCGCCATCGCCCGCGTCGGTGCACAAATCAACGAACAACTGGCTGACAGCAATCCGGTAGTGTTCTGCGTGATGAACGGCGGGCTGATTTTCTCCGGCAAACTGCTGACGCATCTGCAGTT
Organism: Pseudomonas neuropathica; assembly: GCF_015461835.1. Classification (GTDB taxonomy): domain Bacteria; phylum Pseudomonadota; class Gammaproteobacteria; order Pseudomonadales; family Pseudomonadaceae; genus Aquipseudomonas; species Aquipseudomonas neuropathica. The sequence continues at coordinate 11,689 of NZ_JACOPX010000024.1, read as the reverse complement.
CCCGCTGGAAGCCTCCTACCTGCACGCGACCCGTTATCGCAACGAAACCAGCGGCGGCGACCTGTTCTGGAAAGCCAAGCCGGAAGTTTCGTTCATCGACCGCGACGTGCTGATCATCGACGACATCCTCGACGAAGGTCACACCCTCGGCGCGATCATCGACTTCTGCAAACACGCCGGTGCGCGCAAAGTGCACACCGCCGTGCTGATCGACAAGGATCACGACCGCAAGGCGCGTCCTGACCTGAAAGCCGATTTCGTCGGGCTGCCGTGCATCGACCGCTATATCTTCGGTTACGGCATGGACTACAAAGGCTACTGGCGCAACGCAAACGGGATCTTTGCCGTAAAAGGCATGTAATCCGCGCCTCGATCTAAATGTGGGAGCGAGCTTGCTCGCGAAAGCGGTGTATCAGTCGACATCTGTTTTGAATGTCAGTCCGCCTTCGCGAGCAAGCTCGCTCCCACAGTTGTTTTGTGTGTGCTGATCCATCCGCGATACCCATGCTAGAGTGCTCGGCCCCGCCCCCCGGAGCCTGTCATGCGCCTCTTGATCCGCAGCTTTGCCGCCTTGTTGCTGGCCCTCAGCCTGCCGCTGTCCGCCGCGCCGATGCACAGTCAATTCCTGCCGCCGGACGATCTGACCGTGCGCGATGCCGAGCCCGAGCAGCAGCAACTCATGCAGGTCACCGATTACTCCGTGGTGGTCGGCGCACAACGCCAATCCAATCAGCAGCCGATCCCGGTCACTTCACCGCTGCTGATCCGCCTCAAGGGCAAATCCCTGAACAAGGGCGCGACCATTACTCAGGTGCTGGTGAATTTCGACGGTGAAAGCAAAAGCCTGAAAAAGCCGGTTTATGACGACAAGAGCAAAACCCTCACACTGTTTTATCCACAGGCCCAATACCGCGTGATCATCGATCTTCTGCGCAACGACACCGTGTACGTGCAGTTCCTCAGTTACGCCAACGGCCATATTTGGGCTGATTTGCACACCGGGGCGGTGCGATCGCGTTGAGCCGGGCGGGCGGGCAGGGGTAAACTGCCCGCCCCGTGTCATGTCTGCGAGCTGGAGTCGGCAATGCGTAAAGATAAGAAACAAGTGATTGGTGACGAGATCGGCGATGAGCAGATCAAGCTGTTCCTCGATTTTGAGCCGGTCGACGCCACTTCGCCGTCGCTGCACAAACTGATCAAGGCTTACCGTGGTCTGCGCATCGACGACTTCGAGCGCTTTCTGGGCTTCTTCGTCGCGGCGGGTTATGACGTTGATGGCAAGGATGAGCAGGGCAAGACCTTCGTTGATCTGATCGCCGATCAGCGCAACGCCCCGGAATACATCGAGCTGATCGAAAAGTCCCGCGGTTAAGGGCAAAAGACAAGATCAAAAGATCGCAGCCTTCGGCAGCTCCTACATGGGATTTATGTTGGCCCTGTAGGAGCTGCCGAAGGCTCGGGCCGCGATCGGACGATCTTTTGATTCTGGCGTCCATAAAAAACGCCCCGATTGGGGCGTTTTTTCTGCGGCGTGATCAAGCGTAGCTTGGGGTCTCGCTGCTTTCTTCAACCAGTTCCAGCGCGATGTTGTTCTGCGTGTTGATCTTGCGATACAGCGCAGCATCGGTTTCCAGAACCTTTTCACGGGCCGGGAAGATCTCGGCCAGTTTGCCAGCCCACTCACCCTTGGCCTTGGCCGGGAAGCACTTCTCGATCAGTTCCAGCATGATCGAAACGGTCACCGACGCACCTGGCGAGGCGCCGAGCAGGGCGGCGAGGGAGCCGTCCTTGGCCGACACCAGTTCGGTACCGAACTGCAGGATGCCGCCCTTTTTCGGGTCTTTCTTGATGATCTGTACCCGTTGGCCGGCCACTTCCAGGCGCCAGTCTTCGGCTTTCGCCTCCGGGTAGAAGCGGCGCAGGGAATCCAGACGCTGCTCCATCGATTGCATCACTTCGCTGACCAGGTACTTGGTCAGGTCCATGTTGTTTTTCGCCACGGCCAGCATCGGCCCGATGTTGCCGGCGCGAACGGACAGCGGCAGGTCCATGAAGGAGCCGTGCTTGAGGAACTTGGTGGTGAAACCGGCGTATGGCCCGAACAGCAGGGACTTCTTGCCGTCGACTACGCGGGTGTCCAGGTGCGGCACCGACATCGGTGGCGAACCCACCGCGGCCTGGCTGTACACTTTGGCCTGGTGATGCTTGACCACTTCCGGGTTGTCGCAACGCAGCCACTGGCCGCTGATCGGGAAGCCGCCGAAGCCTTTGCTTTCCTCGATGCCCGAAGCCTGCAGCAATGGCAGGGCGGCACCGCCGGCGCCGAGGAAGACGAACTTGGCGTCGACTTCACGGGTGTTGCCGTTGTTGACGTCCTTGATGCTCACGGTCCAGCCAGCGCCGTTACGCTTGAGGCCGGTGACGCGCTTGCAGTATTTGACTTGGGTGTCGGGTGCGCTGGTCAGGTGCTTGAGCAACTGATTGGTCAGGGCGCCAAAGTTGACGTCGGTGCCGTTCATCACGCGAGTGGCGGCGAGGACTTCGTCCGGCGAGCGGCCCGGCATCATCAGCGGCATCCACTCGGCCATTTTGGCCTTGTCCTCGGTGTACTCCATGTCGGCGAAGGCGTGATGCTTGCTCAGCACGTCGAAGCGCGATTTGAGGAAAGACACGCCGCTGTCGCCCTGAACGAAACTCAGGTGCGGCACCGGGCTGATGAATGATTTGCACGAGCCGAACGTGCCTTTCTTGGTCAGGTACGACCAGAACTGCTTCGACACCTCGAACTGGGTGTTGATGTGCACGGCTTTCTTGATGTCGACGGTGCCATCGGCGGATTGCGGCGTGTAGTTCAGCTCGCACAGACCGGCGTGGCCGGTACCGGCGTTGTTCCATGGGTTGGAACTCTCGGCAGCACCGGAATCCATCAGCTCGACGACTTCCAGCTTGATCGCGGGGTCGAGCTCTTTGAGCAGCACGGCCAGGGTGGCACTCATGATGCCCGCCCCAACCAGAACTACGTCGACTGCTTCGTTATGCGCCATTTAACGCGTCTCCAAAATCTGCAGCACCAAATTGTCGGCATGGCTGCCAGGCGTTCCGGGACAGGTCAGTGATGTCCAGGCTATCCATGGTCAGGTTCGCCATGTCCGAATCTTCGCAATTTTTCGCAACTTCGACGGATGTATGCGGCTTGGCTTTCAAGAGCTCCATGAACTCATTTCAGCACGCAGCTGGCAATTCGACTTATGGTCGAGACATCCGTTTTTGTGCAACCAAATCCGTAGCGGACAGGCTTCAGGCTCCGATATTCGAGGTATACCCGGTCCTGTGTCGTTGGGCTGTTTCAGACGCTAATGGTGCATGTTCAGACGCAAAACTTTTCATTTGCTCGCCACACTCTTGTGAAGTTGTGAAAACCCGTTTTTTTCACGCTCTTTTGAAGACGTGAACCTCAAAAAAGGGCTGTCCAGGCCTGGCACCTTGCCCGCAAAGGCAAAACAACGCGGTGGCCGAGCGTCATGACAGCTCTGCAGATTCGCGAAAAGCGGGGTTTTTGCCGGAAGAACAGGCAAGCGCGCCAACTTCACTCGATCTGTGTGGGCGGCTCTCTGTGGGCGATTTTGGGTGTCGATGCGTGCGCATTGACGCTGTTGCGGGGCCCGATCAGGAGACGTCCTTATAATCGGGGGGAGATTGTATCGAAGAAATGCGGGCAGTTGCTCGTGTTTAATGACTTTTATTAGGCATCCGGTCAGATGCTCAACATCGCTTGCACCCGTGCACGGGGCTGCGACGCTATGACGCGGGCGCTGGCGGGCAGTGGCTGGTGCAACCAGTTGAGGCGGATTTCTTCGATTTCCACCCAACCGTCGCCCATCGGCTGCAGGCTGCACTGCTTGAATGCCTGGCAATGGCCATTGCGGTCGAGCAGGGCGAAGCTGCGGTGCAGCGGACGTGGGGCGAACAACGAGATCAGATAACGCATGATTGAGTACCTTGTGGGGGACTGATTGCAAGGTTGCCAATGCGCCGTGACGTGAACGTGTATGCCGGGTGAATAATCTGTGACAGGAACCGCTTTCACACGGGTTTGTCAGACATTTCAGTATTCGCTGCCGGGCGCTGGTTACCCGCACTGGCCCACCGCTATACTGCCGGCCTGTTTGTGCCTGATTCTGGAGAGAAGAGCATGTTGCAACGCCTGTTGTTCGGTTTGATCACTGTGGCCGGTTTGACCCTGGCCGGCTGCGCCCACAGCCCGCAACAACTGAGCCCGGAGCCGAAGCTGACCACCCAGCTGCCAGCGGTCGGCCGTGGCCAGCCAGTCGTCGTGCGTGTGGTTGACGGTCGTCCGTCGCCAACCTTGGGCACCCGTGGCGGCCTGTACCCGGAAACCAGCGCCATCACCGTGCAGCGCGAGCAGATCCTGCCGAAGTTGCAGGCTCAGGCTGAAGCCGCCGTGCGTCTGCTCGGCTTCACCCCGACCAACAACGCACCGAACGCTCCGCAATTGACCGTGACTTTGGCCGAGCTGAAGTATCAGTCGCCGAAAGAAGGCATGTACGTGACCGAAGCGACCATTGGCGCAACCTTCCGCTCCGATGTGCAGAACGCCAACCGCCGTTATAGCGGCCGTTACGGTGCCTCGCTGGACCAGCGTTTCGGCATGGCGCCAAACCAGGAAACCAACACCAAACTGGTCAGCGATGTCTTGAGCGATGCGCTGACGCGTCTGTTCAAGGACCCGACGGTGGGTCAGGTTCTGGCCGAGTAGGTTTTCAGCGGATGTGAAAAAGCCCGGGCCAGTGATGGTTTCGGGCTTTTTTGTGGGGCCTGAAATCCTACCCCCCCTCACCCCAGCCCTCTCCCCCAGGGGGGCGAGGGGGAAGGGAGCCGATCGGGGGCTTTTCAGAACCGGAGTTCAACTCGAGTTTTTCAGGTCGATGTATCTCGAATAAACAACTCGGTCAGTTCCCTCTCCCTACGGGCGGTCCGACGTTTCGGGAGGGCTAGGGTGAGGGTGCTTTTGCTTTTAGGCAGCCTGGGAATAGAAGTCGAGGACACTCACGCCGGTCAACAAATCCGTCTCGGGCAAATCCGCATGCTGATGCCCGCCCAGCGCGCAATACACCAGCCAGTGGCGATCCTGAACATTGAAGGCGAGGCTACCGACGAGACTTTGCTGTTCGTCATAAGGCGTGATGAGGTACAGACGATCCTGGTTTTCAGCGTGAAGCATGTCGCGTTCCATGTGCGTTTCGAGGCGCGCATCTTGGTGTATCCACATGACGAAGCCGTGACACAGGACAGCCATCGGTCGATTGTCAGGTTATTTGTCGCAAAGGCTGGGGTTGAACGGGCAGGTTTGGTTAGAATCCGCGCCGCAGTCGTCGATCTGGCGTCTGCCACACCGGTTCAGATAGAGGTCTGTGATGTCGCTGCACTTGATGACGCTGTTTACCGCCCATCCCGCCAAGTTGATCAACTTGCTGGCGTTGTTGTTGGCGTTTCCGGGGAGTTGGCTGCTGCACGCCACTCGTCGCCGTGAACAACGTGCGATGGCCAGCATCGCCGCTCAGCGTCAGGCGCAGCCGAATGCCGAGCCGATCCTGGACTGGGCGACCTTGCGCATGAACCGGTTTTTCTATCGTTTTGGTTTTGCCTGCCTCGGGCTGGCCCTGATCGTCTCCTGGATCAGCACGCGCTATTAAAAGCAAAAGATCGCAGCCTGCGGCAGCTCCTACACGAATCCCCTGTAGGAGCTGCCGCAGGCTGCGATCTTTTGATCTTGCCGTTGTTTTACAGCGGCAACCCAGCCTTGACCCGGTATTGATTACGCACCGGCGTCGCATATTGCAGCACCAGATACGGACGATGCTCCTCAGGGCACGCATCCAACCGTTCCTGCCACTCTTCCTGCGCTTTGGCCAGCTCATCCGCCGGGAACACCTCGGCAGCTTTCGGCACATTCAACTGCGGATCGGCATCGGCCCACTGCGCGTACGCCAGGTAATGCACCGGAAATAACCGGTAACCGCCGAGAATTTGCTTGTCCATCTCGACCGCCAATTGCTTGGTGTCCTCGAACAGCTCGGTGATCGGCGCGGCAAAGTTCACGTGCACCCGGCCCTTGTAGCCAGTGATGCCTTTGGCGATGCTCACGTCATCTTCGCCCGGCGCTTTCGCGTAAGTGCCGGTGGTGGCGCGGATGTACAGCTCGCGAGCCTTGGCCTGGTCGCACGGGTCGTATTCGTAGCTGATCGACACCGGGGTGACGTTCAGCGAGCGGATGACTTCGCCGAACGGCTCGTCCTTGCGGCTCATGTGGAACATCTTGAGGATCGCCGACTCGGTGCGGTCGTCGCCGTCCTTCGCCCGACCTTCTGCCTGAGCGATCCAGATCGAGGCGCAATCGTTGCGGATCGAGTGGTTGATGTACGCCGACAGCAACTGATAAGCAGCCATTTTCTCGCGACGGCCGGTGATCGAACGATGAACGATGAAGCTCTTGTTCAGGCGCATCAGGTCGCTGACAAACGGCTTCTGCAGCAGGTTGTCGCCAATCGCAATGCGCGGCGTCGGCAGGCCGGCGTGGTACACGGCATAGTTGACGAAGGCCGGGTCCATGACGATATCGCGGTGGTTGGCGATGAACAGGTAAGCGCTGCCGGACTTGAATTGCTCGACACCGGTATAGGTCACGCCATCGGTGGCGCGCTCGATGGTGTGGTCGACGTAGGACTCGACCTTGTCCTGCAACGTCGCCACCGACGTCACGTCGGCGAACTCACGACGCAGCCGATGGGCTATAAGTGGTTTGAGCATCCAGCCGAAGGCACCGGCAAAACGCGGGAAGCGGAAGTGGGTGAGGATATCTAGAAACGCCTTGTCGCCGAGCAGTCTTGCCAGTACCACAGGTACTTCGCTGTCGTCGTAAGGTCGGATGGCATCGAATTCGCCCATCATGCTCTCTTGTTGGAAACGGCTAGGGTAAGTAAAGGTTTTGATCGAAAACCAGCGGGGCACGGTCTGAAAAAGTAGCCAGACAAAAATAGCCCTGCAAATAGACCGGCGATTATACGCACAAGTCACTTGGGAGACCGCGATGCTGGAAGCCGCTGAATACGAATGTCCTTATTGTGGTGAAACGGTCGAGACGACAGTGGACCTGTCCGGCGGTGATCAGACCTATATCGAGGACTGTCAGGTGTGTTGCCGGCCAATCACGTTCGTCTTGCAGGTACACGAAGAGGATTGGTTTCTGGAAGTCTTCAGCGAAAACGAGTGAGGCGCGCCCATGCAGCGAATCTACGAGCCGGAAAACCTGATGGAAGGCGAAATGCTCAAGGGCATGCTCGCCAGTGAAGGCATCGAGGCGCATCTGATCGGCCGCGATTTGCTCGGTGGTACGGGCGAATTGCCGATTTTCGGTTTGCTGGGACTGTCCGTCGATAACGATCAGGCCGAATACGCCCGCGAGCTGATCACCGCGTACAATGCCGCGCTGCCGCTGCCGGGCGATGAACCGGAGAGCTTCCCCGGGACGCTGGTCTGTTAGGCTGGCCTTCGTTTTACTTCAGAGTCGTGTTGCCCCATGTGTGGACGTTATGCCCTGTTTCGCTGGAACCGCGATTTTGCGGCCCTGCCAGGTTTTCCCGCCGATCAGCAGGCGCAGTGGAACATTTCCCCCAATGATTCGGTGTTGATGCTGCGTGCCGGTGAAGATGGCGAGCGTACGTTGGCCCGTGCGCGTTGGGGGCTGACGCCGCCGTGGCTGACCGATCTGTCGAAGACCCCGGCGCATGCCCGCGCGGAAACCGTGGCCGAACAACCGATGTTTCGTGAGGCGCTGCGCCAGCGTCGCTGCCTGCTGCCGGCGAACGGCTTCTATGAATGGCGCGGGACCCAGCGCAAACGGCCGTTCTGGTTGACGCCGGGGGAGGGCTCGTCATTGTTTTTTGCGGCGATCTGGGAGGCTTATCCGGTGCAGGAACAGGTCTGGTTGAGTACGGCGGTGATTACTCAGCCGGCGTCGAGTCAGCGCCGGCCGTTGATTCTCGATGAGGCGGGGCAGGCGGCGTGGCTGGATCCGGAGACGCCGTTGCATGTGTTGCAGGGGTTGCTGGCTAGTGAACCGGCGGCGCTGCGTGAGCGGGTGTTGGCGAACCTGATCAATGATCCCAAACTCAATGGGCCGGAGTGCCTGACCCCGGGCTGATGCATTGCCTGCAAGGGCCTCATCGCGAGCAGGCTCACTCCTACAGTTGAAATGCGTTCCCCTGTAGGAGTGAGCCTGCTCGCGATAAGGTTCGAAGAACCTTCCGACGTCTTCAGACCTTGAACTGATTGATCAACCGCCGCTGCTGTTCCGCCAACTTGGTCAGATCGGCACTCGCCGAACTCGACTCATCCGCGCCCCCCGCCACTTCATTGGCCACTTGCCCGATGTTGATCACATTGCGGTTGATGTCATCGGCCACCGCACTCTGCTCTTCCGCCGCACTGGCAATCTGCGTGTTCATGTCGTTGATCACCGAAACCGCCTGGGTGATCGTTTCCAGCGCCTCAGCCGCTTTCGCCGCGTGCTGCACGCTTTCGTCGGTGCGGTTCTGACTGTCTTCCATGACCCGCACGACATCGCGTGTGCCCTGCTGCAGTTGCTGGATCATGCTCTGGATTTCTTCAGTGGCTTTCTGGGTTTTCTGCGCCAGATTGCGCACCTCGTCGGCCACCACGGCAAAGCCGCGACCTTGCTCCCCGGCGCGCGCTGCTTCGATCGCCGCGTTCAGGGCCAGCAGGTTGGTCTGCTCGGCGATGCCGCGAATGGCGGTGAGAATGGCATTGATGTTCTCGCTGTCCTTGGCCAGGGTCTGTACCACATCTACAGCCTTGCCGATTTCCAGCGCCAGCACGCCAATCGAATTGGACGTATCGCGGACAATCTGCATGCCCTGGCTGGCGGCCTGGTCGGCATGACTGGCCGCTTGTGCCGCCTGCGTCGCGTTCCGCGCGACATCCTGCGCGGTGGCGGTCATTTCCTGCACCGCTGTGGCAACCTGATCGATCTCGGCCATTTGTTTCTGGATGCCGATGTTGGTGCGAATCGCGATGTCAGCAGTGTGTTCAGAGGAGTCGCTGACGCTCTGCACCGACGTCACCACCTGGGTGATCATCGCCTGCAACTTGGCCAAAAACGTGTTGAAGCCTTTGGCGATCGAGCCCAGCTCATCACTGCGATCGCTGCTCAGGCGACGGGTCAGATCACCTTCACCTTGAGCGATGTCATTGAGCATCGCGACCATCTGCTTCAGTGGTCGGGCGATGCCGTGACCAACCAGCCAGATCACCAGCAAGCCGAGGCCGGCGATGAGCAGACCGACCATGGCCATGCCGAACGTGTCGGACTTGCGTTGCGCATCGAGGTCGGCCTGTAGTTTTTGCAGATCCGCCATTACCGCGTTCAAAGGCAATTGCAGCATCAGTGTCCAGCGCGCGTCGGTCTGGCCGATGCCGAACGGCAGGTACAACTCGATGCGGCCCTTGGCCTTGTTGACCGAGTAAGTCACTTCGCCGCGCTTGAGATTGGCCATGTTGGCAATCTGCTCGGCGTCGAGGATGTCGCTGACTTTTTCGCCGAATTTGCTGGCGTCTTTGGTGTAGGCAACGATGCGGCCATTGCCGCCGATCAGGGCCATTTGCCCGGCGCCGCTGTACAGCTTCTGGTTGGCGCCGAGGAGCATTTCCTGAATGAAGTTCACCGACAGGTCGGCGCCGACAATGCCCTGGAAGGTGCCATTGAGCATGATCGGTTCAATAAAGGAGGCGAGCATGACGATCTTGTCGCCGACCTTGTACGGCGCCGGATCGATCACGCAGGATTTTTTGCTCTCTTTCGAGCACAGGTAGTACTCGCTGGCACGCACGCCGGTGGACAGGGTTTTCTGGTCGTCGACATCGACCAGTTTGTCCAGGCCAAGGGTGCCGTCATCGTTGCGGAACCACCAAGGCAGGAAACGCCCGTTGGCCGCGTCGATGCCAACCACGCTGGTGCCGACGTAGGCCGCGTCGTTGTGATCGAGGGAGTTTTTCTCCCAGCCGATGTAGGTGCCGAGAATTTTCGGGTTCTTTTCGACGTTCTCTTTGATCAGGCTGATCAGTTGCTCGCGACTGACAGTGAGGCGCGGCTGACCATCTGCGCCCGGCGTACCGAGCAGGGCGTTGACCCGCACCAGGCCACCGGCAATCAGCAGTGGCGCTTCGAGCTCGCGCTGGATCTGGCTGACCTGGGTTTGCGCCAGCGAGGTCAGGCGCTGTTCGATGACTTGCTCGAACTGCGCCTGGGTGCGCTGTTGCACCATCTCTTGCGTGCGCGCGCCGGAGAACAGCGCATACAGCACCAGCGCGGCGACCACGCTGAGGACGATGGCGCCGGCCAGGGCGGCGACGGAAAACTGGATCGACTTGAACTTCATGGGAGCTCCGCACGCAAGAGGACGTCTGCGCTGATGTATCGGCAGCGGGCATTTGGCCATGAGTGCGAGCCGGTGCAATTGAAAGCCAATGTCGCAAATGGATCAGTGTGCGACGCAGTTGCACGGGACTTGGCAGTCGCTGTGAATTTTTTGCGACAGCTCTGGTGGGAAACGTCTGAAAGTCGCTGCAACACGTCCGTTGTATCTGGCGTCGATACAATTACCCGCCTAGGATACGCGCAGGTTTTCAGGGAGCTTTTGAATGAACAAGACATTGGTTGTAAGTGCACTGAGCGCAGCGCTGTTGCTGGCCGGTTGTCAGTCGGTCAACACCACCAGCGGCGGTGCCGTGGGTGTGGAGCGCAAGCAGTACATGTTCAGCATGCTGTCCTCGCAAGAGGTCGACCAGATGTATGCGCAGTCGTATCAGAAGACCGTCGGCGAGGCGTCCAGCAAAGGTGTGCTGGACAAGACCAGCCCCGAGGCCAAGCGGGTTCAGGCGATTGCCAATCGTCTGATCGCCCAGGCGCCGAACTTCCGTCCGGATGCGGCGCAATGGCAGTGGGAAGTCAACCTGATCAAAAGTGATGAACTCAACGCCAACTGCGGGCCTGGCGGCAAGATCATTTTCTACACCGGGCTGATCGACAGTCTGAAACTCACCGACGATGAAATCGCCGCGGTCATGGGCCATGAAATTGCCCACGCCTTGCGCGAGCACGGTCGTGAAGCGATGTCCAAGGCGTACGGGATTGAAATGGCCAAACAGGGCGCGGGTGCGTTGCTCGGTCTGGGGCAGGACAGTCTGGCGCTGGCTGATACCGTGGCCAACTACGGCATGACCCTGCCGAACAGCCGCGCCAACGAAAATGAAGCCGACCTGATTGGTCTGGAACTGGCCGCACGCGCCGGTTACAACCCGAACGCCGCGATCACCTTGTGGAACAAGATGAGCAAGGCGTCGGAAGGTTCGCCGCCAGAGTTCATGAGCACTCACCCGGCTTCGACCAGCCGGATTGCTTCGTTGCAGGCGGCGATTCCGAAGGTTATGCCACTGTACGAACAGGCTCCTAAATCCTGAGTCGGTGATCGTTCCCACGCTCTGCGTCACTAGTGTCCGGTAAAACCTGTTTCAAGCAGAAGGCAGCCTTGAGCTGCCTTCTGCTCCGTTCGCTTCTGCCTTCGGTGCTCAAGATGTTCAATGCTTGATGGAC
>NZ_JACOPX010000023.1 GCF_015461835.1 Pseudomonas neuropathica | reverse complement strand
TACAGACAAGGTCAGGAGCAAGTCCTGCCTTTAGGAGCGATCGGTCTCCCCCAGAAACACATCTTCGTATGTCCGCACCAGCGAGCTTAGATCTCAATTGACTGGTGTGAGGGCAACATACAAGGAGCTGCCGAAGGCTGCGATCTTTTGCTTTTCAGGTGAACTCGAAGGTATCGGCATCCAGATTCGCCGGAAACCGCTCGCGATACGCCGCCAATGGCGCCGCTTCCAGCACCACTTTGAACACACCGTCCGCCTCCCCCGCCGCCAGCAAGCTCTCGCCCTGGAAATCCAGCACCTGACTGTCTCCGGTATACGCGAAGCCCTTACCGTCGGTGCCAACGCGATTCACCGCCGCCACATAACAAAGGTTTTCGATCGCCCGCGCCGGCAACAGTCGGTTCCAGTGCAGACGCCGCGCGCCCGGCCAGTTGGCGGTGTACAGCAACAGATCAGTGTCCTGCGCATCGCGGCTCCACACCGGGAAGCGCAGGTCGTAACAAATCAGCGGACGGATGCGCCAGCCCTTGAGTTCGAACTGCACCTGACGTTCGCCGGGGGTGTAGTGGTTGTGCTCACCGGCCATGCGGAACAGGTGACGCTTGTCGTAATGCAGCACTTCGCCGTCCGGTCGCGCCCACAGCAGGCGATTGCGATGGCTGCCGTCGGCGGCCTGGATAATCACACTGCCGGTGATTACCGCATCGAGTTTGGCCGCCTGAACCCGCAGCCATTTGCTGGTCGGGCCGTTCTCGGCTTCGGCAAGTGTTTCCGATTCCATGGAGAAACCGGTGGTGAACATTTCCGGCAGGATGATCAGATCAGCGCCCTGCGCCTGCTCCAGCAACTGCTCGAAATGCTCGAAATTGGCCTGACGGTCATGCCAGGCCAGGCTGGTCTGGATCAGCGCCAGGTTCAGATCAGGTAACGCACTCAGATCACGCATAGTTTTGCCGCCGCTTCACGCAGCGTCTCCTCGCGTTTGGCAAAACACAGACGCACCAGGCGCTGGCCTTGCGGTGGGTTCTGGTAGAACACCGACACCGGGATACTCGCCACGCCGTGTTCGCGGGTCATCCACATGGCCATCTCGACGTCGTTGAGGTCGGGACGGATCTGCGAGTAATCGACCAGTTGGAAATAGGTGCCGGTGACCCGGGTAAAACTGAAACGCGACGGCGCCAGCAGATCGCAGAACAGATCGCGCTTGGCTTGGTAGAAGCCCGGCAACTCTTCGACGTGTTCCGGGTGCTCGGCCATGTAATCGGCCAGCGCATATTGCAACGGCGTGACGCCGCAGAAACTGACGTACTGGTGGACCTTGCGCAGTTCGGTGGTCAGCGCTGGCGGCGCGACGACGTAACCGGTTTTCCAGCCAGTGACGTGATAGGTCTTGCCGAACGAGCTGACCACGAATGCGCGCTGATACAGCTCTTCATGGGCCAGCACGCTGACGTGCGGCACGCCGTCGAACACCAGGTGTTCGTAGACTTCGTCGCTGATCAGGTAGATGTCGCGGCCACGGATCAACTCTGCCAGTTGATCGAGTTCGGCACGACTGATCAGTGCGCCGCTCGGGTTGTGCGGGGTGTTGATGACGATCATTTTCGTGCGCGGACTCAGGGCAGCAGCGAGTTGATCGAAATCGATGGAGAAGTCGTTCGGATTCAGTTGTACATGTACGCAACGACCGCCCGCCAACTCCGTCGCCGGTTCGTAACTGTCGTAGCACGGATCGAACACGATGACTTCGTCGCCGCTGTGGATAACCGCCTGAATCGCACAGAAGATCGCCTGGGTCGCGCCCGGCGTGACCGTCACTTCACTGTCGGCATTGACTTGCACGCCATAGCTGCGAGCGATTTTCGCCGCAATCTGCTCGCGCAGCGCCGGCAGGCCAGTCATCGGTGAATACTGGTTGTGGCCACTGGCGATGTGCCGACCGACCGCGTCACGCAGGGACTGCGGGCCGTCGAAGTCAGGAAACCCCTGGGACAGGTTGAGCGCTCCGGTCTGGGCCGCGAGCTGAGACATCTGCGTGAAAATAGTGATGCCGACATTCGGCAGCTTACTGGTGATCATCGGGGGTTCCCTGCTCAACACCCGGCTCTGACGACGGCGCGGGAGAGCCCGAGGATAGCCCATCCGACGCCCATAAAAAAAGGGCGCTCTGGTGAGCGCCCTTCTTATCGCCGAACCCATGCAGGAGCTGCCGAAGGCTGCGATCCTTTGATCTTGTCTTTGAAGCAAAATCAAAAGATCGCTGCCTGCGGCAGCTCCTGCACGAAGTGATAAATCACTTCTTGTCGCGGCGCTTCTTGCTGGCTTTCTTGTTGTGCGACATCAAGCGACGCTTCTTGTTGACCTGACGGTCGGTCAGCGTGTTCTTGTTGCCTTCGTACGGGTTCTCGCCACCCTTGAACTCGATGCGGATCGGCGTACCGACCAGCTTCAGCACACGACGGTAAGTGTTCTCCAGATAGCGCACGTAGGACTTCGGCACTTTCTCGATCTGGTTACCGTGGATCACGATGATCGGCGGGTTCGCACCACCCAAGTGGGCGTAGCGCAGCTTGATCCGGCGGTTGTTGACCATCGGTGGCGCGTGCTCGCCCACCGCGTCTTCCAGAATCTGGGTCAGACGGTTGGTCGGCCAGCGAGTGACCGCCGACTTGAACGAGTTCTGTACGGACGCGTAGAGGTTACCCACGCCAGTGCCGTGCAGGGCCGAGATGAAGTGGATGTCGGCGTAGTCAACGAAGAACAGGCGACGTTGCAGCTCGACCTTGACGAAGTCGCGCTCGCTCGGCGTCATGCCGTCCCACTTGTTGATCGCGATCACCAGTGCACGACCGGATTCGATGGCGAAGCCCAGCAGGTTGAGGTCGTGATCGACCACGCCTTCGCGGGCGTCCATCACGAAGATCACCACGTTGGCGTCTTTGATCGCCTGCAGGGTTTTCACCACGGAGAATTTTTCGACTTCTTCGTGGATCTTGCCGCGCTTGCGCACACCAGCGGTGTCGATCAGCGTGTACTTCTCTTCATTCCGCTCGAACGGGATGTAGATACTGTCGCGGGTAGTGCCGGGCTGGTCATAGACGATGACCCGGTCTTCACCGAGCATGCGGTTGACCAGGGTCGACTTGCCGACGTTCGGACGACCGATGATGGCGATCTTGATCCCGTCTTTTTCGCTCGGGCCAGGAATGCGCTTGGCTTCCTCGCCTTCGGCAACGATCTCTTCTTCGCCGTCTTCCGGCTCTTCTTCGTCTTTGGGGAAATCACCCAGGGCGATTTCCAGCATCTGCGTGATGCCACGGCCGTGAGCACCGGCGATCGGGATCGCGTGGCCCATGCCCAATGGAGCGAATTCAGCGCGGGCCATTTCCGGGTCGATGTTGTCGACCTTGTTGGCGACCACGTAGGAACGCTTGTTACGCTTGCGCAGGTGCTCGGCGATCATCTGGTCGGCGGCGGTGAAACCGGCCTTGGCATCTACCAGGAACAGCACAACATCCGCTTCTTCAATGGCCAGCAGCGACTGCTCGGCCATTTTTTCGTCCATACCGTGCTCGTCACCGGAGATACCGCCGGTGTCGACCAGAATGTAGGAACGCCCTTGCCACTTGGCCTCACCGTACTGGCGATCACGGGTCAGACCGGACAAGTCGCCGACGATGGCGTCACGAGTCCTGGTCAGGCGGTTGAACAAGGTGGACTTGCCGACGTTCGGTCGGCCCACCAGGGCGATTACGGGAACCATGCGGCTCTCCACTTCGTTATTTCAGAAAATACAAAAGCCGCTGCGAGGCAGCGGCTGGTGCTCGGGGCAACGCCTGTTAGCGCTGCAAGCCCCATGAATCCGGGGCCGCCTGGGGGGTTAACCCCAAGCATAGTTGTTACTTGATGGTCAGGGCTTCCAGTTTGCCGCTGTTGCCATAGACATAAATCGTGTCACCCACCACCAGCGGACGGGCACGCAGGCCGTCGCTGTCGATGCGCTCACGGCCGACGAAACGACCGTCAACCTGGCTCAGCAGGTGCAGATAACCTTCCAGGTCACCGACTGCAACATAGCTGGAGAACACTTCCGGAGCCGACAGTTGACGGCGGGCCAGCGAATCGTTGCTCCACAATGCTGTGGTGGAACGTTCGTCGACGCCTTCAACGGTGCCCGAGGACAGGCTTACGTAAACGCTGCCGAAACCCTGAGCGATACCGGCGTAGCTCGACGCATCGCGCTGCCACAGTTGACGACCGCTTTCCAGGTCCAGTGCCGCCACGCGACCCTGATAGCTGGCAACGTACAGCGTACCGCCGGACAACAGCAGACCGCCGTCGATGTCGACCACGCGCTCCAGTTCCGAACGACCTTGTGGAATCGCGATCCGTTGTTCCCACACCGGCACGCCGTTGGAAATGTCCAGAGCGACCACTTTACCGGTCGACAGGCCAGCCACCGCGAGGCGGTTGGTGACCAGCGGTGCGCTGGTGCCACGCAGGGTCAACACGGCCGGGGTACTGTCATACACCCAGCGCTGAGTACCGGTGGAAGCATCCAGGCCGATCAGACGATCGTCCTGAGTCTGTACCACCACCACGTCGCCGTTGTTGGCCGGCGGCGCGAGGACTTCGCTGTTCACACGAGCGCGCCACTTCTCTTCACCGTTGCTGGTGTCCAGAGCAACGACTTCGCCGCGCAGCGTACCGATCAGAACCAGACCGTAACCCACGCCAACGGCGCCGGAGACAGGCAGGTCAAGATCCTGCTTCCATTTCACGTCGCCATTGCCGCGATCCATGGCCATCACCACGCCGGTTACATCGGCGGCGTAGATGGTGTCACCGTCGATCGCCGGCACCAGCATGTTGTAGGTTTCGCCCTGACCGTCACCGATCGAACGACTCCACTGCTTGTGCAGAACCACTTCTTCTTTGAAGTCGGTCAGTTCAGCCGGTGGCAATTCTTTCTTGCTGTTGCTGCTGCAACCCGCGGCCAGAAGGGCCAGAGCCAGCAATGCTGCATGCTTCCAACGGATCACGTCACGCATCCCCTTTGGCCAGGTCGTCGAGCTTGATTTGAAGGCCACCGACCGCCGCTTCATCCGACAGTGCCGCCTTGGCTTTTTGATACGCCTTGTTCGCGTCATCGGTACGGCCCAGCTGTACCAGCAGGTCGCCCTTGAGTTCTTCGCGAGTGGCCAGGAACGCTTTGTCGGCATCACCGTCGAGCAGTTTCAGGGCATCTTCAGCCTTGTTCTGCGCGCCGAGTACCTGCGCCAGACGCTGACGGGCGATTTCGCCCAGCGCCGGGTTGGCCGGTTTTTCGACAATGGCTTTCAGTTCGGCCGCAGCGTCATCCAGCTTGCCGCTATCGACCGCCACTTTGGCCACGAACAGGCTGCCGTACTGCGCGTAGGCGGAACCACTGAATTCGCTGTTGAGCTTGCCGGCCAGATCCGCAACGCGGGCCGCATCAGGCTTGCCGTCAGGCGTCAGCGTGGTTTCCAGCAGTTGCTGATAGAGCACCGAGGCGCCTTGCGACTGGTTGCTCTGGTATTTGTGATATGCCTGCCAGCCGAACACGATGACCAGCGCCAACAGGCCGCCAGTGACCAGAGGTTTGCCGTTGCGTGTCCACCAGTCCTTCAAATCCGCCAACTGTTCGTCTTCGGTACTCGACACCCCAATACTCCTTAATCGCTAAATCGGCTGTTTGGACAGCTTCAACCCTGCACGACGCAGGTGGCCAGGTGAGCGGCGAGCGCATCCCAGGCAATGCTTTGTTGTTCGCCCTGGCCACGCAGGGGTTTGAAACCTACCACTTGCTGGGCCATTTCGTCGTCACCGAGGATCAGTGCGTACAGTGCACCGCTCTTGTCGGCCTTCTTGAACTGGCTTTTGAAGCTGCCGGCGCCGGCATTGACTTGCAGACGCAGGTTTGGAAGTTGATCACGAACACGTTCAGCCAGAGCCAGACCGGCCAGCTCGGCTTCTTCACCGAAGGCGCACAGATAGACATCGACCTGACGGGAGATTTCTTCCGGGATCTGCTCAAGGGTTTCCAGCATCAGCACCAGACGTTCGATGCCCATGGCGAAACCGACGCCGGTGGTCGGCTTGCCGCCCATTTGCTCGACCAGACCGTCATAACGACCGCCCGCGCAAACGGTGCCCTGGGCGCCGAGTTTGTCGGTGACCCATTCGAATACGGTTTTGCTGTAGTAATCGAGGCCGCGCACCAGTTTCGGGTTGAGCACGTAAGGAATGCCGACGGCATCCAGACGCGCTTTCAAACCTTCAAAGTGCGCACGGGATTCGTCGTCGAGGTAGTCGGCCATTTTCGGCGCATCGACCAGCACCGCTTGAGTGTCGGCATTTTTCGTGTCGAGCACGCGCAGCGGGTTGGTTTTCAGGCGACGCTGGCTGTCTTCGTCGAGTTTGTCGTGGTGCGCCGAGAGGTACTCGACCAGCGCTTCACGATAACGCCCACGGGACTCGCTGGTGCCGAGGCTGTTGAGTTCGAGCTTGACCGCATCACGAATGCCCAGCTCGCCCCACAGGCGCCAGGTCATGGTGATCAGCTCGGCGTCGATGTCCGGGCCGTCGAGGTTGAACACTTCCAGACCGATCTGGTGGAACTGGCGATAGCGGCCTTTCTGCGGACGTTCGTGACGGAACATCGGGCCGATGTACCAGAGCTTCTGCACTTGGCCACCGCCGGTGATGCCGTGTTCGAGCACAGCGCGCACGCACGCCGCGGTACCTTCCGGACGCAAGGTCAGGGAGTCGCCGTTGCGGTCTTCGAAGGTGTACATCTCTTTTTCGACGATGTCGGTGACTTCACCAATCGAGCGCTTGAACAGCTCGGTGAATTCAACGATCGGCATGCGGATCTGCTTGTAACCGTAGTTATCCAGCAGACGCGCAACGGTGCCCTCGAAATAACGCCACAGCGGGGTCTGCTCGGGCAGGATGTCATTCATGCCACGAATGGCTTGCAGAGACTTGCTCACTTTAAATCCTTAAATTCGTTCGGCGCTTCAATCAGGCTCAGCCGCGCGCAATAACCGCAGCGTCAGCTTCGACCTTTTCGGCCGCTTTCTGGCGGATCAGCTTTTCCAGCTCGTCCACCAGATTGTCATTCGTCAGTTTCTGCGACGGCTTGCCGTCGATGTAAATCAGGTTTGGCGTGCCGCCGGTCAAGCCGATATGGGCTTCCTTGGCTTCGCCGGGGCCGTTGACCACACAACCGATCACCGCGACATCCAGCGGCACCAGCAGGTCTTCAAGGCGCCCTTCCAGCTCGTTCATGGTTTTCACCACATCGAAGTTCTGCCGCGAGCAGCTCGGGCAGGCGATGAAGTTGATGCCACGGGAACGCAGATGCAAAGACTTGAGAATGTCGTAACCGACCTTGACTTCCTCGACCGGGTCGGCCGCCAGCGAGATGCGGATAGTATCGCCAATCCCTTCGGCGAGCAGCATACCTAGGCCTACGGCGGATTTCACTGTGCCCGAACGCAATCCACCGGCTTCGGTGATGCCCAGGTGCAGTGGCTGAACGATTTCTTTCGCCAGCAAGCGGTAGGCTTCGACGGCCATGAACACGTCAGAGGCCTTAACGCTGACCTTGAAGTCCTGGAAATTCAGGCGTTCAAGGTGTTCGACGTGGCGCAGGGCGGATTCGACCAGTGCAGCCGGGGTCGGCTCGCCGTATTTCTTTTGCAGGTCTTTTTCCAGCGAACCGGCGTTGACGCCGATGCGGATCGGAATGCCGCGATCACGCGCAGCATCGACCACCGCACGAACACGGTCTTCGCGACCGATGTTGCCCGGGTTGATACGCAGGCAGTCCACGCCCAGTTCGGCCACGCGCAAGGCGATCTTGTAGTCGAAGTGGATGTCGGCAACCAGCGGCACCTTGACCAGTTGCTTGATCTTGCCGAACGCCTCGGCGGCGTCCATGTCCGGCACCGAGACGCGGACGATGTCGACGCCAGCGGCTTCCAGACGGTTGATTTGCGCAACAGTGGCGGCAACGTCATTGGTGTCGCTGTTGGTCATGCTCTGTACCGCGATCGGCGCATCGCCGCCCACCGGTACGTTGCCGACCCAGATCTTGCGCGAAACGCGACGTTTGATTGGAGATTCGCCGTGCATGACTTATTGACCCAACTTCAGGCGAGCAGTCTCGCCACTGGTGAACGGAGCGATATCGACCGGCTGGCCGTTGTAGCTGACCTGCGCGGCGCGGGCAACGCCCAGACGTACGTTAAGCGGCGGCTTGCCGGAAACGGTGACGCTATCGCCTTTATGCTTCAGACCACTGAAAATCACTTTGCCACGGCCATCGGTCACTTGTGCCCAGCAATCGGCACTGAACTGCAGTTGTACCTGACCATCGCCAGCCACCGGAGCGGTTGCTTCTGCGGTCGCTGCCGGTGTAGCCGGAACGACCGGAGCGGTGACGGTCGGCGCTGGAGTGGTTGGCGCGGGGCTAGCCGGGGTAGCGACAACCGGCGCCGGTGTATGAACCGGGGCGGTCGGCGTTGCAGCCGGTGCTGCTGGAGCAGTTGCCGGAGCAGCGCCTTCTGCACCAGTCGATTCAGCCGTGGTTTCCGACTGAGGCAGCGCCAGCGCTGTAGAAGTATCGGCCTGATTTTCTTCGACAGCCTGATCTTCCGGCTCGTCGATCGGGTGAATCTGAGTCGTGCCGTCAGCACCTTCGACTTCAACGTGCTCAGGGGCCAGGGACGTCAGGTCCTTGGTGCGCTGGGATGTCTGATCCTGCCACCAGACGAAACCGCCGCCGATGACCGCGATCAGCAACAGCAGGCTGACAATACGTAAAATGGTGTGGGAAACCCGCACCGGCTCTTCGATACGGCCGAGGGCGTGAACATTGCTGCCCTGGGAGTCGGTGCCGGTGGACTGGTCGAACTGCTGAACCAGAACGGTCTGGTCCATACCGAGCAATTTGGCATAAGCGCGAATGTAACCGCGAGCGAAGGTATGCCCCGGCAGCTTGTCGAAAGCGCCGGCTTCAAGATTGCTCAGGGAAGTCACTGTGAGGTTGAGCTTGAGGGCCACTTCGGCCAGCGACCAGCCATTGCTTTCGCGGGCCTGGCGCAGGGTCTCACCGGGGTTAACGCGATTCGCTGCTACAACTTCGGGATGCGCCGCTTTCATCATTGCTCCGACAGGTATTGCTGATATTCCGGCGTACCGGGATAGAGTCGTTTTAATTGCAGGCCATAACTGGCGGCCTTGTCGCGATCTTCAAACACTTTTGCCAGCCGAACGCCGAGCAATAGACTACGTGCATTTTGTTCGGTCAACTGGCTGAAACGGTCGTAATAGTCTCGCGCGGGCACATAATGCCTGTCTTCGAAGGACAACTCAGCCATTTCCAGCAACGCGCGTGGTTGTTGACGGTTCAAACGCAGTGCTTTTTCCAGCTGTTGCTGCGCCAGATCACGCTGACCGAGCTTCGCCGCCGTCATGCCGAGGTTCTCGAACACGCGCGAACGCTCAGGATACAGGGTATCGGCGGCCGCCTGTTCAAAACGCTCGTAGGCTTCTTTATAACGCTGTTGTTCGTAGAGAAAGCTGCCGTAGTTGTTGAGGATGCGCGCATCGGCGGGACGGGAGGACAAAGCCTTGCGGAAGTGTTCGTCGGCCAGTTCAGGCTCCATTTCGGACTGAAACACCAAGCCGAGGGCAGCGTTGGCGTCAGGATCGGAACCGTCGATTTCCAGCGCCTTCTTCAGCGGCACCTTGGCCCGCTCGGTCATGCCTTGCTGCAAGTATCCCAGCCCCAACTGCACGTAGGCAGCCCGCGCTTCATCGCGGCCCTTGCTGGTCTTCATCGGGTTGTAGTCACCCGACAGGACACAACCAGCACACAGGCTGGCCAACAGCAACAGCAGCGCAAAGCGCAGGGACATAGAGATCCTCTCTTAATTTGTGTTCGCGGCGTTCTGTGCCAGATCGCTGTCGGCGCTCAACTCGCGCACGGCGATGTAACGTTCGCTGCGACGGGTGCGATCCAGCACCTGCCCTACCAATTGACCACATGCAGCGTCGATGTCTTCACCACGGGTGGTGCGGACAGTGACGTTGAAACCGGCCTGATGCAACTGATCCTGAAAACGACGGATCGCGTTGTTGCTCGGGCGCTCGTACCCGGAATGCGGGAACGGGTTGAACGGAATCAGGTTGATCTTGCACGGAATGTTCTTCAGCAGCTCGATCATCTCGACGGCGTGTTCAACCTTGTCGTTGATGTCCTTGAGCAAGGTGTACTCGATGGTCAGCACACGCTTCTCGCCAAGGGCGGACATGTAGCGCTGGCACGACTCGAGCAGCATCTTAAGCGGATATTTTTTGTTGATCGGCACCAATTGGTTACGCAATGCGTCATTCGGTGCGTGCAGGGACAATGCCAGGGACACATCGATGTGCTTGGCCAGCTCATCGATCATCGGCACCACACCCGAGGTGGACAGGGTCACGCGGCGCTTGGAGATCCCGTAGCCGAGGTCATCCATCATCAGATGCATGGCGGCGACGACGTTGTCGAAGTTCAGCAGTGGTTCACCCATGCCCATCATCACCACGTTGGTGATGGCACGGTCGACGGTTGCCGGGACACTGCCGAAAGATTTGTTGGCAATCCACACCTGACCAATAACTTCGGCGGCGGTGAGGTTGCTATTGAAGCCTTGCTTGCCGGTGGAGCAGAAACTGCAATCCAGGGCACAGCCTGCCTGGGACGAAACGCACAGAGTGCCGCGTTTGCCCTGGGGAATGTACACGGTCTCGACGCAGCTGCCGGATGCCACGCGCACCACCCACTTACGGGTGCCGTCGCTGGAGATGTCCTCGCTGACCACTTCCGGACCACGGACCTCAGCAATGGCCTTGAGCTTGTCGCGCAAGGCCTTGCTGACGTTCGTCATGGCGTCGAAATCATCGACGCCAAAGTGGTGAATCCATTTCATTACCTGACCGGCACGGAAACGCTTCTCCCCGATTGAGTCGAAGAATTTTTCCATTTCCTGTTGAGTCAGACCCAGCAGGTTGGTTTTTACAGTCGATGTAGTCATGGATTCACCTTCACTCTTAAGCCAATGCTTAGCGAGTGGTTACTTCAGTAGCTGCGAAGAAGTACGAGATTTCACGAGCAGCTGCGGCTTCGGAGTCCGAACCGTGAACAGCGTTGGCGTCGATGGAATCAGCGAAGTCAGCGCGGATGGTGCCGGCAGCAGCTTCTTTAGGGTTGGTAGCGCCCATCAGCTCACGGTTCAGAGCGATAGCGTTTTCGCCTTCCAGAACCTGAACAACAACAGGACCGGAGATCATGAAAGCAACCAGGTCGCCAAAGAAACCACGAGCGCTGTGCTCAGCGTAGAAGCCTTCAGCTTCAGCTTTGGACAGTTGCTTCAGTTTCGAAGCTACAACGCGCAGGCCGGCTTTTTCGAAACGAGTGGTGATTTCGCCGATGACGTTTTTTGCAACAGCGTCAGGCTTGATGATGGAGAAAGTGCGTTGAACAGCCATGGTGTAACTCCAGAAACGGTAATTTGCGAAAAATTAAACCCGCGAATTATACGCGGGTTCTTGGGTATTGCCTAACCTGCGAGACGATCAGTCCAATTCTTTGGCCCAGAGCTCCTGAACCGCTTCCAGCACCTTCTCGCCGACACGGCCAGAAGTGCTATCAAAGTCAGGCAGTTCGAGGATCATCTGCTGCAAACGGACAAAACCTACAGAATATGGATCGATCCCGTCATGGGCCTCGGCCAGTTCTTCTGCAATACGTTGAACATCATTCCAACCGTAGCTCATGACAGTCTTACCAGTCAGTGCGGCGCTTCAGCCGCATGGTTAAGCGAATATTTCGGAATCTCGACGGTGATGTCTTCTTCACCAACGATCGCCTGGCAAGCCAGACGCGATTGCGCTTCCAGACCCCAGGCGCGATCAAGGAAGTCTTCTTCCAGCTCGTCGGCCTCTTCCATCGAGTCAAAACCCTCGCGGATGATGCAGTGGCACGTGGTGCAAGCGCAGACGCCGCCGCAGGCGCTTTCCATCTCGATGTGGTGTTCGTGGGCCAGTTCGAGAATCGATGTGCCGGGCGCAGCCTCGACCACCATGCCTTCAGGGCAGAACTTCTCGTGTGGCAGAAAAATGACCTGCGGCATCAGATATCCTCGATTTCATTCAGATTGCGCCCCGACAGAGCGGCTTTCACCGTCAGATCCATGCGGCGGGCAGCAAAAGCATCGGTCACTTGCGACAGACGCTTGGTCTGCTGCTCGATGGCGTAACCATCGGTACCTTTCATCAGTTCGGCCAGTTCCTGCAACTGCAGATCGATGACCATGCGCTCTTCGGCGTCGAGCAAACGCTCGCCATCCGCCTCCAGAGCGCCCTGCACCGCTTCGATCAGGCGCTGGGCATCGACTTGCTGCTCACGCAGGACGCGGGCGACCTTGTCGTCATTGGCGTGCTGGAACGAATCCTTGAGCATTTTGGCGATTTCGCCGTCGGTCAGACCGTAGGACGGTTTGACCTGAATGCTTGCCTCAACACCTGAACCCAACTCACGGGCGGAAACGCTGAGCAGACCGTCGGCATCGACCTGGAAGGTCACGCGAATCTTCGCAGCGCCGGCGACCATCGCGGGAATGCCGCGCAATTCGAAGCGCGCCAGCGAGCGGCAGTCACTGATCAGCTCACGCTCACCCTGCAATACGTGGATCGCCATGGCCGACTGGCCATCTTTATAAGTAGTGAAATCTTGTGCGCGAGCGACGGGGATGGTGGTGTTGCGCGGAATCACCTTCTCCATCAGGCCGCCCATGGTTTCCAGCCCCAGGGACAGCGGAATCACGTCGAGCAGCAGCAGTTCGCCGCCATCGCGCTTGTTGCCAGCCAGGGTATCGGCCTGGATCGCGGCACCGATGGCCACCACTTGATCCGGGTCAATTTCAGTCAGAGGCTGACGACCGAAGGCTTCGGCAACCGCTTCGCGAACGCGCGGCACGCGAGTCGAACCGCCGACCATGACCACGGCGTGCACGTCTTCCAGCTCGATACCGGAATCACGAACAGCGCGGCGGCAGGCTTTCAGGCTGCGCGCGACCATCGGCTCGATCAGCGCATCGAAGGCTTCGCGGGTCAGCGGTGCTTTCCAGTCGCCGTAGGCCACTTCAACGCTGGCCGCATCCGTCAGGGCTTCTTTGGCCGCGCAAGCGGTTTGCAGCAGATTGCGTTGTGCGCCCGGATCGAGATCGGCGGACAGGCCCGCGCTCTCGATGATCCAGCCGGCAATAGCGTGATCGAAGTCATCGCCACCCAGCGCGCTGTCGCCGCCAGTGGCCAGGACTTCGAAAACACCGCCCGTAAGACGCAGAATCGAAATATCGAAAGTACCGCCGCCCAGGTCATAAATAGCGACCAGACCTTCAGCGTGTTGATCCAGACCGTACGCCACAGCGGCAGCGGTCGGCTCATTGAGCAGGCGCAGCACGTTCAGACCGGCGAGTTTCGCCGCATCCTTGGTCGCCTGACGCTGAGCATCATCGAAGTACGCCGGAACAGTGATTACCGCGCCAACCAGCTCACCACCCAACGTCGCTTCAGCGCGCTGACGCAGCACCTTGAGGATATCGGCGGAGACTTCGACCGGGCTTTTCGGGCCTTGCACGGTATCGATGAACGGCATGTGCGATTCGCCACCGACAAAGCGGTATGGCAGTTGCTCGCCCAATTGCTTGACGTCGGACAGACCACGACCCATCAAGCGCTTGACCGACAGCACGGTGTTCAAAGGATCGGAAGCGGCGGCCAGCTTGGCCGACTCGCCGACTTCGACGTGATCGGCGTGGTAACGCACAGCGGACGGCAGGATGACCTGCCCGTTTGCGTCGGCCAACGGCTCGGAAAGACCACTGCGCAACGCAGCGACCAGCGAATTGGTAGTGCCCAAGTCGATCCCCACAGCCAGACGACGCTGGTGCGGTTGAGGACTTTGGCCGGGTTCGGCGATCTGCAGTAGGGCCATCGTGATCAGGACTTATCTGTATATCAGGCGTGCGACCGGAGCGGCACTGGGTTAATCGTCGAGGCGCTCTTCTAACTGGCGCACTTCGTAGGTGAGCTTGTCGAGGAACTGCATGCGCCGCATCAGGCGTTCGGCCTGTTCGCGTTGCGCAGCATCATCCCAACAGGCTGCGAAGCTTTCATTGAGTTCTTCCTGAGCCACTTTCAGGCGCCGCTTGAACACCGCGACACCGTCGAGGTCGGCACTGTCCTGGAGGTCTTCGAGCTCTTCGCGCCATTGCATCTGCTGCAGAAGAAACTCGGGGTCATGGACCGTGACTTCCATCGGCACTTCATGCCCGCTGATGGTCAGCAGGTAGCGTGCGCGCTGGGCCGGACTCTTGAGCGTCTGATAGGCGTCGTTGAGCCGGGCAGACTGCTCCAGAGCCGACCGTTGCTCACGCTCGGAAGCGTCGGCAAAACGGTCAGGATGAACGCCGCGCGCCAACTCACGATAGCGCGTGGCCAACTGCTCGAGATCCAGACGGAAACCCGGTTGCAGCTCGAATAAAGCGAAATGACAAGGAATACCCACGACAAGCCTCAGATGTTGAAGCTTTCGCCGCAGCCACATTCACCGCGTACGTTGGGGTTGTTGAACTTGAAGCCTTCGTTCAACCCTTCCTTGACGAAATCGAGCTCGGTGCCGTCCAGGTAGGCCAGGCTTTTCGGGTCGATGATCACTTTTTCGCCGTGACTCTCGAACACCTGATCCTCTGCAACCACCTCGTCGACAAACTCCAGCACGTAGGCAAGGCCGGAACAGCCTGTGGTGCGAACACCCAGACGAATCCCTTCACCTTTGCCGCGCCCGTCGAGGGAGCGCCGCACGTGTCGAGCAGCCGCTTCTGTCATGCTGATAGCCATCGGTGACTCCTTACTCGTCGCCAAATCCAGAAAGTCAGATCAAGCCTTTCTTCTGCTTGTAATCGCGAACAGCCGCTTTGATAGCGTCTTCAGCCAGTACCGAGCAGTGAATTTTCACTGGCGGCAGGGCCAGTTCTTCGGCCAGCTGAGTGTTCTTGATGGTTTCGGCTTCGTCCAGGGTCTTGCCCTTCATCCACTCGGTGGCGAGGGAGCTGGAAGCGATGGCCGAACCGCAGCCGTAGGTCTTGAACTTGGCATCTTCGATGATGCCAGCGTCGTTGACCTTGATTTGCAGACGCATCACGTCGCCGCACGCCGGAGCGCCGACCATGCCGGTGCCGACATCAGGATCTTCCGCGTTCATCTTGCCGACGTTGCGCGGGTTTTCGTAGTGGTCGATGACCTTTTCGCTGTAAGCCATGATTCTCAATCCTCACTCATCAGGGCCGCTCTTGAGACCCTGCAACTGCGCTGCGTAAACCGCCGCGTCGCTACAGGATCTGTATCTGGCGGCTTCTATATTTAGTGTGCCGCCCACTCGATTTTCGAGATATCGACGCCGTCTTTGTACATGTCCCACAGCGGCGACAAAGCGCGCAGCTTGGTAACGGCCTCGCAGACTTTCTGCGCGGCGTAGTCGATTTCTTCTTCGGTGGTGAAACGGCCGAAGGTGAAGCGGATCGAGCTGTGTGCCAGCTCGTCGTTGCGGCCCAGGGCGCGCAGCACGTACGAAGGCTCCAGCGACGCCGAGGTGCACGCCGAACCGGACGATACCGCCAGATCCTTGAGCGCCATGATCAGCGACTCGCCTTCAACGTAGTTGAAGCTCAGGTTCAGGTTGTGCGGAACGCGGGCGGTCAGGCTGCCGTTGACGTACAGCTCTTCCAGATGCTCGACCTGCTTGTAGAAGCGGTCGCTCAAGGCTTTGATACGGACGTTTTCGGCAACCATGTCTTCTTTGGCTACGCGGAACGCTTCACCCATACCGACGATCTGGTGGGTCGCCAGGGTGCCGGAACGCATGCCGCGCTCGTGACCGCCGCCGTGCATGGTCGCTTCGATGCGCACACGCGGCTTGCGGCTGACGTACAGCGCGCCGATGCCTTTAGGGCCATAGGTTTTGTGGGCGGAGAACGACATCATGTCGACTTTCAGTTTCTGCAGGTCGATCTCGACCTTGCCAGTGGACTGAGCGGCGTCGACGTGAAACAGAACGCCCTTGGCGCGGAGCATTTCGCCGATCGCGGCGATGTCGTTGACGGTGCCGATTTCGTTGTTTACGTGCATCACGGAGACCAGAATGGTGTCTTCGCGCAATGCCGCTTCAATCATGGACGGGGTGATCAGACCGTCTTCGGTCGGCTCGAGGTAGGTGACCTCAAAACCTTCACGCTCCAGTTGGCGCATGGTGTCGAGGACAGCCTTGTGCTCGATCTTGGAGGTGATCAGGTGCTTGCCCTTGGAGCCGTAGAAATGTGCCGCGCCCTTGATTGCCAGGTTGTCGGACTCGGTAGCACCGGAAGTCCAGACGATTTCGCGCGGATCAGCGTTGACCAGATCGGCCACCTGACGACGGGCGTTTTCAACGGACTCTTCAGCCTTCCAGCCGAACACATGGGAACGGGACGCCGGGTTACCGAAGTTTCCGTCGACCAGCAGGCATTCACTCATTTTTTGCGCAACACGCGGATCAACCGGGGTGGTCGCAGAGTAATCAAGGTAAATCGGCAATTTCATGGACTATCTCCTAAATCAGGGCTGGCGTGCCGCTAGCTCTTTGGCTGTCATTCGACGGCGGACGCTTCAATCTTGTCCAGGCGTGGCGCCTTGCTGTTGCAACGACGCTGGTCCTGACGCTGGGCTACTTCTTGCACCTCACGGCGAGTTACAAGATCAGCCAAGCTGATACCACTTAGAAATTCGTGAATCTGCAGGCTCAGGTCGCACCACAGATGATGAGTCAGGCAGGTGTCGCCGGAATGGCAATCGCCCTGGCCCTGGCATTTGGTGGCATCGACCGATTCGTTTACTGCATCGATCACCTGGGCGACCTGGATACCCTGCATCTCGCGGGACAACTGGTAGCCACCACCCGGGCCGCGAACACTGGAAACCAGGTTACTGCGGCGCAGCTTGGCGAACAGCTGTTCGAGGTAGGACAGGGAGATGCCTTGGCGCTCGGAGATATCGGCCAGGGACACGGGCCCGTGCTGCGCGTGCAACGCCAGGTCAAGCATGGCGGTCACGGCGTATCGGCCTTTTGTAGTCAGTCGCATGGACAGTTACCACGGAGTTCAGAATGGGGCGAGTATGCAATTCCCGAGTATTTAAGTCAACTTTAAGACCTAGTACTTTAGTCAGGATTACCCGCAAAAGAGCGCGCGAATGATAGCAGGCTCTGCGGCCTAATGGCACACCGGTTGACGGATGCCTCTGTAGGAGCTGCCAAAGGCTGCGATCTTTTGATCTTATGAAAGGCAAGATCAAAAGATCGCAGCCTTCGGCAGCTCCTACAGGGGGCGTTAGCTGGCCTTGGACTCGTCTTTGCCTTTGACGCAGGCAAAGTCTTCTTCACGCAGCTCAGGCAGATCTTTCGCACAGTAATTGCTACCCAGATCCTTCAGCGCACCGCACATACCTTCCAGACGCCCGTCCACCGCTTGCAGGTGATCGAGCAACTGACCAATGGCACGCGCCACCGGGTCCGGCATGTCTTCGCTGACGCCGTAGGCATCGAAACCGATCTTCTCGGCCATGGCCTTGCGCTTGGCATCCTGCTCTTCGTCGGACTTGACGATGATGCGCCCGGGAATACCGACAACAGTGGCGCCCGGCGGTACCTCTTTGGTCACCACGGCGTTGGAACCGACCTTGGCACCAGCACCGACGGTGAACGGGCCAAGCACCTTGGCGCCCGCGCCCACGACCACACCATCACCCAGCGTCGGGTGGCGCTTACCCTTATTCCAGCTAGTGCCACCGAGGGTCACGCCCTGATAAATAGTCACGTCATCGCCAATCTCGGCGGTTTCACCGATGACGATGCCCATGCCATGGTCAATAAAGAAGCGTCGACCAACTTTTGCCCCCGGATGAATCTCGATCCCGGTCAGCCAGCGACCGAAGTTCGACACCAGCCGCGCCAGCCATTTCAGTTCGTTACGCCACAGCATGCCGGCCAATCGATGAATCCAGATCGCATGCATGCCGGGGTAGCAGGTCAGGACTTCAAAAGCGTTACGGGCCGCCGGGTCTCGATGGAATACGCTCTGGATATCTTCACGCAAACGCTCAAACATCATTTAGTCCTTCCGCTTAAGAAGCTCACCACGGGCCGCTTTCTGGGTTTCCGTGAGGATGCCACGCAAAATATTCATTTCCGCCCGGCTGACCGAGCTGCGTCCGTACAACCGGCGCAGGCGCGCCATCAAGTGCCGCGGCTTTTCCGGATCGAGAAATTCGATGGCGACCAGCGTCTGCTCCAGATGCTCATAAAAGCGCTCCAGCTCATCCATGGTCGCTAGCTCGGCGCTTTTCACCGAAGCCACTTCTTCCTTCTCGATCTTGCTCGGCTGACCTTGGGCGGCCAGCCAGGCCATGCGCACTTCATAGCTCAACACTTGCACCGCCGCGCCGAGGTTCAGCGAACTGAACTCAGGGTCGGAGGGGATATGCACGTGAAAGTGACATCGCTGCAGCTCTTCGTTGGTCAGCCCAGAATCTTCACGGCCGAACACCAGGGCGATTTCAGCGCCCTGCCCGGCTTCCTCGACCACTTTGGTGCCGCACTCGCGCGGATCCAGCAGCGGCCAGGGAATGCGGCGGTCACGGGCGCTGGTGCCAAGCACCAGATTGCAGCCGACCAAGGCATCTTCCAAGGTGGCGACGACTTGCGCATTTTCAAGGATGTCACCGGCACCGGAAGCACGAGCATCGGCTTCGTGGTGCGGGAAGACCCGCGGTTCGACCAGCACCAATCGCGACAGACCCATGTTTTTCATGGCGCGCGCGGCCCCGCCGATGTTGCCGGGGTGGCTGGTATTGACCAGGACGACACGAATGTTCTGCAGCAAGGGAGGCGCTCTCGGACACAGGAAAGGGGTGCAAATCTTACAGAACAGCCTACCGTTAAGCTATGAAAGCGAACAGCGTCCTTCACCTGAAGAAAAGTTCTGATAGAATGCGCGGCTTTCTTTAACAACCTTAGGTGACACATCCATGCAGCCCATGCTGAATATCGCGCTGCGCGCCGCCCGCAGCGCCAGTGAACTGATCTTCCGCTCCATCGAGCGCCTGGATACCATCAAGGTCGACGAAAAAGACGCCAAGGATTATGTATCCGAGGTCGATCGCGCCGCTGAACAGAAAATCATCGATGCGCTGCGCAAGGCTTACCCGAATCACTCGATCCAGGGTGAAGAAACCGGCCTGCACGCCGGCACCGGTATCGAAGGCGAAGAGTACCTGTGGATCATCGATCCACTGGACGGCACCACTAACTTCCTGCGCGGCATTCCTCACTTCGCTGTCAGCATTGCCTGTAAGTACCGTGGTCGCCTGGAACACGCAGTGGTTCTGGACCCGGTTCGCCAGGAAGAATTCACCGCCAGCCGTGGTCGCGGCGCCCAACTGAACGGTCGTCGCCTGCGCGTCAGCGGTCGCACCAGCCTTGACGGCGCCCTGCTGGGTACCGGCTTCCCGTTCCGTGATGACCAGATGGACAACCTCGACAACTACCTGGGCATGTTCCGCGCCCTGGTTGGCCAGACTGCCGGCATCCGCCGTGCCGGTTCCGCCAGCCTGGACCTGGCTTATGTCGCTGCCGGTCGTTTCGACGCGTTCTGGGAGTCGGGCCTGTCCGAGTGGGACATGGCTGCAGGCGCCTTGCTGATTCAAGAAGCCGGCGGCCTGGTGAGCGACTTCACCGGCGGTCACGACTTCCTTGAAAAAGGCCACATCGTTGCCGGCAACACCAAATGCTTCAAGGCAGTTCTGACGGCGATCCAGCCGCACCTGCCGGCTTCGCTGAAGCGCTAAGCTTCACGCGAAACGAAAAAAGCACCCTCCGGGGTGCTTTTTTTATGCCTGGAATTCGTCACCCGCCACACCACGAAACCAATGTGGGAGTGAGCCTGCTCGCGATAGCGGTGTATCAGCCACCACCTGCATCGAATGATAAATCGCTATCGCGAGCAGGCTCACTCCTACAGGGGATTTGTTGCGCGGCTTAAATGGCGGGCACAAAAAAAGCACCCCGCAGGGTGCTTCTTTTTAAAACAGTCGGTCCTTACTGAGCCGGCTCATTCTGCGACAGAATCAGCTTGCCTTCCTTGTCGACCGGAATCTGGTTGCCCGGATCGCGATCCATCCGCACTTTGCCTTCCTTGCCATCGAGCGAGTAACGCACGTCGTAACCGACGACCTTGTCGCTGATGTCATTGACCGTGTTGCAGCGGGTTTGCGTGGTGGTGTAGGTGTCACGCTCTTGCATGCCTTCCTGCACCTTGTTGCCCGCATAACCGCCACCGACCGCACCGGCCACCGTGGCAATCTTCTTGCCGGTGCCGCCGCCAATCTGATTACCCAGCAAACCACCTGCCAGCGCACCGACGACGGTACCGGCAATCTGGTGTTGATCTTTTACCGGTGCCTGACGAGTCACTGTCACGTCCTTGCACACTTCACGTGGAGTCTTGATCTGTGTTTTAACCGGTTCGACGGCCAATACTTGCGCATACTCAGGGCCGCTTTTAACCAGGCTGTAGGTGGCAACAGCACCCCCGGCAGTCACACCGACAGCACCCAATACCGCACCAACCAGCAACGACTTGTTCACATGAACCTCCTGACCATCACATGCGGGACGCGCCCGCGCTTCTCCCAGCCTTGGAGCATAAAAAAAGGCGCGAGTTCAACTCGCGCCTTTCTTGGGCTGACAGCCGGAAAAACGATGACCGTTATGGACGATCGTCGACTTCCTTCTCGGTGTTGGCCGGAGGAATCAGATCCTCAGTGCTCAGGTTCAGCCAGATCAGTACTACGTTCGCGATGTAGATCGACGAGTAAGTACCCGCCAGTACACCGATGAACAGGGCAATCGAGAAACCGAATAGATTGTCACCACCGAAGAAAAGCAGTGCGGCGATCGCCAGCAAAGTGGAGATCGACGTCGCCATGGTCCGCAGCAGGGTCTGGGTGGTCGAGATGTTGATGTTCTCGATCAGCGAAGCCTTGCGCAGGACACGGAAGTTCTCACGAACCCGGTCGAATACCACGATAGTGTCGTTCAGCGAGTAACCGATGATCGCCAGTACCGCCGCCAGCACCGTCAGGTCGAAGGTGATCTGGAAGAACGACAGGATACCGATGGTCACGATCACGTCGTGAATCAGCGAAACGATGGCGCCAACTGCGAACTTCCACTGAAAGCGGAAAGCCAGGTAGATCAGGATACCGCCGAGCGCCAGCAGCATGCCGAGGCCGCCCTGGTCGCGCAGTTCTTCACCGACCTGCGGGCCGACGAACTCGACACGCTTGACCGTCGCCGGGTTGTCACCGCCAAGTTTCTGCAGTGCTTCCGCGACCTGATGGCCCAGCTGCGGGTCTTCACCCGGCATGCGTACCAGCAAATCGGTGGTCGCACCAAAGCTCTGCACGATGGCTTCGTGGTAACCGGAAGTTACCAGCTCTTCACGCACCTTGGTGACGTCAGCCGGACGCTCGTAGGTCAGCTCGATGAGCGTACCGCCGGTGAAGTCCAGGCCCCAGTTCATGCCCTTGTGGACAACACTGAATATAGCCAGCAACGTGAGAAACACTGTGACGCCGAACGCGAAGTTGCGAACGCCCATGAAGTTGATTGTACGTAACATGGCAGCCCCTTAAATCCACAACTTCTTGAAGTCACGTCCGCCGAAGATCAGGTTGACCATTGCGCGGGTCACCATGATGGCCGTGAACATCGAGGTAAAGATCCCGAGGGACATGGTCACTGCGAAACCTTTGACCGGGCCGGTGCCCATGGCAAAGAGAATCCCGCCGACCAGCAACGTGGTCAGGTTGGCGTCGAGAATCGCGGTGAATGCCCGGCCGAAGCCTTCGTTGATTGCACGCTGCACGGTCATGCCGGCGGCGATCTCTTCACGGATCCGCGAGAAGATCAGCACGTTGGCGTCGACCGCCATACCCATGGTCAGCACGATACCGGCGATACCCGGCAGGGTCAGCGTTGCACCCAGCAGCGACATCAAGGCCAGCAGCAGCACCATGTTCACCGCCAGTGCGACGGTGGCGATGATGCCGAAGAAGCGGTAGATGGCGATGATGAACAGCGACACGAACAGCATGCCCCACAGCGACGCATCGATACCTTTGGTGATGTTGTCAGCACCCAGGCTCGGGCCGATGGTGCGCTCTTCAGCGAAGTACATCGGTGCAGCCAGACCACCGGCACGCAGCAGCAGCGCCAGTTCGGACGATTCGCCCTGACCGTTCAGACCAGTGATGCGGAACTGAGCACCCAGCGGTGACTGAATGGTCGCCAGGCTGATGATCTTCTTCTCTTCTTTGAACGTTTGAACGGCAACGTCTTTCTCGACGCCATCAACCACTTGCTTGGTGTAAGTGGTGACCGGACGCTGCTCGATGAAGATCACCGCCATGCTGCGACCAACGTTCGAACGGGTGGCGCGGCTCATCAGCTCACCGCCGTGACCATCCAGACGGATGTTCACTTCAGGAGTGCCGTGCTCGCCGAAACCGGCCTTGGCATCGGTAACCTGGTCACCGGTGATGATCAGACCACGTTCGATCTGTGCTGGCGGACGCTTGCCTTCGCGGAACTCGAAGGTTTCCGAAGTGGCTTTCGAAGCACCCGGCTCTGCAGCCAGACGGAACTCAAGGTTGGCCGTCTTGCCGAGAAT
Source organism: Pseudomonas neuropathica (assembly GCF_015461835.1). Classification (GTDB taxonomy): domain Bacteria; phylum Pseudomonadota; class Gammaproteobacteria; order Pseudomonadales; family Pseudomonadaceae; genus Aquipseudomonas; species Aquipseudomonas neuropathica. The sequence goes on along the minus strand of NZ_JACOPX010000023.1, from coordinate 52,300 downwards.
ACGCTTGGCTTCGGCAGTGTCCTGCACGCCCGGCAGCTCAACCACGATGCGGTTGGCGCCCTGGCGCTGAACGATTGGTTCGGCAACACCCAGCTCGTTGACGCGGTTACGTACCGTGGTCAAGTTCTGCTTGATGGAGTATTCACGGATTTCCGCCAGCTTGGCCGGGGTCATCGCCAGACGCAGCACCGGTTGACCATTGAGGTCGGCCGGAACAATGTCGAAATCGTTGAAGTTCTTGCGGATCAGTGCACGGGCCTGTTCGCGGGAGTCTTCATCGCTGAAGCCCAACTGAATGGCACCGCCCAGTTGCGGCAGGCTGCGATAGCGCAGCTTCTCTTTGCGCAGCAGGCTCTTGACGTCGCCTTCGTAAACTTTCAGGCGTGCATCGAGGGCTTTATCCATGTCCACTTCCAGCAGGAAGTGCACACCACCGGACAAGTCCAGACCCAGTTTCATCGGGTGCGCGCCCAGGTTGCGCAGCCATTGCGGGGTGGTCTGTGCCAGGTTCAGCGCGACGACGTAGTCATCACCCAATGCCTTGCGCACAACGTCTTTGGCCGGCAGCTGATCTTCAGCCTTGGTCAGACGGATCAGACCGCCCTTGCCGTTTGCCGCCAGCGTGGCTGCCTTGACGTTGATCCCGGATTCCTTGAGCGCAGTGCTCACACGGTCCAGATCAGCCTGATTGACTTGCAGCGCAGTGCTTGCACCGCTGACCTGAATGGCCGGGTCATCAGGATAAAGATTGGGAGCGGAATAAATCAGACCGACCGCCAGCACCGCCAGGATCAGAATGTATTTCCACAGAGGATATTTGTTCAGCATCACGCCGCCCGTTATGAACGCGGGGCGCCTTGCGCGCCCCGTCGATTGAGTAGAAGTTGTTGCTTCAGATCGCTTTCAGCGTGCCTTTTGGCAGCGTGGCGGCGATGGCGCCTTTCTGGAACTTCATTTCCACGGTGTCGGAAACTTCCAGAACCACGAAGTCATCGGCCACTTTGGTGATCTTGCCAGCGATACCGCCGGTGGTAACCACTTCGTCGCCCTTCTGCAGGCTGCTCAGCAGGTTCTTCTGCTCTTTGGCGCGCTTGGCCTGTGGACGCCAGATCATCAGGTAGAAGATGACCAGGAAGCCGACCAGGAAAATCCACTCGAAACCGCCGCCCATTGGGCCGGCAGCAGCCGGTGCAGCCGCGTCAGCCATGGCGTTAGAGATAAAAAAGCTCATTTAGCACTCCAGTTGCAAATGTTGAATCTTGGGGTCAGAAAACTCAGTCCAAAGGCGGAACGGGGAGCCCGCGTTTGGCGTAGAAGGCATCGACAAAGGCGGCCAATGTACCCTGTTGAATAGCCTCGCGCAAACCAGCCATCAGCACCTGATAATGACGCAAGTTATGGATGGTATTGAGCATGCTTCCCAGCATTTCGCCGCACTTGTCCAGGTGATGCAGATAAGCGCGGGAGAAGTTCTGGCAGGTATAGCAATCGCAGGTCGGATCCAGCGGCGATTCATCATGGCGATGGAACGCGTTACGGATCTTCAGCACGCCTGTATCAATGAACAGATGCCCATTGCGGGCATTACGGGTTGGCATCACGCAATCGAACATGTCCACACCGCGGCGCACACCCTCAACCAGATCTTCCGGTTTGCCAACGCCCATAAGGTAACGAGGTTTGTCAGCCGGCATCATGCCCGGCAGATAATCCAGGACTTTGATCATCTCGTGCTTCGGCTCACCGACCGACAGACCGCCGATGGCCAGACCATCGAAGCCGATCTTGTCGAGACCTTCCAGCGAGCGCATGCGCAGATCCTGGTGCATGCCGCCCTGCACGATACCGAACAGCGCCGCGGTGTTTTCACCGTGGGCATTTTTCGAACGCTGGGCCCAACGCAGCGACAATTCCATCGATACGCGAGCGACGTCTTCGTCAGCCGGATATGGCGTGCATTCATCGAAGATCATCACGATGTCGGAGCCGAGATCACGCTGCACCTGCATCGATTCTTCCGGGCCCATGAACACTTTGGCGCCGTCGACCGGGGAGGCGAAGGTCACGCCCTCCTCCTTGATCTTGCGCATCGCGCCGAGGCTGAACACCTGGAAGCCACCGGAGTCGGTGAGGATCGGGCCTTTCCACTGCATGAAATCGTGCAGGTCGCCGTGTTCCTTGATCACTTGGGTGCCAGGGCGCAGCCACAGGTGGAAGGTGTTGCCCAGAATGATTTCTGCGCCAGTGGCAACGATGTCACGCGGCAACATGCCCTTGACCGTGCCGTAAGTGCCCACCGGCATGAACGCCGGGGTCTCGACGGTGCCACGCGGGAAAGTCAGGCGACCACGCCGGGCCTTGCCATCGGTGGCCAGAAGTTCAAAGGACATGCGACATTCGCGACTCATTCTGTTTCCTCTGGGCCGGTTTCTTTAGGGGCAGTAGGTGCGGGATTACGGGTGATGAACATCGCATCACCGTAGCTGAAAAAGCGGTAACCGTTGTCCACGGCGGCCTTGTAGGCGGCCATGGTTTCCGGATAACCGGCAAATGCCGAAACCAGCATCAACAGCGTCGATTCCGGCAAATGGAAATTGGTCACCAGGGCATCGACCACATGGAACGGCCGGCCCGGGAAGATAAAGATATCGGTGTCGCCACTGAACGGCTTGAGCACGCCATCGCGCGCGGCACTTTCCAGCGAACGCACGCTGGTGGTGCCGACGGCAATCACGCGACCACCGCGCGCGCGGCACGCTGCGACCGCGTCGACCACGTCCTGACCGACTTCCAGCCACTCGGTGTGCATGTGGTGATCTTCAAGCTTCTCGACGCGCACCGGCTGGAACGTCCCCGCGCCCACGTGCAGCGTGACGAACGTGGTTTCGACGCCCTTGGCCGCAATCGCTTCCATCAGCGACTGATCGAAATGCAGCCCAGCGGTCGGCGCCGCCACCGCACCGAGTTTCTCGGCGTACACGGTCTGATAACGCTCGCGATCCGAGCCTTCGTCCGGGCGGTCTATATAAGGAGGCAACGGCATGTGCCCGACGCGATCGAGCAGCGGCAACACTTCTTCCGCGAAGCCCAGTTCGAACAACGCATCGTGACGCGCAAGCATTTCTGCCTCGCCACCACCGTCGATAAGGATCTTCGAACCCGGCTTCGGCGACTTGCTGGAACGCACATGGGCCAGCACGCGGTGCGTATCGAGCACCCGCTCAACGAGGATTTCCAGCTTGCCGCCGGACGCTTTCTGCCCGAACAGCCGCGCCGGAATCACCCGGGTATTGTTGAACACCATCAAATCGCCCGGGCGCAAATGCTCAAGCAAATCAGTGAATTGACGGTGTGCGAGGGCGCCGCTCGGCCCGTCAAGGGTCAGCAGGCGACTACCGCGACGCTCGGCCAAAGGGTGGCGGGCGATCAGCGAATCAGGGAGCTCGAAAGTAAAGTCAGCAACGCGCATGATGGGGTTCGTCTAGCAGGGCCGGAAAGTCTAGCGGAAATATCGAAAATTCTCTATGTACCTGATTGACCGACGGTAATCTCATCTCTATACTTCGCCGCCATTGAGCCCTGATGGCGGAATTGGTAGACGCGGCGGATTCAAAATCCGTTTTCGAAAGGAGTGGGAGTTCGAGTCTCCCTCGGGGCACCAGCACAATGAAGAAAGGCCTTGATTATCAAGGCCTTTTTTTTTGCGTGGCGTAAAAGTGGCGTAAGCGTTCGGTCGTGAGCTGCCAGTTCGTGAACGTGCCTACCGATCAATCGACCCAGCATCTGCCTGGCTTCGATAAACAGTCGATTTAAAGATGGAGCTGAAATGAGACGTCAAGCCCTTATAAAAGCGGTCAACACCGTAGTCGATGACATCGAAGAGACTTCATTGCACAACATGTTCAATGAACTGTTGAGCATCAGTCGCAAGAAAGATGTTGAAACTCGAGAGTCCGCATTCCACTTCCGCACGTTTCTTGATTACGCCCTCCGCGTTTCCCACTACACGAGCGCCGAAAAACAGGTTCTTGAGGTGATGGGGCTTGATGACCTCCAAGATCCAGACTGGTGGCAAAGTGCGTCGGCTCTTGAAAGTCCCGACCTGTGGACCTATTCGCGAAACCTCCACTTCGCATTGGAGTACCTGCCTCGTCTAGTAGGCATGCTGGAGCGGGATTATGTCGACCAGACTGAGGCTGAAAGCAAGGCGCTGTTAGCTAGCGGCATGGATACGTTGAGCATTTTGTTGGTAGAAGATCACGATCAACGATCTACTCCTGATCGACTTATCCTTACGCTCCAGGGTGTGACCGAGATTTACCAAGCTATTGCCACGATGGAGGGCGAAAGCCACAACGATTTGGCGGTAGTAGCTATAGACTCCGGCAGCGATAAGTCCTTTGACTTCCTGGGACTCGCTAAGGTGATGGAAATCTTTAAGGAGACCTTGCTAGCGATCTGGGATCGGCGCGTTTTCCATCGTCATGTGCACGTCTCGTTGTGCATACAAACTATCGCTGAGTCGCTACCGGTCATCCAGCAGATCCACGATATGAAAGAGGCCGGCGCGATATCACCTGAGCAAGCAGAATTGCTGAAAAGGCAAATGGTTAACGGCACGTCGAAGCTACTTGAGGTAGGGGCGATAAGCTCTGAAATGGAAGCCCAACCGGGCGCCTCTCCACGCGCTCTTATGCGTCCAGAACCGAAGCTTCTAGCCGCGCCTATCGATCCAGGCCGGAAAGAGCCTGAGGCCGATATCGACTCAGATGCACCTGACGATAGCGATCTGAGCAAAGAAGAAGTCGATGAACTTGAACGTCTTGTAGCAAAAGCGAAGAAAAGCCACAAATGACGCACTCTCCACGCCTCGGAAATTGTCGCGTGTTGTATCTGCTTAAAGAGATCGTAATCAGCTGCAAAAGCTGATTACGATTGCACTGCCCCCCTTCCCCGCTTCAATGGTTGTTAAAACCGCCACCGATGCACGCTTAGAATTGCGCTGACGGGAAGGCCTCATAGGGACACACATTGACCTCCTTCAGATTGAGGATGGGAGACGATGCAGAGTGCCCGGTTCCCAAAGTGCGCAATGTGTTGACCACACACCCTTCGCGACGGAAAATTTTTTCCCTGCCCTGTGCTCAAAAGCACGTAAGAAGTGTAAGTGAGAGATGTAGATTCTCTGTATCCCTTATAGTTAGAGGGATAGAGGTCTCTCTATTACTGTAAGTGAACTGTCGGAAGGCTGTTTTTACCTAACAGTCGGCACCTGTAAGCTTGAATTCTCCCAAGCCCTTGATTTACAAGGCTTTCAGCGCAGTAAAAATTCCACATACAGTTTCCTACACTCACACTGTAAGCAGCGATCCCCAATGAATCCGGGGTGTTGAGCCGTTTTCTGACACGCCCAACACCACTTACACGTATGGAAGGGACTACCCAAGAAAGAGTTTTTGGTGATCGACCAGGCCTGACAGTGGCCCGCTCCTGAACTCCCGCGCTGCGTGTGAGACTTTGAAACGCATCAAATAGCCCGCAACCCTTGATCTGTGCGGGCTACAGCGAAATTCTGCAGCCTGAGAAGTCAGCCAGGTTTCAGACGTAGACGAATACGCCCGCCGTTAAAACCTGCTGAAACCCGAGTTTTCAAAGTCTTCGACCAATCAAACCGGGCACCTCAGCGACCCGCCCCCCGCTGCCGCGCCCTGCCCCCCTGTGCAAGCGCGCTGCATTTCTCTTCAAAACTTTGCACATTGTGAAACGCCCGCCTTGCTACGACGCCCCACGGACCGCCTGGGCTGCAGGATCATTTGCACTACATCGCGATTTGCACAAAAAAAGGACGCAAGGCCCGTCGGCGGGAGGGGGATAAGTGCTTTTTCAGCAGATTTTTTCTTAGCTGTAGGGTTTTCCAAGGGACGATCAGTTCCAGGCATAAAAACAGGCGCAAACAACTTCAGGGGTCGCCAATTGCCGTCAGTCGCTCCGCTGATGTTGAGGAGTCCGTATACCGATATACTGTTTGCATATACAGTGCTTGAGCAAGGTAGTCATGGCCGATGAATATAGAATCTGCGAAAACCCTAACCACTGAAGCTCCCGCGATGGCGCAGTGGCTGATCATGTTGCGTGATGAGGTATCGTTGCTTGCAATGCCTGGTGCCCATCACAAAGCGCTGCTCAGGCAAGCGCATGCGTTGCACCAAGGCCTGGTGATTGATGCTGACGAACTTGGCGACTTGCTTGAGTTAGCGGATGCGGCGCTAGCCTACGCGGTTGAGTCGTTACTTGACCTCGACGCTGACGAGTAGGAAAAGCCATGCACGTATTGGTCACGCCTATGCGTCTACGTGGTGTTGCGCTGGATCCGAAGGAGCGGCGTCGCTACCCGGCGATTCGGGGCAATGTAATGGTCAACTCGACTGACTGTCATGAGTTAGGTCGGGCAGCAAACGTTGCCCGTGTTGAGGTGGGAATGCCACTCGACCCGGATCCGTTACCACGTTTGCTTGATGCAACCTTGGCAGGGATGGCGGTTACGGGGTTCGTTTTGAGCGGCATTGAGTACATCGATGGTTGCGCCTACGCACAATCTTGGTGGTGCCGGTTAGAGTAATCGGGGTCAGTGAGATTGAATCTCATCTATAGCATCATCCACTGATTTGGAAATTTCAGAATAATGATTCAAGGCCCGATTCCTTAAGTGTTGTTCATCCGTGGCTACGCCTAAATCCCTGCGTATTGCGATGAGAACCTCTACTTGCAATTTTGATATTTGACGCATATCTGACATAAGTAGCCGATTATACTCCGCATATAGATCGTTGAAGCGAGTATGTGCCTCCGCCCTCTGCTCCTCTTGAATTCTCGCCTGCGACATGAAAAAGTTAAATGATCGCTCCAAAGCAGCGAAGATGTTTTGCTCTGTTCGAGCAGCTTCATTAAAGTTCGTAATACCAGCAGTCACCCTAGTGACGCTACTCATAAACTCATCAAAGTATTTCGCATGCAATTTCATTTCAGATGAAGCGGCGTGCAGAGGCGTCGCCCGCTGCATCAGTACAAATATCAGCTTGGAATATTCTATACCTAAAGCATCTACGGCTTTCTGCGTTTCATCAGATGAAACCAATGAGAGCTTAGCCGCAGCGACGTAAAAATCTTGCAAGTCTGAAGAGATATTTTTATTAGCGATGTCAATCCTTGGAAGATCTCCCAAGTAACGACCAACCTTGACCATCTCAGCTATCGCATCCATGTAGACTTCGCGACGCATAGCGTTCATTCGATCGGTATTCTTTTCTCTTTCATCGTGGCGCAGCTGTATCTTTAATCTTTTGTTGTTGCCAGAGTTCAAGACCAGCGCAGCTGTGAGGGTTAGAATCGCACCAAAGGCGGTCCCGATTATCCCCCACAATGGCGCGGGTATTGCGTCAATGAAAGTTTTTATTTCAGCCATCTCTTAACCCCTATGGCAATTACTTAAAATAGCTCAAGCTGTTGCTCTGCCGCACACTTTGATTCAGCAGGAGATAATAGGTCACCATCCTTTATGAGGCGACCATCATATCCAACACTTAATCCTATAAGATGATAGAACAGATCAAGGCAGTTATTTATGTCGTCAACAAATCGGCTCAACGTTACCGCATCGGATTCCATGTTACCAGCGTGCGCAAGAGAATGTCTTAGGTTATTCCAGCTCTTTACATGGGACTCTATTATTTCCCCTTCGTCCGCCAGCGCTCTAAGAATATTGGGAGCCGTAATTTTCTTCATTCCGCCCAAGGTATTTTTCAGCCTTGACTTTGTACTCCCTGGAAGCCTCAACGAGTCAATGCGTTTTTTACTAAGGTTAATTTCCCCCAGCAAAGTATCCGAAGGTGTTCTGCCGTCTCGGAAATAGTTATTTATCAGCCCTTCAATATTTACAGTGAGAATGAGAGCCGCGACATCTGTAACCTTGTTAGATATGTAATAAAGCCGCCTCCAGTAATAAACCGTGTGGTCATGCTCTTTTTTTCGGTTCTTCATATAGCAATTTAAAAAGGTTATAAGCTTTGCAGTCTTATACGGAAAGACATCAACAAGAGGCCTAACCATTCCCTGCCCACTAACATCTGACTTACCATTTACAAAAGAAGAAAGCACCCCTTCTCTATACACCTGATAGTAAGATGGCCATGCTTCTCTACCTATGGCTATGCTTAAAGCTTCAGATATTCTTATTATATAATCATGATCTATTTGTACTGAGGTGCTGACGACATCCAAGGTCAGATGTTTAGCCTTCTGAGACAGCGTTATTTCTGCGTTTTCAATTCTAAACTCTAAACCCGTCACAGAGGAAGAACCGTCTGCTTGGTCTTCAAACTTATTAAAAGGAAGACGATAGCGCCCTGCAATGACAATGTTCGCTATACTAACTCCCTTAAGATCGGTACGTAGCCACTCGCGCTCCGACCGTAATTCGGTAATATAGAACTCGATGATTGCCCCGTGAGGCGTGAGTTGCAAACCGTTATTGATATAGTTTCGCGGAGCCAGCCATAGATTTCCGTTCGAGTCTTTCGCCCTTAAAGAGAAATATTCTGACTCGGGAACTACACCAGTGCCTTGGTGAAAGGCGATGCGCATCATCTGACTCATTGAACTCTTTTTTGTTGAGTCATACATCTTCAACAAAAGCTTGCCATCAGACTCTACCGTGATGCTACCTGGACCATTGAATGATATGGGTAAATCATCGTGATTCTCAGTTAACTCCACTTCAAAGCATTCTATTATTAGAGTTCTGCCAACTAGACGCTCAATGTCAGCATTATTGAACTTCATGTAATCATCCTTAACTTTTATTGATCATGGCACCCAGTACCATCTTCAGAGAGTTATATGCTTAAGCTCCGTAGAAAGCAAAGTGGCTTCAACGGCCATTTTCTGGAATTCTGCGATGTCAGCAGGACTTGGAGTCGGTCCGGGAAGGTGGGTGTGTCCCGCAAACTGAGTATTCATTTGCTGCATCAGATCCAACACATCGCAAACCACCTGGAAAAGATTCACACTTTCCGAACCGATCCAGTTCTTCGGCGCTTGCAGACGTTGTGCCTTGCCGGCCACGCTTCGACGCAAGCCCTCGATCCGCTCCTGCATATCACCGCCCACCGTGGCGTTGTGCTTCTGACCCACAACCACGTTCAGATCCCGGCCGGTCGCTTGGTGCAGATCGTCCACCGCCGCCAGACTAGCCGAACCACCCGACATCAGCTTGAGCGCGCCCAGCGCCTCGATCTTTTTCACACCACCCACCGTCTCGGTCGAATGGTCGTCCACCGCCCGTATGTGGCTCTGGAACTGCTCGCGGTTGTCCAGGGCTTCAACCTCGCGCTCGATCGCCTGGTCTCGGATCTTGCCATCGGTCTGGCGTAACCAGTTGCCGTCGGCGTCGACGCGTTGCTGGGAGGCATCGCTGTGCTGCCACACCTGATCGCCCTTCGGCACCTTGGGCATGCTCAACCCGTGCGGCAAGATCGATTGGATGTAGGGCTTGTTCGGCAGGCCGTAGGCGAAGCACACCACGACCCGCGTGCCCTCTTCCGGAAAGGCATAAATGCCCATTTCCTCGCCACCGGTGGGCAGCGGTAAAGGAACGCCAGTGAGCGGCGGCATGGCCGGATCTGGCTCGTCATCGGGACCGAGTACGACAATGTCGACGGCGTAGCGCGGACGGAAGTCGTCACACAGTCCGGCATCCGCCGGCGCATCAGCCACGGCGGTAACCCGGGCAAAACGCGGCAGGTGGTAACCCCCGGTGAGTTCGGGGAATTGGCGCTCTACAGCGCGGCGGATTGCGTCTTCCATCGGATAGCCATCTGGTCGTTGGCAAGCGACACCGTGGTGATGCGCTCGCCGTTATTGATTGTTGCACCTGGGCGCAACCCGGGAAGGGCCGCGACCATCGCGCTCTGGTTGCCCTGGTAGCCGTCGAACAGCTCCGTGGGAATTTGCAGCGGCGCACGTGCGCCGAAAAAACTATCGGCCCAGCTGCCGGCGAACACTTCACCGTTGCCCAACTGGTGCCAGGTGAAGTCGGGAATGCTGAACACTCGCGCCAGACTGCCCATCGCCTGGTATCCGGCGGCGAGGCTGTAGAAATACGGCGCCTTCACGCTGGCATAAGGCCGATCGGGAACGCGAAAGCGCAGCCCGGTCTGTTCGCTGACCTCGGTCAGCACGGCCCGCAGATCCACATGACGCAGGTTCAACGGCAGCGGATTGGCCAGCACGGCGGCCAGCTCCCGGCAGAACAACACCTGCTCGACCGCGTTGGCGGCGGTGCAGCGCTCGATGTAACCGATGAAGTGCCGTTGCAGCGTGCCCTCGTTGTAGCCGATATCCAGCGTCACCAGACCTTTCAGCGGCACAGGGGATTGAACTGTGAAGTTCGCCCGGCCGGGACTGGTAGCGTCCAGTCGGACGTCCTCCTTGATGAGAGCGATCGGGGTGCCGTTGATGGAAAGTATCTTGTGCAGTTTCACGTCTGCTCACTCCCGCCCAGCCACTTATGCACTGTCCATGGAGCAGTTGCTAGCCGCATGACTCACCGCATCGCCGATACCTACGGTGTGGCTTTCCACCCTTAACCGGATCACCAAATCGCGGAACACCAAACGTGTTCCGCGTAACTGGTGTTCCGGTTATTCGCATTTAGTGTTCCGCCTCTGAAAGCCGCGTACTCCGTGGCCTCCGACGTTTCTGGAACACATGGAACACGTGGAACACTGCCTTTTCGCTACCTACGGGTTAGCTTTCCCCTCGCCCCTTTTCACGGCGTGAACCTTCAGCGCGAATGGACGCGACGGATAGCTCCGGATCTGCCGATTGCTGTGTGCGACTAGTCCCAGGCGAGGAGCCGTAGCGGCAGATTTTACGGGTCCTCCTGAAGGGGGGCCCCCTACACGGGTTATCAGACTCGCAGATTTCCTCTAGCTGAAAACTCTTAATAGATGTCCGTCTTTTTAAAAACTCGTGTGTTTCCTCTACGAAATGGCCCCTTAGCAGTATGTCAAGGGATCCTTCAGCAAGCTTGAACGACACTCGTATTTAACAAAGCGGCTCTCAATAGAGGTCCGTTTTCACAGAAAAATGGCAATCGTGATTGGGTCATAAAGCGGAGACTAGGGGGAGTTAATCTACAGCCGAAAAACCCAACCTTTTTGCGCACTGGTTAGCGTCCGACAAAGATCTTCCTGTAGACGTTGATAGTGGCAAGGTAGTAGCGTGACAGCATCAGGTTGGGCGCCACCAGCCACCTTCACTTCACGACGTCATACTTTTTGACTAAGGCCGCCTGAACATGACACTAATAGAGGTATTGGACTCAGCTGTAAAGATTGGGTTAGGCGCTCTGATCGCTGGAATCTCTGCTTTTTTTCTCGGGCGTCAGCAGCACACTCGAGAGTTGGAAAAGGAACGCATAAAACGTGAATTTGAAGTTCTTAAACAAACTGCTGAGCAGATCGAAATTTTCACCCATGTCGCTCTGAAGTATTGGGCTTTGATAATTGAATGGGGAAGATATAAACGTACAGAGCGTACTATGCCAGATACTCGTATATCCGTGCTAGAAGAATGCATAACCGAGCTTTTTTCATCTTTCAAAGAAATGAGTAACGCAGAAGCAAAACTCCTTCTATTAGGTTACAAAACAGCCCAAAATAAAGCGCGCATATACGGTGAAATGGTGACAACTCTTCGCCGCGATGTTAATCGAGACTCAGCACCATTAACTGGAGAACAAGAGCAAGCTTGGCGCACTAAACTGTTAACCGCTCGAGAGGAGTTATTTGACGAACTAAATACTTGCTATCGAAAACTTTCCTCATGAATAAAAACAGCCCTAAACTAACATACAATTAGGCACATTTATAATACACACATACCTGAACATTTCTTAATGAAATTTCAACAGCTAACAAAGCCAAAACCAGCTTATAAACAATTTCCATAAGGTGCAGTTATGTCAAAGTGCGTATTTTCAGTCATTGAGTCTCGGTGGTGGAGTGATGGCAATCACAGTGTCAGACCATTGTTTGAAGCTCTAGCAGGGATACATTACGACAACCCATCAGCTTTCTATTATGACATGTTCAGTGAAAAGCAATCTTTGTCATCAGGTCTAAGAATGCGCTGCCGAGACGGCCAAACTCAAGTGGTATACCTCGCTACGCACGGAAGCGATAGCACTATTGGTGGGGCAAGCGGTCAAGTAATTACCCGCACTGAACTGAGAAACATGCTCACAACTCACAACAAAACTAAACAGGTAAAAGGACTTTATTTAGGAACATGCTTGATGGGAAATCAGTCTTTAGCAAAATTTTTACTGGAAGCCCCTGACACTCATTTAGATTGGGTTGCTGGCTATAAGGAGGAGGTAGACTGGATCGATGGAAGCGCTATAGATATGATTTTCTTCTCTAAGCTAGCAGAGGAGTATCGAAAAAATAGCAGTCGACGCAAAGGAAAAAAAACTTCGAGGCAGATGGCTCATATTGCTGGGTCAGAGCTTCTTCAGCTTGTACCTGGGGCACATTCAAAATATGGATTCAATATCTTTATGCATGAAAGCCGAAAGCTAACTAGCATATTCAGCTAACGCCCCAACCTTGCCAATTCTGTATTGCGCACTGACACCGAAATTTGCGCCACCAATACGAACACCACTTTAAAGCTCATAAATTTATTATCCACCACTGGAGACAAACACTTTGCCAACTCTATATAAATACATGAGCTTTAGCACGGCGAAAATCGTACTTAATAATCAAACCCTCCGGTGGACAACGCCAGCCACTCTTAACGACCCATACGATATACAATTCGATTTAAAAGTTGACTTTGATAGAGACATAGTAAAGAGAGATGCGATAGAAAAAATCTGGAAGGCTTACAAAGGTGAGTACATTTGCGTTGAAGGCAACAAAATGAGGTCAGTAATTCAATTATTTCGTGAGCAACTGCCAGGGATACCGAAGGCCTTTTTCGTCGAAAAAATGTCAGCAGGTATAGAAGAGTCGTTCAAGGTACTTGATAAAGGTGTCGGCGACCTTAATATATTCGTCCGCTCAGCGCTCTCAACCTCAAAAATTCTCTGTTTGACTGACTCGCCGACAAATCAATTAATGTGGGCGTACTATGCAGATAGTAATAAAGGGGCTGTTTTTCAGTTTGAACAAGAACAAGGCGCAGATAGCCCTTACTCCACAGCAAAACCGGTAATTTATCGATCAGAAATTCCTAGTCTATTTTCCGAAAATGAATTGTCGGATTTTTTAGCAGGTCTTACAGTATTTGACCAGCAAGCAAAAATTGACGCACTAATTTACACAAAGTCAGAAGCTTGGGCTCATGAACGAGAATGGCGTATCTATTCGGGAGATGGCCGCGACAAGTTCGCCCCACATGAGGACATTAGGTTCGGAAATAAGGAACTGACTGCAGTAATATTGGGCTGTCGAATGCCTGAAGCTGACCGTGAAGCTTTAGCTATGATCGTGAAAGAACGTTTCCCCCATGCAAAAATACTTCAAGCGAACACCATTAATCACAAATACCAACTGGAGATGCAGCCAACCAACTACTAACAACTCACAACCCACCAAACTTATAATAGATAGGTAAATATCTTATTAAAAATGTATTCGCTTCCTTTTTTAGCTTGCTTGACACATAAAAAATATCGGCAAAATCAGCACTTTAACTTTCGATGAGCCATAGTCACGCGCTTTATAACTAAGCTGGCTCAACTCCTGGATAAATTTCAGTCATCATAAACTTACACCTATTCTCAAAATCATCGTGAATCGGTATAGAACTTGTTCTTATTTTCAATGGACTGATGGTCTCCTGAACCAACTGTTGAGCTACAATATTGGATACTTTTTGCCGACACGTGTTTCCATAAGCAACAGAAGCCTGTAAAAAACATACAGAAAAAAGAGTTTTAAGTATATCTTGAAAATCTTCTTCCTCCTTGAATCTCTCGGGCACGAGAACTGGCACATGCGAGCAGAGTAATGATTTGGCTTTTGCAGCATCACCAACTGCAAACTCTGCGTATGGATCATGAGCAAATTTGTTTCTTACAGTATTGGCCAACTCAAAGAGCTTCCTAGTATGTGGCCTTAGCCCACCAAGAGCAGTTAAAAAATCCACCTTCAAAAGAAATGAAATACGCTTCAATTCAATAGCACTTGCCTGCGGAAGAGTCTCAGTCAACGCCCTATCAAGCATTTTATCGATTGCATAATGGCACTTCACCACCAAAGGTAGATACTCATCCTCCACGTCAATTAAACTAAAAAAATCACTTTCTATTTCATCATGCTTTTTCATTCAATACACTCCACGCTTCAACGCAATAGCACGCCATACTTGATGAACCAAACAACGATAAATCCGCAACACTTAGTCAAAACGTACAAAAACCATTAACAACCTGATATCTAATCACACTTAACAAAATCAACTTTAATTTCGAATAACAACTTACTACATCTCTTTACAGCTTTTGGTAGAACTGGATGATGAAATAAAAAAGACCCTCCCCTCCAGTTCTAGGGACACGTGGGTTATTTCCCCCCCTAATTATTAGTTTAGCGCGGGTGGCTCGGAATCGTTTCCTAGCACTGGTGGCTCGGTGCCTGACGGCAAATTCTCTGCGCGCGCCTGGGTGCCCCACGAAATGCTAGTCAGTTCTTTGATTCGATCGACGATAGGCTTGGCATTTTCACCAACCTTCTTAAAGACGACACTTGCCTCTACCAGCAGTCCATAGAAACTATTTAGGTCGGACATCTTTTTATGGATTTCCGCCTGCATTTTCTCTAAGCGCTTTAGAAGACGCTGCTTGTGATCGTCGTCGAGTTCACCATTCGCGATTATCAGTTCTCGAAGTTCATTAATCAGCGTACGGATACGCTTCAAATCTCCATCGGTGAACTCGTAACCGAATCCGTTAGCGAGCGTAATAGAGAACCTACTCTTAATGCTTTCCAGTTTCTGGGCAGACGATTGACCAACCAACTCATCTTGAACGTCGCTAAGGAAAGAACGCATGCGGTTACACACATAACCCATACTGCCATCCAAGTCTGGAGCATCCTTTGCATGAGGAATCAGTGACTGCTCCTGTAGACTGAGAATCAGAGCCGTTGCTTCCAGCAACGTTTCATGAATTTCTTGAGTCCAATCGGGTTGATTTTCTACTTCAGCAAGGGCGAAGCGACAGACAGCAGTCGCACCTTCGATAGCATTTTCCCGAACGGCTTGAATGAGGTGATTAGGGATGCTCATACACTATCCATAGAAGAGGAGAAAGGTAATCACTTTGCCATAAGTTATGTTTGGGGCACACTCCATTGCAGCAAAAATATACCCCCCCCCCCCGGTACTTCTCTGACGACCTGTTCCCCTTCACCGGTCGCCTACGACCAGCTGTTTCTGCGGGCTTCATTCAGTTTGTAATGTCGAATTGTCAGTAGATTGAGTAAGCTACCACCTAAATTCCGCACGTCTCCAAATAATGTAGTCATTAGGGGGGAACAGAGGTTTTACTGATCTGCGCTCGCTTCAGTCATCGCGATGCCGGGCGGACATGCTTACGAGATACCCACCCTTCTATCTCGAGTCCTTCGTGTTTGTAGATAACCAGGAGCCAATCCCGATTAGAGGCGTCAACAACCTCCAAAGGTGCATATTTAGGCAACGCCATTATTACCTCTGCTTTCATTCCTGGATCCTCACGAAGATTGATCCCTTCCTTTTTGGTCAATCGAAACCTTTCGGTTAACGCTTTGGGAACGTCACACAATGCGCTCCGAACAAGCTTTCGTGCATGCGCTAGGGATTCGAAAGCTTCGAGTCGTTCTTGCATGTCGCACACCGACTCACGAAAGTCATTCCACTTACTCAGATCGTCATAAAATGTGTGCACCGCGGTAATGAAGAACATCAAGAAAACTAATGCTGGAGCTGTAAGTTTCTGCGGATTGGAACCAGTATTTAAAGCCTGAACAATCTCGGCCTCCACATCATATGAAGTCGGAGGGGCATCAACGAGGTTCTGACGTTCTTCGTCCTCTTGATAATCCTCAATAAGAGATTGAAGTCTCGTAGGATCGGTAGAGACCAGCAAATCAAAAATGGGGGATGCCTGCAGGGTCTCAAAGCTACTCAAGAGCGATCTTAGCGAAGAAGTAGAGCGGTGTGTGTCCATCGCCGCGATCACTGATTTCAGTGAATCTGAAAGGTGCAATGCCTTCTCGACAGCTTCAAAGGAGGCCGCATGGTGCTGACTGTAGGCTCGAGCAAGTTTTTCAGTCCAACTCGCTAAATCCTGCATTTCGCTTGACGGTTGAAGCCACTTCCCCGTCGAGTTTAATAGAGCTTGGACTTCAGGTGAGGGTTTAAGCATCCGCTCAGTAGCTGCCATCGCCGCGTAAATTTGACGTGATGGCTGGAGAGCTCGATCTGTGGCTTGCAAAAACGCCTCTATTTCGCGAGAAGGACGCATCATCTGTTGAGTGGCATCGATTACCGCTTGGATAGCTGCAGATGGTCGTAACAGCCTGTCTGTAGCATCAATCAGCCTTTGGACGGTGCTGGACTGGCGCAGATATTTATCGAGTGAAGACGTGATCGATTGGTCAGGGAGCGAGTAGGAGAACTTTTGACCTGGTGCAGTATAAAGCGCAGGGTTTGAGGCGTCCAAATGGATCGGAGCCGACACATATAGGTCGTCGGAAACATCAACCGTTTTCCCATCCATAGATTCCTGCTTGTTTTTTTTCTCGCCGGTCATGAAATCGCTCTCTACTGCTGAAAAATGTGGTCGCAAAAAAATTTAATTTGTTGAAGCAACAATTCGAGCAGTATATGCAAGGTGATGCGCAGGAGAATGCTGCCTAGCACGCCAATGCTTGTATCCCTATCTGTATCCCTATGATTAAAATAGCTCTGAAGACCTCTGCCCATAAGGAACACTACAGTCTCCCTCGGGCACCAAAATTCAGAAGGTCTTGCTTAGCAAGGCCTTTTTTTTCGTCTGTCGGAAAGTGCTCGCGCAATGCAGAACGCTCACCACTGCGCGGGTCGCACGTGACATTGCGCGGACTCAGGTGTCGGAGTCGGTTTTAGGCTCAGCCTGAGCACTCCCCCCAAACAACCGCGCCGCTATCGCCCTCCCCCGCTCCAGCCCTTCCTCCGTCAACCAGACCGACTTGTTCCTGTTCACCGGATTACTGATGAAACCCTGCTCATGCAATCTGTTCATGATCTCGAAGTCGAACCCTTTCCAGGCATTGCCGTCGTCGGAACTGAGTGCCGCCAACAGGGCAAGCACAGCGTCTTCCATCAGTTTGTCGTCGTATTCCATGGTCGTCACTCCATTCGTGTTCAACAGTTAACGTCGAGTGTGTGAAGGCTCACCATAATACTCACCGGCCTCCGATGGAAATGCCGCTCAATCCCGTGAAGGTTATTGATCGGCTTCAGCGGGCCCGGCCTCGCCTTTGGGCTGCACTTGTTGATCTCGCTCCGTATAATCAAGCCCCTCTGAAAGCAGCCCAGCGCATCTTGCACCTAACGGTGCTTGCCTCCAGACATTAACTCTCACACTGACGGACGTCGCTAAAGGCACCCCATGGAAACGTCACTGGAAACAGTCGCCCTTTTCTCCCTCAAGCTCGCTTACGAGGAAGAAGGCCTGAGCCCGATTTTGCGGGACGACATGGTCATGGGTGATTACCAGAAAGACGTGTTCGAATTGCTGCTGCGGCGTGGGGATGTCCAGACCATTCAATTCAAAGTGAATGAATGCCTGCGTCTGGCAATGGATGCCTTGGGCGGTGTTGAAAAACCGTTAGGGCGTGAACTTTACAAACTTTCAACTGAGGTCAGAAAAGCTCAGTCGATGGAGCAGCTCAGTGAGCCGCTCCTGATACTCAGGGACTATTTGAAAGCCATTCAGTAACACCTGAGACATTCTATTTCCACTGTTCTTCAAGTAGTAATTACTGTCCTGACTCCATCATGGCCGCAGGGCGGCTTTGAAAGTTAACTTTCGCCTGATATTTCACCATTTCCAAAAGCGACTTGTATGCATCTGCATCCTTTATAGGGCCTGCTCTATTTTCTGTAATGTATAAAAGCCCTTCCTCCGTTTGCAGAATGACGATGTATTGCATGTTCGGACCAAATACAGCATCAGAATCATCAGACGTAAAAGTAGCGGTGATTCGCTCCCCAGATTTCAACGTTTGCGGCAAACCATAGACTTCGCTCGTCGCTAACTGCCCACTAACCGTCTGGCTAAGGCCTGAACCGGGATTGACCACCAGTACAGAAACAGTGGGCATAAATGTCAAAGAGCTTTGACCAGCATTGTTTGCTGTTACGACAAATGTAGCAGGACGTGATTTAGCCCCCTCCTTGAAATCGGGTCGCGAGACGGTTAGTTGGGTATAGATCTTGGGAACGCCTTTCTTGTAATTTCGGTACTCCTGAAAGGTACTCAATCCAGCGCCCCACAACCCAAAAGCAATAGCGAAGACGATACCAATTTTCTGCCATGTATCCGACGACCAACCACTCATTCTTGACCCCTTATTAAATTTAAATTATCGGACTCGCGCGCCCGAACTACTTCAGGAGATGACTTGAAATATATTTCGAAATCTCCACCATCGACGTCTTCCCGGTGAATTCGAACTTCACCTTCCCCAGTGACGAGAAGTAAATCTCCAACTCCGAATCCAGATCGAACGTGCCCGAGGTTTCCACGGAGTAGGCGACGATGTTCTTGTACGGCAAGGACGTGAAATCCTTCTTGCTGCCGGTAATGCCCTGAACGTTGACTGCGATGATGCGCTTGTTGGTAAACACCACGCCGTCACGCATGGCCTTGTAAGAGTCGATCACTTCCTCGCCGTCGAGCAACAGCGCGCTTACGCGTTCGGCGTACTCATCGTTCTGCTTGAGTTTGAAGAAGCCTTTGTTGTTGAAGTCGATCATCTGTCCATCCTCATCTTCAAGAAAACATCCCGGTATTTCTTTGCTTCAACGACGGGCTTTCAGCACGCGGATATCCGTCGGGAAGCCATCGGCGCCAACAAGCTTTTTCCAACCCAGATACTGAAACTCGCCCTTCTCATCAATGTAATCGCCCTTCTCCACTGATCGGCCGCCAACCACCGCCACGCGTTTCACTTCGCCACAACCGCCGTCAGAAGGCCTGACGGTGTAGATCACATACGGCTTCACATATTGCGTGGCGCGGAAGTATTGGCCGCAGATTTCGTCGACAGTGATCAACATGGTTTTCAGGCGTGCTTCGCCGTCGGTGTCTTCGTGCAGTTTCAGGAAGGAGATGTCGCCGACGTCGCTGTAGCCGAGGGCGCGGGCGCGTTGGTAGGCGGGGGAGTTCTGGTGGGCGATGCGGCCTTCCTCAGCAGCACCTTGCATTTTTGCGGCGAACTCGGCTTTGCCTTGGGCGATCATCGCTTCAGCCTGGCCCGCTACGTTTTCGCATTGTGCAAATTCTCGGGAGCCTAGGTGGTTGGGTGTCAGGTTCGAGCGGTGTTCATTCATGGTTCGCAGGTTGCTTTCCAGGGCAAACATCACGTCGTAGGCCGTGGCCCGACCGCTCTGCACGTCGGCCATTTTCTCCAGCACGCGCTGGCAGTTGCCGGCGTAATACTTCCAGCTGTTTTCCGGATGCTCTTGCACGGCGGCGAATGCTGGGGCCATTGCAGCGGCGAGAGTGATTGCGCAGAGCAGGCGCAAACAATGGGTACTGATTGGCATGGGTAGTCCGTTACGGAGATGGGCAGTGGCGCGACGCTACTATTTTGCTATCGTGCCGTCCACTGCCAGTAACGAGGTCGCCAGCGCCTCGATGGAATCGATTTTCAGAGGGAGAAACGCCTTGATGGCCGTGTTGTACTTTTTCGTCTGGGCAGCCGTTTGGGCTTGGGTTGTGCAGACCCGTGGTGCCTGGAACCTGATCCTTGCCAACCTGGCGGGTGCCGCCAGCGGCTTCATCGTCGCAATGATTTTTTCGGTGGTCTGTGCAGGACTTTTCCCGGCGCACGTGCCTCCCTCACCCGAAAACCTGGCGAGTAGCGTGCTGCAAGTGATCACCACGCTCGGTGTGCTGGCGGGTGTCTGGATGTGGCTGGTCAGGCGTCCTCAGCCAGAGCATCCGTTGGCCCGGCAACTTTTCGCCGGTATCTGTGGGCTGGCTGCTGGTGTGACGACGCTGGCGTTTTTTGCGCTCAATTTTCACTGAGCAGCACTCTCGTCACTGGCATTACCCGTTTGTTTTGTTATCTTGCCGCCCATCGTCGGCGTTCACCTTGGGCGTGCGTTGATTTCAGGTTTGGAAGGTTTAAGGAAAGGATCAAATGGAGTTTCTGCGTTTTCTGGCGATTGTTGCGGTTTGGGGGTTCATGTGGCGCTGGGTGGTGCAGAACCGTGGCAGCTGGAATATTTTCTACGGCAACATCGTGGGTGCTGCGGGCGGCTTCATTGTGGCGATGGTGGTGCTGTCGATCACGTTGTCGTTGTTTCCGTCGTCGCATGACTACGAAGCGCCGCAGGCTGAAAACACGCCAGTCACCGAGCCGACCTCTCTATTGCCTGAGGCCGAGGCAGTCACACCCGCTGCCGATCTAAAGGATGCACCGGCATTTGCTGCCATCGAGCCGGACGACAAACCCTCTCCCGCCGACTCCGCACTGTTGCCGAACTACGCCAGCCGGGCGCCGAAATCGATCGGGTTACAGACCGTGCTGGATCAAAGCGACTATGACGGTCGCATGGCCCTGGCAGCACTGAACAAGAAATTGCGCGGCGACGCACAGGCCGACAAGTCGATGATTGCGTATGTCATGTGCAGCCCGTTTGTGACCAGCACGTTGCGCTTCCCCGCTTCGGCGCGCTTTGCAGACAGCAAGGCACTGGTCAGCCACCGCTTCAAGGATCAGGTCTACACCTTCAACAACACCGTCACCGCACGCAACATGAACGGCGACGATGTCACCTACCGTTTCGATTGCTCAGTGCAAGAGCAGCCGCGAGTTGACGCGCTGCCTGCGCAATGGCGTTTGTTGGCGCTGAAACTGCAAAAAGCCGACTCTTAAGGCTGATTTAAGGGTTCAAGGCGCCGGCTGCGCTATCATCGCCGGCCTGTGCGCCTTGAGCTTTGCCCTCGATGTCTTCGACACCCGCTAACCTGATCCCGCTGCCTCCTGTCCTGGCCGGCCCGCTGCTGCGACGGCTGGAGCCTACGCGCGTGGTCATGTGGCTGGTCGGCACGCGGCCACTGGCGCTGACCTTGCGCCTGCAGGGTGTAGGAGACATTCCTCTCGATGCCGGGAAATGCACGGTCATTCCCGTAGGCCGCCACGCCTTTGTCCATCTCATCGATGTTTCTCTCGACAACGCCCTGCCGTGCGATACACGTATCGACTATGACCTGCTGATCGACAATGCAGAGGGCATCGCCGACTGGGCGGCGCATCTGCTGTACGGCGATGCAACCAGTCCGAACTTCGTCCTGCGCTCGCGGATCGATCAACTGCTGCACGGCTCTTGCCGCAAACCGCATCACCCGGCGACGGATGGTTTGCTTTGCGTCGACCAATTGCTGGCGACGGAAACCGATCCGCAACAACGTCCGGCCCTGTTGATGATGAGCGGCGACCAGGTCTACGCCGACGATGTCGCCGGCCCGATGCTGCGGGCGATTCATGCCTTGATCGAACGCCTCGGGTTGTTCGACGAACACCTCGAAGGCGCCGTGGTCAGCGACAGCGCCAAGCTCTATGAACATCCGGCCAGTTACTACCATCGTGCGGATTTGTTACCGGCACTTGAGAGCAACGAGACATTACGCGAGCGATTTTTCGGCGGCGCGCGTAAGCCGATTTTCACCAGCAGCAGCGCTGACAATCACTTGGTGACGTTCGCCGAAGTCATGGCGATGTACTTGCTGGTGTGGTCGCCAACGGCCTGGTCGCTGATCGATCCGCAAGCGCCCGAGCTGACGCCGGAACGCCTCAAGCGCTACACCCTCGAACAGACTCGCATCGACGCGTTCAAGGCTGGATTGGACAAGGTCGCCCGCGCGCTCGCGCATCTGCCGAGCCTGATGATTTTCGATGATCACGACATCACCGACGACTGGAACCTGTCCGCGCAATGGGAGGAAACGGCCTACGGCCATCCGTTCTCCAAACGCATCATCGGCAATGCGTTGATCGCCTATATGTTGTGTCAGGGCTGGGGCAACAATCCCGATGCGTTCAAGGATGTGTTGGAGAAAACACTGGGGCTGAGCGCCAGTGGCAATGACCAGTATCTCGACAGCCCGGTGCAGGATGCTCTGATCGATGATTTGTTGCGCTTTCAGCAATGGCATTTCGTCCTGCCGAGCAGTCCGGCGCTGGTGGTCATCGACACCCGTACCCGCCGCTGGCGCAGTGAGATGGCGCTCAAGCAGCCCTCGGGACTGCTCGATTGGGAGGCACTGAGTGAACTGCAGCAGGAACTGCTCGATCACCCGTCAGCGATCATCGTGTCCCCGGCGCCGATCTTCGGCGTGAAGCTGATTGAAACCGTGCAGAAGGTTTTCAGTTGGTGCGGTTATCCGCTGCTGGTCGACGCGGAAAACTGGATGGCCCATCGCGGTGCCGCGCAGGTAATACTGAACATTTTCCGCCACTCGCGCACACCGGGCAACTACGTGGTGCTGTCGGGCGATGTGCATTATTCCTTCGTCTACGAAGTGCTTATTCGACACCGCAAGGCCGGGCCGCGAATCTGGCAGATCACCAGCAGCGGGATCAAGAACGAGTTTCCGAAAACCCTGCTGGAATGGTTCGACCGCCTCAACCGCTGGCTCTATTCGCCACGCTCCCCGCTGAACTGGTTTACCAAACGCCGCCGCATGCTCATCGTGCCGTACACGCCTGAACATGCTGAGGCTGGTGAACGCCTATGGAATTCGGCGGGGATCGGTCAGGTGTTTTTCAATGAACAGGGGCAGCCGCGCGAGATCATTCAGCACAATTCGAATGGCAAGGCGAAGACACGGATGCTGGCGCCGGATCTGGCGGATTATCCGGACTAGAGGCTTCCCGTGTGGGAGCGAGCTTGCTCGCGAATGCGGTCGAGCATTCAACATTAATGTCGACTGTGACGACGCCTTCGCGAGCAAGCTCGCTCCCACAGGGTTATCGGATATCCATTAACTCGCGGAAACAATCCGTCCAATTCCTCTGACAATCATTTCCACCTCCCGCTCATCAATCGTCAACGGTGGCAGCAGCCGTATCGTCTTGCCCCGCGTGACGTTGATCAACAGCCCATGATCCCGCGCCGCGATCAGGGTCAGATCTCGCACCGGTTGTTTCAGCTCGATACCGATCATCAAGCCCTGCCCGCGAATTGCCAGGACGTTGGGATTGTCTGCCAGTTCTGCACGCAGCCGAGTCAACAGACGCTCACCCTGAATACGGGCGTTTTCCAGCAGGCCCTGCTCTTCGATGATATCCAGCACCGTGCAACCGACCCGACACGCGAGTGGATTGCCGCCGAAGGTGCTGCCATGACTGCCGGGGGTGAACAGGTCCGCCGCCCTGCCCCGTGCGAGACAAGCGCCGATCGGCACGCCGTTGCCCAGCCCTTTTGCCAGGGTCATGACATCCGGGACAATGCCTTCATGTTGAAACGCAAACCAGCGGCCGGTGCGGCCGATGCCGGTCTGGATTTCATCGAGCATCAATAACCACGCATGGCGATTGCACAGTTCACGCAGGGCTTTCAGGTAACCCGGCGGCGCGAGCTGCACACCGCTTTCGCCTTGGATTGGCTCAACCAGAATCGCCACGATGCGCTCACCGTGTTTTAGCTGCAGTTGCTCCAGCGCAGCGAGATCACCAAATGGCACCTTGACGAAATCCCCCGGCAAATCGTTGAAACCCAAGCGCACAGCCGGGCCATCGCTGGCCGACAAGGTGCCAAGTGTGCGGCCATGGAACGCGTTGGCCATGACCACCACCAGCGGCTGTTCGATGCCTTTGCGCCAGCCGTACAAACGCGCGAGTTTCAGCGCCGTTTCATTGGCCTCGGCACCGGAGTTATTGAAGAACGCCCGCTCCATCCCCGACAGCTCCGTCAGCCGTTTGGCCAGTTGTTGCTGCCAGTCGATGCTGTACAGATTCGACGTGTGCAGCAGCAATCCCGCCTGCTCGCTGATCGCCGAAACGATCCGCGGGTGTGAGTGGCCGACATTGGTCACCGCGACACCGGCAACCGCATCCAGATACTCGCGACCCGCCCGATCCCACAGGCGAGTGCCGAGGCCTTTGGTGAAACTCAGGGCCAGCGGTTGGTAGGTGTTCATCAGGGCGGCGGTCATGACTTCAAACTCCAGTGAAGGTCGGTGTGCTGGCAGTATGGTTAGCCACCTAAACTGGATAAACTCGGAAAAACTTCATTCATTTAAAAGCAGAGCTTGATAATGGATCTGTTCCAATCAATGAGCGTGTACGTCAAAGTCGTCGAAGCCGGGAGCATGACGGCGGCGGCGTTGCAGTGTGATATGTCGACGACCATGGTTGGCAATCACCTGCGCGCGCTGGAGCAGCGGCTGGGTGTGCAACTGCTGCAACGTACGACCCGCCGTCAGCGGCTCACCGAATTTGGTAGCGTTTATTACCAGCGTTGCCTGGAAGTGTTGGGATTGGTCGCCGATTCCGAACGCCTCGCCGAGCAGACCCTCGATCAACCCCGAGGCATGCTGCGCCTCACCGCGCCGCTGACGTTCGGCGTTGAACGACTGGCGCCGGCGCTGAGTGAGTTTTCGTTGCTTTATCCACAGGTCAAACTCGATGTGGTGTTGACCAACACCCGTCCCGATCTATTGGAAAGCGGCCTCGATGTCGCGTTTCGGCTGGGCAACTTCGAGCAGTCCAACCTGATCGCCCGGCCCTTGATCGACTACACCCTGACCGCGTGCGCGTCGCCGCAATACGTCGCCCGGCGCGGCATGCCGAAAACGCCGGAAGACTTGCAGCATCACGATTGCCTGTCATTTGCCTATCCCGCCGGTGACGACTGGCAATCGGTGGAAAAGCGTTGGCGCCTGAGCAGCCCCGACGGGGAAATCATGGTCGACGTCAGCGGACCTATGCTGATCAACAGCTCCGCCGGGCTGCATCAGGCTGCCCGCACCGGCATGGGCATCGTGATGTTGCCGGATGCGCTGGTGGAACAAGACCTGCGCGAAGGCCGACTGGTGAAAGTGATCGCCGATTACCAGCCACCCAGCCGACCGATGCATCTACTCTACGCGCCGGATCGCTATCGCTTGCCGAAACTGCGTCGTTTCGTAGAGTTTGTCATGCAGCGCTGGGGCAAATCCTGACGTCACCTGCACCAGCCTCCCAGGAATAATCACTGACAAGGACCCGAACAGCAGATGAACAAGACACTCGTCGTACGTGATTTGCTGCCGGTCGAAACGGAATCGGTGAGGCAGTTTCTCGGGCAGCATGGCTGGGGCCATCGCACCGGCTCAGCTGAACACTTCGCCCAGTTGCTAGAGCATTCCCAGCGCAAGGCCGTCGCCGTCCAGGGTGAGCGCATCATCGGTTTCGCTCGCGGGATCACTGATGGTTTGTCCAATGGTTACCTGTCAATGGTGGTGGTCGATGACCAGCATCGGCGTGAAGGGCTTGGCCGCGCACTGGTTGAGCACATCATGGGCGACAACGCGGATATCACGTGGGTGCTGCGCGCCGGGCGCGAAGGCGCAGAGGCTTTTTTCGCCAGCCTGGGTTTCGAGACCTCGGTGATTGCCATGGAACGCCCGCGCCGGAAATAGCACACGCCGGGAAAAAACTCGACCGGCAGACCGTTGCTCCGTGACAACGCCGCCCCGCTCCCCTAAATTAGTCAGCCTGAAAAAGCCCTTGGGTTTTCTCATCTCCACTCAAGTTAAAAAGTAGTGAAATTTCAATGTCCGATTTCAACACCGCTGAATCCGTAGTCACCGAATCGTCCAAAGCGGAATACGAAAACTCCATCAATCTTTCACAACACCTGCCCCAAGCCAAAATCATCAGCGAGATGGTCCTGGACGCGTTCCAGTCGACCCGCGAAAGCGACCAGATCCGCGAGCTGCGCGCGGCGATCCGTCAGGCTCACGACAGCTTCGATGACGACAAGGCCTACGAGCTGATGGGCGAACTCAAGGCGCTGAAAGACGCCGAAGCCGCCGACCTCGCCGCCCTTGAAGACCTCAGCAGCAAGTTCTCGATCGGCCGCATTCTGTCCAGCTTCAAGGACGACCCGGCGTTCCAGGAAATCGTTTACGGCCTCGCCCTGAAAGTGCTGAACCAGACCCATCAGGCGATCAGCAATCCGAGCGGCGGCAAGAGCAAGGCTGCGAAGAAGAAAGAAGTCGAAATCTTCACCATCAGCAAGGACGGCATCAGCGTGACCTTGCCACTGCGCACGCCACGCTCGCGCCTGAACGTTGACCGTGCAGCGCTGGAGTTCCTCGGTTTCACCTTCGTCGGTGAAGGTGAGGAAGCGGAACTGGAAAGCGAAGTCTTCGTCGACAATGCTGGCACCGAGCAGGCGGTAAATCGCAAGAACATCATCACGGCACTGCAACAGCAGACTGCGTTCGATGGCTATACCATCGCCGCGCAGTAATAGCGCAGCCGCTGTACGAAAAAGCCCCGCGCTGGGATTCAGTGCGGGGCTTTTTGGTTTTCGGCTGGGGATTTGTGAGAAGGCGAAAATCCTCGCCCCTCACCCCAGCCCTCTCCCGAGGGAGAGGGAGCCGATCGGGAGATATTCAAGAGATGCACCGAAATGAAAGTGCGGTGCCGAATCCACAATCGCCTCGACCTCTCAGGTCGATGTATAGCGCAAGACACCTCGGTCAGTCCCCTCTCCCGAGGGAGAGGGTTAGGGTGAGGGCAAGCCGTCAAACAACCCTCAAGCCGAAGGATGCAACGCTACAATCATGTCCACCTCAATCGCCGCATTCTTCGGCAACTGATACACACCGACCGTGGTGCGCGTATGCCGGCCGGCATCGCCGAGCACATGACTGAACACGTCCGACGCACCGTTGGCCACTTCGCTCAGGTCAACGAAGTCCGGCGTCGACTTCACGTAAACAGTGACCCGCAACAACGCCTTGATCTTGTCCAGCGAACCCACCGCATCGACGATCAGCGCCAGACAACGCATCGCACTGATGCTGGCGGCGGCTTGCGCATCCTTGAGATTCAGTTCCAGCCCAACCCGACCAGGGTACTGAATCTTGCCGTGGGTGCGCGGCACCATGCCGCTGATGTACAGCTCATCATGATGACGGATCAACGGCGCGTAATTGCCGCCAGCGGTGTTCTCACCATAGATGTCGTAGTTCAGCTCTTGGGCCAGGGCAATAAAACGCTCGTCGCAGGTCATCCTCTCAGTCATTTCGCCCAGCCTTTTGATCAGTGCATGAAGAAGTGCAGGTTAAGACAGATGGGCAACCGCAAATGGCAAGGAGCTATCACTGTCATGGTTGGATCCAAATCTAGGGGGTTTGTTACTGCGCCGCAACCCGCAGTCACGGAAAACAAAAGCCCCAGACCTCTTTCGAAGTAATGGGGCTTTAAATTAAATGACTTTGTCGTTAAACCGCGCTCAGGCGGTCAACCATGTCAGGGAATTTTTCAACCAAACGGATCAACAAAGCAGCTTGAGCATTTGGCTTTGACTTTTCCTGCTCCCAGTTTCTCAGAGTGCTGGGACTCGCCCTGATTCGCTTGGCAAAGACGGCTTGAGACATATGTAACTTTTCTCTCAAAGCCACGATTTCTTGGGCTCCGACTTCGGGGACTGGTTTGTCCTCAAGCACTGTATTGCGCAGGGTAATTTTTCCTTCGCGTTGAGCCGCCATCTCATCAACGCCCTGTATCAACTCTGCAAACAGGTCGCGTTTTTTCATGGGGTACCTCGTGTTTTCAACTCTTTATCTATGGCTTTTTTGAGCGCCTTTTCTTGCTCGGCAGTCAGATTCTCAAGCTCATCTTTGTCGTAAATTGCAAACATCCAGAACTGACCATCATTCATAAGCCAATAATAGATGACCCGCAAGCCGCCTCGTCGGCCCTTGCCACGTCGAGCATCAGCCCAGCGTAGTTTTCTGAATCCACCCGTTCGGGGCATCACATCGCCTGCCAACGGATTGCCCTGCATATAAGCCTGCAGTTCTCGGTACTCATCGTCTGTCAGGTACTGACCAACGCTTGTGGTAAATATCGTTGTTTCAAAGAATACGGTTCGCATGTGCAAACTATAGGCAAATCGCCTACAGACAGACTATCAACAAATCCGGCTCCAGATAAACAAAAAACCCCGCAATGTGCGGGGTTTTTTCTTCAAGCCTTTGAGCCTTACGGCGCGTACGTCAGCAGCAACTCTGCAGGCACCTTGAAGTCCAGGGACATCATGACGCTCAACGCAGTGATGGTGAAGATCGAGAACACGAACAGCTTGCGTGCCCAGACCGTGTCATCCACTGCCTTGTAGCCGGTCCAGGCCATGTACAACCAGTACATGCCCATGGCCGCAGCCACCGCGAGATAGCTCATGCCAGCGTAACCGCTGAAGGTCAGCATCAAGGTCGCTACGAGGAACGCCAGGATGTAGAGCAGGATGTGCTTCTTGGCCACTTGAATCCCGCGCTTCACTGGCAGCACCGGAATCGATGCGGCCAGGTAATCGTTGAAGCGGAAGATCGCGATGGCGTAGGAATGCGGCATCTGCCACAGGCTGAACATCACCAGCAACGTCAGCGCGGCCATGTCGAAGCTGTTGGTTACGGCAACGTAACCGATCACTGGCGGCATGGCGCCCGACAGACTGCCCACCAGCGTGCCGTGAACCGACTTGCGCTTGAGGTACAGGCTGTAGAAGCCGACGTAGATGATGAAGCCGATCACCGCGAACAAAGCGGCCAACGGGTTGGCCACCTTGTACAACAACGCAACGCCGAGAACACCAAGGATGGTCGCGTAGACCAGGGCCAGTTTCAGGGAGATCAAGCCCTGCACCAGCACCCGGTTTTTAGTGCGTTCCATCTTCAGGTCGATGTCGCGGTCGATGCAGTTGTTGAACACGCAACCGGAGGCAACAACCAGGGATGTACCGATCATGGCAGCCAGAAACACCGCCAGATCCACATGCCCTTTCGAGGCCAGGAAAAACCCGCCTGCCACAGAAAGCACGTTACCGAAAATGATCCCCGGTTTGGTGATTTGGATAAAGTGCTTGAGCGACATCGGGTCTTACCTCACTTCGCCATCATGTAGGTGTGGATGCTGAACATGATCCACAACGACAGGCCAACCAGCAGCACGATCACAATGGCCGTAAAGACAAACGCGATCACGTTGTTACGCTGAGCAATGGAACGGTCCAGGTGCAGGAAGTAATACAGGTGAACGATCACCTGGATCACTGCGAACAACAGAACGATTGCCAGCGTGGTGGCCTTCGGCAGGCTCGGGTACATCACCAGACCGAATGGAATCACGGTCAGGATCACCGACAGGATGAAGCCAATGGCGTACGACTTTACGCTGCCGTGGCCAGCATCATGGCTGTCATGGGAGTGTGCATTAGCCATTACAGAGTCCCCATCAGGTAAACAACGGTGAATACGCAGATCCACACCACGTCCAGGAAGTGCCAGAACAGGCTCAGGCAGCTCAGACGGGTCTTGTTGGTCGCCGTCAGGCCGTGCTTGTTGACCTGGTACATCATGATGCCCATCCAGATCAGACCCGCCGACACGTGCAGACCGTGGGTACCGACCAGGGTGAAGAACGCCGACAGGAAGCCCGAACGGCTAGGACCGAAGCCCTCGGAGATCAGCAGATGGAACTCGTTGATCTCCATGGCGATAAAGCCTGCACCGAGCAGGAAGGTCATGAACAACCAACCCAGAACCTGCTGCTTCTTGCCTTTGAACAACGCCAGCATGGCGAAGCCGTAGGTGATCGAACTGAACAACAGCAGAGCGGTTTCGCCCAGCACGTATGGCAGTTCGAAGATGTCGTGGCCCGACGGGCCACCGGCTACGTTGTTTACCAGTACTGCGTACACCGCGAAGATCGACGCAAACAGAATGCAGTCGGTCATCAGGTAGAGCCAGAAACCGTAAACGGTCATCTCGCCCGAGTCGTGGTGATGGTCATCGTGCCCATGGTCACCATGGGCGTGTCCAACATTGGTCACTAAGTTCGACATGGTTTAAGCCTGTTCCAACGAGGTTTCAACACGGGTGGCACCGGCCGGGATTTTCCCTGCCGCAACCAGACGCTTGTGCTGCTCGGCTTCGATACGCTCGATCGTTTCAACCGGAACCATATAGCCCTGGTCGTCACGTGCAGCGTGGATCACGAAGTAGATGACGGTGCCGGCCAGGCTGGCGATTGCCAACCACCAGATGTGCCAGATCATCGCGAAACCGAAGACGGTCAACAGTGCGCCCATCACCACGCCAGTGGCGGTGTTGTTCGGCATGTGGATCGGCTCGTACTTGGCCGGACGCTGGTACGCAGTACCGTTTTCCTTGGCTTCGGTGAACGGGTCGATGCAGTCAGCCTTAGGCAGCACAGCAAAGTTGTAGAACGGAGGTGGCGACGAGGTCGACCATTCCAGAGTGTGTGCATTCCACGGGTCACCGTGATCGCAAACGTTCTCTGGCTTGTTGCGGTCGCGCACACTGACGTACAGCTGGATCAGTTGGCAGGCGATACCGACAGCGATCATCACCGCACCGAACATGGCAACGTACAGGTACGGTACCCACTCAGGGTTGGTGGTGGCGTTCAGACGACGGGTCATGCCCATGAAGCCCAGTGCATAGAGCGGCATGAACGCGACGAAGAAGCCCGAGATCCAGAACCAGAACGCTGCTTTACCCCAGCCTTCGTGCAGCTTGAAGCCGAACGCTTTCGGGAAGTAGAACGCGAAACCAGCGATGTAACCGAATACCGCACCGCCGATGATCACGTTATGGAAGTGCGCGATCACGAACAGGCTGTTGTGCAGAACGAAGTCAGCACCCGGGATGGCCAGCAGTACGCCGGTCATGCCGCCGATGGCGAAGGTCACCATGAAGCCCAGGGTCCACAGAACCTGGCTGGTGAAGCGCAGACGGCCCTGGTAGATGGTGAACAGCCAGTTAAATAGCTTCACACCCGTCGGGATGGAAATCAGCATCGTCGCCAGACCGAAGAAGGCGTTGACGCTGGCACCCGAACCCATGGTGAAGAAGTGGTGCAGCCAAACCATGAAGCCCAGTACCGAGATCGCGCCCGAGGCGTAGATCATCGAGTGGTGGCCGAACAGTTTCTTGCCGGTGAACGCCGAGATCACTTCCGAGAAGATGCCGAATGCCGGCAGGATCAGGATGTAAACCTCAGGGTGGCCCCAGGCCCAGAACAGGTTGACGTACATCATTGGATTGCCACCAAGTTCATTGGTGAAAATGTGGAAATCCATGTAACGGTCAAGGGTCAGCAGTGCCAGGGTAGCGGTCAGGATCGGGAACGAAGCCACGATCAGAACGTTTGCCCAGGTGCAGGTCCAGGTGAAGATCGGCATGTCCATCAGTTTCATGCCAGGGGTACGCATTTTCAGTACGGTCGCGAGGAAGTTAACCCCCGTTAGCGTCGTACCTAACCCGGATAGCTGTAGCGCCCAGATGTAGTAGTCCATGCCCACGCCAGGGCTGTATTGCAGACCCGACAGTGGTGGATAGGCAACCCAACCGGTCTTGGCGAATTCGCCGACGCCCAGGGACAGGTTGATCAGCACTACGCCGGATACCAGCAGCCAGAAGCTCAGGGAGTTCAGGAACGGGAACGCAACGTCACGCGCGCCGATCTGCAGCGGCACTGCAAGGTTCATCAGGCCGGTGAAGAATGGCATCGCCATGAAGATGATCATGATCACACCGTGAGCGGTGAAGATCTGGTCATAGTGTTCAGGTGGCAGGTAGCCAGGCGAACCCTCGGTGGCCATGGCCAACTGGGTACGCATCATGATGGCGTCGGCAAAACCGCGCAGCAGCATGACCATGGCGACGATGATGTACATCACGCCGATTTTCTTGTGGTCGACCGAGGTCAACCACTCGGTCCACAAGTAGGTCCACTTCTTGAAGTAGGTGATTGCAGCGAACAGCGCCAGACCACCGAGGGCGATCATGGCGATGGTCACCATCACGATCGGCTCGTGGAATGGGACTGCTTCCCAACTTAATTTACCAAACATCGTTTACTCCTCTGCCCCGGCAGCTGAATGCGAACTCGAGTCAATTTCCGTGGCCGCCACTTCTTTCTCTTTCTTCTCGTGCTTCAGCGGCTTGCCCGGCTTCATACCTTCGTACTTGTCGACGATGATCTGGAACTGGTTCGGCGTGACCGAGGAGTAGAGCTCGACTGGGTTGTTCTGGCTCGGTTTGGCAAGGGCCGCGTATTCAGCTTGATCAAGCTGTTTAGGTGACTTCTTGACTTCACTTACCCAGGCGTCGAAATCTTCCTGAGTGGTGGAGATAGCCTTGAATTTCATACCGGTGAAACCCGCGCCGCTGTAGTTGGCGGAGATACCGTCCATTTCAGCGTTACGGTCAGCGATCAGGTGCAGCTTGGTCTGCATGCCCGCCATCGCGTAGATCTGGCCGCCCAGACCCGGGATGAAGAACGAGTTCATCACAGCGTCAGAGGTGATCTTGAAGTTGATTGGCGTGTGCGCCGGGAACACGATCTTGTTGACCGTGGCGATGCCTTGTTCCGGGTAGATGAACAGCCACTTCCAGTCCAGCGCAACGACTTCGATGGTCACTGGCTTGACGTCGGATTGAATCGGACGATACGGGTCCAGTTCGTGGGTCGAAATGTAGGTGATGTAACCCAGGGCAATGATGATCAGGACCGGGATGGTCCAGACTGCCACTTCGATTTTGGTCGAGTGCGACCATTTCGGGGTGTAGACGGCGTTCTTGTTCGACGCGCGGTACTTCCAGGCGAACAGGAAGGTCATGACGATAACCGGCACAACGACCAACAGCATCAGCAGGGTCGCGGTGATGATCAGGTTTCGCTGTTCCAGGCCAACCTGGCCCGTTGGATTGAGCAAGGTCATGTTGCAGCCTCCCAGCAACAACGTGCCGAGCAGCGGCACTAGGCCTAGTAATCTGGGGTACCTGTTTTTACTCATCTCACGACCTCTAAAGCAGCTTGCGCAATGCAGTTGGGTTTTGATCGCCAACACTTCACCCTGCCAAGGGTTGGCATTTTCTTTGGATTGAATAAGGGCCGCCCGTCGCGCGTCAGACGCTCGACAAAACCTGGGACAGCGGTCAGTTCTTATTCGAATTCGTGGTCAAAGGCCTTGTTACAGACCAATTCCATTTGGTGCGGAAAGTTGGAAGGCACCGACACCTGGGTGTCTTGAAAGCCTTTCGACTCACTCGACACCCGACTTTCTGCGCAGCGCCTTAATAAAAAAGCGTTCCTTAATAAAGGCTGAACAGTGCCGGGAATTCAGTGCGGGCGATTGTAGATAGGTAGCGCCCTATACACCATGTCTTATCCCGAAATAATTTTTATCCATTCGAGCAACAATGCATCGCCATTTTTGCAAAAGTTCCACATGTTATCGAAATAGATTCTCAACAAAAACACCAAAAAATGTAGGTGTACCCGCGTCAGTTCAGACAGCTCCGAAGGCTATTTCCGAACGCTGGAACAGCGCAAAGCCCGATAACCCAAGGCTTTTGGCCATATACCCGCGCTTGTTAAAACTGCCTGCTCTGGCACTCGCGTGCTAAAGCCGAAAAACCCCGAAACTGACCAATCCTTTTTTGTAACAACGGCCGAATCCGCGTCACTCAAGAGCCCTGCGACACGGCGCGTGTGACAACATGTCGCACACTTGCCACACCCTCCCTTGCCATCCGTCACGGTGTTTTCACCCACACTCTGAAATGCAAAACGCCTCGATATGCTGATCCGCAAATCGAGGCGTTTTCTGTATCGGCCAGACAGCCGATTAGTTGATTCAGCGCAGTGCTTTTCGGTTACGCGAGGTCAGCAGCGGCACCAGAATCACCACCAGCACGAACGCCACCAGTGCCCATTGTGCCAACGACAGACCGAGGATCGGCGGGTACGGCGTCGAGCAGAAACCGTCGACCTGGAAGCCCAGCGGGAAGATCTTCGCCAGCGGCAGATCATCGACAATCGGCTGCAGTACATCGATGCCGCAACTCACCGCCGGATAGAACTGGGTGTACACGTGATGCCCGGCCACACCGGCCCCGGCAATCGCACAAATCACCACCAGCACTTCGAACACGGTGATGCTGCGACGGGTGCGCATGGCCGCGCCGATGAACGCGAACAGCGCGATCAGCAACAACGCATAGCGCTGCAAAATGCACAGTGGGCATGGCGCCTCGCCGAGCACGATCTGCATATACAGCGCACCACCGATCAGTGCCAGGCAGATGATGCCCAGCAGCACCAGAAAGCGCCGCTCACGTCCCAGTCGAATCGTTTCCTCGCTCATCGCGTTTCCCTTGTAAGTCCATGGTTCAGCTGGACGGCGGCTGCGCCTGCAGTTGCGCCATCAAGCTGATGTTGTCTTCGATATGCCAATTGGCCGCGATGCGACCGTTGTCGATCTGATAGATATCGGTTGCCCGGAAGTCTACACGCTGGCCCTGCCCTTTGAGAGCCTTGAACGTACCGCTGAAGTGCCCGCGAAAGTGCAGATGCACCACCACGCGATCACCGGCGATGATCATTTGCTCGATGTCGCAACTCAAGTCCGGCACAGCCAAGCGAAAGAACTTCGACGCCAGCAACGGCCCGGTCGGCCCCTGCACCCGGCCTTCGGGCGGCGTCTGGTCGACAAACTGCGGCGACAACGCCGCTATGGCCAACGCCTCTTCACCGGAATTCCAGAAACTGCCATAACGCCGCGCAGCCAGTTGCATGGCTTCAACCTGCGCCTTGGGCAGGCTCTGATCGACGATCAGGGTCTGCGGTTTTATCAGGGCAGATTCGGCAAAGACAAACGGGCTGGCCAGCAACGCGGCCGAAAGACCGATGGCAGCCAAACTGAAACGACGGGCGAAGGTGAAGTGCGACATGGGGGCGATCCTGATCATGTAAACGAACGAGCGCCTATCATCAGCATCGGGGAATAAACGATAAACCGGTTAAGAAACGATTAACCTTTAAACACTTTTTAAGAATCAGCACCGCGTAACGGCCTTCGCGAGCAAGCTCGCTCCCACATTGGATCTGCGTCGAACACAAATCCCCTGTTGGAGCGAGCTTGCTCGCGAATGAAGGCAATCCGGTTTCAGATCACTCCAAAGCCGCAGCCGGCCCGAAGAACTCATAACGGCTCTGCTTCTCAGGCACACCCAAGGCTTTCAGATGGCGCTTGACCGCGCCCATGAATCCTTTCGGCCCAAGGAAGTAAGCGTCGACATCACGCTGCTGCGGCAACCACTCGCCCAGCAGCGCCTGATCCAGCATCCCGACCTTGTCCGCCGCCGGGCTCACGCCGTCATCTTCGGCATAGCAGTAAAAACGTTTCAGTTGCGGATGACGCTCAGCCAGCTCATCAATCCAGTCGCGGAACGCGTGCACGCGGCCATTGCGCGCGCAGTGGATAAAGTGCACCGGCCGCTCGGTTTCCAGCGCCGCTTCAAGCATCGCCAGAGTCGGCGTAATGCCCACGCCGCCACTGATCAGCACCAATGGCTTGTCACTCGCAGCCAAGGTGAACTCACCCGATGGCGGGAACAGCTGAATGCTCGCGCCGACCTGCAGTTGATCGTGCAAGTGATTGGACGCACGGCCGCCCGGTTCGCGCTTGACGCTGATGCGGTACTGACCGTTGTTCGCCAACGCTGACAGCGAGTAATTGCGGCGGATTTCTTCGCCATCGAGGATCAGCTTCATGCCAATGTACTGGCCCGGTTCGGCGGCGAGAATCGGGCCTTTGTCTGCCGGCTCAAAGTAGAACGAAACGATTTCCGCACTCTCCTCGACCCTGGCCGCGACGATGAACTCACGTGCCCCGCGCCAGCCGCCAACGGCTTGTTCTTTCTGGTCGTAGATCGCGGTTTCAGCGCCGATCAGAATGTCCGCCAGTTGCCCATACGCCGCGCCCCAGGCGCTCATCACTTCCGGTGTGGCGATCTCTTCGCCGAGCACTTCGGAGATGGCGCGCAGCAGGCACGCGCCGACGATCGGGTAGTGCTCTGGAAGGATCTGCAGGGCGACGTGCTTGTTGATGATCTTCGCCACCAGATCGCCCAACTGGTCGAGCTGATCGATGTGCCGCGCATACATCAACACACCGTTGGCCAAAGCGCGCGGCTGGTCACCGCTGGCCTGGTGCGCCTGGTTGAACAGCGGGCGGACTTCAGGGTATTCAGAGAGCATCATGCGGTAGAAGTGCGTGATCAGCGCTTCACCGCCGCTTTCCAGCAGAGGCACGGTGGATTTGACGATGGCACGATCCTGGACGCTAAGCATAAGGTGACTCCTGAGCTTCTTGGAAAAGTTACCTTTGGGTTATCAGTATTCGTGCCAACTTTTTTATCCATATAAATCAATAGCTTGAGATTTAAGTAGTCATAAAGACTCAAGGCACCTTATAGTCATCCCGACTACATCTTGTCTCTTTGACTACAAGACCATGACCGCCAAATCCCTGCTCACCGCGCTGCTGCCTCTAGTGTCCGACCTGTCCCGCGAACTGCCTGAGGGTGAGCGTTATCGGCGCTTGCTCGAAGCCATGCGCGCGCTACTGCCGTGTGATGCCGCCGCATTGTTGCGCCTTGACGGCGAATCGCTGGTGCCGCTGGCGGTGGACGGTTTGAGCACCGACACCCTCGGTCGGCGCTTCAAGGTCAGCGAACACCCGCGCTTCGAAATTCTCCTCAGCGGAGCCGGCCCCACGCGCTTCGCCGCCGACAGCGACTTGCCCGATCCTTATGACGGTCTCGTCGACGGACTCGACGAGCATCTGGAGGTTCACGATTGCCTCGGCTGCCCATTATTTGTCGATGAAAAACTCTGGGGCCTGATCACCCTTGATGCTCTCGACCCCGAGCGTTTCGAACCGATCGAACTCGACGCCCTGCAAGCCTTCGCCAGCCTCGCCTCGGCCACGGTCAACGCCGCCGAACGTATCCAACGCCTGGCCAATCGCGCTGAAGACGAGCACCAGCGCGCCGAGGTCTATCGCCAGGCCAGCGGTCAGCAGAACCGCGAAATGATCGGCCAGAGCAAGGTGCTGAAAAAACTGGTGGAGGAAATCAATCTGGTCGGCGGCAGCGATCTGACCGTATTGATCACCGGCGAAACTGGCGTCGGCAAAGAACTGGTCGCCCAGGCGATTCACGCCGCCTCTCCCCGCGCCGAAAAACCAATCATCAGCCTCAACTGCGCCGCCCTGCCCGACACGCTGGTAGAAAGCGAACTGTTCGGCCACGTGCGCGGCGCCTTCACCGGCGCCACCAGTGACCGTCGCGGCAAGTTTGAACTGGCCAATGGCGGCACGCTGTTTCTTGATGAGGTGGGTGAGTTGTCGCTGACCGTGCAGGCGAAATTGCTCCGCGTCTTGCAGAGCGGCCAGTTACAGCGTTTGGGTTCAGACAAGGAGCATCAGGTCGATGTGCGCCTGATTGCCGCGACCAACCGCGATCTCGCCGAAGAGGTGCGCAGCGGTCGCTATCGCGCCGACTTCTACCATCGC
This sequence comes from Pseudomonas neuropathica, assembly GCF_015461835.1. Taxonomy (GTDB): domain Bacteria; phylum Pseudomonadota; class Gammaproteobacteria; order Pseudomonadales; family Pseudomonadaceae; genus Aquipseudomonas; species Aquipseudomonas neuropathica. The sequence continues at coordinate 14,368 of NZ_JACOPX010000023.1, read as the reverse complement.
CTGAGTGTGTACCCGCTGCGCGTACCGGCGCTGCGCGATCGCGGTCGCGATGTGTTGTTGCTCAGCGGCTTCTTTCTTGAGCAGAACCGTTCACGCATGGGCCTCAACAGCCTGCGCCTGAGCAGCGATGCCCAGGAGGCGTTGCTCACCTACACGTGGCCGGGCAATGTGCGTGAATTGGAACACCTGATCGGGCGCAGTGCATTGAAGGCGCTGGGTAATTGCAAGGTCCGACCGAAGATTCTCAGTTTGAGCGCGGCCGATCTGGATTTACCGCGCGAGGTTGTGGATAACTCGGTTGAAGCGGTTGCCGGAGTTGTGGCCGAGATGCCGCTGGTCAGCGGGGATCTGCGCAGTGCCACCGAGCAATATCAGCGACGGTTGATCAGTGCGGCGCTGGAGCGTAATCAGGATAACTGGGCGAGTGCGGCGCGGGAGTTGGGGCTGGATCGGGCGAATCTTGGGCGGATGGCCAAGCGGTTGGGCATGAAGAGCTAAAAGCACACCCTCACCCTAGCCCTCTCCCAGAGGGAGAGGGGACCGACCGAGGTGTCTTTCGCCATACGCCGACCTGAAATATCGAGTCGATTATGGATTCGGCAGAGCAGGTTCAGGTCGGTGAATTACTACAATATTCCCCGATCGGCCCCCTCTACCTCCGGGAGAGGGCTGGGGTGAGGGGCTTTGGCTTTTGATCGAAATGCCATCCGACAACTAACCTAAAGCCCACCCCTTTAACGCCGATAACCCGGCATCAATAGTTTCTGGCGATTTGCACCCTCGCCCACCACCTTTCCACAGAAGGTTCATATGTCCTCCACCAAAGCCCGCGCAGACTCACTTTCGCTTCTGCTGTTTACTTTGCGCAGCGGCAAGCTGATGGCGATCAACCTGCTGAAAGTCAGTGAAATCATCCCCTGCCCGCCGCTGACCAAGCTGCCGGAGTCGCACCCGCACGTGAAAGGCATCGCCACCCTGCGCGGTGCTTCGCTGTCGGTGATCGACCTCAGCCGCGCCATCGGCGAACGCCCGCTGGAAGACCCGAACGGCGGCTGCCTGATCGTCACCGACGTGAGCCGCTCCAAGCAGGGCCTGCATGTGCAAGCGGTGAGCAAAATCGTCCACTGTCTGACCACCGACATCAAGCCGCCGCCGTTCGGTTCCGGCGGCTCGCGTGCCTACATCACCGGCGTGACCTCGGTGGACGGCACGCTGGTGCAGGTGCTGGATATCGAAAAGGTTATCCACAGCATCGCCCCGGCGCAGATCGAAATGGCTCCGACCGACCTGACCATGGAAGACGCCGAGGTGCTCGGCAACGCACGCATCCTGGTGGTCGACGACAGCCAGGTGGCGCTGCAGCAATCGGTGCACACCCTGCGCAACCTCGGCCTGCAATGCCACACCGCACGCAGCGCCAAGGAAGCCATCGACTGCCTGCTCGACCTGCAAGGCACGGCGCAGCAGATCAACCTGATCGTCTCCGACATCGAAATGTCCGAGATGGACGGCTACGCCTTCACCCGTACCCTGCGCGAGACCCCGGACTTCGCCCATTTGTACGTGCTGCTGCACACCTCGCTCGACAGCGCGATGAACAGCGAAAAAGCGCGGCTGGCCGGGGCGAACGGTGTGCTGACCAAGTTCTCCTCACCGGAACTGACCCACTGCCTGATCGAAGCGGCCAAACACGTCGCCGCCCACGGGCACTGAGTCTTGGCCCAGAGGTATTGTTTTTTGATGCGGCGCGATCTGGGCAAGGACGCGCCGGATGCGCTTTGGCCTCAAGGCATTGAATTGTGTACGTACTCCGTCGAACTGGCGGCGGACGTGCATGACTTGATGCAACTCGGCTACCGCGAAGGCGGCGGCCGAGTGCCGGCGCTGGACGTTTGGCAGCAGCAGTTCGAAACCGATCCTGAATACGATCCGAGCCTATGTTTGATTGCCCGTGATGGCGAAGGCGTGGTCGGCGTGGCGCAATGCTGGACCAGTTCGTATATCAAGAATCTGGTGGTGCATCCGCGCATGCAGGGCCAAGGATTAGGCCGGGCGTTGCTGTTCAATGCATTCAAGGTGTTTCAGCAGCGCCGTGAAGGGTTTGTTGATCTGAAAGTGCTGGAGGACAACCAGCGGGCGCAGCGCTTGTATGAAAGTGCCGGGATGTATGTGGTCCGCCGCGAGCTGGTGCCGGACTGATTAAAGTCAAAAGATCGCAGCCTTCGGCAGCTCCTACAGGGAACCGCATATCCATGTAGGAGCTGCCGAAGGCTGCGATCTTTTAGCGGTGTCCCAGGCAACAAAACTCTTTAGGCACACTCCAACCTTGGCCACCCACGACCAAGGACGCCCACCATGAAAACCCTCACTGCAAGCCTGCTCTGCCTCACAGCCCTCGCCTCCCAGGCGCACGCCTCCAGCCCCGACGCCTGGGCCGCCTACGACAAAACCGTACTCGCCAGTTGCACCAAGGCCAGCGGCCTGAAAAACGCCAAACCCGTCGGCACCCCCGCACAATTCGATGACCGCGTCGGCTACACCGCCGTTCTGCTGCAAGGCCAATACCCGCAAAAACACATGAAAGGTCAGCAAGGCACCGAACTGTGTCTGTACAACAAACAGTCGAAAACCGCCTTCGTCAGCGAGTGGGATTCGATCCGCCCGCCCGTTAAAACCAAGTGAATGGCGCATAACTTGCTTCGATCCAGTTCTGTGCGGTGGTTTTCCGCCACCGTTTCACACCCTGATTGAAGACAGATCGCTCAATGAATACGACGTTTTCCTGCATAGGCTGCGGCAAATGCTGCACCGATCACCATGTCCCGCTGACCCTGACCGAAGCCCGCATGTGGGCGGCGGATGGCGGTCAGGTGATCGTGCTGGTGGAGGCATTTCTCGGTAATGGCCTGGGTTTGCCGGCGCACCAGCGGGAACATGCCGAACGGCGCTCAGCGCTCGTTCGCAGCGGCGCGGCAGACGCCCATGTGGCGATCACTTTCGCCGCGTACAACGTCGGCCCTTGCCGGAATCTTGACGAAGACAAATTGTGCCGGATCTACGAGCGACGGCCGTTGGTGTGCCGCATTTATCCGGCAGAAATCAATCCGCATATCCCGCTCAACCCTGCCGCCAAGGATTGTCCGCCGGAGTCGTGGCAACAGGGGCCGGTGTTGATTGCCGGTGGTGAGTTGGTGGATCAGGAACTGGTGGAGTTGATTCAGCGCTCGCGCCAGGCCGATCGGGATGACATCGGCATCAAGGACGCGATTTGCGCGATGCTCGGGATTCGCACCACAGCGCTGAAGGGTGACGGGTTTACTGCGTATCTGCCGAATATGGAGGCGTTTGCTTCGGTGATTGATCAGGTGACCGCGCAACCGCTGACGACTGCGCCGAGTGAGTGGGTGTTTCATTTGTCCGGGGATGATGTGGCCGGGCAAGTGTTGGCGGCCGGGGCGCAGGTGGTGACTGAACCGGCGCAGACGTATGCGTTTATCTCGCTGCGGGCGGCGTGATCCAGATTCTTTTGCGTCCGCCCGGACCTCATCGCGAGCAGGCTCACTCCTACATTTGAAATGCATTCCCTTGTAGGAGTGAGCCTGCTCGCGATAGCGCAAGTGAGCACACCCTCAATCCCGAACCTGCCGCCGCCCCCAGAACTCCCGTGCCAACAAGCGCAAATCCCCCGCCAGCCCCGCCACATCCTCGGAATTGCGCTGACTCTGCCGCCCTTCATCCACCGTCACCTCGCAGGCTGTGCGGATGCTGACGATGTTGCGATTGATGTCCTCGCTGACCGCACTCTGTTGCTCCACCGCTGCGGCAATCTGCAGGCTCATCTCGGTGATCTGCTCGACCCGCTCACTGATTCCGCTCAGCGCCCGCGCCGCGCGTTGCGCCTGCTCGACGCTGTTATCCACATGCTCGCTGCTTTGCTGCATCACCATCACCGCATCGCGTGCACCGTTTTGCAGGGTGCTGATCATGCGCTGAATCTCGTTGGTCGATTGCTGAGTGCGCTGTGCCAGTCCGCGCACTTCATCCGCTACCACCGCAAAACCGCGCCCGGCATCGCCAGCTCTTGCGGCTTCAATCGCCGCATTGAGCGCCAGCAGATTGGTCTGCTCGGCGATGCTGCGGATCACCTCGAGCACGCCGGAAATTTCGCTGCTGTGGCCTTCAAGCTGATGGATTACTTCAGTCGCCCGGTGCAACTCCTCAGCCAGACGCAACACCGCACTGCGACTTTCGCCGACCAGCAAATGCCCTTCGCGGGTTTCCGTGCCGGCCATGTCCGCCGCCACCGAAGCCTGCTGGGCATGGCTGGCAACCTGCGCAACACTGGCCGCCATCTGATGAATCGCCGCCGCGACCTGATCGGTTTCCGCCTGCTGCGCCAGTGAACTGGTGTGACTGCTGTGCAGATGATCAACCAGTTGCGCGGCATGCCCGGCCAATTGTTGCGAGGCATCGCCGATGCGCCCGACGACCGCGCCGACCTGCGCTTCAAGCATCTGCAAGGCAAACTCGATCTGCCCGAACTCGTCGCGCCGTCCGGTATAGATGGCTTGGCTCAAAGGGTTGTCCGCGATCTGACGAGCACGCTCGGCCAGTTGTTCCAGCGGTTGAAGGATCCAGCGCACGCCCAATGCACAGAACCCAGTGCCGACGACAAATGCCACACCGTCCAGCCAAGCCGATTCCGGACGCACCCAGGCCTCGGCGCCCAATACGATCCCCAGCAACGCACTGGCCAATGCTGTGATCTTCGCTCGCACACTGATGTTTGGCCCCGGCCACCGCGCCCGTCGCTCACCACGCAACTGTGCATAAGCCCGCTCCGCCGCCGTGACCAACCGCGCATCCGGCCGCGTGCGCACCGACTGATACTCCACCGCCACGCCGTTCTGCGTCACCGGTGTGACATAGGCACTGACCCAGTAATGATCACCGTTTTTGCAACGATTCTTCACCAGCCCCATCCACGATCGCCCGCGCTTGAGCGTCTGCCACATATGGGCAAACGCCTGTGTCGGCATGTCCGGATGACGCAGCAGGTGGTGCGGCGTACCGAGCAACTCGTCGCGGCTATAACCGCTGATCTTGATGAAGTCGTCGTTGGCGTAGGTGATCGCGCTGGTCAGATCGGTGGTCGAGAGAATGTTCGCGTCCAGCGCCACATCGACATTGCGACCGGTCACCGGGAGATTGATCTTCATGGGATAGCGCGCTCGTTTTATTGGAAAGAGTCGGCAGGGCTGCTGACTCTAAGCGCACCAAATGGTTAAACGTTGATCTGGCTCAGGAACTGAGCACTTAGCCATCACTGTGACTGAAAATCACAGCGATGGCCGCAGGCGGGATTAAAACTCAGCGCTTGCCCATCGAACGACGGGTGCCCGGCGGCGCCATGCCCGGGGTCTTGGTGTGGCCGTTCTTGGCGCCGTTCTTGTACCACGGCTGGTTCGAGCCTTTGGCAGAAGCCAGCTCGCCCGGCTTGAACGGAAATTTGAACGCCGGGATATCGGCTTTGGTTTCGCTGGTATCGGCCAGTTCAGCCGAGACATCGCTCACAGCGTCGTCAACCGGCGGCAGGGTCGGGGAAGTCATAAAAGCTCCGGAAAGCAAAAAGTCGGGCCCGATCAGTGAGCCGCGAAGGCGCGCAGTATACCTGTGCGCCATGGCTCGGCACCTGAAGATTTGCAGCGCACGCCGAACGGTTTACAGGTAGGTGATGGTGACGATGCCTTTGTCGGTCGAGGTCTTCAGCGCTTCATAGCGCATGGAAATCGGCATCGACTGATGGCTACAGGCGTTGCGCTCAGTGTCGACATCGACTTTCACGCCGGGCTTGATTTCAATCTGGCGAGACTCACGAGCAGCAAACGCCCCGGCCGGTCCGATCTGACAGCCCGAATCAACGATTTGCCCGGTGAAGCGGATCTCACCGGATTGACTGGCCGGCGCGGCGGATGCTGTGAGTGGAAGCAAGAGAAGCACATACGGCAGAGCGGTTTTCAGCTTCATTTCAAGACACTCCCGGGGGTGAGCGGCCCAGAGAACCCGGGCTACACAATGTTATCCGCGTGCTGGGACGAATCTTGAGAAGCATAGTTGGCAAATGGGTTCCGAATAGGGACTGATCGGTCCCTTTTTGGGACCGTTATACCGCCATCGCGAGCAGGCTCACTCCTACAATTGGAATGGGTTTTAACTGTGGGAGCCAGCCTGCTGGCGATGAACGATGACGCGGTGCTCAACCCTGCGGATCAACCCGATCCAGCGCCCGGTTTACCGCAAGCTCGGCAAGCATGACGATCTGCTGGATCGCCAGCGCCGTACTGCGCTGCGGGCGACTGAGCTGATCGGCCAGATCACCGGCCATGACATTGGCTGAAGCCAGCGATTCGCAGGCGTGGGCGAGCAGGCTTTCGGTGTCGATGTTCGGGTGGATGAGGAACATCGTACTGGGCTGACGCGGTTTGACCGGTTCGGGGCAAAGGTAGAAATCGAGCGCGCGTTTGATGGCTTCGCGGGTTTTGAGCTGGTCGTCGGCGCGGATGGCGTCTTCGAGTGGGGTTGTTTCGATGGGGGGATCGGGTACGGGCTTAGTCATGGAAATGTTCCTAGTCAAAAGCCAACACGTGCCGTTTCTCACGCGGCGGAGTGGTGGCAGCTATGTGCGGAGTGAGAAACCGGTAGGAACAAGCCCGGCCGAACCGAAGTTCGCCCGCACACAGCCGCCATAAAAATTGCAGGGCAGCAAATAGCCGGAGGCAATTATGGTGGTACTGGTGTTGGATTAACAGTTCCTACGGGCTCTCACACCCGATCGCCGAGTTTTCGGCGACAACCCAAGACTAGAGAGCGCACGTCCGACGGACAACCTGAAAACCTTGTGGGAAGGTTCTGGTTATTTGACACAAATTTAAACAGCCAAAAGCCAACCCTCACCCTAGCCCTCTCCCGGAGGGAGAGGGGACTGACCGTGGTGTTTGGGAGAGCTACACCGACGTGCGATACCGTGTTGAACTCAGGTTTTGAAACAGATCAAAAGCCCCTCACCCTAGCCCTCTCCCAGAGGGAGAGGGGACTGACCGAGGTGTTTGGGAGAGGTACACCGACGTGCAATACCGCGTTGAACTCAGGTTTTGAAACGCTCGAAATCGGTTCCCTCTCCCTCGGGAGAGGGCTGGGCGGGCGGCGTTCCGATGAGGGGCAAATCCACCACAAATCCAAAGCCGAACACCCGCTCCTCACCACTCAATAGGCCGAGTGTCAGCTCGCCTGCTTTTGATCTTGATCCACGGGCGACGTCGGAAGGCTGAGTGGAGGGATTGATCCGGGCGTGGGAGCGCAGCGACCGTTTGGCGCAGCCAAACACAGCGGGAGTAGGTGCAGCGAAGCAAACCGGAGACGCTGCGCCCGGATCGATCCCGCAGCGAAGGAACCCCGAGCCCCAGCGAGCGGGCCGCACGCAGGAGCAAGCCTTTTGGGTTACCTTTTCGGCGTTTGGAAAAGGTGACCCGCCGTAAGGGCGGAACCGTAATCAGCAACACCCGCAACAACGGATATGTACCCAGTGAAACTGACAGCGCCGACAGCTAGCCGTCACCCTCCTGACCCCCAAACAAGTTTATAACTACCCAACCTGCCCAAACTCCAAACCTCCGGCGCCCACCCCGCATGCGAATCCAAAAGAACAAAGCCCTGCTCGCCACCCTATTGATCGTCTTCGCAGGCGCAGGTCTGTGGTACGCCCTGAAACCCGCCCCGACCAAACTCGCCACCCCCACCGCCATCCCCGTGCGAGTCATAGCGGTCAGCGAAAAAGACGTCCCCCGCTACACCAGCGGCATCGGCTCCGTCCTCTCCCTGCACAGCGTCGTCGTACGCCCCCAGATCGACGGCATCCTCACCAAAATCCTCGTCAAGGAAGGCCAACTCGTCAAAGCAGGCGACCTGCTGGCCACCATCGACGACCGCTCCATTCGCGCCAGCCTCGACCAGGCCCGCGCGCAACTGGGCGAAAGCCAGGCGCAACTGCAAGTCGCGCTGGTCAACCTCAAACGCTACAAACTGCTCACCGTCGACGACGGCATCTCCAAGCAGACCTACGACCAGCAACAAGCCCTGGTCAACCAACTGAAGGCCACCGCCCAAGGCAACCAGGCCTCCATCGATTCCGCACAAGTACAACTTTCCTACACACAGATCCGCTCCCCGGTCACCGGCCGCGTCGGTATTCGCACCGTCGACGAAGGCAACTTCCTGCGCATGACCGACACCGCCGGCCTGTTCACCGTCACCCAGATCGACCCGATCGCCGTCGAATTCTCCCTGCCCCAGCAAATGCTGCCGACCCTGCAAGGCTTGATCAACGACCCGCAACGCGCGCAGGTCAAGGCCTACATAGGCGCCGACACCGATGGCGAAACCGGCAACCTGCTCGGCGAAGGTCACCTGACCCTGATCGACAACCAGATCAACGCCAACACCGGCACCATTCGCGCCAAGGCCGAATTCGACAACGCCAGCCAGAAGCTCTGGCCCGGCCTGCTGGTCACGGTAAAAATTCAGACAGCCCTCGACAAAGATGCGCTGGTCGTCCCGCCCACCGTCGTACAACGCGGCCTCGACCAACACTTCGTTTATCGGGTCAACGGTGACAAGGTCGAAGCCGTGCAAGTGCAGATGGTTTATCAAGGCAGCGGCCAGGACATCATCAAAGGCGTGAAGGCCGGTGATGTACTGGTGACCGACGGCCAGTCGCGGCTCAAACCCGGTTCGACCGTGCAAGTCATGAGCGAGCCGCCGCAGGTGGTGCAAGCGGAGCCAAAACCATGAAGGCGCACAAAGGCGTCTCTACGTGGTGCATCGATCACCCGGTCGCGACAATCCTGCTGACCATCGCGCTGGTGCTGGTTGGGTTGATTGCCTTCCCGCGCTTGCCGATTGCCCCACTGCCGGAAGCGGAATTTCCTACGATCCAGGTGTCCGCGCAGTTGCCCGGCGCCAGCCCCGACACCATGGCCTCGTCCGTGGCCACGCCGCTGGAGGTGCAATTCAGCGCCATCCCCGGCATGACCCAGATGACGTCGAGCAGTGCGCTGGGCTCGAGTCTGCTGACCCTGCAATTCACCCTCGATAAAAGCATCGATACCGCCGCCCAGGAAGTCCAAGCCGCGATCAACACCGCCGCCGGTAAACTGCCCAAGGACATGCCGACGCTACCGACCTGGAAGAAGGTCAACCCGGCCGACAGCCCAGTGCTGATCCTCAGCGTCAGCTCGACACAAATGCCCGGCACCGAACTCAGCGACCTGGTGGAAACCCTGCTCTCGCGTCAGATCAGTCAGATCGACGGCGTGGGACAAATCAACATCACCGGTCAGCAACGTCCGGCGATTCGCGTACAAGCCTCGGCAGACAAACTGGCGGCGATCGGCCTGACCCTTGCCGACATCCGACTGGCAATCCAGCAGACCAGCCTCAACCTGGCCAAAGGGGCGCTGTACGGCGAATCAAGCATCTCGACGCTGTCGACCAACGACCAGTTGTTCCACCCCGAGGACTACAGCCAACTCATCGTTTCCTACAAGGATGGCGCCCCAGTTCACCTGCGTGATGTCGCCAAAGTCGTCAACGGTTCGGAAGATGCCTACGTGCAAGCCTGGGCCGGAGATCAACCTGGCGTGAACCTGGTGATCTCGCGCCAACCCGGCGCGAACATCGTTGAAACCGTTGACCGCATTCAAGCCGCCCTGCCCGGCCTCGAAGCCATGCTGCCGGCCTCGGTGCAAGTAAAAACCCTGATCGACCGCACCCAGACCATTCGCGCCTCCCTGCATGAAGTCGAAATCACCCTGTTGATCGCGATCCTGCTGGTGGTCGCGGTGATGGCGCTGTTCCTGCGTCAGTTGTCGGCGACCCTGATTGTTTCGGCGGTGCTCGGCGTGTCGCTGATCGCCAGTTTCGCTTTGATGTACCTACTCGGTTTCAGCCTGAACAACCTGACATTGGTAGCAATCGTCGTCGCGGTGGGCTTCGTCGTCGACGATGCCATCGTGGTGGTGGAAAACATCCACCGACACCTAGAGGCCGGCGATGATATGCGCGAAGCCGCGATCAAAGGCGCGGGCGAGATCGGCTTCACCGTGGTCTCGATCAGTTTCTCGCTGGTGGCGGCGTTTATTCCGCTGCTGTTCATGGGCGGTGTGGTCGGACGCCTGTTCAAGGAATTCGCCCTGACCGCGACCTCGACCATCATGATTTCCGTGGTGGTATCGCTGACTTTGGCGCCGACGCTGGCGGCGTTGTTCATGCGTAAACCGGTGCACCACGCCCACGAAAAACCGGGCTTCAGCGAACGCTTGCTCGGCGGGTACGAGAAAGGCCTGCGTCGCGCCCTCGCCCATCAGAAATTGATGATCGGCGTGTTCGGCCTGTCGCTGGCGCTGGCCATCGGCGGTTACATCTTTATCCCGAAAGGTTTCTTCCCGGTGCAGGACACCGGTTTCGTCCTTGGCACCACCGAAGCCGCTGCGGATATTTCCTACGGCGACATGGTGAAAAAACACTTGGCCATGGCCGAAATCGTCGCTGCCGATCCGGCCGTACAAGCGTTCTCCCACTCGGTGGGTGTCTCCGGCAGCAACCAGACCATCGCCAACGGCCGCTTCTGGATCGCGTTGAAGAAACGCGGCGACCGTGACGTCAGCGCCAGCCAGTTCATCGACCGTATCCGTCCGCAACTGATGAAAGTCCCTGGCATCGTCCTCTATCTGCGCGCCGGCCAAGACATCAACCTCAGCTCCGGTCCGAGCCGCGCGCAGTATCAATACGTGCTGAAGAGTAACGACGGCGCGACCCTCGCGACATGGACGCAACGCCTCACGGAAAAACTGCGCAGCAACCCGGCATTCCGCGACATTTCCAACGACCTGCAATTGGGCGGCAGCATCACCCACATCAGCATCGACCGCAGCGCCGCCGCACGTTTCGGCCTCACTGCCAGCGATGTCGACGAGGCGCTGTACGACGCCTTCGGCCAACGGCAGATCAACGAATTCCAGACCCAGGTCAACCAGTACAACGTGATTCTGGAACTGGACACCAAACAACGCGGCAAGGCCGAAAGCCTCAACTATTTCTACCTGCGCTCACCGCTGAGTGGCGAGATGGTGCCGCTGTCGGCGCTGGCAAAATTCGATGCGCCAACCATTGGCCCGTTGTCGATTGCCCACGACGGGATGTTCCCGGCGGCCAACCTGTCGTTCAACCTCGCGCCCGGCGTGGCGTTGGGTGACGCAGTGATTCTGCTCAATCAGGCCAAGGCCGAGATCGGCATGCCGACCGCGATCAGCGGCAATTTCCAGGGCGCGGCGCAGGCGTTCCAGAGTTCGCTGGCCAGTCAGCCATGGCTGATTCTCGCGGCGCTGGTGGCGGTGTACATCATTCTCGGTGTGCTCTATGAGAGTTTCGTGCACCCGCTAACAATCATTTCGACGTTGCCGGCGGCAGGTTTGGGCGCGGTGATCATGCTGTGGATCTGCGGCCAGGACTTTTCGATCATGGCGCTGATCGGCCTGGTGTTGCTGATCGGTATCGTCAAGAAGAACGGCATTCTGATGATCGACTTCGCGCTCGAAGCGCAGCGCCACCGAGGCCTGTCGCCGCAGGATGCGATTTTCGAAGCATGCATCACGCGGTTCCGGCCGATCATCATGACCACACTCGCCGCCCTGCTCGGCGCCCTGCCGCTGATGCTCGGTTACGGCACCGGCGCCGAACTGCGTCAGCCGCTGGGGATCGCGGTGGTCGGCGGTTTGCTGGTCAGCCAGATGCTGACGTTGTTTACCACTCCGGTCATATACTTGTGGCTTGAGCGGCTGTTCCACAGGCCCAAACCTGCGCCCGTAGCGGCGCTGGCGACCACAGACTGAGGCGGGTCATGCGCGTTCTGATTATCGAAGACGAGGAAAAAACCGCGGACTATCTGCACCGCGGTCTGACGGAACAGGGTTACACCGTGGATCTGGCCCGCGACGGCGTCGAGGGGCTGCATCTGGCGCTGGAAAGCGACTACGCGGTGATCGTCCTCGACGTCATGTTGCCGGGCCTCGATGGCTTCGGCGTGCTGCGCGCGTTGCGTGCGCGCAAGCAAACCCCGGTGATCATGCTCACCGCCCGCGAGCGCGTCGAAGACCGCATCAAAGGCCTGCGCGACGGTGCCGACGATTACCTCGGCAAACCGTTTTCCTTCCTTGAGCTGGTCGCGCGCCTGCAAGCGCTGACCCGGCGCAGCGGCGGGCATGAACCGGTGCAGGTGAGCATCGCCGACCTGTGGATAGATTTGATCAGCCGCAAGGCTACCCGCGCCGGCACGCGACTGGATCTGACCGCCAAAGAGTTCTCCCTGTTGAGCGTCCTCGCCCGCCGGCAAGGTGAAATCCTTTCGAAAACCGCCATCGCCGAGATGGTCTGGGACATCAATTTCGACAGCGATGCCAACGTTGTCGAAGTCGCGATCAAACGCCTGCGCGCCAAGCTCGACGGGCCGTTCGACGAGAAACTGCTGCACACCATTCGTGGCATGGGTTATGTGCTGGAGAGCCGTGGTGTCCAGTAACTCGATTGCCCTGCGCCTGAGCGGCATGTTCACGCTGGTGGCGCTGCTGGTGTTTCTGTTGATCGGCGGCGCGCTGTATCAACAGGTCGACAAAGGCTTGGGATTACTGCCGGAAGCCGAGCTGGATGCGCGTTACAGCGTGCTCGAATCAGCGCTCAATCGCTTCGGCACACCCGAGCATTGGGTGAAGATCAACGCCAAGTTGAAGCTGCTGGGTGAAGAGGACAAACGCATTCGTTTCTGGGTGGTGAGCGGTGATCCGGGTTACGAATACGGTCAGCCCGATGCGGCGATCCGTACTTTTGCCAAAGGCCCGTTGGGCATGCATGACTTGCAGTTGCCCGGCCAGCCTTATCCACTGAAAGTGCTGCTGACCGAGTTGCCGGCCAAGGATCAGCGTCCGCCGCTACGGTTCATGATCGGCATCGATACCGAGACCTTTCATGAGACGCAGCACAACCTGCTGATTGCCTTGATCGGGCTGGCGATTGTCGGTGTGCTGATGGCTTCGGCGCTGGGCTATTGGGTCGCGCGGATTGGTCTCAAACCGCTGATCAAACTGTCCCATGAAGCTCAACGACTGGCGCCTCCGCTACGGGCCGGGCGCTTGCGTCTGTCGCCGCTGCCACCGGAACTTGAGCAGTTTGTCGACTCCTTCAACTCGACGCTGGAACGGGTTGAACAGGCCTACTCGCGGCTGGAATCGTTCAACGCCGACGTCGCTCATGAGCTGCGTTCGCCGCTGACCAATCTGATTGGTCAGACTCAGGTGGCGCTGACCCGTGGGCGTTCTGCCGAACATTATTTCGAAGTGCTGCAATCCAATCTGGAAGAGTTGGAGCGGCTGCGTTCGATCATCAATGACATGCTGTTTCTGGCCAGTGCCGATCAGGGCAACAAGGCGACCAAACTGACCTCGACGTCGCTGGCCGATGAGGTGGCGACGACGCTGGAGTATCTGGATTTCATCCTTGAAGATGCGCAGGTTGAAGTGCAGGTCAGCGGTGATGCACTGGTGCAGATCGAGGTCGCGCATTTGCGCCGGGCGTTGATCAATTTGCTCAGCAACGCGGTGCAGCACACCGGCGCGGGTCAGGTGATCGAGGTGCACATCGAGGTTAAAGAGCATCAGGTGAGTATCGGCGTGGCCAACCCCGGTTCGCCGATTGCCAGTGAGCATTTGCCACGGCTGTTCGAGCGCTTTTATCGGGTCGATGCGTCGCGCAGTAACAGTGGCAATAACCATGGCTTGGGGCTGGCGATCGTCAAGGCGATTGCGCTGATGCATGGCGGCGATGTGTTTGTGCGCAGTGATCGGGGGATGAATACCTTCGGGATTTATTTGCCGGTCTGAAAAGCCCCTCACCCTAACCCTCTCCCGGAGGGAGAGGGGACTGACCGAGTTGTTCTCTCAAGTTGCACCGACTTGAAATATCCAGTCGAACTCAGATTCTGAAAAGCCCCCGATCGGCTCCCTTTCCCCCTCGCCCCCTTGGGGGAGAGGGCTGGGGTGGGTAAAGACCGGGTACATCCTTTACGTTTGAGACCGGGGACATGGTTTACAGGTATCAATCATGGTCAGGAGGTGCTGACCATGCCCTGGAAACAAAAGTCCCCAATGGATCAACGAGTGAAGTTAATTAGCGATTGGCTCAGCGGCAGCTACACCAAAAGCCAATTAAGCCGGCGGTATGGCGTCAGTCGTCCAACCATCGACAAGTGGCTGGAACGGTATGC
>NZ_JACOPX010000022.1 GCF_015461835.1 Pseudomonas neuropathica | reverse complement strand
ATTGGGGACTTTTGTTTCCAGGGCATGGTCAGCACCTCCTGACCATGATTGATACCTGTAAACCATGTCCCCGGTCTCAAACGTAAAGGATGTACCCGGTCTTTACCCACCCCAGCCCTCTCCCCCAGGGGGCGAGGGGGAAAGGGAGCCGATCTCGGTTGTTCTCCAGACCGAAGTTCGACGCAAACTTTCAGGTCGATGGAGCTAGTCCGAACACCTCGGTCAGTCCCCTCTCCCTCTGGGAGAGGGTTAGGGTGAGGGTAGGCTTTTAGCCCTTCAAGGCAATCCGTTTGCCTGCACGGTTGGCAATCCCACTCGCCTGCCCATTTCGCTGTTTCCCCATCCGCGCCTGCGTAATCAACCCGGGAATCAACTCCCCCTCCGGCAGATTCTTCCAGAACCGCGCCGGCAAATGCCCCTGCATGACCTTCTCGTTCAACCGCGCGGGATTAAAGATGTGGCTGTAATAGGTCAGCCAAAGATCACCATGAGGATCGTCGACATTCTGCGCCAACTGCTGCCATTCCACCGGGCATTGCCGTTGATGGATCAGTTGCTCGCCATCGTAATAGACCCCGTCACGCGGGGTGGCAATCAACCATCGATGGCGACCCATCCGACCGATGAAATGCTCGCTGGCACTGTGCAGGATGTCATGGGCCGGTTCGTGCCATGCCACGTACTGCGGGCCTGCGTTGGACGATGGCCGCTCGATGAAACGCACAAACGCATGCAGATGATGGGCTTCTCGATTCACTTGTTTGATCCGTCGCTGCAGCTCACTGCCGAGTTTGTCCCCGGCCATCATCGCGGTACGGTCGCCGTGGCTGACGCGCCACAACACCTCATAGAGCAGGCTCCAGCGTTGATCACCGCGATAACGCGAGGCCTGTTCCAGGGTGTCGAGCAGCGCTCGCGGGATACGTGCCTGAAATGGCCCCTGCCCTTCAGGCACCGGCTCATCACTGGCAAACAGATCACCCACACCTTGCGAGGCCCAGCTCACCAGACTCGGATCGACTTCATGGCTTAGCAGCCAGCGCGCCTGCTGGCGCCAGGTGTCGAATAAATCGTCGCAATCGAGATTGATCATCCCCACAACCCCATCTGCTGCGGCATCGGCCGGTCGCGCAATTGTTGATAGAGCAAGTGGCTGGTGACCTCGGCCTGTTGCGGATGGTAGTCGCTGGTGATGATGAACGGCTTGGCCTTGGCCAGCACACAGCGCATACGCGCGACGTCTTCGTAACGGATGCGCCGCTGGCGGCGCAGCTCGACCAGACGTTCGGTGGTGCGCAAGCCGATACCGGGAATACGCGCAATCAGGGAAGCTTCGGCACGGTTCAGATCGAGCGGGAACACCTCGCGATTCTGCAACGCCCAGGCCAGTTTCGGGTCGATGTCCAGCGCCAGATTACCCGGTCCCTTGAGCAATTCATCAGCACTGTAGCCGTAGCTGCGCAGGAGAAAATCGGCCTGATACAAACGGTGTTCGCGCATCAGCGGCGGCGCGGCCAGCGGCACGCTTTTCGGGCTGTCGGGAATCGGGCTGAAGGCCGAATAGTAGACCCGGCGCAGACGGAAATTGCCGTACAAGGCCTGCGCGCTATGGAGGATGGTGCTGTCATCGGTGTCGTCGGCGCCGACAATCAACTGTGTGCTCTGCCCAGCCGGGGCGAACTTCGCCGAGCGTGGTTCGTTCAACACGGTCTGCACGCCGGTGTAGATGGTGTTCATCGCCTGTTTGATCGAAGTGATGTCCTTCTCCGGTGCCAGCACTTGCAGGCTGGCATCGGTCGGCAATTCGATGTTGACGCTCAGCCGATCGGCGTAGCGCCCAGCCTCTTCAATCAATGCCGGATCGGCTTCGGGAATGGTCTTGAGATGGATGTACCCGCGAAACTCATGCTCTTCACGCAGCAGCTTCGCCACCCGCACCAGTTGCTCCATGGTGTAGTCCGCCGAACGAATGATGCCGGAACTGAGAAACAGCCCGCTGACGCAGTTGCGCCGGTAGAAATCCATGGTCAGCGCCACGACTTCCTCGGGGGTGAAACGAGCGCGCGGAACATCGCTGGAGCGGCGGTTGACGCAATACTGGCAATCGTAAAGGCAGAAATTGGTCAGCAGAATCTTCAACAACGACACGCAGCGCCCGTCCGGCGTGTAGCTGTGGCAGATGCCCATGCCATCGGTCGAGCCCAGCCCGCTCTTGCCCTCGGAGCTGCGCTTGGGCGCGCCGCTGCTCGCGCAGGAGGCGTCGTACTTGGCGGCGTCGGCGAGGATGCTGAGCTTGTCGATAATTTGCATGGCGCGGGCTCTATACTGTTTGCATATACAGTATAGAGTCGGTAGCGGTGATACAAGGTGGCAGATGCGCCCCTCGTCGGTCAGAAGCTGAAAATCAAAAGATCGCAGCCTTCGGCAACTCCTACAGGGATTCGGTACGGTCGGAATTTATCGGGTGGGCACGCTTTACGGCTGGCTGCGATCCTTTGATCTGCCCGTCTACCGGCCACTCAACGCCAAACCGCGCACCGATCTCCTTGCGCCCCGCCGCCGTCAACGCCAGCGCCCGACTGTCCAGATCCTGGGTCACCCACTTGCGCTTCAACGCAGTCTGCAACAGCGCCGCCCCCAGCGAACCACCGAGATGCGGCCGGCGCATGCTCCAGTCCAGGCACGGACAGGCAAACTTGCGGCGCAGGGTGGTCAAATCCTGTACTTCGATACCCAGCCCGAGAAACAACGCCTCGCCGGTGTCACTCAAGCGATATGCCTGCTCGTCGGCTGCCACCAGCCAACCAGCCTCGAGCAAACGGTCGTGCAGCAACACCGCCAACGTCCCGGCCATGTGGTCGTAACAGGTGCGGGCGAATTGCAGGCGATCCGGGGTGTGCGCCTTGAACGTTGGCGCGGCGTTCTGGCCAATCACCATCAACGCTTCCAGCGCCTGCGCCACG
Organism: Pseudomonas neuropathica; assembly: GCF_015461835.1. Taxonomy (GTDB): domain Bacteria; phylum Pseudomonadota; class Gammaproteobacteria; order Pseudomonadales; family Pseudomonadaceae; genus Aquipseudomonas; species Aquipseudomonas neuropathica. Next base: position 72,295 of record NZ_JACOPX010000022.1, on the reverse strand, counting down.
CGCTGATCGGCGAGGCTGTAATAGCGATGACGGCCCTGCACATGCAGGCGCAGCAGTGCCAGGTCCTTGAGTTTCGCCAAGTGCACACTGGCGGTCGAGGCGCTGACTTCGGCGATCGTCGCCAATTCAGTGCTGGTGCGGGCGTGGCCGTCCATCAGCGAACAGAGGATTTTCGTTCGCGCCGGCTCGGCGATGGCGGCGGCCACTTGGGAAACGCCGATGTCTTGATGCTCTGCGTGCATAGTTCGCTCCCGGACGAATCATCGTCGTTGCGCAGTGGAGATAGTAGCAACACTTTCCCCGCCGACAAGGATGCAAACCATGAACCCGATCAGCGCGGCAACGCACGCCGATCCTTATCCCTACTACGCCGAACTGCGCGCAGAAGGTGGACTGACGTTTCATCCAGAGCTGAAACTGTGGGTCGCCAGCAGTGCCCGGGCGGTGTGTGCGGTGTTAGCCCACGCCGATTGCCGGGTGCGTCCGGCGCAGGAGCCAGTGCCCAAAGCGATTGCAAACGGCATGGCCGGTAAAGTCTTCGGCCAACTTATGCGGATGAATGACGGTGAACGCCAGCGCTGCCCGCGCTCTGCCATTGAGCCTGAGTTGGCCTCGCTCGACCTTGAGGCCGTCGACAGACTGGTCGCCGCGCGGCTGATCACAGCGGACGCCGACGGGGTGTACAAGGCAATGCTTCGTGGCCCGGTGTGCGTGGTCGCGGCGCTGCTGGGGTTCATCCCGGCGCAAGCGCGGGCGATCAGTGAATTGACGGCGGATTTCGTTGCCTGCCTGTCGCCGTTGAGCAATGACCTGCAACTGGCCGCAGCAGAGGCGGCGGCTGAACAACTGCGCGGTGACTTCATCGAATTGCTCGCCGAGCCGGCCAGCCCGTTGCTCAGTGCAATCCAGCAGCGCTTCACCGGCGATGAGGAAACCTTGATCGCCAACCTGATCGGCCTCTGTTCACAGACGTTCGAAGCCTGCGCCGGCCTGATCGGCAATACGCTGCTGGCGCTACGTCGGCAGCCAGCGTTGCGCGGTGAATCCATCGAAGCACTGCTTAGCGAAGTCCAGCGCTTCGACCCGCCCGTGCAGAACACCCGACGTTTTGTCGCCGCGCCGTGCGAGATTGCCGGTGTGCGTGTCGAGGCAGGCGATGTGATTCTGCTGCTGTTGGCCTCGGCCAATCGTGATCCGGCGCTCAACGAACGGCCGGAGGAGTTTCTGCCACAGCGCGAGAACCGCCGCAGTTTCAGTTTTAGCAGTGGCCGGCATCAGTGTCCGGGGCAAGCGTTGGCGATGAGTATTGCCGGGGCGACGGTGAGGGAAATACTCGGGCGTGGCATTGATCTGAATCGTTTGAGCTGGCACTACCGGCCTTCGCTCAATGGGCGCGTTCCAATATTTAGCGATGTCGGTGCCTGATACTCCGCCTTCGCGAGCAAGCTCGCTCCCACAGGGTTATCGGGTGTGCACACTATTGTGGTCAGCCGATAGCAATTGTGGGAGCGAGCTTGCTCGCGAAGAGGCCGGCCCAGTCACTGCAAATGCTGGCTCAAACCGCCCACTGCAAAATCAGCCAGCTATTGGCGCCGCTGATCACCACAAACAACCCCCACGCCAACACCCGTGTCGGCCAGCGATTCACAAACGGCCCCATCAGCTGTTTGTCGTTGGTCATGCGGATCAAGGGATATAAAGCAAACGGCAATTGCAGACTCAACACCACCTGACTCAGCACCAACAACTTGCCAATCGCGTTATCACCCATCAGCCACACGCCGATAAACGCCGGAATCAACGCCAGTCCGCGAGTGATCAAGCGCCGCTGCCAGCACGGAATCCGCAGGTTCAGGTACCCCTCCATGATCACCTGGCCGGCGATGGTGCCGGTGAAGGTCGAACTCTGCCCCGATGCGAGCAGTGCCACGCCGAACAACACGCTGGCCAGCGCACCGCCCACCAGCGGATCGAGCAAGTGGTAAGCGTCCTGAATGTCCACCACGTCGGTGTGCCCGGACTGGTGAAACGCCGCCGCAGCGAGAATCAGGATCGCCGCGTTGACCAGCAACGCCAGCGCCAGCGAACCGATGGTGTCGATGCGCGCCAGTTTCACCGCGTCCTGCTTGCTGGCGAGGTCCTTGCCGATCATCCGCGTCTGCACGATCGAGGTGTGCAGGTAGAGGTTATGCGGCATAACTGTCGCACCGAGAATACCGATGGCCAGGTACAACGGCGCCGCTTCGCCAATCGCTGCCAGCGACGGTTTGAAACCTTGGGCGACGTCCGGCCAGTAGGGTTTGATCAGCAGCAGTTCAACGAAGAAACACACGCCGATGGTCGCGACCAATACCAGCATGATTGCTTCCAGACGGCGGAAACCGCGATTTTGCAGGGCCAGCACCAGCAAGGTGTCGAAAGCGGTCAGGGCGATGCCGAAGGTCAGCGAACAGCCGAGCAGCAAATGGAACGCCAGCGCACACCCAAGCACTTCAGCCAGATCGGTGGCGATGATCGAGATTTCCGCCAACACCCACTGTAGCCGTGCGGTCGGTGTGCTGTAGCGCTCGCGGGACAATTGCGCCAGATCGCGCCCGGTGGCGATGCCCAGCCGTGAGCACAGGCACTGCACGACCATGCCGGCCAGACTCGCCAGCAACACCACAAACAACAGGCTGTAACCGAAGCGTGAACCGGCCTCGATGGCGGTGGCCCAGTTGCCCGGATCCATGTAACCGATAGACACCAGCAACCCGGGGCCGGCGAAACGCAGCACGCGTTTGAAGAACGAGGCATTGGGATCTACCGCGACACTGCCAGCCACTTCCGGCGGGCAAAACGGCGCGGTGGCGATTTTGGGCAAGCTGAATTTCACGCACACATCCAGAAACAAATCGGAAAGACGCAGCTTAGACGTTTCAGCCGAAGCCTAGAAGATCAAAAAAATCTATCGACTCACACCCAACAACTGCTCACGCAACTCGGGATTGCGCGTACGCGGATCGAGCCAGATATCAAAAAACGCCCGGGCAAACAGCGGGTCATCGATCTCATGCTGTAATTGCTGGCCGACAAAAAACCGCGCGCCCTGCCCAGGCAGATAGACCCCAGTAATCCGCGTGCCAGCCTGCACATCGACGAACGATTGCTGCATCTGTACCTGCCAACCGGCCAATTGCGCCGGACTGACGCGGGTACCGGCCAAGCGTTTGATTTCATCGACGCTGGCTTTGACCAGATCATCGCGAGAAATGTTGCGACGGTAAATCAACTCCAGCGCAAACGGCTGGCCGTCGACCAAGGGCCGTGCGGCACTCCACAGGCGCGCATTGTAAACATCGAAACCGAACACACTGAAATCGCCGGTACCGATGATCTGCGCGCCGGGCACGGCGTCCTGCCAATTGGCCCAGGTCGGCGTCAGCAACAGCGCCCACAAGCCGATGCCGCAGCATCCTCGCACCAGCTTCGGTGTTCTTCTCATCGCGGCATCGACTCCGGTAAACCCTGATACACACAGCATAGCCGGGTATCGCTCCCGATATTTTGTATACAAAAACTGCGCACATAGGCAGCAATCGCCGATCGACAATGCTACCGTGGCCTACCCTCAACGGACGGAGACTCCTGCGTGCTGATCCTCAAACTGCTGCTGATTCCCGGTTTTCTGCTGCTGATTTCCCTGGCGGGCAAACGCTGGGGGCCGAGCGTGGCCGGGTGGCTGTCGGGATTGCCGGTGGTGGTCGGGCCGATTCTGTTTTTCCTCGCCATCGAGCAGGGTCCGGGCTTTGCCGCGCAATCAGCGGTGGCGGCGTTGTCGGCGATGTTCGCGATGATTGCGTTCTGCATCACCTATGCGCAGGTCGCGCAACGGGCGAACTGGCCGTTGGCGTTGGCGGCGTCGCTGTCGGTGTGGGCCGTTATCGCGGGGGTGTTGTCGCTGATCCCGGCGTCGCTGCCGTTTTCCGTGGCAGCGGCGGCGGTTGCGTTGCTGGCATCGCCGTATCTGTTTCCCACGGTGCAACCGGTGCTCAACGGCCCGGCGCCGAAGTCGGACAGACTGATCTGGCGAATGATCGCCGGTGCCGCGTTGACCCTGGTGGTGACGATGCTGGCCAGCACCGTCGGCGAGCGCTGGAGCGGTTTGCTCGCGGTGTTTCCGGTGCTCGGCAGTGTCATGGCGGTGTTCTCGCAACAGACGCGCGGCCCGGCATTTACCGCCGCATTGTTAAGGGCGACGGCCACCGGCATGTATTCGTTTTCGGCGTTTTGTCTGGTCTCGGCACTGACCTTGCCGAGCATGGGACTGAGTGGATTCGCCGTCGGTGTCGCGGTGTCGGTGGCGATGCTCGGCGTGACCAAACGCCTGTTGGCCCGGCCGCTGGCGAAACCGCAGGCGCAGTGACCGATCAGACGATTCGCGCTGGAACGCCCGCCCTCCTCCGTGGGATGATCGCCCGCCTCGCGCGACCATCCACCGGAGATTCACATGTCATTGTTGAGCAAAAAAGCCGTCGTCCTGCTGGTGGCGGCCCTCGCCGGTTTCGGCGCCCTCCACGCGCAAGCGGCGAAGAAAAATGCCGGCACCGAGAAAGTCTCGATGCTCGAGGGCAAGTTCACCTTTGTCTTGCCTAAAGGTTTCGTCGCCGACCCGCTGCCGACCAGCCCGAGCGGAACCAAGGGCACGATGTACACCAATGAAGCGACGAAGACCGTGGTCATTACCGCTGAAAACCAGATTCCCGAAGGCCAGCACGTCAAGGATAACGACGGGCAGTTCCTCGACAGCACCGTCTCGAGTTTCATCGAAGACCAGCGCAAGGCCCTGCCGGACTTCAACAAACTCAGCGAAAAAAGTCTGACCCAGAAAGGCACCGGCCTTGGCTTGCGTCAGGTCGACAGCACCGCGACCCAGGGCGGTGGCCAGACCCTCAACACCACGCTGATGGCCGGCTCCGGCACGAAGATGGCGCTGGTGCAGGTGATCTCCCGCGCCAGCGACAAGAAAGGTCACGATGCTTTGGTGAAAACCATCCTCAAGGATTGAGCTGCTGCAGCCAGCCATTCAAGTCGCGCAGCTCGGCCGCACTGATACTGTGGCCGACGCCGGAATAGGCATGAAACTGCGGTTTGTAGCCCAGCTTCTGTAGCTGCGCATTGGCCTCGGTGCCGTCGTGGTAGGGCACGCGATCATCGGCGGTGCCGTGGCCGATAAAGATACTCAGCGGCAACGGCTGCTGCCCGCCTTTGAGTTCAGCTTTCAACACTGGTAATAAACGCCCGCTCAACGCGGCGATCCCGCCGACAGCGACTGGCGGCCGCAACCCCACTTCGTAGGTCATCATCGCGCCCTGGCTGAAGCCGATCAGGTACACCTTGCTCGGGGTCGTGTGATATTTCTGCGCCGCTTGCGCGACAAAATCGCGCAGCTTCTGGCCGCTGACCTTCAGATCATCGGTCTCGCCGTTGTAGGCACCTTCGCCTTTCTTGCGAAACCACTGGAAACGTCCTTCACCCAATGACAACGGTGCCTGCACCGACAGGTAGTTGTATTGCGCCGGGAGCTGGAATTTCATGCCGATCAGATCGGCTTCGTTACTGCCGTAGCCGTGAAGAAAAATCACCAACGGACGCGCCTCGGCGTCGGCGTGCACCTGTTCGATGTACTTGAGCGGCAGATCGGATTGCAGCGTGGTCTGCGCCTGCACGGCGCTGGACGCCAGCAGGGTCAATAGAGCAAAGACCTTCAACATAGAGCCTTCCTTCACAGAGTGTCGGGTTCGGGGGGAGCCTAACATCCTGCGGCGAGGATCCAAATTCGGTGGTGTTGCTGATGCCGCCATCGCGAGCAGGCTCACTCCTACATTTGGAATGCGTTCCCCCTGTAGGAGTGAGCCTGCTCGCGATGAGGTCATTAGCCCCAACGAAGATCCGTCAGTCGTTGGTCAATTTGCCCGTCCGAAACGCCACCCGCCCCGCCACTTTCGCCTGCCAGATCCCCGGCTCGGTGTAGCGCCCGCGATCCAGCGCAAACAACACACCACTGGTACCAGCGCGCACGGTGGTCACGCGATCCTGCAACGGATCGACCACCTCGAACAACGCATCGCCCTGCTCCACCCACTCGCCAGCATTGCGCAGGAAACTCACCACGCCATGGTGCGGCGCAAACAGGTATTCGGTGCCCTCGAACGGTAGGCCTTCGCAGCACTCGCCCGGCGCCGCCGGCCATTCGCCGCTGATGAAACCCTGCTCGGCGAGGAAGCCCAGAATCGCCTCGCAATTGGCCTGCGCCTGATCGACCCGGGTATCGCCCATGCTGCCCAGCTCCAGCGTGGTCGCCAGGTTCGCCGCCGGAATTGCAGCATTGGGAAATGCCCGCGCCAGACGCAACCACGGCGTCGAGCAGGATTCATCGAACGAGCTGCCACCGGAATCTTCACACAGCAGCGCCACGCCGGCCTTCAAGCGCGCCGCCAGCGATTGCCACTGTGGCCAGTGCTGCGGCAGCGCGTACAAGTGAATCGCGGCGTCGAAATCACAGTGCAGATCAAGGGTGATGTCGGCATCGCAGGCATGGCGCAGCAACAAACGATGCAAGGCTTCGAGTTGCGAGGCCGGCGCCGGCAGTTCATCGAATACCTGGCCCATGGTTTGGCGGATCAACGCCACGTTGGCCTCGGCATCCTCGCCCAGACGCTCACCGATCAACGCCCCGACCGGCGCGCTGAGTTCGACGAAGGCGCGGTTGAAGTTCTTGCCGCTGCCCAGTTCGAAACGGCCCATGTGCGCACCTTGCACATGTTGATCGAGGCCGATCGGGTTGGCGACTGGCACCAGTTCGATCACGCCCTGCAAACGGCCTTGCTGTTCCAGTTCATTGAGGCGTTGCTTGAGTTCCCACGCGGTGCGCATCCCCGGCAGTTCATCGGCGTGCAGACTGGCCTGGATGTACACCTTGCGTGGGCCGGCGCCATAGCGGAACACGCTGAGCGAGCGCTCGCTGCCCAAGTGGCTCCAGGGCAGAACATGGTCGATGCGTTGCATGGGAAGACTCCGATGTTTCTGTAGGAGCTGCCGAAGGCTGCGATCTTTTGATCTTGTTTTTCACAAGCAAAGTCAAAAGATCGCAGCCTTCGGCAGCTCCTACATGGGAAATGTGTGAAACAGAATAAATCATGGGCGCAAAAAAAGTGGCCACCGCGCAAACGGGGCCACTTTTTTCTACGGCGTATTAATGGCCGTACACGTCAAAGTCGAAGTACTTGTCCTGGACTTTCTTGTACTCGCCATTGGCGCGGATTTCGGTGATGGCTTTGTTGAATTGCTCGGCCAGCGCGGTATCGCCCTTGCGCACTGCAATGCCGGCGCCGCCGCCGAAGTACTTGGCGTCTTCGTAGGTCGGGCCAACGAATTCAAAGCCTTTGCCGGCGTCGGTTTTCAGGAAACCGTCGCTCAGGTTGACCGAGTCGGCCAGCATCGCGTCGATACGTCCGGAAACCATGTCGAGGTTGGCTTCCTGCTGCGAGCCGTAACGCACCAGGTCGATCCCGGCCGGCACCAGCACTTCGGTGGCGTAACGGTCGTGGGTACTGGCACGCAGCACGCCGACTTTCTTGCCCTTGAGTTCGGTCAGCGGGTCTTTGACACCGGAGCCTTCCTTCATCACGAAGCGCGCCGGGGTGTGGTAGTACTTGATGGTGAAATCGACGTTCTTCTTGCGATCATCGGTGATGGTCATCGACGACAGAATCGCGTCGATCTTCTTCACTTTCAGCGCCGGGATCAGGCCATCGAATTCCTGCTCGACCCAAGTGCATTTGACTTTCATCTGCGCGCACAGCGCATCGCCGATGTCGACGTCGAAACCGGCGAGTTTGCCGTCAGGGGTTTTCATCGAGAATGGCGGGTAACCGGCTTCGATACCGATGCGGATCGGCTTGGCGTCTTCGGCCACGGCGGTCAGGGACAACATCGACAGTGCCAGGGCACCGAACATCACTAGCTTCTTCATTTATAACTCCTGTGTGCGGAGGCTTTTATTGGCAGCTTTCGATTCAGCGTTCGGTCATGGCCAATTGGCTACAAACACCGAAGTGGCCGGCAGTCTATGGCGGCGCGCACAGGGTAAATTGTGTTTAAGCGACAAATACTTATGAAAGATCGGCACACCGATTGACCGGGGTCAACGGGTGCGCCGTCGTGGTGCAAAGGCTGTAGGACAAGCGTGTTTTCAGCGCCGAAAAACGCTGATTTTCCTGTAGGAGCTGCCGCAGGCTGCGATCTTTTGATCTGTTTTTTTAACCATCAAGATCAAGAGATCGCAGCCTGCGGCAGCTCCTACAAGGGGATCAGCATTCGCAGCCGATGGCGGTTTTGGCGGCTTGCTCAACGCTCAGTTGAAAGCCTTCATCCAGCCATCCGGTAACCCCGCCGATCATCTCCTTGACCGGGTAACCCAACGCCGCCAGTTTCACCGCTGCCTTGTTCGCGCCGTTGCAGTGCGGGCCGGCGCAATAGACCACGAACAGCGTGGATTTCGGGTAGATCGCCAATTCCGCCGCCGTGAGCAAGCGGTTCGGGATATTGATCGCGCCCGGCACATGCCCGCGCTCAAAGGCCAGCGGCCCACGGACATCGACCAGAACAAAATCGATCTCGCCGGCCTCTTGGCTGCTGAAGACGTCGGAACAATCGGTTTCGAAGGTCAGACGATTGCTGAAGTGCATCAGGGCGATTGCTGACGGGGCTGCGGGGATGTCGCGAACCAGACTGACCATGGGTGTTGCTCCTTTATCTGAACGGGTGTGAACAGACTTTATCGAGCGGTCGCTTGCGGCTACAGTGGCGGACAAGACACTCACCGGGAATTTTCCGCCAAATGCCGACATCACCAGGTCTGGTTGCGATTCTGGCCTACGACGGCCTCTGCACATTCGAGTTTGGCATCGCCGTGGAAGTCTTTGGCCTGACCCGGCCGGAGTTCGATTTCCCGTGGTACTCCCACGCCATTGCGGCGGTCGATCAAGGCCCGATGCGCGCCTTGGGCGGCATTCAGGTGCTGGCCGATGGCGGCCTGGAATTGTTGGCCGAGGCGCGCACCATCATCATTCCCGGCTGGCGTGATCGCAACGCGGCGGTGCCTCCAGCATTGATCGACGCGTTGCGTCAGGCCCATGCCCGGGGCGCGCGCTTGCTGTCGATCTGCTCGGGTGTATTTGTGCTGGCAGCCACCGGCCTGCTCGACGGCCACGGCGCCACCACCCATTGGCGTTACACCGCGGAACTGGCGCAACGCTTCCCGGCGATTGCCGTCGATCCGGACGTGCTTTATGTCGACTCCGGGCAATTGATCACTTCGGCGGGCAGCGCGGCCGGGATCGACGCCTGCCTGCATCTGGTGGCACGGGACTTCGGCACGCAGGTCGCCAACTCGGTGGCGCGGCGCCTGGTGATGTCGCCGCAACGCACCGGCGGCCAGGCGCAGTTCATTCCGACCCCGGTCAGCCCGACGCCGCGCAATGATCTGTCGCGGGTGATGCAGTGGGCGCGCGAGCGTTTGCATGAACCGCTGGAAGTGCGTGATCTGGCCAGCGAAGCGGCGATGAGTGAGCGTACGTTTCTGCGGCGGTTTACCGAGGCCAGTGGGCAGTCGCCCAAGGCGTGGTTGCAGCATGAACGGTTGGCGCGGGCGCGGGAGTTACTGGAAAGTACGCCGGACAATACAGAGCAGATTGCCGAGCGTTGCGGTTATCGGTCGGTGGAGAGTTTTCGTGTGGCGTTTCGTGGGGTCGTGGGGGTGCCGCCGTCGGTGTATCGGGAGCGGTTTGGGCGTGGGGTCAGGGTCGATTCCTGAGGTGATTTACCGGGCCTCTTCGCGAGCAAGCTCGCTCCCACAGTTTGGAATGCATTCCCCCTGTGGGAGCGAGCTTGCTCGCGAAAGCGCCCAGTAAAACGCAGCATCATTTAGACATCAGCCACAAGGCTACAGCGCCTTGCGCCTTTGCCTACAACTACGCCAGAATCCGCCGGCTTGTGCGGCTAGGGGGTCGCCGGTAACTTGGTTCGCGTCACTGAAGGGTCAGTGATCGGGTTTAGTCGCTCGGTAATCCACTTGAACTGCACAACGTTCCAGACAGTAGGTATTTCGATACCTCACTCAATGGTAGCTGTGCGCAGGGCGCCTTCGGGCGCGCCGGTTTTGGTGGAGTTCCCGGTCGACTAACCTGCGTATAGCTGCCACCTTTTCGTTTAGTCGCGAGGTGGTGTCAGCATCACTTTGGAAAACTACACCATGTTCAAAATCACACCAAATCCGCCCGAAACAGACGCGGAAATCGATCCAAATCCAACGTCCCCCTATTCCACACCGGGCTCCAGAAAACTCCACGAAGCCGCCGAGCGCGCCCTCGACCATTACCTGAAACCCACACCGCCTTCACCACCGCGCAGACCCAGCACCATGTTCCTCGTCGACCCGAACACCGGCGCCGAAGACCTCATGGCCCACGCCTGCGAATCCATGGCCTCGGCCAGCATCATGCTCAGCGACTTCGCCGCCCTGCTCGACTCGCCCTACCGCAACACCGTGCTCGGCATCCAGCAAGTGGTCATGCTCGGCGAACTCGCGGTCAACCGCGCCCTCGACAAAATCGACCCCGCCCTGAGGCAATAACCATGTCCAACAAAACCGATGCACAAGTCGTCGCGGCACTGGTGGCCATGGGCTTCAACGAGCGGGACGGACGCTGGGCACAGAACGCCTGCCTGGTGCTGTTCGAAAGCGAACGCGAATCCATCGTCGCCTCCGCCGTCACCGTCCTTCCCCAACTCGATGAACTGGAAATCGACGCCGTGCTACCCGCACTGCGCCGCGTGACCCGCCGGTTCCCTTCACTGCAAAAAACCGTGGCCGACACACTGGCCGAGATGGCCCACGCAGCCTGATTGACCGCGTGATCGCTCTTCGCGAGCAAGCTCGCTCCCACACTAGATCTGCGGTGCACTCAAATCCCATGAGCATCCGCGATCAACTGTAGGAGTGAGCCTGCTCGCGATGGCTTTCTTTCTGCTAACAAATATCTGAAAACCAGACCATAGGAAGGCCCGAGCGAGTTGGCGTACCTTTTAAGCATCAATCCTTATTTTTTACACTTGTAACAACGGTCGCAATTTCAGACCGGTCCTACATCTATCAAATACCCATTCATTTAGCGTCCGCATCGTTTTCTGACGATAGAACAAGGACGCTCATGGCGCGAAAGACAGACAGACCTCGGGTTCAAAATCCACCGGCCGGTGACGGACACCACATCACTAGCCGCTACATGACCGACAGCGAGTTGGCAGAGCGGGAAGCTAGACAAACCGCCTATGACGACATGCTTGCCAGACAGCAAGCCTACGAAAACAGCCTAATCAAACAGCCACAACAGCCTATGCCCGATGCAAAAGGTTGCGTGTTCGCTAAAAGCTGCCAACTTCCGGATGGTGTAATCAACCATGTCAGTAGTACCGGATTTATTCCGGTCGAGAAGTTGGCTGATTTTGGAGAGTTGTCTTTGTTGGGCGGCCGCGAGCGAGACACTGCTGGGAACATCCCGCTAAAAAAGTAGGAGGCCGTAATTTTCCCGCTGCGGCAGGAACGCTTCTATTAACTACGACTACCACTGCAAGCCCAGGCGCAAGTGCGGTGAGTGGTGCAAGTGCAGTGACGGGAGGTGTTGTCGCTGGTGCATTGCTCGGCATGGTTGCTCTGCTTTGGCCTTCGAGTTTGGGCGACAGCTCGCTATACACAGAAGAACAACTTAAATCGCTTGAGAAAGGTCGCACTCGTGTCCGATTGCGTTTAGAACAACAAGCCGACGGCACCTTGAAAGGATATGGGTACAACACCCAGACGCGCAGCGATTGGGAGATGATTCCTGTCGTACGGTTCGTGAAGCAAGGCACCCAGCAGGTCGCAGATTTCGGTAATGGGGCAACACTCATTTGGACTCCCGCCGTAGACACCAGCGGTACATCGGAAATTCCACCGCTGGAAGGCGCACCGCAAATACCCCAGATCTGGATTTACCCGCCGACTGAGCAAGCAGACAAGATCATCGTTAATCCGATTTACCCGCCTGAGTACCACGACTTCATCTTGGTTTTTCCGGCTGACTCCGGGGTGTCACCCCTGTATGTTGTTATTTCAAGGCCCGCTCTCGGCGGCGATATCAAGTACCACAGACCTCCCTCAACACTTCCCGCATTCCCGGATGCCTTTCCTGTCAAATCCAAAAGCAGTGTTCAAGGCGGAGGCGGTAGACGCAGCCGATGGAAAGATAGAAAAGGCCGGATCTATGAATGGGACAGTAAAACCGGTGCGATCGAGCTTTATAACAAGCAAGGCAAGCATCTCGGCGAGTTTAACCACGAGACTGGGGAACAAATCGATCCCGCAGACCCCGAAAGATCAACCCCGAAGTAAACAGGAGGCTACAGATGTTTTTATGGATTAGCGGTTTCTTAAAAGGTGACGACGAAGACGACGCCTTAAAATACGAACTTACAGTTGGACCGAAATTTGAACCTGCAGTCTTGGCTGCAATGGGTTGGAAAAGCCTTGATGAAAGTCCCGACGGCGAATGGCTGCTGACCTCGGATCAAGCTCAAAAAATCGGCATGGTGATTAACGAAAAACTGCCATCGGAACTCGATCTTTTTATCGGCATCAGGGGTTAATTTCGCCAATGGGTCTCATCTATCAAAATCCACGGATACCCCACGATGAGGCCATCCTCCTACTTGCCAGCGGCACGGATGCAGACATAAGCGCCGCACTCGTATCCATTGGCCTGAATGAAACCGATAGAAACCGGGCTCAGGACATCTGCCTGAAACACCTCACCAGCAAAGCCGAAGCAATTGTGGCCGCTGCGGCTACTGCACTCGGGCACATCGCTCGCCGACATGGCGAGCTGGATACTGAAACAGTTTTTGCGGCACTCGAATCAGCCAAGCAAACGCACCCTTCACTGCAAGGAATCATCGAAGACACGCTTGACGATATAGACGTATTCACCTGATCCACCCTGACGGCATTTGGATGAAGTAACGGACTTCATCCAAATCGACGTCCCCTACCTCAATCCTCCCGCGTCAACACTTCCAACAACTCAATCTCAAACACCAGATTCGAACCCGGCGGAATCTTGCCCATCGTCCGCTCGCCATACCCCAGATGCGCCGGCACCAGCAATTTACGTTTGCCCCCCACCTGCATGCCCATCAGACCCTGATCCCAACCCTTGATCACTCGTCCGGTGCCAATCACGCACTGAAAAGGCTTGCCACGGCTGTAGGAAGAATCAAACTCGCTGCCGTCTTCCAGCCATCCGGTGAATTGGGTGGTGATCAGCGCGCCTTTGACGGCGGCTTTGCCTTCGCCGACCTGAAGATCGATTACCTGCAGTTCATCATTCATAACATTCACTCTATTGTTCAGCCGGCCGCCGTTTTCCCAGAAATGCCGGGGATTGGCAACCTGCCAGCGCAGATCAACATGTATCCGAACCGAGTATTGAAGCATTAACATAGCCAACCGCCACTACTCTACGGATCGATTCGCCATGCTGGCAGCACCCGAATGACTCTGTTCTGGATCAGCCTCGCCGTGGGCGCGATCTTGCTCGCCATCATCGCTCTGCTGCTGTGGCGCGAACGCGATTTGCGCCGACAGCTCGCGCAGTATCGGGATCTGCTGAGACGGGCCGCCGATGGCCAACACATTCAGCAGGACGGCGACGTCGAGCGCTTCAAACGCAGCCAGTACTTTGCGCGCATCGGCACTTGGGACTGGGAAGTCGACACGGATCGGCTGTACTGGTCGGATGCGATTTACGGCATGTTCGGGTTCAAGATCGGCGAGATCACGCCGTCCTATGCGCTGTTCTGCTCCTGCGTCCACCCAGACGACCGCACCAAGGTGCGCGAAGGTGAGTTGCGCTGTCTTGAAACCGGCGAAAACCATGATGAGGAATACCGCGTGGTGTGGCCCGACGGCACGATTCGCTGGCTGCGGGAAACCGGCAACGTGGTGCGCAACGACCACGACGCGGTGGTGAAAATGATGGGCGTGGTGCGCGACATCACCGAAGAAAAAGCCTCGGCCAGCTACCTGCAACACCTCGCTCACTTCGATCCGCTGACCGGCCTGCCCAATCGCCTGGTGCTGGAACAACGCTTGTCGGAAGCGCTGGATCACGCGCGCCAGACCGAGACTCGTGTCGCACTGGTATTCGTCGACCTCAACGGCTTCAAAACCATCAACGACCGCTACGGCCATGCCGCCGGCGACCGGGTGCTGATCACCATGGCCACACGGCTGAAACGCATCCTGCGCGCCACCGACACCGTCGCGCGCATTGGCGGCGATGAGTTTGTGGTGATCCTGCAAGGCCTGGCGCCGAACCTGAGTTTGCCGGACGAAGCCCGCAGTATCTGCCAGAAAATCTTCATCGAACTCTCGCCACCGATCAGCATCGGCAACGACCAGCGCCACATCGGCACCAGCCTTGGCGTGGCGGTGTTTCCGGATCATGCGAGGGCTATGGATCGCCTGCTGCACATTGCCGATCTGGCGATGTATGAGGCCAAGCGCAGTGGCAATAATCAGTATCGGTTGGGGGGTGGGCAGGTGATGAATCAGGTTTGGTTCGAGTAGCTCGATCAGTCTGCAGGCAGGCCAAACGGAACACCATTGAAGGTATGCGTGCAACACCGGCAATGAGGCTTCATGTCTTCGCCAGTCAACTGCGGGTTGACGATTTGCAGTCGCTTTTGCTCATCGACGAACAGGCCGTTGAAGTAGGCCGACTCGCCCAGTCGCACAATATCCTCTCGATCCTCTTCGTGGATGGCAACCATCCAGAAAACCGGCTCTGGCCGATCAAGGCGAGATACCGCTTCGCTGAAAATCTCATCCCAATGACCGCCGACGCGGGATAACAGAAAACGAAACAACGGCGTGTAGTCGTAGCCGTGGTGTTTGATGCCGTGCATCGAGCCGCGCGTGGCCTCGTTGCGGCTTTGCGCTTTGGTGTTTCGTTGATCGCGGTAGTGCCCGCCTGAGTTGTTGCGCCAGACATTGTGGGCGGTGGTGTTTTCTTTGCGATACAGCGGTTTCTTTTCCAACGTGTTGCTCCTGACTTCCCTTCACTCGAAACGCCCCACGGGTTTTACCCGAACGGCGCTCGATTGCAATCAACCGTCCATGGCTGATTGTTGCCGGAGGTTTAACGCGGGACCGGTTTCATCTCGACAATCGTCCCGTTGGTGATCATCACCATGACGTACTGGTCATTGATCTGTACCCACTGCGCCTGATCAACAGGTTTTTTCAGGCCCTTGGCTTTCCAGTCGATGGCTTTTTCGCTGCGCTGATAAATATCCGGGGCGCGGTCGTTGACCTTCAGTTCGCGGTCGCTGACCGGGGATTGCACGGCCTGTTCATTTGAGGTTTGCGCCGCTTGAACAAGTGGGCTGATCCCGGCAATGCCGGCGACGAGAGCCAGGCTGGCGATTAGGGTTTTGCTGTTCATCGGTGAACCTCCTGTGGTGTGTGCTACCTGAACTCGGACTGCCGGGTTCGGGAATCATTCCTTGTTTTTTTGCGTGGGCAGGCTGGGGGATTGTAGTTGTCAGTTGGGTCGCTATCGCGAGCAGGCGCAGGCCTACAAATTCCGTGGTGTAAGCAGAATTTTCAGTTGCCACGAAAACCTGTGGGAGCGAGCCTGCTCGCGAAGGGGTTGGCACATTCGACATCTTCATTGCCTGGGCCACCGCTTTCGCGAGCAAGCTCGCTCCCACAGGATTCAGGTGATGTCCTGTTTGGATTGATCCACTTTGCACATCAATCCATGCCAACAATGCAATTAACAGATTGTTACATCTGCGCCACCATCCGCCTCAATAAAAACCGTGCGCCGCCCTCCCGTCGCGCACGTCATAAAAGCGGTGGAGTACTTTTCTATGACAGCCTCAATCCCACACAGCGGCTCGCGGGCCGGCGCCATTTTCCGGGTGACCTCGGGCAACTTCCTCGAACAGTTCGATTTCTTTCTGTTCGGTTTCTACGCCACGCAGATCGCGGCGGTGTTCTTCCCGGCGAGCAGTGAGTTCGCCTCTCTGATGATGACCTTTGCGGTGTTCGGCGCAGGCTTTTTGATGCGTCCACTGGGCGCCATCGTGCTCGGTGCGTACATCGATGATGTCGGTCGGCGTAAAGGTTTGATCGTCACGCTGTCGATCATGGCCAGCGGCACGATATTGATTGTGCTGGTGCCCGGTTACGAAAGCATCGGCCTGTTTGCCCCCGCACTGGTGTTGATCGGGCGTTTGCTGCAGGGCTTCTCGGCCGGGGCGGAACTGGGCGGTGTGTCGGTGTATCTCGCCGAGATCGCCACGCCGGGTCGCAAAGGTTTCTTCACTGCCTGGCAGTCGGCCAGTCAGCAAGTGGCAATCATTGTCGCCGCGGCTTTGGGCTATGCGCTGAACGCGTGGATGGCGCCGGATGTGATTGCCGATTGGGGCTGGCGGATTCCGTTTTTCGTCGGCTGCATGATCGTGCCGTTCATCTTTTTCCTGCGCCGAAACCTGGCGGAAACCGAAGAGTTCGCCGCACGCAAACACCGCCCGAGCATGGGCGAAGTGTTCCGCACCCTCGGCCAGAACTGGGGCGTGGTACTCGGTGGCATGTTGATGGTCGCGCTGACCACCACCGCGTTTTACCTGATCACCGTGTACGCGCCGACCTTCGGCAAAACCGTGCTGCACCTGAGCACCTCCGATGCACTGCTGGTGACACTGCTGGTCGGTGTGTCGAACTTCTTCTGGCTGCCGATTGGCGGCCTGTTGTCCGACCGAATCGGCCGGCGTCCGGTGCTGATCGCCATGTCGCTGCTGGCCTTGGCCACGACGTATCCGGCGCTGTCGTACCTGGTGCAAGCGCCGAGCTTCAGCCACATGTTGCTGTCGCTGTTGTGGCTGTCGTTTATCTACGGCTTGTACAACGGCGCAATGATTCCGGCGCTCACCGAGATCATGCCGGTGGAAGTGCGGGTTGCCGGTTTCTCCCTCGCCTACAGCCTGGCCACGGCAATTTTCGGCGGTTTCACCCCGGCGATGTCGACCTTCCTGATTCAGTACACCGGCGACAAAGCCGCGCCAGGTTACTGGATGAGCATCGGTGCGCTGTGTGCCTTGTGCGCCACTCTTTATCTGTACCGCCGTGCCGGTGGTCGTCTGCAACCTGTCGCGGCCTGAGGAAAACTCGCCATGAAAAAACTGTTTACTGTCACCGCCCTGCTCGCCGGCCTCGCGTTCAACCTCGCGGCCCAGGCCGAAGAATTGAGCGTGATGACCTCCGGCGGCTTCACTGCCGCCTACAAGATTCTCGGGCCGAAATTCGCTGCCGCCAGCGGCAACACCCTGACCACCAGCCTCGGCCCATCAATGGGCAAAGCCCCCGAAGCGATCCCCAATCGCCTCGCCCGAGGTGAACACGCCGACGTGGTGATCATGGTCGGCTACGCCCTCGACGACTTGATCAAGCAAGGCAAGGTCGACCCAGCCTCGCGCGTGGAGCTGGCCGATTCGCGGATCGGCCTGGTGGTGCGCGAAGGCGCGCCGAAACCGGACATCAGCAGTGTCGACGGCCTGAAGAAAACCCTGCTCGACGCGCAGTCAGTGGCCTACTCCGACAGCGCCAGCGGCGTCTACATCGAGCAGCAGTTGTTCAAGAAACTGGGCATCGAAGATCAGCTGAAACCGAAGTCCAAGATGATTGCGAAAATCCCGGTCGGCTCGGTGGTTGCCACTGGCGACTATCAATTGGGCTTCCAGCAGGTCAGCGAATTGCTGCCGGTGCCAGGCGTGAGTTTCGTCGCGAAGATTCCGGAATCGGTACAGTCAGTGACGCGTTTTGCCGCTGGGATTCCGGTCGGCGCACAGCATCCGCAAGAAGCCAAAGCCTTGCTCGCTTACCTCGCCGCGCCGGCCGCGCAAGCTGATGTGCAGGCCACCGGGCTGGACTCAGTCAAGCGCTGATCGTAGGCGGCTGGACTTTCATTTCCACCACCAGCCGCTCCAGTTCCAATGCCGCCGGGGTCAGCGTGCGACCCCGGCGCTTGATGATGCCGACACTGCGCATCACTTGCGGATCGGTCAGCGGCACCCGCGTCAGGATCGGATGATCCGGCCCCGGCATCGCCATCAGCGGCACCGCCGCCACGCCCAACCCCGCCTCCACCAGACCAATCATCGTCGTCACATGCCGGGTTTCGCAGATGCTCGCACGCTGCGGCACCACGCTGCTCAACGCCTGATCGAGCAGAAAGCGGTTGCCGGAGGTCTTGTCGAGCGAGATGTAATCCTGCTGATAGAACTCGTCCCAGCTCACGCTGCTGCGTCCGGCCAACGGATGATCGCGGCGACAAGCGACGACGTAGCACTCCTGCACAAGCGGTTCGAACTCGACTTTGGCATCCTGCGTGCCGAGAAAACTCAAGCCGAAATCCGCCTCGCCATTGACCACCGCACTCAAGACATCGTGAGCGCTGGAGTCGAGCACTTTGACTTTGATCCGTGGGAATTGCTGGTGATAGCGCGCAACCACGCGGGGCATGAAGTAGTACGCCGCCGAAGGCACGCAGGCGACGGTGACATGCCCCAAACGGGTCGAAGCGACTTCGCTGATGCCCAATAGCGCGACGTCGAGATCATCGAGCAAACGCTCGACGCTGGGCATGAAGCCCCGTCCAGCCTGGGTCAGGCTGACCTTGCGTGTGGTGCGTTCGAAGAGTTTGACGCCGAGGGCGTCTTCAAGCTTTTCGATGCGCCGGCTCAACGCCGGTTGCGACAGGCGTACGGTGTCGGCGGCCTTGCGAAAACTGCCCTGCTCGACCACGGCGCGAAAGGCTTGCAGATCGTTGAGGTCGAAGTTGATGGCCATGGCAGGACTCGGGAGATTGATACGCAGAGGTTATGAATGTAACCAATTGATGCAAGTTATTACAGGCCACATGAAGATCTCCTGTAGGAGCTGCCGCAGGCTGCGATCTTTTGATCTTGATTCTTCGAAGGCAAAAGCGAGATCAAAAGATCGCAGCCTCGTTGCACTCGACAGCTCCTACAGGGGATCTTCGGTGGATGAAAAGTCGCTGTAGCCCTTATCCTTGTCGCCCCCGCCGTACCGTTGTCAGGAGTAACCCCCATGCCCCATGAAGGCAATCTGTTGCAAGCCGCCGTCGTCTTTCTGTTCGCGGCCGTGCTCACCGTGCCTTTGGCCAAACGCCTGCAACTGGGCGCCGTGCTCGGTTATCTGTTTGCCGGGGTGATCATCGGTCCTTCGGTGCTGGGCCTGATCGGCAACCCGCAAAGCGTCGCGCATATTTCCGAACTGGGCGTGGTGTTGCTGCTGTTCATCATCGGCCTTGAGCTGTCGCCTCGACGCTTGTGGGTGATGCGCAAATCGGTGTTCGGCGTCGGTCTGGCGCAGGTGCTGCTGACCGCTTCAGTGATCGGCGTGCTGGCGCTGTCGGTGTTTGGTCAACCACTGAACAGTGCGATTGTGCTTGGCCTCGGTCTGGCGTTGTCCTCGACGGCGTTCGGTCTGCAAAGTCTGGCCGAGCGCAAAGAACTGACCAGCCCCCATGGGCGACTGGCGTTCGCGATTCTGCTGTTTCAGGACATCGCCGCGATCCCGTTGATCGCACTGGTGCCGATGCTTGCTGGAGGCGCTCACGACACCAGCAGCAGCGAAAGTCTGAACCATGCGCTGCAGGTGCTCGGCGGTATCGCCGTGGTCGTAGTTGGTGGGCGTTATCTGTTGCGTCCGGTGTTCCGCGTAGTGGCGAAAACCGGTTTGCCGGAAGTGTCGACGGCCACGGCGTTGCTGGTGGTGATCGGCACGGCGTGGTTGATGGATCTGGTCGGTGTGTCGATGGCGCTGGGCGCGTTTCTTGCCGGTTTGCTGTTGGCGGATTCGGAATATCGCCATGAGCTGGAAGCGCAGATCGAGCCGTTCAAAGGGCTGCTGCTCGGGCTGTTTTTCATCAGTGTCGGCATGGGCGCCAACCTCAGTTTGCTGCTGAGTGCGCCGATCACCGTGCTGGGGCTGACGCTGCTGTTGATCGGTCTGAAATTACCGCTGCTGTTCGTCGTCGGACGCCTGGCCGGGGGCTTGAACAAGGTCAGTGCGATTCGCCTCGGTATCGTCTTGGCGGCGGGTGGTGAATTCGCCTTTGTGGTGTTCAAGATCGGTCGTGATCAGGGCCTGTTCGAACCGCGCCTGTATGACCTGCTGGTGCTGACCATCACCCTGTCGATGGCGGTGACGCCGTTGTTGCTGTTGCTCTGCGCGCGGCTGGTCAGCCCGAAAGTGCAGCCGGTGGAAGTGCCGGAAAAATACCGTGAGATCGACACTGACACCCCGCGTGTAGTGATCGCTGGCATGGGCCGGATGGGCCAGATCGTCGCGCGGATTCTACGTGCGCAGAACATCAAGTTCGTTGCGCTGGATACGTCGGTGGAAACCATTGAACTGTCGCGCAGTTTTGGCGGTGTGCCGGTGTTCTACGGCGACCCGATGCGCCCGGAAATCCTCAATGCGGCCAAGGTCGGCGAGGCGGAATATTTCGTGATTGCCACGGATGATCCAGACACCAACATCAAGACCGCCGAAGTGGTGCGCAAGCTGTATCCGCACATGAAAATCATCGCCCGGGCGCGTAACCGTCAGCACGTGCACCGTTTGGTCGATGTTGGCGCGGAAGCGATTCGTGAGACGTATTACTCAAGTCTGGAGATGAGTCGGCGCACTTTGGTGGGACTTGGTTTGACCCAGGCCCAGGCCGATGCGCGGATCAAGCGCTTCAAGCATCACGATGAACAGGTGCTGGAGGCGCAACACGCGGTCTACGACGACGCGGCCAAAGTGCTGCAAACCGCCCAGGAAGCCCGGGCGGAACTGGCGCGGTTGTTCGAGTCCGACCAACTGGAAGAAGAATCCCGCCAAACCTGATGCATACGAATCCCCTGTAGGAGCTGCCGAAGGCTGCGATCTTTTGATTTTGCTCTTAAAAAACAAGATCAAAAGATCGCAGCCTTCGGCAGCTCCTACATTGATTTTGTCAGCTCAAAAATACCCTTGCAGGCGACGGCCTACAGGGGTCGTGTCAGGCCAGCTCGAGTTCGGACGCTTGCTTGACCGGTGCCACTGCAAACCGGTCCGCCAGAAACGGTGTGATATCCAGCGGCAGTGGCTCATCGTTGACCAGTTTGTCCAGCAGCACGCCGGTAATCGCCGAGGTCAGAATCCCGGTGCGGAAGTGTCCGCAGGCATTCAAATACCCTTCCACCCCACGCATCGGTCCGAGGATCGGCAACTCATCCGGCGAACCCGGACGCAATCCCGCCCACGTGCGTTTGAGGTTGACGTCTTTCAGCTCCGGCAGACAGCGCACCGCGCCCTGCACCAACCCGGCGATTTCCGGGTAGGTGGTGGTGACGTCGAAGCCTTTGTCTTCGGTGGTGCTGCCGATCAGGATCTCACCGTTGTCCTTCTGCGCCACGTAGCAGTCGCTGGTGGTCAGGCAGCCGTTGAGAATCTTCGGCATGCGCTCGGTGAGCAGAATCTGGCCTTTCACCGGTTTCACCGGGATGCGAATGCCCGTCGCCCACTCACTCAAATCCGCTGCCCAGGCACCGCTCGCGTTGATCAGCGTCTTGCAGTGGAACACGCCCTCCTCGGCCGTCTGCACACCGGTGACGCGACTGCCGTGATGCAACACACCGGTGACGTTGGTGTTGACGAAGATGTCGACGCCGTTCTGCCGCGCGCCTTCCATGTAGGCGTCAGCGAGGCGGAACGGGCTGACCTGGTGGTCGCAGAGAAACTCCAGCGCCCCGCGTGCTTCATGGCTAACGCTCGGTTCAGCCTCGCGCAGCGCCGCCTGATCGAGCCAGCGCACCTGATCGGCCAGATGCGGAATGCAGCCGACGATGTGCTCGGCGTAGAGCCGGTCTTCGTCGTCGTAAATGACGAACTTCAACCCGGTCTTTTCGAACTTGAAATCCATGCCGTGGTTGTCTTTCAGCTCACGGTGCAGCGCCGGGTACAGGGCGTTGGACTGCAAGGCAAAATCGAAAAATGACTCCGGCAGAATGTGCGGCGTGCTCGCGTCCACGGCGACCGCCGCGCCTTGGGTTTCGCGTTTACGGTTGGCCGACATCATGCGGAAGAAAATCACCCCGCAACCGAGGCCGACCGACTCACCGATCGCCCACAAACCACCGGCCGACGCACGGGTGGCGTTGCCCGGGCGCTTGGCATCGATCAGCGCGACCTTGAGGTTTTTGCGCTTGGACAATTGATAGGCGCAGGACGCCCCGATCACGCCGCCGCCGGCAATGATCACGTCGTAGAACTTACTCATGGGCAGCGGCCTCCGTGCCAACGGACTGGAACGCAGAAAAAGGAATCGGATCAATAGGGAAACGCGGGCGCAGCCAACCGACGTCCTTGCGCCCGGTAGCCTGACGCAAGCGATCACTGCAGTAGCCGACGCACATGCGCCCCTGGCAATCGCCCATGCTTACGCGGGTGCGCATTTTCAGGCTGGCGATGTCTTGCACGCCTTGCTCCAGCGCCAGGTCGATGTCGGCGCGGGTGGCGTGTTCGCAACGGCAGATCACCGTGTCAGCGGCAGGCAATGCGGTCTGGCCGACGCCGCGTTCGGTGTAGCGATCCACCGCCGCGCGGAAACGCACGATGGCTTTGAGTTTGCTCAAGTAGCGGTCGCGACGCACACGCGCCAGTTCCTCTTCGAGCACGCCACGTTGCAGCAGAATCGAGGTCGCCGCGATCTTGCCGGCGAGCATCGCCGCTTCACCGCCGCGAATCCCGCCCATGTCACCGGCCAGGTGCACGTGGGGTTCGTTGCTTTGCTGCCAGACATTCGCGTTGGCGCGCAGATAACCGTCATCGCTGAAGCCATGATCCAGGCCCATCTGCTGACTCAGTTGGGTGCGCGGAATAAAGCCATAACCGACCGCGAGGGTCTTGGCTTCGAAACGCTCGACGCGACTCATGTCCGGTTCCCACGTGGCCGAGTACGGCGCGACGCTGACGCTTTTCAGCTCGCCCTCGCCATGCGCCTCGACCACGCCCCAGCCGTAGTTCATCGGGATGCCGTGCAGTTTCAGGTAGGCGAGCATGCTCAAACCATCGAGAAACAATTGCGGCTTGTTCAGCAGCGCCAGACTTTCGCGGGCAATCTTGCCGAACGCGCAAGCCTCATACACGCCCGCGACGCTGACGCCCGACGCATGCAACTGCGTCGCCACCAGCGGCAGCAACGGCCCGGTGCCGGCGATGATCACCGGCCCTTGCGGCTTGACCACGCCGCTTTTGATTTGCAGTTGCAAACCGCCGAGCATGATCACCCCCGGCAAGGTCCAGCCGGGAAACGGCACGCTGCGTTCATGACAACCGGCAGCCAGGAGCAATTGCGGATACTCGATCTCGTGCAGTTGCTCGTCGCCATCCAGCACCACCAGCGCGCGGGTGCCTTCAGCGCCGACCACGCGATGGTTGAGGCGCACGTCGATCAGCCCGGCCTGTTCCTGAAAATCACCGTGCAGTTTGCCCAGTGCTTCGGAGTAGCGCGGGCCGAGATAATCCAGTTGCACGCCATCACGCAACGGCCCGCGATAGACCACACCGCCAAGGCGTGAAGCTTCTTCGAGCAAGGTGCAGCGCACGCCGTGGCGCGCCAGTTCGATGGCCGCCGCCATCCCCGCCGGGCCGCCGCCGACGATGACCGGTTGCTGGCTCATACGATCACCTCTTGCGTGGTGATGCGGTTGACCTGGGTTTCGATCTGCATGCCGTCACGCACCACGGTCTGACAGGCACGGCGTTTGTGCCGGCCATTGATTTTCACCAGGCAGCACTGGCACACGCCCATGCCGCAATAGGCGCCGGTGATCTGGTCGTGATCGTTGCGGGCAATCTGGCGAACGCCGAGGGACTGGATAACGCTGAGGACGGTTTCGCCGATGGCGGCGGTGACCGCTTGACCGTTGATGTGGACGGTCATATCCGCCTGCGCCAACGGCTGAATATCGAATGTTCTTTCTTGGCAGTGCATTGCTATGTTCATCCGTGAGAGTTCGGTTGAGGTGGTGTCAGCTCCTTGCTGCACTACACCGGGTCGACGCGTTTATTGTGGCTGTGAGGGGCGTCGACGCAGCTACTTCGTCAGCGCAACAAGGTGCGCGTGAAGCACTGTAGTTCATGCCTCAGCAAAGGCCTGGATCATTTACGTTAGGCGATATCGCCCGGCGAAATATTGATCCAGGCCAGTGAAAGCGGCTGGATTGTCGAACGATCAGTTGGAGAAGACGTACTGCCCTTTGATCCTCCTTGTACCGACCAATGCGAGGTCCGGAAACAACAGCCATTTGACCCAAGCGGCGTAGAACACCATGGCCAGAATGAACGCCACGCCGAGCAGAGTCGACACCGGCTCTTCACTGAAGCCGTAAAATTCACGAGGAATCTGGCTGATCGTGAAGGTGACATAGATTGTGTAAACCACCGCGATGCCCTTGTAAAAGCCCCACGCAAACAAGAGTGGAATCACGCCAATAATCAAGACCATGGTCAATGCCATAGCAATGCCGCCGTCATTGATTTGAAGCAGCCCGGCTATCGCCCCGAGGAGTCCCCAGATACCCATCAGTGCGACCAGTAAGTTGACTTTAACGGCGTGTCGTTTTCTCAGGGCGGGATCCGGATGCGCCCCGATCCAGCCCGCCAGCACTCGATCCTTGACCTTGCCACCCGAAAGCGCCTTGAAGGTTGCGGTTCTGGAATGCCCGTTATCGAGCATTTCGACGACTTTTCGCTTGATTGCTTGCTTGTTCAACGTATTCATCCTTAAAGGTGCGCGCAACGGCCGCCCCGTTGTCGACGCGGATTTTCCCCTTGTTGAGAGCCAGAAAGCAAAAAGCCGCTTCCACCCGAAGGTGGAAGCGGCCGAGGCAGAAAATCAGCGTTCCACTGTGTCAAACCAGAAAGCGGATGACCCACCCGCCGATCAACTGTCCCGAACCGTAATCGAGCCACTGTTCACCGCACGCAATAATTCGTCCATCTTCCATCAAGCTCATGTTCCTGTAATAACACTGCCTTCCTTCAATCCCGAAAACGGCAAAGCCTTCATTATTGAACGTCTTGTCCAGAGACCCATCAACCAGAAAACGGCCAACCACGCACAAATCGCTACCGTTGATGAATGCGCCGCTGCCATGCCCACCGACGACAACCGACCCATCGGTCTGGACCACGCAACTTTTCCAATGAATACCCGACTTCAGCAATGGCGAGTACAAAGGCTTCCCTTTGTTAAAGACCTGGTTGTAGCTGCCATTAGCGTTCAAAACGACCAGTGCACCTTGCAGTTTGCCCTCGGGGGCGGCAGCGCCAGCGACGACGATAAGGCCATCGCTGTCTCTGACCGATACAGCGTTGAATTCCTCATAGCGAGTCTTCAGCTTGAAAACCTCACCGCCGTTGAAGGTGCTATCGATACGCCCGAACTCATCGAAACGCACTAGATAGCCGCCTTGCAGTCCCGGTGTATCGTCATGGTATCGGCCACAGACAAGGACCTTTCGGTCTGACTGAACGGCGACACCCAAGGCATAAATGGAACTGTTGTCGAAGTCGATCAGGGCGAATCCGTGATCGTTGAACGTCTTGTCACTGGTCCCGTCCGCATTCAGTCGCAGCACGATGCCACGCCACTTTTCGGACTCATCGTTATAGAGATGGATGATCACTACCAGTTTGCCGTCGGATTGCTGAGCCATGGACATGCCGGAGCCCGCAGCCGCACCCGAAGAAAAGGCTCTTTTCCAATGGCGCGAGGCTGACTTCGCGTTGCCGGTTGTACATGATTCAGGTTTGTCCATTTGATCAAAACAAAGGTAACGAACACCTTTCTCACCGAAAGACGGATCTTGCTGCCCGTCCGCGAGACAACGTACGAGCGCAATACCTACTACATAGCCTTCCTGCTGATAGGTGCCCTGCAACAACCAGGCGCCATCTTTCAGAAGGCAGAGCTTCATCACATGCGCCATGGTCGCGTTTTCCAAAGCGATCTCTACAAATCCCTTTCCGCCGCCAAATGTAGTATCCAGCGCTCCATCCTCGTGGAGCCGTGCAACCGTGGCCGGCCCAAATAATTCAAGCGGGTAAAATCCAACAAGGGTCTTTTTGTCAGGCAATGCCAAGACTGCTGCTGATCGAATATCAGGCAATCCATTGAATGGAAACTCTAATACCCCGACATCGGCAAAAGCCGGATCGAGCGTTCCTGCGTTCTCTAGTTTCAATCGCGTGTTCATGTCAGTCCCTCGAAGCAAACGTGAATAAACGTCATGTTCATTCTTGCCCCGATTTCAGCACTCCCCTTTCGCGACGACACCTGTCAGAAATACTAGTTCTTATATCCTTGCGAGCCGTACTGATGACTCTTTGAGCCAGAAATGAAAAAGCCGCTTCCACCCGAAGGTGGAAGCGGCCGAGGCATACGCCTCAATCAAGCAATCAGTGCACGAACAGGGCGATCAGGATGATGATCGGGATTGGCACGCCGAGGAAAAACAGCAGTAATGAGCGCATGGTGATGCTCCTTGTTTAACGGACTGGAGTGGTCGTGGTGTAGGTGTCGACTTCTACGTACTCGACGGCATCACGACGACGACCGCCGTAAGTAGCCGCGAGGCTGGCGAAGAACGCACCGGCCAACAGCGAGATGAACATCCACAGCGAGGTCCAGGCAGCGACTTTCGCAGCGGTGTCGGCGGCTTGTTGAGCTTTGACTTTGGCGTCGGCGAGGGCTTTCTGAGTGCGCGCATAAATCTCGTCAACGCGGCGTTCGGCATCGGCCTGAGTCAGGTTGGTCCGTTGCGCGACCAGTTGTGCGAGGTAAGTACGGTCTTCAGCACTCAACTGACCGTTGGCCAGGCTTTGCGCGAAGATCCGTGCCACAGCGCCATGGGCTGCGTCATCGCTGACAGAGGCCGGACGGTCATCGCGGAACAGGCTGTCGATGTAGTAGCCGTACTGGTTGCTGTCGGTGTTGGCCGCAGCAGAACCGGCTGCTTGAGTCATGGCGCTGGCAGCACCGCCAGCCACACTGGCACCGGCCTGCACACCACCACTGATCACGCTGCTGACCGAACCGACCACCAGCACTGCAGTGACCAATGTAGCCACGCACCAGGCCAGGAAGCCGTGCGCGGTGTCGCGGAAATACACTTCGTCACCGTGCATGTTCGCCCACTTCACCCGCAGGCGACCGGCGATGTAGCCACCCATGCCGGAAGCGATGATTTGCGTCGCCGCCAGCCAGACTATCGTGGAAATGCCCAGGCCCTTGGCGCTGACGCCCTCTCCGGCCCACGGTGAAACGGCAGAGAAACCCAAACCGAAACCGAGCAACACCAAAATCATCGACAGTGCAGCGGCAGCCGCGGCACCGGCGAAGATCGCGCCCCAGGACACGCCCGAAACGCTGCTCGACTCTTCAACGGCAGGATAAAACCCATCAGAGGATCTATTCATTGTTGTTCTGCTCCAGGCATGAAAAATGGTGTTACAACTCGTCAGCAGAGGAATTGCAGTGACCGTGCCAGTCGCGAAAAATAAATAAACCCTTAAGTTTCAATTAGTTATAAAGAATGAACTTCCCAAGACCATGCAAATTGCAACAAGGGCCGAATAACAGCGGGTTTTATGCATTGGCACAAATGCCAGCTATTTGCGTTTGTAGCTCTTGTTACCGCTTGGGGTCAGGCAATACACCCCGCCGCGTGGGCCAGTGCAGAAGGAACCGGTGCCGCAGGCGCAGCCATCATCACTTTGCAGGAAGTTTTGCGGACGGGCCTGCTGGCGCTCGCCAAACATCGCCGCGCAGCTTTTCTTCGAGCCGCTGATAGAACCGTCATTGCACAGGAACAGGTCGCCATCGCAGCGGGCAATCCCGCCCTTCTTCCCGGAACACGGGGTATTGGCCGTCCATGCCGAAGCGCTGAACAGCACCAGCAACAGACCGGTGATTGGCATCCAGCCACGGCGAATGGAAATACGCACGGGACAACTCCTGTAGAGAACTATGGCCAGATGATATCAATGTTCCGGCAAATTAATTCCCAGAGCGCGTAAATGACAGCTACAACATGAAAGTTAATTTAAAGCGTCAGCGGAATTTCTTGGCAAAATGCTGCCATTCCGTTTGAACCGATCAGCAGGCCTGCCTATGACTCGTATCTTGACCATCGAAGACGACGCCGTGACCGCTCGGGAAATCGTCGCCGAACTGAGCAGCCACGGGCTGGAAGTCGACTGGGTCGACAATGGCCGCGAAGGCCTCGACCGCGCCGTTACCGGCAACTACGACCTGATCACCCTCGACCGCATGCTGCCCGAACTCGATGGCCTGGCCATCGTCACCACGCTGCGTACCATGGGCGTGGCCACGCCGATCCTGATGATCAGCGCCCTCTCCGATGTCGACGAACGCGTACGCGGCTTGCGCGCCGGCGGCGATGATTACCTGACCAAACCGTTCGCCACCGATGAAATGGCCGCGCGGGTGGAAGTGTTGCTGCGTCGGCAGAACAGCGGTGCCACTCAGGCAACGACGTTGCAGGTGGCCGACCTCGAACTTGATTTGATCAGCCATGAAGCGCGCCGCGCCGAACAAGTGCTGACGCTGCTGCCGACCGAATACAAGCTGCTCGAATTCCTCATGCGCAACAGTGGCCAGATCCTTTCGCGGATGATGATTTTCGAAGAGGTCTGGGGCTATCACTTCGACCCCGGCACTAACCTGATCGACGTGCACATCGGCCGTCTGCGCAAGAAGATCGACGCCGCCGGCCATGTGCCGCTGATCCGCACGGTACGGGGCTCGGGTTATGTCATTGCCGAACCCGTCTGACGGCTGGCGCTCCTCCAGCAGCCGATTGCTGGCGCTGTACAGTTCGCTGTTCGTGGCCTGGAGCGCGATCCTCATGGGGGTCATGTATTACGAGGTCTCCGGCTACCTCGACAACCTCGCCAAACACTCGTTGATGCAACGTCAGCACCTGTTTTCGCACTTTCGCGGCGAACAACTCGAAGACGCCCTCGCCGCCAGCATGACCTTCGACATTCGCGGCATCGACGCTTATGGCCTGTTCGATGCGCAAGGCGTCTACCTTGGCGGCGCACTCCAGCAGATCCCCGAAGGCCTGCCGCTGGACGGCAAGATCCACATGCTCGCCGACTGCGCCGACTCCGATGACCCGACCCTGCCCAATGACAGCTGCGATGCGGTGGCCACGCAAACCCGCGATGGGCGCTGGCTGGTATTGCTGCGCGACAACGGCTCGCTGTTCGCCGTCACGCGGATCATTTTGCATGCGTTGTTCTGGGGCGTGTCGCTGACGATTCTGCCGGGCATTGCCGGTTGGCATTTACTGCGGCGTCGGCCGTTGCGGCGCATCCGGGCGATTCAGGACAGCGCCCAGGCAATTGTGGCCGGCGACCTGACGCATCGCCTGCCCCTGTCCAATCGCCGCGATGAACTGGACATGCTCGCGGCCATCGTCAACGCGATGCTGGAGCGTATCGAGCGCTTGATGAATGAAGTCAAAGGCGTCTGCGACAACATCGCCCATGATCTGCGCACGCCACTGACGCGCCTGCGCGCGCAGTTGTATCGCATGCAGCAGCAGGCTGGCGAAGGTTCGCAGGAAGCGGCGCAACTGGATCTGGTGCTCGCCGAAGCGGACACGCTGATGGCGCGGTTTCGCGGGTTGTTGCGGATTTCCGAGCTTGAGGATCGCCAGCGCCGTTCAGGTTTTGTCGAGCTCGATCCAGTGCAATTGCTGGAAGAACTGCACGAGTTTTACCTGCCGCTGGCCGAAGAAGGCGAGTTGCGTTTCGAGCTGAACATGCCGGAAACATTGCCGCCGCTGAATGGCGATCGGGCGTTGCTGTTCGAGGCCTTGGCCAATCTGCTGAGTAACTCGATCAAGTTCACACCACCGGGCGGCACAGTGATGCTGCGTGGGGTGAACGCGGGTGGGCAGACGCGGATTGAGGTGCACGATTCCGGACCGGGAATTCCCGAGGCTGAGCGCGAGGCGGTGTTCCAGCGCTTCTATCGCGCCGAGGGTGGGCAGCCGCAGGGTGGCTTTGGCCTCGGACTGTCGATTGTGGCGGCGATTGTCAGCTTGCATGGCTTCAGTCTTGAAGTCGGCAGCAGTGATCTGGGCGGGGCGAAACTGGTGCTCGATTGCCGGCAGAGCCTGATCGAGAATTCCTGATTCCCACTCTGAAACGCAACCCCTGTAGGGGTGAGCCTGCTCGCGATAGCGGTGTGTCAGTCAACTACTCATTGAATGACAAAACGCCATCGCGAGCAGGCTCACTCCTACATTGGATTGTGGTGTTGATCAGGCTGGGTAATTGGCTCGGAGTGCCTCGAGGCCACCTTGGTAGATGCCGCTGAACAACGCCACCACTTCCTCATCACTCACGCCTTTGGCGTTGAAACGCCCCGACCACGTCACGCGTGCGCCCTGTCCCTGGGCTTCGACCTTGATCGTCGCCAGGTAATCAGTCGCCGGGAACGGTGCCTGTTCAATCGAATAGCTGTAAGTCTTCGCGGCGTTGTCGAACGCTTGCAGTCGCTCGATCACCACAGCGCCGTCAGCGGTCTGCAAGGTGCGCACACGGCCACCGTCGCTCAGTTCACTGTTGGGAATAAAGGGCAGCCAATCGGGCAGCGTGTTGAAGCCGCCGATCAATTGCCAGACCTGATCGGCCGAGGCCGGAATGTCGATGGTTGCGGATGCTGTTGGCATAGATAAACGTCTCTCTCGGGAATTCAGATAGTCAGGCTGTCGACCACGCCGCCATCGACACGCAAAGCGGCGCCGGTGGTGGCCGAGGACAGCGGCGAAGCAATGTAGGTCACCAGATGCGCGACCTCCTCAACATCCGCTACGCGCTGGATGATCGAAGTTGGACGGGCCTTGAGCACAAAAGCGTCGGCTTCATCGCGCAAGTTGCGCCCTGATTCGGCGGCGGCATCCTTGAGCATGTCTTGCAGGCCGTCGGTGAAGGTCGGCCCCGGCAGGATCGCATTGACCGTCACCCCGGTACCAGCCAGACGTTTGGCCAGACCGTGGGACACCGCCAGATTGGCGCTTTTGGTCACGCCGTAGTTGATCATGTCCGCTGGCGTTGCCACACCGGATTCCGAGGACAGGAAGATCACCCGGCCCCAGCCCTGCTCGACCATCGCCGGCACGTAGTGCCGCGCCAGGCGCACGCCGGAAATCACGTTGACCTCATAGAAACGCGTCCACTCGCTGTCCGGCGCTTCGAAGAAATCCACGGCGTCGAAGATGCCGAGATTGTTCACCAGAATGTCCGCACGCGGTTCAGCGGCGAACAGCTTCTGCGCGCCCTCCGCGGTGCCCAGATCGGCAGCCAGACCACGCAATTGCGCGCCCGGCACCTTCTCGCGAATGCTCGCCAGCGCCTGCTCGACCTTGGCGGTGTCGCGACCAATCACCACCACCGTGGCGCCGGATTCGGCCAGCGACTGGCTGATGCCCAGACCGATGCCAGCGGTGCTGCCGCTGACGATGGCCAGTTTTCCACTCAGATCAATCTTCATGCTTTCACCTCATCGATTGGCAATGGTGCACGTTCGGAAACCAGTTGGGCGTCGCGCATCGCCTGCCAGAAACCGGCAGGAATGCTGGCCGACAATGCCGCGACATCTTCGGCAATGCGTTGCGGTTTGCTTGCGCCGGGAATCACCGCCGCAACAGCGGGATTGGCCAGCGAGAACTGTAGCGCAGCGGCTTTGATATCGACGTTGTAAGCGGCGGCGATGCGTTTGATCTGCTCGACCTTGGCGATGACTTCAGGGCTGGCCTGCTGGTATTCGAAGTGCGAGCCACCGGCCAGGATGCCCGAGCTGTAAGGGCCACCGACAACGATTTCAACGTTTTGCGCCAGCGCTGCATCCATCAGGCGTTGCAACGGGCGTTCATGGTCGAGCAGCGTGTAGCGACCGGCCAGCAGGAAACCATCCGGCTGCGCCTCAGTGAGGTCGAGGGTCAGCTCGCACGGCTCGACTTTGTTCACGCCCAGGCCCCAGCCTTTGATCACGCCTTCTTCGCGCAAGCGGGTGAGGACTCTGAACGCGCCGGTGCGGGCCTGATTGAAGTATTCCAGCCATTGATCGCCGTAAAAATCCTGAGCGATGTCGTGCACCCAGACGATGTCGAGGCGATCGGTTTGCAGACGCTTGAGGCTGTCTTCGATCGAACGCATAGTCGCGTCGGCGCTGTAATCGTTGACGATTTTGTTCGGGCGACCGTGTTCGAACACCCCGCTCTTCTCGCCGAGATCGCGGGCGGCGGCGTCTTCGACTTCATCGAGAATCACCCGGCCAACCTTGCTGCTGAGCACATAGTCGTCGCGCTTGTATTGCTTCAACGCTTCACCGAGGCGGATCTCCGACAGACCGGAGCCGTAAAAAGGCGCGGTATCGAAGTAACGCACGCCGGCATCCCACGCGGCATGCACGGTGGCCTGCGCTTCTTCTTCGGGGATGGCGCGGAACATGTTGCCCAGTGGTGCGGTGCCGAAGCCCAGCTGGCCGGGCAGTTTGTCTTTCAAGCTCATGGGTTTTTCCTCGATAGGTTCTGGGTGTGTGTGACCGTTGAGCAGATCCTAGATTGCGACACCGAGACCGTCCAAGACATAATACGCAGCACTTGAGTCCCTATAGGTCTGACATGATCGATATCCGCCAATTGCGCTACTTCGTTGTAGTCGCCGAGGAAGAACACGTCGGCCGCGCCGCCGAACGGCTGCATATTTCCCAGTCGCCACTGAGCCGGCAGATCGCCCAGCTCGAAGAACGGCTGGGCCTGACGCTGTTCGAGCGCAGCCAGCAACGCATTCGCCTGACCCGCGACGGCCAGACTTTTCTTGCCGAAACCCGCGCCCTGCTGACCCACGCCAATCGCCTGGAATCCCTCGGCAAGCGCCTCGGTCGCGGCGAAGAAGGTGGCCTGTGCATCGGCTATATCGAGAACGCCATGCATGCCGGCGTCCTGCCCAACGCCTTGCGCGTGCTGCGCGCAGATCGTCCCAACGTGCACGTCGCGCTATACAACCTCAGTTCCGCCGAGCAATTGGAAGGCCTGCGACAGCGTAGCCTCGATATCGCCTTGGTGAGTGAGCCGCCGACCGATGACGATCCGGATCTGCTGGGTTTTCAGGTGCTCGATGACCCGATGCTGCTGGCGTTACCGGAACAGCATCCGCTGGCGCAGCGAGCTGCGTTGAACCCGGAGGATCTGGCCAATCAGGAATGGATCGGCGTGCAGCCGCGTCAGGACGCCAACGATGAGTTCGTCAGCGCCTGCATCCGTGCGGGATTCACCCCGGATGTGCGCATGCAGGCGACCGAACCGTTTACCGCGTTGGGTCTGGTGGCGTCGGGGCTGGGGATTGCGATGATCCAGAAAGGCCTGAGCCATAACGCACCGCCGGGCGTAGTGCTGCGGGAGCTGCCGTGGCTGACCTTGACCACGCCATTGTGGGCGGCGTGGCACCGGATCAACTTGCGGCCATTGGTCGAGACCTTCCGCAAAGTCCTGACTGACGGAGAGATAGCCGCTGACTGAGAGGGCCGCTTCGCGAGCAGGCTCGCTCCCACAGGGATCTGCGTCATACAGAAAGTGCGAGATCACTTCTGAACCTGTGGGAGCGAGCTTGCTCGCGAAGGGACCGGCACATCCAACATCGATTTTGACTGAGCCAACGCTTTCGCGAGCAGGCTCGCTCCCACAGGTTTTGCGGTGGATCTACACTCATCAGATCAGCATCCAGCCGTGAGTTGACCATGAGAATGTCCGCACAAATGACCGTCGTCGCGGTACTCGCCACCCTCGCCTACCTCGGCCTGGCGGTGTGGGGCATTGGCGGCGTGGCGATGTTCTTTTCCCACGGTTCGCTGGTGATCGTCGCACTGGCGACGGTGGCCATGGTGATCGCTTCGCTGTTCAGCGAGGTCAACCTCAGTTCCGGCGAGCGTGAAGACCGCGCCAATCGCTGGGTGATTCCGGCGTTTGGCGTAATTGGTCTGGTCAGTGGTTTTCTGCCGGCCTATTGCGACCGGGTGAATTTCTGGACGGTGGGCGGTGAAGGCGTGCGCTGGCTCGGCGCATTGCTGTTTATCGTCGGCGGCGTGCTGCGGTTGTGGCCGGTGTTTGTGCTGGGGCGACGTTTCAGCGGACTGGTGGCGATTCAACCGGGGCATCGATTGGTGACCGATGGCATTTACCAACGGCTGCGCAATCCGAGTTATCTGGGGCTGGTGGTCAATGCCGTGGGCTGGGCATTGGCGTTTCGTTCGGTGGTCGGGTTGATGCTGGCGGCGCTGACGTTGATTCCGCTGATTGCCCGGATTCATTCGGAAGAAGCGCTGCTGCGGGCGCAGTTTGGCGCGGAGTATGACGCTTACTGTGCGCGGAGTTGGCGGTTGGTGCCCGGCGTTTATTGATTTGCGAACACAGTCCCCTGTAGGAGTGAGCCTGCTCGCGATAGCGGTGTGTCAGTCAAATCTGTGTGTCTGACACACCGCTATCGCGAGCAGGCTCACTCCTACAAGGGATTGTGTTGTGTCAGTTTTTTTGCAGGTGGAGTTGACCGTCGCTATCGATCTTGACGCTGACCGCAGCATAACTGGCCAACGTCGCATGGGCCGTTTCCAGCGGATGCTGATGCGTCGTGGTGATGATCATCAGCGGCGCAGCGGCGGCTTCAGCAGCCTGAATACCGACCGTGGCGTCTTCGAAAATCAGGCAATCACGCGCGTCCAGGCCAAGACGTTGGGCCGCCAGTAAATAGCCGGCCGGGTCGGGCTTACCCGCCTTCACATCTTCAGCCGTGATCATCACCGCTGGCGTTGGAATCCCCGCCGCCGCCATGCGCCGCAACGCCAGATCCCGTGGCGCCGACGTCACCATCGCCCAGCGATCTTTGGGCAGGCTATTGAGAAATTTCGCCGCGCCGGGTATCTCGACAATGCCTTCAACGTCTTCGATTTCCGCCTCGGTGATTACCGCCGCTTGCGCCTCGGCATCCACCCCCGGCAGGTTCAGCCGGGTGATGGTGTCGATCGCGCGCACGCCATGAATGGTCGGCAAAAGCGTTTCCACATCGACGCCATGGCGCACGGCCCAGGCTGCCCAGATCCGCTCGGCGGCGGCAATGGAATTGAGGACGGTGCCGTCCATGTCGAACAGAAACGCGCCGAACGCGCGATCGAAGACGTTAAAGTGAGCAGACAAAAGATCGCATCCTTTGACAAGACTGGGCGGATTGGCCGGGCAATGTAGCATTTTTGCCCGGCGATTCGCCCCGGCATCTCAGTGCAGGCGCGGAGCCTTGGACTTGAACGCGCTATCCACGCAGTCGAGTAACTGGCCGATGGCCCACGGCTTCTTGATGAACGCCACCGGGTGCTTGACCCCCGATGTCTCCGGGGTTTCATAGCCGGACATGACCATGACCGGCTTGTCCGGCCAGCGTTCGCCGACCAGGTTGGCCAACCCGGCGCCATTGATTTCGCCGGGCATGGTGATGTCGGTCAGCAGCAAGGCCACTTCCGGCGCGTGCTCTTCCAGATACAGCTTGGCGTCATCCGCGCTGGTACGTGGCTCGACTTTGAAACCTTCCTCCTGAAGAATTTCGCAGAGAAACTCCAGAATCAACGGATCATCCTCAACCACCAGAATCAATCCGTCAGGAAGGTGCGCGCTCGCCGTAGGTGTTGGGCACATGGAACTGCACTCCCTGAATTGCATTAACGATTTAGCGGCTTGAATCCGCTGCTTAACTGGTATGAGCAGCGGGCTCTGCAGAAATTCATTTTTGATACAGGTCTTTTGCGAAAGGCCGTTTTTGCCCGTCGCCGGCAATCGTTCGTGACGGCGTATTTGTGGTTAAAATGCCGGCCCTTTTGCTTGCCGATCCTGACCGATGAACCCTGAAGCCCTCGCCACCCTCCATGCCCATCTGCTGCCGGCCCTCGCGGCTGCACCGAGCGAAACCCGTCGCCTGTTCCACGGGCGCGGACGCTGCTGGGCCGGGCTGGAGCAGTTGACGGTGGACTGGCTGCAAGGCGTGGTGCTGGTGTCGCTGTTCAAGGAGCCGGCGCCTGAGCAACTGGACAATCTCAAGGCGTTGCTCCTGGAGCTCACGGGGTCCGCCGAATGGAAACAGTCTGGCGCACACACCTTGCTGATCCAGCATCGCTATTTGCCGCAGAGCACCGCCGAATGGCTGCTGGGTGAAGAGATCGACGAAATGAGCATTGTCGAGGGCGGCTTGCAGTATCGCGTCGATCTGGGCCGCAAGCAGAACGCCGGGCTGTTTCTCGACATGCGTTACGGGCGTAACTGGGTGCGCGAACAGGCCAGCGGCAAACGCGTGCTCAACCTGTTTGCCTACACCTGCGGTTTTTCCGTGGCAGCCATCGAGGGTGGCGCCAGCCATGTGGTCAATCTGGACATGTCCCGCGCCGCGCTGAGCCGTGGCCGCGACAATCATCGCTTGAACGGCCACGACCTGAGCAAAGTCAGTTTCCTCGGCCACGACCTGTTCAAGTCCTGGGGCAAGGTGATCAACAGCGGCCCTTATGATCTGGTAATCATCGATCCGCCGTCTTTCCAGAAAGGCAGTTTCCTGCTGACCAAGGATTACCAACGCGTGCTGCGCCGCCTGCCGGAATTGCTCACCGCCAACGGCACCGTGCTGGCGTGCATGAACGACCCGGCATTCGGTTCGGACTTTTTGATTAATGGCGTGACCCAGGAAGCGCCGAGTCTGCGCTTTGTAGAACGGCTGGAGAATCCGCCGGAGTTCCCCGACATCGACCCTGAAAGCGGACTCAAGGCATTGGTCTTCCAGCGCACGATCTGACACCCCGAAGATCCCTTGTAGGAGTGAGCCTGCTCGCGATAGCGGTCTATCAGTCAAATAGGTGATATCTGACACATCGCTATCGCGAGCAGGCTCACTCCTACAAGGGGATTGTGGTGAATCAGGGAGTTGGTGGGCGCAGCACCAGCGCAAACAACTCTCCATGCCCGGTGACATTGAGCTTGTGATAAAGATTGCGCCGATGCACCTTGACCGTCTCCGGCGAGATGCCCATCTGCTGGGCCATTGCCTTGCTGGAGAAGCCCTGCAAAATCAGCCGCGCCGTATCGACCTCGCGCACCGTCAGCCGCGCGTCGAAGCGGTCGAGCAACGTCGCCAGATCCCCGACCAGCGTTTCCGCCACCGCGCCCTGCGGCGGCAGCAACTGCACATGCCGACGCATTGCCGCCAACACCCAGTCACGCACGCACAGCAGTCGACCCTGCTCGGCCATGCCGAACGGCGTCGAACGGCCCAATGACAAGCCGAGCACGCCGCCCTCGACGTTGATCATGAACTGCAACTCGTCCTCGCCCACCACCGAACGAAAATAGCTCTGGTAGTACTCGCTGTGCAGAAATTGGTCCGGGGCCACCGAGGCGAGGCTGTGCAAGCCGTCGGCAATGCCGGTCGATGCGGCCTGGTAAAACGGATCGAGCAGGTACATGCCGGCACTGTAACTGGCCAGTTCTTCCTGCTCGTCGGCGCGGCCCTTGCTGTCGAAGTCGATCAGCAATTGCGGCGCCTGCCCGGCTTTCATCAACGCCACCAGCGCGTTGTCCAGCGGCACCAGCAGCCGCAACGTGTCCACCAGCGCACGCCAGAAACCGTCCTGACCGACTCCGGCAAATACCCGCGCCAGGCTTTGATGCACTGGCAACTCCTGCAGCAACGCGTCCACGCACTACCCCTTTTGAGTAACCCATGATGGGAATGGGTCAGGCGTGACCGGCCCGATAGGCTGAGCACTCCTGTTCATCACCGGCCTGCACAGGCCAGGAGTGCCGCATCATGCGTCGTCACCGAGGCTGTATCAACCTCAGCATTCAACTGGGCCTGCTGGCGGGTATTGGCGCCGGCTCAATGGCCATGGCCGCCGACGCGCCGAGCGTGCACGTCTACAACTGGTACGACTACATCGGCCCGAACACTCTGCACGATTTCCAGCGCGACAGCGGTATCCAACCGGTCTACGACACCTTCGACAGTGCCGAAGTCCTCGAAGGCAAACTGATGACCAGCCGCAGCGGCTACGACGTGGTGGTGGCAAGCAACTTCAGCCTGCCGACGCTGATCAAGGCCGGCGCCCTGGCCCCGCTGCCACGCGAGCAACTGCCGGGCTGGAAGAATCTTGATGCCGATTTGTTGGCAAAACTGGCCAACAACGATCCCGGCAATCAGTACGCGGTGCCGTACCTATGGGGCACCAACGGCATCGGTTACAACGTCGACAAAGTGCGCGCGGCGCTCGGCGACAAGGCGCCGGTGGATTCGTGGGATCTGGTGTTCAACGAAGACAACCTTGCCAAACTCGGCCAGTGCGGCGTGGCGATGCTCGATTCGCCATCGGAGATGCTGCCGGTCGCCCTGCATTATCTGGGGCTGCCACCCAACAGCACCGATCCTGAAGACTATAAAAAGGCCGAAGCGTTGCTGCTGAAACTGCGCCCGCACATTGCCTACTTCAACTCGTCGAAATTCATCAGCGACCTGTCCAACGGCAACATTTGCGTGGCAGTCGGTTGGTCGGGGGCGATGCTGGAAGCCAAGACCAATGCCGAGCAAGCCAACAACGGCGTGAAGATCGCCTACAGCCTGCCCAAGGAAGGCGCGCCGGTGTGGTTCGACACGTTGGTGCTGCTCAAGGACGCGCCGAATCGGCCCCAAGGGCTGGCGTTTATCGATTATCTGCTGCGGCCCGAAGTGATCGCGCCGGTCAGTGATCATCTGTCGTATCCGAATGGCAACCGAGCGGCGACAGCGCTGGTGGCCGCCGCCACGCGGGACAACCCGGCGGTTTATCCATCGGCCACGGCGATGGCCACGCTGTACACCCTTGAACCCCTGCCCAAAGCCACCGAACGGGTGCGCACGCGGGTGTGGAGCAAGGTCAAGAACGGCCAGTAACCCCAACACATTCCCCCTGTAGGAGTGAGCCTGCTCGCGATAGCGGTGGGTCAGGCACAGATGTATTGAAAGTGCCGACGCTATCGCGAGCAGGCTCACTCCTACAGGGGACGGCGAACAACTCAGAGAGAGACAACAATCGATGAAACCTCGTGCCCGTGACCTCAACATCCGCATTGGCCAACTGCATCCCGGCCCGCTCAACGCCATCACTGATGTACCCGGCGTACGCGTCGGCCACAGCAATGTGCGCGGCCGCAGCAGCGCCGGACGGGATATCTGCACCGGCGTGACGCTGATCGAACCGCGTCCGGGTTCGACCAATCAGCAACCGTGTTTTGCCGGCGTGCATGTGCTCAACGGCAATGGTGACGCCACCGGGCTTGAATGGATTCGCGAGGCGGGTCTGCTGACCAGCCCGATTGCCTTCACCAACACCCACAGCCTCGGTGTGGTGCGCGATGCCTTGGTTGCACTGGATCGCCAGCAGCAACCCGACGACGGCCGTCTCTACTGGAACATGCCAGTGGTGCTGGAGACCTTTGACGGCCTGCTCAACGATATCAACGGTTTTCACGTGCAGCCCACGCATGTGGCTGAAGCCCTGAAAAACGCGGTCGACGGCCCAGTGGTGGAAGGCGCCGTCGGCGGTGGCAGCGGCATGATCTGCCATGAATTCAAGGGTGGCATCGGTACGTCGTCGCGGCGTTTGAGCAGTGCCCAGGGCGGCTGGACCGTCGGCGCGATCGTGCAGGCCAACCACGGCATTCGCAGCGAACTGCGGGTCGATGGCTACCCGGTCGGGCGCTATATGGAACAGAAAGATTCGCCGTTCTTGCGCGCCTCATTGCCGCATCCGGGCATGGGCTCGATCGTCGTCTGCCTGGCGACCGATGCGCCGCTGTTGCCCCACCAGTGCACACGCCTGGCACAGCGCGCGAGCCTCGGTCTGGCGCGCACCGGCGGCGGCAATGAGGATCACAGCGGCGACATCTTTATCGCCTTCGCCACGGGTAATGATCACGTACCGCCCGCCGCCTACGAAGGCAAAGGCGCACCGACCTGCGACGGCTTGCGCATGGTCAATAACGACCATATCAGCGAGCTGTTTCTGGCCGCGACCGAGGCGGTTGAAGAAGCGATCATCAATGCCTTGCTGGCCAGTGACAGCACCGAAGGTAACGGTCATTCGGTGCCGGGACTGGATGCCGAAACCCTGCTCGCGGCCCTCGAAAAATCAGGCTGGCCTGGCGCCCGCTGACCCCGCAAAAACACTGTAGGAGCTGCCGAAGGCTGCGATCTTTTGATCTTGTCTTTTAAAAGCAAAATCAAAAGATCGCAGCCTTCGGCAGCTCCTACAGGGAGTCTGTGAACATTCATGAAAGAGGCCAGCGTCTAGTTGCCCGGGCGACTGGCGGTACTTGAGCCGTCACTTGCGCACTCCTACGATGGAATCACGCAGTGGCTCCGCTCTTCGAGCGCTGCGTAGGCACGGGTGTTCTGAACCCCAATCAAGCCCATGCCTTGCTTCATGCGCATCTTGAGCCTCGAGGGCTCTACTTCCTCCCCATCAAAGAGCTTTGAGGCTCTTTTTTTGTCTGCGTAAATCAGCCGTCCAACAGCGAATCGGCGCGGATCGAGCGCCACGCCGCTTGTGCCAGCAACTCGCGATAGTCCGCCGGACTGCCCTTCACCCGCCCTGCCAACCAGGCACGGCAGTAACTGTCGGCCTGACCGATGATCAACGACGGCAACAGTTCAGCGGGCAAGGCCTTGAGTTCGGCAGCGCGCCCCGATTCGGCCAGCCAGTCGCGCAGACGCACATTGCGGGTCTTGTTACGCTCGGCCAGTTCGTCTTTGAACGGCCCTTTGGTCACCGCAAACCTCGCGTGGTACTGGAAGCGCGCCCACTGCGGTTGACGTTCGACCCAATCGACGTAGCTGAACACCAGCGCCTGCACACCTTCCTCGGTGGTTTTCGCTGCCTCCAGATAGGCATCGCGCAGGCGCGCCTGATCCTCCAGCGCGGTGAAAAACAACGCGGCGACCAAGCCCTCCTTGTTGCCGAAATGGTGATAGATCGCCCCGACACTGGTGTCGCACTCGGCGCGAATCATCTCGATGGTGGTGGCTTCAATCCCCTGTTCGTTGAACAGGTTCAGCGCCTTGCGAAAGATGTCACGCTTGAGTTCGGCGCGGCGGCCGGGGTAGCTGCGTTCAAGTAGATCTGCGGTGTCCATGCGGCTCACTGCCTGAAAATCGGGATTGAAAGGCACACGTCGTGCCCATGAAAAAAACACGCACAGGTTGACAGATTTCCCGCAGACCGAATACCGTTCCGTTACAGAATATTATTCTGTAACGGAACATAGTTCTGCAAATTCACTTTTCGCGAGGCGTTTCCATGAGTCAGTTTCTCAGCATGTTCAACAGCGCAGGTCCGCAAGCGTTTAGCCAGATGGCCTGCCAGGTCGCGCCGTACTTCAGCACCATCAACCCGCTGGTGACCGAGTTGCGCGCCAATGCGGCGACGGTGCAAGTGCCGTTCCGTCGAGAGATCACCAATCACCTCGGTACCGTGCATGCCATTGCCATGTGCAACGCGGCGGAACTCGCCGCCGGGATGATGACCGATGTGTCGATCCCGGCCGGCGCACGCTGGATCCCCAAAGGCATGACCGTGGAATATCTGGCCAAGGCAAAAACCGATGTGACGGCGGTGGCCAGTGGTGAAGGCGTGGATTGGCAGAGCGAAGGCGACAAGATCGTCACCGTGGATATTCGCGACACCGAGGGCAAGCACGTGTTCACGGCGCGGATCACCATGAACGTCAAACTCGGCTGAATGACGCGCACAAAAAAGCCCTTGCTGCGCCATTCACAGCAAGGGCTTTTTCAGCGATGTGGGGTCAGTGCACGGTCAGGCGTTGCCGGACAAATTCTTCGGTATGGCGGGTGGTCTGGTCGAGGTGTCGATCGCGCTGTTTCTCGGCATCGAGCATCGCCCGTTTGCCATTTTTCTGCAGCAGGTAAGTGTGGATCTGCTGCACCTCCAGCGAACGGTAAATCGGCGTGGTGTCGATAAACCCGCGCAAGCCATTGCTGCGGTAATACCGGGTGCTCATCAACACCTGGGTTTCACGCTGGCCAATCACCTCAAAGCCCAACGCTTCGAAGTACGGGACTTTGCCGATCGTGCAGGCCAGCTCCGCATGGGGATAACGCCCGACCATCTCACCGATCATCGCCCGCGCCACACCCTGGCGCCGATGCCCTTCGCGCACCGCCATGTAGGCCACGCTGCAGGCTTCCCAGTCGCCCTGCACCGGCAGGTACAACAGAAAACCGATCACTTG
This sequence comes from Pseudomonas neuropathica, assembly GCF_015461835.1. GTDB lineage: Bacteria > Pseudomonadota > Gammaproteobacteria > Pseudomonadales > Pseudomonadaceae > Aquipseudomonas > Aquipseudomonas neuropathica. The sequence continues at coordinate 29,689 of NZ_JACOPX010000022.1, read as the reverse complement.
CTCCGGATCATCCTCGTCGGTGGCCACCAGCAACTCCACGTCGATACCCTTCTCGCCATTCAACGCTTCGAGATACAGATGCACCTCATAGCCAACTGCGTACTGATAGACGTTGTACAGCAGGTTGCTCGGGCCGAGGCCGACCGCGCTGATGTCGGTCAGGTAGTCGACGACCATCTGCAGGATCTGGCTGTTGACGGCCTCGGGGCATGGGGATTTGTAGTGGGTGATGCGTGGCATGACGAACTCCGACGGTAAAAAGCGTTGCCGACCGCCGCAGCGGTCGACGAGCCGCGCCATCATACCGTGACGCGCCCACTCGACGTCTAAAGTTCCTGTTCCGAGCGCCGATGTAACGGACTCCTACACATGTCACCACCAGGGATCGGCCATGTACTACCCACGCGAAGCTGCCAAGGATCACCTCTACAACCGTATCGTCATGCTGACCGTTGCTTGCTGCGTGGTTTTGCTGCTCGCTGCAATGGCGCACAAGTCGGGCATGCTTTATGGGGCGCTGAGTTTCAACGGTGTGGAAACCCGCGGCAGCGTCACGGCACTGGAAAAGATTCCAATGAACGCTAATGGCAAGGTCATTCACTATCAATACACCGATGCCCAAGGCCAGACCCATGAAGGGCAACACGCCGACGAACGCTACGTCGAGCATACCCAATATGAAGTCGATGGCCCGATCACCCTGCTGGTGTCGCCGTGGATGCCGGATAAAAGCTGTATCACCAGCCAGTTGCAGAGTTACCGCACGAGCTTCTACATCATGACCGGCGGTGTGTTGCTCGCACTGCTGTTTCTGCTGATCTCGGGCAGGACGTTCTGGCAGATTCAGGCAATGAAAGAACAGGACCGGTTTTATTGAGTCCAGCCTCACAGGCAACAACCATCACGCGCGCCGGGCGTCTTGCTGCGGCGCCATCCTGACGTTCTCGCATCGCCCTCCCTGAAAAAAATTTCATCCGCCTCAGACGGGATCTTTCGCAAATCAGGCATCCAATTCTGCAGCTGCGTTCACTTTTCGACGCAGGCCTTGAGGAGTTGTCATGAGCGTTTTGCGTTCCCTGTCCAAATGGCGAAAAACCCTGCTGCTGGTGCCGTTGACGCTGGCGGCGCTGAGCAGCGCCACGGTGTTTGCGCAACCGGTGGTGATCGTTCAGCAAGCTCCACCGCCGATGCGCATGGAAGTGATGCCCGGCGCACGTCCCGGTTATGTCTGGGATCAAGGTCATTGGCGCTGGCAAGGACGCGGTTACGTGTGGATACCCGGCCACTGGCAACCGGTGAGGTACGGCGCGCGCTGGAAACCCGGGCACTGGCAGGCACGCGGACCAAACTGGTTCTGGGTCGAGGGGCATTGGGTGCGATGAATGCGCGACAGCCTGACCATCACTTCTTGCGAGAACACCACCATGTCGAAGACCGTTAAAGCACTGCTGGCCGCCACGCTGGTGGCCGTCACGTTGTCCGGTTGCGTCGTCGAGCCGGCCCGTCCGCATCGGCCTCCGCCGCTGGTCGAAGTCGTTCCGGTGATGCCGGCGCCGGGTTATCACTGGGTTGCCGGGCACTATCGCTGGGGCGGCAACCAATGGCGCTGGGTACCGGGGCACTGGCGGGCCTATTGATTGCAACGACGGGCGTCACTGCTGTGGCGCCACCACTTTGAATTTGATGGCGATGTCCTGGGACACCACGGTGTCCGCCCACTCGCCCGCGCCGAGGCCGAACTCGTCACGCTTGAGCACCAGTTCACCGTCGAAAATGCCGATGGCACTGTCCGGTTTCAATTCCACCGGTACCTGCACTTCGCGGGTAATGCCTTTGAGGGTGAGCTGGCCATAGATCAAGTAAAGATATTTGTTTTTTGGATCTTGGGTAAAACGCTTGGATTCGAACACCGCCACGGGGAATTTTTCAGTGTCGAACCACGCCGGTTTCACCAGTTCGGTGTTGGCGTCTTCGCTGCCGGCATCAATGCTGGTGAGGTCGATATGCAACGAGGTGTGGGCGTCGGCGAGGTTGTCGGTGTCGAAGTCCAGCGTCGCCTCGAACTTGCCGAAGGTGCCGTACATCCGCGAGCCCATCTGGTTGTAGGTAAAGCTGATCTGACTCGCGCTGGTGTTAACCCGGGTGTATTCGACAGCCTGCGCGGTACAGACGACGCACAGCGAACACGCGGCAACCAGCAGCAATCGGATCGACATGGGATTCTCCGGGCGGGGCTGGCCGTCGAGGGCCTCGATTGACTTAAGCAAACATCCGGGCGTTGCGCCAGCGCCTACACCAGCCGCTCGATTTTCTGATGCTGCCAGACCAGTTTGTAATACAGGGTCTGCAACACCAGCATGCCCAGATACGCCACCGGAAACGCCATCCACACGCCCTGCAAGCCGTATTGCCCGTCCAGCCAGTACGCCGCCGGCAATTGCACACCGACCACGCAAATGATCGCAATTGCCACCGGCACCAACACCGTGCCGCTGGCGCGCATGATCCCGCCGATGATTGCCTGGAAGCCGAACACCAGCAGGCTCCACAACATGATGTGCAGCAGATGCTCAGCCATCGCCCGGGTCGAGTCCTCGGTCAGGAACAGCCCCAGCAGCCAGTGCGACAACAGGTAGCCGAGCACAATCAAACCGCCGGTCAGGCACACGTTGATCAACAGCCCGGTGCGCAGGATCGGCCCCATGCGCTCCAGCCGCCCGGCGCCGATGGCCTGCGCACCGAGAATCGACGCGGTGATCGCAATCGACAACGCCGGGAACTGCACGTAGTTGACGATCTGCGTCACCGCGCCATACGCCGCCGTTGCTTGCGAGCCGTGCTGATTGACCAGCGCCAGGATCACCAGCTCCGACAGCGACAGCACAATCATCTGCACGCCGGTCGGCAGGCCGATGCGCAAGACCTTGCCGAGAATTGCCCCGTCAAGGCGCAGCGCGGTGAAGAACTCCCGATCCGGCGCCAACGGGTGCCCTTTGCGAATCAGGCGCCACGCCAGCCATACCATCGCCGCCAGGTTACCGGCCAGCCCGGCGTACGCCGCACTCTGAATACCCAATTGCGGCAAGCCGAACCAGCCGCGAATCAGCGCCGGGGTCAGCGCCAGCCCGACACAGGTCGAGACCATCAGCGCCAGCAATGGCGATAGCGTATCGCTGACCCCGCGCAACAGCTGGGTGAACAACACAAACACCAGCAGCGACGGCAAGATCCACATCATCACATGGGCATACGCCACCGCATCGTCGAGCACATCCGCCGGCGTCCCCAGGCCCGCCAGCGCCTGCCGCGCGAACACGCTGCCCAACACCGCCGCCACCAGACCGATCAACACCCCGAGCAACAGCGTTGCCCCGGCAATCGCCTTGACCATGTGCGGCTCACGCGCGCCCCACGCCTGACCGATCAACACTCCGGCGCCAGCGCCGAGGCCGATCACCAATGCGATAAAGAAGAACACGATGGGAAACATCCCCGACACCGCCGCCAACGCCTGGGTGCCGAGCATCTGGCCGATGTAGATGCTGTTGACCGTGCCCGACATCGATTGCAGAAAGTTCGACAGCACCATCGGCGCAAGGAACAGCAGGTAGGTGTGCCAGAGTGGGCGTTGGGCGACGGCTTGCATTGAATAGAGGTCCATCTCGACGGCGGGAGGGCTGATGGAGGATAGCTTCGGTGAGTTGCACGCGGGGCGCAATTAACATTTCAAATCGGTGTTTATGACCGGTGGCCGCGCCTGTGTAACGGAAACGGTTCTGTAGGTGCAAGCTCCGAGCTGTGGTAAACAATTGCCCACTTTCACTTCTCTCATTGAGGCTCTGTTCATGCCGCGCTTTGCCCATCTGCTGACCGCCACCCTCCTCGCCGTGCTCACCACCAGCGCTCACGCCGCCGCGCCCGGCGAAACCTTGAAGCCGTTGCTGGAAACACTCAACGAACGCCTGAACATCGGCGACCTCGTCGCGCTGACCAAATGGGACAGCGGCAAGCCGATCCAGGACAGCCCGCGTGAAGCGCAGGTGATCGCCAATGCCCGCACGCTGGCCACCGAGCGCCAGCTCGACGCGGAAGACGTGGCGCAACTGATCGCCGCGCAAATGGAGGCGAACAAACTGGTGCAGTACGGTTTGCTCGCACAGTGGCAAGCGGCGGGTGCCGCGCCGGACACCCCGCGCCCCGACCTGGGTAAACAGATTCGCCCGCGTCTGGATGAGCTGCAAACCCGCCTGCTGCAGCAATACGCCGCCTTCGCGCCGTATCGCCATGACGCGAATTGCCCGGCGTGGCTGGCCAAGGCGCGCAGTGGCCTGACCCACGACGCGCTGCATGAACTGGCCCTGACACGGGCGACCGGTGAGTTGTGTGTGCGGGCGGCGAACTCGCGCTGAGAAACGGCCAGATCAAAAGATCGCAGCCTGCGGCAGCTCCTACAGGGGGATCGTCGAACCATCATTGCGGTCGATGTCTACCATCACGGCAATGAAGTTCTCATAAAAAATCCACGGCGTAACATCGGCTCCAGACAAACAACTATCTCTTGGAGCACACGATCATGAAACGCCAGACCCTTCTCAGCATCGCTTTCTCGGTTTTCGCCATTAACGCTTTTGCCGCCACCCCGGCACATACCCAAGTCGCTGAAGGCGGCTCGGACAAGTTGATTGAAAGTCGTGTTGCTGAGGGCGGTTCCGATCGTCTGCTCGAACGCCGCGTTGCCGAAGGAGGTTCCGATCGTCTGCTCGAACGCCGCGTTGCCGAGGGCGGTTCTGATCGTCTGATTGAACGCCGCGTTGCCGAGGGCGGTTCCGATCGCCTGCTTGAACGCCGCGTTGCCGAGGGCGGTTCTGATCGTCTGATTGAACGCCGCGTTGCCGAGGGTGGCTCCGATCGTCTGATCGAACGTCGTGTTGCCGAAGGTGGTTCTGATCGTCTGATCGAACGTCGTGTTGCCGAAGGTGGTTCTGATCGTCTGATCGAACGCCGCGTCGCATGATTCAACAGCTTCATCGCAATCCCAATACAAAGCCCGGCCTGATCAGCCGGGCTTTTTCATGTTCACAGCCATCCATTCCCCGACTGGTCACACACAGCCCATTGCGCATACCATGCGGCCACAACTCCAAAACAGACCTCGCCAGCCCATGCTCAAAGCCAGTCTGCGTAGCCACCTCACCCTTTGGTTTGCCGGTTTGTCCCTGCTGACGCTGCTCAGTGTGGGTTTCTACGTCGGCCATATCGCCACTGAACAAATGAAGCAGGCCAGCGGTAATGCGCTGCTCAACACCGCTCGCTCGGCGGCATCGTTGCTGGGTGAACAACTGCGCGAACGCCAGTTGGAGGTGTATCTGCTCAGCCGTGCACCGCATCTGGAGCGTGGCGATCTGGACAACCCGTCCATTCTGAAATCGATGCAACTGCGCACTCAGGCGCGCACCGAGTATGCGTGGATGGGCGTCACTGATGCCGAGGGCAAGGTGCATCAAGCGGTGAACGACTTGCTGGTCGGCCAATCGGTGCAACAACGCCCGTGGTTCCAGGCCGGGATACGCGGTGAGTACACCGGCGATCCCCATGAGGCAGTACTGCTGGCGAAAAAGCTGCCGGCCCTGCCGAGCGGTGAACCGTTGCGCTTCATCGATTTCGCCGCGCCGATCCGCAACGCCGACGGTCAGGTGATTGGCGTACTGGGCGCCCACGCGCACTGGAGTTGGGTAACACGCATTGTCGAGTCGGCGGCGTTCTCGCACAAAAATTCAACGCCGGATATCGAAGCGTTGATCATTGATCACGATGGCAAGGTGCTCTACCCGGAAGCGCTGATGGGGCAACTATTGGCAACCGGCGACAAGGGGCAAGGCTGGACCGCGGGCAACGGCTTCCTCACCAGTGTGGTCACCGTACCGACGCCATCGAGTACGGCGCTGTCGTGGTCGATTGCCGTGCGCCAGCCATTGGAAACCGCGCTGCAACCGGCGCGCCTGCTGATGTACAAACTGCTGATCCTGGGTGTGGTCGCCGCAGTACTGTTCGGCCTGGTGGCCTACTACCTGGCGCTGTACCTGAGCCGACCGATCGAACAACTCGCGCGCTCGGCCCGGCAGGTGCAGAACCAGAAGCCCGGCGCACAATTCCCGCTCCAACACTCGGTGCTGGAAATCGCCCAGCTCGGCCAATCCATTGATGCGATGACGCAATCACTGCTCGGCAAAGAGCGCGAACTGCAAGAGGCCAATGCTTCGCTGGAAGCCACGGTGGCGCAACGCACTGCGGCGCTGACGCAAGCCAACGCCGAACTGCTGAGCCTGGCGACTCACGATGGTTTGACCGGGGTTTACAACCGTCGTCGCTTCGACGAGAAACTTACTGAATACACCCTGTTGTTCCGCCGCACCGGGCGGCCGTTCGCCCTGCTGCTGATCGATGCCGACCACTTCAAGCGCATTAACGACAGCCATGGCCACGCGGTGGGTGACGATGTGCTGCAGCAGTTGGCGCAGTTGATTCAGAGCAGCCTGCGCACCACTGATTTCGTCGCTCGCTACGGCGGCGAAGAGTTCGCCGTGCTGTTGCCGGAAATCGCCAAACCCGACACCCCGGAAGTCGTTGCCGAGAAGATCCGCATGGCGGTCGCCGAAGCTCACTTCCCGGTGATCGGGCAAGTGACGGTCAGCATCGGCGTCGGCCTCGCGGACCCGGCAGACAACAGCCACAACGCACTGATCAAACGCGCCGATCAGCAGCTGTATCAAGCCAAAGCGGCGGGCCGTAACCAAGTGGCGTAATCAGGCCTTCACTGTTTCAAGTGATCGACCAGCTTATTGACCAGCAGATCCGATACATGGCTGAACGCTTTACGCAACGCCTCGGGATCCGTGGCGTATTGCTCCGGTGTATAGGCGATGGTGTTGGCATCGTTGGATACGGAAATAGTGTCGAAATTGCGCCATACCGCCGAGCCGTTGCGTTTGATTTGCGCCGTGGCGCCGATCACCGGGTACAACACGCTACTGAAGTTCTTCAGGCAGAGGCCCCATTGCGAGACCAGAATTTCGACCTCGGCATCGGCTCGCTCACCCTCGCCCACCACCGTAAACAGATGTTCCTGCTGTACGCGCTTTTCGAAGCTTTGCCGGATCAACTGGCTCAGGTCGATGCCATTGGCCTTCATGTTGTTGCGAATCGCCAGAGTGATATCGCCGGTGGCCACGTCCGCCGCTTTCGTCCCTGCCACAGAGCCCGCCCCCGTTAACGCCCCGGCGCCCGCAGTCGAAGCACCGGAGGCCATACCTGCCGCTGCGCCGGCTCCGGCACCCAGGCCCGCGCCCCAGGCCTGCGTCATGCTGGTGTACTGAAAGTTGTCGACGGCGACAAACACCGGCAGCACTTTCACGGTTTTGATTTGCTGGCGGTCTTCAACGCTGAGATCTTTGGTCACGCAACCCGTCAGCAAAATGAGGGCAGCAACAACGACGAATAGCTTTTTCATGTCATTTTTCAATCAGGGACTTGGGTGTCCGGCATATCGCCCGGACACCGCAATACTTGAGTCGCGAAGAAGACGTGGTGGTGACGGTCATGACCCTGGCGGCGGAATCAATCGAGCGTGATGGAGGGGGTTGTCACAGAGAGCATCAACCGACATCGCTGCACCTCAAAAACACGCACGCCCTGTAGGAGCTGCCGAAGGCTGCGCCTACCGTTATTGCGAGAAGGTCTGGAGGTAAGCCAACAGATTGTCGAGCCTCTCCTCATCACTCAGCCCCCAGAAAATCATCCGCGTACCCGGCACCACGCCTTTCGGGTCCTTCAGATAGGCGATCAGCGTCTCGCGATCCCAGGTCACTCCCGAGTTCTTCATCGCATCCGAATACACGTAATTCGCTGACGTACCGGCGGGCCGACCGATGATGCCATTGAGTTGCGGACCGAATCCGGGGCGGGCCGATTCGCCGACCTGATGGCAGCCGCCGCACAGGCGCGGGAAGATCTTCGCGCCGGCTTCGGGGTCGCCTGCGGCGAAGGTGAACGTACTGGACAGGCCAGTGGCGAGCATCAGGGCGAGTGACAGTGCAGCGGTGTTTTTCATCAAGGGTTCCGGATCGGTCTGCATCAGGCCGCGCAAGGGTAGCATTTTGTTTTTACAGGTAAGCGCCAATGATCTTTTTGACTTTGCTCAACGCCTGTCGCAACACGTCTATCTCCACCGAGCCCAACGCCAGGCGAATCGCATGCGGCATATGACCCGCTACCGAAAACGGTTCAGCCGTGGTGACCGAAACCTGCTCGTGCATCAGCTCGACGACAATCTGATCGGCGCGCACGTCTTCCGGCAGCGGCAGCCACAGGAAGTACGACGCCGGGTGGCCAATGCTCGGCAGTCCTTTCAACACTTCCGCCGCCAGCGCCTGCCGCGCCTTGGCGTCGTTGCGCTTCTGTTCTTCAAGCAGCGTCACCGTGCCGTCGTCGAGCCAGCCACAGGCGATGGCGGTCATGACGCCCGGGGTGTTCCACGTCGTGGCGCGGATGATGCGTTCCAGTGCTGGCACCACGTCGGTCGGGGCGGCGATGAAACCGACACGCAGGCCTGTGGCGATGTTTTTCGACAGGCCCGAGACGTACACCGTGCGCTCCGGCGCCAGATCGATCAGCGTACGCGGTGGGCTTTCAACCAAAAAGGCGTAGGCCGCGTCTTCGATTATTGTCAGATCATGTCGCCGGGCAATCGCCACCAACTGCTCGCGCTGCGCCAGCTGCATCACCCAACCCAACGGGTTGTGCAACGTCGGCATGCTGTACACGGCGCGCACCGAGCGGCTGCGACAGAGTTTGTCCAGCGCGGCGAGATCCGGCCCTTGATCACCGAGCGGAATGGCTACGACTTCCAGATGCAGCGCTTCGGCCAGCACCTTGAACCCGGAATAGGTCAGCGCGTCGGCGGCAATCACATCGCCGGGTTTGAGCAGCGCCATCAGCGTGACGGCCAGGCCTTGCTGGGCACCGTTGACGATCAGCACTTGCTCGGCCTCGACCCTCACCCCGCGCGTCAGCAGGTGCCGCGCGACCGATGCACGCTCGTGGCCGCGCCCGGCATGCGGTTGATAACGCAGCAACGCTTCCAGATCGCCGGACAACGCCAATTGGCGCAACGCTGTGCGCAACAAATCCGCCTGACCGGGCAACGACGGGTAATTGAAATTGAGGTCAATCATGCCGACCGCCACGTCTTTCTGATCGATGCCCTGCCCCGGCGACAACGACGTTTCGCGGACAAACGTACCGCGCCCGGTTTCGCCGCTGATCAGGCCCATGGCCTCCAGTTCTGAATACACCCGCGAGGCCGTAACCAGCGCCAACCCTTCCTGAGCCGCTAACTGCCGATGGGTTGGCAACCGTGTACCCGGGGGCAACTGCCCCGAGCGAATGTCCGCCGCATAGGCGTCAACCAGTGTCTTGTAGCGCGAACGTGGCATGCCGGATGTATCCATGACAATTCTTTGATTGTGCTGATTCTCGGTTCTAGCATGACCGCAAGCAACCCACTTCTGAGCGTGAACGGTGATGGAAAGGACTTCGAATCTGACGACCCCGGCACTGGAAAAAACCAGTGGCTGGATCAACGGCTTTATTGGCGTGGTGATCTTCAGCGGCTCACTGCCAGCCACGCGTCTGGCGGTGCTGGAGTTCGATCCGGTGTTTCTCACCGTGGTCCGCGCCGCCATCGCCGGGGTGTTGGCGGTGGCGCTGTTGTGGCTGTTTCGCGAGCGGCGGCCGGCGCGCGATCAGTGGTTGTCGCTGTTGATTGTCGCGATGGGCGTGGTGCTTGGCTTTCCACTGTTGACCGCACTGGCGTTGCAACACGTGACGTCGGCCCATTCGATTGTGTTTGTCGGCCTGCTGCCACTGGCCACGGCGATATTCGCCGTGCTGCGCGGCGGTGAGCGGCCGCGACCGGTGTTCTGGATTTTCTCGATGCTCGGCAGCGCGCTGGTGGTCGGCTTCGCCCTCGCGCAAGGGCTGACGGCCTCGCCCACCGGTGACCTGCTGATGCTCGCCGCTATTCTGGCCTGCGGCCTCGGTTATGCCGAAGGCGCGAAGCTGTCGCGAACCCTTGGCGGCTGGCAGGTGATTTGCTGGGCGCTGGTGCTCGCGCTACCGCTCATGGCGGTGTTGAGCCTGTGGCTGGCGCCCGCCTCGTTCAGCACGGTCAGTCTGTCGGCGTGGCTATGCCTGGGCTATGTGTCGCTGTTCAGCATGCTGATCGGCTTTGTCTTCTGGTATCGCGGTCTGGCTCAGGGCGGAATTGCGGCGGTCGGTCAGTTGCAATTACTGCAGCCGTTCTTCGGCCTAGCGCTGGCGGCGACCCTGCTACATGAACACGTCAGCGTCGGCATGCTCGCGGTGACATTGGGCGTGATCCTGTGTGTGGCCGGGGCGAAGAAATTCGCCAAATGATCTTCAGGCGCCCGCCTTCCACTCGCGCGGGCTGAACCCGGTCTTGCGCCGAAACGCCCGGGCCAGCGCCGAAGGACTTTCGTAACCGACCTCCTCGGCAATCAGCGCAATCGGCTTGCCTTCACGCAAGCGCTTCTGCGCCAGGCTGACGCGCCAGCTCAGCAGATAATCGGCCGGTGTCTGCCCGACGACCCGGCGAAACTGCTCGGCAAACCCGGCGCGGGACAGGTTGGCGACAGACGCCAGATCCGCCACGCTCCACGGTTTTTGCGGTTGCTCGTGCATCAGGTTCAAGGCACGCGACAGGCGTGGATCGGCCAGCCCGGCGATCATCCCCGGTTGTTGTTCGCGACTGCTGATCAAGTGCCGCAGCAACAGAATCACCAGCAGTTCGAACAGGCGATCCATCACCGCCACCCGTCCGCAATGACCTTCGAACGCTTCCTTGAACAGCCACTCCACGGTGTTGCCCAGTTCCGGAATGTCCGTCAGTTTCAGCACCAGATAATCCGGCAGCGCCGCCGCCAGTGCATTGCCGGAACCGCCGTCAAACGTCAGCGATGCGCAGACCAATCGGGTGTCCATGGCTTCGTCGGCGAACATGCGATGGGCGAAGGGTCGGGGGAAAAAGATCAACGAAGGTTCGCTCAGGCGAATCTCGCGTTCACTGCCCGGCTTGAGCAGCAATTCACCGGCCTGCAAAAGATGTACATGCCCCACCTGCTCGTTGTCATGAACGCTGACGCCGCAAAACGCGCCGCTGTGGAACGTACCGGCATTCACGCCGAAATGGCTGAGCAATGTTGAAAGGCGATCCATGGACGACTCCAAGGGCATATCTGGACGATCTGCCGCATATCCTCGACGATTTGCCGCCAATCCACCAGCCTCTCTCAATAACATGACCTCCATCCCCGGCGCACTTCGCACCGGATTTTCGGAGAATCACCATGAGCCGCATCCACGCTATCAGCCTCGAAAACGCCGCCGACGCCAGCCGCCCTGTGCTGGAAGGCGTGAAAAAGAAAATCGGTTTTCTGCCCAACGTCTTCACCACCCTGGCCAAAGCACCGGTGGCCCTCGAAACCTACGTACAAGCCTCGGCGATCCTCGGCAAGACTTCGCTGAGCGCCCAGGAAAAAGAAGCCGTTTACCTCGCCACCTCGCAGGTCAACGGTTGCGATTACTGCCTGGCGGCGCACACTTTGTTTGCCGGCAAGGCCGGGCTCTCGCCGCAAGACATCGTCGCCGCACGTCAGGGCGAACTCAACGCCTACGCCACCCTCGCCCGCCAGTTGACCGAAAGCCGCGGCCACTTGAGTGATGAACAGATCGCCGCCGCCCGCACTGCCGGTATCGACGACGTGAAGATCATTGAAGTGATTGCGCTGGTGGCCGTGCAGAGCCTGACCAACTACCTGAACAATGCGGCGTTGACGGATATCGATTTCCCGGCCATCGATGCCTGATCAAAACCTGACAAACACTGTGACGAGGGCGCTTGCTCCCGCCGGGATGCGCAGCAGCCCCTCAATATTTTGTGGGGCGTTTCGTCTCCGGCGGGAGCCGGCGCCCTTGTCACAAATCGTTTTGTCTCACGCATCGTGCAATGATGTGCGCAGACCTGAATAAAACAGTTTCACTGCGAGCGGGCGTGCTGAAACCAAACACCGCGCGCAAAGGTCTTTCTTCACACGCAGACGCCCGGAAAGACGCGATCCCCATGACAGACTGGTTGCAAGACAACGGCGCGATGGCCGAGCAGATTCGACGCCATGATTGGGCAAGCACCCCGCTGGGTCCGCTGCAAAACTGGCCTGATGTGCTCAAGACTACGGTCTCGCTCAGCCTTGCCTCGCACTTTCCTCAAGCCATCGTTTGGGGGCCAGAACTGATCACCTTGTTCAACGACGCCTTCCTGCCGATTCTCGGCGCTAAACCGAACGCTCTGGGAACACCTTTCAGCAAGATCTGGGAAGAAGCCTGGAGCGAGATCAGCCCGATTGCCGATGCGGCGTACGCCGGGCAAGCCACTTACATCGAAAACTTTGCGCTGACCATCGAACGAGGCAGCGGACCGGAGCAGGCGTTTTTTACCTTCTGCTACAGCCCGATTCGCGACTCGCTTGGCAATGTGGTCGGCATGCTCGATACCGTTACGGAAACCACCCAGACGGTTTTTCTCAACCAGCGCCTGGCCGTGCTTGAGGCGCTCGGCAACGCCGTTGCCAACGCGACCGATGCGCAAGCCATTCTCGCCATCACCACGCGTCTGATGGTCGAGCATCTGCAGCTGTCCAACTGCGCCTACGCCGACATGGACGCCGATGAAGACGGTTTCACCATTCGCGGCGACTGGGCGGCGCCCGGCTCGCCAAGCATCGTCGGCCACTATCAACTGCGCGACTTCGGCGAGAAAGCCGTGACCTTGCTGCGTGCCGGCGAACCGCTGATCATCCATGACAACCGCAGCGAACTGGCCCCTGAAGAATCGGCAACCTTCCAGGCCATCGGCATCACTGCCACCATTTGCGTGCCGTTGATCAAGCAAGGACGACTGACCGCACTGATGGCGGTACACGACAATGTGCCGCGAGCCTGGTCGCGCTTCGAACAGTCGCTGCTGAGCGAAGTCACCGAGCGTTGCTGGGCGCACATCGAACGGGTCCGCGCCGATGCCAACGTGCGTGAAGGCCTGCTGGCGCTGGCGGAACTGAATGCCACGCTGGAACAACGGGTCGAGGAACGCAGCTTGCGGCTGGCCGAAACGGAGTCGGCGCTGCGCCAGTCACAAAAGCTTGAAGCCATCGGCCAGTTGACCGGCGGTGTGGCCCATGATTTCAACAATCTGCTGACCATCATTCGCTCGTCAGCTGATTTCCTGCGCCAGCCCGATCTGCCGCAAGAGCGTCGCCAGCGTTATATGCGCGCGGTTTCCGACACCGTCGAGCGCGCCTCCAGGCTGACCAGCCAGTTACTCGCTTTTGCCCGGCGTCAGCCGCTCAACCCGCAAGTGGTCGATGCGGGCGAACGTTTGGCGAATATCGGTGAAATGCTCGAGTCTGTGACGGGCGCGCAAATTCATGTCAGCGTCGAACGGCCCGAACACCCCTGCTACATCCGCGTCGATCTGAGTCAGTTCGAAACCGCAGTGATCAATATTGCGCTCAACGCCCGTGATGCCATGAATGGCCAGGGCCAACTGAAACTGCGCCTTGAGTGCGACCAGCCACTGCCAGCGATTCGCGGCCATGCCGGCGCCAGCGGCCCGTTTGTGTCCATCGCACTGGCGGACACCGGCGGCGGTATCGATGCGCACACCCTTGAGCATATTTTCGAACCGTTCTTCACCACTAAGGATGTCGGCAAAGGCACAGGGCTGGGGTTATCGCAAGTGTTCGGCTTTGCCAAGCAATCGGGCGGTAATGTCGATGTGTCCAGCCTGGTAGGTCACGGAACGGAGTTCACCCTGTACCTGCCCCAGGTACCGGCCGTTGCGCCGCAGGCCGGCGAAACGTCGGACGAAGGCGAACTGCAGGCGCCGCATGAAAAGCGCCGGGTGCTGGTGGTCGAGGACAATCTGGAGGTTGGCCGCTTTGCCAATCAGATCCTGCAGGATCTGGGCTACGACACGACGTGGGCCACCAACGCCGAAGAAGCCTTGCAACTGGCAGGTGACGACGCAAGGGCTTTCGACGCCGTGTTTTCCGATGTCGTCATGCCCGGCATTACGGGCGTCGCGCTCGCCAGGGAATTGCGCCGTCGCCGCCCGGATCTGCCCGTGATACTGACATCCGGCTACAGTGAAGAACTGGCGCGCTGCGGTCACGAGGGTTTCGAGTTTCTGGCCAAGCCCTACTCGGCCGATCAGGTCTCGCGGATTCTCCGCAAGACCTGGCTCAAGACGTCAGCGACAGTGCCTTCAATCGTGGTCGACACCGGCGCGCTTGAGTAATTTCTTGCAACGCTCGGACAGGTGAAACACCTGCAAATGCTTACCGGCCTTGGCATAGCGCTCGCGCAGAGTCTTTAACGCAGCAATCGCCGAATAATCGACAAAACTCAAATGCCGACAATCCAAAGTCACCCGGGCCGGGTCATTGGCCGGATCAAACTGATTGAGGAACGGCGTAGTCGAAGCAAAAAACAACGTGCCATGCACACGATAAAGCTTGCTGCCGTCAGCTTCCAGATGCTCATCGGCGTACAACTCACGAGCCTGCTGCCAGGCAAAGTTGAGCGCAGCGATGATGATGCCGCACAACACCGCAGTGGCCAGATCAGTGAACACAGTGATGGTAGTCACAGCAATGATCACCAGCACATCATTGAGCGGTACTTTGTTCACCACCCGCAACGACGCCCAGGCAAAAGTCTGCTGCGACACCACAAACATCACACCCACCAGCGCCGCCAGCGGAATACGCTCGATCAGCGGCGACAGAAACAGAATGAACAACAGAATCAGCCCCCCAGCAACCACGCCAGACAAGCGCCCGCGCCCACCGGAACTGAGGTTGATCACGGTCTGGCCGATCATCGCGCAACCGCCCATGCCACCGAATGCGCCCGAGACCATGTTGGCCGCACCGAGCGCCACGCACTCGCGATCCGGATAGCCACGGGTTTCGGTGATTTCGTCGGTCAGGTTCAACGTCAGCAGGGTTTCCAGCAGACCGACCAGCGCCATGAGAATCGCGTAAGGCGCGATGATGCGCAGGGTTTCAAGATTCCACGGGATGTCCGGCAAAGCGAACGTCGGCAAGCCGCCGGCAATGTGCGCCATGTCGCCGAGGGTGCGGGTCGGCAGGCCGAACAGATAGACCAGCAGACCGACGCCAAGGATCGCCACCAGTGCCGGCGGCACCGCTTTCGTCAGACGCGGCAGGATATAGACGATGGCCATGGTCAGCGCCACCAGCCCGGCCATCAGGTACAACGGCGTACCGCTGAGCCAGTCCTCACCGTTCTTGAAATGTTCCAGTTGCGCCAGCGCAATGATGATCGCCAGGCCGTTGACGAAGCCGAGCATCACCGGGTGCGGCACCATGCGCACCAGTTTGCCCAAGCGCAGCAAGCCGAACGCCATCATGATCAAACCGCCGAGCAACACCGTCGCCAGCAAATACTGCACACCGTGCTGCACCACCAGCGCAACGATGACCACCGCCATCGAACCGGCCGCGCCGGAGACCATGCCCGGCCGCCCGCCGAACAGCGCCGTCAGCGTGCAAATGATGAACGCGCCATACAGGCCCATCAGTGGATTGAGGTGCGCCACCAGCGCGAACGCAATGCATTCGGGCAACAGGGCAAACGAAGTGGTGAGTCCGGCCAGGACATCGGCGCGCAGACGAATCGGTTTCATGGCTTACCTGATTGAGCAGCCGTCGAGCGCGACTGCAGGTGTTCGGAGAAAAGAGGGTTGCGGATGTTACGGAATTGTCCGGGATCGGGCCAGTGAACGCTGACACTTGTCGGCTCGGGCTTTATGCTGGCGCGTTCCTGTATCCATTGAGTTGAACATGTCTGCCTTTCTGAGCGCCCGCGAGGTGTGCCAGCGTTTGCGTGAAGCGGCGTTGGGAGTCCTCACTTTCAAAGTCTGCGAGATGCCTGACGAGGCGGGACGGGTCGCGGTCGATATCGAGGGCTGGCACCTGCTGCTGGACTTTGAAGGTAGCCGGTTACATCACTGCGAATTCGCCCGCAATGCTGATGGGCAAGAAGGCGCGCTGGACAGTTGGCAGCGTTACGGTACCGATCCGGTGAGTTTGCTCAGTACCTGGGAATTGGCGCAGATCGAGCAATTGCTCAAAGGGCAAACGAACAAGGTTGCTCAATGATGGCACTCTGCCCATAATTCGCGCCCCCCTCTATTCCCACGCAAGGAACTGCCGTGAAGAAGTCGCTGTTGTTGATCCCGATGCTGGCCCTGCTACTGCAAGGTTGTGGCATGACCATGACTCGCTACGAGCCGAGCTTCGAGAACGTTCAGAAGCTCAAGCAAACCCCGCCGCTGCACGCGATCAGCAATCCTCAGGTCACCGCCGAATCCGGTGAAGGTTCGCTGGTGGTTCGCGCCAACCCGGTGCGCTCGCCGTCCGGCAGCATCCCGGCGCACATTCAGGACGCGATCACTGAAGAACTGCGTAAGGCCGGCCTGCTCGATCCGCAGGCGCAGCGTCAGTTGAAAGTGCTGGTGGTGAAGAACGAACTGTCCGCCGGCATGGGCACGGGCGACGGCAAACTGGCCGCACGCTTCACCCTGCTCAACGGCAACGATGTGGTGTACGACGCCACCAAGAATGTCAGCAGCCAGTGGAGCAGCAGCTTCTTCGGTTTCATTGCGATCCCGAACGCGGTCAACGCCTACAACCCGCTGGTGCGTGACTTGCTGAAAGAACTGTACAGCGATCCACAGTTCATTCAGGCCCTGAAGTAAGGGCAAAAAAAGAGCCGCGATTGCGGCTCTTTTTTTTGCTTCAAACCCGTGGAATACCGGTTTCGAGTGCCGAGTACTTCAGGTTTTTGCTATCAACCATTTGCTTGAGCAACGCGTTGACCTGACGGGTAAAGGTGTCATTTACCGCGTCTTTAGGCGTGTTGGCCATCAGCGGGATGAACCAGATACCGATCCAGGTGCCGACCGCATCGTGGTTGCTCGCGGTGGTCAGGGCCTGACCTTGGCCATCCAAGCCTTCCAGGCTCAAGGTGTACTGATCGGTGCCATACGCCGGGATCACCATCATGCTGAAGCCGCTGATGAAGGCCAGCACCATGGAACCGGCATTCGGCGGATGGTTGTACATTTTCAGACGCAGGCTGTAGTCGCCCGGCTGCTTCTGGAACTCATCCAGGGTGACACGGCCGAACAGGCCCGAATCGGTGAGAATTTTTTGCAGCTGTGGTTTCAACTGATCGCGCGCTTGTGGCACTTCCACGGCGGAGCCGCTTTTCGGTTCGCCCTGATAAAAATCGAAATCCACGTAGACGTTTGGCTTGTTGGCATAGTTGGCCATCGACGGCATGGTGACCGGCGCTACTTCGTCTTTAGTGAAACTGGCACAACCGCCCAGCGCGAGTACCAACCCCAGCGCCAGAATTTTCCCGAATTGCATGATGTCCGTCCCTATGTGTACAAGACCAAATGATGGCATTGAGCCTTCATTGCGAAGGCCGGGCGGATTCTAGAGAGAGCAGCCCTCGGGCGAAAGCCTGAATTGGAGAAATCGGCAAAAAAACTTGCTCAGCCCTGCCGCAAGTCGAGAACGTAGGTGTAATAACCGCTGTCGCGTACGTAGCCGAGGGATTCGTACAAGCCTTGCGCCGTAAGGTTGTCGGTAGCGGTCTCGAGCACCAGCCCCTTCGCACCGCTCGCCAAGGCAAAGTCACGCGCCGTGTTCATCAGCAATCGACCCACCCCGCTCCCACGTGCGGCGGGCGTGGTGAACAGGTCGCTGAGCAGCCAGGTGCGGTGGGCATCGATGGACGAGAACGTCGGATACAACTGCACGAAACCCAGCGCCTCGCCGTGTTCATCCTGCGCGAGAAAAATCGCCGATTCGCTGGCAGCCATGCGTTCAGCGATGAAGGTCCGCGATTGCACAAGGTTCGATGGTTGCTGGTAAAAGCCTCGGTAAGCGTCGAACAACTGCGCCACCGCATCCAGGTGTGTCGCGTCGGCCCGCAGTGCCTGAAGGGTCATGTGCCCGCTCCTTTTCCTGTCAATGATCGAAACAGCATAGCGCCGCCCTTCGAGTGTGCTGGCCTCATCGCTATATAGTTTTGTATATTGCGAAACCAAAATCGCCAGAATCTTTCCATGCCGTCCAGCCAACCTGTGTTGCCATGAGTGCCATCCGCGTACGCAACGAGCAGTTGATCCTCGCCGCTGCCAGCGAGGAATTCGCCGCCAACGGCTTCAACGCGACCCAGACCCGCGATATCGCGGCGCGTGCCGGGGTGCCCAAAGCCAATCTGTATTACTACTTCCAGAGCAAGGAAAACCTCTACAGCAAAGTGCTGCTGGGGTTTGTCGAGCCGCTGCTGGAAGCCTCGGCGGTGCTGCGTGAAAGTGATGATCCGCTGACGGGACTGCGCGCCTACGTGGCCGCACGCATTCGCATCGCCCGCGAACATCCGGCGATTGCCAAGGTATTCAGTGGCGAGTTGCTATTGGGCGGTCGCCAGTTGCCGGATGAGTGCCGCGATCTGTTGCAGGCCGAAGCGCGGCGCAACGTTGAATGTCTGCGCAGCTGGATCGAACGCGGTTTGCTCGCGCCGGTGGATCCGGAGCATTTGATGCTGTTCATCTGGTCGGCAACGCGGACGTACACCAATATCGGCTGGCAGATGGGCCGGATCATGGGGCGCGAAGTGCCGCCGGATGAGGATTATCAAACGGCGGCACAGACGATCACGCGCATGGTGCTGGAGGGCGTGGTCGTAGCGCCGCGGGTGGGCGAGATTCGTGGGGTGTTGTTTGCGACGTGATGGCGCAGTGCTGCGCCGATCAGGGCATGAAGTCTACGGGGAGTTCCAGATGATCTTTCATGCGCTCGTTCCAGTCGTGCAAGGCGCCGGGTAGACGTTTTTTCCATTTCGCAACATCGGTGAAATAGCGCAGGCGCGAGTGTCCGGTGTTGTCGTAGGTAACCAACAAGACCCAGAAATGGCCATCGGCTGACCGCATCACGATGCCGGTGCCACCCAGGCCGCGCATCCACATCTCCCAGACCTGACTACCCGGCACATCAGCGGAAGGTTCAGCGGTCATCAACGAGCCGGACTTTTCCACCAGCGTCTGATAATCAGTGTTGAGCAACGTGTGCAGTGCCTGGTTTTCTTCCGGTGTTTGCGCCAGGCCCAGGCTGAGCATGTCGTAATCCAGCGTCAGCGGTTGCTGCGAAGCGACAAAACGACCGGTGTAGTAGACGCCCAACCCGGCACTGCAATATCCGCCTGCACCCACGATAGAAATATCCAACACACCATTGATGGGGGTGAACAACAGGGTGCACTGGTCTTACGAGTAAACGGCTTTACCGTCCTTGAGTGTGGCAACGCCATCCAGATCACCGGAATTGGCGCCCTCAGCCGCCGTGATGTCGATGCTGATGTGCGTGGGGTCGCGGCGCTGGGTTATGACTGTCGCCGAGGTTGAGGTCCCTGGCGGAATGAGCTGCCAGGTCGCGTCCCAACTGAAGGGCTGGGTGACATGCTCCAACTCGGTCAGGCGCATCAGATACTGACGCTGCAAACAGGCCGTCTGTTCACCGCAGGCGTTGCGACTTTTCAGCCACTGTCGCTGGTCAGACTTGAGGGCTTTGGCATCGGAGACATTAGCCAATGTCGAGTGCCACAGCTTACCCAGCTTCTCATCGAGCAGCGAAATCTGCGGGTCGCCACAGATGGCTTTTTCAGTTTTGCTGGTGGCACTGGTGCAATCAAAACTGCTGGCGTGGGTGATAGAGGCAAACGCAAGGCACATCAGCGCCAAGGCATGACGCCGGGAGATAGCAAACATCGAGAGATTCCATTCTTCGGACGGCCCGCAGTATGCCAGTGCTGCCAGCGGAAATCCCTGATGTACATAGCAATCAGGATTTCGCAATCACTGTAGGAGTGAGCCTGCTCGCGATAGCGTTCGGTCAGACGATGTTGCATCAAATGCCACAGCGCTTTCGCGAGCAGGCTCGCTCCCACAGGGTTTTGTGTGGGTGGTCAGAACGTGATGTCGGCGGCGTGTTTGACGTCGATACGCGCCACCGAGCCAGTCAGATGCGCCAGATCCTTGTTGTGCTCGGCGATGATGTCCTCGGCGCTCATATTGCCGTTGTCGACGGTGGAATGCGCGTCGGCGGCAAGCACTACGTCATAACCCAGCTCATGGGCCCGGCGTACGGTCGCATTGACACAGTAATCGGTTTGCAGACCGCAAATAACCAGTCGTTCGAAGTCTTCACTTGGCAAAAATTTACTCAGGTCAGTCTGGTAAAACGAGTCCCGTGTGGTCTTGCGTACGCGCAAGTCACTGGCGACGGTTAACAGTTCATCAGCCAGTTGCCAGCCTTCGGCACCATGGGCCAACGGGCTGTCCTTTTCTTCATGCTGGATCAGCACCACGGGCACGCCAGCCTGGCGTGCGCGAGCACTGAGACCGTTGATGGTGTCGAGCACGCGCTGAATGTCGTAGCACTGATATTCGCCCGAGCAGAGGGCGCGCTGGACGTCGATGATCAGTAATGCGGTGGTCATGATGAGCCTTCCTTGATCAGTCCTTGAGACAGGGGCGGACGTAAGCCCGCCCCCTTTTTACGCTCCTCAGTAACCCAGTGACAAGCCCGTGTTGCGGCGTGGATCGTTAGCGCCGTAGAAGCGGTTTTTGCCGACCGGCTTACCGCCCAGCGAAGGTGCCCCCACCAGAATCGCGGCGATGTGGTTGGCGTCCTGCGGGCCGGCGAACTTGTGGCCCCAGCTCTCGAGGAGCTTCTTCGTGTCGGGGCTGGCGGCGAAGTCTTCGAGGTTGGTTTCCTCCGGCATCCACTGCTGGTGGAAGCGTGGCGCATCGACCGCCTCCTGCAGGCCCATGCCGTAGTCGATGACGTTGAGCATGGTCAGCAAAGTCGCCGTGATAATACGGCTGCCGCCCGGTGTACCGACCACCATCACCACTTTGCCATCCTTGGTGACAATGGTCGGGCTCATCGACGACAGCGGTGCCTTGCCCGGAGCAATCGCATTGGCTTCGCCCTGCACCAGGCCGTACATGTTCGGCACGCCGACCTTGGAGGTGAAGTCGTCCATTTCATCGTTGAGGATCACCCCGGTCTTGCTCGCCATCACGCCCGCGCCGAACCAGTCATTGAGGGTGTAAGTGACCGACACCGCATTGCCCCACTTGTCGACGATCGAATAGTGGGTGGTGTTGCTGCCTTCATGGGGGGCTACGCCGGGTTTGAGTTCAGCCGACACGCCGGCCTTTTGCGGCTGGATGGCGTCGCGCAGTTTGGTCGCGTAGTTCTTGTCCAGCAGATGCTCGATCGGGTTTTTGACGAAATCCGGATCACCCAGGTAGCTGTTTCGATCAACATAGGCGTGGCGCATGGCTTCGATCTGATAATGCATGCCCTGAGCCGAATGGAAGCCCAGGTCCTTCATCGGATAGCCTTCGAGGATGTTCATGATCTGGCAGATCACCACCCCGCCAGAGCTTGGTGGCGGCGCCGAAACCACATGGTAACCACGGTAGTCGCACTCCACCGGAGCCAGTTCGCGGGTCTTGTATTTATCGAGGTCAGCCTGGGTGATGATGCCTTTGTTGGCCTGGCTGGAGGTGACGATGGCGTCGGCGACCCAGCCTTTATAGAAGCCGTCGGCGCCTTTTTCGGAAATGGTCCGCAGGGTTTTGCCGAGATCCTTCTGCACCAGTTTCTGCCCGACCTGCATCGGCTCGCCGTTATGCAGGAAGATCGAGCCGGAGTCGCGCATGTCCTTCTTGAACACGTCGGTGGCGTACTCCAGCAACTCGACGTCACCCTGCTCCAGCGCAAAACCGTCTTCTGCCAGTTTGATCGCCGGCGCAATCATCTCCTTGCGCGGCTTGGTCCCGTATTTACTCAGTGCCAGTTCCATGCCCGAAACCGTGCCCGGCACGCCCACCGCCAGGTGGCCACGGGTACTCAAGTCGGGAATGACGTTGCCTTCCTTGTCGAGGTACATGTTGGCAGTGGCCGCCAGTGGTGCTTTCTCACGAAAATCGAGGAAGGTCTTGCGCCCGTCTGCCAGTTGAATGGTCATGAAGCCGCCTCCGCCCAGGTTGCCTGCTGCGGGATAGACCACCGCCAGCGCGTAACCCACGGCGACCGCCGCATCGACGGCATTACCGCCACTTTTCAATACGTCGACGCCCACATGGGTGGCCAGATGTTGCGCAGTGACCACCATGCCGTTTTCGGCGGCAACCGGTGCGACTGACGCCGCGTGAGCCATGAGACAGCTGAGTGCCAGTGAGGTCGCTATCAGCGATTTGGCCAAAGGTTCGTACTTCATGAGTCGATCTCTTTTTTTGTTTTCAGGGTCTGTGCAAAACAGAGGGAGGAACGCTGCAAGAGCACCAAGCAGTATGGTCGGCTTTGCGTATTGCGCCTCCCCGATCAGGCAGTATGCTGGGCGCTGTTGCCGCCCTGATCCGGAGTCTGCCGTCATGTCTTACACGTTCATCACCCTGCCCTCGCCCGTCGGCGAGCTGAAGCTGGTCGCGAACGGCTCACGACTGGCGGCCATCCTCTGGGAAAACGACAAACCGAACCGCGTGCGCCTCGGGCCGATGAGCGAGGCACCCGACAATCCGATCCTGATTCGAACCGCTCGACAACTTGAAGAATATTTTTCCGGGACGCGTGACTGTTTTGATCTGGAACTGGATTTCGCTGGCACCGACTTTCAGAAAAAGGTCTGGACGGCGCTGCTGACCATTCCATTCGGCGAGACGCGGACCTACAGCCAGATTGCCGAACAGATAGGCAATCCCAGCGCCGTACGGGCAGTGGGCGCAGCGAACGGACGCAATCCGATCTCCATTGTCGCGCCGTGTCATCGGGTGATTGGCGCGTCAGGAAAGCTGACCGGATTTGCCGGTGGGCTCGAGGCTAAAGAGCGCTTGCTGACCCTGGAGGGTGGTCAGTGGTCGCAAATTGGCAAAACCGGCGAACTGTTCTGAATCAAGCGCCGAACAGGTTATTCATCGCCGCATACTGCAACAGCATGATGGTCTTGGCGTCGCAGATCTCACCGCGCTGAAACGCCGCCAACGCGTCATCGAATCGCCACTCCAGCACTTCTAACTCTTCGGTCTCTTCTTCCAGTCCACCGCCCTCGCCGACCTTCGATGCCGAGTCGTATTCGGCAATGAAAAAATGCAGCTTCTCAGTCACCGAACCGGGACTCATGTAAGCCTCGAACACCTTCTTCACATCATGAACGCGATAACCGGTTTCTTCCTCCGCTTCATCGCGAATCCGCTGCTCCGGCGCCGCGCCTTCGAGCAACCCGGCCGCCACCTCGATCAGCAATCCGTCATGACCATTGACGAACACCGGTAAACGGAACTGCCGGGTCAGCACCACCGTGCGCTGCTCGCGGTTGAACAACAGAATGGCCG
Organism: Pseudomonas neuropathica; assembly: GCF_015461835.1. GTDB lineage: Bacteria > Pseudomonadota > Gammaproteobacteria > Pseudomonadales > Pseudomonadaceae > Aquipseudomonas > Aquipseudomonas neuropathica. The sequence goes on along the minus strand of NZ_JACOPX010000022.1, from coordinate 6,054 downwards.
CGCCATTGCCGCGGTCGTAAACCTCACGGGTCTGACGCTGCCACTCGCCATTGTTGCGGTGATAATCGAAGGTGATTTTCTTCAGCAAATACCAGTCATGGGACAACACTTGAGTGTCGACGATGTTGACCCGCTCGGCTGTGTTGGACATGACGCTTGATCCTTTTCATTGAAGGCCCCTGGGTAGGTAAAAGCCCTTTTTTGTGAACGAAAAAACGAAACCCTATACCGCCCCACAAACTATGTCGAAACATCCTACAGACATCACCTACTCGCCCGACTTCTTTCCTGATTGATCCCCCGCAAAGTCCCCGCACCTTTTTGATGTGCGCGAGAGACTGCGAATGCTTCCAACCGATCAGCTGCTGGCCCTGAACAACAGCATCGGCCTGCTCGTTGTTGCTGCTTTGAATCCCGACGAGCCGGACTTCGAACACCTGATCCGCGAATTCCGCCTGTGCCTGAACAACTACGACGCCTGGGCCGAGCAGTTCTGGACCGGGACGGCGCTGGATGTCGAGCAGGTCTTCACTGTCGGCAACGACGTGCGCCTCAGCGCGCCGATCAAGTCGCGCCAACTCAGTTCATCGGTGGTCATGTGCTCGGCCAGCGGGGCGTTGACGCTGGTGCACATGTTCGAGGCCGCGCGGTTTGTGCCGATCGGCAACACCCCGGTAACCCTCGAACCGGTGCTTGCCGATGTCGGCGGTGTGCTGACTTTCGGTGAGCCGCTGCGTTACACCATCGGCCCCAGCGGCATTCTGGAGGTGACTGATTGCGATCGGGGCCAGCGTTATCGCATCACCTTCTTTCCCGATGTGTCCACCGACCATGTGCGTGCGCTGTATGCCTCTTATGAAAGTGTCATTGCAGGCCTGGAGGGCTGGTTGCGCGCTGAATGGGCCGGGGTTCAGCCGCAGTGGACGGAGTTTTCCAGCGCCGGGTTTCTTGAACGTTACGGTCAGTTGCAACAAGCCGATTGGCGTGGATTCGAGCAAGCCCTGAATGGCGTCTGGGACGACATCAAACAGCTATTCGCCCTGCTCGCCGACTTGCAGGCCAACAGTGAAAAGTTGCTGGAATACCTCAGCGAGGCCGAGCTTGAGGCGTTATTGAATGCCTCCAGCGACGCCATCGCCAACGGCCTGTTGATCCTCAGTGACGAACCGCTGCTGTTCATTCATCTGGCCGCGTTCACCAGTTGGCTGAAGATGCTGCCGCCGCAACATTTGGCCGAAGTGGTCGCCGAAGTGCGTGCCGAACTGCTGATCGGTTTTCTGCTGACGGCGTTGTCGGGTGGCGTCGGCGTGCCACTGCGCTTGAGCAGCAAGGCGTTGGCGAAGATCAAGTCGCCGCGGGCGCGCGAGTGGCTGGCGGCGTCGGCGTTGCGACTCGCGGAGCTGACGTCCGCACCGGAACTGAACAAACACGCGAGCACCTTGCGGCCGTTGATGCTTCACGCGCGCGAAGTCGAGTTGAAACCGACGCCGTCGATACCGCTGAACATTCGTCAGGCCGATTCGCTGGTGTTGACGGTGCCGAATCCGGCGCCACTGGCGCGGGACAAGTCTGGCGCTTCGAGCCGGTTGCAACGGCATGAGCCGCATGACGACTCACCGGATCAGGCGAAAAACCCCAACGGCGACAGCGCCGATTGTGTGTCGCGTACCTGCACCAACGGCTGCCCGGTGTCGATGGTCACCGGCGAAGAACTGCTGACCTTGAGCGATGCAGTGCTCGATGGCGTGTTGCCGTTTGAGTTCACCCGGTTGTATCGCTCCAGCGCCGTCGAGATCGATGTTGGGTTGGGGTTTGGCTGGAGTCATTCGCTGGCGCATCGGCTGGAGTTTTTCGCCGATGAGGTTGTTTGGGTCGATCACGAAAACCGTCGCACCCGTTTTCCGTTGCCCAGTGCTGCACGACCGGCTATTCACAACAGCCTGTCGCGGGCGGCGATCTTTCTGGGCGATGAGCCGGAAGAGCTGATCCTCGCGCTGGCCGGGGAAACGGCGCGGTTCTATCACTTTCGCGCGGGACGGCTGACAGCGATCAGCGATGCCTATGGCAATCGTCTGACCGTGCAGCGCGATCGCTCTGACCGGGTGCAGCGACTGGACAACGGCGCCGGGCGTTCGCTGCTGTTGCGCTATGACCGCGCGCAGTTGCTGGGTGTTGATTATCAGGTGTTTCGCGACGGTGCCTGGGGCACCGAACAGGCGCTGGTCAGTTACCGCTACGACGCCTACCGGCACCTGATCGAAGCGATCAACGCCGTCGGTGACAGCGAGCGTTACGACTACGACGACGCTCACGTGATCCTGCAGCGGCAACTGGCCGGCGGTGCGAGCTTCTTCTGGGAGTGGGAGCGCTCAGGCAAGGCTTCTCGCTGTGTCAGGCATTGGGCGTCGTTTTCGCAGATGGACACGCGCTACGTCTGGGCGGAGGACGGCAGCGTCGCAGTGCATTACCTCGACGGCACCGAAGAAACGTACGTCCACGACGAACGTGCGCGGCTGGTGCGTAAAGTCTCGGCGGATGGTGGTGAACAGCTCAAGGCCTATGACTCATCGGGTCGCTTGATCGCCGAGCAGGATGCCTTGGGCGCGGTCACCGAATACCGCTACGACGAGGTCGGACGGCTGATAGCGCTGATTCCACCGGATGAAGCGCCAACGTCCTACGAGTATCGCAACGGTTTCCTTTTTCGGCGTTCGCGCGGTGACGCCGTGTGGATCTACCGGCGCAATGCCGAGGGCGATGTCACCGAAGCGGTCGACCCCGACGGGCAGGTCACCCATTACTACTACGACACCCGAGGTCAGTTGCTGTCGATCCGTTATCCGGACAGCAGCCGCCATCGGCTGGTCTGGAACAGCCTCGGCCAGTTGACCGAAGAAACCTTGCCCGACGGTGGCGTACGGCGCTTTTCCTACGATGCACTGGGGCGGCGGACCACGACCGCAGACGAACACGGTGCAGTCACCCGTCAGCATTGGGACGCCGTTGGCCGACTGATTCAGACGACATTTCCTGACGGTAGCACCCGCGCCTACAGCTACGGCGCCTACGGTCAGGTCACCGCCGAGCGCGATGAGCTGGGGCGCATCACCCGCTACGAATACGACGATGACCTGCATCTGGTCTCGCGGCGAATCAACCCCGACGGCACGCGGGTGCAGTACCGCTACGACCATGCGCAGCTATTGCTCACCGAGATCGAAAACGAGTCCGGGGAAAAATACCGGCTGGACTACACGCCGACCGGGTTGATTCGTCAGGAAAGCGGTTTTGACGGCCGGCGCACGGCGTACACCTATGACCTCAACGGCCATCTGCTGGAAAAGACCGAGTTCGGTGATGACGGCTCTTGTTTGCTCACCGCTTATAAGCGCGATGCAGCCGGGCGTCTGCTGGTCAAAACCCTGCCCGACGGGATCAAGGTCAGTTATCAGTACGACCGCCTCGGCCGTCTGATCGGGGTCGACGACGGCCAGCAACACCCGCTGGCCTTCGAGTACGACCGTCAGGACCGGCTGATCACCGAGCATCAGGGCTGGGGCACCCTGCGTTACCGCTACGACGCCTGCGGCCAGCTCAAGCGCATGCGCCTGCCGGACAACAGCGTGCTCGACTACCGCCACGCCAAGGGTGGCGCGCTGACCGACATCGACCTCAACGGCACGCCGCTGACTCGTCACGTCTACCAGTCCGGTCGCGAACGGCAACGCCAGCAGGGTCTGCTGCTCAGCGAATATTCCTACGACGATCAGGGACGCTTACTCGCCCACGCCGTAGGCCATCAGCGCGATGCGTTGTACCGCCGCGATTATGCCTACAGCGCCAATGGCAATCTCGCGCACATTGCCGACAGCCGCCACGGCCAGCGCACCTACGGCTACGACGCCCTCGACCGCCTCATCCGCGTCCGCCACTCACGCGACGAACTGCCGGAAAGCTTCGCCCACGACCCGGCCGGCAACCTGCTGATGCAGGACCGCCCCGGCCCCAGCCAGATCAAAGGCAATCGCCTGCTCATGCAGGGCGACCGTCATTACGACTACGACGCCTTCGGCAACCTGATCCGCGAACGCCGTGGCCGCGCGCAGACCCTGGTCACCGAATACCGCTACGACAGCCAGCACCGCCTGATCGGCCTGACCCGCCCCGACGGCCAGACTGCGTCTTACAAGTACGACGCCTTCGGCCGGCGTATCCGCAAAACCGTCAACGGCGAGACCACCGAGTTCTTCTGGCAAGGCGATCACCTCGTCGCCGAAAGCAGCGAAAGCGAATACCGCAGCTACGTCTACGAACCCGGCAGCTTCCGCCCGCTGGCGCTGCTCGACGGCAAAGGCCCGAAAAAAGCCTGCCCGTTTTATTACCAGCTCGACCACCTCGGCACCCCGCAAGAACTCACCGACTACAGCGGCGACATCGTCTGGTCCGCGCAATACGACGCCTACGGCAAAGTCGCCGCACTGACCCTGGCCGGCGAGGACTACCTGAACCAGCCGCTGCGCTTTCAGGGGCAGTACTTCGACGGGGAAAGCGGGCTGCATTACAACCGACACCGGTACTACGACCCGCGGCTGGGACGGTATCTGACGCCGGATCCGATCAAGCTGGCCGGTGGGTTGAATCAGTACCAGTACGTGCCGAATCCGACGGGGTGGGTGGATCCGTTGGGGTTGAATTCCAACTGTCCGCCGCCGAATAAGCCTGGGTGTGAGGTGCCGGGTGGAAGTGAGGGGATTACGGTTGATGAAGGAGAGCCGAAACTACCGAACATTGCTCACAATATAGATCCAAAAACTTTAAAGCGAGTACATACAATAGAGGGAAAAACCTCAACCAAGACAGTCGAGGATTATAAAAATAAAATGCGCAACGGATACGATCCAACAGATCCCATCAAGGTCATAGAACATGACGGCAACCTATATATTCTGGACGGACACCATCGCGCAGCAGCTGCACGACAAACTTCGACTAATGTGACAATCCAACTCATAACCGATCTCAAAGCGTATAACGGAGCGCTAAGAAGCATTGAAGATGTATTAGAGTCAGCAAACAATGTGGGCCTGGACAGATTGGAGCACCGGAGAAGAAGATGAGCGACCAAAATGAAACTTTGGACATCCTGATAAATGACTTCATCTCCATGGTGGAGTCCAGCACCCTGATATTTCAGCGCAAATTTGGCACTCGAGACATTCGAAGGCTTTGGTATACCAAGGTAATAAAGCGACGCGGGAGAGTCACTCGAGGCGTTAAATATGAATTGCATGGTATTGGCTGCCGCATCAATTTATCGACAGGAAGCGTAGATTTTGACTATGGCCCCAACGGTGAAATCAATGGATTTGATACTTGGCGCCTATACAACTTTGCCCGTGAAAGACCCTCTAAACATAGAAAATATTGCGATGAAGAAACCATTAAAAAAGAACTCAAAGAATATATAGAGCTAAAAAAAATCAAAAAAATGTCAGGCATAAGTAACCTGTATGTATTGGCTGACTCAAAAGAAACCGATTAGACACGAATCGAGTAGGAGGCGGATTCACATCCGCCGTCCTCTCACACCACCGTACATACGGTTCCGTATACGGCGGTTCAAGTTATGCGGTTAAGCCGGTTTATCGTATCCAGTATCGAGACCAGTCCGAGTCGATCCCACAGCTTCTTCGGCAGCGCCTGATTCATATGTGGCGCTCCTGAGTTCCACCATGGGCCTCGGCCATTGACTGCCGATTTCCACGCCCGCACCTCACCGAGTCCCAGACGCATCAAGTTGCGCGCCCTCGTAGAGGGCCGCTTCCATTGACGCCAGATGACACAGCGAAGCTTATGACGTACCAGCCATCCAACTCCTCAAGCGGTCGCTTGCTCTGGCTTAGCTTGAAGTAGCCAGCCCAACCACGCAGCACGGGGTTTATCCGCTCGATGACAGTCGCCATCTTGTGGCCCCGCGCTCCGCGCAGCAGGTCTCTGAGTCGGTCGCGCAAGCGACCCAAGCTCATCGTCGCCACTCGCAGCCTCGGCTGTTGG
>NZ_JACOPX010000021.1 GCF_015461835.1 Pseudomonas neuropathica | reverse complement strand
ATCCGGACGCCATTTTCGGCACCGGTGACGGTCTCAAACGGGAAATCAAATACGACATCAATGACGAAGTCTGGAACTGGGCAGACCGCCACTCCAAACGCACTTACATCGATGTGGACGCGGGCGGTTGGCGACTGGATGCACCGATCATCAAGGAAACCCTCAACGACGTCATTACCATCAGGGATTTGAACAAGCAGCCGGTCACGATTCAGATCTATGTCAGCAGCCAATACTTCGCTGTGGGCGACAGCGTGAAAATGACCTTCATCGGCACACCGCCGGATAACGCTGAACCGCTCATCTGCAGCGAAACCCGCGACATTGACAACGTCCCTTCAGTGCTGGAAATCAAAGTGCCCTATGAGTTGATCAGGGCCATCGCTCAGGGGCGCGCCGATGCGTCTTATATTCTCTACAAAAAGGACGGGGGCGACCCGCTGTATTCCAAGCGCACCTTTGCCAGCGTAGTGGGCGACGTCAACATGCTCCCCGAGCCGAGCATCCGCGAACTGCTCGGTGACACCCTCGAACCGGACGAACTCTACGCCACGGTCGACGTGCGCTACGCGATGAAAAATGGCGACCTGATCTGCCTGAGATGGTCTGGCATCAAGTCCAATGGCGATCACTATCTGCATGAAGTCCCGCATATCGTCAGCGACAACGAAGCCAGGGAAGGCCTGGTCACGTTCTACATCGATTCCCAGCACATCAGTGTGCTTGATAACGGCACGCTCGACCTTTCCTACGTCGTCGCCAACGATGCACCTGGCCTCCTCGACATCAGAGAGTCCGAGCGGCTGCTGGCCAAGGTCGGGAAAATCCGGGCGACGCTGCCGGCCCCCGAAGTCGAAGAGGCCGATCCGCCGGGGGATGTGCTGGATCCGTCCAAGGTGTTCGAGAGGGTGCATGTGTGGATCAGCGAGGCGAAGACCTTGCAGGGGGATGTTCTTACCTATTACTGGCGCAGTCCCAATCCCTTCGCCAGCACCAGTGACTGGTTGCCCATTACCACCGTGACTGAAGGTCAACCTGTGCGTTTTCCGGTGGACGCTGAATTCGTGACGCCCAACATTGGCCAGTATGTGAAAGTGCGCTACTCGGTGTTGCGGGCTTCGAGCAAACTGTACGAGCACTCGGCCACGCTCAATTTGCTCATAGGCGAACTGGTCGGTGAGTTGCCACCGCCCGAGGTGGTCCAGGCGCCCGACAAGATCCTCAACCCGAAGGATGGTTTGAACGGGGTGGACATCAACGTCAGCTACTCCAGCATGAACCCGGACCGGGACATGATCCGTTTAAAGTGGTCAGGAACGCCCGGCGCGGGCACCTCTGATGATCTGGAGTTGCCCGGCAGCCCCACAGGCACCGTTCAATTCCATTTACCCGCTTCAGTGGTTGGCGCCAATATTGCGAGAACGGTGTCGGTTGAATACGAAGTAACCCGCTATACCCTCACCACGCCCTCGCAAATGCTCGACTTGTATGTTTCAGACTTCCAGGACCCTGAAAACGAACTGCCTCACCCGCAAGTACCCCAAGCACAGAACAACGTTCTGGATCTAATGACATTCAGCGGCGATGCCAAAGCTGTTCTCGCTATCTGGCCCTACATTGCCCTGAAACAGCGCCTGTGGTTCTACCTGGCAGGACAAACCACTTCAGGCGCGTCCCTGACGATCCCGCTAATCACCGGGCTGGAAATAACCCCCACCCAAGTCAGCAACGGCCTCAACGAAACCTTGCGCAGAAGCGAGCTGATGAAACTGGGCCACTCCACATCCGCCAACGTGATCTGCAAAGTGGCATTCGATGGCAGTGAAAAAGAGGACACTGCCTGCGTATTTCCACAGTTGCCCCTGACCATCAGAACCCGCTACGACTACGTACAACCGGCCATCACCGGGGTGACGGACTCACGGGGCGAAGTGGAAGAGGACGGCAAAACCCGCGACGAAAAAGTCACCGTCACCGGCACCGCCACACGCGGTGAAACGGTCGAGCTGTTCGATGGGCCAACGACATCGATGGGCACGGCACTGGTGGACGCCGACAGCACCTGGCGGCGTGAGATCGGCCCGTTGACCGAGAAGTCTTACCGCATCAGCGCCAAGGCCCTTTATGACGCCGACCCGGTGTCCAGCGATCCGCGAACATTCACCGTGAAATTCGCAGAGACCCCGGAAATTCTTGCGGTCAGCGATTCACGGGGGGACGTTGCCCATGGGACAACCACCTATGACAACAGTGTGCTGGTGGCCGGCAGCGCGACGCCAAACCTGCAGATCAAATTGCTGGAGAACAAACTGCCGCTCATTACCCTTGACGTCGACGATAAGGGTGACTGGAACCACCGCCTCAACGATCTGAAAGTTCGCAACTACAGCCTCACTGCCGAGGCGCTGTACGAGATTGATCCTGCGACCAGTCCACCACGGGATTTCGTCGTGGCACAAGCGGTCACGCCGACGATCTCCTTGGTGAGCGACCTGCGCGGTGAAGTCGTGGCCAATGGGACGACCTACTACCGGACTGTCAATCTGACAGGCAGAGCCAGCCCGAACGAAAAGATCATTCTGCTCAATGCCGGCGCGACCGTCGATACGGTAAATGTCAACGCCAGCGGCGACTGGCAATATGTTTTCAGCAGCCTGAATCTGACCACTTATCGCCTGACCGCGCGAGGCGATTACGGCAGTAACCCGGAGTCCAGCCCTCCCCGGGTCTTTACGGTTGCAGCCTTTATTTCACCGACGATTACCACGGTCACCGACTCGGTCGGCACGGTTGGACCGAATGATACGACCTATGACACCGCTGTGACCGTTAAAGGCGAAGCCACCCCACGTGAGCAGATCCAGATGTACGACAATGGCGCCGCCGTCGGTACGCCGGTCACCGTCAATGCCGATAAACAATGGACAACGTCTGTCACCGGTCTGGCCATCCGCTCTCACAGCCTGACGGCCAAGGCCATGTATGACGCGACTCCGGTGGAGAGCCCGGCGAGAGACTTCAAGGTCGCCGCCCACATCGCGCCGACGCTGACGTCTGTGCATGACGGCATCAGTGAAATCGGTAACGGCGGAACAACAAAAAGGACCTCGGTCACCTTGCGTGGCAACGTTACGCCCAACCGTGAAGTGCAGGTCTACGACTACAACAATCCAAAGCACACCGTGAGAGCGGTAGGCGACGCATGGAGTACCACACTGGCGGTGGGTGTGGGTGATCATTCCTTAAAAGTAAAAGCTGTCAGCACCGGCCAGGAGTCTCAGCCGCCTCGTACCTTCAAGGTACTGCCGGTGATACCGCCGCTGAATTTCAATACCAACTCCCAAACCTTGAGCGGCAGGATTTACCTCATTCCGGGGAGCGCAGTATTGCCAGCCTTCGGTCCAGGCACTTCGGTGCAGCACCAGGCGAGTGGTGGCCAACCTCCTTACGTTTATAGCTCTAGTAATGGAAACGTCGCATTCGTAGATTCGGCAAGTGGGCTCGTTACTGCGCGAGGTAACGGCAGTGCAACGATTTCGGTAAGGGATGCGGCGAGCCAGGTGAAAAGCTATTTGGTGTCGGTAACAGGGGTGACGCAATGTTACGGATTAAGCGCAAACTGGTTGTCCAGGGTAGGTGATGAGGCAAAAAGTCGAGGCCTGAGGTTGCCTTCAATGGGCGAGTTACGGGCAATAAGCAGTGCTTTTGGAAATCGTTGGCCATTGGGTAATTCATTCTACTGGTCTAATGAGTCGATCCTTTATTGGCCCAACCCCAATCCGTACTATCACTGCAGAAATCTGGTTACAGGGGAAGAAAAAGCGATTATGAACCTGAGTCTAGTGCCCGGAGTGGGCATCACCCCTTGAACAATGGTTGACGAGGGTGAACGCCTGATCGAGGAGTATCAGCGGTTCCACTAGCACTCGTGTCGCTGGGGCGGGACAGCTGATGGCTTCGGCATCAGGCAAAACCAACTAACAGAAATGACAAGGCCGCTGCTCATCGACAGAACAGCGGCCGTTAAGGTATCTCGCTGATTACGAGAAACTTTCCCTGTACCAAACAGTAGTTAAAAGCTGTACCGCCCCCCTACATTCACCCCAAACGGCTGCTCAATATGCTCCCCATTGGAATAATCCAGATCGAGATGCACCTGCCACTTCTCCGACAGGGCCACCGCCACCCCCGCACCAAACTCCGCCCGGGAACCTGACAAGTCATTGTTGAACACGTTGTTGTTGACCTTCACTTCGTTGTTCGAAGCGAACTCATGAGCAATCGCCGCGCGCACATAGGGCTGAGCGACGGCGCCGTTAGCAAAACCGAAGTTGCGCCCGAACGTGGCCCCGGCCTTGCCAAGCAGTGAGCGCATGCGATCGCCGTCGGCGTCCATGTCGTTGTTCAGCGTGTAGTGTTTGCCCTGGATCTGCACGGCCGCCAGTTGCGCGAACGGTTCGACGAAATAGTCGTTGGCCAGTTTGATATGCCGACCGAACTCGGCAGAACCGCCCACCCCCCAGTTGTCGTAGTCGCCCTTGGTACGGCTGCCGTCACTCAGGTTGACCTTGGACTCGTTGCGAAAGCGGTTGAACTTGAGCACGCCGTCGAAGTAGTAACCGGTGTCACTGTCGAGCCAGGTGACATAGGGGCCGACGTAGTAGCTTTTCACCGTACCCGAGGTACCGCGATTCAGATCCAGATTGGACTCGCTCGTGCCGGCAAGGACCCCGACCAGCACCTGGCTTTCGCCCACCCGGGCATCGGCGCCAAGGGACAACCCCTGTTGCGTCTGCTGATAGCCGACACCCGATCCATCGGCGACGTTGTGCTTGGTGGCGTTGGTGCGGAACCAGAAACCCTGCCCGCCGTTCGAACGCAGCTCACCCATGCGGCTGCGTAACGATGACAACTCGCCGTACCAGACAGTCGGTGCGGTATTGAACAAGGCCAGTACCGAGCGCGCGCCGGGGCTGATGACTTCGGTGGTCGGGTCGAGAAACCACTCCTTCGCTCCACCTTCAGTCTCCCGACTGGCCAGGCTGTAAGACCATGTGCCGACATCAACCCGTTGATCGCCGGCCAAGGCAAAATTCGCACCGTCGGTGGTGCCGGTACGCACCAGCGTCAACGCCTGCGGCGAAACGGCGTCCAGGCCAGAGGCCGCAACCGCCAGCGTGAAGTTCCCCGCCGAAGCACCGAGGACATTGAGAAAGTCATGCTCACCGCTGGCGAAATCGCCCTTCATTGCAAAGGTCCCATTGCCGGAAAGTGAGCCGACATTGAGCGTGTAATACGTACCGGGAGCGTCCTGGGCGCCAAAGGTGACGGTGCCACCGTTCATGCCCAGTGCACCGATCGAATCGTTGCCGGTGAGTGTCCAGTTGGAGTTGCTGTTGACGTTCACGCTGTCGACATTGTCGAGGCGCCCGGTGAATTGCGAGAGGTTGTCCAGCGTGACAGTAGCGGTAGAGCTGCCATCGACCAGCACGTCCCCGGTTATTCTCCCTTGGTCGAAAACGAGATTGGCCGTGCTGTTATCCGCCACGTTGATGTTGCCATTCAGCGTGCTGTCGGCAACGGTCATGCTGGCGGTGGATGAGCCTTGAACATCCAGTAATCTGCCGTTGCCAGCGAGAACGCTGGAGCCGTTGGAGACGACTATCGTGGCCTGAGTCCCGCGATCCACCAGAATCGCAGAACCGCTGACACCTTGCACCGTCGAGTTATCCAGCGACAAGGTAGGATCGCCCACGTTGGCAGCATCATTGACCATCCGCACACCTGTCGCCTGACCAGTGATGGTCGTGCCCGCAGAAGCACTGACCTCACCACCCAGTAAATTCACACCAATGCCATTGCTGGCCGCGCCCACGATTTGCGTATTACTCAATGACAGCGAGCTCAGCCCAGTGACCTGCGACCCGATAAGTTGTCCACTGATCTGGCTATTGGACACCGTCACCGTAGATCCACCCGCCGCGACACTGGAGCGGTTGACCGCTAACCCGATTTCATCACTGGTCACGGTCGTTTGATCGATGGTTGCCTGACTGCTGGTCACTGTTACGCCATCACCCCCGTCGTTACCAACGATGCTGGCCCCGCTGAGGTTTAACAGCGAACCGGACTGCGCCCTGATCGATCGGGTATTGGCCCCGGAAGCGTTCAATACGCCACTGTTGCGCACCAGATAGTCGGTAGACGCAACCGATGAATCGATATCCAGCGTGGTGTTATCGACAATAGTTGCCGAATGTGCAAAACCCGCGAAAAAAAAAACAGCCGGTAGGCAAAGCATTACTCCGGACCTGCCTGCTGGAATAACGCAAACGTGTGATACATCCAACATTTTCATGATTGATTCACCTCAGAATAATTACAGGCCAAAGCAGCTCCGTAGCGTTTGCGGGCGTACATTAACGTTATCTATCCCCTGAAAAATGTAGGAAAAGTCTTTAATACATATTAGAAAAGTCCTAACGCTTGGTAAGCCTTATAAGAAAAAGGGAGGCATTTAATGCCTCCCTGACTTCAAAGATCAGATATCACACACTGATCCATCACCCTTTTTCATGTGCACCCTGACAAGGTGTCGCTGAGATGGCACCACGCTCCCGTCAATCATTGCCGTATAAGTTATATCGCCCCACGCACTCTCCGTTGCCAAAATTTTCTGATAGGGAATTTTCACGATGAACCCGGCATTCGCTTCCTGTAACGTTGGCGTATATGTGACCTTCTCTTCAGTATCAGCTTTTTTACTAGTACCTGCAGAATCGGTATAACCCTGGTAGATAAATTCCAGTGCTTGACCGGCCAACTGCGGTTCACCAGGAGAAATCAGCACTTCTGCACATTTGACCAGTACCGGATCTGATCGCAGGGAGCCACAGTTGAACCAGTTTGTGAAGTCCGGATCAAGATGCTGAAATTTGATTTCAGGAACAACACCGGGCCGAATAGTCACATCGACATTTCGGGGCAGTGAGTGGACTTCATTATCATTGATATCAGGGTTGGTGATTTTATAGGTGACTAGCAGCGGCATACCGTTGCCGCCCGACTCCACGGCCCCCCATTCTACATCGAACGTCAAATTCCCGGTTTCTGTCCCATCAAGTTCAATAACACCACCTTGTGCCGCCGTGAGTTCTTTCCCTTTCCATATCAACGTAATAATGTCTCCATCTTTAACACCAGCAAAGACAGCTACAGTTACATCGACAGTACCAATCGCGTCGGCAACCGTCAGAATGTTCGGGCCATTACCACCCTTACCTTGCACAGTAACCAGAGCCAGAGCAGGATCCGGGTTTTCTCCACCGTCGCCATCTCCCGGCCGGCGCAGATCGACATCCACATCTTTTGCAGGCGCCGCTGTTCCCAATGGGTAGCGCAAGTTATGGCGTTTGATCCGATAACTGACGGCTACCTTTTTTACATCCAGGTTGCCGTTGAATACATCCCGGTAAGGAATGTTCACATAGAATGGAAAAGTATTGATTTTCTGCGCAGGTTGCACAATACCGTCAAATGTCACTTCCAGTTCGTCGATATCAGCCAGGTAGTTTGTGTACTCAGCCAGAATACCGACCCCTAATGGGGCCTGAGCATCGGCCAGATCCACCAGTTTTGGTGTTGCGTCGTCATCAAAGAGCGGAATGCTGGGTTCCACAAGCCCAGCGGGTGGGTCGGTCAGAGTGACATTCAGTTCGGTGTAATATTGTGGTGTATTGCGGTTGCCCTTACGGTCGCTGAGGTAATAAAAAATAGATCTTAAACCTTCATCGTTACCAACCAGCGCAGGTGTCAATTGAAACGTGATCGGAACTGTGACATCCGTTATGGTCAACTCGCCGACCAGCGTCGGGGTTGGCAAACTCGAACCAAAATAGCACTCAACAAAGTCGCCGAGCTTTTTACTCCCATAGTTTGGAATGGTGATCAATACAAAACCATTATCATCGAGGTATTGTTTTGTAATACCATCTCTTTCCACCTCGGGAGGAACAGTCGCCTTGCCGAAAGCTACCGGTGCTGTTGTATCAATATTGATTTCAAGCGGTGTTACCGCAGATGGATTACCGCCAAAGTTCAACACGTAACTCAACTCATGAGGTCCTGAGGCCGATGTGTAGCCTTGAGGCAAAACAAGGTCAAATTCGGTAGTTGCTGAATCAACGGGTGTAGTGAAAGGTAATCGAGTAGAACGTATGCTAGTCCCGTTCCACATTAGTTCAAGGTATCCTTGAACATCGTTTGGATCATTCGCCTCGGCAAATCGCGGAATCTGCACCTTCAGAGGAAAGCCTTGAAAGCTTGAATGCAGTTGGTTGGGACTATCATCCGCTTCATCATCCAGCAACGGATTATCCGGATGAAGTTTCGGTGGTAATGCTGCAGCTTTTGGACTGCGAAATCGTACACCAAAGAAACGTTCGCGGTTCTGCGCCGGTGTCAATGAGTGAAAACTTGTCATCTTTTGTCATCCTCTCAGCAACTTGATTGACTGGCACAGGGCAAACAGCCGCCTTGCCAGAGTTCTTACACAATGACTGCATGGGTTAAACAGAATTTAAATAAAACCTGAAACCAACCTCGATCAATACAGCGCCAGCACTTCTACAAACTACTCTTCACAAAGTTCGTTACTCGGACCACAAACTTCACCGCTCGGTAACGTTCGATTGATAATGACAAATTCCTCTTTTGAATTACCGATGCCACCGTTGGCTTTTTTCAGGTGATAACGACACAACGCCGAGCCATTATTTACCATTGGCGAAATCAGACGCTCGTAATCACTGACATGCACATCAAAACCTTCACTAGCCTGACTGGCAGTGAGTTTTGTCTCGAATGTGTCGTACGTTCCATCAATCGGATCGGTTCCATTCAGACCGGAACATCCCTGCCAAGACAAATCGACGATATCGTCTTTATCAAACGCTGCATTGCCGTTGATATGTACCCAGACGCCCTCCCACAACCTGGGTTTGGCGCAGCAGTCAAGTATTCCATTACGGTTGGCGTGGGGAAACTTCGGTTCCGGCATGTTCTCGATCACGATGATCGCCACTTCAACGGCTGTCACATCAGCCTGCTGCAGATTCACGCCATTACTGGTGGTGTACCACGTCAGCAGCGAGGGATTGACTTTGTCCTGCTCGACGGCCTTCCAAGGGATCACGAACTTGATCGGCTTACCGGCGATGTCACCGGGTTCAACCTCATACTCGGCAACTGGCGTGCCGATTGCGCCCCAATAGAGGAAGAGCTTTTCACCGGGCATCGGAGAGTCATACAGAGGCAGATATGCCTCGGCCGGCTCGCCGAAATCCTCGGTTAACAGCTTGTTCAGTTGTTTCGATCTGGCGCCATAGACTTCCAGCCTGGCCAATGTGGAATTCAACAATGCCGGAGCGTTGGCATGGTCCTGCCCGGCGACTGTCAGATTCACCAGCACCCGCGTTTCGGCAGATGGCAAGGTCGGTGTGCCGCCACGCAGAATGCGGTAGCTCACCCGAACGTCCAATGGTCCTGGCCCATCTGCCATCAAGGTCGGCCATGGGACGGTAGCGACTTGCGGAAAGTTGCCGAGATTGACATCAAGCGGGGCCAGATCATGCCCGTTCCACTGAATCAGGACCTTGTCGGAAGGATCCGGGTTCTCATACGTATCAATTTCGACAGTGACAGCCCGCTGGTTCACCGCGCCTTCACGGGCATGTTGACGGTCAATCAGGCCACGCGCTGACAACGGCACTCTCGGCGGTTTGAGAATGCCCGGAGCCGGATTCAAATTGACAAAAACCGCCAAAAGCGTTGAGCGCGGCCCGCGATTTCCCGCCCAGTCACGGAGCCGATAGTAAACGTAGCGTTGCCCGGGACCACGTCCACGAATATCTGCCTCATACATCGTGATGATCAGACGCTTCTGGTCGATGTCTTGCTGGCTGAACGCTTGCTCACGAATTTCGATTTCCGAATCCGGTGGATCCGGGTCGTCTGTCCAGTAATAGATCGCACGATCCCTGGCTTTGACGTCGACATACAGCGGTACCTGGAACCGGACTTCGCCATACCGGGAGAGGTAGTCGTCAGTGATTTCCCCTGTAACATCCAGCATGATCAGACGATCGGGTTCCTGATTGTCGTTCGGCGGAGATCTGTCGACCGTGACTCGTTTGGAATGGGAGTACAGAGGGTTGCCGCCGTAGCTGACGTTGTACGACAGAGAATAAGTGCCGTGATCGAGCTTCAACCTTTCCCGCGGCACAACCAGGGTCTTCTCTCCAGGGTCGTCAAAATGAGCACGGTAGACCTCTTTGAACTCGTCACCTTGGTCTGCCCAACTGACAATAATAATGAAGGGAATGGGGTCTTCAAAGGGAGCGCTCCAATCGGGGATGATGACCGTCAGATCTTCAGCCAAAGCGCTACGCGGCAGCAGCCCTTCAGGACTCTCCTTCCCGTCTTCGTCCTTGAGGATGGCAGGTACGCCTGGCATCTCAAGCAGGTCATCAACCCTGTGTTCAGAGCGTGTCATTGAACGAACTCCCTCGCATCAAACCAAGCAGAACATGCACAAATGACCAAGTTGTCTGCGGCCTTGCTGTGATTGATTTAACGACGTTGGAAGGGTCCTGCCTACTGTCAGAAATTACAGGTATTGCTACCGCTCGTCGGAATCAGTACTCAATGCGTGGGGGAATTACACAGGTGCGTTTATCAGAAACATGCGGACAACGAATCGAGCTATATGACCTCGCGTCAACGCCTGCAGCAACGATGGCAGCGCCAATGACTCTAGGAGCTTCACCATGATCAAACCCACACCCAACCCGCCCGAAACCGACCGTGCCCTCAACCATTACCTCCGCACGCCCTGCTGCCGGCCTCGCAACGCCGAACGCTGCTGGGGCTTGCGCAATTGATCATGCTCGGGGAGCTGGCGATGAATCGGGTGCTGGATAATCTGGAGTTGCCGGGGTGAAGGTGGGATCAAGAATCCCTGCTGATTGATCGGGTGACAGTTATGGCCCCTTCGCGAGCAAGCTCGCTCCCACAGGGATTTTTGCGCAGCGCAGATCCCTGTGGGAGCGAGCTTGCTCACGAAGGCTGACTGACAGGCAATGCATCTCTACAGACAGAAAAAACCCGCCGTCCCTTCAACCGGGACGGCGGGTTTTGTCGTTTCAGACTGCGCTTACACCGTGTCCACCTTCAACGAATGATCATTCAACATCCCGCTGATGATCGTCGCCGTGTCGTGCCCGCCAGCCACCACCCCGCCCGCCCCCGGCGTCACGCCGTAATGGCTGGCGAGGTTGACGCCGGCCAGGTCAATCGTCTGGTTCGGCGTAGCACCGGCCATCGCGCTGACGTCGATGCTGGTGAGCACCGAGGCACCGCTGCCGCTGACAGTGAAGTGCAGGTAGTCATCCAGCGAGGCGGTGGTGCCGTTTTCGCCTTGCAGCAGTTGCGACAGGTCGAGCTTGTCGGTGCCGGGGGTGAAGTCGGTGATCAGGTCATGGCCGCTGTTGCCCTTGAGCCACTGGAAGGTGTCGGCTCCTGCGCCACCGGTCATGGTGTTGTTACCCATGCCGCCGATCAGCAGGTCATCGCCGCCGCCACCGTTGAGGGTGTCGTTACCCAGGCCACCGTTGATCACGTTGTTATTGTTGTCGCCGGTCAGGGTGTCATTGAAGTTCGAGCCAACGAGGTTTTCGATGCCGGTCAGGGTGTCCGTCCCCGCGCCGACGGTGTTTTGCGCACCGAGCAGACCGAGGTTGACCGTCACCCCGGCGGTGGCGTGGGCGTAGCTGGCGGTGTCGCTGCCGGTACCGCCGTCGAGCAGATCATTGCCCGGGCCGCTGTAGAGCAAGTCGTTACCGGCGCCGCCGTGCAGCTCGTTGTTGCCCGAGCCTGCGGTGAGCACATCGTTGCCGTCGCCGGCGTTGATGATGTTGTCGCCAGTGCCGGCCACCAGCACGTCATCCCCCGAGGTGCCGGTGAGGGTGTGGCCGTCCTGATAGCTGATGCTGACGTTGGCCGTGTCGCTGCCGCCGTGGTTGTCGTTGGCGGTGTAGCTGCCGTGGAAATCCGGGGTGACATCGTGGGCCCCGGCGTAATTGACTGTCATGGTCAGTTGGTAATTTTCCGCCGCATTCGGGTTACCGCCACTGGTATTGCTGATGTTGGTGACGTGGATCTGGTAGGTACCATCGGCGCTGGCGGTGATGGTGCCGCCGTCGGCAATGGTCACGAACGCGCCGCCATTGAGCGAGTACTCCATGGTGACGTGCCCGGCCGCCAGGTTGTGATCCAGGTTCAGCGTTTCGCCCTGTTTCAGTTTGACCGTGATCAGGTCTTCATCGTTGGCATTGGCATTGGTCACCGCGCCGAGGTAGCCGCTGATCACCAGCACCGCGGTCATCGCTGCGGTGTTGGCGGCGAAGGCATTGCGCACATCGGCCAGGGTCTGGTTGGCGGCAGTGTTGCTGTTGCCGTTGAACGTGATCGCACCGGTGCCGGTGAAGTCCGCGCCCTTCGCTATCCAACCAGTATTGAAGGTGGTCGGTGTGGCGTTGAGCGTATCGCCATTCGGATCGGTGTCGTTGGCCAGCAGCAACTCGCCCGGCACCACGATGTTGCTCGACAACACGTTGGTGATGACGTGATCGTCCACCGCCACGGGTGGCGCATTGGGGATCACTTTCACGGTCAGCGTCGAGCTGGCGAGGTCGCCGTCGTTGTCGCTGAGGGTAAAGCCGATGTTCTCGGTAATCACCACCGCCGTGGTTTTCTGCGAGGTGTAGCTGTAGTCGCCGGTGTCGAGGTTGATCACCAGCGTGCCGCTGTTGTTGGTGGCGATGCTCAACGTGTTGTTTACGGTGTTGAATGTGCCATGGTTGACGCCACCGGTGGCGGTCAACGAGCCTTGGCCGCTGAGAGCCTTCGGATCGTAGGTGTAAGTGGTGCCGTCAACGACGATGGATTTGATGAAGCCGCCATCGGCGCCGAAGGTACCGCCCTCGCCCAGCAACGAACCGGTGACCGGCGCGCCTTCTACGGTGCCGGACAGCACCGAGTTGAGCTGATTGAGATCGGTAACCACCACCGCGTTGGTGTTGGTGTGGGTGATGCCGTCGTACGCCAGCGGATCAAGGTTGGCGTTACTCACGCCGCTGCCCAGGCCAATCGCGTAGTTCTTGATGTTGTTGGCATCGAGGAAGTTTTTCAGCGCGGCTTCATCAGCGGCGTTTATGTCGCCCTCGTTGGGTTTGCCGTCCGAGAAGAAGTAACCGACGTTCTGTGCCCCGGTGAGTTTGCCCGAGGTGTTGAACGCGGTTTGCATGACCGCCACCGCGGCGTCGTAGTTGGTGCCGCCACCCGCCGTCAGGCCGGCGAGAATCGTCTTCGCGGTCGCCACATCGACCCATACCGAGGTTCTGTCAGTGGCGTTGCTGCTGAAGGTGACGAGCTGGACTTTGACATCACCGAGGTCGTCGTACTTGTCGAGCAAGGCGCTGATCGCCTGCTTGGCCAGGGCCAGCCGCGACAGGCCGGGCACACCGGAGGCGTCGGCCATACTGCCGGAGATGTCGAGGACGATGAGCAGGTTGGAATCGATTTCCACCGCTGCCACCGAACGGTCCGACGCCACCGCTTTTGGCACGTCGTCGACGATGTTGACCACGAGGGTGCTGGTGGTGCTGTTGCCCAGTGCATCGGTGGCTTTGTAGGTGAAACTTTCGCTCAGCGTGTTCGCCCCGTCGTTGGCGTTCGGCGTGGTTTTCGGCGCCGAGGTCAGCGTGTAGGTGTAGGTGCCGTCGGCGTTGAGCTGAATCTGCCCATAGCTGCCGGTGGCGCTGCCGACCAAGGTGTAGGTGATCGCGCCCGTACCGCCGGTAACTGCGCCGACCAGCGTGCCGGTCGCGGTTTCACCGGTGTTGGTCGGATCGCTGCCGGTGACCGTACCGGCGGCCAGATCCTGGCCGTCCTTGGTCAGGTCGAGGGCTTTTTCATAGACCGTTACGTCCTGATCGACCGAGGCCACCAGCTTGCTGTCGGCAACGTTGACGGTGATGGTTGTGGTGCTTTCATCGCCGTCGCTGTCACGAATGGTGTAGGTGAAAGTGTCGGTGGCGCCCGGTGGGCTCACCGAGTTCGGGTTGCTGTGATAGACGGCGTTGCCGGCCGCATCAAGGGTCAGGTAACCGAAGTTGCCGTTGATGTTGCTGTTGAGGCCGCCGATGGCCGAAGTGCCGGTGTTGCTGCCGGCGCGCACGCCGACCACCGAGGCTGCGCCATCGGCGCCGCTGATGTCATTGCCCAACACGCTGATGTTGACCGTACCACCCTCCGCCACCGAGCCGGTGTCGGGTTTGGCGGTCGGCAGGTCATCGATGATGTTGACGTTGATCTGGCCGCTGGCCGTGCTGCCATCGGTATCGGTGGCCACCACGTTGAAGTTTTCGGTGAGGCTATTGGCACCGTTGGCGGTCGGATGGGCTTCGTTGTCGACCAGGGTGTAGCTGTAACTGACCACGCCAGTGGCTGGGTTGTAACCGGTGACGGTGAAGGTGCTGCCCAGCGGCGAGACGATGGATTGCGGGAAACCTGCGGCAACGCCATTGGTGACCACGGCAATGCCGCCGACGGTGAGGGTTTGCAAACCATCGAGCGCAGTGACGGTGAAGGTACCGCTCTGGGTCAGTGCCGGAGTGTCGGGGCTGGTGCCGTCGCTGAGGTTTTTCTCGTAGACGGTGAGCTCGCCGCCGTTGACGTCGAGGCCGTTGAGCACCACCGGATCGTCGTTGTTGTGGATGTTCAGCACCAGGTTGGCGGTGCTGGTGTCGCCGTCGGCATCGGTCAGGGTGTAGGTGAAGGTTTCGGTACCGTTGCCGCCGCCGTGCAGGTTTTTGAAGTCGGCATCGTTGGGGTTCAGCGTGTAGGTGTACGTGCCGTTGGCGTTGAGCACCAGCGTGCCGTAAGTGCCGGTGAACGTGCCGGCGGTGATCGGCCCGGCATTCGGTCCGGTCGCGACCACATCGGCGCCTTGCACATCGTTGGTCAGCACATTGCCGGTCAGGGTCAGTTGCGTTTCCGAGGCGCTGTTGGCGTTGCTATCGTTCATCGCCTTGGGCACGTCATCGACGATGCTGACAACGATGGTGCTGGTGACAACGTTGCCGAGCGAATCGGTGGCCTGATAGGTAAAGGTTTCGCTCAGGGTGTTGGCGCCGTCGTCGGCATGCGGCGTGGTGCTCGCCGGTGAGGTCAGGGTGTAGGTGTAGGTACCGTTGGGGTTGAGGACAATCTGCCCGTAGTTGCCGGTGGCACTGCCAACCAGCGCGTAGCTGATCGCGCCGACCGCACCGGTGACCGAGCCGACCAAGGTGCCGGACGCAGTTTCGCCGGTGCTGGTCGGGTCGCTGCCGGTGACCGTACCGGGCGCCAGATCAGCGCCGTCCTTGGTCAGGTCCAGCGCTTTCTCGTAAACGGTGACGTCGGTGTCGCTGGTCGCGTACAGCTTGCTGTTGGCGACATCGATGGTGATGGTGGTGGTGCTTTCATCACCGTCGGAATCGCGCACGGTATAGGTGAACACGTCCACCGCGCCCGGGCCGTTCACCGCGTTGGGGTTGCTGTGATAGACCGCGTTGCCGTTGGCGTCCAGGGTCAGGTAGCCGTAGGTGCCGTTGATGTTGCTGTTGAGGCCGCCGATGGCCGAAGTCGAGGTGTCGGCGCCGGCCCGCACGCCGACCACCGCACCGGTCACGGCCGGGCCGTCGGCGCCGGCGATGTCGTTGTCCAACACATTACCGCTGACGGTGCCGCCCTCTGCCACGGAAGCAGAATCAGGATGAGCGCTGGGCAGATCATCGACGATATTGACGTTGATCTGGCCGTTGGCCGTGCTGCCATCGGTGTCCGTCGCCACCACGTTGAAGTTTTCGGTGATGCTGTTGGCGCCGTTGGCATTCGGATGCGTTTCGTTGTCGACCAGGGTGTAGCTGTAACTCACGACACCGGTGGCCGGGTTGTAACCGGTGATGGTCAACGTGCTGCCGAGCGGCGTGACGATCGATTGCGGGAAGCCTGCGGCCACACCACCGGTGACCACGCTGATGCCGCCCACGGTCAGGGTTTGCAGACCGTCGAGGGCGGTGACGGTGAAGGTGCCACTCTGGGTCAGCGCCGGAGTGTCTGGAGCGCTACCGTCGCTGAGGTTTTTCTCGTAGACAGTGAGTTCGCCGCCGTTGACGTCGAGGCCGTTGAGGTAGACCTGATCGTCGTTGTTGTGGATGTTCAGCACCAGATTGGCAGTGCTGGTATCACCATCCGAATCAGTGATGGTGTAGGCGAACGTCTCGGTGCCATTGCCGCCGCCGTGCAGGTTTTTGAAGTCGGCGTCGTTGGTGTTGAGGGTATAGGTGTAAGTGCCGTTGGCATTAAGTACCAAGGTGCCGTAAGTCCCGGTGAACGTGCCCGGAGTTACCGGTCCGGTCGGTACGCGGTCGGCGCCTTGCACATCGTTGGTCAGGACATTACCGGTCAGGGTCAGCAAAGTTTCCGAGGCGGTGCCGGTGTTGCTGTCATCCACGGCTTTTGGCAAGTCATCGACGATGTTCACATCGAGGGTGGCATTGGCGGTGGTGCCGTTGTCATCGACCACGGTGACGGCGAACTGCTCAGGCAGATTGTTCGCGCCGTTGGCGGTTGGGTGTGCTTCGTTGTCGACCAGGGTGTAGCTGTAGCTGACCACGCCGGTGGTGGCGTTGAAACCGGTGATGGTCAGCGTGCTGCCGAGTGGCGTCGTGACCGATTGTGGGAAACCTGCCGCTACGCCGTTGGTAACGACGGCGATGCCACCGACAGTCAGCGTCGTGACGCCATCAAGTGCGGTGATGGTGAACGTGCCGCTTTGGGTCAACGCGGTGGAATCCGGTGCGCTGCCGTCAGTGAGGTTTTTCTCGTAAACAGTGAGTTCGCCGCCATTGACGTCGAGGCCATTGATGACCACTGGATCGTCGTTGTTGTGGATCTGCAAAACCAGATTCGCCGTGCTGGTATCACCGTCCGAATCGGTGATGGTGTAGGCGAAGGTTTCCGTGCCATTACCGCCACCGTGCAGGTTTTTGAAGTCGGCGTCATTGGTGTTCAGCGTGTAGGTGTAGGTGCCGTTGGCGTTCAGCACCAAGGTGCCGTAAGTGCCGGTGAACGTGCCCGGCGTTACCGGTCCGGTCGGTACGCGGTCGGCGCCTTGCACGTCGTTGGTCAGGACATTGCCGGTCAGGGTCAGCAAGGTTTCCGAGGCGGTGCCGGAGTTGCTGTCATCCACGGCTTTCGGCAGGTCATCGACGATGTTCACGTCGAGGGTGGCGTTGGCGGTGGTGCCGTTGTCATCGACCACGGTGACGGCGAACTGCTCTGGCAGATTGTTCGCGCCGTTGGCGGTTGGGTGTGCTTCGTTGTCGACCAGGGTGTAGCTGTAGCTGACCACGCCGGTGGTGGCGTTGAAACCGGTGATGGTTAACGTGCTGCCCAGCGGCGTGGTGACCGATTGTGGGAAACCGGCGGCCACACCATTGGTGACGACGGCGATGCCGCCGACAGTCAGGGTCGTCACGCCGTCCAGCGCAGTGATGGTGAACGTGCCGCTTTGGGTCAACGCGGTGGAGTCCGGTGCGCTGCCGTCCGTGAGGTTTTTCTCGTAAACGGTGAGTTCGCCGCCGTTGACGTCGAGACCGCTGATGACCACCGGATCGTCGTTGTTGTGGATCTGCAGAACGAGATTCGCCGTGCTGGTATCACCGTCCGAATCGGTGATGGTGTAGGCGAAGGTTTCCGTGCCATTGCCACCGCCGTGCAGGTTTTTGAAGTCGGCGTCATTGGTGTTCAGCGTGTAGGTGTAAGTGCCGTTGGCGTTGAGTACCAAGGTGCCGTAAGTGCCGGTGAATGTGCCCGGCGTTACCGGTCCGGTCGGTACGCGGTCGGCGCCTTGCACGTCGTTGGTCAGAACGTTGCCGGTCAGGGTCAGCAAGGTTTCCGATGCGGTGCCGGAGTTGCTGTCATCCACCGCTTTTGGCAGGTCATCGACGATGTTCACGTCGAGGGTGGCGTTGGCCGTGGTGCCGTTGTCATCGACCACGGTGACGGCGAACTGCTCTGGCAGATTGTTCGCGCCGTTGGCGGTTGGATGAGCTTCATTATCGACCAGGGTGTAGCTGTAGCTGACCACACCGGTGGTGGCGTTGAAACCGGTGATGGTCAGCGTGCTGCCCAATGGCGTCGTGACCGATTGTGGGAAACCTGCTGCCACGCCGTTGGTGACGACGGCGATGCCGCCGACAGTCAGGGTCGTCACGCCGTCCAGCGCAGTGATGGTGAACGTGCCGCTTTGGGTCAACGCGGTGGAATCCGGTGCGCTCCCGTCAGTGAGATTTTTCTCGTAGACCGTCAGCTCGCCGCCTTCGACGTTCAGGCCATTGATAACCACGGGATCGTCATTGTTATGGATCTGCAAAACCAGATTCGCCGTGCTGGTATCGCCGTCCGAATCGGTGATGGTGTAGGCGAAGGTTTCCGTGCCATTGCCGCCACCGTGCAGGTTTTTGAAGTCGGCGTCATTGGTGTTCAGCGTGTAGGTGTAAGTGCCGTTGGCGTTCAGCACCAAGGTGCCGTAAGTCCCGGTGAACGTGCCCGGGGTGACCGGTCCGGTGGGTACACGGTCGGCACCTTGCACGTCATTGGTCAGCACATTGCCAGTCAGGGTCAGCAAGGTTTCCGATGCGGTGCCGGAGTTGCTGTCATCCACGGCTTTCGGCAGGTCGTCGACGATGTTCACGTCGAGGGTGGCATTGGCGGTGGTGCCGTTGTCATCGACCACCGTGACAGCGAACTGCTCTGGCAGATTGTTCGCGCCGTTGGCCGTTGGGTGTGCTTCGTTGTCGACCAGGGTGTAGCTGTAGCTGACCACGCCGGTGGTGGCGTTGAAACCGGTGATGGTCAGAGTGCTGCCCAATGGCGTCGTGACCGATTGTGGGAAACCTGCTGCCACGCCATTGGTAACGACGGCGATGCCGCCGACAGTCAGGGTCGTGACGCCGTCCAACGCAGTGATGGTGAACGTGCCGCTTTGGGTCAACGCGGTGGAATCCGGTGCGCTGCCGTCAGTGAGATTTTTCTCGTAGACCGTCAGCTCGCCGCCTTCGACGTTCAGGCCATTGATGACCACTGGATCGTCGTTGTTGTGGATCTGCAGAACGAGATTCGCCGTGCTGGTATCACCATCCGAATCAGTGATGGTGTAGGCGAACGTCTCGGTGCCATTACCGCCACCGTGCAGGTTTTTGAAGTCGGCGTCGTTGGTGTTGAGGGTATAGGTGTAAGTGCCGTTGGCATTAAGCACCAAGGTGCCGTAAGTGCCGGTGAACGTGCCCGGCGTTACCGGTCCGGTGGGTACGCGGTCGGCGCCTTGCACGTCGTTGGTCAGAACGTTGCCGGTCAGGGTCAGTTGAGTCTCTGAAGCCGTACCATTGCTGTCATCGAACGCTTTCGGCACGTCGTCGGTGATGTTGACGTCGAGCGTGCCGGTCGCGGTGTCGCCATTACTGTCACCGGCAATCACCGTGAACTGTTCGCTGAGGTTGTTCGCGCCATCGCCGGCCGCGTGGCTTTCGTTGCCGTTGAGGGTGTAGCTGTAGCTGACCACGCCCGTCGCCGGGTTGTAACCGGTGATGGTCAGGGTGTTGCCCAGTTGCGTGGTGATCGATTGCGGGAACCCGACCGCTACGCCGCCGTTGACCAGGTTGATGCCGCCAATGCTCAGACTGGTCAGACCGTCCGGCGCCGACACGGTGAAGCTGCCGCTTTGCGTGAGTGCGCCAGGATTGGCCGCCGAGCCGTCAGGCAGATTGGCTTCATTGAGATTGAGTTCGCCACCAGCCACATCCAGGCCGGTAAGGGTTACCGGATTGTTGACCGGTGGCGGCACCACGACTGCCGGGGTGTTGTCGCCGTTGTCGATCACCGCGTTGTGGCGTTCTTCAGGGAATTCGGGAATACCGCCGAACCCGGCGGTAGGAAAACCGATGATCGGGTCGACCCGGCCGCCAACTTCGGTCAGCAAGACAAAACTGTGGCCGCCGCCCAATTCACCCGGCGCCCCGCCCGGGGCATTCGGGCCGGCTGCAGTGGCTTCGGCGTTTTTGCTCGGGTCATCACCGGCGGCGATGGCTTTCTGGATTTGCTCAACGTCAGTCAGTTGCGCTTCGCTCGGGGTCACCGCCTCTGGCGCATTCACGTGCGCCGCTTGATCGGCCAGCAATTGGCCGGTCATGGTCAGGCTGCTGTCACGGCCCAGAGTCAGTTCCTGGCCGTTTTGCAGATGAACGGCGACTGCGCCTTCTGCGCCGGTGATCAGTTGGTCGCCTGCATAAAGGCGATCGCCTTCCACCAGTGGGCGTTTAGTACCGTCGGCTGACTGGGCGAAAACCTGGCCAATGACTTTAGTGACTGTGCCGATGAGCGTTGCCATGTGAAATCCTCCGCTGCCGACCACCGTCGGCACTGGTAAGCGAAGCAGCCCATGGCTCAATCGGGTTGTTGGAGGCGACGCTCGCACCTTCAACAGTTCGTTTCGCAGGTGGCTTATTCCGGAAACATCAGTGCTATCAAGCACTTCCGCATCCTGATCAAAGCAATACGCCTACTAACGCTACGTAACGGTGGTGAATCACTCGAGTGACAAAAATCTGTCGCCCATCAGCCGCTACGCGTCCCTCCCCTTCAGCAGTACTTCGCCGTATGTCGCAAAGTGAATGGAACTTTCCTCAAGCCTTTTTGCGCTCCCTAAAGCGCATAAAACAAAGGCTTTCATGCTGAACAATGTGCCGGTTTTTACAAAGCGCATAAGTTTTTTTCGGCATAAGCCTTATGAAAATTTTTTCTTAGCTACGCTTCAGGATGTTCTTAGCTCTGTTGTTACAAGAGTGAAACGCCTACACCTAAAAATATCGTCAAATATTTGGCGACAGTAACACACCATCAGGACTCAGGGAGATGCACCCATGCGCGTTCTAACCCCCCTCTGCAGCGCGGTTTTGCTGGCCATGGCTTGCACTTCTCAAGCTCAGGCCATGAACCTCACCGAGGCGATCCAAAGCACCATCGCCACTCACCCGGAACTGGCCTCGCGCGTGGACGCCCGCCTGTCGGCTGATGAACAAGTCAAAGTCGCCAAGGGCGGCTTCTATCCGTCCGTCGATTTGAACGCCGCCTATGGCCGTGGCTACAGCGACAACACCAACACCCGGGCCTTCGGTAATCACCACACCGAAATCCTCAATTACACCCAGTCCGAGCTGCGCCTGCGGCAGATGCTGTTCGACGGTTTCAACACCGCCAACGAAGTCGAGCGCACCAAAGGCGTCTCCAATTCGCGCGCGTACTACGCGCAAGGCACCGCCCAGGATCTGGCCCTGCGCACCATCGAGGTCTACCTCGAAGTGCTCAAGCGCCGCGAACTGGTGACCCTGGCTCGCAACAACCTGCAGGCGCACTTGCGGGTCAACGATCAGATTGGCCTGCGCACCGAGCGGGGTGTCGGCAGTACCGCCGACTCCGATCAATCGGTTGCGCGTAAAGCGCTGGCGCAGAACAACCTCGACACCGCCGAAGTCGATCTGTCTGACGCCGAAGCCAACTTCTACAGCGTCGTCGGGCGCATGCCCGATGAGCTGGAAACCCCGGCCTCGACCCGTGGCGAACTGCCGACCGAATTGCGTGAAGCCCAGCAGAGCATGGTCGACAACAACCCGTATCTGAAGTCCGCCCAGGCTGACGTGCAATCGGCCGAGAGCCAGTACGAAGTCGCCAAGTCGCCGTTCTATCCACGCTTCGACGCGGAAGCGGCCGTCGGCGCGAACAACAATGTGCAAGGCGATGAAGGCCACGACAACGAATGGCGCGTCGGTGTGGTGATGAACTACAACCTATTCCGTGGCGGCAGCGACAAGGCGCGCCTGGCCTCCGATGCGCACCAGATCAATCAGGCGATGGACATCCGCAACAACGCCCTGCGTCAACTCAACGAGAACATTCGCCTGGCCTGGAACGCCATGCAGAACGCGAAGAAACAGACCCCGACCGCACGCGAATACGCGGAAACCACCAAACGCGTACGCGCCGCGTATCAGG
This sequence comes from Pseudomonas neuropathica, assembly GCF_015461835.1. Classification (GTDB taxonomy): domain Bacteria; phylum Pseudomonadota; class Gammaproteobacteria; order Pseudomonadales; family Pseudomonadaceae; genus Aquipseudomonas; species Aquipseudomonas neuropathica. The sequence continues at coordinate 60,218 of NZ_JACOPX010000021.1, read as the reverse complement.
ATCAGTTTGGCCTCGGCCAACGCACCCTGCTCGACTTGCTCGACAGTGAAAACGAGCTTTACAACGCCAACCGTCGCTACACCGAAATCCGCTACACCGAGGAATATTCGATGTACCGCGTGCTGGCGAACATGGGCCAGTTGCTGAGCAAACAACGGGTGGTGCTGCCGGCCGATGCGATCGCCGCGACCGAAGTGAAAAACGAAGCGCGCCTGCCCGAGCTGAAGTAGCGATCTTGATCGTTCCCACGCTCTGCGTGGGAACGCAGCCCGTGACGCTCCGCGTCACTGGACGCAGAGCGTCCCTAGAGGCATTCCCACGCAGAGCGTGGGAACGATCAACCTGAGCCCGTTCAACAGAGGCGATCAATATGACCAGCATGGAACCCGGCCACACCGGGATCGATCCGCGGCTGAGCTTCGATGATCCGTTACTCGACGGTCTGTTGATCCTCTGCAAACTGCATGGCGCGACAGTCAGCCGCGCCAGCCTGAGTGCCGGGCTGCCGCTGAACAAGCAACGCCTGAGCCTCGACCTGCTGCCCCGCGCAGCCGCCCGGGCCGGGTTGCAGGCGCGGATTCTGCGCCGTGAACTGAAAGACATTTCACCACTGAATCTGCCGATTCTGCTGCTGCTCAACAACGGCCGCACCGCCGTATTGCGGCGTTTCGGCGAAGACGGCAAAGCGCTGATCCTGCCCAGCGAAGCCGACGGCGGTGAGCAATGGATCAGCCGCGACGAACTCAATGAGCACTACAGCGGCCAAGCCTTGTTCGCTCGGCCGCGCCACGAACTCGAAGACCTGCGCTCGCCGCTGGTGCCACGGGTGCATGCGTGGTTTCGCGACACCCTGAAGCTGTCGAAATGGCTCTACAGCGATGCGATTCTCGCCAGTTTCCTGATCAACCTTTTAGGCCTGATGGTGCCGCTGTTCGTCATGCAGACCTACGACCGCGTGGTGCCGAATCAGGCCACCTCGACCTTGTGGGTGCTGTCGATCGGTTTGCTGATCGGCACCGGGTTTGAACTGGTCCTGCGGGTGGTCCGTGCGCACCTGCTCGACACCGCCGGCAAGAAAACCGATGTGATCCTTTCCGCGACTTTATTTGAACGCATCACCGGCATGTCGATGAAGGCACGGCCGGCGACCATTGGCGGTTTCGCCCAGAGCATTCATGACTTTCAGGGCCTGCGTGAATTCCTCACAGCGGTGACCCTGACCAGCCTGATCGACCTGCCCTTCGTCGTGCTGATGCTGGTGGTGATCGGCCTGCTCGGCGGCTGGCTGGTGGTGATTCCGCTGCTGGCGTTTCCGATCACGATTATCTTTGCCCTGGCGATTCAGGTGCGCCTGCGCGACACCGTGCAGAAAAGCCTGAGCCTAGGCGCCGAACGCCAGGCGGTGCTGATCGAAACCCTCGGTGGCCTGGAAACCCTCAAGGCTTGCAGCGCCGAAAGCGAGCGCCAGCACAAATGGGAGAGCACCCACGGCGCCCTCACCCGCCTCGACAGCCACGCACGCAATCTGTCGGCGCTGGCCACTAACGGCACATTGTTCATTCAACAATTCTCGGGGATGGCGACGATTGTCGCCGGGGTCTACAGCATCATCGCTGGTAACCTCAGCGTCGGTGCGCTGGTCGCCAGTTACATGCTCGGCAGCCGTGTACTTGCGCCGCTGGGGCAGATTGCCGGGCTGATCACCCGCTATCAGCAAGCGCAACTGACCATGAAAAGCACCGATGCGCTGATGGCCCTGCCGCAGGAACGCGACGGCAAGCAGCGGCCGCTGGAGCGCACGCAACTGCAAGGCGCGCTGGACGTCAACGGCGTGACCTTTCATTACAACGGCCAGAATGCGCCGGCACTGAGCAATGTTTCGTTCAGCCTGAAACCCGGTGAACGAGTCGGCATCATCGGCCGCAGCGGCTCGGGCAAAAGCACCTTGGCGCGATTGGTCATGGGCTTTTATGAACCCGAGGAAGGCCAACTGCTGCTCGACGGCCTCGACCTGCGCCAACTTGATGTTGCTGACCTGCGTCAGCAGATCGGCTACGTCGCTCACGATCTGCCGGTGCTGGCCGGCAGCCTGCGTGACAACCTGACCCTCGGCGCACGTTACATCAGCGATGCGCGGATGCTCGAAGTCGCCGAACTGACGGGCGTTACCGAACTTGCCCGCCAGCATCCGCAAGGTTTCGACCGGCCGGTGGGCGAGCGCGGGCAATTGCTCTCCGGCGGTCAACGTCAGGCCGTTTTGCTGGCGCGATCGCTGCTGCTCGACCCGCCGATCATGCTGCTCGACGAACCCACCAGTGCCATGGACAACAGCAGCGAAGACCAACTGCGGCAGAAGCTGCACGGCTGGGTGCAAGGCAAGACACTGCTGCTGGTCACCCACCGCACTTCAATGCTGAGTCTGGTGGACCGCTTGCTGGTGCTGGACAACGGCCGGGTCGTCGCCGACGGTCCGAAAGAAGCGGTCATCGATGCGCTGCGCAAGGGCCGTGTCGGCTCGGCGGCGGTTTAGGAGTTGCCCCATGTCTGCTTCCTCCGATAGCAAATCGCGCGGCTACTTCGACAGTTTCGGCAAAAGCGCCGAAGCCGAATTCATGCCGGAAACCGCCGGTGCCTCGTTACAGGATTCGCCGCGCTGGTCGCGAATCACCGTGTGGCTGGCGGCGGCGCTGTTGATCAGCGCGGTGGTCTGGGCCAAATTCGCCGTGCTCGAAGAAGTGACCATGGGCGAAGGCAAGGCGATTCCATCGAGCAAGGTGCAGGTGATCCAGAACCTTGAAGGCGGGATCGTCACCGAGATTTTCGTCCGCGAAGGACAAATGGTGAACAAGGGCGACACGTTGCTGCGCCTGGATGACACACGCTTTCGCTCGAACAAGGGTGAGAGCGAGGCCGATCGTTATGCATTGACCGCGCAGGTCGAGCGGCTGTCGGCGGAGGCCGAAGGCCGGCCGTTCAAGCTCTCCGATGAGGTGATCGCCAAGGCACCGCAAGTCGCCGAAGACGAACGCTCGCTGTACGACCAGCGCCAGCGCCGACTGGCCAGCGAACAGCGTACGCTTAGCGAACAGCTGCGGCAGAAGACTCAGGAGCTGGCGGAGTTTCGTTCCAAACAGGGCCAATTCAGTTCCAGCCTGGCGCTGTTGCAGCAAGAGATGAACATGTCTGAACCGCTGGTGAAAACCGGTGCGGTGTCACCCGTGGAAATCCTCCGGCTGAAACGCAGCGCCGTGGAAATCCGTGGCTCGCTGAACGCCACCACGCTGGCGATTCCCCGCGCCGAATCGGCGATTGCCGAGATCCGCAGCAAGATCGACGAATCCGAGCAGACCTTCCGTTCCGAGGCGGCCAAGGAGCTGAACGAGAAACGTACGGACCTGTCGAAAATCACTGCCACCAGCATCGCCATCGACGACCGTGTCAGCCGCACCACCGTGACCTCACCGGTGCATGGCGTGATCAAGCAATTGAAGGTCAACACCATTGGCGGTGTGGTTCAGCCGGGCAGCGACATGGTCGAAATCGTGCCGCTGGAAGACAACCTGCTGATCGAGGCCAAGGTGCGCCCGCAGGACGTCGCGTTCCTGCATCCGGGCCAGAAAGCCATGGTCAAGTTCAGTGCCTACGACTACACGATTTACGGTGGGCTGAGTGCCAAGCTGGAATTGATCGGTGCGGACACGATTACCGATGACAAGGGCAACAGCTTTTATCTGATTCAGGTGCGTACCGATAAAAACCATTTGGGTGGGGATGTGAAACCGTTGCTGATTATTCCGGGGATGGTGGCGACGGTGGACATTATTACCGGGGAGAAAAGTGTCTTGGATTACCTGCTCAAACCCGTGCTGAAAGCGCGGACCGAGGCGATGCGCGAACGGTAAATCTCGCTGTAACCTGCGTTGACTGAACAATTGCTATCGCGAGCAGGCTCACTCCTACATTTGGAATGCGTTCCCCCTGTAGGAGTGAGCCTGCTCGCGATAGCGCCAGTCCAAACGACAATTATCTATCGGCATGGTTACGCTGGAAGGTCTCCGCCCCCATCGCCGCAATCTGCCCCTCGATCAACGCTTCGAACGGCTTGAGCAACGGCTCGAATGACGCCGGCGCCTCCAGCGTCTGCAACGCCTGCACAATCGCCTCAATGGTCGACAGCGCCCCAGGTCCCGGTGCCTTGCGCAAGCGATACCGCGACACCCCGCCCTCGGCCAGCGTCACCCGTGGCAGCGCCGCCAGCAGCGGATTAAGGTGCAACATCTTGCGCGCCTTGCGCCAGGTGCCATCCGGAACGACCAGCAACAGTGGTTCATCAGACTCGCCGTAAGCCTGCATCGGTTGCGCATCGTCGGCAGGGAACAACAACCGCGCCTGATACCCCGGGCGGCTCAACAGTGCCGGCAAATCCTCGAACACCTCACCGACGATCAGCTCGGCATTGCTCAATCCCAGGGCTGCCAGACGCGCGGTATTCAACGCGTGATTAACCTCGCTCGGATGCTGCAACAGCAACACCCGCGTGCGACTGTCGAGGCTGGGGATCAGTGGGCACAGGCAATGGGTTTGTGGGCGCGAGCAGCGCGGGCATTGAGGTCTGGACATCGTTCTTAGGCCTGATTGAGCTGTGCTTTAAGCAAATCACGGAAGGTCTGGATCAGCGGCTCGCGACTTCGGCCGCGGCGCATGATCATCGAAAACGGCGCCTGGTAACCGAAGGTCGCCGGCAGCAACACACGCAAGTCACCCTTGTCGGCCCAAGCCTGAGCGTAATGCTCCGGCAAGTAGCCGATGTAGGCGCCGGACAGCACCAGAATCAGCTGCGCTTCCATGCTTTCCACGGTGGCGGCGCTGTGTTTGAAGCCGTGCCGGGCCAGCTCGGCCTGGCTCCAGTAACCGCGCCCGACCATGCGTTGCTGGGTGATGACTTGTTCGGGAATCCGCCGCTCGTTGAATAACGGATGGCGGCTACTGCAATACAACCAGTGCTGTTCACGGTACAGCGGCATGTAGACCAGACCGCTCATGCGCGTGGAAAACGCACCGATGGCCAGATCGAGACGGTTGTCCTGCACACCGAGTTGCAGTTCGTACGGGCTCATCACCGACAAATGCAAATGCACCGCCGGGTGTTCCTGACTGTAAGCGCCGATGGCTTCGGCGAACGGCAAGGCCTTGTCGCTGACGGTGGAATCGATGACGCCGAGGTTGAGCGTGCCACGCAATTCGCCCTTGAGCGCGGCGGCGTATTGCTCGAAACCTTCGAGCTCGGCGAGCAGGCGCAGGGTTTCCTGATGGAACAGCTCACCCTTGCTGGTCAGGCTGAACCCGCCACGCCCGCGATGGCACAACACCAGGCCGAGCGCGGCTTCGAGCTGGCTCATGTAGGTGCTGATCGCCGAGGTCGACAGGTTGAGTTCCTGCTGTGCGTTGGCAAAACCCTGATGACGCACGACGCTGACGAAGATGCGCAACAGTTTCAGGTCGGGTAAAGCGTTGGCCATGTCTACTCCGGGCTTTAGAGATGTGTTGCCTGATAGAACCTTCCCTCACCCCAGCCCTCTCCCGGAGGGAGAGGGAGCCGACCGCGGTGTTCTCAGGATGCACATCGACCTGTGATATCGAGTCGAACTCAGGATTCGAACGCAATGGAGATCAGCTCCCTCTCCTAGGGGAGAGGGCTGGGGTGAGGGCAGCAATATCCAGCCGATCACAATCTTGAACCCGCCAAAGTCTAATCCCAGCCTCGCCATTAGTTTAGAAAAATCTGAACTAAGTTTTTGCCCGTAGCGATTCTTTCCCCCCACTACATTTCGCATCATCGGCCCCACAGCGGCGTCCGAACCCGTGCTCCACGGCGCGCCGACATAAATAAAACAAAGACGATGAGGCCTTACCCGTGGACAAGATTCTTCACCAACCACTGGGCGGCAACGAAATGCCGCGCTTCGGCGGCATCGCCACCATGCTCCGACTCCCCCATGTACCGACCGCCGCTGGCCTGGACGCTGCCTTTGTTGGCGTGCCCCTGGACATCGGTACTTCGCTGCGCCCCGGCACCCGCTTCGGGCCACGCGACATCCGCACCGAATCGGTGATGATTCGCCCGTACAACATGGCCACCGGCGCGGCGCCATTCGACTCGCTGTCGGTCGCCGATATCGGTGACGTGGCGATCAACACCTTCAACCTGCTCGACGCCGTGCGCATCATCGAAGAAGCCTACGACAACATCCTCGAGCACAACGTGATCCCGATGACCCTGGGTGGCGACCACACCATCACCCTGCCGATCCTGCGGGCGATTCATAAAAAGCACGGCAAGGTCGGTCTGGTGCACATCGATGCTCACGCTGACGTCAACGATCACATGTTCGGCGAGAAGATTGCTCACGGTACGACCTTCCGTCGCGCCGTCGAAGAAGGCCTTCTGGACTGCGACCGCGTGGTGCAAATTGGTTTGCGTGCGCAGGGTTACACCGCTGATGACTTCAACTGGAGCCGCGATCAGGGCTTCCGCGTTGTTCAAGCCGAAGAGTGCTGGCACAAGTCGCTGGCGCCACTGATGGCCGAAGTGCGCGAGAAAGTCGGCGGCGGTCCGGTTTATTTGAGCTTCGACATCGACGGCATCGATCCGGCCTGGGCACCGGGCACCGGCACCCCGGAAATCGGTGGTCTGACGACCATTCAGGCGATTGAAATCGTTCGCGGCTGCCAAGGCCTCGACCTGATCGGTTGCGATCTGGTAGAAGTCTCGCCCGCTTATGACACCACCGGCAACACCTCGCTGCTGGCCGCCAACCTGCTGTACGAAATGCTCTGCGTACTGCCTGGCGTGGTCCATCGCTGAGGGTCGGGTCATGAACGAACGTGATCAGGTTTTGCAAGCGGCCGCCGATCTGGTGACCGCCTTCGCCCGTAACGATCGCGAAGCTTACTTCGGCGCCTTCAGCGCCGATGCAAGTTTCGTTTTCTACACCCTCGAACAGCCGCTGCTGTCGCGCGACGCCTATCAGGCCTTGTGGGACAGCTGGCGCGCCGAGGATGGCTTCGAGGTGCTTGCGTGCACGTCGAGCAACGCTTTCGTCAGCCTGCAAGGTGACGTGGCGATTTTCATCCATGACGTGGCCACCGAGCTGCGCATGCAAGGGGAGCAACACTTCAGCCAGGAGCGCGAGACGATTGTTTTCAAGAAACAAGCGTCGAGCCTAGAACAACAAGGCCATTGGCTGGCCTGCCACGAACATTTGTCCGCAATGCCGGAAGGGCTGCCATCCCCTTAGCCAAGACAGGTGACGCTCACGCACGATGAGCGCGCCTTTATGATCGGAGCAGATCATGAATAACAACAACAACGACCAAAGCCTTACGCAGATTGAAACCCACGGGGTCGAACAGATCCCGGACCACGAACGCAGCGCAGGCCCGACGGACTTGTTCCGGATGATCTTCGGTGGTTCGAATACCTTTGCCACCGCCGTGCTCGGCAGTTTCCCGGTGCTGTTCGGTCTGTCTTTTCAGGCCGGCGTCTGGGCGATTGTGTCGGGCGTGCTGCTTGGCTCGCTGATCCTCGCACCGATGGGCCTGTTCGGCCCGCTCAACGGCACCAACAATGCCGTGTCGTCGGGTGCGCATTTCGGCGTGCATGGGCGCATCGTCGGTTCGTTCCTGTCGCTGTTGACCGCTATCGCGTTTTTCTCGCTCTCGGTGTGGAGTTCGGGGGATGCGCTGATCGGTGGTGCGAAACGCTTGATCGGTCTGCCGGAAACCGACCTGACTTTGGGCCTGGCCTACGGTCTGTTCGCGATCCTGGTCCTGACCGTGTGCATCTACGGCTTCCGCTTTTTGCTGTGGGTGAACAAGATCGCAGTGTGGAGCGCCAGCCTGCTATTCCTGCTGGGCATCTTCGCCTTCGCCGGTCCTTTCGATGTGAACTACGCCGGTACGGTGAGCCTCGGTCAGCCAGGCTTCTGGGCCGCGTTCATCGGCGCCGCGCTGGTAGCCATGAGCAACCCGATTTCATTCGGCGCGTTCCTCGGCGACTGGTCGCGTTACATCCCGCGTGACACCTCTAAACAACGGATCATGGCAGCGGTCGTGCTGTCGCAGATCGCCACGTTCATCCCGTTCCTGTTCGGCCTGGCCACCGCGACCATCGTCGCGATCAAGGCGCCGGACTACATCGCGGCGAACAACTATGTCGGCGGTTTGCTGGCGGTGTCGCCGAGCTGGTTCTTCCTGCCGGTGTGCCTGATTGCGGTGATCGGCGGCATGTCCACCGGCACCACCTCGCTGTATGGCACCGGGCTGGACATGTCCAGCGTATTCCCTCGCGTGCTGTCGCGAGTGAAAGCGACGCTGCTGATCGGCGTGCTGTCGATTGCCTTCATCTTCATCGGGCGCTTCGCGGCCAACCTGGTGCAGAGCGTGTCGACCTTCGCCGTGCTGATCATCACCTGCACCACGCCATGGATGGTGATCATGATCATCGGCCTCTTGGTGCGTCGCGGCTTCTACTGCCCGGATGACCTGCAAGTGTTCACGCGCGGCGAACAGGGCGGTCGCTACTGGTTCAGCCACGGCTGGAACTGGCGCGGTCTGGGCGCATGGATCCCGAGCGCGGCGGTCGGTTTGTGCTTCGTCAATTTGCCGGGGCAGTTCGTCGGCCCGTTGGGTGAAATGGCCGGCGGCATCGACATCAGTTTGCCGGTGACCCTGGGCCTGGCTTCGGTGGTGTACCTGACGCTGCTGAGCCTGTTCCCGGAACCGCGCGAAGTGTTCGGCCCGACGGATGCGCGCAGCCAAGTCGTGGAAAAACCTGAACTGCGCCAAGCCGCCTGATTAAACATAAAACCCTGTAGGAGTGAGCCTGCTCGCGATGACTGCAGCACATCCAACATCGATGTGACTGAAAGACCGCTATCGCGAGCAGGCGAAGGCCTACAAGGGAAATGATTTTGGCCTCAACATAAAAAAGACAATCGGAGACACGCCATCATGGCTTTGGATTTATTCGTCGTCCTCATCTACGCCGCCGGCATGCTCTTGCTTGGCTACTTCGGCATGCGCAAGGCCAAGACCAACGAGGACTTTCTCGTGGCCGGTCGTAACCTCGGCCCAAGCTTGTACATGGGCACCATGGCCGCGACTGTTCTGGGTGGCGCGTCGACCGTCGGCACCGTGCGCCTGGGCTACGTGCACGGCATCTCCGGTTTCTGGCTGTGCGCGGCTCTGGGTTGCGGCATCGTTGCGCTGAACCTGTTCCTCGCCAAACCGCTGCTGAAACTGAAGATCTACACCGTTACCCAGGTCCTGGAAAAACGCTACAACCCGATGGCCCGCTCGGCGAGCGCGGCGATCATGCTGGCCTACGCACTGATGATCGGCGTGACCTCGATCCTGGCGATCGGCACCGTCCTGCAAGTGCTGTTCGGCCTTCCATTCTGGGTGTCGGTATTGCTCGGCGGTGGCGTGGTGGTGATCTACTCGGCCATCGGCGGTATGTGGTCGCTGACCCTGACCGACATCGTCCAGTTCATCATCAAGACCGTGGGCCTGATGTTCATCCTGTTGCCGATCTGCCTGTACCGCGTCGGCGGTTGGGACGAACTGGTGCTGAAACTGCCGGCGACTGCCTTCAGCTTCACCACAATCGGCTGGGACACGATCATCACCTACTTCATGATCTACTTCTTCGGCATCCTGATCGGTCAGGACATCTGGCAACGGGTGTTCACCGTCAAGACCGCCAAAGTCGCGCAATACGCCGGCAGCATCGCCGGCATCTACTGCATCATCTACGGCTTGGCCTGCGCGCTGATCGGCATGGCTGCACACGTGCTGATCCCGGATCTGGACAACGTCAACAACGCCTTTGCCGCCATCGTCAAACTGTCGCTGCCGGACGGCATCCGTGGCCTGGTGATCGCTGCAGCACTGGCGGCAATGATGTCCACCGCCAGCGCTGGCCTGCTCGCCGCCGCCACCACGCTGACTGAAGACTTGCTGCCGAAGCTGCGTGGCGGCAAACAGTCGAGCCTGGGCGTCAACCGCCTGTTTACCCTGCTGACCGGTGTCGTGGTGCTGGGTATCGCGCTGGTGGTAAATGACGTTATCAGCGCCCTCACCCTCGCCTACAACCTGTTGGTAGGCGGCATGCTGGTTCCGCTGATCGGTGCGATATTCTGGAAACGCGCAACCACCGCCGGCGCCATCGCCAGCATGGGCCTGGGTTTCGCCACCGCACTGCTGTTCATGTTCAAGGACGGTCTGGATGCCAATACGCCGATCTACTACAGCCTGGCGGTGGGTCTGGTGAGTTTTGTCGTGGTCAGCCTCGCCTCGCGCCGTCCTGTCTCGGTGGCCCGCGCGATCTAAGCTGAAACATAACGACTTGATGCTTTCTTCGACGAGTGTGGCGTCGGTTGCCACACTCGTTTTTTTACGCTTGGAGAAAAGTACCGATGAAGATCGTTTCTCGTGATCAGTGGTTTGAAGTGCAGCACCTGAGCGATGGCATTCGGTTGATTCACGAGCCGTATATCCGCCCGTTCTACCGCTGCAACCTCTGGCATGTGCAGGGCCGTGACAAAGACCTGCTGCTGGACAGCGGCTCAGGACTGGTCAGCCTGCGCGAACAGTTGCCGTGGATTACCGAGCGGCCACTGGTGGCAGTGGCCAGTCATTGCCACTTCGACCATATCGCCGGGCATCACGAATTTGCTGAACGGCTAGTGCATCCGGCCGAAGCGGACATTCTGGCCGCGCCGGATGGCGAAAACGACTTGAGCCGCGCTTTCGTTGGCGACGACATGTTCGAAGCGCATCCGGATTGCCCGTTGTGCTACGCCGAATACCGTGTCAAAGCTGCGCCGGCGACCGGGTTTGTCGAGGACGGTGATGTGCTCGATCTGGGCAATCGCACGCTGCAGGTGCTGCACACGCCGGGGCATTCGCCGGGCGGGATCAGCCTGTATGAGGCGGCGACGGAAACGTTATTCAGCGGCGACATCATCTACGACGGGCCGCTGATCGAAGACGCCTACCACTCCAATCTTGAGGATTACGCCACCAGTCTGCGACGTTTGCAGGCGTTGCCGATCCGCACGGTGCATGGCGGGCATTTCGGCAGTTTTTCCGGGGAGCATTTGCGCTCAATGATTGACGAGTGGTTGCGCGGCCACGCCTGAGGCCTGCTTCACTCAAGCACAACAACAATCAGAAATATCTGCCATGAGAAGAGCTGCTGTGCGTGCCGCCGTGCACCGATATATCCGGCGTCTGTTGGAAACCCGCGAATTCAACGACAACACCAGCCTTGTGCAACTGGGCCTGGAGAAAGCCGATATCGAAGATCTGATCTTTCATCTGGAAGATGAATTCGGACTGACGGCGTTCACCGCCGAGGAGGACCGGATGCTCAAGACCGCGAAGACCGCGAATGACTTGAGCCGGTTTTTGCTGGAAATCGGGCGGCACTGAAAACAAAAGATCGCAGCCTTCGGCAGCTCCTACACGGATTAATGCAGGAGCTGCCGAAGACTGCGATCTCTTGATCTTGAATCCTTGATCTCGGATCGGGGGCGTTACCGGCGCCGTTGTTGACGGCGGCGCTGCTCGTCATCGGTGCGGATCGGGACAGGTTGCAGAGGCGGTTCGATCAAGCCAAGGGCAACACCCAAGTCTTGCAGCCAGTTTTGAATTTTCTCTTTCATCGTCATGCCCCCTTCAGGGTGGTGCTGAGCGGCCGGAATTCTGAGGCCGCTTCGCACTGATAATAGTCCGAAGTCCTACGTAATGCTCGGCGAAATCCGCAATGATCTGTTACTGAATTGAACAGAATATGCCGCCATTGGTTCAGGCTGTTTCTCGGGTTTCAATCTGAGCCGCAGGATAGACAGCCTGCTGCACCTCGATCCATGCATTGAGGTTGGCGCCGACCATGCCCTTGCGCCACATGAGCCACGTTGTCGCACCCACAAATGGCTCGGCCAATGGATGCACCGCGACGCTGTCACGCCCCGGCAGACTGGCCAGCATCGACTCCGACATCAGCGCCACGCCACTGCCGGCAATCACACAGGCGAGCATGCCTTGATACGACTCGATCTCCATCGCCCGGCCCATGGTCGCCTGATAGTGCGAAAACCAAGCCTCCAGGCGCATGCGGTAGGAACAGCCGCGACGAAAGGTGAACACCGAACGCCCTTCAACATCCCGCGCGCTGCGCACCGGCGGATGATCGATTTCAGTGATCAACACCAACCGCTCCTCGCACAACGGCACGCCGTCGAGCCCGGCGAGTTCCAGCGGGCCGTCGACCAACGCGGCATCAAGGCGCCCGGTGAGCAACCCCTCCAGCAACTCGCCACTCGGTGCTGACTGCACTTGCAGATTCACCGCAGGATAGCGCTTGTGATACTGCGCCAGCAGCGCCGGCAGGTGAATCGCCGCCGTGCTGTACATGGTGCCCAGAGTGAAGTCACCGGCGGGTTTGCCGCCCATCACCGCCGCACTGGCCTGATCGCGCAGGGCGAAGAGTTTGCTGGTGTAGTCCAGCAGGACTTTTCCCGCAGGCGACAGTTGCAAACGCTGACGCTCACGGACGAATAACTCGACACCGAGCTGCTCCTCCAGTTGCTTGAGCCGGGTCGAAAGATTCGATGGCACGCGGTGCAGGCGTTCCGCAGCGCGGGTGATGGAACCTTCCTCGGCCACGGCCTGGAAGATCCGTAGTTGGCTGAATTCCACAACCTTTCTCCAGAACAGAACAAGTTACTCACTATTATTCAATTTAAAAGAAAGTCAATCAGTCCTAGCCTGACGGTCATTGATCCTTCAAAGGAATCCCGACCATGTCGCCCCTGATTCGCTTATCTGCCTGCTTCGTGGCCCTGATGATGGCCATGGGCATCGGACGTTTCGCTCTCACCCCGCAAATGCCGCACCTGCTCAGCGAAGGTCAGATCGACCTGACAGCCGCTGGTCTGATTGCAGCGGCCAACTACCTCGGTTACTTGCTCGGCGCGGTGGACGCGATGTTCGCCCATCGACCGCAACAGGTTCAGCGGCGCCTGCACGGTGGCTTGTGGCTGTGTGTGCTGCTGACCCTGGCATCGTTCTGGGCCGATGGTTTTTGGTCGCACCTGGTGCTGCGCTTCGGCACCGGGGTGGCGAGTGCCTGGGTGCTGGTGATGATCACGACTTTAAGCCAACCGTTGGCAGCGGCAGCGGGTCGTCCACGTTTGGGCGCACTGGTATTCGCCGGACCGGGCTTAGGGATTTTTCTGACAGGATTGCTGGCACTGGTCTCACATCTGCTCAACCAGACTTCCGCGACGTTGTGGCTGATTTACGCAGCGGCTGCGTTGGTGATGATGCTGAGCGTCTGGCGACTGCTGCCTAAGCCCGTCGCAACGGCTGCGGTTGCTGTGGCGGCAGGCAATCCATCGAATCGCGGCATCGGGCGGCTGGCCGTGATTTATGCGCTGTACGGCGTCGGCTACATCATTCCCGCGACCTTCCTGTCGCAGATGGCCAACGCGCAGTTTCGCGGGCAATGGCAGGCGGACTTGTTCTGGCCGTGCTTCGGTGTGGCTGCGGCGCTTGGGGTGTTGCTGGTGAGCTTGCGGCGTCACGACCCAGAAACAACTCGTCACTGGTTGATGACGACGCTGTGGTTGCAAGCGGCCGGAGTGTTCGCTTGCCTGCTGGGCAGCGGCATTGGCCTCGCGTTGGGGGTGATGCTGTGCGGCACGCCATTCCTGGCGTGCATGCAATTGGTCATGCAGCGCTCACGAGAATTGGCACCGCACGCCACTCAGCGCAATGCCGGCATGCTCACTGCCTGTTTCGCCGTCGGTCAACTCAGCGGCCCGTTGCTGGCGGCGCTGAGCAGCCATTTCAGCGGCGGTTTGCAGCCAGCATTGGTCATCGCCGGCAGCGGATTGTTGATTGCCGGCGGTCTGGCGATGCAGTCGACTAGCGCTGGCCCAGCGCTTTGCGCAAACGCCGACGCAGCCACTGCTCGGCGCTGACAAAAGTGATGCCGAGCAACACCAGCACCGCGCCGATGATGAAGTTCAGGCTTAACGCTTCGCCGAGCAAAATCACCCCGAAGGTCACGCCAAACAGCGGTGTCATGAACGAAAACACCGCTAGGTTGGCCGCCAGATAACGGCGCAACAACCAGAACCAGATCAGGTAGCTGAAGAACGACACCACCAGGCCCTGGAACAATACGCTGGCCACCGCTACGGGGGTCAGGCTGACGTGAGTGATCTGGCCGCTGAACAGCGCGATCAGCAGCAGGCCGAGGAAGCCGACGATCAACTGATAGAACAGGGTCAGCGTCACCGGCGCTTCTGACAGGCGCGAGGCGCGCACTACCACCGTGGTCGCGCCCCAACAGGCACCAGCCAGCACGCCAAAGGCATCGCCGAGCAGCATGCGCCGGTCGAGGTTGTCCCACGACACGCCGCCGGCGAAGGCAATCGCGATGCCGATAAACGCAAGCAGAATGCCCAGCCATTGCAGCGGTCGCAGCCGCTCACTGGCCAACAGAAAATGTACGCCCAACGCGGTGAAAATCGGCGCGGTATAGAGGAACACCGACATGTGCGCGGCGGTGGTCAGTTGCAAGCCTTCGGCGATGAAGAAGAACTCCAGACCGAACAAGGCACCGGCCAGCAATCCACCGCGCCAGGTGTTGCCGACCTGATCCCAGCCGCCTTTCCAGCAGATCAGCAAACCGACCAGCAGCGCGGAAATTCCCGAGCGCCCCGCCGCTTGCATGACTGGCGCAATGTCCGGCGCCGCCCATTTGATCATCACCTGCTGCACGCCCCAGATCAGGCAAAGACCGATCATCACTTGCAGGGCAAAACTGTCGGCATTGCGCCGCTCGACACTCACCGCAACACCTCGAATACACACAACATGGCAGGCCATCCAATGGTCAGAAAACAGTGTCGAGGATTATCAATGACTCGGGCGCAAAAAGCCGTCTGGAAAAGACATTTTGTGCTTCATCGGCGCCAGTGGTGAATGGCTGTCGGCTACGCCATCATTCGCGAGCAAGCTCGCTTCCACTTTGGAATGCGTTCCCCTGTGGGAGCGAGCCCGCTCGCGAAGAGGCCGGCATTGCCAACCCAGACTACCGATCAGATATGCCAAACCGTTTAGCCAACAAAAACCCGACGCTACAAGCCACAGCAGTAGCAAACGTCCCCCACGCCCAATCCATCAGCGTCACCTGCACCGACCAGCCACGCAACGTCGCCCAATTGGTCAGGTCATAGGTGCCATAAGCCACCAGTCCCAACAACGCGCCCCGCTTCGCCGCCCACTGCCAGGTCGCCGCCGGCAGCACCACAAACACCACGCAACCAAAAACATACAGGCAATAAAAAACCGCTGCAGGAATCAGCAGCGGTTTTTCGAGCATCAGCGGGCCGAGCAGTTCGCGATAGGTCGGCGCCATCAACAGGCCAAGCCAGATACCGTCGAGCAACAGAAACGCAATCAGCGTCGCAACATAGGCAACCAGAGACTTCTTCATCACACCCGCCCTCATGTAGGAGCTGCCGAAGGCTGCGATCTGTTGATCTTCAAAGTCAAAAGATCGCAGCCTTCGGCAGCTCCTACATGGGGCCAGCGGTGTCTCAGGTTAGTTCAATGCGATCGGCATGAATGACGATCTTGCCTTCCTTGTACAGCGAGCCGATGGCCTTCTTGAAGTTGCCTTTGCTGACGCCAAACAGGCTGCTGATCAACGCCGGATCGCTCTTGTCGCTGACCGGCAATGTGCCGCTGTTGTCACGCAACTTGGCGAGGATCTTCGAGTTCAGGCTGCTGGCCGCTTCCTGGCCAACCGGTTGCAGGCTCAAGGCGATTTTGCCGTCGGCACGCACTTCCTTGATGTAGCCCTTCTCAATCATGCCGGCGCGCATGAACTTGAAGATTTCGTTCTTGTGAATCAAACCCCAGTGCTTGTTGTTGATGATCGCCTTGAAGCCCATGTCGGTGGCTTCGGCAACCAGCAGATCAACTTCCTGACCCTGACTGTAATTGGCCGGAGTCTTGTCGAGGTAGCGATCCAGTCGCGCAGTGGCGGTGATACGGCGGGTGTGCTTGTCGAGGTAGACATGCACCACGCAGTATTCGCCGGCGGTCATCTGGCGCTTCTCTTCGGAATACGGCAGCAACAGATCCTTCGGCAGCCCCCAATCGAGGAACACACCGATGCTGTTGACTTCAACGACTTTCAGACTGGCAAATTCGCCGACCTGCACTTTCGGTTTTTCCGTGGTGGCGAGAAGTTTGTCTTCGCTGTCCAGATAAACAAAAACGTTGAGCCAATCTTCATCTTCGGTCGGAATATCTTTCGGGATATAACGATTAGGCAAAAGAATCTCGCCATCGGCACCGCCATCCAGATATAAACCGAAGTTAGTGTGTTTAACCACTTGCAAACTGTTGTAACGCCCGACTAAAGCCATTTCCAGAACCCTCATTGCGTGGGCGGCATTCTACCCGTTTTTATCGTGGCCGTCGGGTGACAGATCGGCACGCTTGTGAAACCGGCTCAACACCTTGATTTTTCTCGGGCGCAGCCGGGCCGAGGTGCCGCTCGTCAGACAGACACGAACGCTCATGACTGAATATTTCAATGCACGCGCACATAAATGTTGTTATTTAAAACAGCAGGTTAGCCGGATATTTCGAATATTGGATCGAGAATAATGCAGCAATGCGGTTGGTTATTCCGGGGGATATTTACCAAGCAATTGTCAAGTTATTCCTGTACGATGCCTGGCCGAGTTACTTTTCTACAGGTTAATGGCCGCCATGCGTGTAAAAGCATCCTCCAGCAAAGCAAAGCCAGCTCCAGCCGTTGAAACCAGCGAATCGATCAACGATCAGATCGCAGCGTTTCTCAAGTCTGGTGGCGAGATCCAGCAAATTGCCAAAGGCGTCAGTGGCCAGACATTCGGCCCGTCCAAGCAGATCAGCCTGGGCAAGAAGTAACACCGGTTTTACACCCGTCCAGAGGCGCTTTGAGCTTTGAAGCGCCTGGACTGGCACCGCGTAACCTCCCTCCTTTTTAAACAAAATTCCTTGTAAATCGACGAACGGCCTTCAATGCCGATCATTCGCCGGTATCCTTGCACGCGTCTAGATCAAGCGTTTCAGCAGGCCTGCCGCCCTGCCCTCGCTGTTCATGGAGTGACGCATGCGCAGAACATCCTGTTTATTACTCGTAGGCCTTCTGGCCAGCGCGACCGCGCACGCGCAGATTTTCCAGCGTGAACTCGGCGACTTCGACCTCAAACTCGGAACCACGCCCACGCGCAGCATGGCTCAAGGCCTGGTCAAACCGGCGGCAGTCGGTTCCTTCCATGGCGGCCTCGACCTGAGCCACGACAGCGGCCTCTATGTCGGCCAGTACGCACCGAGCATGGGCATCTCCCCGGGCAAGAACCTCGAAATCGATTCCTACGTCGGTTTTAAACAGCCTTTCGATCAGACCCTCGGCTATGAAGTCGGCATGATCCACTACAGCTATCCCAAGGTAGACACCCTCGACAGCCAGGAGCTGTTCGGTGGCCTGACCTTGCTCGGTAGTCGTTTCGGCGTGGCCTTCAGCAATGACCCGGATAAACAGAACAACACGTTGTTTGCCGATCTTGGCGGCAACCAGCCATTTGGCATCGGCGTCAGCATGAAATACACCACCCACCAACTGAACACGCCAGTGGCCGTGGACGGTGGTTATGTCGGCAGTTTTACCGATTGGTCGGTGAAATTGTCCCGACCGTTCATGGGCGTCGACCTCGACCTGATCTACAGCAACTCCAGCCTCAGCGGCAGCGATTGCTCGGCCTATTCCGGGCACAACAGCGAGTGCGACGGCCTCGTCACCCTCAAGGCTGCGCGCGCGTTCTATTGATTGGCTGAACTGCCGGGTTCATTCTGCGTTCACATAGGAATCAGTCCCTCGAAGCCAGGCTCACGCAAGGATTCGCCCATGTCTCGCTGGTTCAAACACATCGCCGCGCTACTGATCTTTACCCTCGCCCTCGGTGCCTGCAGCCGTGTCGGCCTGGCCTACCGCAATCTCGACGTCATTATCCCGTGGACGCTCGGCGATTACCTGGACATGAACGGCGAGCAGAAAGACTGGTTCAACGAACGCCTCAAAGATCACCTGAGCTGGCATTGCACCACGCAATTGCCTGGCTATCTGGACTGGCTTGATCGCCTGCAAACCATGGTCGAAACCAATCAGGTCACCGATGCCGCGTTACAGGCGCGCACGACGGAAGCCAAGCAGGCCATCGCCGAAACCGCTCGAGAGATCACCCCGTCGGCGATCGAGTTGCTGCAAGGGCTGGATGACAAACAGGTCGCCGAGATGAATGACGCGTTTGCCAAGGATTTGCGCAAGCGTCAGCAGGAATACCTGAAACCACCGCTTGATCAGCAAATTGCCGAACGTGGCGCGCGTATGGTCAAACGCCTGAACGACTGGCTCGGCCCCTTGAGCGCTACCCAGGAACAGCGGGTAATGGCGTGGTCGACCGCGTTGGGCGATCAGTACACCCAATGGATCGCCAATCGCGCCCATTGGCAGAAGCAATTCAGTGCCGCCGTCGCACAACGCAAAAGTCCCGAATTCCCACAGAGAATCGAGACGCTTCTGGTCAATCGCGAGAGCTTATGGACAGCGGATTACCGCAAGGCCTTCGCCGATACTGAAGCGCAGGGACGCTCACTGGCGGTGGACTTGATGGCCGAGAGTACGCCGCAACAGCGTCAGCGGTTGTTGAAGAAGATCGAAGGGGTGCGCAAAGACTTCAACGACCTCAAATGCCTCAAGGCCGCGCAAAGACCTTGAACATTACGCATCCAAGTGTAGGAGTGAGCCTGCTCGCGATAGCGGACTTCCAGTGACATCAATGTTGACTGGAAGTCCGCTATCGCGAGCAGGCTCACTCCTACAGGGGTTCTGCGTGAACTCAGGCGATCTGGGCTTTGGAAGCCACTTCATCAAACGTCGCCTCGGCCAGCGCATCCTCCTGCTCATCCAGCACCTGACGCGGATGATCATTGCCGGGAATGCTGCTGTCGATCAGGCTCAGCAAGCTGGAACCGCGCGGCGTCAGAACAAAATTATTTCCCGTGCTGCCCTCCTCATCCGGACGCGGTGCGATGTAACCGCGCAACAGCAGCAACTTTTCATAGTCGCAAGCCAGCGTTTTCAGATGATCCAGATTCTCGATCGGCTCGCCGGCGCTGGCTTTCGCCGCCGTATAGTCTTCGGCGTAGGCCCGAGGGGCAAAGCTATGGCCGGCGCTGTTCTGCACTTCATGCAGCAAGCGTTCAATCAAATCCCAGTTATAAGTCGTCATCCTGATACAACCTCCGGTGCGCATGATTTATGGCGCGTTCATAGGTTGTGACCTGAGCGGTTCCCAGCCGTTCAGCCGCATTTCCCGCAGCGACCGACCGGCGGTCTGTCGATTTCCAGCAGGGTTAAACGACTAGTCTGAAACAGACGGTTTCAACCCCGTAGGAGAAATCATCATGAACGTTGAGAATCATCCGGTGGTATCGCGCGAAGAATGGCTCGCCGCCCGTAAGCAACATCTCGCTGACGAAAAAGCTTTCACCAAAGAGCGCGACCACCTCAGCGCCAAACGTCGCGCATTGCCATGGGTAAAGGTCGACAAGGACTACCACTTCCAGGGTCCGAACGGCGAGTTGAAACTGGCTGATCTGTTTGGCAAACACAGCCAATTAGTGGTTTACCACTTCATGTTTGCCAAGGACTGGGAGGAAGGTTGCCAGGGTTGCTCGTTTCTCAGTGACCACATTGATGGCGCTAACCTGCATCTGGCTCATCACGACATAGCGGTGGTAGCTGTTTCGCATGCGCCGTTCAACGAGTTCCAGGACTTTAAACGGCGAATGGGCTGGAAGTTCGACTGGGTGTCTTCAGAGGGTTGCGACTTCAACTACGACTTCGGTGTCTGCGCTCGGGCAGAAGATGTCGTTGCTGGAAAGGCTACTTACAACTACGAAAAGACTGACAGCGCCGAGGAGGAAATGCCGGGGTTGAGTGTGTTTTATCGTGATGCAAAGGGCGACATCTTCCACACCTACTCAACTTACGCTCGCGGTCTGGACATGCTGGTCGGTGCCTACAACTATCTCGACCTCACGCCCAAGGGCAGGAATGAGGACGAGATCATGGAGTGGGTGCGGCATCATGATCGTTATGAGCAAGGTGCTAAATCGAGTTGCTGCCACGAAGAGCGATAAGCACTGAACTTTTCCCGCGTTCAAGGCCTCAACCGGTTAACCCGCATTAACCGGAACTGAGGCCTGCTCCGATGAAAACCCTGATCAAGCTCACCCTCGCCGCCACCCTCGCCTGCGCCCTGCCCGCCTGGGCCTGTACCCCGGAAGAAGCCACCGAAAAACGCGAACAACTGGCCAAGGAAGTCGCCAAGCTCACCGAGCAGAACCCGGCCAAAGCCAAGGAGATCAACGCCGAGTTGAAGAAGATGGACCTGGGCACGGCGAGTGCCGATCTGCCGGACAAGTGCCAGTTGATTGATCAGCGGTTGAAAGAGTTGGGTACGGCTGAGAAAAAAGCGGAAAGCTAAAAGCGAAAGATCGCAGCCTTCGGCAGCTCCCACACCTCCCCCCTAGGAGCTGCTCAAGGCTGCGATCTTTTCATCTCAAAAATGCACTAATGCATTTATTTATTTGCGCTAATGCATATTCGTAACTACGGTTACATCGAGCAACGAGATCGGAACGGGCCATCTGACACGGCAACCCTTGAACACCGATCGCTCTGGAACATCGCAATGCCAAACAAGCTGGACGCTTGTTTTCACTCATGGAGGATTGAAAAATGTTAACCACAGAAGCAACGCAATTCACCGGCGAATCTTTGCCAAGGTGCCTGGCCAGTCATCTGCTCGACCCACAACTGGTCGAAGTCGAAGCCGCTGAACAACTCAGCGCTCTCGCCGCCGGCAGCCTCAACTTCAACATGCAGAAACAGACCCAGACCAACTGGTGCTGGGCCGCCGTTTCCGCCTCGGTCGGCAATTATTACGGCACCGGAAACTGGACCCAGTGTGGCGTCGCCAGCACTCAGCTCGATCGCAACTGCTGCAATCAGCCGGGGCCATGCAACGTCTACGGCTATCTGGATTCGGCCCTGCAAACCACCCGTAGCTACAACGGCATGAATCAAGGCTCGCTGCAGATGTCGGCCATTCAGAACCAGATCAGCATGGGCCGCCCGGTCGGCCTGCGCTGCGCTTGGTACGGCGGCGGCGCGCACTTTCTGACGATCTACGGCACCAACGGCGATTACGTATTGGTCGCGGACTCGATCTATGGCTATTCGACCCGCGCACTGAACGCGTTCCCCCGCGCCTATAACGGCGGCGGCAATTGGACTCACACTTACTTCACCGTGAAAAACTAGGAGGGCGAGATCATGCAACTGACTTATCCAAAGGCGCCTTCCAACGGCGTACAGACCTTGCGCCCGGCGCTACAAGCTGCACTGCAAACCCAAGGCTTTGGCGCCAATCGCCAATTCGCCAACGCAGCACCTGCGAAGATCAGTCTCAGTGAGGCCTATCGCGGCTACTCGCTGAATCTGGAAGACCTGAGCCAAGGCAAAGGCCTGAAAGACGCCCGCCTCGGCGACTGGCATTACCTGGTGTTTGCCGATGGCGTGACGATTGCCGATGCGCAATTGGCCGAGGTGCGCGGGCATGTCGAGTTCGCCTCGCTGAATCACGGCGATCACGCCGCCGCGACGGTGGCTGCGCTGAAACTGGCGGAACAAGCGCCGCAATTGCAGGGTAAAACCGTTGAGCTGCGCGTGCTGTTTGTCTCGGCGCTGCATGTTGTGGCGATCTGGCTGCATGCCGACGGTGACGACGTGCTGATCCCGATCGAGCCGACGCCCAAGGAGTTGGCGGTTACCGGGTTGTACAGCGAAGCAGCACTGCTCGCCGCCTTGAAACCGGCAGCAGATCAAGCCAAACGGCGCTTTGATGCCGACACCAGTGGCCAGCTCGGCAACTGATGGACGAAAAAAACCCGGACACTGTCCGGGTTTTTTATGCGCGCCTGAAAAGCTTACTCAGCCGCTGGCTCGGCCGGCTTGCGGCGCTTCAGCGGTGCCATGCCATCGCTGCTCACCAACGAGTCCGGCTTCGGACGGTTGACGCTCTTGCGCTTGGTCGGCGTCTTGGCGGCAGTTTTCTTCTTGTCGCCCTTGGCGTCAGTCTTTTTCTTCTTTACACCAACGGCTTTGCCCGAGGCCTTGACCTTTTTCGGTCCGCCGTAGGTGCCTTTGACTTCCTTGATGGTGCGGCGCTCGAAGCTCTGCTTCAGGTAGCGCTCGATGCTCGACATCAGGTTCCAGTCGCCGTGGCAGATCAGCGAGATCGCCAGACCGTCGTTACCGGCGCGGCCAGTACGGCCGATGCGGTGCACGTATTCGTCGCCGCTGCGTGGCATGTCGAAGTTGATCACCAGATCCAGGCCATCAACGTCCAGACCACGGGCCGCGACGTCGGTAGCGACCAGAATCTTCACGCCGCCCTGCTTCAGACGGTCGATCGCCAGTTTGCGATCCTTCTGGTCTTTCTCGCCGTGCAGCACGAACGCTTTGTATTCCTGAGCCACGAGGCGGCCGTAGATGCGGTCGGCCATGGCGCGGGTGTTGGTGAAGACGATGGCCTTCTGATAGGTCTCGTTGGCCAGCAGCCAGTTCACAATCTGCTCTTTGTGCTGATTGTGGTCGGCGGTGATGATTTGCTGACGGGTGGTCGAGTTCAGCTGGCTGACCGCGTTGAGCTGCAAGTGCTCAGGGTTGTTCAGCACCTTGCCGATCATCTCGCGCAGACCGGAACCGCCGGTGGTAGCGGAGAACAGCATGGTCTGCTGACGGTTAGGACATTCGTCAACCAGACGCTGTACGTCTTCGGCGAAGCCCATGTCGAGCATGCGGTCGGCTTCGTCGAGCACCAGCACTTCGACTTCTTTGAGGTCGAGGTTGCCGGCGTTGAGTTGTTCGATCATCCGGCCCGGGGTACCGATGAGGATGTCCGGCACTTTGCGCAGCATCGCGGCCTGGACCTTGAAGTCTTCACCACCGGTGATCAGGCCGGACTTGATGAAAGTGAACTGCGAAAAGCGTTCAACTTCCTTCAAGGTCTGCTGGGCCAGTTCACGGGTCGGCAGCAGGATCAGCGTCTTGATGCTGACGCGGACCTTGGCCGGGCCGATCAGGCGATTGAGGATTGGCAGTACGAAAGCGGCGGTTTTGCCGCTACCGGTTTGCGCAGTCACCCGCAGATCACGCCCTTGGAGCGCCAGCGGGATGGCCGCGGCTTGCACAGGCGTTGGCTCGACAAATTTCAGCTCGGCCACAGCTTTAAGCAGGCGTTCGTGCAGGGCGAATTGGGAAAACACGGGTGCTACCTCGAAGATATGCAAAAAAACAGCTGCATAGGTTACCGGTTTCGAGCGCTCAGGCCGAGTTTCTTTATACAAACGGACGTAATCAGTGGCTTTTTTGTTGCTCGATTTGTCTTCAACGGTAATACACGGCGTCTTAAATGCTCTAATCGCCCATCGCGTCTTACAGAAGAATCGTTGCTCATATGGATTTCAAACAGCTCTGGCACAACGCCCAAGACCTCTGGGGCACCCTCGAACAGCATCCGTTCTTGCAGGCTGGCCTCGCACTGACCGTGCTATTGGTCATCGCACTGGTGCTCGGACGAGTGGCGCGTTACCTGATCCTGCATGCCAGCCGCATGCTCGGGCGCCAACCGGCGCTGCACTGGATCAATGACTTTCGCCATAACAAGGTGTTTCAGCGTGTGGCGCAGATGACGCCATCGCTGGTCATCCAGTTCGGCCTGCATCTGGTGCCGGAACTGAACAAAACCGCGATGACCTTTCTCGGCAACGTCGCGTTGTCGTTCACCATTCTGTTCCTGTTGCTCTCGGTCAGCGCTCTGCTCAATGCCCTGCTCGACATCTATGCACGCACCGAACATGCGCGTACGCGCTCGATCAAAGGCTACGTGCAACTGGCGAAAATGGTTTTGTATGTGTTCGGTGCGATCATCATCGTCGCCACACTGATCGACCGTTCGCCGCTGTTGCTGCTGTCCGGTCTGGGCGCAATGTCGGCGGTGATTCTGTTGGTCTACAAGGACACCCTGCTGTCGTTTGTCGCCAGTGTGCAGTTGACCAGCAACGACATGTTGCGGGTCGGCGACTGGATCGAGATGCCGCAAGTCGGCGCCGATGGCGATGTGGTCGACATCACCCTGCACACGGTCAAGGTGCAGAACTTCGACAAGACCATCGTCTCGATCCCGACCTGGCGGCTGATGTCCGAGTCGTTCAAGAACTGGCGCGGCATGCAGCAATCGGGCGGGCGACGGATCAAGCGCAGCCTGTTCATCGATGCCAGCGGTGTGCGTTTCATCCGCGATGACGAAGAAGAAAAGCTCTCCCAGGTGCACCTGCTGACCGACTACATGAGCCGCAAGAAAGCCGAGCTCAAGGCGTGGAACGAAGCGCAGGGCAATGTCGCGGCGATGTCGGCCAACCGTCGGCGCATGACCAACATCGGCACGTTTCGCGCCTATGCGCTGGCGTATCTGAAGAGTCATCCGGAGATTCAACCGAACATGACCTGCATGGTCCGGCAGATGCAGACCACGGCGCAGGGCATTCCGCTGGAGATTTACTGCTTTACCCGCACCACGGTGTGGGCCGATTACGAGCGGATTCAGGGGGATATTTTCGATTATCTGCTGGCGGTGTTGCCGGAGTTCGGGCTGAGTCTGTATCAGCAGCCGAGTGGCGGGGATTTGCGTTCGGGGTTGCTGCCGGCGGTACTTGGCGCGGCGAGCATTCCCGAACCACAGAAACACCTGATGTAACCCCACCGATCACTCCTACAGGGGTTATGCGGTGACTGAGGATTTGCGGATGCCCAGTCGGCTGATCCATACGGCAGCGAGGATGACGCTGCCGCCAAGGAACAACCGCCCCAATTCCTCATGCTGATTCCAGATCAGCAAGTTCAGCAGCAACCCCACCGGCACATGCAAATTGTTCATCACCGCCAACGTGCCGCCGTTGACCATGCACGCCCCCTTGTTCCACCAGTACATGCCCAGCGCGGTCGAGACCAGGCCGAGGAACAGCAACACGCCCCACTGCAGCGGCGCTTCCGGGAGGAAGTTGGCTTTGCCGAACATCAGGAATGCCGGCAGCACCACTGCCAGTGCACCGAGGTAGAAGAAACCGAAACGCCGGTAATGCGGTAGATCGCTCGGGTGTTTCGCCACCAGATGCTTGTACATCACCTGCCCCGCCGCGTAGGTGAAGTTGGCCAGTTGCAGCAGCAGGAAGCCCATGAAGAAGTCCGGACTGACGCTGTCGAAACGAATCACCGCCGCACCGCACACCGCGACCAGCGCGGCAATCAGCGCCCACGGATTGAAGCGGCGGTTCAGCGCGTCTTCGATCAACGTCACGTGCAGCGGCGTGAGGATGGTGAACAGCAACACTTCCGGCACCGTCAGCACGCGGAAGCTCAGGTAGAGGCAGACGTAAGTTACGCCAAACTGCAAGGCGCCGATCATCAGCATGCCGCGCATGAATGAAGGTTCGACCGACCGCCAGCGGGTCAGCGGAATGAACACCAGCCCGGCCAGCACCACGCGCACCAGCACCGCGAAGTAACTGTCGACATGACCGGCCAGGTATTCGCCGATCAGACTGAAGGAAAACGCCTGGATCAGCGTGACAAAAAGTAGATAGCCCATGCTCGCCTCTGTTTTGAATGGCGGCGACGATAGCGGTTTTTGCGCCAGACCGCGAACCCTCCAACAACACAGATCCCCTGTAGGCCTTCGCCTGCTCGCGATAGCGGTGTGTCAGTCAATACTGATGTGTCTGAACAACCGTCATCGCGAGCAGGCTCACTCCTACAGGGATCTACGTCGTTCTCTGAATCGCAGGCAAAAAAAAGCCCGATCTCGCAAATGCGTTCAATCGGGCTACAGCACTCAGGAGCAACAAGTGCAAAGGGAGGTTCGATGCGCGTAGAGCCTTGAAGGGGTTGCGCCAGGTCACTTAAACAATCGGGGATTATCTGGCGATTAACCTATCAAGCAACCTGAGACAGTTTGGCGTTGGCCTGATTCAGGCCCTTCTCCTGGAAGTCGCCACCAAGGTTCATGCCCTCTGCATGAATGAAGGTCACGTCGTTGATGCCGATGAAACCCATGACCTGGCGCAGGTACGGCTCCTGATGGTCGGCCGGACCGCCGGCGTAGATGCCGCCGCGAGCGGTGAGCACGTAGGCACGTTTGCCGCTGAGCAGGCCTTGCGGGCCGGTTTCGGTGTACTTGAAGGTCACGCCGGCACGCAATACGTGGTCGAGCCAGGCCTTGAGGGTGCTCGGGATGGCGAAGTTGTACATCGGTGCAGCCATCACCAGCACGTCGGCAGCGAGCAATTCATCGGTCAATTCGTTGGAGCGATCCAGCGACGATTGCTCGTTGGCGTTGCGCTGATCGGCAGGCTTCATCCAGCCACCCAACAGATTGCTGTCCAGGTGTGGCACCGGGTTCACGGCGAGGTCACGTACGGTGATCTGATCGTTGGGATGCGCTGCTTTCCACTGACTGATGAAAGTCTGGGTCAGTTGACGGGAAACCGAGTCTTGCTGGCGGGCGCTGCTTTCGATGATCAGAACGCGGGACATGGTGTGTAGCCTCCATCCGAGAATGTTGTAGGTCGATGGAGTGAAGGTTAAACAGAGTCGAATCGATGAAAAAGCGCAAATAATTGCTATAACACATCGATAAATTCGTTTATAAGCTGACACATACCCTTGTAGGAGTGAGCCTGCTCGCGATAGCGGTGTGTCAGGCGATATTGATTTATCTGGGACACCGCTGTCGCGAGCAGGCTCACTCCTACAGGAGGCGACTGTTATTTCGGGGTGCAGCTCAGTTTGATGCGCAGTTTGATGATCGAGCGATTGAACTTGGCCGTGGCATTCCTGTACTTGCCTGCCGGGACATCGATGTTGCGCGTGCGTGGTGCTTCCGGACCATTCTGGAAAACCGCTTTGCAGGTCGCATCGACGTCACCGTAGTTGGCCACCCTGATCGAGCCTATATCGCTGTCAGTGGAAAAAGTCTCGTAATCGATCTTCATGCCGTTGAGATCTTTCTGCACATCGATCGGGTAAGCAAAAGCAGTCAGCGGAAGCAGCGCCAGCAGCACACAACAGAATTTTTTCATTCGGCAGTCTCCATGAGGGACGGCCAGCTTAGGACAAGAGGAGCTATTGATGAAAGCGCCCCGCGTGACCCTGGATCAATGGCGAACATTGCAGGCCGTGGTCGACCGCGGCGGATTCGCCCAGGCCGCCGAGGCCTTGCACCGTTCGCAATCGTCGGTGAGTTACACCGTCGCCCGCATGCAGGACCAACTCGGCGTGCCGTTGCTGCGCATCGACGGGCGTAAAGCCGTGCTCACCGAAGCCGGCGGCGTGTTGCTGCGCCGTTCGCGGCAACTGGTGAAACAGGCCAGTCAACTGGAAGACCTCGCCCATCACATGGAGCAAGGTTGGGAAGCCGAAGTGCGGCTGGTGGTCGACGCTGCTTACCCGAGTGCACGCATCGTCCGCGCGCTGACCGCGTTCATGCCGCAGAGTCGCGGCTGTCGCGTGCGTCTGCGTGAGGAGGTGTTGTCGGGTGTTGAAGAAGTGCTGCTCGAAGGCGTGGCCGATCTGGCCATCACCGGCCTGAGCATTCCCGGTTACCTCGGCGCGGAATTGAGTGACGTCGAGTTTGTCGCCGTCGCCCACCCCGATCACCCGCTGCACCGGCTCAACCGTGAGCTGAGCTTTCAGGATCTGGAAACCCAGATGCAAGTGGTGATCCGCGACTCCGGCCGCCAGCAACCACGGGATGTCGGCTGGCTCGGCGCCGAACAGCGCTGGACCGTTGGCAGCCTCGCCACGGCGGCGACGTTCGTCAGCAGCGGCCTCGGTTTTGCCTGGCTGCCCCGGCACATGATCGAGCGCGAACTGAAAGATGGCTCGCTCAAGCTGCTACCGTTGGACAGGGGCGGCAACCGCAACTCCAGCTTCTATCTGTATTCGAACAAGGACAAACCCCTGGGCCCGGCCACGCAAATCCTCATCGAACTGCTGCGTACCTTTGACACTTTGCCGCTGGACGCACCGTTCGCCGCCCCTGAACAAGCCTGACACGGAGTTCACCGATGGCCTGGTTCGAACATGAAGGTTGCAACCTGCACTACGAGGAATATGGCCACGGCGCGCCGTTGCTACTGGTTCACGGGCTCGGTTCGAGCACACTGGACTGGGAAATGCAGATCCCGGCCCTGGCCGCGCACTACCGCGTGATCGTCCCGGACATCCGCGGCCACGGGCGTTCGGACAAACCGCGCGAGCGCTACAGCATCGCCGGTTTCAGCGCCGACCTGCTTGCCCTGATAGAGCATCTGAACCTTGGCCCGGTGCATTACGTCGGGCTGTCGATGGGCGGCATGATCGGCTTCCAGTTCGGCGTCGATCATCCGCAAATGCTCAAGAGCCTGACCATCGTCAACAGTGCGCCCGAGGTCAAAATCCGCAGCCGCGACGACTACTGGCAGTGGTTCAAACGCTGGAGCCTGATGCGCGTACTCAGCCTCGCGACCATCGGCAAAGCCCTCGGCGGTAAACTTTTTCCGAAACCGGAACAGGCGGATCTGCGACAGAAAATGGCCGAACGCTGGGCAAAAAACGACAAACGTGCTTATCTCGCCAGCTTCGATGCGATTGTTGGCTGGGGCGTTCAGGAACGACTTTCCCGAGTGTCCTGTCCAACGCTCGTCATCAGCGCCGACCGTGACTACACACCGGTGGCACTGAAAGAAACCTATGTAAAACTGCTGCCGAATGCGCGGCTGGTGGTGATCGCCGATTCGCGCCACGCCACCCCGCTCGATCAACCCGAACGTTTCAATCAAACGCTGCTGGAGTTCCTCACCGCAGCCGATATTCAATCTCAGGATCACTGACCCATGTTGAAAAAACTCGCCCTCGCCGCTGGTACTGTGCTGTTTGCCGCCAACCTGATGGCAGCCACGCCGGCCAAGGCACCGCACGTGCTGCTGGACACCACTAACGGCCAGATCGAAATCGAGCTGGATCCGGTCAAGGCACCGGTCAGTACCAAGAACTTTCTGGATTACGTCAACAGTGGCTTCTACAACAACACGATTTTCCACCGTGTGATCCCGGGCTTTATGGTCCAGGGCGGCGGTTTCACTCAACAGATGCAGCAGAAAGAAACCAAGGCTCCAATCAAGAACGAACACAAAAACGGTTTGGCGAACGTTCGTGGCACCTTGTCCATGGCTCGCACTTCCGTACCTGATTCGGCGACCAGCCAGTTCTTCATCAACGTCAAGGACAACGACTTCCTCGACCAGGGCGACGGCTATGCAGTATTCGGCAAAGTGGTCAAAGGCATGGACGTTGTCGACATCATCGTCAACTCGCCGACCACCACCAAAAGCGGCATGAAAGACGTACCTGCCGACCCTGTATTCATCAAGTCGGCCAAAGTCATCGACTAAGCTGTACAGGGCGTATCGAGCGGCGCTGGCCTGATCCCGCGCCGCTCACACCGATAAAAGGAGAGCCCGTGCTCCGGGCGGTTATCTGATGCTCTATCGCCGTTTCGAACAACTGATCGACATATTCCGCGAGGCGCCGACGGCGTCCCCTCCAGATCGCGTCTGGCCTTTCTATACCTATTACCTCAAGCAAGTCTGGCCAAGTTTCGCCGCCCTGCTCGTCGTTGGCCTGTTCGCCGCACTGATCGAAGTCGCACTGTTCAGTTATCTGAGCCGCATCATCGATCTGGCCCAAGGCACACCGAACCCGAATTTTTTCAGCGACCACGCCCTCGAACTGACGTGGATGCTGGTGGTTGCCCTCGTCCTGCGCCCGATTTTCTTCGGCCTGCACGACCTGCTGGTGCACCAGACGTTAAGCCCCGGCATGACCAGCATGATCCGCTGGCAGAACCACAGCTACGTGCTCAAGCAGAGCCTGAATTTCTTCCAGAACGATTTCGCCGGGCGCATCGCCCAACGCATCATGCAGACCGGCAACTCGCTGCGTGACTCAGCGGTGCAAGCGGTGGATGCGCTATGGCACGTGGTGATTTACGCGATCAGTTCGCTGGTGTTGTTCGCCGAAGCCGACTGGCGCCTGATGATTCCGCTGTTGACGTGGATCGTCGCCTACATCGGCGCACTGTATTACTTCGTACCGCGCGTGAAGGATCGCTCGGTGGAAGCTTCCGACGCACGCTCGAAACTGATGGGCCGCATCGTCGACGGCTACACCAATATCGCCACGCTGAAGCTGTTCGCCCACACCAACTTCGAACAGCACTACGCCAAGGAAGCCATCGAAGAACAGACCGTCAAAGCGCAAATGGCCGGTCGCGTCGTCACCAGCATGGACGTGGTGATCACGGCCATGAACGGCTTGCTGATCGTCGGCACCACCGCGTTGGCGCTGTGGTTGTGGACGCAGTCGCTGATCACTGTCGGTGCGATTGCCCTGGCCACCGGCCTGGTGATCCGCATCGTCAACATGTCCGGCTGGATCATGTGGGTGGTCACCGGCATTTTCGAAAACATAGGCATGGTTCAGGACGGTCTGCGCACCATTTCGCAACCGGTCAGCGTCACCGATCACGAGCAGGCCAAACCGCTGGACGTGGCCCGTGGCGAAGTGCGTTTCGAGCACGTGGATTTTCACTACGGCAAGAAGCGCGGGATCATCGGCGACCTCAATCTGAACATCAAACCGGGTGAGAAAATCGGTTTGATCGGGCCGTCCGGCGCCGGCAAATCGACGCTGGTCAATCTATTGCTGCGCCTGTACGACGTCGAGGGTGGGCGGATTCTGATTGATGGCCAGAACATCGCCGAAGTCGGTCAGGAAAGCCTGCGTGCACGGATCGGCATGATCACCCAGGACACCTCGCTGCTGCACCGTTCGATCCGCGACAACTTGCTGTACGGCAAACCGGATGCGACCGATGCCGAGTTATGGGATGCGGTGCACAAAGCGCGTGCCGATGAGTTCATTCCGCTGCTGTCGGACGCCGAAGGGCGCACCGGGTTTGACGCGCACGTCGGTGAGCGCGGGGTGAAACTGTCCGGTGGCCAACGTCAGCGCATCGCGATTGCGCGGGTGTTGCTCAAGGACGCGCCGATCCTGATCATGGACGAAGCGACCTCGGCACTGGACTCGGAAGT
Source organism: Pseudomonas neuropathica (assembly GCF_015461835.1). GTDB lineage: Bacteria > Pseudomonadota > Gammaproteobacteria > Pseudomonadales > Pseudomonadaceae > Aquipseudomonas > Aquipseudomonas neuropathica. The sequence goes on along the minus strand of NZ_JACOPX010000021.1, from coordinate 28,763 downwards.
GGAAGCGGCGATTCAGGAAAGCCTGGAAACCCTGATGCAGGGCAAAACTGTCATCGCGATTGCGCACCGACTCTCGACCATTGCCCGTATGGATCGGCTGGTGGTGCTGGAGAACGGCAAGATTGCCGAGAGCGGCACCCATGCCGAGCTGTTGGCCCATCGCGGTCTGTATGCACGACTTTGGGCGCACCAGACCGGAGGGTTTGTCGGCATCGACTGACTTTTTCCGTCACCACAAAACCCTGTAGGAGTGAGCCTGCTCGCGATAGCGGTGTCAGGCCCACTAATGTTGATAACACACCGTTATCGCGAGCAGGCTCACGCCTACAAAGGATGTGTGAAATCAGTGACCGATCAAACCGCCACAGCCCGCAAACCAAGGGTGCTGGCGGTTTTTTTGTGGCTGCTGGAAATCCGCAGAAAGCCTGCTGTACTCAGCCAAGGTTTCGGCACGAAACCTGTCGTAAATCTGCAGGGATGCGCAACGCGATGCAGTCTCGATAGCAGGGCTATCAAGGACGCCTCTCATGTCTCTGTTCAAACGTTCAGTCACTGAGTTGTTAGGCACGTTCTGGTTGGTATTGGGTGGTTGCGGCAGCGCGGTGATTGCCGCGTCTTCACCGTTGGGTATCGGGGTGCTGGGGGTGGCCCTGGCGTTTGGTCTGACGGTGCTGACCATGGCATTCGCCATCGGTCACATCAGCGGATGTCATCTCAACCCGGCCGTGTCGGTCGGTCTGTTCGTCGGCGGTCGGTTTCCGGCCAAAGAGTTGCCCGCCTACATCATCGCGCAAGTGCTTGGCGCGATTCTCGCGGCGGCGCTGATCGCGCACATCGCCAGCGGCAAGGAGGGTTTCGATATCGCTGCGGGCCTCGCTTCCAATGGTTATGGCGAGCATTCGCCGGGGAAGTATTCCATGGCGGCGGGGTTTGTGACCGAGCTGGTGATGACGGCGATGTTCGTGATCATCATTCTGGGCGCGACCGATAGACGCGCACCACCGGGGCTGGCACCGATCGCCATCGGCCTGGGCCTGACGCTGATTCACCTGATCTCGATTCCCGTCACCAACACCTCGGTGAACCCGGCCCGTAGCACGGGACCGGCACTGATGGTCGGCGGCTGGGCGATTGCCCAGTTGTGGATGTTCTGGGTCGCACCGTTGATTGGCGCGGTGGTCGGTGGCGGGATCTATCGCTGGCTGGGCAAAGAGGAAACCTGAAACCTGCACAATTCCCCTTGTAGGAGTGAGCCTGCTCGCGATAGCAGTCTGTCAGAGCCATCAATGTTGACTGATAGACCGCTATCGCGAGCAGGCTCACTCCTACAAAGGGCCTAGGTTTGGCGGTAGGGCAAGGCTGTTTTTGCTTCTTCGGCATAAGCGAGGACGCCGGCGCGTTCCTGTTTCAGGAAATCCTTCACCGCCGCTTTCAACCCCGGATGGCGCAAGTAATGCCATGAATGGGTGATCACCGGTTCAAACCCACGAATCAGTTTGTGCTCGCCCTGCGCCCCGGCATCGAAACGCTGATACCCCTGCGCGATCGCATAATCCATACCCTGGTAAAAACAGGTCTCAAAGTGCAGTCGATCAAACTCCGCCAGACAGCCCCAATAGCGCCCGTAGAAACTGTCGCCACCGACCAGACTGAAGGCCATCGCCACTGGCCGTGAGCCTTGTTTGGCCAGTACTACGCGGATCGCTTCGGGCATGCGCTCGGCCAGCAGACTGAAAAATTCCCGCGTCAGGTACGGTGCCTGACGCCGCACCGCATAGGTATTGGCGTAGCAGGCGTAGACAAAATCCCACTGCGCCTCGTCCAGCTCGCGCCCCTCCAGCCATTCAAACGCAAAGCCCTGCCCCGCCACTTGCTCGCGCTCCTTGCGCATCTGTTTGCGTTTGCGCGAACTGAGTACGTCGAGGAAATCCTGAAAGTCGCGATACCCGCGATTCTGCCAGTGATATTGACAGCCAATGCGTTGCAGCCAGCCCGGTTGTTCGGCCATCGCCGCGTCGGTGAAGGCGTCGGTGAAATTGATGTGTGCGCTGGAGAGCCCTTCGATCTCCAGGTAACCGGGCAGACTCTTGAGCAGCTCGAAACCGTCTTCGACATTGGCCGCCAAGAGGCGCGGGCCGCTGACTGGACTGAATGGCACGGCCGTCAAAAGCTTGGGGTAGTAATCGATACCGGCGCGGGCGCAGGCGTCGGCCCAGCCGTGATCGAACACGTACTCGCCGTAGGAATGCCACTTGCGATAACTGGGTAGCGCGGCGATCAGTCGATCATCTTCGATGTGCAGCAGATGCTCAGGTTGCCAGCCGGTGTGAGGGCCAACGCTGCCACTGTCTTCCAGTGCACTGAGAAAAGCATGGCGCAGAAAGGGCTGGCTTTCAGGCACCAGCGCATCCCAGGTTGCCGGAGCGATTTGCGACAGGTTTTGCAGGCATTGCAACGGCATCGACAGCTCTCCACAACAGGACTTCAGCGCCCGGCGAGTATCGCCGATTGCGCGCCATTGCACACCCGCAATCGGCCGACAGCGCTCTAGCTCAATAGTTCAGGCCAAATCGATATCGTCATCAACCTGCCATCACTGTGCCACTGCTCTGTCATAAACCATCGCGATACTGGCGCCTGTTTTTAGAGCGCCGGGTTCTACCCGGACACTGTTTTCCGACGTTCGAATCGTCGGTTGTGCCCCGGATGGTTGTGCCATCCCCTCTCATCTTCGGAGATTGCTATGCGTCTTGCTTCCACGAAAACTGCGGCGGCCCTGTGCGGTGGCTTGTTGCTGGCCATGAGTGTTCCGGCCAGTGCTGCAGTCGACGCCAAACTGCTCGACATGCTCAAGGCTAACGGTTCCATTTCCCAGGCGCAGTACATCGAACTGCAAACTGAACTGGCCAAGGATCAGAAGGCTCAGCAAATCGCGCAGCAGGCGCAGCAAGAGACCAACGAACAAGTCGCCGCTGTTGCGAAGAAAACCAACGAACAAAGCGTCTTCGACCAGAAACTCGCCTGGGCAGCCAAGACCCAATTCAAGGGCGATGTGCGTATCCGTCAGGAAACCATCAAGATCGATGGCGAACCGAACAACGGCGGCCGCGACAAGGACCGTCAGCGCATCCGCGCCCGTCTGGGTGCCTACACCGAGATCAACCCGCAAGTCGACACCGGTATCCGTATCGCCACCGGCGGCGGCGATGATGCCCGTTCGACCAACCAGGACCAGGACAACTACTTCGACAAGAAGCAGATCTGGCTGGATCTGGGCTACATCGACTACCACCCTGACCAGATCAAGAACCTGCACATCATCGGCGGCAAGATGCTCCAGCCGTGGGTCAGCATGGGCGACGTGATCTGGGATAGCGACATCAACCCGGAAGGTCTGGCCGTTACCTACAAATACCCGTTGGGCAGCAGCGCCGAACTGTTCGGCAGCCTGGGTAACTACAACCTCAAGGACAACGTCGACGGCGATGGCGTGCAATTCCGTCACGACTTGCGTCTGACCGCCGGCCAGTTGGGTAGCCGCTTCAACATCACCGACAACTTGAAAGTGACTCTGGGCGGTAGTGTCTACGCCTACCAGAACGACGAAGACAGCCGCTGCACCGGCACTTCCACACCGTGCGCACTGGCGGTCAACGGCAACTCGGCCAACAACGAATTCCGTCTGTATGAAGGCTTCAGCCAGGTCGACATCGGCGGTCTGCCAATGCCACTGTCGTTCTACGGTCAGTACGTGAAGAACAACGATGCCGTGACCGATCAGGACACTGCGTGGCTGTTGGGTGCCAAGTCGAAAGTCTTCGGCCTGAACCTCGATTACAACTATCGTGACGTGCAGCGCAACGCCGTAGTCGGCGCTTTCACCGACTCCGACTTCGCCAACGGCACCACCGGTTCCCGTGGGCACAAGTTCAAGGTCGGTTACGACATCGACAAGAACTTCGCTATCGGTGCCACGTACTTCCTGACCAAGGCTGACTTCGCCAGCCGTACCCAGCGTGACGCTGACGCCAACACCTTGCAGCTGGACGCGGAAGCCAAGTTCTAAGAAAACAGCTACACGCTTCGAGCGACAAGCCGCAAGTCACAGCTCCCCTTGCGATTTGCCGATCGAAGCTGATTTTCCTGCAGCCCGGTGCAGTTACAGCGATCCCCATCATCCGTTCGCTGGCGCTGCACCGGGCTGTGTTTTTACGGGCTATCGTCCCGCCTCTGCGTAGCCAGACGCTCAGCCAGCGCGTCCACACCCTCTTCCGGTTTCTCCGGCATCGCCTTCAAGGTCGCTTGCATCAAACGCATCTGACGAATGAAACGCCGACAGTTCGGGCAGAACATCAGGTGATGACGCACCATCAGCTTTTCGCGAAAGCTCAATTGGTCATCGAGATAATCGCTGGAGCGCGCCACTTGTTCCTTACAGGTCAGCATTCCCCGGTCTCCTCAAAATGCTCCACGGTCGCGAAGACTTTCAGCCGCGCACGATGCAGCAGCACACGGACATTGGAGAGCGAGATCTCCAGAAGATTACAGATCTCCTCCAGCTCCAGCCCTTGGCGTTCGCGCAACAACAAAACGCTGCTTTGCAGTTCCGACAGGTTCAGCAGAGTGTGCTCCAGACAGTCACGCAATTCACCTTCGGTCAGCAAGGCTTCCGGGGTGTCCTGATGCCAGGCGAACGGGGCAACCAGCCAATGGCCGTCACCGGGAGAAAAGCGGTCATCGTCGATCGTGCCATGGGGTGACGGCAGATCATCCATCAACACTTCCCGGCGATTTTGTTTATATCGGCTTTTGGCCGAGTTGGCCGTGATGGTCAACAGCCAGGTCTTGAGACTGGAGCGGCCTTCGAAGCTGGCGATGTGGCGCACCACCGACAACCAGGCGTCCTGCACCACTTCTTCGACATGGCGCTGGCCGACAATCGCATACGCCACAGCGCGCATGGCGCTCTGATACGTTGTCACCAGTTCCTTGAAGGCCTTTTGCTCACCCGCCAGCAGGCGCGCAAGCAGTTGGGTATCGTCAGCCGCCATCCAAAAATCTCCTTGTGCCGATTCCGAAAATGATAGCGGCAGGTCTTCACCTGCCGTCATTTCCGAAAAATTACAGCGTTTGAGCCGATTCGGATGTAGGAAAGGTCGGCGCGATCAGGTGGAAATTAAACCGATTTTCAACGCTTGCGCAGAATCACGCTACCGATCGAATAGCCTGCACCGAACGAACTCAACACCGCCAGCGAACCGGCAGCCAGATCATCCTGATACTTGTGGAAAGCAATCACCGAACCCGCAGAGCTGGTATTGGCGTAGGTGTCGAGAATCACCGGGGCTTCTTCTTCAGTGGCTTCGCGACCCAGCAACTTGCGCACGATCAGGTGATTCATGCTCAGGTTGGCCTGGTGCAGCCAGAAGCGCTTCACGTCACCGACGTTGAGCTGGTTCTCTTGCAGATGTTCGCCGATCAGCTCGGCAACCATCGGGCAGACATCCTTGAACACCTTGCGGCCTTCCTGCACGAACAGTTTGTCGCGGGCACCAATGCCCTCTTCCGCCGCGCGGTTGAGGAAACCGAAATTGTTGCGGATGTTGTTGGAGAACTTGGTCAGCAGCTTGGTGCTGACCACATCGAACTGGTGTTTGGACGTCGCGGTATCAGCGCGCTCGATGATCACTGCAGTCGCGGCATCGCCGAAGATGAAGTGGCTGTCGCGGTCACGGAAATTCAGGTGACCGGTGCAGACTTCCGGGTTGACCATCAGGATCGCCCGGGCCTGGCCCAGCTGCACGCTGTTGGCAGCGGCCTGGATGCCGAAAGTCGCCGAGGAACAGGCCACGTTCATGTCGAAACCGAAGCCCTGAATGCCCAGGGCTTCCTGGACTTCGATGGCGATGGCCGGGTAGGCGCGCTGCAGGTTGGAACAGGCAACGATGACGCCGTCGATGTCGGCAGCAGTTTTGCCGGCACGTTGCAGGGCCTGTTCAGCAGCGCCGATAGCCATCTGGCAGAGCACCGACCATTCGTCGTTGGAACGCTCCGGCAAGCGCGGGGCCATGCGTTGTGGGTCGAGGATGCCATCCTTGTCCATGACAAAGCGGCTCTTGATGCCTGAGGCTTTTTCGATGAACGCGGCGCTGGATTCGGTCAGGGCCTGGACTTCGCCGCGGGCAATGGCCTCGGCGTTGTCGGCGTTGAACTGGGCGACGTAGGCGTTGAAAGACTGCACCAGCTCTTCATTGGAGATGCTGTTGGCCGGGGTGTACAGGCCGGTGCCGCTGATGACGACGTTATGCATGGTCGTTTCTCTAATCTGTTCAGGCAGAAAGTGCTGGAACCGTCGTACCAACACACAAAGGGTCTATTCCCATCCGGGGGACGCAAACCTGGCATCGCTTTATTCCGTCGCGCGAACCGGCCGAAGGCTCTGGGTCGCGAAACCGGCGTTTATGGTGGCGAAGTTTGCCATAAACGTGGCCTTTTGGCGCCTTTCTCCTTCTAAACGCGATCCCTGTAGGAGCTGCCGAAGGCTGCGATCTTTTGATCTTGACGTTGTAAAAAGCAAAATCAAAGGATCGCAGCCTTCGGCAGCTCCTACAGGATCGTTACAAGGCGTGGGGTCAGGGTTCGACCTGGGTCCACTGCTTGTTCAGGCGTTTGTCGGAAATCGGCACTTTCGTCCCCAACTGCTGGGCGAACAGCGACACCCGGTATTCCTCCAGCCACCAGCGATACAACTCAAGCTGCGGATCGCGTTTGCCTTCCTGGGCATGTTTCGCCGCGCGAGTCTGGTATTGCCCCCAGAGGCCGGCGAGTTCGCCGCTCCAGACGCGATCCTTCTGCACCTGCGCGCCGAGCTTTTCGAAGCGCTGCTCGACCGCTTTCAGGTAACGCGGCAACTCCTTAAGCCACTGCATCGGCGTTTCGCGGACAAACCCCGGATACACCAGATTGTTGATTTGCTGCTTGATGTCATTGAGCGCCACGGCCTGGGCCAGATCGATCTTGCCCTTGAAGCGCTTTTGCAGGCCGTGCCACAGCTTGAGAATCTCCAGGGTCAACCGGGCCACGCGCTCGGCGTGCTCGGTCCAGTTGCCGCGTTTGCGCTCGGCCAGTGCCGCCAAACCAGCGCCGTCGCGGGGCAACGGGTCTTCGCCTTCGAGAATGCAGCTGTCGAGGCTCGCCAGCAGAATATCTTCAACCAGCGCATCAACCCGGCCCAGCTCGCGATAGAGCAAGCCCAGTTCGGTTTGCCCCGGCAACTTGCCACGCAGGAACTTGGCCGGCTCCGCCAGTTGCTGCATCAACAACCGCTGCAAGGCGCGACGATGCTGGAATTCGGCCTCGGCCGGGGTCGAGAAGCGCCCTTCCTTGACCGTGCCGCCCTCTTCAACCAGCGCCGGATACACCGTCATCGACAGCCCGGCGATCTTCTGCTGAGTCTTTTCTGCTACCGGGGCGAAGACCTTGGCCTCCACCGGTTGCTGATTTTTCGCACTCTGCGGCACCGCCAGCGCGGCCTGACTGGCTTCGGCAAACCGTGCGGTCAACTCGGCCAGATCGCGACCTTCGCCGAGGAATTTGCCTTGGCCGTCGACAATTTCCAGGTTCATCCGCAGATGCCCCTCGACGCCTTGCTCGGCTTCGACCCAGGCCTCGTCGCTGACCCGCGCGCCAGTCATGCGCAGCAGTTCGCGACCGAGCGCTTGCGGCAACGAACCCTCGGCAAAGGTCATGCGTTGCAGCGCAGCTTTGATGAAGTCCGGCACCGGCACGAAGTTCTTGCGCAAGGCCTTCGGCAGGTTGCGCACAAGGGCGATGCACTTGGCCTCGATCAGCCCCGGCACCAGCCATTCCAGGCGTTCCGGTGGCAGCATCGGCAACAGCGGGGCCGGTACGCGCAGGGTCACGCCGTCGCGCGGATGATTGGGTTCGAAGTGATAAGTCAGCGCCAGTTCCAGATCGCCGATGTGCAGCGTGTCCGGGTAATCGCGCGCGGTGACTTCACTGGCTTCGCGGGCCAGCACGTCTTCTTCGCGCATGATCAACAATTGCGGATTCTTCTGGCTGTTGATGCGGTACCAGCTGTCGAAGGTGGCGGTCTGGTGAATCTCCGCCGGCAATCGCGCGTCGTAGAACGCGTACAGGGTTTCTTCATCGGCGAGAATGTCGCGACGACGGGCTTTTGCTTCCAGTTCGTCGAGCTGTTCAAGCAACTGTTGGTTGGCGGTCAGGCACTTGGCTTTCGATTGAATTTCGCCACGCACCAGACCTTCACGGATAAACAATTCGCGAGAAACCACCGGATCCACCGGGCCGTAATGCACCGGCCGGCGGCCGACCACGATCAGCCCGAACAGAGTGATCTGTTCGAACGCGACGACTTGGCCGCGCTTCTTTTCCCAATGCGGTTCGAAGTGGTTTTTCTTGATCAAGTGCCCGGCCAACGGCTCGATCCAGTCGGCGTCGATCTTGGCGACCATGCGTGCATAAAGCTTGGTGGTTTCCACCAGTTCGGCGGTCATCAGCCACTGCGGGCGCTTCTTGCCGATGCCCGACGACGGGTGAATCCAGAAACGTCGCTGACGCGCGCCGAGGTAATCGCCATCCTCGGTTTTCTGGCCGATCTGGCTGAGCAAGCCGACCAGCACCGCTTTGTGCAGTTTCGGGTAATCCGCCGGCTCTTTGTTGAGGCTCAGCTGCATGTCGCGGCAGATCAGGCTCAACTGCCGATGCGAGTCGCGCCACTCGCGCAGACGCAGATAGTTGAGGAAATTCTTCCGGCACCAGTTACGCAACGGGCTGGCGGTCAGCGCCTGGCGCTGCTCTTCAAAACCGCGCCACAGATTGACCAGTCCGGCGAAGTCCGAATCGGTGTCCTTCCATTGCGCGTGGGCCTGATCGGCAGCTTGCTGACGCTCCGGCGGCCGCTCGCGCGGGTCTTGAATCGACATCGCACTGGCGACGATCAGCACTTCCTGCAAACTGCCGAGCTTGGCTGCTTCAAGCAGCATACGGCCCATGCGCGGGTCGACCGGCAGGCGCGCCAGTTGGCGACCGAGCGGCGTCAGCTGACTGTTGCGGTCAACCGCCGAGAGTTCTTGCAGCAGGTTGAAACCGTCGCTGATCGCCTTGCCATCCGGCGGCTCGATGAACGGGAATGCGGTGATCTCGCCGAGACGCAGATGCAGCATCTGCAGAATCACGGCAGCGAGGTTGGTGCGCAGAATCTCTGGATCGGTGAATTCCGGGCGCCCGTTAAAATCTTCTTCGCTGTACAGCCGAATACAAATGCCCGGCTCAACCCGCCCGCAACGACCTTTACGCTGGTTGGCGCTGGCCTGGGAAATCGCTTCGATCGGCAGACGCTGGACCTTGGCACGGTAGCTGTAGCGGCTGATGCGCGCGGTGCCGCTGTCGATCACGTAACGGATGCCCGGCACGGTCAACGAGGTCTCGGCGACGTTGGTCGCCAGCACCACGCGACGGCCCGGGTGCGACTGAAAAATCCGCTGTTGTTCGGCCGGCGACAAGCGCGCGTACAGCGGCAGGATTTCCGTGTGTTTCAGTTGCGCCTTGCGCAGCATGTCGGCGGCGTCGCGAATCTCGCGCTCGCCGGGCAGGAACACCAACACGTCGCCGGGACTGCGGCGTTCGCTGCGTTCATACGCGGCAATTTCATCGAGAGTAGCGAGGATCGCCTGATCGACGGTCAGGTCATCCTCGACGCGGTTGCCCTCTTCGTCCTGCTCCAGGGTCAGCGGGCGATACCAGGTGTCCACCGGGAAGGTGCGGCCGGAGACTTCGACAATTGGCGCATCGTCGAAGTGCTTGGAGAAGCGCTCCAGATCGATGGTCGCCGAAGTGATGATGACTTTCAGGTCCGGGCGACGCGGCAGCAGGGTTTTCAGGTAGCCGAGCAGGAAGTCGATGTTGAGGCTGCGCTCGTGGGCTTCGTCGACGATGATCGTGTCGTAGCGTTCGAGGTAGCGATCGTTCTGGGTTTCAGCCAGCAGAATACCGTCGGTCATCAGCTTGATCAGGGTGTTGGAATCGCTTTGATCCTCGAAACGCACCTGATAGCCGACCAGCGCACCGAGCGGCGTAGCGAGTTCTTCGGCGACCCGGCTGGCGACGCTGCGCGCAGCGATTCGACGCGGTTGGGTGTGGCCGATCAGACCGTGCTGACCGCGACCGATTTCCAGACAGATTTTCGGCAACTGGGTGGTTTTGCCCGAGCCGGTTTCGCCGGCGATGATCAGCACTTGATGCTGCTCCAGCGCCTTCTTGATCTCGTCGCGCTTGGCCGCAATAGGCAGACTGTCGTCGTAACGAATCACCGGCAGGCTGGCCCGCCGTGCCAGCACCTGATCGCAGGACGCCTGCATGCGCGTCACCCATTGGGCCAGTTTGGCCTCATCGGGTTTCTTGCGCAGCTCAAGCAACTGCCGCCGCAGCCGGTGACGGTCGGCGAGCATGGCGTGATCGAGGTTCTTCAGCAGTTTGTCGATGGAGGGCGATTCGTCGGTCATCGGGTAGGCAATTCGGTCGTCTATTTATGCAGGGGGCGGATTGTCGCAGATTTGGGGGATGTTTGGCGTGTCAGGGGGATTGCTGCCCTCACCCTAGCCCTCTCCCGGAGGGAGAGGGGACCGATTGGGGGATGCTTCAAAGGTACATCGACCTGAAAGAGCTTTGCCGAATCCATAATCGCCGAGTTCTTTCAGGTCGGCGTTTGACCCAAGACACCTCGGTCGGCTCCCTCTCCCTCCGGGAGAGGGCTGGGGTGAGGGTTTCAGGGCTTACTCGTTATCCAAGCCTCTGCGGCGGTATGGGAAGACGTCGATGACCTTCCCCGCCCGAATCGCCTCTTGCAAGCTCTTCCAGTAATCGGCGTTATACAACTCGCCATGCAACTGATCGAACAGCTTGCGCTGCCCCGAATCGGCAAACAGAAACGGCGGAAACTCCTCGGGGAAGACATCCAGCGGCCCGATCGAATACCACGGCTCCGAAGCCATTTCGTCCTCCGGCGTGCGCGGTGCGGGGATGTGGCGGAAGTTGGCTTCGGTCAGGAAGCAGATTTCGTCGTAGTCGTAGAACACCACCCGGCCGTGGCGAGTGACGCCAAAGTTTTTCAACAGCATGTCACCGGGAAAGATGTTCGCCGCCGCCAGTTGCTTGATCGCCAGGCCGTAATCCTCCAGCGCCTCACGCACCTGCGCATCGTTGGCGTTTTCCAGATACAGATTGAGCGGGGTCATTCGCCGCTCGGTCCAGCAGTGACGGATCAACACCGTGTCGCCCTCGACCGACACCGTCGACGGCGCCACCTCCAGCAGCTCCTCCAGGCACGCCGGATCAAACTTGCTCAGCGGAAAACGGAAGTCGGCAAACTCCTGGGTATCGGCCATGCGCCCTACCCGGTCGACACTTTTCACCAATCGGTACTTCTCGATCACTGTGGCGCGGTCGACGTTTTTCGACGGCGAGAACCGGTCCTTGATGATCTTGAACACGGTGTTGAAGCCCGGCAGCGTAAACACGCTCATGACCATGCCGCGCACGCCCGGCGCCATGATGAACTGATCATCGGTGTTGGCCAGGTGATTGATCAGCGCGCGGTAAAACTCGGACTTGCCGTGCTTGTAGAAGCCGATTGAGGTGTACAACTCGGCAATGTGCTTGCCCGGCAGAATACGCCGCAAAAAGCCGATGAACTCCGCCGGCACCGGCACATCGACCATGAAATACGAACGGGTGAACGAGAAGATGATCGATACATCAGCTTCGTCGGTGATCAGCGCGTCGATCTGAATCCCGCGCCCCTCTCGATGCAACAGCGGGATCACCAACGGCCATTGCTCGTCACGGGTGTAAATGCGCCCGACCAGGTACGCGCCTTTGTTGCGGTACAACACCGAGGAAAACAGCTCGACGCTCAGCTCCGGATCCTTGCACACCCAGTCCGGCAGGTTCTCGCGCAGTTGCGCTTCGAGGCGGCGCAGGTCACCCGGCAGATCGGCGTAATCCTCGCTGAAACGGTAGTCGGCAAAAATGCTCGCGAGCATCCCCGACAACTGCCCCTGCGGTTTGTAGGTGCGGGTTTGCGCGGCGCGAGCACGGCGCAGACTCGGGCGGGTGGTGTGGATGAACATGCAGCCGTCGCTGATCAGGTCGTGGCTGAACAGCCCGCAGAAAATCGAGTTGTACCAGGTCTCGGACAACTCATCATCGAAGCGCAGGTCGATGACGCTGATGTAGGCACTTTTCACCAGCGGCCAGCAGCTGACGTTCATCAGCGTTTCATCATCGAAGTATTCGCGTAGGCGAGCGATGGTTTCGCCGACCTTTTCTTCATAGAGATTGATCCGCGCCGCCGACGCCGTTTGCGTCTCCTGCCAGCGTGCCTGCTCGAAGCGTTCCCGGGCGCCGTCGGTGATCCGCCGGAAATGCTCGCGGTAATCGTCAAAGCCATCGAGGATCATGCGGGCGATGTCGGTGGCTGGCCATTGCTGCGGCATAGATAAGACCTCGGCGTGCGTGGGGAAATCTGTGCCTGAGCTTAGCCACGCAAGCGTGTGCGCGTGAAGTGCAATTTCTGCCAAATCCGCGTCAGGGTTGTACAGCGACACAGTTTTTAGCAAAGTTTTTTTAATCGACCGTTCGGTCAGTTAATCACCTTGATGGTCCTTCTGGCCGCCCTGCGCCAGCCCGCGAATTCTCTGGTCTTCGGATCCAATACTGAGCAGAAGCGTCTAGCTCGTGGCTTTACTGCAAATGCACGTACCGACGGCGACGCTTCCAGATTGGTCTTACCAAAATAGTGGCACTTTGATATACAGCCCGCCATCACCCCCTCACAACAAGATCCTCGGCCCACGAGGACAACCTCCCCCCTCAAAGATCAAGGAGCACACTGATGTCTATCCGGAATCTGCGCATAGGTTTGCGCGCCAGTTTGAGCTTTGCCGTTTTGGCCGGTCTGCTGGTGGTGGTCGGCCTGTTCGGTCTGGGCCAGATGAAAACCCTGCGCGAGAGTGCGACAGTGATTGAAGAATCGTGGATGCCGAGCATCGAGAGCATCCATGACGCGGCGGCGAACATCGCCAGCATCCGTCTTGAATCCTTGCGCCTGATCACCAGCACCCAGTCTGCTGTGCGCGACAGAAGCAAAGGCATCCTCAAGGCGCAGCGCGAGGAATTGCTCAAGCGCCTTACCGATCACAAAGCCCTGCTCACCAGCGAAGAAGAACGGCTGATGCTCGACGGTTTGAATGCCAACACCGCCAAGTACATGAGTATTCTCGAACAGATCATCGGCCAGATCGACGCCGGGCAAAGTGAACAGGCCTACACGCGGCTTAACAATGAACTGGCGCCACAGGGAACGCTGCTCGACAAAACCCTCGAGCAGATGATCGCGTTCAATCAGCAAGGTGCCGACGCCGCCGCCGATGCCGCCGCAGCGATGTACCAACGGGCATTGTGGATCGTCGCGACCATCATCGTGGTTGCCCTGATTGCCACGCTGCTGCTGGCCTGGCAACTGACACGCAGCATCACCACCCCGATCAATCAGGCCCTGAATGTGGCGCGGCGCATTGCTGCCGGCGACCTCAGCGGCGAGATCGTCAGCACCGGTAAAGATGAGGCTGCGCATTTGCTCAACGCCTTGGCCGAGATGCAGGGCAATCTGCGCTCGACCATTCGCGGCATCAGCGAATCGGCGCAGCAGCTGGCTTCCGCGGCCGAGGAAATGAGTTCGGTGATGGAGCAAAGTACTCGCGGCCTGCAACAGCAGAACGATCAGATCGAACAAGCCGCCACCGCAGTGACCGAGATGAGCACCGCGGTGGACGAAGTCGCGGCCAACGCGGTGTCCAGCGCCGAGGCGTCTGCCGCGTCGAACGAGGACAGCAAGCACGGCCATGTGCAGGTCAGCGAAACCATCAGCTCGATTCAAGAACTGGTCGACGCCGTACTGGGCGCCTCTGCACAAGCCGAAGGCCTGGCCACGCAGGCACAGGACATCAGCAAAGTGCTGGAAGTGATTCGCGGGATTGCCGGACAGACCAATCTGCTGGCGCTCAATGCGGCAATCGAAGCGGCCCGCGCCGGTGAAGCCGGGCGCGGTTTCGCGGTGGTGGCCGATGAAGTGCGCTCGCTGGCACAACGCACGCAGAATTCCACTGAAGAAATCGAGCTGATGATCAGCAGCATCCAGCAAGGCACGGGGTCGACAGTGGGCGCGTTGCAGAGCAGTGCCGAGCAGGCTGGCCAGACGTTGCGTCGGGCCAACAGTGCCGGTCAGGCACTGGAAAAAATCACCGCGTCGATCTCGCAGATCAACCAACGCAACCTGGTGATCGCCAGCGCAGCCGAGCAGCAGGCACTGGTGGCGCGTGAGGTCGATCAGAATCTGGTGACCATCCGTGACCTCTCGACGCAGACCGCCGCTGGCGCCACCCAGACTTCGGCGGCGAGCCAGGAACTGTCGCGTCTGGCCGTCGACTTGAACGGCCTGGTCACACGCTTTGTGATCTGAACGAACAGTTGCATGCCCGATTAGCGGTTGCCTTCGGCAGGGCGCTCGGCAACACTCTCGTCCCGATCAAGGAAGGAGACCCGCCGTGAGCCCTGTCGATATTTTCCGTATGTTGTCGCTGGCGGCCATCTGGGGCGCGAGTTTTCTGTTCATGCGCATCATTGCGCCGGTGATCGGCACGATCCCGACCGGATTCTTTCGCGTGTCGATTGCGGCTGCAGGGCTGCTGGTGATTCTCGGGCTGATGCGCGTGCGCTGGGACTTCAAAGGCAAACTGAAAACCGTGATGCTGCTGGGTGTGATCAACTCGGGGATTCCGGCGACGCTGTATTCGGTTGCGGCCCAAGTGTTGCCGGCCGGCTACTCGGCGATTTTCAATGCCACCACGCCATTGATGGGCGTGCTGATTGGCGGGTTGTTCTTCAGTGAAAAACTCACCGCAGCCAAACTGGGCGGGGTGTTCCTCGGCCTGTTCGGTGTTGGCGTGCTGACCCGCGCCGGTCCCGTGGCGTTCGATCTGCAATTGTTGATGGGCGCCCTCGCCTGTTTGCTGGCGACCACTTGTTATGGTTTTGCCGGTTTCCTCGCGCGACGCTGGCTGGATCAGGCCGGTGGTCTGGACAGCCGATTGTCGGCGCTGGGCAGCATGCTCGGTGCGACGCTGTTTCTGTTGCCGTTGTTTGGATATAGCGTGATCACCGCACCGCCGGCCAGTTGGGGCGGCTGGAATGTTTGGCTGTCGCTGTTGGGCCTGGGTCTTGGCTGCACGGCGTTTGCCTACATCATTTACTTCCGCCTGCTCAGCTCGATCGGGCCGGTGAAGTCGATGACCGTGACCTTCATGATTCCGCCGTTCGGGGTGTTGTGGGGGGCGTTGTTGCTGGATGAGCCATTGTCGATGGCGCACATTTATGGCGGGGTGTTGATTGCGCTGGCGTTGTGGCTGGTGTTGAAGCCGGCGGTGGCGAAACCGGCTGAGGCGCCGGCCCGATAAATTTGAGCTGTTGCCGAAAAGGCCATCGCGAGCAGGCTCACTCCTACAATTGGAATGCGTTCCCCTGTAGGAGTGAGCCTGCTCGCGATCGGCGGCCTAAAAGACGCCACCTGACGATCTGTTAGCTGGTTTTACGGAACACAAACGCCAGACCGACAATGATCAACAGCATCCCCAGCACACTCAACGCCGCCAGGCGATTGCCAAAAATCAGATAGTCCATCACCGCCGTCACCGCTGGTACCAGGTAAAACAGACTGGTGACATTCACCAGATTGCCCCGCGCGATCAGCCGATACAGCAACAACGTCGCCAGCACCGAGACCACCAGCCCCATCCACAACACCGGCACGATAAAACCGGTGCTTTGCTCAAAGTGGAACGGCTGAAACGGCACGAAAATCCCGCATAACAACAGACCGGCCAAGTACTGCACCGGCAGCGTGCCGAGGGGATTGTCGGTGATGCGTTTCTGCATGATCGAGCCCAGCGTCATGCTCGCCAGCGCCAGCAACCCAAACACCATTCCCGCCCAGGACATCCCAGCCAGGCCGATGCCTTGGTAAACCACCATGATCAGCCCCGCCAGCCCCAAGGCCAGACCAAACATCCGGCTCGCCGAGCGCTGCCGCTCCATCAAGACCACGGTGAGAATCGGCTGCACGCCCATGATGGTCGCCATCACGCCCGGAGTGACTTTGCTGTTCAAGGCCAGTAGATAGAAAATCTGATAGGCCCCCAACAACACCACACCCGTGGCAATCGCAAACAGCATCGGCCGTCCACCCTTGGGCAACTTCAGTTTCAGCAGCGGCGCCAGCAGCACCAGCCCGCAAAAGGCAATCGCGAAGCGAATCAGCAGAAAGGCAAACGGGGAAGCATGGGCCAGCCCCCATTTGGAGAAGATCGCACCGCTGCTCCACAGCAGAACGAACAGGCTCGTGGACATCGCCGCGAGCGCGGATTTTTTCGACAGGACAAACATGAATACCACCTGTAGTCAGGCAAGAAGCCAACTCAGCCGAAGCTGAAATTCAGTAGGTTTTTCTGGCGGGCGGCAGGACTCAGCAGACAGTGCTGATCAGCCCGAAACGCCAACGCCCGGCGGTGATACGACTGCGCACACCGGCGTGCTACTGACAGGTGGGGGGTAATGACTGATCTGCTTGGGCTGCTGATTCCCGCACGGCACCACGACAGCGTTGACCGCTGAATCGACTACCGCGTTGATGAGGGATGCAGGCATTGGCGCAGATCTTTTTTGAGAGTGTGGAAGGTGAGGCATACGACTCACGAGCGCCGACTATAACCAGCGGGCGACATCGATTGCAATGATTTGGGCAAAGGGCCGGCAGGGACAGTTGGCCGCAAGGTGAATAGGCTGGATCGCAATTGCGACACCCCACCATTGAGGACAAGGAATGCACGGGATCACATGCCAAGGGAACGGACGTATTTGCGCTGCCAAGTGTATAAATCACTGGCAAGAAAACAGGCTGGGGTTACTTTCGCAAAGCTGCACAAAGACTTGTTGCAGCAAGGGATAGTGGATGTTGATCACTCCAGAGTTCGTTTCGAAGCAATCGATGCTCAAGCGCTGAGTGCCTATGAAGAATGGTTTGATCCTCATTTCTCTTGGCAAGATGTTGTCAGGTGGAAGGCCAAAGAACCACTTAGCTTCAACGCCGGAGGCACCATGAAGGCTGCCGTTGAAAAAAAGGCGCCAGGCGCCAGACCGATAAAAGCTGATAGAAAACGCTCTTCTGGAAAGTTGTCTGAACAGGAGTTGCATCGAATCAGAGAAGCATTGGTGAATCCAGCCGCGGAAGAGCCAGGAGGCGTCCTCGCTGGCGCTTCGTTCACCTTCTCTTCATAAAAAAACCGCTCACAAGGAGCGGTTTTTATTACAACATCCAGCCTCAACCAAACAGCCAATACCCCAACAACGTCAACACCACCACTGCCAGCACCGGCCGC
Organism: Pseudomonas neuropathica; assembly: GCF_015461835.1. Taxonomy (GTDB): domain Bacteria; phylum Pseudomonadota; class Gammaproteobacteria; order Pseudomonadales; family Pseudomonadaceae; genus Aquipseudomonas; species Aquipseudomonas neuropathica. The sequence continues at coordinate 11,232 of NZ_JACOPX010000021.1, read as the reverse complement.
ATCACACGGTAGGCCTTCGGATGACGGCGCTTCCACTGTTTGACCACGCCACTGAACCTGTCGCTGAAGTTCTTGCTCCAGGCGTAGGCCTGGTTGATCCCGCCGACGCGTTCATCATCAAGGTTCTGCGGTGCGGTGGCACGGCCGAGCCAGGCGCTGATGGAGCGGTTGATGCGGGTCATGAGGCGGTTGCTCAGCGGACGCTCGACGTCGCAGAACAGGATGACGCGGGTCTGGTCGGTTTCATTCTTGACCCAATGCACGTAGGTCTCGTCGAACATTACGTCTTCACCGTCACGCCAGGCATAAACCTGACCATCAACAAAGATCCGGCAATCGTCGGAGTTTGGCGTCGACAAGCCGAGGTGATAACGCAGCGAGCCGGCGAACGGATCGCGATGCGGGTTCAAGTGGCTGCCACCCGGCAACAGCGCAAACATCGCGCCTTTGACGTTGGGAATCGCGCTGACCAGCGCCACGGTTTTCGGGCACAGGGTTTCGGCCGATGGCAGCGGTTTGTCGTACCACTTGAGGTAGAAACGCTTCCAGCCCTTCTTGAAGAACGAGCCGAAACCGGCGTCGTTGTTCTTTTCTGCCGCGCGAATATAACCCTCGTCGAACAGGTGCATGGCCTCGTCGCGAATGGTTTCCCAATTGTCGCGCAGCACGTCCAGTTCCGGAAATTTGCTGCGATCCAGGTACGGCTTGGACGGCACGCCGGAGAACAGGTACATCAGGGCGTTGTACGGAGCGAACAGCGCCGAGTGGTTGACGAACTGGCGCAGAACCGGCAAACGCGCCTTGCCGCGCAAATGCACATAGAGGATGCTGCCCACGAACAGCAGCAGCACCAATACCTTGGCGGCTAACGAAAAGGTCATCAACGACTCCTTGAATAAAGACAACGCTGCGCAATGCCCTTTACCCGGCATGGCAGCCGGCCATGATAAACACTACCGGCGCCGGGCAAAACCCGCCTTACACAAGATTCAGTGTTAAGAATTGCGCAACAAAGCATTTATTAGCATAACGATCCTGAACCCTGGCTGATCTGAATCAACTGGATTACTGCTGAGTCTCCTGCTCAGTGAACAGATCGCTGAACAGCATGCTCGACAGATAACGCTCGCCGGAGTCCGGCAGAATCACGACGATAGTCTTGCCCTGCATCTCCGGCGTCTCGGACAGACGCACCGCGACTGCCATGGCCGCGCCACAAGAGATGCCGCATAGGATCCCCTCTTCCTGCATCAACCGCAGGGCCATGGCCTTGGACTCTTCGTCGGTGACCTGCTCGACCCGGTCGACCATAGACAGATCCAGGTTCTTCGGGACAAAACCGGCACCGATTCCCTGAATCTTGTGCGGGCTCGGTTTGATTTCTTCACCCGCCAGCGCCTGGGTGATCACCGGCGACGACATCGGCTCCACGGCCACCGACAGAATCGGTTTGCCTTGGGTATTCTTGATATACCGCGAAACGCCGGTGATGGTTCCCCCGGTGCCGACGCCCGCTACCAGTACATCGACGGCACCGTCGGTGTCGTTCCAGATTTCCGGACCGGTGGTCTTTTCGTGAATGGCGGGGTTGGCCGGGTTATCGAACTGCGATGGCATGAAATATTTGTCGGCATCGCTGGCAACGATTTCGGCCGCCTTCTCGATTGCGCCTTTCATGCCCTTGGCCGGCTCGGTCAACACCAGTTCGGCGCCCAGAGCCTTCAGGACTTTACGGCGCTCGATGCTCATCGAGGCCGGCATGGTCAGCATTAACTTGTACCCACGGGCCGCGGCAACAAAGGCCAGACCGATCCCCGTGTTGCCCGACGTAGGTTCGACAATGGTCATGCCCGGCTTGAGTTTGCCGCTGCTTTCGGCGTCCCAGATCATGTTGGCGCCGATCCGGCACTTGACCGAATAACCGGGATTGCGCCCCTCGATCTTGGCCAGAATGGTCACACCACGCGGCGCGATGCGGTTGATCTGCACCAGCGGCGTATTACCGATGGAATGGGCGTTGTCAGCAAAAATACGGCTCATGGCTGGGTCCTTATGCAGCATTGAATTCAGCGTTCCAAGGTAAGCCTGTTGCCCATCGCAGTCCAGTCGGGTCGAACGTCTGCGCGACGTAACAGTCAATCGCTTACATCGTCAGGGAATTGCCGTCATGAAGCGTCGCTACAGTTGGCCATTAGGGATTTTCGCCGTCGTCGTTGTGCTGCTGATCGCGCTGCACATCGCCCTGCCCTACATGGTGCGCGACTACCTGAACGGCAAGCTGGCGGACATGGGTGATTATCGGGGACAGATCACTGATGTCGACCTTGCCTTATGGCGCGGCGCCTACAAGATCAATGGGCTGAAAATCGTCAAGGTCGACGGCAAGGTGCCGGTGCCGTTCGTCAACGCGCCGCTGATCGATCTGGCGGTCAGCTGGCATTCGCTGTGGTACGACCATGCCGTAGTGGCGCAGGTGAGATTCGTAAATCCTGAAGTCAATTTCGTCGATGGTGGCGCTAACAAACAGAACTCACAAACAGGTCAAGGCACCGACTGGCGCGCGCAACTGGGCAAATTGCTGCCGATCACCCTCGACGAAGTACAGATTCAGGACGGCAAGATCAGTTTCCGCAACTTCAATTCAAAACCACCAGTGAACATGAACGCGACCAATGTCGACGCGAGCATCTACAACCTGACCAACGTGGTCGACAAACAGGGCAAACGCGACGCCCGCTTTGAAGGCAAAGCCCTGCTGCTGGGGCATGCACCTCTGGAAACCACCGCAACGTTCGACCCTCTGAGCAACTTCGAGGACTTCGAATTCCGCCTGCGCGCCAAGGACATCGAACTCAAAAGCATGAACGACTTTGCCTCGGCCTACGGCAAGTTCGACTTCAACGCCGGCCACGGTGACGTGGTGATCGAAGCCCAAGCCAAAAAAGCCCAGGTCAACGGCTACATCAAACCCCTGCTGCGCGACGTCGAAGTGTTCAACTGGCAGCAGGACGTGGAAAACAAGAACAAGAGCATCTTCCGCTCCGTCTGGGAGGCATTGGTGGGCGGCACGGAAACCGTGCTGAAGAACCAGGCCAAAAACCAGTTCGCCACCAAGGTTGAGCTCAGTGGCAACGTACATCAGCAAAATATCAGCGCGTTCGAAGCGTTTTTGCAGATTTTGCGCAATGGTTTCGTACAGGCATTCAATGCGCGGTATGAGCGGCCGAAGCCTGATGCGGGTTAGGTTTTGCGGTTGACGATATAGCGACCCGACTCCTCTGCAGCCATTGTTGAGTTTTGTTGCAGTGAATCCCAGCCCAGGCAAGCCAGCGCCAGAGAACGAGGCACTGCCTCACGCCCATTGCTGTAGCGACTGATGCTGCGGGCGCTGACTCCCAGTGCCTCGGCAGCCTGATTAAGAGACAGCCCCGTTCGGGCGCGCCAATCAATAAAAATACGGGTGTTCTCATCGGCTGCGTTTTGAGCCAGCGCATCCATATAAAGCGTGTCTGCGCCAATCTGTATATCAGGTTCAAGCCATTCGACAGTCCAGCCGTCGTCGTCCATTGTCGCAGTGGCAAACACTTCGGGATCGAGCAAAGGTTGCAGACCTGGATAAGCGTGAATATCCCCGCCGAGCTCCAGTGTCAGTTCCTGACCATCAATAAAGGTCAGTGCCAATCGAAAATCTGAAAGTGCTTGCACAGCCGACAGACGAGGCCTTTTCATGGGTAACATCGTTTCCAGTCCTCCAACAGTTGCACCTGATGAGCCGCAACCCACGCCAGCGCTTCCTTGATAATCAGCGGCGGCGCCTTGCCCGTCATCACCTCAACGGTTTCAAGACTCAGCATCACTTCCATGCCGCCACCGATAAGGTGAACATGGGGCGGCGGGTGATCCTTCTCGCGCAACTGAATGCGGTATTTGTCGCGGAATCGGTATTTAGTCGTCATGCCCGAGAGGCTATCGCCAAATCGGCGATACCTGAATACTGGCCATCGGCCGAGACTGAGTCAACATGTGACGCCCCATTCAGAGACTGAATAAGCCGTCTGCGTTCACAGTCGACCGGGCTGCGCGTTATAGTCGGGCATCCGATTATTTCGCCCCCGCCCTGCCCGTCAGGTCGGCGTTACCGTTCGAGGATTAGCAGATGAAGTTCGAAGGCACCCAGGCCTACGTCGCCACCGATGACCTGAAGCTGGCGGTCAACGCCGCCATCACCCTGGAGCGGCCGCTGCTGGTCAAGGGCGAGCCGGGCACCGGCAAGACCATGCTCGCCGAGCAACTGGCCGAATCGTTCGGCGCCAAGTTGATCACCTGGCACATCAAGTCCACCACCAAGGCCCATCAGGGTCTGTACGAATACGATGCGGTCAGCCGTCTGCGCGACTCGCAACTGGGCAATGAAAAAGTCCACGACGTGCGCAACTACCTGAAGAAGGGCAAGCTCTGGGAGGCTTTCGAGTCCGAGGAGCGGGTCATTCTGCTGATCGACGAAATCGACAAGGCCGACATCGAGTTCCCCAACGACCTGCTGCAAGAACTCGACAAGATGGAGTTCTACGTTTACGAGATCGACGAGACCATCAAGGCCAAGAAACGCCCGATCATCATCATTACCTCCAACAACGAGAAAGAGCTGCCGGACGCCTTCCTGCGCCGCTGCTTCTTCCACTACATCGCCTTCCCTGACCGCACTACCCTGCAAAAAATCGTCGACGTGCACTACCCGGACATCAAGAAGGATCTGGTCAGCGAAGCGCTGGACGTGTTCTTCGACGTACGCAAGGTGCCGGGCCTGAAGAAGAAGCCGTCGACCTCCGAACTGGTCGACTGGCTGAAGCTGCTGATGGCCGACAACATCGGCGAAGCGGTGCTGCGCGAGCGCGATCCAACCAAGGCGATTCCGCCGCTGGCCGGTGCGTTGGTGAAGAACGAACAGGACGTGCAATTGCTTGAGCGCCTGGCGTTCATGAGCCGTCGCGGCTCTCGCTAAGAGGCTGATGCCATGTTGCTCAACCTCTTCAATGAAATGCGTGCAGCCAAGGTGCCGGTGTCGGTCCGCGAGCTGCTGGACCTGATCAACGCTCTGAAACAGCGCGTGACCTTCGCCGACATGGACGAGTTCTACTACTTGTCGCGGGCAATTCTGGTGAAGGACGAACGCCATTTCGACAAGTTCGACCGCGCGTTCGGCGCCTACTTCAATGGCCTCGAAAAGCTCGACGACCACTTGCAGGCGCTGATTCCCGAAGACTGGCTGCGCAAGGAGTTCGAGCGTTCGCTGACTGACGAAGAACGCGCGCAGATCCAGTCCCTCGGCGGCCTCGACAAACTGATCGAAGAATTCAAGAAGCGTCTGGAAGAACAGAAGGAACGCCACGCCGGCGGCAACAAATGGATTGGCACTGGCGGCACTAGCCCGTTCGGCTCCGGTGGCTTCAACCCGGAAGGCATTCGGGTCGGCGATGCTGGCAAGCGCCAGGGCAAAGCCGTGAAAGTCTGGGATCAGCGCGAGTACAAGAACCTCGATGATTCGGTGGAATTGGGCACGCGCAACATCAAAGTCGCCCTGCGCCGACTGCGCAAATTCGCCCGCCAAGGCGCGGCAGAAGAGCTGGACATCGACGGCACCATCGACCACACCGCCAAGGACGCCGGTCTGCTGAATATTCAGATGCGCCCGGAACGGCGCAACACGGTGAAGTTGTTGTTGCTGTTCGACATCGGCGGCTCGATGGACGCGCACGTGAAGATCTGCGAGGAACTGTTCTCGGCCTGCAAGACCGAGTTCAAGCATCTGGAGTATTTCTACTTCCACAACTTCATTTATGAATCGGTGTGGAAGAACAATATGCGCCGCACCTCGGAACGCACTTCGACCCAGGACCTGCTGCACAAGTACGGCGCCGACTACAAAGTGATCTTCATCGGTGACGCCGCCATGGCGCCGTATGAAATCACCCAGGCCGGCGGCAGTGTCGAGCACTGGAACGAAGAGCCGGGTTACGTGTGGATGCAGCGCTTCATGGAGAAGTACAAAAAGCTCATCTGGATCAATCCGTACCCGAAAGACACTTGGGGCTATACCTCGTCGACCAATATCGTGCGGGATCTGATCGAGGATCAGATGTATCCGTTGACGTTGCGCGGGCTTGAGGAAGGGATGCGGTTTCTTTCCAAATAACCTGCTTTGTCTGGACGGACGCTATCGCGAGCAGGCTCACTCCTACATCTGGAATGCGTTCCCCTGTAGGAGTGAGCCTGCTCGCGATGCTTCTAGCTATCTTTGAAGCGCTGCAGATATTTGATGTGCTCACAGTGCGCAACCTCCTGCACCACCGGCCGCAAGCGTATCTGCGCCCCCGGGAGACACTGCGCCAACCGCGCCAACGCCAACGGCGTCAACGCGCCCAGCCGTGGATACCCGCCAATCGTCTGCCGATCATTGAGCAACACAATCGGCTGGCCATCCGGCGGCACTTGCACCGCGCCCAACGGAATGCCTTCGGAAATCATCGGCGGGCCCTGATATTCCAACGCCTTGCCGAGCAGGCGAACGCCCATGCGATCAGCGCGACTGTCGAGGGTCCAGGCACTGTTGAACACATCAAACAGACTCTGCCCGCCGAACTGGCCGATCTGTGCGCCAAGCACCAGATCCAGCGGCGTGTTCAATTTCAGATCCGGCCGTAGTGTAGCCGGCACTTCGCGAAGCAGCCGCGATTCACCGCCATAGCTCAGGGCCGCCCCCTTGGCCAACGGTAAGCCCATGCCATCAAGTCCACCGAGTTCTTCGCGGACAACCGTGGCGCTACTGCCCAAGACCTGCGGTGCTTGAAAACCGCCGGGTGCGGCCAGATAAGCCCGGGCACCAAGCAACGGCTGAGTGAGTTGCAACGTCTGCCCTTTGCCCAATTTGAAACTGCGCCACGGCGCCAGCGGCTGCCCGTCGATCCGTGCGGCAAGATCCGCACCGGCCAAGGCCAGCCAACACTCCTCTTCGGCCACCACGGCCAGGCCACCGAGGGTGATTTCGATCACCGTTGCGTCCAGCTCATTGCCGAGCAGCCAGTTGGCCCAACTCATAGAACACCAGTCTGCCGCGCCGCCCTGGGTCACGCCCAGATGCCGTACGCCGAAACGTCCCGCATCCTGCAACAGGCACAGCGGTGTACTCGCTTCAATCCTCAGTCGGCTCATGCCAGCGCCTCCAGTGGCGTGTCATCACCACCCAGATTGATGAACTCGGCATGACTGACCGCCTCGAATCGCACGGTGTCGCCCGGTTGCATCAGGCTGTAGCCATCCCGTGTGCGATCGAACAGTTTCGCCGGAGTGCGGCCGATCAGGTTCCAGCCTCCAGGCGAGACCACGGGATACGCAGCGGTTTGGCGCTCGGCAATGCCGACACTGCCCGCCGCGACTTTCTTGCGCGGCGTGCTCAGACGTGGCGCCGCCAGAACCTCGTCTACCAGTCCCATAAAGGCGAACCCCGGTGCAAAACCCAAGGCGAACACCTGATATTCACGTCCGCTGTGACGACGGATCACCTCCTCCACTGCTAGCCCGCTGCGCTCGGCGAGCAGGCTCAATTCTGGCCCGACGCTCAAGTCATACCAGACCGGCAGCACATGGCATTGCCCAGCGTTGCGCGCATTCGGCGACAAATCAATCAGCGCCTCAGCAATCAATGCCCGCGCCTGATTCGGGCTCAAAACCGTCAGATCGTAATGCACCATCAATGTCGTATACGACGGCACCAGATCGATTAATTGCTCGCCAAATGCCCCGCGCAAACGCTCACTGGCAGCGAGCATCCACGGCATGTTGGCTTCGGCGATTTCATCGAACAGACGCAGCATCAGGCAATCCAGTGCCACCACTTCAATCCTTGGGTTCATGACGCACGCTGCTGATTCAAGGCCTCGCGAATGCGCTGCACGGCGGCCACCGAACCGGCATTGTCGCCGTGTACGCAGAGGGTGTTGGCGTGCAGACGCAAGGCGCTACCGTCGCTGGCGGTGAGGTTGTCGCCACGGGCAATGGTCAGGGCTTGTTCAATGATTTTTTCCGGGTCGTGATGCACCGCGCCCGGCAATTGTCGTGAAACCAGTTTGCCGGCACTGTCGTAAGCACGGTCAGCGAAGGCTTCGAACCACAGGTTCACTCCATACTCATCACCGATCTGCTGCGCAGCGGCGTTGTCGCGGGTGGCCATCAGCATCAGCGGCAGGCTGCGGTCGTAAGCGGCCACCGCCTGAATCACCGCACGCAATTGTGCCGGGTTGGCCATCATGTCGTTGTACATCGCGCCATGAGGTTTGACGTAACTGACACGGCCGCCCTGGGCTTTGCAAATACCGTCGAGGGCGCCGATCTGGTAATGCAGGATGTCTTGCAGCTCTTGCGCGGAGTACGCCATGGAGCGGCGACCGAAACCGACCAGATCCTGATAGGCCGGGTGTGCGCCGATTTGCACACCGTGGCTCAGGGCCAGGCTGACGGTCTTGCGCATGATGCTCGGATCGCCGGCGTGGAAACCACAGGCCACGTTGGCGCAATCGATGAAGGGCATGATTTCGGCGTCCAGACCCATGGTCCAACTGCCGAAGCTCTCGCCTATGTCGCAATTCAATAGCAGGCGGCTCACGGTGAACACTCCTGTAGGTGCTTGTCTTTCTATCCGTAGGACAAATGCCAGTTGGGCACTGCCCTCGCAGGTTATCAGTTACTGCGCATCGAGTTGCTTGCCACGGGTTTCCGGCAGACTCAGTGCAGCGATAATCACCACGCCGTAGGACACCGCCGCGAAGGCGCCAATGCCGACGCTCAACGGTACTTTCTGGCTCAGCAGACCGATCAGCAGCGGAAACAATGCCGCCAGCGCCCGACCGATGTTGTAGCAAAAGCCCTGCCCCGAACCGCGAATTCGCGTAGGAAACAATTCAGTCAGAAACGCGCCCATGCCGCTGAAAATCCCCGAGGCGAAGAAACCCAACGGGAAGCCCAGCCACAGCATCACGCCGTTGCTCACCGGCAGCTGCGTATAGAGCAGAACGATGGTGAACGAGCCGACCGCAAACAGGATGAAGTTCTTTTTCCGTCCCAGCAGGTCGGTCAGATAAGCGCTGATCACATAACCGATGTAAGACCCGACAATCACCATCGCCAGATAACCGCCCGTGCCGAGTACGCTCAAACCGCGTTCGTTTTTCAGGAAGGTCGGCAGCCAGGAAGTGATCGCGTAATAACCGCCCAGCGCACCCGTGGTCAGCAGCGAAGCGCGGAACGTGGTGAAGAGCATGCCGGGGGCGAAGATCTCGTAGAATTTCGATTGAGTCTCCGGCGTTTGCTGCGCCTTGGCCTCGCGGTAGATCTCCGGATCTTTCACCAGTCGACGGACGAAAATCACAAAAATCGCCGGCACGATGCCGAGGATGAACAGCGCACGCCAGGCGTCTTCCGGCGGCAACACCGAGAACAGCAGCGCATACAAAATCGCCGTCAGCCCCCAGCCCAGCGCCCAACCGGATTGCACCATGCCCACGGCTTTGCCGCGATCTTTGGCGCGAATCACCTCGCCGATCAGCACTGCACCAGCCGTCCACTCGCCGCCGAAACCGAAGCCCATCAAGGTACGTGCGATCAACAGTTGTTCGTAGTTTTGCGCGAAGCCGCAGAGAAAGGTGAAGAAGGCGAACCACAGCACGGTGAGTTGCAAGGTGCGTACACGGCCGATGCGGTCAGAGAGAATCCCCGCAACCCAACCGCCGATGGCCGAAGCGATCAATGTGCTGGTGTGAATCAGTCCTGCTTCGCCGGTGGTGATGCCCCACATCGCGATCAGTGTCGGCACGACGAAACTGAGCATCTGCGTGTCCATGCCGTCCAGACCGTAGCCGATCTTGCAGCTCCAGAACGTGCGGCGCTCCTGCTGATTGATGTTGCGATACCAGTCGAACGGCCCCGGACGCGCCGTTGCCTTGGGGACTTCTAGGGTGTCGGGAGCACGCATGGCTTATCTCCGCAGGTTTTTTATTGGTCTTGTTCGTAGCCCCGACGACGCCTATCGTGGGGACCGGATGCGTCGATTTTTCGTCGCGCGGCCCTGCTGCGTCCAACGAATAAAAACCCGCCTTAGCCATAAGAAAAATTTGTCACCCGAGCCTTGCCCATGAACCTGAAGTTTCTCGAGACCTTTGTCTGGGTCGCCCGACTGAAGAGTTTTCGCCTGACCGCCGACAAGCTGTTCACCACTCAGGCGTAGATTTCCAGCCGCATTGCGGTGCTGGAAGGCGAGCTGGGGGTGAAACTGTTTCTGCGCGATTCACGCGGTGTCAGCCTGACGCCCGAAGGCTTGAAAGTGCTGGAATATGCCGAGCAGATGCTCGACACGATGTCGGCGCTAAAGCAATCGATCGAAACCCGCTCGAGCCAAGTCGGCCGGGTGCGCATCGGCGTGATGGACACGGTAATTCACACCTGGCTCAGCCCGTTGGTGGCGCAGATGACCGATCTGTATCCGCGGGTGGAAATCGAGCTGGTGGCGGATACCTCGCTGAACCTCTGCGATCAGTTGCAAAAAGGCTTTCTCGATATCGTTCTGCAAACCGATCTGATCCGCCATGAAAGTGTGCGCAGTCTGGAGCTGGCCAGTCATCCGCTGGGCTGGATTGTCGCCAGTAATTCGATCTACAACCGCGACTACGCCGACCTCGCCGAACTGGCCCAGGAACGGATCATCACCTACTCGAAAAACTCCCGACCGCATCAGGATCTTCTGGCGTTGATGCAAGCCAATGGCGTGCCGGCGCCGCGCTTGAATTGCGTGAACTCAGTGTCGGCGATCACGCGGTTGCTGCGCGATGGGTTTGGAATTGGCGTGTTGCCACCGGTGTTAGTGGCTGAGGAATTGGCGCGGGGCGAGTTGACCTTGCTCGACATCGATCAGCGCCCGCCGAATCTGCAGGTGGTGGTGTCGTGGCGGGTAGGCGTGGAATGGGTCGAGGAGATTGTGACGTTGTGTCAGCAGGTGCTGGAAGGTTACGCGCGCCAGGTGGGCAAGGACTACGTCGCTTTAAGTTGATCGTTCCTACGCTCCGCGTCACTAGTGTCCGGTAAAACCTGTTTCAAGCAGAAGGCAGCCTTGAGCTGCCTTCTGCTCCGTTCGCTTCTGCCTTCGGTGCTCAAGATGTTCAATGCTTGATGGACGTTCGAACAACG
>NZ_JACOPX010000020.1 GCF_015461835.1 Pseudomonas neuropathica | reverse complement strand
CCACACGTTGTTCGAACGTCCATCAAGCATTGAACATCTTGAGCACCGAAGGCAGAAGCGAACGGAGCAGAAGGCAGCTCAAGGCTGCCTTCTGCTTGAAACAGGTTTTACCGGACACTAGTGACGCGGAGCATGGGAACGATCAATCAGGATCAGAAGAAGCTCAACCCCACATGAAACAGCTTCTCCACATCGCGAATATGCTTTTTATCCACAAGGAACAGAATCACATGGTCGCCCGCTTCGATCACCGTGTCGTCGTGGGCGATGATCACTTGTTCATTGCGGATCACCGCACCAATCGTGGTGCCCGGCGGCAGGCCGATCTTCTCGATCGGTTTGCCGATGACCTTGCTCGACTTCGCATCACCGTGAGCAATCGCCTCGATCGCTTCTGCGGCACCGCGACGCAATGAATGCACGCTGACGATATCGCCACGACGTACGTGCGCCAGCAAGGTGCCGATGGTCGCCAGTTGCGGGCTGATGGCGATGTCGATGTCGCCGCCCTGAATCAGATCGACGTAGGCCGGGTTGTTGATGATCGTCATGACCTTCTTCGCCCCCAGCCGTTTGGCCAGCAGCGACGACATGATGTTGGCTTCGTCATCGTTGGTCAGCGCGAGAAAAATGTCGGCGTCGGCGATATTCTCTTCCAGCAGCAAATCACGGTCAGAAGCGCTGCCCTGCAACACCACGGTGCTGTCGAGGGTGTCGGAGAGATAACGACAACGCGCCGGATTCATCTCGATGATCTTCACCTGATAACGGCTTTCGATGGCCTCGGCCAGACGCTCGCCGATCTGCCCGCCACCGGCAATGACAATGCGTTTGTAGGTTTCATCGAGACGGCGCATTTCGCTCATCACCGCGCGAATATTCTCACGGGCAGCGATGAAGAAGACTTCGTCATCGGCCTCGATCACCGTATCGCCCTGGGGCAGGATCGGCCGATCACGGCGGAAAATCGCTGCGACGCGGGTCTCGACGTTCGGCATGTGTTCACGCAGCTGCCGCAGTTGCTGACCCACCAGCGGCCCGCCGTAATAGGCGCGCACCGCCACCAGTTGCGCCGCGCCTTCAGCGAAGTCGATCACCTGCAACGCGCCCGGATGCTGGATCAGGCGCTTGATGTAGTTGGTCACCACTTGCTCGGGGCTGATCAACACGTCGACCGGAATCGCTTCGTTCTGGAACAGTTGCTCCTCGCGATTGAGGTAGGACGCTTCGCGTACCCGGGCGATCTTGGTCGGCGTGTGGAACAGCGTGTGGGCGACCTGGCAGGCGACCATATTGGTCTCGTCGCTGTTGGTTACCGCCACCAGCATGTCAGCGTCGTCGGCGCCGGCCTGACGCAGCACCGACGGCAGCGAGCCACGGCCCTGCACGGTGCGGATGTCGAGGCGGTCGCCGAGGTCGCGCAGGCGCTCGCTGTCGGTGTCGACCACCGTGATGTCGTTGGCCTCGCTGGCCAAATGCTCGGCCAGCGAACCGCCGACCTGTCCCGCACCGAGGATGATGATTTTCATCCAGTCACTCCGTTGAATCCGTTTAGCCGCGCGCGGCAGCGATCTTGATCAGCTTGGCGTAGTAGAACCCGTCATGGCCACCCTGCTGGGCCAGCAATTGGCGACCATGGGGCTGTTTGATTCCGGCTGTGGTGGCCAGATCGAGTTCGCGGGCACCCGGGGTGCGCTCGAGGAACGCAGCGATGACTTCAGTGTTCTCGGTCGGCAGCGTCGAGCAGGTGGCGTACAGCAGGATGCCGCCGACTTCGAGGGTTTTCCACATCGCGTCGAGCAGTTCGCCTTGCAGTTGCGCGAGGGCGACGATGTCGTCCGGCTGACGGGTCAGCTTGATGTCCGGATGACGGCGAATCACACCGGTGGCGGAGCATGGTGCGTCGAGCAGAATGCGCTGGAACGGTTTGCCGTCCCACCATTTCGCGGTATCGCGGCCGTCGGCGGCGATCAGTTCGGCGTTGAGACCGAGGCGTTCAAGGTTCTCCTTGACCCGCACCAGACGCTTGGCTTCCAGGTCCACCGCCACCACACCGGCCAGCGCCGGTTCGGCTTCGAGGATGTGGCAAGTCTTGCCGCCCGGCGCGCAGCAGGCGTCGAGCACGCGCTGGCCCGGCGCCAGATCGAGCAGATCGGCGGCCAGTTGCGCCGCTTCGTCCTGCACGCTGATCCAGCCTTCGGCGAAACCCGGCAGGCTGCGCACGTCGGCGGCGGCTTCGAGGATGATGCCGTCGCGGCTGTACACGCATGGCGTTGCAGCAATCCCGGCTTCAGTCAGCAGACCGAGGTAAGCATCGCGACTGTGATGGCGACGGTTGACCCGCAGGATCATCGGCGGATGCGCGTTGTTCGCCTCGCAGATGGCTTCCCACTGTTCCGGCCAGAACGCCTTCAAGGATTTCTGCAGCCAGCGCGGGTGAGCGGTGCGCACCACCGGATCGCGTTCCAGCTCGGCGAAGATCGTTTCGCTCTCCCGCTGGGCGTTACGCAGCACGGCGTTGAGCAGGCCTTTCGCCCAAGGCTTTTTCAACTTGTCGGCGCAACCGACGGTTTCACCGATGGCGGCGTGGGCCGGCACGCGGGTGTAGAGCAATTGGTAGAGACCGACCAGCAGCAGCGCTTCGACATCGGCGTCGGCAGCCTTGAACGGTTTCTGCAGGAGTTTTTCCGCCAGCGCCGACAGGCGTGGCTGCCAGCGCGCGGTGCCGAACGCCAGATCCTGGGTGAAGCCGCGATCGCGATCCTCGACCTTGTCCAATTGCGTCGGCAAGGAGCTATTCAACGAGGCTTTGCCACTGAGGACAGCGGCGAGTGCCTTGGCGGCGGCCAGACGCGGATTCATTGTGCGTCCACCGCTGCGCCAAGCACGGTGCCGACGGCGAATTTCTCACGGCGGCTGTTGAACAGGTCGCTGAAATTCAACGCCTTGCCGCCGGGCAATTGCAGGCGGGTCAGACACAGCGCTTGTTCACCGCACGCGACGATCAGGCCGTCCTTGCTGGCGCTGAGGATTTCACCGGGTCCGCCTATTGGAAAAATCTCAGAACCCGAACCAACGCCATCAACCACTCGAGCCGCCAGCACTTTCATTGCTTCCCCGTTGAGGGTGCTGTGGGTGATCGGCCATGGATTGAAGGCGCGAACCAGACGTTCCAGCTCAACCGCCGGACGGCTCCAGTCGATGCGCGCTTCGTCTTTGTTCAGCTTGTGCGCGTAAGTGGCGAGCTCGTCGTTCTGCACTTCGCCTTCCAGCGTGCCAGCGGCCAGGCCGGCAATCGCTTGCACCACGGCTGGCGGGCCCATTTCGGCGAGGCGATCGTGCAGGCTGCCGCCGGTGTCTTCAGCGCTGATCGGGGTGACGACTTTGAGCAGCATCGGTCCGGTGTCGAGGCCGGCTTCCATGCGCATCACGGTCACGCCGCTTTCCGCGTCACCGTGTTCCACAGCGCGTTGAATCGGCGCCGCACCGCGCCAGCGTGGCAGCAACGAGGCGTGGCTGTTGATGCAGCCCAGACGCGGAATATCCAGCACCACTTGCGGCAGGATCAGGCCATAGGCGACCACCACCAGCAAATCCGGTTTCAGCGCGGCCAGTTCAGCTTGGGCGTCAGCGTTGCGCAACGTCGGCGGCTGCAACACCTGGATATTATTTTCCAGCGCGAGCTGTTTGACCGGGCTCGGCATCAGTTTTTGCCCGCGACCGGCCGGACGATCCGGTTGGGTGTAGACCGCAACGATCTCGTAAGGGCTGCTCAGCAGGGCCTTGAGGTGTTCGGCGGCGAATTCCGGGGTGCCGGCAAAAACGATGCGCAGTGGCTCAGTCATGAAGGGAGTCTCATAAAAAGAAAAAGGCTTGCCGCAGCAAGCCTTTGAAGAGGGGCATCAAGCGTTCTGGCGGTGCTGCTTTTCCAGTTTCTTCTTGATCCGGTCGCGTTTGAGCGTGGACAGGTAATCGACGAACAATTTGCCGTTGAGGTGGTCGCATTCGTGCTGGATGCACACCGCGAGCAGGCCTTCGGCGATCAGCTCATAGGGCTTGCCGTCGCGGTCCAGCGCCTTGATTTTGACCTTCTGCGGGCGGTCGACGTTTTCGTAGAAACCCGGTACCGACAGGCAGCCTTCCTGGTATTGGTCCATTTCGTCGGTCAGCGATTCGAACTCGGGGTTGATGAACACCCGCGGTTCGGTGCGGTCTTCGGAAAGGTCCATCACGACGATACGTTTGTGCACGTTGACCTGGGTCGCGGCAAGGCCGATGCCCGGCGCTTCATACATTGTTTCAAACATGTCATCGACCAACTGACGCACTTCGTCGTCCACTACAGCCACAGGTTTGGCGATAGTGCGCAGACGCGGGTCCGGGAATTCGAGGATGTTTAAAATGGCCATAGGCTTTGATTGCTGCACACGTTGAGTAAAGTCGGGCGATGGCCTGGCAGGTCCGAAGATGCAGGCTACCGTTGTGAAGCGTAGCTTGTGCATTTTGCACAAGCGAGCCACGGGGGCTCTGACGGTTCACGCGAATGCACATGATAAAGGGATTCACTGCATGAGGAAAACACTACTCGCCCTGCTGCTGTTGGCTTCGGCCGGCGTGGCGCAAGGGCAAGTGCAACTCAGGGATGGTTTTCCACAGCAATACACGGTGGTTTCGGGGGATACGCTCTGGGACATTTCCGGCAAATACCTGCGCGAGCCCTGGCAGTGGCCACAACTGTGGCGGGCCAACCCGCAAATCGAAAACCCCAACCTGATCTATCCCGGCGACACGCTGACGCTCAGTTATGTCGATGGCCAGCCACGTCTGACCCTTAATCGCGGCGAGTCGCGCGGCACCATCAAGCTCTCGCCACGCATTCGCACCAGCCCGGTGGCCGAGGCGATTCCGAGCATTCCGCTGAAATCGATCAACAGCTTTCTGCTGAGCAACCGCATCGTCGACAAGGTCGAGGATTTCGACAAGGCGCCGTATATCGTCGCCGGCGATGCCGAACGCGTGCTCAGCGGTACCGGTGACCGGATCTTCGCGCGCGGCCATTTTGATCCTGATCAACCGGTCTACGGCATCTTCCGTCAGGGCAAGGTCTACACCGATCCTGAGACCAAGGAGTTTCTCGGGATCAATGCCGATGACATTGGTGGCGGTGAAATCGTTGCGACCGAAGGCGACGTCGCCACCCTCGCGCTGCAACGCACCACGCAGGAAGTGCGCCTCGGCGATCGCTTGTTCAGCGGCGAGGAGCGTTCGATCAACTCGACCTTCATGCCCAGCGCGCCCACCAGCAAGATCAACGGCGTGATCATCGATGTGCCGCGCGGTGTCACCCAGATTGGCGTGATGGACGTGGTCACCTTGAACAAGGGCAAGCGCGACGGTCTGGCCGAAGGCAACGTGCTGGTGGTAATGAAAACCGGTGAAACCGTGCGCGACCGCATCACTGGCCAGCCGCTGAAAATTCCTGATGAACGCGCCGGGCTGCTGATGGTGTTCCGCACCTACGACAAACTCAGTTATGGCCTCGTTCTTAACGCATCGCGCTCGCTGGCGGTGCTCGACAAGGTGCGCAATCCGTAAGCGTGCTTCACAAGTTACCAACAGAGTTATCCACAGCTTGTTCCGAATGGTTCGGGGCTTATAACGATCAAGGATGATCCATCATGTTGCCTGTTTGTACGCCGGTTTCCCCGGCGGAACTGGAAGCGCGTCTGCGCCTGCACCGCTTGCCGGATGTCGGCCCGAAGCGTTTTGCCAAATTGCTCGAAGCCTTCGGCTCGGCCTCCAAAGCCATCAGCGCGCCGGCCAGTGCCTGGCGTTCTCTCGGTTTGCCGGCGGCGTGCGCCGAAGCGCGGCGCTGCCCCGAAGTTCGCGACGGCGCCAGCCATGCAATGCGCTGGCTAGAGCGGCCGGATCAGCATTTGCTGATGTGGGACCAAGCCGATTACCCCGCATTACTGGCGCAGATTCCCGACCCGCCGCCAATGTTGTTCGTGGCCGGTGATCCGCAGATTCTGGAAAAACCGCAACTGGCGATGGTTGGCAGTCGCCGGGCATCGCGTCCGGGCATGGATACTGCCGCAGCGTTTTCCCGCAGCCTTGCCGGTGCCGGTTTTGTCATCACCAGCGGATTGGCACTGGGTATCGATGCCGCTGCGCATCAGGCCGCGCTGGATGTTGGCGGGTTGACGGTCGGTGTCCTCGGCACGGGGCTGGAAAATTTTTATCCACAGCGCAACCGCCGCTTGGCTGACGCGATGATTGCGTGCGGCAGCGCAGTGCTTTCCGAGTTTCCGCTGGATGCCGGGCCGACCGCGAGCAACTTCCCGCGACGTAACCGCATCATCAGCGGTTTGTCCCTCGGCGTGCTGGTGGTCGAGGCCAGCGTCGCCAGCGGTTCGCTGATCACCGCACGGCTGGCGGCGGAACAGGGACGCGAGGTTTACGCGATTCCCGGTTCGATCCATCACCCCGGTGCACGCGGTTGCCATCAGTTGATCCGCGATGGCGCGGTGCTGGTGGAAACCATCGAGCACATCCTCGAAGCCCTGCGCGGTTGGCAGCATCTGCCGCTATCCAATGACACGGCGAACGTCGATCACCCGTTGCTCAGCCTGCTCCACGCCGCCCCGCACACCAGCGAAGGCTTGGCTGACAGCAGCGGCTGGACATTGCCCAAAGTGCTGGCGGCACTCACCGAACTGGAAATGGATGGCCGTGCAGTGTGCGAAAACGGTCGCTGGTTGGCCAGGACACGCTAGGTTTTACAAGGAAGATCGGTAAACTGCGCGAAACCTGTTTGCGGAGAGTTTTTTCATGGTTAACAGTTGGCGTGTGCAACAAGCCGCACGAGAGATTCGCGCCGGGGCGGTGATTGCCTATCCAACCGAAGCCGTCTGGGGGCTGGGTTGCGACCCATGGAACGAAGAGGCCGTGGATCGGTTGCTGGCGATCAAGAATCGTTCGGTGGTCAAAGGCCTGATTCTGGTTGCCGACAACATTCGCCAGTTCGACTTCCTGTTCGAAGACTTCCCGCAAGAATGGATCGACCGCATGGCCAGCACCTGGCCGGGGCCGAACACCTGGCTGGTGCCGCATCAGGGCTTGCTCCCGGAATGGGTGACCGGCATGCACGATACCGTCGCACTGCGGGTCAGTGATCATCCGCAAGTACGCGATCTGTGCTCGATGGTCGGGCCGTTGATTTCGACCTCAGCCAACCCGCAGGGCCGCCCGGCGGCGCGCACGCGATTGCGTGTCGAGCAGTATTTCCGTGGGCAGATCGATCTGATACTGGGCGGGCAACTGGGTGGGCGCAAGAACCCCAGCGTGATCCGTGATCTGGCGACCGGCAAAGTCATTCGTCCCGACTGATCCAGCCTCGAACATTTGTAACGTGAGTACTCCTCGCTTTGATGGCGAGGAGTACTACACGTGCCTGCGATTTATCCTGCAATGATGCTGGTTGTTGCGTCGGAAAAATCGTCAACTAGCTGAATTAAATGAATTTTCCCACCTGATTATCAGACCGCGTTTCGTGGCGGTATCGCCAAAAGCAACCATCCTTTCCCTGCACTCGAAACACTTCGATAAGTTAAGGTCTGCGGAGAAAGAATGGACACTACGGATTTGCAACTCACGGATTACCTGCAGGCGCTCCAGGTGACGTTAAACAGTCATCAGGAGGGTTGCCGTATCGTGATGCTTGAAGCGGGGTCGGATACCCAGGTGTTCGATCGGTTTATCGATCGGCAATTTCGGCTTCGGCTGCAGCATTACATGCTGACGTCCAGGGCGCGGATGCTCGAAACCCGACTGGCGACACGGTCGCGCAGTACCCACTTTCTGCTGTATCGGCACGAGCAACTGCTGGCGGTATTGAGGGCCACTCCGGCGCCGTTCGAGTGGGCATCACTGGCGCAGCAACATGTTTCGCCCACGGTGGCGTTGTCACGCCATGTCGAACTCAGTCGCTTGATCTCGTACGCGCCCAGCCAACAGCCCATTGCCGTCGACAGTCTGCTGGCGGCCGCTGCCGAGTGGGCCATAAAACAGGGCTATTTAGGTGTCACCGCGTTGTGCAGGGCATCGCAGCTGCGCCTGTACCAGCGTTTCGGTCTGATGCCGGTCGCCTCCAATCCCTTGCATATCGAACAGCGCGCACGCGGGGATTACTGGGTGTTGTCAGCCGAGTGGCGGCAAATCCTCGCCGCGTTGCAACAGCCTGATTCCGCGACGGTCGGTCATTGGGCGCCAAGACCGTTGGCGGCTCATCCACCGCAATACTGAACACGCTCGAAGCGTCCTGCCAGTCATGGTTCTGAAACCCTGACTGGCAGGACGCCGGGAGGTATCAAGGCAGCAGGATGGTGGAACCGGTAGTGCGCCGCGCCGACAGTTCGGTTTGCGCCTTCGCCGCATCAGCCAGTGGATAACGCTGGCTGACATCCACCTTCAACTTGCCACTGATGATCATCTCGAACAGCTCATCGGCCATTCGCTGCAGGTTTTCGGCGTTGTTGGCATAAGTCGCCAGCGTCGGCCGGGTCACGTACAGCGAACCCTTGGCGGAGAGAATTCCCAGATTCACGCCGTCCACCGCGCCGGAAGCGTTACCGAAGCTCACGACCAGGCCACGCGGCGACACGCTGTCGAGGGACGTCAGCCAAGTGTCCTTGCCGACACCGTCATAGACCACCGGGACTTTCTTGCCATCGGTCAATTCCAGCACGCGCTGGGCAACGTTTTCGTGGCTGTAATCGATCGTCGCCCAGGCGCCATTGGCCTTGGCCAGTTCGGCTTTCTCTTTGGAGCTGACGGTGCCAATCAGCTTCACGCCTAACGCTTTGGCCCATTGGCAGGCCAGTGAACCGACACCGCCGGCCGCCGCGTGGAACAGAATGGTTTCGCCACCCTTGAGTTCATAGGTCTGGCGCAGCAGGTATTGCACGGTCAGGCCTTTGAGCATTACACCGGCAGCCGTTTCGAAACTGATTTCGTCGGGCAGATGCACCAGATTGTCCTGGGGCAGCACATGCAATTCGCTGTAGGCCCCCAACGGGCCGCTGCCATAGGCCACGCGATCACCGACCTTGAACCGGGTGACGTCGCTGCCCACGGCATCGACGATCCCCGCACCTTCAGCACCCAGGCCGGACGGCAAGGCAGGCGGCGCGTACAGACCGCTGCGGTAATAGGTGTCGATGAAGTTCAGGCCGATCGCCTTGTTAGCCACGCGGACTTGATTGGGGCCGGGCGCGGCGGGTTGGTAATCAACATATTCGAGCACTTCGGGGCCGCCGTGGGCGCGGAACTGGATACGCTTTGCCATCTGCCTGCTCTCCTTGGGTCTTTTGTGAGCCCCCTATCCAACTCCCATGCTTGATCTTCGTCAACTGCGGCGGGCTGTTGTGCGGTGGTATGCTACGCGCCCATTTGCGTCGCCCGTCTGCCGGGGCGCCGCCCGATTCAAGGTGAAGCCATGACGACCCGCACCGACGCCGTAAAGGCCTATCTGCTCGACCTGCAAGACCGCATCTGCGCGGCTCTCGAAACCGAAGACGGCGGCACGCGCTTCGTCGAAGACGCCTGGACCCGGCCCGCCGGCGGTGGCGGTCGTACTCGCGTGATCGAGAACGGCACGGTAATCGAAAAGGGCGGTGTCAACTTTTCCCACGTCTTCGGCAGTGGTCTGCCACCGTCGGCCAGCGCCCATCGCCCGGAATTGGCTGGCCGCGGTTTCGAAGCCCTTGGCGTGTCGCTGGTGATCCACCCGCACAACCCGCATGTGCCGACGTCCCACGCCAACGTGCGCTTTTTCATCGCCGAGAAGGAGGGTGAAGAGCCGGTCTGGTGGTTCGGCGGCGGCTTCGACCTGACCCCGTATTACGGCAATGAAGAAGATTGCGTTCACTGGCACCGCGTTGCCGAGCAGGCTTGCGCGCCGTTTGGCCCGGACGTCTACCCGCGCTACAAGGCCTGGTGTGACACCTACTTCCACATCAAGCATCGCCACGAACCGCGCGGCATTGGCGGTTTGTTCTTCGATGACCTGAACGAGTGGGACTTCGATACCAGCTTCGCTTTTATGCGGGCCATCGGCGACGCCTACATCGATGCTTATCTGCCGATCGTGCAGCGCCGCAAAAACGATGCGTTTACCGCTCAGCAGCGTGAATTCCAGGAGTTCCGCCGTGGCCGCTACGTCGAGTTCAACCTGGTGTATGACCGTGGCACGCTGTTCGGCCTGCAATCGGGCGGGCGTACCGAGTCGATCCTGATGTCGTTGCCGCCGCAAGTGCGCTGGGGCTATGACTGGAAAGCCGAGCCTGGCAGCGAAGAAGCACGCCTGACCGAGTACTTCCTGCAAGACCGCGACTGGCTGGCCGAGGCCTGAGGACATCTGATGGATCGTTACGTCGTTTTCGGCAACCCGATCGGCCACAGCAAATCGCCGATGATTCACAAGCTGTTCGCCGAGCAGACTGGCCAGCACCTCGACTACAGCACCTTGCTGGCGCCGCTTGAAGATTTCGCCAACTGCGCCACGGCGTTTTTCCAGGAAGGTCGCGGCGCCAACGTCACCGTGCCGTTCAAGGAGGACGCCTATCGTCTGGCCAATAGCCTGACCGCTCGCGCACAACGGGCCGGTGCGGTGAACACCTTGAGCAAACTGGCCGACGGCTCACTGCTCGGTGATAACACTGACGGCGCCGGACTGGTGCGCGATCTGACGGTGAACGCCGGGTTCAGCCTGACTGGCAAACGCATTCTGCTGCTCGGTGCCGGTGGTGCGGTGCGCGGTGCGCTGGAACCGTTGCTGGCGGAACAACCGGCGTCGGTGATCATCGCCAATCGTACGGTGGACAAGGCTGAGTTGCTGGCGGAGTTGTTCTGCGACCTCGGGCCGGTCTCGGCCAGTGGTTTCGACTGGTTGCGCGAGCCGGTGGACGTGATCATCAACGCCACATCGGCCAGTCTCACTGGTGATGTGCCGCCGATTGCACCGAGCCTGATCGAGCCGGGCAAGACCTTGTGCTACGACATGATGTACGGCAAAGAGCCGACGGCGTTTTGCCGCTGGGCCAGTGAGCATGGCGCGGCGGTGGCGATGGATGGTTTGGGGATGTTGGCCGAGCAGGCGGCTGAGGCTTTTTTCCTGTGGCGTGGTGTGCGCCCGGACACTGCGCCCGTGCTCACAGAGTTGCGTCGACAACTGGCCCTTTAAAAAGCTTCGCGAGCAAGCTCGCTCCCACAGTGGAATGCGATCAGATGTGGGAGCGAGCTTGCTCGCGAATGGCCGCACCGCCGGTCTTTGATCAATCCTCAAACCGGATCGGACATTTCTCCGGCCCTTCCAGCTTCCTCAGCTCCTCCACCACCTGCGGCCGCGCCCGGCGCAAGGTCAGGCTGCGATCCTGGCTAAGCAAGCGCCGCGCCTCCTGATGCAGCATCTCCACGCCCGAATAATCGATGAAGTTGATCTGCTGCGCCTCAATTACCACTCGCGAGCCGTGCAGCCGTTGCAGGCGTACCTGCAGGTAATGGCTGGCGCCGAAAAAGATCGATCCGCCGACACGCAACACATCGTCTTCGCCGTCGCGCCAGTGCTGCACGCGCGGTTGCGAAGTGCGCTTGAGGTAGAAGAACAGCGATGCGAGCACACCGGCATAAATCGCAGTCTGCAACTCCAGCAGCAACGTCGCCAGACAAGTCAGCGCCATGACCACGAACTCGGCGCGACTGACCCGCAACAAGGCACGAATGCCGCGGTGATCCACCAGTCCCCAGGCAATCAGCAGAATGCTCCCCGCCATCGCCGGGATCGGAATGTGCGCGATCAGCCCGGCGCCGAATATCGCGAACAGCGCGACCCAGATCGCCGAAAACACCCCGGCCAGTGGCGAACAGGCGCCTGCCTCATAACTCAACCCCGAGCGAGTAAACGAGCCTGCCGACAATGATCCGGAGAAAAACGCGCCGACAATATTCGACAAGCCCTGCGCGCGGACTTCCTGATTGGCATCGAGCAGCTGTTGCGACCGCGCCGAAATCGAGCGGGCAATCGACAGACTGGTGACCAGTCCGAGCATGCCCACCGCCACGGCGCTGGGCAGCAGACGTAAAATCAGATCCAGATCCAGCGGCAATCCACTGAACGGCGGCAAACGCCCGACAAAGGCGCTGACCAGATGCACGTGGCCGAACATCGCCGGCCAAAGCCACACCAGCAGGCTGGCCAAAGCGAGGGTTATCAACAGCGTCGGCCAGCGCGGCAGCAATTGTTTCAACACCACACCGACAACCACCGTCGCCACACCGAGTACCAACGAAGGTTTATCCACAGCCCTGAGGTGTTGCAGCAGATCCATCAAACTGGCCAGCGCCGTGGCTTTGGCCGGCAGCTCGAGTCCCAAAAGATTAGGCAACTGCCCGATGGCAATCACCACTGCCGCGCCGAGGGTGAACCCCAGCACCACCGAATGCGAAACGAAGTTCACCAGCGCACCGAAGCGCAGCAAGCCAAGCAGCCACTGGAAAAGCCCGGCGAGGAAGGTCAGCAGCAGGATCAGCGTGATGTAGTCCTGCGATGCTGGTACGGCCAAAGGGCTGACGCTGGCGTACAGCACGATCGAAATCGCCGCGGTCGGGCCACAGATCAAATGCCATGACGAGCCCCACAGGCAGGCAATCAGCACCGGGATGATTGCGGCATAGAGGCCGTATTCAGGTGGGAGACCGGCGATCAGCGCGTAGGCAATCGACTGGGGTAACGCGAGAATCGCACCGCTAAGGCCGACGATCAGGTCCCGTCCGACGCTGGCGCGGGTTTGCCGCGGTAGCCAGGTGAGGAAGGGCAAGAGAGAGTGGCGGCTGGGGAAGGCCATGGGTCCTCGCGGTTGGGGTTTTGTTCAAGGTTATCAGGGTGTCAGGGGAAAGGCCCCTCACCCTAGCCCTCTCCCAGAGGGAGAGGGGACTGACCGAGGTGATCGGACTCGCTACATCGACCTGAGGAATCAGCGTCGAACTCAGGTCTCGAATCCAAAAAATATCGGCTCCCTTTCCCCCTCGCCCCCTCTGGGGGAGAGGGCTGGGGTGAGGGGGCAAAAATCTCAAGCAGTGCACAATTCCAGCAATCCCACGATCAGAGCTTGGCTTTGACCGCCACCAACGCATCCTTGCCATCTACGGTCCTCACCCCATCCAGCCACTTGTCCAACACCGCCGGATTCTCCTTGATCCACGCCTTCGCCGCCTCGGCATTGCTGACCTTCTTGTTCACCACCTCAGCCATGATGCTGTTCTCCATCTCCTGCGTGAACGAAAGATTGGTCAGCAACTTACCCACATTCGGACAGGCTTCGGCGTAGCCCTTGCGCGTCAACGTAAACACGCTGCCGGTATCGCCAAAATACTTCTCGCCGCCCTTGAGGTAATGCATCTTCAACTGCACGTTCATCGGGTGCGGCGTCCAGCCGAGGAAGGTGACGAATTTCTGTTTCTTCACCGCCCGCGACACTTCAGCCAGCATCGCCTGTTCGCTGGATTCGATCAGCTTCCACTGGCCCATGTCGAAGTCGTTCTTCTTGATGATTTCCTGCAACGAAATATTCGCCGGCGCGCCCGAACCGATGCCGTAGATCTTGCGCTCGAACTTGTCCGCATATTTGTTCAGGTCGGCAAAGTTATGCACACCCGCGTCCCACACGTAGTCCGGCACGGCGAGGGTGAATTCGGTGCCGTCGAGGTTCTTCGCCAGTTGCGTGACATCGCCGGTGGCGACGAACTTGTCATAGAAACCCTGCTGCGCCGGCATCCAGTTGCCGAGGAACACGTCCACCTGGCCGTCCTTCAAACCACCGAAGGTGATCGGCACCGCGAGGGTGTCGACCTTAGCCTTGTAGCCCATGCCATCCAGCAGAAACCCGGTGATGGCGTTGGTCGCGGCGATGTCGCTCCAGCCCGGATCGGCCATTTTCACGGTGTCGCAGCTTTGCTCAGCGAAGGCCGAGGCGCTGCTCAGCGCGAGCAGGCCGACCGTCACTACTGTGGATAACTTACGCATGGACTTCCCCTTAACATTATTGGTTTTGGCAGGGTTGTGGATAACGTGCTTTGCGTTCCAGATCGTCGAGGTCGATGTGGTTGCGCATGTATTGCTGACTGGCGTCCACCAGTGGCTGGTGATCCCAGCTCTTCAGCTTGCCGATGGTCAACGCGTCGGCGACAAATCGGCGGCGGCGCTGGCTCGCGAGGACCTCCCGGTGAATCGACTGAATGTCCCATTTGGCCCGTGCTTCGGCGATAAAATCGTCGAAAAGCAGGCGATGTTGCGGCGATTGGCTGAGTTCTTCCAGTTCATGCGGATCGTTATTTACGTCGAAGAGTAGGCAAGGGTCGCTTTCACTGTAGATAAATTTGTACGCGCCGCGACGGATCATCATCAGCGGGCTGATGGTGCCTTCGGCCATGTATTCGCCGAACACTTCGTCATGACCGCCCTGCCCTCGCAGGTGCGAAACCAGTGAGCGGCCATCCAGTGGCAAGCCGGCTTGCAGCGTGCCGCCGGCCAATTCGACGAAGGTTGGCAACAGGTCTGCGGTCGATACGGCAGCGCTGACACGCCCGGCATCGAACTGGCCTGGAGCACTTATCAACAGGGGGACGCGGGCTGCCATTTCGTACCAATGCATTTTGTACCAAAGGCCCTTTTCGCCGAGCATGTCGCCGTGGTCACCGGAGAAGACAATAATTGTGTCATCGATCAGCCCGGTTTCTTCGAGGGTTTGCAGAAGTTTGCCGACGTTGGCGTCGATATAGCTACATGCACCGAAATATGCCCGGCGTGCATCGCGAATCTTATCCACAGGCAGTGGCTTATCCCACAGGTCATAAACCTTGAGCAGCCGCTGCGAGTGCGGATCGAGTTCGTGTTGATCCGGCGTTGTAGGCAACGGGATATCAGCATCGTCATACAAATCCCAGAATGCTTTGGGAATGGTGTACGGGTCGTGTGGATGAGTCATTGATACGGTAAGGCAGAACGGCTGATCGCCCTCCTCGCGAATGTGATCGAACAGGTATTGCTGCGCCTTGAATACCACCTCTTCATCAAAATCGAGTTGGTTGGTACGCACACACGGACCGGCCTGCAGCACCGAAGACATGTTGTGGTACCAGCTCGGCCGTACATCCGGCTCATCCCAGTTCACGGCCCAACCGTAATCGGCCGGGTAGATATCACTGGTCAGGCGTTCTTCATAACCGTGCAACTGGTCCGGACCGCAGAAGTGCATCTTGCCGGATAGCGCGGTGCGGTAGCCGAGGCGGCGCAAGTAATGGGCATAAGTCGGCACATCGGCAGGGAAATCGGCGGCGTTGTCGTAGGCGCCGATCTTGCTCGGCAACTGGCCGCTGACCAGGGTGAACCGCGATGGCGCGCACAACGGGCTGTTGCAGTAAGCGGCATCGAACACCACGCCTTGGGCGGCGAGGCGGGAAAGATTCGGCAGTTTGATCGGCGATGGGCCGTAGAACGGCAACATTGGCGCGGCCATCTGATCGGCCATGATGAAAAGAATATTCTTGCGCTTCATGTGATCGCGGCATTCCATAGTGAATATTTATGCGACATTGCTGCGATCGAGCATGGAGTCCATGCTTTATCCGGTAAAGCCCGCGCCGGACAATGACTAGGATAAGCACAGCTTATGTATGAAGCCTTGGGTGATCTGTCGCTCGACCTGCTGCGCGCCTTCGAAGCTGCAGCCCGCCAGCGCAGCTTTACTGCAGCAGCGGTAGAGCTTGGCACCACGCAACCAGCGATCAGTCAGCAGATCAAACGGCTGGAAGAACAGCTCGGCACGCGCCTGTTTGATCGGATTTACCGAGGGATTGAGCTGACCGAAATCGGTGCGATCCTGTTTGAGCAAGTTACTCTCGGTTTGCAGAATATCGATGCAGGATTGAGCGCGATCAGCGCACAGCAGCAACATGAAGTCCTGCAAGTTGCCACCGACTTTGCCTTCGCTGCTTATTGGCTGATGCCGCGCCTGCACCGCTTTCATGAAGCTAACCCACAGGTCGACGTCAGCCTGGTGACCAGCGAACGCAACCACAACATGCTACGCACCGATATCGACGTGGCGATCCTGTTCGGTGATGGGCGTTTCAAGCAGGGCGAAAGCCATTGGTTGTTCAGCGAAGAAGTATTCCCGGTGTGCAGCCCGCAATTGCTCAAGGATCGCGCCCTGCCCTTGCCTGCTCACGCGCTGCTGGAGTTTCCGTTGCTGCACCTGCGTGGGGAAAACAGCAGCAACTGGTTTGACTGGAGTGGTCTGTTCCGTGAACTCGGTATCAATACACCGCCGGCGCCGGGGCAATTGCGCTTCGACAATTACACGCTGTTGATTCAAGCGGCGATTGGCGGCCAAGGCGTGGCGATTGGCTGGCGGCACCTTGTGGATAACTTGCTTAGTCAGGGTTTGTTATGCCGGCCGATTGCTGAAACCACGCTGTCGCGCCTCGGTTATTACGTGGTGCTGCCCCAGCGCAAACGTCGGGGCGCGTTGATTCAACAGTTTGTCGATTGGTTAATGGCGGAACAGGCGAGCAGCGCGCAATCCCTCAACGGTTTGACGTTGCCTTCGATCGCGGTTTGAAGATCGTTTACGAATCTGAAGCCGCAACGAAATTCACATGCTGCCCTACATGCAAATTCAGCCGTAGCTCATCGGCAATCCCCACCGCCACGCGGTTCAGCCGCTCCAGTGGCTCGGCCAGACCCGGTTCGAGATTGCCGCCGACCTGGCTGAAATGCTCAATGGTCAGCCCGGCCACGCCGTGTGGCGCATTGACCAGCGTCCAGTGCAGCGGGCTGCTTTGCACGGCTTCGCGAATTTCTTCGGCGGCATGGCGTTGCAGGCGATCATCGACGTCCGGCTCATCGAGTACGGCAAAATCCCCCACCAGAAACAGCCGCGAAACGTTGGCGGCTTGCAGTCCATCGACCAATGCATCGACGGCCAGCACCTGCTCGACGGGGCCGAGTACGACAGAGCGCTCAACGTGATCGCTGCTGAAGGGCAAACCTGGCGCATCCAATAAGCAGATGACCACCGAACTGCCGGCCACACTTTGATTGACTCTCTCGGAATCGAACAGATCGCCGCTCTTGGTGCGTAGTCCGGGACGCGGCGCAAGTGCGGTCAGATCGTCGAGAATGGCGATGACTTCATGCTGACGACGCAGCAACTCAGCCATCAACGCGCTGCCCAGGCTACTCATGGCACCATAGAGCACCACTTTTACCGCCGGGGTTTCGGCATTTTTCATGGCTGATCCCTTTTCTTATCCCTTGTATGGCGTGTGACATACGGGCAATGCCGAGGGTTCGAACCGATTTCCGAGGGCTTCAGATGCAAGCGATCAAGGGCTACCACGCCCACGTCTATTTCGACGCCAGCACCATTGAACAGGCACGGGCCTTGTGCGAACAGGCCGCGCAGTTATTTCCAGTGAAAATGGGCCGTGTTCACGAACGTCCGGTCGGTCCGCATCCGGACTGGAGTTGCCAGTTGGCCTTCGGCCCTGAGCTGATCGGCGAGGTGCTGCCATGGCTGGCGCTGAATCGAAAAGGCCTGGTGGTATTCCTGCACCCGGACACCGGCAATGATTTGCTCGACCACACTGAGCATGCGATCTGGATGGGTGCGATCAGGCCGCTGAACTTGTCTGTTTTTTGATCACAGCGTTTCTTCGGCTTCGCCCGGCAGATGCTCGTCCAGGTGCAGCCAGGGCAATTGGCTGTCGGTCCAGATGTGTCGTTCGGCGGGCGCCAGCTCGGGTTGATCAAGGGTGGCGATGGTTACGTCGATACTCTGTGGGCTGAGCAACGTCACCAACGCCAGTTGCGCGCCGCACTGCGGGCAGAAGTATCGCGCGCAACTGTCGGATGAGTCATAACGCGCCGGCGTACCAGCCAGCCATTGGAAATTTGCCGCCGGCACGGTGATCCAGGTTGTGACAATCCCGCCGCTGACCTTGCGGCAAATCGAACAATGGCAATGGGCGATATCCTGCAACGCCCCGCTGAACTGATAACGAATGTGTCCGCAATGGCAGCCGCCGCTGTGCAATTCGCTCATGTCGAACGCCCTCCTTCCCGGGTTTATTGACTTTAGTTCGCATCCGACGACCGGTTGACCGTTCACCCAAAGCTTTCTTCAGCGAAAGGTAGCTGAAAGCTTCCGCGATTAGCATCGCCTCCACTTCCGGCAACAGACCGGTTGGCCAACGCGTGTGATACCTCGCACGAACGGCCCAATTAACAACAACAATGGTGATTCTGATGTCCTCTGTAGCCCGCCTCCTCGCTTCAACTCCGCCCGTACGTCTCGTGCTTCCCGTTCTGCGCTGATCCCGCCCGATCCGCTCACTCAACTAGCCGCGCTACGCCTGGAGTATTCCCATGCTGACTTTCCTTGGCTTCGCCATGGTCATCACGTTCATGTTCCTGATCATGACCAAGCGCCTGTCCGCGCTGATCGCTCTGATCATCATCCCGATCGTCTTCGCCCTGTTCGGCGGCTTTGCACCGAAGATCGGCCCGATGATGCTCGAAGGCATCACCAAGCTCGCGCCGACTGGCGTGATGCTGATGTTCGCCATTCTCTATTTCGCCCTGATGATCGACTCCGGCCTGTTCGACCCGGCCGTGCGCAAGATTCTCAAACTGGTCAAGGGTGACCCGTTGAAGGTCTCGATCGGCACCGCCGTGCTGGCGCTGGTGGTGTCCCTCGATGGTGACGGCGCGACCACTTACATGATCTGCGTGGCCGCCATGCTGCCGCTGTACAGCCGCATCGGCATGAGCCCGCGGATCATGGCCGGTCTGATCATTCTCGCCGGCGGCGTGATGAACATGACCCCATGGGGTGGTCCGACTGCCCGGGCTGCGAGTGCGCTGCATGTCGACCCGTCGGACATCTTCGTACCGATGATCCCGGCGATGGCCGCGGGTGTGGTCGCGATTCTGGTTATCGCTTATTTCTACGGCAAACGTGAACGTGCGCGTCTCGGTGAGCTGCACCTGATCGGCGACGAGATCGATCACAGCGAAATCAGCGTCTCGCAATTCCCCGATGCGCGCCGTCCGAAACTGATCTGGTTCAACGGCGCCCTGACCTTCGGCCTGATGTGCACCCTGATCGCCGGCCTGTTGCCGTTGCCGGTGCTGTTCATGGTGGCATTCAGTATTGCCATGATCGTCAACTACCCTTGCCTGCAGATGCAGAAGGACCGCGTCGCGGCTCACGCCGGTAGCGTGCTGGCAGTGGTCGGGCTGATCTTTGCGGCGGGTATCTTCACCGGTATCCTGAGCGGCACCGGCATGGTCGATGCGATGTCGAAGAGCCTGTTGGCGGTGATCCCGGATTTCCTCGGCCCGTACCTGGCGGTGATCACGGCGCTGGTGAGCATGCCGTTCACCTTCTTCATGTCCAACGATGCGTTCTACTATGGCGTGTTGCCGGTGTTGGCCGAAGCCGCCAGCCACTATGGAATCACTGCAGTGGAAATGGCCCGTGCCTCGATCGTCGGTCAGCCCGTCCACTTGCTGAGCCCGTTGGTGCCATCGACGTATCTGTTGGTGGCCCTGGCCGGCATCGATTTCGGTGACCACCAGCGTTTCACCCTGAAATGGGCGATCCTGGTTTGTATCTGCATCCTGATTGCTGCACTGCTGTTGGGGACTTTCCCGGTGTTCAGCACTCTATAAGCCCAAGACTCACCGTTTCGGGTCCTGGCTTCGCGGTTTGAAGCCCGGACCTTTTTCGGTTTAACAATTGCTCAAAGGAATACACATGGAATGGCTGACCAACCCCGAAATCTGGGTTGCCTTCTTCACCCTGACCGCCCTGGAAATCGTCCTCGGCATCGATAACATCATCATGATTTCGATCCTGGTCAGCCGCATGCCGAAACACATGCAGCAGCGCACCCGGATCTTCGGTCTTGGCCTGGCCATGATCACTCGCATCCTGTTGCTGCTGTCGATCACCTGGGTCATGCGCCTCACCGCCGACCTGTTCGAAGTGTTCGGTCAGGGCATTTCCGGCCGTGACCTGATTCTGTTCTTCGGTGGTCTGTTCCTGCTGTGGAAGAGCTCGCAAGAGATGTACCACGCGCTGGAAGGCGAAGACGAAAGCGACGAAACCCCGGGTGGCAAGGGTGGCAACTTCCTTTACACCATCATCCAGATCGCGATCATCGACATCGTCTTCTCGCTGGATTCGGTGATCACTGCAGTGGGTATGGTTTCCCACGTGCCGGTGATGGTTGCGGCGATCGTTGTGGCCGTGCTGGTGATGATGCTGGCCTCGGGCAAGATCAGCGAGTTCATCGACAAGCACCCGTCGCTGAAGATGCTGGCGCTGTCGTTCCTGCTGGTGGTCGGCACCGTGCTGATTGCCGAGTCGTTCGACGTGCATGTGCCGAAGGGCTACGTCTACTTCGCCATGGCATTCTCGCTGGCGGTGGAAGCGATCAACATCAAGCTGCGCGGCGCAATGGCCAAGAAAAAACAGCAGCAAGACCCGGTGAAACTGCGCAAGGACATCCCGGGCCAGTAACCCGGTAGTCTTCAGGCAACACCCCTTGTAGGAGTGAGCCTGCTCGCGATAACGGTCTGTCAGTCAACATCAATGTTGAGGCTGATGGCCCTATCGCGAGCAGGCTCACTCCTACATTTGTTTGTGGTGGATTCAGGTGGGTGGATGAAGCGCCTTTCATGACACTTTTGTTTCAATCGACACTTTAGCTGTGCAATGCTGGCGCCCAGACCGTTAGCCAACTACAGCTTAAGTATCAAAAACGTAGAAACCGCGCGGTACCGTCAACTTGCCTCTCTGAGGCGCTGCTACTACAGGGGGTTTGTATGCTCACCCTGCTCAATCTGCTTTCCGCCGTCGCCCTGCTGATCTGGGGCACGCACATCGTTCGAACCGGCATCCTGCGGGTATACGGCACCAATCTGCGCCATGTGATTGGCCAGAACATGTCCAAGCGCTGGCTGGCCTTTGTCGCCGGCATCGTCGTTACCGCGATGGTGCAGAGCAGCAATGCCACGGCCATGCTCGTGACCTCTTTCGTCGGCCAGGGCCTGATGGCGCTGACCCCGGCGCTGGCGACCATGCTCGGCGCCGACGTCGGTACCGCGCTGATGGCGCGGGTGCTGACCTTTGACTTGTCGTGGCTGTCGCCGCTGCTGATTTTCCTCGGGGTGATTTTCTTTCTGTCGCGCAAACAGACGCGGCTCGGGCAGATGGGCCGGGTCAGCATCGGTCTGGGGTTGATCATTCTCGCGCTGCAATTGATCGTCGAGGCCGCCGCACCGATCACCCACGCGCAAGGGGTCAAGGTGATCTTCGCCTCGCTGACCGGCGATATCCTTCTCGACGCCTTGGTCGGCGCGTTGTTCGCGATGATTTCCTACTCGAGCCTCGCCGCTGTGTTGCTCACCGCGACACTGGCCGGCGCCAGTGTGATCAGTCTGCCGGTGGCGATCGGCCTGGTGATCGGCGCCAATATTGGCAGCGGCATTCTTGCGTTCATGAGCACCAGCATGCAGAACGCGGCCGGGCGGCAAGTGGCGCTGGGCAGTCTGTTGTACAAACTGATTGGCCTGCTGCTGATCATCCCGGTGCTCGACCCGTTGGTGCACTGGATCGACAGCCTCGATTTCAGCCCGCAGGAAATGGTCATCGGCTTCCACTTGCTCTACAACACCGCGCGCTGCCTGATTCTGCTGCCGTCGGTGGGGCCGATGGCGCGCCTCTGCGCGTGGCTGCTGCCGGAGCGGCCGGAGGTCAACGGCACCGCCAAACCGCGCCATCTCGACGCGACCGCGCTGGTCACACCGAGCCTGGCGCTGGCCAACGCCGCGCGGGAAACCCTGCGCATGGGCGATCTGCTCGACAACATGCTCGACGCCTCGCTTGATGTGTTGCGCGGCAAGCAGACCGCCGTCACCCAGGAAATGCGTCGACTGACCGACGACGTCGAAGCGCTGTACAGCGCAATCAAACTGTACCTGGCGCAGATGCCCCGCGAAGACCTCGGCGAGCAGGACAGTCGGCGCTGGGCCGAAATCATTGAGCTGGCGATCAATCTGAAACTGGCCGCCGACCTGATCGAACGCATGCTGCGCAAGATCCAGCAGCAGAAAACCTCGCAGCGGCGCTCGTTTTCCGAAGAGGGTCTGGAGGACCTGGCCGGGCTGCAGCAGCAACTGATCGCCAATTTGCGTTTGGGCCTGTCGGTGTTTCTCAGCGGCGACCGCGAAAGTGCCCGGCAATTGCTCCGCGAGAAACGCCGCTTTCGCGCGCAGGAACGTCGTTTGGCCCACGCGCATGTCAGCCGCTTGCAACGCAAGATCGTGCAGAGTATCGAGACCAGTTCGCTGCACCTGGAGTTGATTGCCGACATGAAACGCTTGAATTCGCTGTTTTGCGGCAGTGCGTATGTGGTGCTGGAAACGGCGGATACCGGGGCGCTGGCGGCGGATGATATTGCCGACATTACGCATTCGCCTTGAACGACTGGGGCTGGGTT
This sequence comes from Pseudomonas neuropathica, assembly GCF_015461835.1. Lineage (GTDB taxonomy): Bacteria > Pseudomonadota > Gammaproteobacteria > Pseudomonadales > Pseudomonadaceae > Aquipseudomonas > Aquipseudomonas neuropathica. The sequence continues at coordinate 81,098 of NZ_JACOPX010000020.1, read as the reverse complement.
TAGTCAGTTACATTGATTCAGCCTTCAGGCCGCTATCGCGAGCAGGCTCACTCCTACAGGGGGACGCATTCCAAATGCAGGAGTGAGCCTGCTCGCGATGGGGCCCTGACTGACGACACGGATCTCCAAATCAGCCGTACGGAAGCCTGTTATGCGTTGCCTGTTGTTCGCCTGTCTGTTGCTCGGTTCCCTGCCCGTCTTCGCCCTGGATCGTTTTCAGGTTGAAGGCTATGCGCTGCCCAACGGTTTGCAGCTAATGCTCAAGCCCGGCACCGAACGGGGGCATGTGGCGATCCGGCTGGTGGTCGGCGTCGGCCTTGATGATTTCGAGTGCGATGACAAGGAGCTGCCGCACCTGCTCGAACACCTGCTGTTCAGTGGCATCGACGCCACCGGCGAAGGTGGTCTGGAGGAGCGCATGCAAGCGCTGGGCGGTGACTGGAATGCCTTCACCAGCAACGCCGACACCACCTTCGTCATCGAAGCTCCGGCGAAGAACCAGCGCAAGGTACTCGACCTGCTGCTCGCTCTGCTCACGCAAACGCGTATCGACGACAACGCGATCAACGCCGCCAAACGTGTGGTCGAGCGCGAGGACGGCGGCCATTACACACGCCTGCAACGCTTTCTCGATCGTCAGGACCTCGGCCACACCGCGAGCAATCAGCTCGCTGTTGAACTGGGCCTCAAATGCCCGCAACGCGCCGAGGTCGGCCATCTGACTCAGGAGCAACTGGAGAAGGTGCGCAAGGCCTGGTACGCGCCGAACAACATGACTCTGATTGTCGTCGGCGAACTCGACAAACTGCTGCCGGCCTATCTGGAACGCACTTGGGGCGCGCTCGAAGCGGTCGAGCCGAGCGAACACCGCCCACTGCCGGATATCCGCACCAGCGCCGCCCACGAGCGCACGCTCACCCGTGGCTTTATCGGCGACAGCGCCAAATTGCACTGGCTGGTACCGGAACCGGTGCTGGACGATCAGTACGACCAGACGTTCGATATCCTCAAGGATTATCTCGACTGGGCGCTGTACCGGCAGATTCGTCTCAACCACGGTTTATCCTATGGGCCGTGGGCCGAGCGTGAGGTGTTTGGCGGCGTCGGTTTCATGAGCCTGAATGCCGATCTGGATCGTGATGACGTTGACGAAGCCATTCAGGTGCTGGAGGACCTCAAGGCTGATCTGCTGAAAAACGGCCTGGACCCGGATACTTTCGCGCGGATCAAGCAGGCCTCGATCGCCCATCAGGCGTGGGCGGTGCAAGGCAACAGTGCGCTGGCGGATTATTACTGGAGCGCCCTCGGTGATTACCAGGACGGTCGTTTTGCCAACCCGGCGCGGGAGCTGCAAGGGGTGACGCTGGAAGCGGCGAACAAGGCCATGCGTGAGTTGCTGTTGCAACCGGGGTATCTGCGGATCGAGAAGCCGTTGATCAGTGATGATCAGGTTTTGTGGTTGAGTGCGGGTGGCTTGGGTCTGGTGTTGTTGATCCTGATCGGCTGGCGTTTGCACCGCAAGCGGGGTTGAAGATCAAAAGATCGCAGCCTGCGGCAGCTCCTACAGGGGATTGCGTTCCAAATGTAGGAGCTGCCGAAGGCTGCGATCTTTTGAGGCCCTGAAATGCACCGAATAAGTGACCGGCAGCCTCGCCACAACGCCCGGCGGGCGCTACTCTGTCGAGGTTTTTTCCCCTCAAGTCGTGAACCGCCCAAATGCCAAAAATACAGCTCCTGATCCAGCGCATTCTCGAACTGATGAAGCGTTATCCCGGGGTCATTGCGCTTGGCGGGTTCATCTCCGGGGTCGGCAGTTTCATCATGGTCGATCGTCAGCAGGGCCTGGCGAGCTGGATCACCGTGATCATGCTGCTCAGCTGGATCTGGCTGATGCTGGAAAACACCCTCACCGGCCTCTTCACCCGCGTGTTCAAACGCGAGATTCCCCAGCCGCTGCTGCGTTACGCGACGCAGATGATCCATCAGGAAAGCCTGTTTTTCGTCTTGCCGTTTTTCTTCATCACCACGACCTGGAACAGCGGCCAGTTGTTTTTCACCGGGCTGCTCAGCGTCGCCGCACTGATTTCCATCGTCGATCCGCTCTATTACAAATGGCTGGCGCCACGGCGCTGGGCGTTTCTCGCGCTGCACACTCTGACCCTGTTCGCCGCCCTGCTCACCGCATTGCCGGTGATCATGCACCTGACCACTTCGCAAAGTTTCAAATGGGCGCTGGGCATTGCCGTGTTGTTGTCGTTCCCGAGCCTGGCGTCGATCTTCCCGATCCGCACGGTGCGCAATGCTTTGGCAATCCTGTGCATCACGGTCGGCATCGGTGGCGTGGGTTGGGCGCTGCGTTCGTGGGTGCCGCCGGCGACGCTGTGGATGACCGACGTGGCGATCAGCACGCAAATGCAGGACCGCACCCCCGGCGCCAGCCTCGACACGGTCAGCGCCGAGCAGATTCGTGGCGATGGCCTCTATGCCTACACCGCAATCAACGCGCCGCGCGGGCTCGATGAGCGGATCTATCACGTCTGGCAATTCAACGGCAAAGAGGTCGACCGCATCGCCCTCGACATCCATGGCGGGCGCAAGGAAGGCTACCGCGCGTGGACGCACAAGCAGAACTTCCCCGGCAACCCGGCGGGCAAGTGGCAAGTGCGGGTGTTGACCGAGGATGGCCAGGTGATCGGCGTGCTGCGTTTCGAAGTCACGGACAGCACAGCGATCAAAGAAAAGTAATCCGGTTCGTGCTATTACGTTAGTTCGCATAAAGGCCGAACAAGCACGGAGCTTATGACCAGCAGCTCGATCAGCGGTAATGCTCAACTGGACACGTCGATAACCCCTGCCCGCCTGCGGGTCACGGGGGACTGGACGCTTGCCCATTACGCCGAGCTCAAGCAACTGAGCGAAAAGCTCCACGGTCAGTACGATGCCAACACCCCGATCGACCTCAACAGCCTCGGCGCCCTCGACACCGCTGGCGCTTCGTTGCTGGTCGAACTGCTCGGCTCCGAACGCCTGGGCAAATCCGCCGAACACCCCGATTGCACCCTGACCTCCGCCGACCGCGCGCTGCTGCAAACCGTGTACTGCTCGATGACCGATTTCTGCGTGCCGATCAAAGAGCCGGAAATCAGCGTCAGTGTGCAACTGCTGACGCGCATTGGTCGCGCCGTCGACACCGTCTGGCAGGACACTCTGCAACTGCTCGGTTTCGTCGGCCTGATCATGGAAACCATCGCTCGCAACCTGTTACGGCCCAAGCGCTGGCGCATCACGCCGATGATCGCGCACATCGAGCAGACCGGCCTCGACGCCGCGCCGATTGTGGCGTTGCTGACTTTTCTGGTGGGTGCGGTGGTGGCGTTTCTTGGCGCGACGGTGCTGGCCAGTTTCGGTGCGACAATTTTTACTGTGGACCTGGTGGGCTTCTCGTTCCTGCGCGAATTCGGTGTGCTGCTCACGGCGATCCTCATGGCCGGGCGCACTGCCAGTGCCTTCACTGCGCAGATCGGCTCGATGAAGGCCAACGAGGAAATCGACGCAATCCGCACCCTCGGCCTCGATCCGATGGAGTTGCTGGTGGTGCCGCGGGTATTGGCGATGCTAGTGGCGCTGCCGATGCTGACGTTTCTCGCCATGCTGTGCGGGATCATCGGTGGCGGCGTGGTCTGCGCGGTGTCGCTGGATATTTCGCCGGCGATGTTTCTGTCGTTGCTGCAATCGGACATCGGCATCCAGCATTTTCTGGTGGGCCTGGTCAAAGCCCCGATCTTCGCTTTCCTGATTGCCGCGATTGGTTGTCTGGAAGGTTTCAAGGTCAGTGGCAGCGCCGAGTCGGTTGGCGCGCACACCACGTCTGCCGTGGTGCAATCGATTTTCGTGGTGATCGTGCTCGACGCGGTGGCTGCGCTGTTCTTCATGGAGATGGGCTGGTGAGTCGTCTACCCCGCGCGCCCTCGGAGGCGGTGATCGAAGTCCGTGGCCTGTGCAATCGCTTCGGCAGCCAGAGCGTGCACGAGAACCTCGATCTGGATTTGTACAAAGGCGAGATTCTCGCCGTGGTCGGCGGCTCCGGCAGCGGCAAATCGGTGTTGCTGCGCAGCATCGTCGGCCTGCGCCGCCCCAGCGAAGGTATCGTCAAAGTGTTCGGCAAGAATCTGCCGAGCCTGTCCGAGCATGAGCGCTCGCTGGTCGAACGCCGTTTTGGCGTGCTGTTTCAGAAAGGCGCGCTGTTCTCCTCGCTGACGGTCACCGAAAACGTCGCCCTGCCCCTTATCGAACACGCCGGCCTCAGCCGCAACGACGCCGAACACCTGGCCGCGGTGAAACTGGCGCTGGCCGGGTTGCCGTTGTCGGCGGCGGACAAATACCCGGCGTCGTTGTCTGGCGGCATGATCAAGCGTGCCGCGCTGGCCCGGGCTCTGGCACTGGACCCGGACATCCTGTTTCTCGACGAGCCCACCGCTGGCCTTGATCCGATTGGCGCGGCGCAATTCGATCAATTGATCCTGACCTTGCGCGATGCACTCGGCCTCAGCGTGTTTCTGGTGACCCACGACCTCGACACGCTCTACACCATCACTGACCGCGTGGCGGTGCTGGCGCAGAAGAAGGTACTGGTGGCAGGTCCCATCGACGTTGTCTCGGAAACCGACGACGCGTGGATTCACGAATACTTCCACGGCCCGCGTGGCCGCTCGGCGCTGGACGCCGCCAAATTGCTCAACGAGGTCTGACATGGAAACCCGAGCGCATCATGTGTTGATCGGCCTGTTCACCGTGATAGTGGTGGCAGGCGCCCTGCTCTTCGGCCTGTGGCTGGCCAAGTCCAGCGTCGACACCGAGTTCAAGGATTACGAAATTGTCTTCAGTGAGGCGGTCAGTGGCTTGTCCAAGGGCAGCCCGGTGCAGTACAGCGGGATCAAGGTCGGCGATGTCATCAACCTGCGCCTTGATCCGAAGGACCCACGGCGCGTGCTGGCGCGGATTCGCCTGGCCGGTGACACGCCAGTCAAGGAAGACACCCAAGCCAAACTGGCGCTGGCCGGGATCACCGGTACGTCGATTATCCAGCTCAGCGGCGGTACGCCGGAGAGCCCGAAGCTGCGTGGACATGATGGCAACCTGCCGACCATCGTCGCCTCGCCCTCGCCTATTTCGCGGCTGCTCAATGACTCCAACGATTTGATGAGCGGCATCACTGCGCTGCTGCAGAACGCCAACCAGATGTTCTCTGCCGACAACGTCGAGCGTGTGAGCAAGACCCTCGCCCATCTGGAGCAGACCACCGGGACGATCAACGATCAGCGCGGCGACATCAAACAGGCCATGCAGCAACTGGCGACCGTCGGCAAACAGGCTGGCAGCATGCTCGAACAGACGTCGCTACTGATGCGCAACGCCAACGGCTTGATCAACGACCAGGGCAAACAGGCACTGGGCAGCGCCGAGCAGGCGATGAAGTCGCTGGAACAAAGCACCACCACCATCAGCACTCTGCTCAGCAAAAACGAAAACTCCATCGACAATGGCATGCAGGGCCTCAACGGCCTGGCTCCGGCGATCCGCGAACTGCGTGAGACGCTGACCTCGCTGCGGGCCATTTCGCAACGCCTTGAGGCCAATCCCAGCGGTTACTTGCTGGGCCGTGACAAGAACAAGGAATTCACGCCATGAAGCTGACTCGCCTCGCCCTCTTCGCTGCCGGTTTTTCCTTGATCAGCGCCTGCTCGATTCTGCCCAAGTCCGAGCCGTCGGATGTCTATCGCCTGCCGGCCGCACAGGCGCCCGCCTCGGCCAGTTCGGCGGCGACTCAGTCTTGGTCGTTGCGGCTGAACAAGTTGCAGGCCAGTGAGGCGTTGAACCGGCCGACGATTGCGGTGATTCCGCAGGGCGACGTGATCAGCAGTTACAAGGGCTCGCGCTGGAGTGATCCGGCGCCGGTGCTGGTGCGTAATCGCTTGCTCGATGGGTTTGCGCGTGATGGTCGGGTGACGTTGCTTAGTACCGATGACAGCAACTTTGCGGCGGATCTGGAATTGGGCGGAAGTTTGCAGGCGTTTCAGACCGAATACCAAGGCTCACAGGCCAGCGTTGTGGTGCGCGTCGATGCGTTGCTGGTGCGCGGTTATGACCAGCGCATTCTGGCCAGTCGCCGCTTTGAAGAGCGCCAGCCGTTGAGCGATGTGCAGGTGCCGGCGGTGGTTGCCGGGTTTGGCCAGGCCAGTGATCGCCTGACCGCGAAAGTCGTCGCTTGGGCTGTCGACCAAGGCCAGAAACTCGCTCCCGAAAAGCCCTGATTCATCACAATCCATGTAGGAGTGAGCCTGCTCGCGATAGCGGTCTATCAGCCACCATCATCGGTGACTGTCACCCAGCTATCGCGAGCAGGCTCACTCCTACAGTTTTGATGTGTGATCAGCCGAAGAACCAGTAGCAGACGCCAATCGCGCCGAGCACACCCGCCAGCTCCGCCAGCAACGCACACCCCACCGCATGCCGCGCGCGTTGAATCCCCACCGCGCCGAAATACACCGCCAGCACATAGAACGTCGTCTCGGTACTGCCCTGCACCGTCGCCGCGACCAGCGCCGGGAAGCTGTCAACGCCCGAGGTCTTCATCGTCTCGATCAGCATGGCCCGCGCTGCGCTGCCGGAGAACGGCTTGACCATCGCGGTCGGCAACGCATCGACAAACCGCGTGTCCCAACCGGCCCACTCGACCAGATGGCGAATCCCGTCCAGCCCGAAGTCCAGAGCTCCAGAGGCACGCAGTACGCCCACCGCGCAGAGCATCGCCACCAGATAAGGCAGCAGATTCTTCGCGACATCGAAGCCCTCTTTGGCGCCTTCTACAAACGCCTCGTAAACCTTGACCTTGCGAAACGCGCCGATGATCAGAAACAGCATGATCAACCCGAACAGCGTGAGATTGCCGAGGATCGACGACAATCCCGCCAAAGCCGTCGCGGAAAGGGTGCCGAGCAACGCCATGAAGCCACCCAGGAGCAGCGCGCCCGGCACCAGATAGGCCAACACCACCGGATCCCAGATCCGCAGGCGCTGCATGAATGCCACCGAGAGGAAGCCGACAATCGTCGAGCAACTGGTCGCCAGCAGAATTGGCAGGAACACCAGCGTCGGATCCGGCGCGCCTTGCTGGGCGCGGTACATGAAGATCGTCACCGGCAGCAGGGTCAGGGAGGAGGCGTTGAGCACCAGGAAGAGGATTTGCGCGTTACTGGCGATGGTGGCGCTGGGATTGAGCTCCTGCAGCGCCTTCATGGCTTTCAGGCCGATGGGCGTCGCGGCATTGTCGAGGCCCAAGCCGTTGGCGGCGAAGTTCAGGGTGATCAGGCCAAGGGCAGGGTGGCCGGGTGGGACTTCCGGCATCAGCCGCAGAAACAGCGGGCCGAGGACCTTGGCCAACCATTCGACAATGCCGGCCTTCTCGGCAATGCGCAGAAAGCCCAGCCACAGGGTGAGGGTGCCGAACAGCAGCACCATGACCTCGACCGAGAGCTTGGCCATGGCGAAAATGCTTTCCACCATCGCCGCAAAGATCCCGGCGTTACCGCCGATCAGCCACTGCGCCAGCGCCGACACGGCTGCCACGATGAAGAAGCCAAGCCACAGGCCATTAAGCATCAGTCAAATCCCCCGAAGAATGCCGCGAATGATAGCGGGGTCACCAGAAACGACAAACCCCGGATTTCTCCGGGGTTCGTATGGCTGATGCGGTCCACTGTAGGCGTGAGCCTGCTCGCGATCGCGGTGTATCAGACAACAGAGATGTTGAATGTACAGCCCTCATCGCGAGCAGGCGAAGGCCTACAGGGTTTTGCGTTACGGCTTGGAGATTTCGCCCGCTGGCAGTTTTTCCTTGCTGCGCCAGTGTGGCAGGGAGTTCCAGTAGCGCTGGCCCTTGGCATCGTCGTACATGCCTTCCCAGCGTGCGATAACCAGTACCGCGAGGGCATTGCCGATCACGTTCAGAGCGGTACGCGCCATGTCCATGATGCGGTCGACACCGGCGATGAACGCCAAGCCTTCCAGCGGAATACCGACGCTGCCCAGAGTGGCCAGCAGCACCACGAAGGAAACGCCCGGTACGCCGGCGATGCCTTTGGAGGTGACCATCAGGGTCAGGACCAGCAACAGTTGCTGGCTGATCGACAGGTCGATGCCATACAGCTGGGCAATAAAGATGGCGGCGATCGACTGGTACAGGGTCGAACCGTCGAGGTTGAACGAATAACCGGTCGGCACCACGAAGCTGCAGATGGCTTTCGGTGCGCCGTAGGCTTCCATCTTCTCGATCACGCGTGGCAGCACGGTTTCCGAAGACGCGGTGGAGTAGGCCAGCACCAGCTCATCCTTGAAGATGCGCATCAGCTTGATCACAGAGAAACCGAACAGCTTGGCGATCAGGCCCAGCACCACGAAGGCAAAGAAGGCGATGGCGACGTAAACCAGAATCACCAGCTTGGCCAGCGGCAGCAGCGAGGCGAAGCCGAAGTTGGCCACGGTCACCGCGATCAGTGCGAACACGCCGATCGGGGCGTAGTTCATGATCATGTGGGTGACTTTGAACATGCTTTCCGAGACGCCCTGGAACATCTTCACCAGCGGCTCGCGCAGGTCCGACTGCAGGCTCGACAGACCGAGACCGAACAGCACGGAGAAGAAGATGATCGGCAGCATTTCGCCGCGGGCCATGGCCGCGAAGATGTTCGACGGGATCAGGTTGAGGATGGTCTCGATGAACGCGTGTTCATGCTGCACTTCGGCGGCGGTCGCTTGGTACTTCGAGATGTCCACCGTACCCAGGGTGCTCATGTCGATGCCGGTGCCCGGATGGAACAGGTTGGCCAGCAGCAGGCCGACAACGATGGCGATGGTGGTGACGATTTCGAAATAGATGATCGTCTTCAGGCCGATCCGCCCGAGTTTCTTGGCGTCGCCCACGCCGGCGATGCCGACGATCAGGGAAGAGATGACGATCGGGATCACGATCATCTTGATCAGACGGATAAAGATATCGCCTGCCGGTTGCAGGACGTTGCTGATCCACCAAGCCTTCTCGGCACTGAAGTGATTGAGCAACGCACCAATTGCAATCCCTAGAACAAGACCGATGAGGATCTGCCAGGCGAGGCTGATTTTTGCCTTCTTCATTATCTTTACCCTTACTTGCGTTTGACTCAGGCACATGCAGGAACTGGAACGCTCTTTAGCGGAAAAGTCTGTGCATCTGCCTCCGTATAAGGTGCCCCGAAGCGCGTATTTACGGCTCTTCGGCAGGCGAAAAAAGGCGCAACTATTCCGATGCAAGGTTGCGCCGTCTAATGCCGTAAACGCCTACCCTATGCCGAATCGGCATGAGCTTTTTTAAATGAAACTGGCGTCCCAACCGGTTCGATTGTGACATTTCGGCCGGCATAAGTGCCGTGAACCGGCCATCACAGCCTAGGTTGGTTGTTTTTTGAACGAGAAAAATCGACGAAATATTTAGGAAAAAGCCTACGCAGGAAGACTAGAAGTCCTACTGTTTAAGTGGTCTCTTTGTCGATATACGGTCGCCATGAAACACCGCGTAATGTTTTCGCGCGCAGTGTCAGCGATAAAAAGGATGAGCTGGACGCTCTGGATCAATGTTTTGCGTGTTGGAAAGCTCAGCGCAAGTCCGTCGAGCCACTACGGGTCGGCGAACCTGCGGCGCAGCTTTTACCCTGACCCGGCCCTTGCGCAGGCACTCCCTGTACCCGTAGGTCACTCCGACCCTGCAACAGTCAGAACATCCCGGCCCCTTGGTCATGCGCCTGCCTTCCTCAGGTGGGCGCAATGGAAGGCAGCAGGGCTGCTGCCTTCATGTTCAAATCAGTACCACTTCGGATCTTTCTTCAGGGTTTCCATCAAAAGATCCTGCATGCCTTGATCGGGTTTACCGAGGAAGCGATAGGTCGCATGTCGCGTCGGCGACTTGTCGGCCGGCAGTCCTTCGGGCACATCCACGAGCATGGCGTAAGCGTCTTGCTTGTCGAAACTGAAGGCGACGATCAAACGATGGTTGAGGCACTTGTCTGTGGATTCGCAGAGCGGGCCGACCAGATACTTGTCGCCATCTTCAGTCACGGCATTCATCTGCTGGTCAGGCGTGCCGGACAGGTTCATCACCCATTCCGGCAGGCGTTCTTCCTTCTTCACCACGCCTTCCCAGGTTTCGCGATACTGCGGGTCGGAACTCAACAGTTCGTTGACCCGCGCCTGGCCGTCATTGGCCGCCATCGCCATGGCACTACCGCCCAACAGCAGGGCGGCTGCCAGTGTCTTTAACACAGTCATCGTTAACCTCGGCCGCGACGGCCAAAGAAGAAGGAAGCGATGAACATCACCAGGAACACGACAAAGAGAATCTTGGCGATACCCGTGGCGGTGCCCGCGATACCACCGAAGCCCAGTACTGCAGCGATGATGGCAATGATCAAGAATGTAATTGCCCAGCTCAACATGGTGATTCTCCTTACTTCTCTATTTAGGGGTGTTACGTGTTCTGGCGCTGCGCGCCCGAATTCATGTGTTCTTTAGAAAACCCAACGCTCTTCACGTGGCAGTTGATCCAGCGGCTGCGCCTGATCGACATCCATCATGCGCATCGAGGCGCTCTCGGCCTGGCTGCTGCTGACGGCGCTGAAGTGTGTTTGCGTGTTGTGCTGGATCGAAATCAGCGGCTCAACCTGCTGGCTGTTTTCCCAGCGCAGGTATTGCTGACAGGCGATCAAGGTGATCAACAGCGCCAGTACGCCAAACAGACCTTGCTGAATATGCAGTGGCGAGATACGCACTTGGGCGGCACGTTGGCGAGTCATCCTGGGTTCCTCACTCTTATTCGGTTGGGGCAGTTCGTATCTGCCCTGGCTGAATGAGGTATTGCAGCCTGCATGCCAGTTTTTTAATTGAAAAATATCTAATAAAATCAATGAGTTAAATTAGCTGTAAAAACCGCCTGCGACGCATCCTGCACGATGGGTCATCTGGGATCGTGCGCAATGCACGATTTTTTCGTAGGAGATTTCATTCTTATGGAATTGAGAGCAGGGCGCAGATGTCAGAAAAGTACGCAGGGAATGCCCTGCAAATCGGCATTTGTTTAAAAAACCAACAAAATCAACGTATTGGCCGTAAAGGCAGGAGAGAGCTACCCTCCTATGGCTGGCATCGTTCAGAATCAACCATGCAACTTGCCCGATTTTTCCGGGACTAACCCAAGACCAATCACTATGGAGCGTAGGAAAAATGGAATCTGCCACTGAGCATCAAGGCCGCATTCTGCTGGTGGACGACGAATCCGCCATCCTGCGTACTTTCCGTTATTGCCTCGAAGATGAAGGCTATACGGTTGCCACAGCCAACAGCGCGGCTCAGGCCGACGCCTTGCTGCAACGCCAGGTCTTCGATCTGTGCTTCCTTGATTTACGTCTGGGCGAAGACAACGGCCTCGACGTACTGGCGCAGATGCGCATTCAGGCACCATGGATGCGAGTGGTGATTGTCACCGCGCATTCGGCTGTCGATACCGCCGTCGACGCGATCCAGGCCGGCGCCGCCGACTATCTGGTCAAACCGTGCAGCCCGGATCAGCTGCGTCTGGCCACTGCCAAGCAATTGGAAGTGCGCCAACTGTCGGCGCGCCTCGAAGCCCTCGAAGGCGAGATCCGCAAACCGAAGGACGGTCTCGATTCCCACAGCCCGGCAATGAAAGTCGTACTGGAAACTGCACGTCAGGTCGCCGGCACCGACGCCAACATTCTGATCCTCGGCGAGTCCGGCACTGGTAAAGGTGAGCTGGCCCGAGCGATTCACGGCTGGAGCAAGCGCGAGAAAAAATCCTGCGTGACCATCAACTGCCCGTCGCTGACGGCGGAATTGATGGAAAGCGAACTGTTCGGCCACAGTCGCGGTGCGTTTACCGGCGCCAGCGAAAGTACACTGGGTCGAGTCAATCAGGCCGACGGCGGTACGCTGTTTCTCGACGAGATCGGCGATTTTCCGCTGACATTGCAACCAAAATTGCTGCGTTTCATTCAGGACAAGGAATATGAGCGGGTAGGGGATCCAGTCACCCGCCGCGCTGATGTGCGCATCCTCGCCGCAACCAACCTCAATCTGGAAGACATGGTTCGAGACGGCCGATTCCGTGAAGACCTGCTCTATCGCCTCAACGTCATCACTCTGCACCTGCCGCCTCTGCGCGAGCGTGCCGAGGACATCCTGACGTTGGCCGACCGCTTTCTCGCCCGCTTCGTCAAAGAGTATGCGCGTCCGGCGCGCGGCTTCAGCGACGAGGCACGCGAGGCGCTGCTCGGCTACCGCTGGCCAGGCAACATTCGCGAATTGCGCAACGTTGTCGAGCGAGCAAGCATCATTTGCCCGCAGGAGCGCGTGGAAATCAGCCACCTCGGCATGGCCGAACAACCGGCCAACAATGCACCGCGAGTCGGTGCCGCGTTGAGTCTCGACGAGTTGGAGAAGGCGCACATCGGCGCGGTTCTCGCCACCGCCGGCACGTTGGACCAGGCGGCGAAAACGCTCGGCATCGACGCCTCGACCCTGTATCGCAAGCGCAAGCAGTACAACCTGTGAGCGCCCGACGATGAAACTGGCGATGAAGTTGCGGACCCGTTTGTTCTTGAGCATTTCCGCGCTCATCACCGTGGCCTTGCTCGGGCTGCTGCTCGGGCTGGTCAGCGTGATGCAGATGGCGGGAACGCAAGAAGCCTTGGTGCGCAGCAACTTCGTCACGTTGGATCTGGGGCTAAAATTGCGCCAGACCCTGGGTGATCAACTGATCATCATGATGGCTGAAAAGCCCGACCCGGTAGCGTTCGAAGCGTCGAAACAGCATTACTTCCAGTTGCTGGATGAGGGCATTGCCCAAGAGCAAGAGGGTGATGGTCGGCAATACGGGTTCAGTCAGGCCAAAGCGGATTACCTGAACTTCCTGCAATCGTTCGATCTGTCGCGTGACCCTGCCAGTTCGATGAGCAGCAGCGCCGACTTCAGAGAGCGCTTCAATACTCTGCGCAACGGGCTGATCGCCGAACACAAGCATGCGCTGGACAACATCAACGCGGTACAGCATGAGGCACGTGAACGCGCATTGCTGATCGCCGGTCTGCTGGGCTTTGTCGGGCTGGCGGTGCTGATCATCGGTTTCATCACGGCTCACGGCATTGCCCGGCGTTTCGGCGCGCCAATCGAGGCGCTGGCGAAAGCCGCGGACAATATCGGCCAAGGCAATTTTGAAGTGACCCTGCCGATATCCTCGGCGATGGAAATGAACCTGCTGACCAAACGCTTTGGCCTGATGGCCGAGGCACTGCGTGAGCATCAGGCGACCAATGTCGACGAATTGCTCGCCGGTCAGCAGCGCTTGCAGGCGGTACTCGACAGCATCGATGACGGCTTGCTGATGATCGACCGGCAAGGGCATCTGGAGCACCTCAATCCGGTCGCTCAGCGTCAATTGGGCTGGGAAGATGACCGTCTCGGCCAAGGACTGGGGACGGCGCTGGAGCGCTCGGAGCTGGATGCGCAGCTGCAACTGGTACTGCGCGGCGGCACCCTGGAGCGGGCACCGGAAGATCTGAGTATCGAGGTCGACGGCGAATCAAGATTGCTGACCTACAGCCTGACGCCGGTCAGCCACACCCAGGGCCATATCCTCGGCGCGGTGATGGTGTTGCACGATGTCACCGAGCAGCGCGCCTTCGAACGGGTACGCAGTGAATTCGTCTTGCGAGCCTCACACGAACTGCGCACGCCGGTCACCGGCATGCACATGGCATTCGGCCTGTTCCGCGAACGGGCGAAGTTTCCTGCAGACTCCCGCGAGGCCGATCTGCTCGACACCGTGAACGAGGAAATGCAGCGCCTGATGCAGTTGATCAATGACCTGCTCAACTTCTCGCGTTATCAGAACGGCCTGCAGAAACTCACGCTGGCACCGTGTTCCATCGAAGATTTGCTGGAGCAGGCGCAGCTGCGCTTTGCCGATTTGGCGGCAGCCAAGGGTATCGTCCTGAATGTCGAAGTTCAGGGGCCACTACCGCGTTTGCAGGCTGATCAGGCGCAGCTTGATCGCGTCCTCGACAATCTGATCGACAACGCCTTGCGCCATACCGCCCGCGCCGGTCAGATCCGCTTGCAGGCACGTCGGCATGGTGAGCGGGTGATTATCAGCGTCGAAGACAACGGCGAAGGTATTGCCTACGGCCAGCAGGGGCGGATTTTCGAGCCGTTCGTGCAGGTGGGGCGCAAGAAGGGCGGTGCCGGCCTGGGATTGGCACTGTGCAAGGAAATCGTCCAGCTGCATGGCGGGCGCATGGGCGTTTACTCGCGGCCGGGGCAGGGCACGCAGTTTTATATGGCGCTCGCTGTCTAGGCTTCATCATCCATGCGCCGTCCGGCGAGGCGCCGGCCACGGGTGATCAGTTCGATGAACTGCACCGCGCTCAGCGCATGGGCGAATAACCAGCCCTGACCGAACTTCACACCTTCGCTGCTGAGCAATTGCGCCTGTGATTCCAGCTCGATGCCTTCGGCTATCACCTTTAAATCCAACGCCTGGGCCATATGAATGATGTGCGGGGCGACGCCGCTGCTGGCCGCGTCATGGCCCAGTGCATCGATAAACGCTTTGTCGATTTTCAGGCAATCGACCGGCAAGGTTTGCAGGTAGGCGAGGCTGCAATAGCCGGTGCCGAAGTCGTCGATCAACACCTGATGACCAACGTCGCGCAAGGCTTGCAGGTTTTCCCGCGCCACCACCACATCAATCAAGCCACGTTCGGTGACCTCGAAGGCAATCTGTTTCGCTGCCACGCGATGCAGGGTAAGCAGCCGCGCCATGACCTGGCCGATGCGGGGCACCATCACGTCGCAGGCTGCCAGGTTGACCGAGATGTATAGCTGCGGATTGGCGCGCAGCAACTGGCCCAGTTGCTCCAGCAGGCGCTGCAGGACGAAGTCGGTCATCTGCCGGATCTGCCCGGTGTTTTCTGCCATGGGGATGAACAGGTCGGGGCTGGTCAGCGTGCCGTCGGGGCGGCGCCAGCGCAGCAGGGCCTCGGCTCCGACGCAGTTGCGGCTATCGAGGTCGAAGATCGGTTGATAGAGCACCTGCAACTCGCCGCGGCGGATCGCACCGTGTAGTTCGGCATCCAGAGACTGACGCTGGCGCACCAGTAAGAACACGAAAAATCCGACAAAGGCGCCGAGCAGTAGACACGCCGGGATGATCCACCACCAGACAGCCGGAATGTGCGTGCCGGTTCTGGGGGTGATCAGCACCAACTGATACTCCGGATTATCCGTGGGCATGCGGTAGATCAGCCGGGTCTGCGTGACTTGCAGGGCATCGCGACTTTTCGGTGGCCAGTGTTCCGTGGGTGGCCAGGCTTGCGCCGTGCCCAGCACCGGGATCGCACGGGTGCCATGGTCGAGCACCACCAGCAGGCTGCTGCCGGGGGACAAATCGACCATGTCGGTCAGATGCCCGCGCGAGGTGGCCACGCGGAAATTGCCGCGCCCCAGCATCAGCGCCGCGCGGTTTTCATCAGGTTCGGTGGTGGTGTTCAGCCAATAGCTGTAGGTCGGGCCTTTGATGTCTGGCGCGCGGACCACCGACAGACCTTCCTGGCGCGGACGGTTGGAGCAGATCCGCGAGGCGTCCATGTAAGCTGCTTCATAGACGAAGCGATAGTTGAAGGTGACTTGCTGCAGGGTGGCGATCATTTCATCGTCACAACTGCGCAAGGGCTGCGCTTCCAGGTCGTCGAGACTTTCACGCAACTGGCCAAACAATTGTTCGAGGCGGGCCAGAAAACGTTCGCCTTGTGCGTTCATTTGTTGGCTTTCGTTTTGCTCGACCTGACGCATGGCCACGAACATACCGCCGGCGATCAGCAGGCTGGCACTGAGGACAGCCGCGATCATCGCCAAAAACCAGGGGCGATAAAACCAGCTACGCAGCGTCTCTCGGGTAGCAACCATCATGGAATATCCGAAGAATTACCAATGAGTTATAGCTGCTGATTGCAATTTCGCCCTGACCGTCGGGCGGGCGTCATTATTTTGTCTGATTGAGTACCAGCAACAACGCGGCCGTTTGTGCATCCGGCGTGCCGTCGAAACGCGCAGGGCGGAAGTGCATCTGGAAGGCGGCGAGGACGTGGCGTGTGGCAACGTCCAGCTCACCGGTCTGCGGTGTGTCATAACCCAAGTGCGCCAACTGTGCCTGGAACCAGCTGATGCTCGGCAGTTCGCTGCTGTTGAACAGCATTTGCTGGCGCGCTACTGCCTGTTCGTTCGGCCATACGCCCAAGCCTTCGGCGGCGAGACGTTTCCACGGGAACAACGGGCCCGGATCGAGTTTGCGCAGTGGGGCGATGTCGCTATGGCCAATGATGTGGCGCGGGCTGATGCCGTTGCGCTTGCTGATGTCCTTGAGCAGGACGATCAACGATTGAATCTGCGCTTCGCTGTACGGATACCACAGACGACCGGTCGGGGTGTCCTTGAAGCCCGGATTGACGATTTCGATACCGATCGAGCTTGAGTTAAGCCAGGTACGGCCCTGCCATTGGCTTTCGCCGGCGTGCCAGGCGCGCTGGTTTTCGTCCATCAGCTTGTAGATGGTGCCGCTCTTGTCGTCGCCGATCAGGTAATGGCTGCTGACTTCGCCATGGGTCAGCAGTTGCAGCGAGCGTTCCAGCGACGCCGAGGTGTAGTGGACGATCACGAACTGGATACGGCTGTCGTAATTGGCTGAAGGATGGCTAGTGTCGTAACGCGGGGCGCTGGCACAACCGGCCAGAACGAGCAGCGACGCGAGGAGGGCAAAGAATTTCATGGCAGAGGACAGTACACGCAAGACAGTAATGCAACAGTGTAACGTACTGCCTCGCGTCTCGATGGTCAGTGGGCGGATTTAAACAAAATGGAACAATTTGCTCAGCCCAGCTCGACCCTGTTGCGCCCCGCATTTTTCGCCCGGTACAACGCCTGATCGGCTCTTTTCAATACAAGATCGCTGTGTTCTCCGGCACGGAATGTCGCCAGTCCCATGGAGAGGGTGATGGTCACTCGTTCACCCTTGAAGTGGAACGGGCAGGCTTCGATAGCGGCGCGCAGGGTTTCCAGCAGTTTTGCGCCGACCGCTGGCGGGGTCGCCGGCATCAAAAGAACGAATTCCTCACCGCCGAAACGGGCGATGAAATCGCCGCCGCGCAGACGTTTGCGCAGTACGGTGGCGATGATTTTCAGCACCTTGTCGCCGGCCAGATGGCCGTAGTTGTCATTGATCCGCTTGAAATGATCGAGGTCGAGCATGGCCAGGCTCAGCGTGTTGCCGTGCTGTTGCCACTGCTTGATTTCATGCTCAAGGCGTTCGCTCCACGCGGCGCGGTTCGGTAGGCCGGTGAGCGGGTCGATCAGTGCTTTCTGCCGTTGTACTTCAAGATGTTCGCGGAAACCCTGGGCTTCCTGCTCCATATGCGCCACGCGTTCGGACAGGCTTTTCAGCCGCGTGGCGACTTCCTGCTCGCGGGCGTCGCGCTGCTTCTGGTGCTGGTCCATGGTGCCGAGCAGGCCTTCAAGATGATTTTCCAGCACGTGCTTGAGGTCTTCCAGATCCGCCGCTTCCTGCACGCTGGTCTGCAGGCCGTCGACTTGCTCACGGATCTGCGTGTCCATGGCTTTCGCCGCCGAGCTGTTGTCGGCATGGCCTTCGCTGGCAGCTTGCAGATTGCTCTGAAACGCTTCGAGGCGTTCATTGAGTTGCTGCAGATAGGCTTCGAATTCGTGCTGGCCGCTGTCGGTGATCGCCAGCATCAACGTTGCAAGATCGTCGAGAATCGGGATCAGTTCGTACCAGTTCAAACCGTGTTTTAGCCGCTCACGCATGGCTTCGGCTTGCGGGCGGTGGCGTTCCGGCAGGGTCAGGTCGTCGAGCAGCCCGATCAGGGTATCTTCGATGTGCTTGGCCACGGAACTGTAAGAGGGCTCCGGGGTGTCCGGCAGGGCGAACAGGATGTCGTGCTCGGGCTGTTCCGGGTCGATGGCGGCCAGCGCCTGAGCAATCGGTTCGGGCAGGGGCAGGCTGTCGATGATCGGTGGTGATGGATCACCGGGGTGGATCAGTTCATCAGGATTGACCGCCTCAGCGGTGATCGGCGCTTGAGCCGGCGCTGAAGCGGGGGCGAAAACGGGCTCGGGCTCGAAGCGCTCTGCCTCCGGATCGAGCGGTTCACTGATAACTTCGCTGACGACCGTTGGCGGCACGAAGGCCACCACATTTGCCGGTTCCAACGGGGTTGGAGCGGCTGGCGTGGATGGTTCGACAACAGGCGCAAGTGCTCCGCTGGCAGGCGCTGCCGGTACCGGCTCAGTCGCCGCGACAGGCGCGAGCTGTACGGTTTCCGGTGTGGGTGACGGTGCAGCCAGCGGTTGCTCTGGCGGCGAGGCTGGAACCTGCGCGGGGGATTGTGTCGCTAGCGCTTCTTCGCTGTCACGGCTACCAAACAAACGCTGCAACAATCCTGGGCGCCCCGGTTCGGCTGGCGTTTCCAGCTGACTCAAAGCCTTGCCCTGCAAGCCACTGAGTTCACTCAGCAACAGCGGCATTTCCCGCGCCGAGCCGACGCGGCTATCCAGTTGTTTGGCGAATTTCTTCAGTGGCTGAGCGACTTCACGCGGCAACGGCAAAGCCTGCAACTGCGTGACCAGCGATGTCAGCGCGGTACTGACTTGATCGATGCGGGTTTCGCGGCGCTGCTCGGAATCGAGCACGGCTTTTTCCAGGCGCGGCAACAGGGCGGCGAGGCCGGCGTCCATATCGTCGGTGCGCACCACGTCGCGCATCTCTTTCATGCACTGATCGACGACTTTATCGGTGCCTTCAGCCGCTAGTGTGCTGCGCACCAGACCGCGCCGTAGCAAGTCGAGCCTGGCGGCCCAGCGCCGTTCAAGCTTGTCTTGCTGTTCGATGCTTTTGAGGTACTTCTCTTTCCAGCGCTGGGCGTCGTCGCTCATTCAGGGGTTCCGCGAGGGGCAGGACTCAACGCGGGCAATGCATCGGCCGTGAGCGAACCCGGCAGACGAATCTCTACCGCGACCGGCAGGTGATCGGAAATCGGTTGTGCCAGCACTTCGACCTTTTCCAGCGTCAGGGTCGGGCTGAGCAAAATATGATCAAGGCAACGCTGAGGACGCCAGCTGGGGAATGTCGCTTCCACCTGCGGGGCCAGCAGGCCGAGATCGCGTAACGGAGAATGTTGCAGCAGATCGCTGGCATGGGTGTTCATGTCGCCCATCAATACCTGGTGTTTGTAGCCACCGATCAGCTCACGAATATAGGCCAGTTGCAGGCTGCGGGTTCGCGCGCCAAGGGCCAGGTGCATCATCACCACCACCAGCGCTTCCGGGCCTTCGCCGAAGCGCAGCAGAATCGCGCCGCGACCTTTCGGGCCTGGCAGCGGGTGATCCTCGATCGCCCACGGTTTCAGGCGACTGAGCACGCCATTGCTGTGCTGGGCCAGTCGACCGAGGTTGCGATTGAGTTGTTGATACCAATAAGGGAAGGCGCCGAGCTGCGCCAGATGTTCGACCTGATTGACGTAGCCCGAACGCAGGCTGCCGCCATCGGCTTCCTGCAGCGCGACCAGATCGAAGTCGCCGAGCAAGTCGCCGATCTTCTGCAGATTGCCTGAGCGGCCGTTGTGCGGCAGCAGGTGCTGCCAGCTACGGGTCAGGTAATGCCGATAACGCTCGGTGCTGATGCCGACCTGGATATTGAAACTGAGCAAGCGCAGACGCTGGTCTGCGGGCAGGCCCGTGGACTCCAGGTGATGCTCGTTGACCTGCGGATCATGCAGGCCAACGGTGCGTTCAGACTTCCAGCGGCGCATGGCGGTAGCCGCGCTTAGTTGGCGGCAGCCTTGGTTGCCGCTCGCTCTTTGGCAACCAGTTGGTCAGCCAGCTTCAGCGCCTGCTCGGCACCACCGGCAGAGCCGATGTCGAAGCGGTACTTGCCGTTGACGATCATGGTTGGCACGCCAGTGATTTCGTACTTCTTGGCCAGTTCACGGGCCTTGACGATCTGGCCTTTGATGGCGAACGAGTCGAAGGTGGCGAGGAACTTGTCCTTGTCCACGCCTTGAGTGGCGAGGAAGTCAGCCATGTCGTTCTTGTCGGTCAGCTTCTTGTGTTGTTTCTGGATGGCTTCGAAAACCGCCGCATGAACCTTGTGCTCGACGCCCATGGCTTCGAGGGTCAGGAACATTTGGCCGTGGGCGTCCCATGGGCCGCCGAACATGGCCGGGATACGCACGAAGTTGACGTCGGACGGCAGTTTTTCAACCCAAGGGTTGATCACTGGCTCAAAGGCATAGCAGTGCGGGCAGCCGTACCAGAACAGCTCGACCACTTCGATCTTGCCAGGCTCTGCAACCGGCACCGGGTTGGCCAGCTCCACGTAAGGGGCGGCAGGTGCTTCGGCGGCTTGAGCGGTCACGCCGAACAGGCTGGCAGCGACGAGGGCGGCGCTGATGATCAGATTACGCATGCTTTACTCCTGGACAATTTGGGTCGCCTCGCGCGACCTGTTTTCAGACAGATCCTGGCGGGCATGAGTTCTGTAGTGTAACGGCAGCGGCCACAAAAAAGGGCGGCCAAAGCCACCCTTTTTATACTTGCTGCGACGGATTAATCGAGCGTTAACGTTGCACGAGATCTATCGCTGCCAAATGCTCTTAGTGCAGACCTTGAATGTAGCTGGAGACCGCAGCAATATCTTCGTCGCTCAGGCGCTTGGCGATGGTCTGCATGGTCATGGTGTCGCCGTCGTTGGTGCGGCCGCCTTCTTCCTTGCGGAAATCGGTCAGTTGCTTGGCGATGTATTGAGCGTGTTGGCCACCCAGGTGCGGGAACCCGGCGGCGGCGTTGCCAGCGCCATTCGGCGAATGGCAGCCAGTGCAGGCTGGCAGGCCCTTGGCCAGGTTGCCGCCACGGAACAGCGCTTCACCGCGAGCGACGATCTTCGGATCGGCGGCGCCGACGCTGCCTTTCTGGCTGGCGAAGTAGGCGGCGATGTCGGCCAGGTCCTGATCGCTCAGGTTGGTCAGCAAGCCGGTCATTTCCAGAACGGTGCGTTTGCCCGACTTGATGTCGTGCAGTTGCTTGGTCAGGTAGCGTTCACCTTGGCCGGCCAGTTTCGGAAAGTTTGGCGCCATGCTGTTCCCGTCCGGGCCATGGCAGGCTCCGCATACGGCGGCTTTTGCCTGGCCTGCTGCGGCATCACCGGCAGCATGGGCGAAGCCTGAGATTCCCACGGTCAACAGCAGACTCACGATCAATTTGTTCATCAGCTAATCCAACTACGGCTAAGGGTTAAGTTATGGACCGGGTTTACTCGCTCATCCACAGGATGATGGCTTGGTAATCCTCGGCACTGCAGTCCATGCACAAACCACGCGGCGGCATCGCCTTGAAACCCTGGGTCACGTGTTGCACCAGCGTCTCCATACCTTTCGCCAACCTCGGCGTCCAAGCTTCCTGATCGCCTCTTTCGGGCGCCATGGGTAGTTGGCCGGAATGACAGGCACCACAAACACGGTTGTACACAGCTTCCGGATCCTGTGTAGCCTGTGCGCTGTAAAGCGGCATCAAGACTCCGGCAGCCAGCAGCCATTTCGTCATAAAACGACCTTTTCAGGGTTGAGAGCGTTCTGCGTTCTAATGCGCAATCAAGGTCTGTCGCTCTCGTGAACTTCATCCTACGCTGGGACAAAGCACACACAAAATCTGCGGCATTATATACTGGCGTCACTGAAACGGAAGCGACACCGCGTTCCGCGCCCAATCCCGGCGCCGCCCACATCGGAAATCCCATGCAACTCAAGAATCCCATCCTCGGCCTGTGCCAACAGTCCACGTTCATGCTCAGTGCCGCCAAAGTTGATCAATGCCCTGACGACGAAGGCTTTGAAGTAGCGTTTGCCGGCCGTTCCAACGCCGGCAAATCCAGCGCGCTGAACACATTGACTCACGCCAGCCTGGCGCGCACCTCGAAAACGCCGGGTCGCACACAGCTGTTGAACTTCTTCAAGCTAGACGAAGATCGCCGTCTGGTCGACCTGCCGGGCTACGGTTATGCAAAAGTACCGATCCCGCTGAAGATGCACTGGCAGCGTCACCTTGAGGCTTACCTCGGTGGCCGCGAGAGTTTGAAGGGTTTGATTCTGATGATGGACATCCGTCATCCAATGACCGACTTCGACCTGCTGATGCTCGACTGGGCCGTTGCGGCCGGCATGCCGATGCACATCCTGCTGACCAAGGCCGACAAGCTCACCTACGGCGCAGCCAAGAACACCCTGCTCAAAGTGCAGTCGGAAATCCGCAAGGGTTGGGGCGATCTGGTCACCATCCAGCTGTTCTCCGCGCCAAAACGCATGGGCCTGGAAGAGGCCTACACTGTACTGGCCGGCTGGATGGAACTGGCAGACAAAGGCACCGAGGCGGCAGCCGAGTAATTCGGGATATGGAAATTTGTTTGTAGTGTGTTCAGGCAAGGCGAAAGGGCAGTGAAAAGCGGCCGGGGTCGCGCTCGACTTTAGGGGACCTAAATGAGCATTTGAGCTGATCTTTCAACGCAGCATGAACGCGCTACAGACAAATTTTGGGCAAAAAAAGCCCCGGATTTCATTGGGGAGGGAGAAATTCCGGGGTTTAAGTTCCGAACCGCTAGGGCGGGGTTCAGATATCTGCCAACACTTAACACAACATAGGAGCATCGAAGGGCTTCACCAGCCATTCAGTATCTCTGAGTGGTGTCCTTCCAGATTAGTTCAGATTTTTTTCAAAAAGCTTTGGAATAATCCCAAGCGCTTTTCGAAATAAGCAGGTTTTACTGGCGTTGCCGCGACAACAGGTCGCGGCAGACCGAGATCAAATGGCTCAGTGAGCCTCATCCCAATTGTTGCCCACACCCACTTCGACCAGCAGCGGCACATCCAGTTTCGCCGCTTCGCTCATGTGCACGCGAATCTCGGCACTGACTTGTTCGACCAGATCCTCACGAACCTCCAGCACCAGTTCATCGTGCACCTGCAGGATGACTCTGGCATCCAGACCGGATGTTGCCAGCCAGTTATCCACCGCCACCATGGCCTTCTTGATGATGTCGGCAGCCGTGCCCTGCATCGGCGCGTTGATCGCTGTGCGCTCGGCAGCGGCGCGTTCCTGCGGCTTGTTCGAGTTGATCTCCGGCAGGTACAGACGACGACCGAAGAAAGTCTCGACATAGCCCTGATCCGCCGCCTGCGCGCGGGTGCGATCCATGTACTCGCGTACGCCTGGATATCGGGCGAAGTAGGTATCGATGTAAGCCTTGGCGGTCTTGGTGTCGACGCCGATGTCCTTGCCGAGCTTCTGCGCGCCCATGCCGTAGATCAGGCCAAAGTTGATCGCCTTGGCGCCACGGCGCTGGTCGGAGGTCACTTCGTTGAGTTCGACCTTGAACACTTCGGCAGCGGTGGCGGTGTGCACGTCCAGATTGTTGCGGAAGGCGTTCATCAAGCCTTCGTCCTTGGACAGGTGCGCCATGATCCGCAGTTCGATCTGCGAATAGTCCGCCGCCAACAGTTTGTAGCCCTTCGGCGCGACGAACGCCTGACGGATGCGTCGGCCTTCAGCGGTGCGCACCGGGATGTTCTGCAGGTTTGGATCGCTGGAGGACAAGCGACCGGTCGACGCCACAGCCTGATGATACGAGGTGTGGACACGCCCGGTGCGCGGATTGATCTGCTCCGGCAGACGATCGGTGTAAGTGCTTTTCAGCTTGCTCATCGAGCGGTGCTCCATCAGCACCTTCGGCAAGCGGTGATCGTCTTCAGCGAGCTTCGCCAACACTTCTTCAGCAGTGGACGGCTGGCCCTTGGCGGTCTTCTTCAATACTGGCAGGCCGAGTTTCTCGTAGAGAATCACGCCCAACTGCTTCGGCGAGCCAAGGTTGAACTCTTCCCCGGCGATCTCGAACGCTTCGCGCTCAAGTGCGACCATTTTGTTGCCCAGTTCGATGCTCTGAATGCCGAGCAGTTCGGCATCAACGAACGCGCCTTGGCGTTCGATGCGCGCCAACACTGGCACCAGCGGAATTTCGATGTCGGTCAGCACGCTGGCCAGACTCGGGATCGCGCTGAGTTTTTCGAACAACGTCTGGTGCAGGCGCAGGGTGATATCAGCGTCTTCAGCGGCGTACGGCCCGGCCTGTTCCAGGGCGATCTGGTCGAAGGTCAGCTGTTTGGCGCCTTTGCCGGCGATGTCCTGGAAGCTCACAGTGGTGTGATCCAGGTACTTCTGCGCGAGGCTGTCCATGTCGTGGCGGGTGGCGGTGGAGTTGAGCACGTAGGACTCAAGCATCGTGTCGAAGGCGATGCCGCGCACGTTGATGCCTTGGCTCTGATCGCCGCCGATGGCGCAGTTGGCCAGGATGTTCATGTCGAACTTGGCGTGCTGGCCGACCTTGAGCTTGTTCGGGTCTTCCAGAATCGGCTTGAGTGCGCGCAGCACGGTGTCGCGATCCAGCTGCTCCGGCACGCCGATGTAGGAGTGGGTCAGCGGAATGTACGCGGCTTCGTTGGCCTGCACGGCGAACGACAGGCCGACCAGTTGCGCCTGCTGCGCGTCGATGCCGGTGGTTTCGGTGTCGAAGGCGAACAGCTTGGCGTTGTTGAGTTTTTCCAGCCAGACGTCGAAGCGCGCCTGATCAAGGATGGTTTCGTAGGCAGCTTCGGCGGGAGCGGCAGGCGCTTCTTCCGCTGGTGCGCTGAACAGATCGCCGGCCAGCGCAGGTTCGCTGGCTGCGCTCAGTTCCAGACGTTTGGCGTCGCGATCGAGATCGTTGATCCAGCTTTTGAATTCCAGCAACGAGTACAGCTCGTAGAGCTTGGCCGGGTCTTCGGCACCCATCTGCAAATCATCGAGTTCAACGTCCAGTGGCACGTCGACCTTGATGGTTGCCAGTTGATAGGAAAGGAACGCCATCTCCTTGTGCTCTTCAAGCTTGGCCGGCAGGGTCTTGGCGCCGCGAATCGGCAGGGTCGGCACGATGTCGAGATTGGCGTACAGCTCGGTGAGGCCGCCATTCACGCCGACCAGCAGGCCGGACGCGGTTTTTGGGCCGATGCCGGGAACGCCCGGAATGTTGTCGGACGAATCGCCCATCAGCGCCAGATAATCGATGATCTGCTCCGGAGCGACGCCGAATTTCTCCTTAACGCCCTCCACGTCCATCGAGCTACCGGACATGGTGTTGACCAAAGTAATGTGGCCATCGACCAGTTGCGCCATGTCCTTGTCGCCGGTGGAGATGATCACCGGGCGATCCGCCGCCGCGCTGCTGCGCGCCAGGGTGCCGATCACGTCGTCAGCCTCGACGCCTTCCACGCACAGCAGCGGGAAACCGAGGGCGATCACGCTCTGGTGCAGCGGCTCGATCTGCACGCGCATGTCGTCGGGCATGCTTGGGCGGTTGGCTTTGTATTCGGCGTACATCTCATCGCGAAATGTCCCGCCCTTGGCGTCGAACACCACGGCGAACGGGCTGTCCGGGTACTGCTTGCGCAGACTCTTGAGCATGTTCAACACGCCTTTGACCGCACCGGTCGGCAGGCCTTTGGAGGTGGTCAGTGGTGGCAGTGCGTGAAAGGCGCGGTACAGGTAAGACGAACCGTCCACCAGGACGAGGGGGGCTTGGCTCATGAGCAGGATCAACCTTTTCGGCGGGTCCGGCGCTAGAATAGCGGGACCGTTGACGACAAAGGGACAAGGTTATCATGCGTACGTTAAATCGCTTGCTGCTGGTCGGTCTGATTGCTGCCTCACCGTTGGCCGCGATGGCGGCGGATGATGCGCCGTCAAAGGAGCCGGAAGTTACCATTAACACGCACACGGAAGGCGACAAGGTTATCCAGGAATACAGTCGCAGTGGTTTCGTTTATGCGATCAAGGTCACGCCGAAGGGTGGCAAACCGTATTTCCTGGTGCGCGCCGATGGTACGGACGCGAACTACATTCGCTCCGACCAGCCGGATATGCTGATTCCGTCGTGGGAAATCTTTACCTGGAAGTAAGTTTCCCGACTTTTAATCGGCGTCGCCTGACCGCGACGCCTGAACTGAGCAGTTTTTGACCATGTCTGTGTTCACTCCCCTGGCTCGGCCCGAGCTGGAAACCTTTCTCGCCCCTTACGGGCTTGGCCGTCTGCTTGATTTCCAGGGGATCGCCGCCGGCAGCGAAAACACCAATTTCTTTATCAGCCTGGAGCAGGGCGAATTCGTCCTGACTCTGGTCGAGCGCGGCCCGGTGCAGGAGATGCCGTTTTTCATCGACCTGCTCGACGTGCTCCACGAAGCCGACTTGCCGGTGCCGTACGCACTGCGCACCACCGACGGCGTGGCGTTGCGTGAGCTGAAGGGCAAACCGGCGCTGCTGCAACCGCGGCTGTCCGGCAAGCACATCAAAGTCGCCAATGCTCAGCATTGCGCGCAGGTCGGCGAGTTGCAGGCGCATCTGCACCTGGCGACTCAGGGCGAGCACATGATCAAGCGCAAGACCGATCGTGGCCTGGACTGGATGCTGGAGGAGGGCAACGAGTTGCTCTCGCACCTGAGCGATGAGCCGCGTGCCTTGCTGCAAAAGGCGCTGGATGAAATCACCGAGCGCAAAGAGAAGATCCTCGCGCTGCCTCGGGCCAACATTCACGCCGACCTGTTTCGCGACAACGCTATGTTCGAAGGCACGCACCTGACCGGGCTGATCGACTTCTACAACGCCTGCTCGGGGCCGATGCTGTACGACGTGGCGATTGCCTTGAATGACTGGTGTTCGGATGAGGACGGTTTGATCGATGGGCCGCGAGCCCGCGCGTTTCTCGGCGCCTATGCGGCGCTGCGGCCATTCACGGCGGCGGAAGCCGAGTTGTGGCCGACCATGCTGCGCGTGGCCTGTGTGCGGTTCTGGCTGTCGCGATTGATCGCGGCGGAGCAGTTTGCCGGGCAGGATGTGTTGATACACGATCCCAAGGAGTTTGAGCAGCGCTTGGCGCAGCGGCAGCAGGTCAGTACACCTTTGCCTTTCGCCCTTTAAGATCAAAAGATCGCAGCCTTCGGCAGCTCCTACATGCCGAAG
The DNA here is from genome assembly GCF_015461835.1 of Pseudomonas neuropathica. Lineage (GTDB taxonomy): Bacteria > Pseudomonadota > Gammaproteobacteria > Pseudomonadales > Pseudomonadaceae > Aquipseudomonas > Aquipseudomonas neuropathica. Next base: position 53,837 of record NZ_JACOPX010000020.1, on the reverse strand, counting down.
GCTGCGATCTTTTTTTATGGGGCTACAGAGATTCCAGGCACCCGGCCAGATCGTTACCCAACTTCTCCAACACCTGCTCATAGCCCTGAGCCGTCGCCGGGGTGTATCCGCCTAACGCATCCAGCTCAGCCAGTTTCACCGGCAGCCCGGCCACCAAAGTCTCGGCCAAACGCGGGCGCAACGGCGGCTCGCTGAACACACAAGTCTTGCCCACTTCCTGCAAGCGCTTGCGCATCGCCGCGACATGCTGCGCACCCGGCTGCACTTCGGCGGCCACGCTGAACACACCGGTATGCTTCAGGCTGTAAGCCTCTTCAAAGTAATCAAACGCCTCATGGAAAACGAAGTACGGCTTGCCTTCAACGCTGGCCAGACGCTTCTTCAAACGCTGATCCAATGCGTCCAGACGCTCATCAAACGCCTTGGCATTGCTCTGATAGCGCTCGGCGTTCTCCGGGTCCGCAGCGCTCAAGTCAGCGGCCATTTTGTCGGCAATTACCCGCGCATTGACCGGTGATAACCACAAATGCGCATCGAGCGTGCCCGGACGGTGATCGTGATCATGCTCGTCAGCCTCTTCGGCGTGGGAGTGGCTGTCCTCAGCAAAACGCCGCAGTTTCATCCCCGGCAAATCCTGCACGGCGACGCTCGGCAGCGTCCGACCGTTCAACACGCGCGGCAGAAAGCCTTCCATGTCCGGGCCGATCCAGTAGAGCAGATCCACCGATTGCACCTTCCGTACGTCGGATGGCCGCAGGGCGTAATTGTGTGGCGAAGCACCCGGCGGCAGCAGCACTTCGGGAATCGCCACGCCGTCCTGCACGGCCGCTGCAATCAGCTGCAACGGTTTGATGCTGGCGAGGACTTTGACCTCGGCCTGAGCCGAACCGATCAGCAGAAAACTGGCGACAAAAGCCACAAAAACAGAAAAAAGTCGGGACACGATGACCACTCAAGGAGGCGAGAACGGGTAACATAATAACGTCTCTATCAAAACTCGTCGCCGCCCATGCCTATTACACCGATTGCCAGCCGTCCCCACGACCACTCTCATTGCGTGCACAGCGCTTTGTCCGAGGCCGATACCTTGTGCGCCCAGAAAGGCTTGCGCCTGACCGCGTTGCGCCGCCGGGTGCTGGAATTGGTGTGGCAGAGCCACAAACCGCTGGGCGCCTACGACATTCTTGCCGTGTTGAGCGAGCAGGACGGCCGCCGCGCCGCGCCGCCGACCGTGTACCGCGCGCTGGATTTCCTCTTGGAAAACGGCTTGGTACACCGCATCTCCTCGCTCAACGCCTTCGTTGGCTGCGTACACCCGGAACACGCGCATCAGGGCCAATTCCTGATCTGCCGCGATTGCCACGCCGCCATCGAACTTGAGCAAAAAGTGATCAGCGACGCGATCATCAACAGCGCCAAAGACGTTGGTTTCATCGTCGAAGCGCAGACCGTCGAAGTCGTCGGACTGTGTTCCGGTTGCCAGGGGGCTTGATGAGCAATGCGCTGATCCGTCTGGAGCAGGTCGCCGTCACGTTTGCCGGGCAGGCTGTGCTGGACAACATCGAGCTGAGCGTCGAGCCGGGGCAGATCGTCACTCTGATCGGCCCCAACGGCGCCGGCAAGACCACGCTGGTGCGCGCCGTGCTCGGCTTGCTCAAGCCGGACAGCGGCAGTGTCTGGCGCAAGCCGAAGCTGCGCGTCGGTTACATGCCGCAAAAACTCCACGTCGATCCGACCCTACCGCTTTCAGTGCTGCGCTTTCTGCGCCTGGTTCCGGGCGTTGATCGGCCGCGCGCGCTGGCTGCGCTGAAAGAAGTTGGCGCCGAACACGTCATCGACAGCCCGGTGCAAAGCGTTTCCGGCGGTGAAATGCAGCGCGTGCTGCTCGCTCGCGCGTTGTTGCGCGAGCCGGAATTGCTGGTGCTCGATGAACCGGTGCAAGGCGTCGACGTCGCCGGCCAAGCCGAGTTGTACAGCCTGATCACCCGTCTGCGCGACCGCCATGGCTGCGGCGTGTTGATGGTGTCCCACGATTTGCATCTGGTGATGAGCACCACCGACCAGGTGGTCTGCCTCAACCGTCATGTCTGCTGTTCCGGGCATCCCGAGCAGGTCAGCGGCGATCCTGCGTTTGTCGAGCTGTTCGGCAAGAACGCGCAGAGCCTGGCGGTTTATCACCACCATCACGACCACGCTCACGACCTGCACGGTTCGGTGGTCAAAGGGCCGGTTATTGGCCAACCTCACGTTCACGGAGACAACTGCAAGCATGGCTGATTTTCTGTTGTATGCCCTGCTTGCAGGTCTGGCGCTGGCGATCGTTGCAGGTCCGCTGGGTTCGTTTGTGGTCTGGCGGCGCATGGCCTATTTCGGCGACACCTTGTCCCACGCCGCGTTGCTGGGTGTGGCGCTGGGCTTTCTGCTGGATGTCAGCCCGACCGTTGCGGTGACCGTAGGCTGTCTGTTGCTGGCGGTGCTGCTGGTCACATTGCAACAGCGTCAACCGCTGGCGTCCGACACGCTGTTGGGAATTCTCGCACCGAGCACACTCTCTCTCGGCCTGGTGGTACTAAGCTTCATGCATGAAGTGCGGATCGACCTGATGGCCTATCTGTTCGGCGACCTGCTGGCGATCAGCCCGACCGATCTGGCGTGGATCCTCGGCGGCAGCGCGGCGGTGCTGGTGTTGCTGGTGACACTGTGGCGGCCATTGCTGGCGATCACCGTGCACGAAGAGCTGGCCAAGGTCGAAGGCCTGCCGGTGGCGGGCCTGCGCATGGCGCTGATGTTATTGATCGCGGTGGTGATCGCGGTGGCGATGAAAATCGTCGGAGTGTTGCTGATTACTTCACTGCTGATCATCCCGGCGGCTGCGGCACAGCGTCACGCCCGCTCGCCGGAGCAGATGGCACTGGGCGCAAGCCTGCTGGGCATGCTCGCCGTGTGTGGCGGGCTGGCGCTGTCGTGGTTCAAAGACACCCCGGCGGGGCCGTCTATCGTTGTGACGGCGGCCGCACTGTTTCTGTTGAGTTTTGTTCTGCCCCGTCGTGGGGTGTAGACTTGGCCGCTTTTTGCGCAAATAGAGAGTCGCAGGAATGAAGCCGTTCGCCTCCCGTTATCTGCTCCTTGTCGCATTTTCAGTGCTACTGGGCGCCTGCCAAAGCACGCCGCCGGTGGCCGAAGTCCCCGATGCGCGAGCTACGGCCATCGCACAGCTGGAGCAAAGCCTGGCCAGCAGCGAGCTGGCCACTGCCGAAGATCAGTTGGCCGCTTTGCAGAAAGAAACCCCCAACGATCAATCCCTTGAGCAATACCAGCGGCAATTGGCCGAAGCGTATCTGCGTCGCAGCCAGATTGTGCTGCAGAAGGGCGATGTGAATGCTGCCGCTACGGCGTTAAGCCGTGCCCGCGCGTTGATGCCGAAAGCGCCGGCGCTGACCGGTGGCGTCAACGGTGCCATTACTGAAGCGCGCAAGGCTGAGCTGGAAAAGGCTGAGGCTGCATTGCTGGCCGCCGAGGCCAAGCCGAAAGCCAAAGTGATTGATCCGGCTGCCGAGAGCACCACGGTTGCGCTGAACATCACCGATAGCCGCAAACTTCGCCGGCAACTCGATGCGATCGCCGCTGATGTGGTGAATTATGAGTGTGGGGTGACCATTCAGGCGCCGCGTACCGATGACTATCCGTGGCTGGCGACGTTGCTGACCAAGCGGGTGAAGAAGTTGAATCCGGATTTTGATCTGAAGATTGTGAAGCAAACTCTGCGCACAGTACCGGCGCAGATGGTCTTGAGTCCGCGTAAACCTTAAAAGCTTCGTCGGAACGCCGCCCGGAGCAAGCTCGCTCCCACATTTGATCTCGGGCCTGACACAAAATCTGTGTTCACCAGAGATCCCTTGTGGGAGCGAGCTGCTCGCGAAAGCGTCCTTTCAGCCAACGAAGATCTTAAGCTGGAATGGCTTTCGCCTTAGGCTCCCGCGCCCAAACCCGATGCTGCCCGATCGCCGCAAAGAACGGCTTGGTCAACGCTGGCACATCCTTGCCTTGCAGCAATCCGTCATCCGCCTCCAGTTTCAGCAGATTCTGCAACTGCTTCGCATCACCCTGCAACGCAATCGCCTTCAGATGCTTGTACGCCTCCAGCAGGTAATGCAACGCCACGCCATCGCCGCTCAACGCCTTCACCGACGCCGCGCCACCCGGTACGAACACCGCATCGAAAATCACTGACGGCATGCCTTCCATCGAGGCATCCACTGGCAACGTTTTGCCGTCAGCGGTCTTCACCGGCGCTGAAGTTGGGCCGAGCAACTTGGCATGCGCACCCTCAGCGGCCAATGCCTTCTTCATTGCATCAATCGCCGCACCATCGACGCCGTTGGCAGCAAGAATTGCCACTTTTCGGGTTTTGATGTTTTCTGGCAGCAAATTAGCCTGACTCAGTGACGGCGAGTGATCGAAAGACACCTTGCGCGCATCCACTGTGCCTTTGGTAGGCGCCGGCAAGCCCAGATTAGCCGCCACACGCTTGGCCAGTTCCAGATCGATGTTGGCGAGAATCTCGTTCACCTCCCGCGCGCGGATGAACTCACGCTCAACCTTGCCCAGCTCGAAGCTGTAAGCGGCAATGATGTGCTCCTTCTCGTGATCGCTCATGCTGTTGAAGAACAACGTCGCCTGGGAGAAGTGATCGCTGAACGACTCGCTGCGCTGGCGGATCTTGTTCGCGTCGATGCGTTCCGGATAGCTCTCGAAGCCACCGTCCTTTGCGGCCGGCGGGGTTTCTTTGGGCCAGCCACCATCAATCGAGTTCGGCTCATACGAGGCGCGGCCCTTGTCGATCACCGTGCGGTGTTGCGCATCGCGCTGGCCATTGTGGAACGGTGCCACCGGCCGGTTGATCGGCAACTCGTGAAAATTCGGCCCACCGAGTCGGCTGATTTGCGTGTCGGTGTAGGAAAACAGCCGACCTTGCAGCAGCGGGTCATTGGAGAAGTCGATGCCGGGCACGATGTGGCCAGGGCAGAACGCGACCTGCTCGGTCTCGGCGAAGAAGTTGTCGGGGTTGCGGTTCAGGGTCATTTTGCCCAGCGGCGTGATCGGCACGATTTCTTCGGGGATCAGCTTGGTCGGGTCGAGGATGTCGAAATCGAAGTCGTGCTCGTTTTCCTCCTCAATGATCTGCACGCCGAGTTCCCATTCCGGATAGTCACCCATCTCGATCGCTTCCCACAGGTCGCGGCGGTGGTAATCGGTGTCTTTACCCGCGAGCTTCTGCGCCTCGTCCCACACCAGCGAGCAAGTGCCGGCGGTAGGGCGCCAGTGGAATTTGACGAAGCGCGATTTGCCCTCGGCGTTGATCAGGCGGAAGGTGTGCACGCCGAAGCCCTGCATGCTGCGCAGGCTTTTCGGGATCGCCCGGTCGGACATCGCCCAGATGACCATGTGCGCCGATTCCGGAACCAGCGAAACGAAGTCCCAGAAGGTGTCGTGAGCCGAGCCGCCGGTAGGGATTTCGTTGTGCGGCTCGGGTTTCACCGCGTGGACGAAGTCGGGAAACTTGATCGCGTCCTGAATGAAAAACACCGGCATGTTGTTGCCGACCAGGTCGAAGTTGCCTTCATCGGTGAAGAACTTCACCGCGAAACCGCGTACGTCACGCACGGTGTCGCCGGAACCGCGTGGGCCCTGCACCGTGGAAAAGCGCACGAACACCGGCGTCTTTTTCCCCGGATCCTGTAGGAACCCGGCCTTGGTCAGCGTCGAATGGTTCTCGTAGGCCTGAAAGAAACCATGCGCCCCGGTGCCGCGTGCGTGGACGATGCGTTCCGGGATCCGCTCATGGTCAAAATGCGTGATCTTTTCCCGCATGATGAAATCTTCAAGCAGTGACGGCCCACGCGGGCCGGCCTTGAGGGTGTTCTGGTTGTCGGCAATCTTCACACCCTGGTTGGTACGCAGCGCCTGGCCGGTGGCGTCGGAGCGGAATTTCTCCAGGCTGTCGAGTTTGGCGTTGGTGTTGGCACGATCCGGGGTATCGGTTCCGGCCATTTGGCTTTTGTCGGACGTAGGCTTCTTGCTCATCAGTCGTAAACTCCTCGGTTGACCCCGTGGTTTGCCGGGGACTCTTGAGTGGTTCCCGGGCACGGCACCCAGGGTTTTCAAGTCGCTTACTTAGTGACTGATGAGGCGTTGGGGGCGTTCCTTTTTTATGACCTTTGATCTTGTTATTGCCAAATCGAAGGTTAATTGAGAAATAAATGCTAAGAACCTCTATACGGACAGGCTAAAATGCGCGCCCGGCTAACCGCTGATCCTTTTCTAACGCGCCCCACAAGGTTCGCTACGTGATCGAGTTTCAAAACGTCCACAAGACTTACCGCGTCGCCGGTAAGGACATTCCCGCGCTGCATCCGACCAGTCTTTCTATCGAGAACGGGCAGGTGTTCGGCCTGATCGGCCATTCCGGCGCGGGCAAAAGTACCCTGCTGCGTCTGATCAATCGCCTGGAAGACTCCAGTGGCGGCAAGATCATCGTCGACGGCGAAGAAGTCACCGCACTGGACGCCAACGGCCTGCGCCGTTTCCGTCAGCAAGTCGGGATGATCTTTCAGCATTTCAACCTGCTCGCCTCCAAGACCGTGGCCGACAACGTTGCGTTGCCGCTGACCCTGGCCGGCGAACTGTCGGGCGGCGAGATTGACAAGCGTGTTGCTGAATTGCTGGCGCGGGTCGGTCTGTCCGACCACGCCAAGAAGTACCCGGCGCAATTGTCCGGCGGCCAGAAACAGCGCGTCGGCATTGCCCGCGCCCTGGCGACCAAGCCGAAGATTCTGCTGTGCGACGAGGCCACCAGTGCCCTTGACCCGCAGACCACCGCCTCGGTCCTGCAATTGCTGGCCGAGATCAACCGCGAACTGAAACTGACCATCGTCCTGATCACCCACGAGATGGATGTGATCCGTCGCGTTTGCGATCAAGTGGCTGTAATGGATGCCGGCGTGATCGTCGAGCAAGGTTCGGTCGCCGATGTGTTCCTGCATCCAAAACACCCGACCACCAAGCGTTTCGTCCAGGAAAGCGAGCAGATCGACGAAAGCGAGCAACGTGATGACTTCGCTCACGTGCCGGGCCGCATTGTGCGTCTGACCTTCCAGGGCGAAGCGACCTACGCGCCGCTGCTCGGTACCGTCGCTCGGGAAACCGGCGTCGACTACAGCATCCTCGCCGGTCGCATCGACCGCATCAAAGACATTCCGTACGGGCAATTGACCCTCGCCGTCACCGGTGGCGACATGGAAGCGGCCTTCGCCCGCTTCACCGCCGCTGACGTTCACATGGAGGTATTGCGCTAATGGAAGACCTGATCAGTTTCTTCACCAATATCGACTGGTACGAAATCTGGCTGGCCACCGGCGACACGATGCTGATGCTCGGTGGTTCGCTGCTGTTCACCGTATTGCTCGGCCTACCTCTGGGCGTGTTGCTGTTTCTGTGCAGCCCGCGTCAATTGCTGGAAAACCGTGGCCTCTACGCATTCATGTCGCTGGCGGTGAACATCCTGCGTTCGCTGCCGTTCATTATTCTGTTGATCGTGATGATCCCGTTCACCGTGCTGATCACCGGCACGTCGCTGGGCGTGGCCGGTGCGATTCCGCCATTGGTAGTCGGTGCGACACCGTTCTTCGCGCGTTTGGTGGAAACCGCGCTGCGTGAAGTCGATCGCGGCATCATCGAAGCCACCCAGTCGATGGGCGCGACCACGCGGCAGATCATCATGAACGCCCTGCTGCCGGAAGCCCGTCCGGGCATCTTCGCGGCGATTACGGTGACGGCGATTACACTGGTGTCCTACACGGCGATGGCCGGTGTGGTTGGCGCTGGTGGTCTGGGTGACCTGGCGATCCGTTTCGGTTACCAGCGTTTCCAGACTGACGTAATGATCGTCACCGTGGTGTTGCTGTTGATTCTGGTGCAAGTGCTGCAGATGGTCGGTGATCGACTGGTCGTGCATTTCTCGCGCAAATAACCGGTTTTGTAATCAAGAGATGAGCCGGCCATTCGCTGGCAGGCGCCAGACGGGCGCCTCATAAGGAGTTAGCTGAATGAAAAAACTGATCGCTGCTTTTGCTGCCGTTGCAGCATTCTCGGCCCACGCCGAAACCCTGACCGTTGCCGCCACCCCGGTGCCGCACGCGGAAATCCTTGAGTTCGTGAAGCCGGCGTTGGCCAAAGAAGGGGTGGATCTGAAGGTCAAGGTCTTCACCGACTACATTCAGCCGAACGTACAGGTCGCAGAAAAGCGTCTGGACGCCAACTTCTTCCAGCACCAGCCGTACCTTGATGAGTTCAACAAGGCCAAGGGCACTAGTCTGGTTGCCGTGACCGGTGTGCACCTGGAGCCGCTGGGCGCCTACTCGAGCAAGCTCAAGGATCTGAAGGATCTGCCAAGCGGTGCCAACGTGGTGATTCCGAACGACGCCACCAACGGCGGCCGTGCCCTGTTGCTGCTGGCCAAGGCTGGCGTGATCACGTTGAAGGATCCGACCAACATCCTGTCGACCGTCAAAGACATCGCGACAAACCCGAAAGACCTGAAAATCCGTGAACTGGAAGCCGCGACCATCCCGCGTGTGCTCACCCAGGTCGATCTGGCGCTGATCAACACCAACTATGCGCTGGAAGCCAAGCTCGATCCGTCCAAGGATGCGCTGGTAATCGAAGGCAACGACTCGCCGTACGTGAACATCCTCGTGTCCCGCGCGGACAACAAGGACAGCGATGCGATGCAGAAACTCGCTGCAGCCCTGCACAGCCCGGAAGTGAAGAAATTCATTACCGAGAAGTACAAAGGCGCGGTATTGCCGGCGTTCTGATTTAGATTTCTGCAACGAAAAAGGGGACGCCATGAGCATCCCCTTTTTTGTGTCTGGTGTTTGGCTTTGGACCTGCTGTGAAGCTTCCCCTCACCCCAGCCCTCTCCCGGAGGGAGAGGGGGCCGACCGAGGTGTCTTGAGTTCTACATCGACCTGACAGACCGAGTTGATTATGGATTCAGCGGATAACTTTCAGGTCGGCGTAACTCTTGAATATCCCCCAATCAGTTCCCTCTCCCTCTGGGAGAGGGCTAGGGTGAGGGGCTTTTCGCTTTTAAACTGTCACTTACGGTTAAGCATGACCGGCAGCTGCGCAACCAGTTTGGTGTTGTTCAACGGTGCCCGAATAAACCCGCGTTGTGTGCCGTCCGGGCCAATTACCGCGAGGTTGCCGCTGTGATCCACCGTGTAATTCGGCTTGCTCGTATCCGCCGGAATAAACGGAATACTCACCGCGTTCGCCACCTTCTGCAGTTCTTCAATCGAAGTCGGTGTCAGGCCAATGAACTGCGGATCAAAATAGCCCAGGTACTGCTTCAACTGCTTGGGGTTATCGCGGTTCGGGTCAACGCTGACCAGCACGATCTGCAACTTGTCCACAGCGTCTTTCGGCAGTTCACTCTTGATCTGCCGCAGCTGCGCCAACGTAGTCGGGCAGATGTCCGGGCAGAAGGTGTAGCCGAAGAACAGCAGGCTCCACTTGCCTTTCAACTCGTTGATCGCCACCGGTTTACCGTCCTGATCGGTCATCGTCACATCCGGCAGATTGCGGCTCTGCGGCAGCAGGATAATGCCGGCGTCGATCAGCGCAGTCGGGTCGCCCTGGCCCTTGCCGCTCAGCACTTTGTTGACGGTAAGTCCCAGGATCAGCGCGATCACGGCGACGAGGATGAAGACGGTTTTCTGGGTTCGAGTCATAGGTTCAACAGTAAGTAGTGGTCTACGAGCAGGGCGATGAACAACAGGAACAAGTACCAAATAGAGTACTTGAAGGTGTTGATCGCCGCGTGCGGCCGAGTGCCACGGTACAGCACCACGGCCCATTGCAGAAACCTTGCGCCGAGGCCGAGCGCGCAAATCAGGTAGAGCATGCCGCTCATGTGAATCACGTAAGGCAGCAGACTCACCGCCAGCAGCGCGAAGGTGTAGAGCAGAATGTGCACCTTGGTGTAGTGCTCGCCGTGGGTGACCGGCAGCATCGGGATGTCGGCCTTGGCGTATTCCTCTTTGCGATGGATCGCCAGCGCCCAGAAGTGCGGCGGCGTCCAGGCGAAGATGATCAGCACCAGCAACAACGGTTCGGCGCTGACGTGGCCGGTGGCTGCGGTCCAGCCCAGTAATGGCGGGGCAGCGCCGGCGAGGCCACCGATGACGATGTTCTGCGGCGTCGCGCGTTTGAGGAAACCGGTGTAAATCACTGCATAACCAAGAAGCGAAGCCAAGGTCAGCCAAGCGGTCAGCGGATTGGTGAAGGTCAGCAACAACGCCTGACCGAGCAACGCCAGCACCAAGGCAAACGTCAGCGCCGCCGCCGGTGAAACCCGGCCCTCGGCCAGCGGCCGTTTATGCGTACGCGCCATCACCGCATCGATGCGCCGATCCACCACATGGTTGACCGCCGCCGCACCACCGGCACACAACGCGATACCCAGATTGCCGAACACCAGCACCGTCCACGGCACCCCGGCACGGGTCGCGAGGAACATGCCGACCAGCGAGGTGATCAGCATCAGCACCACGACTTTCGGTTTGGTCAGCTCCAGATAATCACGCCAGATCGCCTGATGCGGGCGCTCGCCAATCAGAATCGCCACGGCGTTTCTCCTTTTATGGTGATGGGCGCGGCCGTGTGTTTGCGCGGGCTCAGGCGCCAGCGCGCGAGCACCGGTTGTTTGACCCGAACCAGGCTGGTGCGCGCGTGGTAATTGACCAGCACCATGGTCAGCAGCAACGCCGCGCCGCCAGCGTTATGCGCGACCGCCACCGGCAGCGGCAGATGGAACAGCACGTTGCTGATGCCGAGGGTGATCTGCGCCGCGAGGGCAATCAACACAAGACCGGCCAACCGCGCCATTCCAACCACTTTCAATTGCCAGGCGAGACCGAGCAGCACCAGCGTCACCAGCAGCGCACCAATACGATGAGTCAGGTGAATCGCCGTGCGTGCATCGCTGTCGAGTTGCCCACCGAGATAGTTCGGACCGATGTGTTGGGTCAGGTGAAAACCGTTGGCGAAATCCGCCGGCGGCAGCCATTGCCCATGGCAGGTCGGGAAGTCGATGCACGCCACCGCCGCGTAGTTGGAACTGACCCAGCCACCCAGCGCGATCTGGCCAATCACCAACAACAATCCCGCCGTCGCCCAATACTGCAAACGCTTGGGTACGGTCAGCGCCGGTAGCACGCCGGACAGTCTCAAAGTCAGCAAAAACAGCAAACTCAACGTCGCAAACCCGCCGAGCAAATGCCCGGTGACCACCTGCGGCCAGAGCTTGAGCGTCACCGTCCACATGCCGAACGCCGCTTGCGCAAACACCACCGCCAGCAGAAACAGCGGCAGCTTCAACGGCTGTCCCGGATGGCGCCGATTGACCCACGCGCGCCCGGCGAGGATCGAAATCAGCAGGCCGAGGGTGCCGGCGAAGTAGCGGTGGATCATCTCGTTCCAGCCCTTGTGTGCTTCCACTGGCGAGTCCGGGTAATGCAGTTCGGCATGGGCCAGTTGGGCTTCGCTTTTCGGCACGCTGATAAAACCGTAGCAGCCTGGCCAGTCCGGACAGCCGAGGCCGGCGTGGGTCAGGCGCGTATAGGCGCCGAGCAGCACCACAATCAGTGCCAGCAGGGTGGCAAACAGCGCGAGACGAAATCCAGGTTTGGCCATGACGATGCCCTTATCCGATGTTCGACAGTTTCAGCAGGTGACGCAGGTCGTTGAGCAGATCCTTGCCTTTCACATTCGGCTCGTAACGCAGCACGAGGTTGCCGTGCGGGTCGATGATCCACAGCTGCGGCGTGGCTTTGTCGCCCGTGGTTTTACTGAACGTTGTAGCGTCCAGCGGATAGCGTTGCAGCTGTGGATATTCGCGGTTGAGCTTGGCCTCGTAATCGGCGCTCACCGGTTGCGCCATGGCGAGAGCGTGGCTGGCGCGGCCGGCATCGCGACCGAGGCCGATCTGAATCTGCCGCGCCAGATACACCAGTTGCTGGCAATCCACCGCGCAATCCTTCGGCGCGGTGACCAGCATCTGCCAGCGCTCTTCATCGGCCTGCACGCCGAGGTCGGCGCGGGTCTGGCCGTTGCCGATCAGTTCGCCGTGATAGCTGCGACCCTCCGGCACCCAGAACTGCAATTTGTACATGCCGGTGGCGAGCACCATCGGGCCGATCACGCCGAGCAATATCAGCAGCAACTGAATGCGCCCGCGACGACGGGTGGCGGCAGGTTTCGCCTCAGACATGCTGGGTGGATTCATGGCCGTTCCCATGGTGTTTCTCCTTTGCGTTGTGCAAGCCCAAATAGACGTAGAGGCCGAGCAGGGCGGTGGCCATGGCGAACCACTGCACGGCGTAACCGAGGTGTTTTTCCGGGCCCATGGCAACCACCGGCCAATCGGCCTCGTAGCTGGCCGGGCCGGGTTCGGCGCGTAATTCGTAGGCGAAGCCGTCGCGATCCAGGGTTTTCCACAGCTTGGCGGGTTCGACGGCAGTGATGGTTTGCGGCCAGGTGTTGCTGACCGGATCGGCGTGCAACTGGAAAGTAGCGCCGGGGGCGACGTAGACCCAGGCATCGACATTCAAGGCTTCGGAAGGCGTGGTGAATTGCGGCGGCACGCGGCGGTCCGGCCACGGCAGCCAGCCGCGATTGACCAGCAGCCACAGTCCGCTGCGTTGATCCTGAAACGGTTGCAGCAGCTCGACGCCGACCTTGCCGTTACGCTGACGGTTATCCAGCAGCAAGCTGTGCGCAGCATCGAACTGGCCGTGCAGATGTACGCGGCGATAAGCCGGATCGGCGCTATTAAGGAGTTCAGTGCTGGCCATCGGGTCGGCGGCGCGGCGTTCGGCGTAGCTGGCGAGCAGTGCGCTTTTCTCTGCGCCCCGGCTCAGTTGCCAGAAGCCCAGCGACACCAGCAGTGGCAGCAACAAAGCCACCACTACGGTCGGTATCACGCCCGGACGAAAGCGCTTCATGGCTGTGCCACAAAGTCAGTCGTTGCGATCGCTATACTCAAATGCATCGCTTGTCCCCCGGAGTTCTTCCCATGCTCAAAACAGCCATCGTCCTGATGCTGATTGCCACGGTGATCAGCCTGTTCAGCGGCCTGTTTTTCCTGGTCAAGGACGACAGCAGTTCCAATCGCCTGGTCATCGCCTTGAGTGTTCGGGTGGCATTGGCCGCCGCCACCGTCGGCTTGATCGCCTGGGGCTTTTATAGCGGCCAACTGGTGTCGCATGCGCCTTGGTAGTGGTGATCCTCAGAGTACGTAGACGAAGATAAAGAGGCCGATCCAGACCACGTCGACGAAGTGCCAATACCAGCTCGCCGCTTCGAAGCCGAACTGGTGCTCGTTGTCGAAGTGGCCCTTCATGATGCGCATCAGCATCACGAACAGAATGATCGTGCCGATGGTCACGTGGGCGCCGTGGAACCCGGTGAGCATGAAGAACGTCGCGCCATAAATGCCCGAACCGAGGGTCAGGCCCAGTTCGTGGTAGGCGTGCATGTATTCCTCGGCCTGGAAGCCGAGAAATGCGCAGCCGAGCAGTACGGTGATCGCCAGCCAGATTTTCAGTGCGCCGCGATGGCCCTTCTTCAGCGCATGGTGGGCGATGGTGATGGTCACGCTGGAGCTGACCAGCAGGATCGTGTTGATCAGCGGCAGGCCCCACGGGCTGATGACTTCTTTCGGCGGCGGGAACAGTTTCGGATCTGGCGTGTGCAGCAACGGCCAGGTGAACTGGAAGTTCGGCCAGAGCATGTGCGCGATGCCTTTGGTGCCCTCACCGCCGAGCGCCGGCCCGGAGACGTGCCGCACGTAAAACAGCGCACCGAAGAAGGCGACGAAGAACATCACTTCGGAGAAGATGAACCAACTCATGCCCCAGCGGAACGAGCGATCGAGCTGCGGGCTATAAAGCCCCGCGCGGCTTTCCTTGATCACCGCCCCGAACCAGCCGAACAGCATGTACGCCAGCAACAGGCCGCCGACGAAAAAGATGTACGGGCCGTGGGATTCCGGGCGCGCCGCCTTCAGATCATTGAACCAGGTGGCGAGGCCGTACACGGTGATGGCCATGCCGAAGGTCGCAATGATCGGCCATTTGCTTTGCGGCGGAACGTAATAATGCTCATGAGTTGCCATTTATTGTTCTCCTTATCGGGCACGCTCAACCGCCAGTGTTTACAGCCACCGGCGGATGTCGGGCGGTGATATCGAACAGCGTGTAGGACAGCGTCAGGTGCTTCACATCCTTGGGCATGTCGCGGTCAACAATGAAGCGCACCGGCATCTCGATCTGTTGACCGGGCTGCAGCACCTGCTGGGTAAAGCAAAAGCATTCGGTCTTGTGGAAATATGCCGCGGCGTTGCTCGGCGCGATGCTCGGCACGGCTTGCGCACTCATCGGTTTGTCGGTGGGGTTGCGCGCGATGAAGATCATCTCGTTGACCGCGCCGGGGTTGGCGGTGAGTTCGTCATGCTTGGGGTAAAAGTCCCACGGCATATCGACATTGTTGGTCGAGAGAAACTGCACACGCACCTGGCGCGAAGTGTCGACCACCTGCTCACCCTCGTACTGCCCGGCGGTCTTGCCGTTGATGCCGAAGGCTTTGCACATCACGTCATAGATCGGCACCAGGGCAAAACCGAACACGAACATCGCCAGCACCACGCCGAGGAGGCGGGTGACGAGCTTTTTCAGCGAGATCGAGTCAGCCATGGTTCATGCCTCCCCACCAAACCCTGTAGGAGTGAGCCTGCTCGCGATGGATCCACCGCGGTGTGCCTGACACACCGCCATCGCGAGCAGGCTCACTCCTACAAAAGTCAGGCTTTTCATTTCACTTCCGGCGGTGTGGTGAAGGTGTGATACGGCGCCGGTGACGGCACGCTCCACTCCAGACCTTCTGCGCCATCCCAAGGCTTGGCCGGTGCAGGCTCGCCACCCCGAATGGTCTTGATGACGATGAACAGGAAGAAAATCTGCGTCGCACCGAACATGAACGCGCCAATCGACGAGACCATGTTGAAGTCGGCGAACTGCAGGTTGTAGTCCGGAATCCGTCGCGGCATTCCCGCAAGACCGACGAAGTGCATCGGGAAAAAGGTCAGGTTCATGCCGACGAACGACAGCCAGAAATGCAGCTTGCCGAGGGTTTCGTCGTACATGTGGCCGGTCCATTTCGGCAGCCAGTAGTAGGTCGAAGCGAAGATTCCGAAGATCGCCCCCGGCACCAGCACGTAGTGGAAGTGCGCGACCACAAAGTAGGTGTCCTGGTACTGGAAGTCCGCTGGGGCGATGGCCAGCATCAACCCGGAGAAACCGCCGATGGAGAACAGGATCACGAACGCCACGGCAAACAGCATCGGCGTTTCGAAGGTCAGCGAGCCTTGCCACATGGTGCTGGCCCAGTTGAACACCTTCACCCCGGTCGGCACCGCGATCAACAGCGTGGCGTACATGAAGAACAGCTCGCCCACCAGCGGAATGCCGACCACGAACATGTGGTGCGCCCAGACAATGAACGACAGGAAGGCGATGCTCGCGGTGGCGTAGACCATCGAGGTGTAGCCGAACAGCGGCTTGCGCGAGAAGGTCGGGATGATCGAGCTGACGGCGCCGAAGGCCGGCAGGATCATGATATACACCTCAGGGTGCCCGAAGAACCAGAACACATGCTGGAACAGCACCGGGTCACCGCCACCGGCCGCACTGAAGAAACTGGTGCCGAAGTGGATGTCCATCAGCATCATCGTCACGCACCCGGCCAGCACCGGCATCACCGCGATCAGCAGGAACGCGGTGATCAGCCAGGTCCAGACGAACAGCGGCATTTTCATCAGCGTCATGCCGGGCGCGCGCAGATTGAGGATGGTGGCGATCACGTTGATCGCGCCCATGATCGAACTGATGCCCATCAAGTGGATGGCGAAGATAAAGAAGGTCACGCTTTCCGGTGCGTATGTCGTCGACAGCGGCGCATAGAACGTCCAGCCGAAGTTCGGCCCGCCGCCGGGGGTGAACAGCGTCGACACCAGGATCAGGAACGCCGCCGGCAACAGCCAGAAGCTGAAGTTGTTCATCCGGGGCAAGGCCATGTCCGGCGCGCCGATCATCAACGGGATCATCCAGTTGGCGAGGCCGACAAACGCCGGCATCACCGCACCGAAGACCATCACCAGACCGTGCATGGTGGTCATCTGGTTGAAGAACGCCGGCTCGACGATCTGCAAGCCGGGCTGGAACAGTTCGGCGCGAATCACCATCGCGAACGTACCGCCGAGCAGGAACATGGAAAACGCAAACCACAGGTACAGCGTGCCGATGTCCTTGTGGTTGGTGGTCAGCACCCAGCGCATCAGGCCTTTGGCGGGGCCGTGGGCGTGGTCGGAATGACCGTGGTCATCGATGACAGCGCTCATGGCCGGTCTCCTTTACGTGAGTGGATGAGGCAGGTCGGGGCGCTCTGCCCCGACCGGTTCACGAGGTACGCGATAGACCGGCTCATTTGCTTTCCGCCTGTTTCAGCTCCAGCACTTCTTTTGGCGTGACCATGTCGCCCTTGTTGTTGCCCCAGGCGTTACGTTCGTAGGTCACGACCGCTGCGATATCGACTTCCGACAGCTGCTTGCCGAACGCCGCCATGGCGGTGCCGGGCTTGCCGTGGAAGACAATGCTCAAGTGGCCTTCTTTCGGTCCGGTGGCGATTTTCGAGCCTTTGAGCGCCGGGAACATCGGCGGCAGGCCCTGACCTTCGGCCTGGTGACAGGCGACGCAGGTGGTGTGATAGATCTTGTCGCCGCGTTCCTTGAGTTCGTCGAGGGTCCATTCCTTGCTGGTCAGCTCCTTGAGTTGCGCAGCCTCGGCTTTGCGGTCGGCGAGCCATTTGTCGTAGTCGGCCTTCTCTTTGACCTCGACCACGATCGGCATGAAGCCGTGATCCTTGCCGCACAATTCGGCGCACTGGCCACGGTAGATGCCGGGCTTGTCGATGCGCGTCCACGCCTCGTTGACGAATCCCGGGATCGCATCGCGTTTCACCGCGAAGGCCGGCACCCACCAAGAGTGAATGACGTCGGCGGAAGTCACGAGGAAGCGCACTTTGGCGCCGGTCGGTAGCACCAACGGCTTGTCGACCTCGAGCAAGTAATGCTCGCCCTTGGTTTCCTTGTTGTGGATCTGTTCGGCGGGAGTGGCCAGGTTGCTGAAAAACTCGACGTCCTGGCCCAGGTATTTGTAGTGCCACTTCCACTGATAACCGGTGATCTGGATATCGATATCCGGCTCACTGGTGTCGTACATCTTGATCAGGGTGGCGGTCGCCGGTACGGCCATCGCCACCAGAATCAGGAACGGTACGACGGTCCAGAGAATTTCGACGGTAGTGCTTTCGTGGAATTTTGCGGCGACCTGCCCGGTAGAACGGCGGTGCACCATCATCGACCAGAACATGGCGCCGAAGACGATGATCCCGATCACCACACAGATCCAGAAAATGGTCATGTGCAGGTCGAATACTGCGTGACTGATTTCAGTCGCTCCAGGCGCCATATTTACAGTCCAGGCAGCGTGTGCCGGACTGAAAATCGACCACAACAGGAGGCCCATCCAGACGTGTGGATGTCGCATCATTGCGGGTTCCCCTTATCGTTCTTGTTATCCCGCCGGCTTTCGCCTGCGGCAAGGGAGCGGCTGCATCAGACTACGAACTTGAATCGCCGGGCCTTGCTGCGGGTGCAGTCGGGCGTCATCAGCTAACTCCATTCAATGGCGAGTATAGACAGCGACGGGAAATTGCAATGTGCGCACGTAAATGAACTGAAACAGCTGGCACTTGCGTTCAAGGGCACGAATGGAGAAGGATGCAGACGAGTGGTGGCAAACCGATATAACGCAGGTGCATCAAGGATGAAATAATTATGACAAATGCGTCTTAGCATTTTTCGTAAGCCAGCTAAGTTATGTCTTCCCTATTTCATTGCCTTGTTTCCTGGAGTTTTCATGAACACCGCCGCATTGCGCGAGCAGATCCAAAAAGCCCAACAACACGAAAAAGAAACCGGCCTGCTGACCCGTCAGCTGGAAAGCAAGCTGCCTCATTTACACCCGGCGATCCAATTGCCGGAAGCCGACGCCAACGGTGTGCTGACGCGTTTTGTCGCCGCCTACATTGATGAAGTGCCAGACCTGCTGGATGCAGCCAATGAAGTTGCCAGGGAAGCGGGAATCGAATCGCAGATCAAACCGGTGCTGAAAATCGCCGAGCAGTATTTCCTCCAGCCGCCAGCCATCATGGCCGGGCACGTTGGCCTGGACAGCCTGCTCGATGAAGCCTATCTGGCGCACCGTTTTGTCGAAGAGGTCAACGACCTGTACATCAAGCATTTCGGCCAGCCACTGATCCCCTTGGACATGACGGTCGCTAACTTGATTGCTCACCAATTGATCGGTGAGGAATTTGCCAACCAACTGGACGAAGCGGTGCATCACGCCATCGACGAGATGCTCAACGACGAGAGTTTTGCCCTGGAATCGGTAGAAGCCTACCGCGGCAAACTCAGCAGCCCGGACACCGGCGCCGCGTGGAAACGCTGGCCGTGCATGGGCCGCCGACTGGGTGTGGGCCTGGAACTGGACCAGCCTGCTGCCTGAGTTACACACGATCCAATGTAGGAGCTGCCGCAGGCTGCGATCTTTTGATCTTGATTGTTAAAAACAACATCAAAAGATCGCAGCCTGCGGCAGCTCCTACAGGGGGTGAGTTCAACCGGGAGATTTAGCCGGCTGCACCGATGCCTGTTGTTGTGCGAATCCGTCCCTCAAGCCTGCGCTTCAAGCCTCGCGATTCGATCAACAGCTTCGAGCCCTTCGCCGCATTCGCCCGGCCCCATTCCTCCAGCAACTCCAGACACGAATGGTCGATGTAGCTCAGGTTATTGAGCGGCACATGCACCGTCGTGCCTTGCGGAATACTGCCCAGCACTTGCGTCAACGCCGGCACTTTGAGGAATGTTGCCGCGCCGACCAGACGCAACTCCATCTCGCCGTCCTGCGGCAGATCGATCAGGCTGATTTTCAATCGCGAAGCCTTGAACGCCAGTTTCAACATCGTCAGACCGAAACCGATCAACACCCCGGTCAGCAGGTCAGTGAAGATGATCGCCAGCGCCGTCGCCGCATAGGTGAACATCGGCATCCGCCCATAACGACCCAGACCTCGAAACGCTTTGAGATCGACCAGTTTGAATCCGGTGTACACCAGCACACCCGCCAGACTCGCCACCGGAATGCTTTGCAGCACACTCGACAGCAACAGCACGAACGCCAGCAGCCACAGACCATGGAAGATCGTCGAGTAACGCGTGGTTGCGCCAGCCTGGACGTTGGCCGAACTGCGCACGATCACCCCGGTCATCGGCAGTGCGCCGAGCAGACCGCAGAGCATGTTGCCGACACCTTGCGCCGATAGCTCACGGTCGAAGTCCGAACGCACGCCGCTGTGCATGCGATCCACCGCAGCGGCGGACAACAAGGTTTCGGCGCTGGCGATAAACGCCACGGCAAACGCGGCGACCAGCAGCGTAGGATCGGCCAGGCTGAGCAGGTCCGCCGGTTTCAGCCAATCAATGGCTTCGGCCAGATTCGCCGGTACTTCAACGCGTTTGACCTGCAACGCCAGCAGCAGACTGGCAGCTGTCGCCAGACCCACGCCGAGCAATGCACCGGGCACGAAACGTAGCGAATGCGGGCGAAATTTTTCCCATAGCCACATCACCGCAATCGTCGACAGCCCGAGGAGTCCGGCCTGCCAGCCGAACGACGGCAAGGCCTGCGCCACTGCTGCCGGGAATGCCGTGAGGTTGTCCAGCCCTGAAGGCTTGGGTGACGCATCCAGCATCACATGCACCTGTGACAGCACGATCAACACACCGATCCCTGCCAGCATCCCGTAAACCACCGCTGGCGCTGTAACCCGAAACCAGCAACCGAGTTTCAAGCGCCCGGCCACCAGTTGCAGGAAACCGGCGAGCAGCAGAATCGGCCCTAGCATTTCAATGCCGTGCTGGCGCACCAGTTCAAACACCAACACCGCCAGACCCGCCGCCGGCCCGCTGACCTGCAACGGCGAACCCGCCAGCCAGCCAACCACCAGACCGCCGATGATCCCGGTGATCAGACCTTTGGCCGGTGGCAACCCTGACGCAATCGCGATACCCATGCACAGCGGCAACGCGACCAGAAACACAACCACTGAAGCGAGCAACTCCCGTGGCAACACCGCTTTCAATTGAGCCGCACGCATGGCGATTCTCCCGAAGTTTTCTTCAGGCGTGGCTTCGCCGAACCGCTGAAACAGCGGCCGGCGTCAAACCACACAGATGTTTAGGAAGATTTAGAAGCGCGCTTTGGGCGTCGCCACCGGAATCGGATGGCTACCATCGAGCGGCAGGAAACGTCCCTGATCCGCGTCGTAAGCTTTGATTTCGCTGGTTTCGATGTTGTAGACCCAGCCATGGATGAACAGATGACCGTTCGCCATGCGCGAGGCTACCGAAGGATGGGTACGCAAGTGCTGCAATTGGGCGATGACGTTTTCCTCGGTGAGGATCGGCATGCTTTCTTTTTCGTCGGCGCAGTGACAGTTGTCGTGCACCATGGTTTTCGCGACTTCAGCGTGGCGCAGCCAGGCTTTGACTGTCGGCATCTTCTCCAGGCTGTCCGGATTGAGCACCGCACGCATGGCGCCGCAATCGGAGTGGCCGCAGATGATGATGTGCTGCACGCCCAGCGCCAGCACCGCGTATTCGATCGCGGTGGAAACGCCGCCGTTCATCTGGCCGTAAGGCGGGACAACGTTGCCGACGTTACGGGTGACGAACAGATCGCCCGGCGAGCTCTGGGTGATCAGCTCAGGGACGATGCGCGAGTCAGCGCAAGTGATGAACATCGCCTTGGGCGCCTGGGCCGTGGCGAGTTTCTTGAAGAGTTCTTCCTGCTGCGGAAAGACCTCATGATGAAAATGCAAAAAGCCGTCTACGATCTGTCGCAGCGCTGCATCGGCGGATTCCGCTTCAGGGGTTTGCGCCGACGCAGCCAACGGCTGTTTATCCTTGTCACTCATGATTCATCCTCTTAGGCGGATTAGGGGAGTCATTCCCGTGTATTCCGGTATGAAGCCAGTGGCTGTTTAAAACATCCGGGTCATCCCGACCCGTCAGTCACTCGATGAACAAGGTAGCCGCCGAAACTTAACTCAAACTGAATCAAACGCTCTAGAACGTGTGTTCCAGGTCACAAAAAACGTGACTGGGTGATTTCGGCGGAAGGATTCCAACCCCTCAACCATAGGCCAATTGTCGCTAAATCAAAGACATCTGGCGACCCGGCGGACAGAAGGCCGTGCAATCGAGGTTGTAGCTTTCGCGGTGATTGATGCCCAGACGCTTGATGGCTTTGGCAAATCGTTGCGCGAGCAGGTCGGCGAACACCCCTTCGCCGCGCATGCGCGCGCCGAAACGGCTGTCGTAGAGCTCGCCGCCACGGCTCTGGCGGATCAGGCTCAGCACATGCGCGGCGCGTTGCGGGTAGTGCGCCGCCAGCCACTCCTCGAACAGCGGCGCCACCTCCAGCGGCAAGCGCAGCATCATATAGGCAGCGCTTTGTGCTCCGGCCGCGTGGGCTTCGTTAAGCAAGTTTTCGATCTCGCTGTCGTTGATCATCGGAATCATCGGCGAACACAGCACGCCGACCGGTATGCCTGCTTCGCGCATGACCCGAATGGCGCGCAATCGCGCTTTGGGTGCAGCAGCGCGCGGTTCGAGGATGCGTTTGAGCTCGTCATCGAGCGTGGTCAGGCTGATCATCACCGCGACCAGACGTTGCTCGGCCAACTCGGTCAGCAGGTCGAGATCGCGCAGGATCAGCGAGCCTTTGGTGACGATGGTCACCGGGTGCCGGTAACGCAGCAGCACTTCGAGGGTCTGCCGGGTGATTTTGTGTTCGCGCTCGATCGGCTGATACGGATCGGTGTTGGAGCCCAGGTTGATCGGCGCACATTGATAGCCTTTCTTTCCGAGCTGTTCTTCCAGCACTTGGGCGGCGTTGGTCTTGGCGATCAGCTTCGTTTCGAAATCCAGCCCGGGCGACATGTCCCAATAGGCGTGGCTGGGCCGTGCATAGCAATAGATGCAGCCGTGCTCGCAGCCACGATAAGGATTGATCGAGCGGTCGAAAGGCAGATCCGGTGAAGTGTTGCGGGTGATGATGGTTTTTGCGGTTTCGATCATCACCTCGGTGTTTTGCGTTTCAGGCACTTCCTGATACCAGCCGTCATCCTCGGCCACCGAACGATTCGGCGCAAAACGGTTGTGCGGGTTGCTGGCGGTGCCGCGACCACGGGGCGGGAGAGAATTGATCATTGGGCAGGCTCCGGATCTGTATATGCATACAGTACCTGAGCGCGTCCGGTGTGATCCAGTACCGTTCAGCGATGGGATCTTTTTCAATTCTAAAATTTATATATAAGAGCAAAGGCTGAATACAACCCGAGAAACATATGCTCCATTGTCGCGACAAGTTATCGAATATAGTCTTGGCCACTTCCATCGGCACTTGTCCGATAACTAGATTAAAAGGATTTAATTCATGTCTTATCTCAATCAGCGTGGCGTCTTTATGCAACTGATGCTGCCCAACGCATCGGAGCCCAATACCATTGTTTCGATGCAGCTTGCGCGCAAGGAGCTGGGCTGGAACGCCGAGCAGGAACTGCCCACCGAGGCACTGGTCGACTCGATCTACGTGGTGGCGGTGTCCAGCGACCGTGGCAAGAATTTCACTATTCGCACCAACAAGAAAGATGTAGACGGTGATGGCGATATTGATAACGATGACAAGGCGAAGTTGATTGCGTTGGCCAAAGCCTATGTAAGTATCGTCAATCCGTAAGATCGAAGTTTGTTGCTGTACACGCACATTAAAAAACCCTGCATGAATGGTTCATGCAGGGTTTTTGTTTTTAATGATGATCGGTGACTTGGCCAAGATCATCAGTGGACGTAGTTTTCATATCGTCGCTGCGTAAACCCGCAACCTCTTTGGCGCTGACCGGCGCACCTTTGTTACCCCAACTGCCACGGATGAAACTCACCACATCCGCCACTTCCTGATCCGACAAGCGCCAGGCAAAGCCCGGCATGGTGAACGTCGACGGTGCCGTGTGCGTCGCCGGCAAAGTGCCGCCCTCGAGCACGATGTGGATCAACGACGTCGGGTCTTCCGATTGCAGCACCGGATTGCCCGCCAGCGCTGGGAACACCCGGGTGTAGCCGTGACCATCGGTGCGGTGGCACGCCGCGCAGTTGTCGATGTACACCGCAGCTCCACGCTGACTGTCATCCCCTTTCCACAGCGCCTTGGCTGCTTTTTCATCGTACTGATGCGGTTGATCGTTCGGATCACTGGCCGGCAACGACTTGAGGTAGCGGGCAATCGCCGTCAGGTCGGCATCGGTCATGTATTGCATGCTGTGGGTGACCACATCGCTCATGCCGCCGAACACGGCGCTGCGGTCGCTGCGCCCGGTCTTGAGGAACTGCACCAGTTGTTCCTCGTTCCAGCTGCCGAGGCCATCCTTGTGATCGCCGCGCAGGCTCTTGGCGATCCAGCCTTCCAGCGGCGCACTGCCGGCGAGGAAGGTGGTGCCGTCAGCCGCACTCAGGGATTTTTCCTGCATGGTCAGCGCGCGTGGCGTATGGCAGGCACCGCAATGGCCGAGGCCTTCGACCAGATACGCGCCACGGCTGATGACGGCGTCGTCACCGACTGCCTTGTAGTCCTCGACCTTCGGCGCAAACATCCAGCGCCAGCCCATCAGCGGCCAGCGCATGCTCAACGGCCACGGGATATCGCTGGCCTTGTTCTCCTGCGCCACCGGTTCTACGCCGTGCATGAAATACGCGTACAGCGCTTGCATGTCGGTTTCGCTGACGCGGGCGTAGGACGGATACGGCATTGCCGGGTACAACGTACTGCCGTTTTTGGCGACGCCATGGCGCACGGCCTGATCGAAGTCTTCGAAGCTGTATTCACCGACGCCGGTTTTATCCGGGGTGATGTTGGTCGAGTAGATCGTGCCGATCGGGGTTTCCATCGGCAGGCCTCCGGCGAACGGCTTGCCGCCCTTGGCGGTGTGGCAAGCCACGCAATCACCGGCGCGGGCGAGGTATTCGCCTTGCTTGATCAAAGTTTGATCAACGTCGGCCGCATGAATGGAGGCACTGCCGAGCAGCGCCAGGGTCGCGATAACAAGATTTTTCATGGTCATCGCTCCTTAAGCCTGAACCAGCGGGCCGGGGTTTTTCAGGTATTGCTCGCGGATCGCCTTCGCCGACCAGTAGGTCAGTGCGGCAACCAGCCCGGTCGGGTTGTAACCGAGGCCTTGCGGGAACGCCGAGGCGCCCGGAACGAAGACGTTGTGCACGTCCCAGCTCTGCAAGTAGCGATTCAACGCGCTCTTCTTCGGATCGGTGCCCATGATCGCGCCACCGTTAAGGTGTGTGGTCTGGTAAGACGCGGTGTTGAAGTGGTCACCGACTTTCTTGCCGATCACCGCGATGGCTTTCGGCCCCATCGCTTCGGCGACCTTGCCCATTTTCTCGACCATGAAGCGGTTCATCTTGATGTCGTTTTCCTGCCAGTCGAAGGTCATCCGCAGCAGCGGCAAGCCGTAGGCGTCGCGGTACACCGGATCGAGATCGAGGTAGTTGCCCCGGTAGGACTGATGCGCGCCGTGGGCATCCATCGACACCTGGTGGGTGTAGTAATCGGCGGTCGCGCGTTTCCAGGCACTGCCCCACGCAGGTGTGCCCGGCGGGTTCGAAGTGCCGGCAATCGGCCGGCTGCCAGCCTGGTTGACCCACATCGGCGAGCCGCCGACGAAGCCGTGCGGGCCGTGGTCGAAGTTGTCGGCGTTGAAGTCATCCAGCGCCACGCCGTTGCCGCCGGCGCCAATGAAGTTGTTGGTGTGGGTGTCCTTGTCGAAGAACGCCTTGATGGTCGCCATGTTCTGGTAGGCAAAGTTACGCCCGACCACGCCTTCGCCGCTGATCGGGTCGTATGGCTTGCCGATGCCGGACAGCAGCATCAGACGCACGTTGTGCAACTGGAACGCGCCGAGAATCACCAGATCCGCCGGTTGCTCGATCTCGCGACCCTGACCGTCGATGTAGGTCACGCCGGTGGCTTTGGATTTGCTGCTGTCGAGATTGACCCGCAACACATGCGAGTTAGGCCGCAGTTCGAAATTCGGCAGCGGTTTCAGTGCCGGCAGAATGTTCACGTTCGGCGACGCCTTGGAGTACATGTAGCAAACATAGCCGCTGCAGAAACCGCAGAAGTTGCACGGGCCCATCTGCGCGCCGTAGGGATTGGTGTACGGCCCGGAAGTATTTGCGGATGGCAGGTTGTAGGGTTTGTAGCCGACTTCTGTCGCCGCTTTGCCGAACAGCTGTGCGGAGACTGTGTTTTTCTGCGCTTCCAGCGGGAACGGGTTGGAGCGATCCGGCGCGTACGGGTTGCCACCCTTGCCCTGACCGACCAATTGGCCTTTCACCGTCCAGGCCTGGCCCGAGGTGCCGAAGACTTTTTCGGCGAAATCGAAGAACGGCTCCAGTTCTTCATAGCTGACGCCGAAGTCCTGGATGGTCATGTCCTTGGGGATAAAGCTTTTGCCGTAGCGCTCTTCGTAGTGGCTGCGCATGCGCAACTCGATCGGATCGACCCGGAAGTGCACGCCCGACCAGTGCAGTCCGGCGCCGCCAACACCATTGCCCGGCAGAAACGCGCCCAACTGGCGGTTCGGCAGGGCGATGTCGTTGACGCTGTGGCGAATGGTGACGGTTTCTTTGGAGATGTCCTGAAAGAGTTTTTTGCGCACGCTGTAGGTGAGTTCGTCGATCACCTGCGGATAGTTGCCGTCCGGGTAGGTGTCCTGCATCGGCCCGCGCTCCAGCGCCAGCACGTTGAGACCCGCTTCGGTCAGCTCCTTGGCCATGATCGCGCCGGTCCAGCCGAAACCCACGATCACTGCGTCAACCTTCTTCATTACCGTTGCCATGCTTACGCCCTCTCGCCGCGAATCGAAACTGCCGGGAAGGGGTATTGCTCGTTACGTTCCACCCAATCCATGAAATCGGCGCGGGCGCCGGGGAAGCCGATCATGGTCCAGCCGACCATGCCTTTGTTGCCGCCGTGGATCGGGTCGCAGAAGAACCCTTCCTTGGTGTTTTGCAGCAGCAGATTGAAAAAAATCTTCGCTGGAACGGCGTCAAACTGAGGTTTCCCGGCTTCGAGTTGCTTGAGCAAATCTTCTCGGGTAGCGCTGTCTTGCTCAGCAAATACTTTACCGTTGAGGGATTTTGCCCACTGATCCGTGGCGGCGATGCCGAGGCGATAGATCTCTTTGGGCACCAGTTTGCTCTGCCAACCCATTTCCGGAGCGGCGTCGGCATTGAACGGGCCTTGCATGTACCAAAGCGCACCGGCGGCGTACGGCGTGTTCATCTGCCGGTCGATGTATTCCGGGACACCGGCTTCTAGCGCACCCGGACCTTGGGCATCGTTGGGGATCAGCTGTGCGACGGCAGCATTGATGAACGCCCATTCTTCGGCGGTGAAATAGCTCGGCTGATACACGCTGGCATCAGCGCGAACCGGTTGCGGCGCGGGCGCAGCCGGTTTGGCTTCAGGCGCTGCTTGCAAGACGCTGCTGCCCAGACCGGTGCCAGCCAGGGTGACCACCGGAATCAGGGTCAGGGATTTGCGCAAGAACTCACGCCGCGGGTTGTCTCGATCTTCATCAGACATGGGGTGCACCTCATCAGGCATTAGGGGACAGCCGCTTCTGCGAACGGCTTGAGGATTTTTCGTCGCGACGTGACGGTATGACCCGGAAAATGGGGACGCGTCTGCAACATCGTGTGACAAATGGTAGCAGGCTAAGCTTCGGGATGAATCGATTCAGTGGAAAAAAACAGCGGCTTTCCGCATACCAGTGCATGAAACCGTGCGGATTCACGATTCTTTGACAAGCGCCTCACAGGGCTTTGACCGCTCAACATCGAAGCTGCAGTTCCTCTCACCGATGAACCCCGACACGGTTACCCCAGCATGTCCCGAGTGCGTTTTTTTTCCGCTTTGTGCTTATCGCTATTGGTGCTGTTGCCCTGGATACCTGCCCAGGCTGCGGCAACTGCAACAGTTCGTCCTGCTGATTGGGCGCAACCGGTCGAAGTGCAATACAACCTGTTCCAGATGTCGCCGACGCTCTATCGCAGCGCCTTGCCCGATGGCGGTGCGGTGCCGTTGCTGAAGAATCTGAAAGTCGCCACGGTGATCAACTTCCTTCCGGAAGCGGACAGTAACTGGTTGTCCGAGCCGGGCATCAATCAGGTGCAATTGCCTTACCGCACCAATCATGTCGATGACGCCGATGTGCTCAAGACTCTGCGCGCGATTCAGTCCGCCGAAGCCAACGGTCCGGTGTTGATGCATTGCAAACACGGCTCTGACCGCACCGGCCTGATGGCGGCGATGTACCGGATCGTGGTGCAAGGCTGGAGCAAGGAAGATGCGCTGAATGAAATGACTCAGGGCGGATTTGGAGAAAGCGGTCATTTCAAGGATGGCGTGCGTTATGTGATGCAGGCCGATGTCGACAAGCTGCGCACCGCTCTGGCCAATGGTGATTGCAGCACCAGTGCGTTTGCCACCTGCTCGATGAAGAGCTGGTTTCAGTCAGTCAATCTGAAGTAATCCGCTACCTTCCACGACATTGCATCGTGGAAGGTTTTCAAGCTGCAGCTCAGTCTTCGGATTTCTTCTTGAGCTTCGGATTCGGGAAGAACTGTACTGCCTGCACCGTCTTGTCTGGCGCAGGTTTGTTCAGCGCGCTGGTGTTGACCCGCGTGCCCAGTTCTTTCGGTACCGACAGCCCTTGCTCGTTTAGCGTATCCGAGTAACCGCAGGCCACACATTCGCGGTGCGGCACACCGTCCTCGTTCCACATCATCAGCTTGTCCGGTTCGCTGCACGCCGGGCAGACCGCCCCGGCGATAAAGCGTTTCTTGGTAATCAAAGGTGCCTCACTCATGCTGCCGCGTCCTCACTCAGGCCGCTGTGGCGCAAGAGTGCGTCAATCGATGGCTCACGGCCACGGAAGTCGACGAACAGCACCATCGGCGCCTGCGAACCGCCGCGCGCGAGAATCGCTTCACGGAAGGCTCGACCGGTTTCAGCGTTGAGCACGCCGTCTTCTTCGAATTTCGAGAAGGCATCGGCCGACAGCACTTCAGCCCACTTGTAGCTGTAGTAACCCGCCGCGTAACCGCCGGCAAAGATGTGTGCGAAGCTGTTCGGGAAACGGTTGTAGGCCGGCGGACGCATCACCGATACCTCGTCACGCACGCCTTCGAGCACTTGCAGCACGCTGCGGCCGTCGCCGTGGGTGGCGTGCAGTTCGAAGTCGAACAGCGAGAACTCGAGCTGACGGACCATCATCAGGCCGGACTGGAAATTCTTCGCCGCGAGCATTTTTTCCAGCAGGTCCTGGGGCAGCGGCTCGCCGCTTTCGTAGTGACCGGAAATCAGTGCGAGGCCTTCCGGCTCCCAGCACCAGTTTTCCATGAACTGGCTTGGCAGCTCGACCGCGTCCCATGCCACACCGTTGATCCCGGAAACGCCGGCGTGATCAACGCGGGTCAGCAAGTGATGCAGGCCATGACCGAATTCGTGGAACAGCGTGGTCACTTCATCGTGGGTCAGCAGCGCAGGCTTGCCGCTGTCGGCCGGGGTGAAGTTG
Organism: Pseudomonas neuropathica; assembly: GCF_015461835.1. Classification (GTDB taxonomy): domain Bacteria; phylum Pseudomonadota; class Gammaproteobacteria; order Pseudomonadales; family Pseudomonadaceae; genus Aquipseudomonas; species Aquipseudomonas neuropathica. The sequence continues at coordinate 24,881 of NZ_JACOPX010000020.1, read as the reverse complement.
CACACCAGATTGGCCACCGGGCTTTGCAGCACGCCGTCGACGGTGCGGCGACGGTCGCGGGCGCCATCCATCCAGGCACCGCCACGCTTGTTGGCGCGGGCGTAGAGGTCGAAGAAAAAGCGGCCGACGTGCTGGCCGTTTTCCTTGATTTCGAACAGGCGCACGTCCGGATGCCAGGTGTCGAAACCTTTCTGTTCAGCGATTTCGATGCCGTACAGACGCTGCACGATGGCGAACAGACCGCCCAGCACTTTGTCGATCGGGAAGTAGGCGCGCAGGGTTTCCTGAGCAACGCTGTAACGTTGTTCACGCAGCTTTTCACCGTAGAAACCGCTGTCCCAGCTTTGCAGATCGGCGCAGCCCTGTTCGGCGGCGTAGGCGCGTAGCTGTTGCAGATCCTGCGCGGCAAACGGTTTGCTGCGCTTGGCCAGATCGCGCAGGAAGCTCAGCACCTGATCGCTGGATTCAGCCATTTTGGTGGCCAGGCTCAGCTCGGAGAAACTGGCGAAGCCCAACAGTTTGGCCAGTTCCTGACGCAGGTCGAGGATCTCTTCCATCACCGGGCCGTTGTCGTTCTGACCGGCGTTCGGGCCTTGGTCCGAGGCGCGGGTGCAGTAAGCGGCATAGACTTCTTCGCGCAGCGCGCGGTCTTGCGCGTAGGTCATCACCGCGTAGTAGCTCGGGAATTCCAGGGTGATCAGCCAGCCGTCGAGGCCTTTGGCCTGTGCGGCAGCAGCCATTTGCGCCTTGGCTGAATCGGTCAGGCCGGCGAGGGCGGCTTCGTCGGTGACGTGCTTGGTCCACGCCTGAGTGGCGTCGAGCAGTTGATTGGAGAAACGGCTGCCCAGCTCGGACAGTTTGCTCTGCACTTCGGCGTAGCGTTTCTGTTCGGCTTCCGGCAGGTCGATACCCGACAGACGGAAATCACGCAGGGCGTGTTCCAGAATAGTCTTTTGCGCCACGTCGAAACCGGCGGCTTCCGGGCTGTTGGCCAGCGCTTCATAAGCCTGGAACAGCTCGCGGTTCTGGCCCATCTCGGTGGAGTAGGCGCTCAAAGCCGGCAGGCATGACTCGTAGGCTTCACGCAATTCGGCGCTGTTGCACACGGCATTGAGGTGGCTGACCGGGCTCCAGGCAGCACCGAGGCGGTCATTGAGTTCGTCCATCGCCAGTACCAGGCCGGCCCAAGTCGGGTTCTGAACCTGAGTCTTGAGGATTTCGGCAATGGCGGCGCGGTTGTCGGCCAGGATCGTTTCGATGGCGGGCAGGACGTGTTCGGCACGGATCGTGGAGAACGGCGGCAGGTCGTAGGACTGCAGAAGAGGGTTGTTCACGCTCACGGTTGGCACCTTGGCTGGGGAAACATTGCCCCATCTTAATTACAATCGGCATTCACCGCAGCTATCGGCGACAGAGAGAGAAATTATCGTGTCCGTTCGCAAGTACCAGAATCACACCCCGCACTTGAACAAAGGCGCGTTTGTCGACGGCTCGGCGGTGGTTATCGGCGACGTCGAAATCGGCGAAGACAGTTCTGTCTGGCCGCTGACCGTGATCCGTGGCGACATGCACCGTATCCGTATCGGTGCGCGCACCAGCGTGCAGGACGGCTGCGTGTTGCACATCACCCACGCCGGCCCGTTCAACCCCGACGGCTTCCCGCTGCTGATCGGCGATGACGTGACCATCGCCCACAAAGTCATGCTGCACGGCTGTACCGTCGGCAGCCGCGTGTTGATCGGCATGGGCAGCATCGTCATGGACGGCGCGGTGGTCGAGGACGACGTGATCATCGGCGCCGGCAGCCTGGTGCCGCCGGGAAAGCGCCTGCAAAGTGGCTTCCTCTATGTGGGTAGCCCGGTGAAACAGGTGCGAGAACTCACCGACAAGGAAAAAGCTTTCTTCACCTACAGCGCGGCGAACTACGTGAAACTCAAGGACCTGCATCTGGCCGAAGGCTACGACCAGCTCTGAATCGCCTTACACCTGCTCAGGATTTCTCATGCATTACCAGACCGTACTGTTCGACCTTGATGGCACCCTGACCGACCCGCGTGAGGGCATCACCCGTTCCATCCAGTTCGCCCTCGCCAAGCTCGGCATCGATGAGCCGGATCTGACCAAGCTGGAACACTTCATCGGCCCGCCGTTATTGCAGGCGTTCATGCAGTTTTACGGATTCGATGAGGCCAAGGCATGGCAGGCGGTGAATTTCTATCGCGAGCGCTTCAAAGTGACGGGCCTGTACGAGAACCGTGTGTTCGATGGCGTCACGCCGTTGCTGGAAACCCTCAGTGGCCAAGGCCGGCAGCTGTATATCGCCACCTCGAAGCCGTGGGAATTTGCCCGCGAGATTGCCCGGCATTTTGATTTCGCCCGGCACTTCAAGGTGATTTACGGCAGTGAGCTGGATGGCACGCGGACCAACAAGGTTGAGTTGATTGCGCATCTGATCGAGGAAGAAGGGCTGGATCCGGCGAATACGTTGATGATCGGTGACCGTAAGCATGATCTGATCGGGGCGCGCAGCAATGGGCTGGATGCGGCGGCGGTCGGTTATGGGTTTGGCAGTTTTGAAGAGTTGAGTGCCGAGGCGCCGGCGTATCATTTCGAAACGCTGGACGAGTTGCATCAGGCGTTTCTGCAGCGCTGATTAGATTGCTATCGCGAGCAGGCTCACTCCTACATCTGGAGCGCATTCCCCTGTAGGAGTGAGCCTGCTCGCGATGACGCCCTTTCAGCCACCTCAGTCTTTCGAATCTGCCAACGCTTTCAGCGCCGCCTTTCGCTCAGCCACCGGCAACCGACCCAACCGCTCAACCTCCGCATAAAACCTCAGCCAATCCCCCCCGACCTTTTTGAACACCGCCGAAAACGCCGGCACCCATTGGTCATACAGCCCAAACGGCAACAAGCGCGCATTGTTCAGCGGCGCATTCACCCAGGCGTCATAACGTTTGTCTCCGGCCCACTGACTGTCTCTCATCAGCCGATAATCCCGGCGAAACTGCTCGAACTCTGCCGCTTTGCGTTCGCGCATCTGCTCAACCGGCAATGACTGTGCATAGAGATTTTCCAGCCGTGAGCGGGTATCGAGTACCAACTCAATAAACTGATCGCGCTGTTTCAGCCGTGAATCGGTATCCGCCGCCAACCCGCGAAACGCTCGCCACTGCCGCGTGCCTTCCTGCTCGACGAACGTGGCAAAGGACTCGTTGAACTCGGTGTCGTCCTTCACATAGAAACGCTGGTGCGCCAGCTCATGAAAGATCAGCGTGGCCAGGCGCTCGTCGCCCCAGCCCATCATCGAATTGAGGATCGGGTCGTTGAACCAGCCGAGCGTCGAATAGGCCTCGACACCGCCAATCGACACGTCCATACCCTGCAAGCGCTGGATCGCCGCCTCGCCGCGCGCGGCGCTCTGGCTGTAGTAACCGCGATAGGCCACGCAGCCGGCAATCGGGAAGCAATGGTTCTGCGGTGTCAGGGAGAACTCTTGAGTGGCGAACACATTCCACACCACGTACGGGCGATGGATGTCGGCGTACAGGCGATAGCTCTGGTTATCCGGTAAATGCAGATGTTCACTCGCAAAGGCGCGGGCCTTTTGCGCTTGCGCCAGGTGTTCGCGCAGTGTCGCGTCGCGGCTCGAATCGTTGATCACCTTTTCCACAGGCTCGCGCGCCCGCAGCAATTGCAGTTGGCCGCTGGCCAACTGACCGTAATAGCTGACGCTGGCGCAACCGTTGAGCAACAAAAACATCACACCCGGAAACAAAATCCGAAAAACGCGATCAAGTAACCCAAGGCTTGGAAACGGCCTGCTCAAAATAAGAAATCCCCCGGAGAGTCTGCCCGCAAGACTATCCCGCCTTAAGGAGCACCGCTATGCGCATGTTGATGCTGTCAGGAGGCCTGCTGACGCTGGCCGGTTGTGCCGGATTCGGAATGCCCGATCCTGACCCTTCGCAAGCCTGGATCGATCTGGATGCCCGGCAGCAGGACACGGCGCTGCAAGCGCTGCAGGTCGATACCCAAGCGACTGCCGACAAACGCTACTTCGAAGTACAGCCCGGCAGCCATGAGTTGAAGGTGCGTTATCAATTTCCTGTCGAGGCGACCAACATCGGTCCCGACGCTGAGCCGCTGTGGCGCGATTGCCAGTTGAGCGTGAAATTCAAGGACTTCAACGCCGGCCAGCGTTATCAGTTGCAGGCCGGCAGTATTGGTTTCCGGCCTTGGGCCAAGCTCTATGACGAGCAGCGCAAAGTGGTCGGCCAAGGCACGCCGGCAGGCTGTCAGCGAACCTGAACGGCGCTATGCTGAGTATTCAGATCAGTGGATATTCGTCATGCGCCAGTTGCTGTTGTTGCTCGTTGCCAGTCTTGTGGCCGGTTGTCAGACGCCATTGCCCCCGGTCGATCCACAGATGGCCTGGGTCGATTTTTCGACGCCGACACCCGGCGGTAAAGTGCTCATGGCCGAGCGCCTCGACAAACAGCGACTGAATGACGGGCGCTACTTTCAGGTCACGCCGGGCAGCCACGAATTGCGCGTGCGGTTTGATTTCGAAGTGTTTGGCGGTGGTGGCGCCCTGATGACCGGCCCCGTAGAGCGGCTGTGCTACCTGTACATCCGCTATGACCATTTCGAGGCCGGGCAGCGTTATGTGCTGGAAGGGCGTTCGCTGGGGTTCACACCGAGCGCCCGGCTGTATAACGCCAAGCGTGAAATCGTCGCCGAGGATTACGACTACAACTGCATTATCTGAGGTGACTCAGCTGTCGTTCTTCTGGTAGATGATTTTCTTGCGGCCATAGTCGCAAGTGCCGACAACCATGGCGATATCGTGTTTTGCAGCCTCTTTCTTGCTGACGATTTCCAGCGTGTAGGAGGGCACGGCTTTGGCCTGAATCTTCACTTCGATTTCTTTCTTCAGTTCCTCGCAGTCTTTGGGTGCCGCAATTACCGAGGTGGCCAGTGCACTGCAGAGGATCGCCAAGCCAATACGTTTCATGAGTGAAGCTCCCTGAGGCAGCGCGCACGGGCGTGCGCTGAAGCTGCTGTCACTTATTCGACCATATTTTTACAGCGAGGGTTCTGACTTCGCTCACAACTTGTGCTGAAGGTTTCAAACCTTGGGTGATCTGCAAATGGCTATCGCGAGCAGCTTCACTCCTACAGGGGATCTTCGTCGCTCACAATAATTGTGTCCGATGGAGATCAACTCTAGGAGTGAGCCTGCTCGCGATAGCGTCAGACCGGTCAACGCCGAATCAACTGACCAGCGAAGCCTCAAGCGTAATCTTCGCATTCAGCACTTTCGACACCGGGCACCCTTCCTTGGCCTTGTTGCTCAGCTCTTCAAACTGCTCCTGAGTCGCTCCAGGGATTTTCGCCTTCAGTATCAGCTTCACCGCAGTGATCGCGAAGCCGCCATCCACCTGATCCAGGGTCACTTCAGCCTGAGTATCAATGCTGTCAGCCTTCAGGCCCGCATCGCCCAGAATCATCGAAAACGCCATGGAGAAACAGCCGGCATGCGCCGCGCCGATCAGCTCTTCCGGGTTAGTGCCCTTGCCGCCCTCAAAGCGCGCCTTGAAGCCGTAAGGGGCTTCTCTGAGGACACCGGTTTCGGTGGAGATCGAGCCGATGCCGGTTTTCAGATCGCCTGCCCAATGCGCGGATGCTTTCTTCACGATAGCCATGTCTGCCTCCTCAAGATCTGACGCGGAAACGCCGCGTCGTCGTGGTTTTTGCTTGCAAGGCTTCTGAGGATAGACGCCGCAGCAAAGTTCAGCCCGGCTGAATCGTTGACTTTTTTAGTAGGAAATTTCATCACTGCTATTGAAACTCGGGTATATGCCCTCATTGCACAAAACACGCTTATGGATTCGGCAGGTTTTCGTTTGCAAGAAGAACCTGCCTCCTCACTCGGAGACGCAGGTTTATGAAGCAACTGTCCGACGTAAAATTTTCCACCCTCGATTTGGTACCGGTGCGCGAAAACGGCAGCCCGGCGCAATCGCTGCGCAACTCACTGGATCTGGCGCAGCACGTCGAGAAATTCGGCTACACGCGGTTCTGGGTGGCCGAACACCACAACATGGACGGCATTGCCAGTTCGGCAACATCGGTGCTGCTGGGTTATCTGGCGGGCGGCACGTCGACCATCCGCGTCGGCTCCGGCGGCGTGATGCTGCCCAACCATGCGCCGCTGGTGATCGCCGAGCAGTTCGGCACCCTCGAAAGTCTCTATCCGGGACGGATCGATCTCGGCCTGGGCCGCGCGCCCGGCTCCGATCAAATGACTGCTCGGGCGTTGCGCCGTGAACGCTCCGGCAGCGCCGATGATTTCCCCGAAGACGTCGCCGAACTGGTGCGCTACCTCGGCCCGCGCACGCCGGATCAGCGCGTGATCGCGATGCCGGGCACCGGCACCAATGTGCCGATCTGGCTGCTCGGTTCCAGCCTGTTCAGTGCGCAATTGGCTGGCGAGCGCGGTTTGCCGTATGCCTTTGCCTCGCACTTCGCCCCACGCTTCATGCATGAGGCCATTCGCGTTTATCGCAATCACTTCAAACCGTCGGCAGTGCTCGACAAGCCGTACGTGATGCTGGGTGTGCCGCTGGTGGCGGCGGATACCGATGAACAAGCCGATTACCTGGCGACGTCGGTGTACCAGCGTATTCTCGCGTTGATGCGCGGGCAGAGCCTGGTGCAGCGTCCGCCGGTGAAAACCATGGACGGGCTGTGGTTGCCGCATGAGCGTGAGGCGGTGGGTGATTTCCTTGGGCTCGCGATGGTGGGTAGCCCGCAGAAGATTCGCGCCAAACTTGAAGTGCTGATTGAGCAGACCCAGGCGGATGAGCTGATTTTTACCAGTGATCTCTACGAACACGCTGATCGTGTGCATTCCTACGAGTTGTTGGCGCAGGTGATGAAGGGCTGAAAGGCCAAAAAACACCCTCACCCTAACCCTCCCGAAACGTCGGACCGCCCGGAGGGAGAGGGGACTGACCGAGGTGTTCTTGCGCCCAACATCGACCTGAAAACTCCAGTCGTACTCAGGTTCTGAACAACCCCCGATCTGCTCCCTTTCCCCCTCGCCCCTCTGGGGGAGAGGGCTGGGGTGAGGGGGATCAATCTCAAACACACCACAAAACTTTCAGACACAAAAAAGCCGACGCCTTCACGTCGGCTTTTGCATTTCAGGCGCGATCAGTTTACTTCGTGTAGACAATGACCTTTGAGCCGCCCTCGCAGGTGCCAACGACTTTGCCGCCAGCCGCCGCGCCCTTATCGACAATCTCCAGCGAATACCCGGAAACGCCCTTGGCATCCAGCTTCGCCGCAATCTCGCTTTTCAGCTCTTCACATGGCTTGCCGGCAGCAAACGCACCACCCGCAAGGCTCAACAAACCTACTGCCAACATGAACTTCTTCATCGGTCGCACTCCCTGGTCGGATCAAAAGAGGCGGGCATCAGGTCATTCACCTGATGCAGCCACCCTGTAGCGCTTTGCCATTCCTATGGCACTCGGCCAGCGCGCAAGTTCAGAAGACTAGACCAAACTCAGCTGCTGGCAATGCGGAAGCCGACTTTCAGCGTCACCTGAAAGTGCGCCGCCTTGCCGTCCTTGATGTGGCCACGGGTGTCGACCACTTCAAACCACTCAAGATGCTTGATGCTCTTGTTGGCTTCGGCCAGCGCGTTGTTGATGGCGTCTTCGATGCTGCTGGTGGACGAACCGACCAGCTCGACTTTCTTGTACGTGTGATGGTCACTCATAACGATCTCCTTGGCGTGTGGAATTGAGACTAGCAGTGAATCTGCACTGTTGATTTCGGCGGCATCGCGCAGGCGAAGTTCAGATTTTCTGCACTTTCTCAAACCGCTGAAGTCCCAACCAACACACGCCACTCATCACCAATGCAGGAGAGCCACCATGGCCAACACCTCTTTACGTAAAGCCTCGTTGCAAAGCATGGAAGCCGAGATCGAGAGTCTGCTCAAATCGTTGGAAAGCTTGAAGGACGACGCTTCGGACGAGTCGCGCAAGACCCTCAAGGCGCTGAAAAGCAATGCCGAAAGTGCGCTGAAGCACTCGCGCCATCTGCTCAGCGATGCCTATGAAGAAGTCAAAGTGAAAACCCGCGAAACCGGGATCGCCACCCGTGATTACGCTCAGGAACATCCATGGACGACGGCCGGTGTGGCCGTCGGTGCAATCGGTCTGCTGGCGGCTTACTTGCTGTTCAAGCGCGGCGAGTGATCCGTCTGGCGCAGCTCGTTCTTGAGCCATTGCGCCAGTTGCCGGGCGCGCCCGTCTGCGGCGCGCTTGGGTAGCCATAACGCCAGTTGCGCCGGGGTTTCACAAAAGCCCCATGGCGCAACCAGGCGACCGGCCTTCAAATCTTCCGTCACCAGCGGCTCCGGCGCGATGGCTACGCCGAGACCAGCGACCGCTGCTTCCAGCAAATAATACAAATGCTCGAAACCTTGCCCGAGCTTCAACGCTTTTGCGTCGAGGTTGCTTTGCTGTGCCCAGCTTGGCCAAGCTTGTGGGCGAGAAGTTGTGTGCAGCAGCGGCTCATTGAGCAGGGCCGAGGCTGACGCGGTTTGCAGACGTTGATAACCACTGAACAGCGGACTCATGACCGGGCCGATGCGTTCTGCAGCCAATTCGTAAACCTGCATGTCTGCCGGCCATGGCGGCTCGGCGAACAGCAGCAAAGCATCCAGCCCCGGACGTCTTGGATCGAGATCGCCTTCACCCGCCGATAGATGCAAACGCAAATCCGGCAGCTCGGCATTCAACCGCCCCAAGCGCGGAATAAACCAGCGCGCCAGCAGGCTTCCAGAGCAGCCGAGTACAAACGGCGCATCCGCCGTGCTTTGCGTCAGTTCAGCGCAAACACTGCGCAAGCGATCAAACGCCTCGCCACTGGCATCGCGTAAACGTATACCGGCATCTGTGAGTTTCAAGCCGCGCCCATCCTTGGCGAACAGACTGACGCCAAGGTGTTCTTCCAGCACCTTGAGCTGACGACTGACCGCGCCATGGGTGACGTGCAGCTGTTCGGCAGCCTGACTGACGCTATTCAGCCGGGCGGTGGCTTCGAACGCACGCAAGGCGTTCAGCGGGGGAAGGTCTTGGCTCATGGTATCTGTGAGTTTTCCTGACAGGTTGTGGCGATCTTATCGGTTTTCAGCATAGAAGGTCAGGGGTAGAGTGGTCGTCATTGTCTTCTCACCCGAATTCACCTGGAGCAACTCATGACCCAGACTTTGAACACCTCTGATCTGCGTAACGGCCCTGACGCCAACGGCCTGTTCGGTTCGTTCGGTGGCCGCTACGTGGCGGAAACCCTGATGCCGTTGATCCTCGACCTGGCCCGCGAATACGAAGCGGCCAAGGAAGATCCGGCGTTCAAAGAAGAATTGGCCTACTTCCAGCGTGACTACGTCGGGCGTCCGAGCCCACTGTACTTCGCCGAACGCCTGACCGAGTTCTGCGGCGGCGCGAAGATTTACCTCAAGCGTGAAGAGCTGAACCACACCGGCGCGCACAAGATCAACAACTGCATCGGCCAGATCCTGCTGGCACGGCGCATGGGCAAGAAACGCATCATCGCCGAGACCGGCGCCGGCATGCACGGCGTGGCCACTGCCACCGTCGCCGCACGTTTCGGTCTGGACTGCGTGATCTACATGGGCACCACTGACATCGAACGTCAGCAGGCCAACGTCTTTCGCATGAAGCTGTTGGGCGCTGAGGTAATTCCGGTCGTGGCCGGCACCGGCACCCTTAAAGACGCGATGAACGAAGCCCTGCGTGACTGGGTGACCAACGTCGACAACACGTTCTACCTGATCGGCACCGTGGCCGGCCCGCACCCTTATCCAGCAATGGTTCGCGACTTCCAGGCCGTCATCGGCAAGGAAACCCGCGATCAGTTGCAGGCTCAGGAAGGTCGTCTGCCGGACAGCCTGGTGGCGTGCATCGGCGGCGGTTCCAATGCGATGGGCCTGTTCCACCCGTTCCTCGACGACAAGAGCGTTGAGATCATCGGTGTTGAAGCCGCCGGTTACGGCATTGAAACCGGCAAGCATGCGGCGAGCCTGAATGGCGGCGTTCCGGGTGTGCTGCACGGCAACCGTACCTTCCTGCTGCAGGACGACGACGGCCAGATCATCGACGCCCACTCGATTTCCGCCGGCCTCGATTACCCAGGCATTGGTCCTGAACACGCGTGGTTGCATGACATCGGCCGCGTTCAGTACACCTCGGTGACCGACGACGAAGCGCTGGATGCGTTCCACAAATGCTGCCGCCTGGAAGGGATCATTCCTGCCCTGGAAAGCGCCCACGCCTTGGCTGAAGTGTTCAAACGTGCACCGAAGCTGCCGAAGGATCACCTGATGGTGGTCAACCTTTCCGGCCGTGGTGACAAAGACATGCAGACCGTCATGCACCATATGGAACAGTCTAAGCAGGAGAAACACTGATGAGCCGCCTGCAAACCCGTTTTGCCGACCTCAAAGAACAGAACCGCGCTGCGCTGGTGACCTTCGTCACCGCCGGTGACCCGGACTACGACACCTCGCTGGCGATCCTCAAAGGCTTGCCGGGTGCTGGCGCCGACGTGATCGAGTTGGGCATGCCGTTCACCGACCCGATGGCCGACGGCCCGGCGATTCAACTGGCGAACATCCGTGCGTTGGGCGCCAAGCAGAATCTGCTGAAAACCCTGCGAATGGTTCGCGAGTTCCGCGAGGGCAACAGCGACACCCCGCTGGTGCTGATGGGCTACTTCAACCCGATCCACATGTACGGCGTTGAGCGCTTCATCGCCGATGCGAAAGAGGCTGGCGTCGATGGCCTGATCGTGGTCGACATGCCGCCTGAGCACAACGCCGAGCTGTGCGACCCGGCGCAGGCTGCGGGTCTGGACTTCATCCGCCTGACCACGCCGACCACCGACGATGCGCGTCTGCCGAAGGTGCTTAATGGCAGTTCCGGTTTCGTTTACTACGTGTCGGTCGCCGGTGTGACCGGTGCCGGCGCGGCGACGCTGGAGCACGTTGAAGAGGCGGTGACCCGTCTACGTCGCCATACCGATCTGCCGATCAGCATCGGTTTCGGCATCCGCACGCCGGAGCAAGCGGCGTCCATCGCGCGTCTGGCCGACGGTGTGGTGGTGGGTTCGGCATTGATCGATCACATCGCCAACGCGACCACACCCGACCAGGCCATCGACGGCGTGCTGAGCCTGTGCTCGGCTCTCTCCGAAGGCGTGCGTAAGGCCCGCGTCAGCTGAAGGTAAAGTTCCTGATACAGAGGAATTAGCGCCTCGCGACACAGACTAATCCAGCAAGACCGAGGGATTCAGAACCACGTTCTGAATCCCTTTTTGCTGTTTGTGCCGTGAGGAAATACCCGATGAAAATGCCGAAACGTCTGATGGCCGGACTGGGCGTGCTGATGATCAGCGTGACACCGCTGCTGGCCAGCGCCGATCCGCGCGACGATCACGACCACGGCGGCCCACAGCAGGGCCAATACAACAACCATGGTAATGATCATCGCGATGATCATCGTGGCCCGCCAAACGATCACCGTGGCGGCCCGCCGCCGCACGACTTCGGCCCGGTGCGCCAGACCATTCGCGATAACCATGGCTACTTCGTGCGCGGCGCACCGCCGCCTCCGGGGATTCATCTGGAGCGTGGCCGGCCGTTGCCGCACGGCTATTACGGCGAGCGTCTGGATAATCGGGCGTTAGGTCGTCTGCCGGTGTACCCAGGTTACGAATGGCGCCGGGCGGGTGGGGATATTGTGCTGATCGCGGTGGGCACCGGGATCGTCTACGAAATTCTCGATGGCGTTTTGTATTGATCTGCAGGCAATAAAAAAGACCGCAGCCATTGGCTGCGGTCTTTTTTTCAGGGCAGCTCCAATCCGCCGGAGGCCTTGTGCAGTTTGCGCAGATGCGCGCCGATCTGCTTCACGTTCTCCTCACTGGCCGCAATTTCCGCAGCCCGCTTGGACTCCAGCAACTTGCGCACTTCGGCGTCGAGATCACCCGACAGCGCGAGCAACTTCTTCTGCCGTTGACTGCTCTCTGCTTCGAGTCGACTGAACTCGGTTGGCTGCGGCAATCCGTAACCCTTGGAATCGAGCAATTCCGCCGGACGGCTAAGGAACCCGCTGTTGGCGAGGATTTCCTGCAAGGTCGCGTTGGCCTTGTCCATGCCGCCGTTTTCCAGCTCCCGCGCGCCGAGGTAGCGTTGCTTGACCTCATCCTGAGCCAGCAACAACTGGCGTCGATAGCTCGCCTGCTCCAACAGCAGCAGGGCGGCGCTGGTACGCAAGTCGGCGCGCTCAAACCACTCACGGCGTTCTTCGGCTGTCAGCGAAAGCCATTCCTCGACGGTGTTCTGTTTGATCGGCAATTGCTTCTTCAGCACATCGAACATGGCCTGATAGCGATCACGGAACGAGTCGAAGCGGTAGCCAAGACGCAACGCTTCTTTCGGATCATCCAGCACACTGGTGTCCGCCAGACCACGGCCCTTCATCACTTCCAGCAAGCCATTGGGCATGATGCTGTCCAGACCCACGAACTGGCTGTTGTCACTGCCGCTGCGCAACAGCTTCAGACCTTCCACCGCACAGTTGTTGGAGAGGAAGAAGTAGTTGCCGTCGTAGCTCCAGTGCATTTCGGCGGCGTGTTCGACCACGCCTTCGATCTCGTCCCGTGACAGGTTCAGCGGCACGGAAGCGAGGCTGCGCAGTTCGGTCTTGGTGTATTCGTCGATGACCTGCGCGAGCGGCAGCACGAACAGGCGCGACGGGTACTTGCCGACCAGTCCGTCCCAGCTCGACAGCTGTACATCACCGACAAAGGCGCGGTAGGACAACACCAGATGCTGGTCCAGATCGAGTCGGCAATCCGGCCCGCGCGGGCGACCCGGTGCGCAGATCACCAGGCGCAACATGCTGTGGCCCCAGCGGCTGACCCAGTTCTGATTGGCCTCGGCCAGCAGGTAGTCAACGGCATACACCCGCTCGGGATCGACCTGCCCCAAAGGTTGCTTGGCGAAGTCGTTGCCGGCATTGAGGAACGAGAACGTCTTGCTGCAGGTGTCCTTGGCCGGTGGCGCCCAGCCGAAGTGCTGCTGGTAATAGCGATACAGCGCCGGGCGGCGGCAGGCGTAGCTCGGGTCGAGGAGGAAATACTCCATGTTGACCGCGACGAACTCCTTGGGGCTGGAGATTTCGTACAGGTCCGGGCTGCGCGCGATCTGGCGGTTGTGTTGTTCGCGCTCACCCCGACGGCCGACGTATTGCTGCCAACCGGCGAGATCGAGCAGGCGTGGGTCATCACTGAGGGTGAAACGCCGGCCGTTCTGGCCGCGACACTCATCGGGAATGCCGATCAGCCCAGCGCTGTTGAAGCGGCGGGTGCAGCGCTGGATTAGCGTGCGCTCGGCGTCCGGCCACAAACGCGCGCGATCGTAAATGTGGGTAATTTCGTGCAATACCGTGGCGAGCAATTCCTGGCGCACAGTGCCGTGGGGGCGATTGGTTTTTTCTTTGGCTGCACTGCCGTCAGTGAGGCTGGCCAGCAGTTTGCGATTCAGATCGAGTTCGGCAACAAGCGTGGCCTGGCCGTAGGCGTTGGCGGGCATGTCGTCGGTCCAGCCGACATCGATGCGCCGATCCAGCCGCTCGATAAAGCTCGGCGGCAGCTTTTGCATCGCCTCATCGATCAGCGCCTGGCTGGCCTGTTGTTGGGCGGGGCTCAGACCGTCAGTCTTGAGCCGCAATTGCAGGCCGGCGTGGGCGCTGTTGCCAAGCAGCAACAACGCCCCGGCCAGCAGCCAGGTGCCGAGTGACTTCACAGTGCGAGGATGGCTTCGGCGAGAACCTGATCGCTGGCGTCGCGCGCTTCCGGCACACGGGTGCGCAGGGTGTTGAGCGCGGCTTCCAGATGCGCGCCACGGATATCACCGTTAGTGGCGACGAAACTGGCGGCATCATCATGTGCTTCGCGGATGATTTTCGAATCGCGGATCGACGTGGTGGTGTCGGAAGTGAAATCGATAGTGCGCTGGGAGGCACGAACGATGATGTTACTGGTGGCTACCAGGGTGTGCGCCTGGGCCACGTCGGCCAACAAAAACAGGCCAAGGGCGGCAGCAATCAGCGGGCTACGCATGGAACGACTCCGGAAGGGCAAGGATAACAGGGGTACAGGATAACTATTGGACGAGAATTGCCTCTGCCAGTTCAAGGTCGCTGACATGAAGTTTCGGCCGGGTTTTGCGCAGGTAATGCAGCGCGGATTCCAGTCGAGCACCACGCCATTCACCGTCACTGGCAACAAATGCGGCGGCGTCATCGTGGGCCGCGAGCAGCAGTTTACGGTCGAACGGTGCGGAAGACACCATGCTGGTGGCGTAACCACTGACGACGGTGCCTTGGGTCGACGCGTTAAAAGCATCGAAGGCGTCCACTGACGTAGCCCAGCCAGCGGTTAGCAGAACAGAAGGGATCAGCAAATTTGAAAGAAAACGCATGAGACTCGGTATTGGTTAGCGAGCCCAAAGGCTAGCGCAATGCCCGGACCAGAGCCAGCGCCGAAACATCGGGACACGACCGGCGTGTCCCGAACGGTGTCAGGCGCTTAGATCGTCAGGATGGCTTGAGCCAACTGCGCGTCGGTAGCTTGTAGCTGTGGGGCCTGATGACGAATGTGATCCAGCGCGCTTTCCAGTTTCACACCACGGATTTCGCCTTCGCTGGCCACGAAGCTGGCAGCGTCGTCACGGGCGGCGAGGACGATTTTGTCATCACGGAACGACGAGGAAACGTCGGAGGTGGCGTCGGACGAGGATTTCAGTGCACCGACAACAGCGTCGGTGGTCACGATGAAGCTGGTGGCGCTGGCGTTGGCAGCCACGGCCAGCAGGGCGGCAGCACTGAGCAAACGAAGACGGGACATGGGTAACTCCTTTGGATAAACCGTATTGAGAGGTGGCTCGGTATCTGAGGAGTCAGACGCCAGTGACACAGTATTCGCCACGTTCTGCGTGGATATTAGGCCTGCTTTGCGAGGTTCGCACAGTGGGCAAAATGCTAGCGCCAGAACGGCTTATCCAGCTCATGGAGGCGATCGGCGTGGCTGAGGCCAAGATCGGCGAGGTCACGGCCATCCAGTTGAGCCAGCAGTCGCCGCGTTCTGGCGCGCTCCAGGTACTCCCAAAGACCGCCAAACAAGCGCCGCAGAGCGTTCCGGCGAGCAACCGGAAGGCTCGAAGTTTCTGAAACATCCTGTAAGTCTTTCATGGGCGTATTCCTTTCACCGGAGAAGGCGGGAGGTCATGTTGAGCCTGTGATAGACAGAGATGCAGATACACTCGAGCAAAATTGTACTGGCTCAGATTGAAATTAAATAAAACTGTACCGGTCGTCGGTATCAGCAGGTGTACCGGGATTTTTTGCTCCCGGAAACGACGAAACCCGTCGTGGTTTCCCACGACGGGTTTCGTTTGATCAATTCGGGTTGCTGGCGGTGGGTCTAACGACCAGAGCCAGCGACGCTACTTAGCGCCAGAACGGCTTGCTCAGCTCTTCGTAGCGTTGTGCTTCGCTGATACCGGCGTCAGCCAGCAGACGCGAATCCAGACGAGCCAGTTGATGGCGGCTGGAGATGCGGCGCTGCCACAACATCAGGTTGGCGATAACGCGCAGAGGCAGGGAAGCCTGGGTGTTTACAGCTTTGTCTTCGAAGAACAGTTCGGAACTGAGTGTACGTTCCATGGTTGACATCCTTCCGCTTGTGGCGGGATCAGGTAGTGGTTTGACTGGTGCCCATGATCCTCTCGTTTGCCAAGTCTCTCTAGATACAGTTCAACTGTATTGTGAGTGACCAGTTAACTGTTTATAGGGGGTGTACGGGTCAAAATTGAACAAACTGTACCTGTCTGCACTCAAGTGGTGCATTTCTACTCGATTCACTCAGAAAGATAGGCAAAGCCTGTAGGAAATGACCGGTACAGCAGTACAGTTTTTGTAAGGGCGGGAGACTTGAGAAAGTCCGCCGACGCAAACTGTGTTTGCGTCGGCGGTTTATCTGTGTGAATCAGACAGCGAGCATGCGCCCGGTTTCTTCCAGGTTCATGTGCCAGCTCAAAGCTTCACGCAGGATGTGCGGGGTGTGGCCACCGATAGCACAGGCCTTCGTGAAGTAATCATTCAGCGCCTGACGGAAGTCCGGATGCACACAGTTATCGATGATCACTCGTGCACGCTCCCGTGGCGCCAGGCCGCGCAAGTCAGCCAGACCCACTTCGGTCACCAGAATGTCGACATCGTGCTCGGTGTGGTCAACGTGGCTGACCATCGGCACTACGCTGGAAATCGCCCCGCCCTTGGCGATCGACTTGGTCACGAACACCGCCAGATGCGCGTTGCGTGCGAAATCGCCAGAACCACCAATGCCGTTCATCATCCGCGTGCCACAGACGTGGGTGGAATTGACGTTGCCGTAGATGTCGAACTCCAGCGCTGTGTTGATGCCAATGATGCCCAGCCGGCGCACCACTTCAGGGTGGTTGGAGATTTCCTGCGGACGCAGTACCAGTTTGTCCTTGTACTTCTCCAGGTTACCGAACACGTCGCTGTTGCGGCGCTCCGACAGGGTGATCGAGCTGCCCGAAGCGAAGCTCAGCTTGCCGGCGTCGATCAGGTCGAAGGTCGAATCCTGCAGTACTTCGGAGTACATGGTCAGGTCTTCGAACGGCGAATCGATCAGACCGCACATTACCGCGTTGGCAATGTTGCCGATCCCCGCCTGCAACGGGCCGAGCTTGTTGGTCATGCGCCCGGCGTCGACTTCCTGCTTGAAGAAGGTGATCAGGTGATCGGCAATGGCGTTGGTGTCGACGTCCGGCGACGACACGGTAGACGGCGAGTCCGCCTGCTGGGTGATCACGATGGCGACGATTTTTTCCGGCGGAATCGGAATCGCCGTGCTGCCGATTCGGTCGTCTACTTTTACCAGCGGGATCGGCGTGCGCGTCGGGCGATAGGTCGGGATATAGATGTCATGCAGGCCTTCGAGGTTGGCGTTGTGCGCCAGATTGATCTCAACGATCACCTGTTTGGCGAAAATCGCAAAGCTCGCCGAGTTGCCTACGGAAGTGGTTGGCACGATGTGGCCTTGCTCGGTGATGGCCACAGCTTCGATGACCGCGATGTCCGGCAGCTTCAGTTGCTGGTTGCGCAGTTGCTCGACGGTTTCCGACAGATGCTGGTCGATGAACATTACCTGGCCGGCATTGATTGCCTTGCGCAAGGTGCTGTCGACCTGGAACGGCATCCGCCGCGACAGCACGCCGGCTTCGGTCAGTTGCTTGTCGAGGTCGTTGCCCAGGCTGGCGCCGGTCATCAGGCTGATCTTCAGCGGCGTGACCTTGGCCCGCTCGGCCAGTGCATGAGGGACGGCTTTGGCTTCGCCAGCACGAGTAAATCCGCTCATGCCGACGGTCATGCCGTCCTCAATCAAAGCGGCTGCGTCGGCGGCGCTCATCACTTTATCCAACAACGAAGGCAGGCGAATACGGTCACGGTACATGGATTATTATCTCGGGAAGCGAGTAGCAGGATGCGCAGTCTAGTGAATTTGACGAGCGCCTGTCCCGCTACCAAGGTCGCAAACGAGGCGTCTATTTAGCGGGTTTGAAGTAAAACACCGTTACTGGATCTGCAACAACGCGGCAAATTGTCCGACTGTTTGCGCAAACAAAAACGCCCCGACAAGTCGGGGCGTTTGGTATTGCAGCGGGGAATTACTCGACCGCTTTGACCATGTCTTCGATGACTTTCTTCGCGTCGCCGAAGACCATCATGGTTTTGTCCAGATAGAACAGCTCGTTGTCCAGACCGGCATAGCCGCTGGCCATCGAGCGCTTGTTGACGATGATGGTCTTGGCTTTGAACGCTTCGAGAATCGGCATGCCGGCAATCGGCGATTTCGGATCGTTCTTTGCAGCCGGGTTAACCACGTCGTTCGCGCCGAGCACCAGCACCACATCGGCCTGACCGAACTCGGAGTTGATGTCCTCCATCTCGAACACCTGGTCGTAAGGCACTTCGGCCTCGGCGAGCAGAACGTTCATGTGCCCCGGCATACGGCCCGCCACGGGGTGGATCGCGTACTTCACGGTCACGCCACGGTGGGTCAGCTTCTCGGTCAGCTCTTTCAGCGCATGTTGCGCACGTGCCACTGCCAGACCGTAGCCCGGGACGATGATCACGGTGTCGGCGTTGGTCAGCAGGAAGGTCGCGTCGTCAGCCGAACCGGATTTCACCGGACGTGCTTCTTTCGCACCGGCAGGACCTGCGTCGGCCGTGTTGCCGAAACCGCCGAGCAATACATTAAAGAAGGAACGGTTCATCGCTTTGCACATGATGTACGACAGGATCGCGCCGCTCGAACCCACCAGCGAACCGGCAATGATCAGCATCGAGTTGTTCAGCGAGAAGCCGATACCCGCCGCCGCCCAGCCCGAGTAGCTGTTGAGCATCGACACCACGACCGGCATGTCGGCGCCGCCGATCGGGATGATGATCAGCACACCCATCACGAACGCCAGCGCCAACATCAGCGCGAACGCGGTGAGGTTGCCGGTGAACATGAAGGTCAGGCCCAGTGCCAGCGTCGCCAGACCCAGCACGGCGTTCAGCTTGTGCTGACCAGCGAACTGTACCGGGGCGCCCTGGAACAGACGGAACTTGTATTTGCCCGAGAGCTTGCCGAACGCAATCACCGAACCGGAGAAGGTGATCGCCCCGATCGCGGCGCCGAGGAACAGCTCCAGACGGTTGCCTGCCGGAATCGAGTCGCCCAGTTGCTTGACGATGCCCAGCGATTGCGGCTCCACCACAGCGGCGATGGCAATGAACACTGCCGCAAGGCCGATCATGCTGTGCATGAAGGCGACCAGTTCCGGCATCTTGGTCATTTCAACGCGTTTGGCCATGATCGAACCGGCGGTGCCGCCGACCAGCAGACCAACGATGACGTAACCGATACCGGCAGTGGCCAGCTCAGCGCCCAGCTTGTAGATGAGGCCGACGGTGGTCAGGATCGCCAGCGCCATGCCGAGCATGCCGAACAGGTTGCCGCGTCGCGAGGTGGTAGGGTGCGACAGGCCTTTGAGGGCCTGGATAAAGCAGATCGACGCGATCAGGTAGAGCGTCGTGACGAGATTCATGCTCATTACTTCGGCGCCTCTTCTTTTACTTTCGGGGCTTTCTTCTTGAACATCTCAAGCATGCGGCGGGTCACCAGGAAGCCACCGAACACGTTGACCGCAGCCAGTGCCACGGCGAGTGTGCCCATGGTTTTGCCCAGCGGCGTGACGGTCAGTGCGGCCGCGAGCATGGCGCCGACGATCACGATCGCGGAGATGGCGTTGGTTACCGCCATCAAAGGTGTGTGCAGCGCAGGTGTAACGTTCCAGACCACGTGGTAACCGACATAAATCGCCAGCACGAAGATGATCAGGTTGTAGATACCGGGGGAGATAAGCTCTTCCATCGTCTGAATCCCTGCTTAGGCGTTTTTGCGGATGACTTGGCCGTCGCGGCACATCAGGCACGCGGCGACGATGTCGTCTTCGAGGTTGACGTCGAACTGGCCTTCTTTGGTGAACACCAGCTTGAGGAAGTCCAGCAGGTTGCGCGCGTACAGTGCCGAGGCGTCTGCAGCGACTTCACCGGCCAGATTGGTTGGGCCGCAAATGGTCACGCCATTTTCGACCACGACCTGATCGGCCACGGTCAACGGGCAGTTGCCGCCCTGAGCAGCGGCGAGGTCGATGACCACCGAGCCCGGTTTCATCTGCGCCACGGTGTCCGCGCTCAACAGCGTCGGTGCCTTGCGGCCCGGAATCAGCGCGGTGGTGATGACAATGTCAGCCTGCTTGGCGCGCTCGTGCACGGCCTGCGCCTGACGCTGCATCCAGCTCGCCGGCATTGGTCGCGCGTAACCGCCGACACCGACGGCGCATTCACGCTCTTCATCGGTCTCGTAAGGCACATCGACGAACTTCGCCCCGAGGGATTCGATTTGCTCTTTTACCGCCGGTCGCACGTCGGACGCTTCGATCACCGCACCCAGACGTTTCGCCGTGGCAATTGCCTGCAACCCGGCCACACCGGCGCCAAGAATCAGCACGCGCGCCGCTTTCACGGTGCCCGCAGCGGTCATCAGCATCGGCATGAAGCGAGGGTAATGGTGGGCGGCCAGCAACACAGCCTTATAGCCGGCAATGTTCGCCTGTGACGACAACACATCGAGACTCTGCGCGCGCGAGGTGCGCGGCGCCGCTTCGAGGGCGAACGCGGTAATCCCGCACTCGGCCATCTTCGCGATGGTTTCGTTGTTGAACGGGTTGAGCATGCCGACCAGCACCGTACCGCGCTTGATCAGCGTCAGTTCGGCATCGCTTGGCGCGACCACTTTGAGAATCAGCTCGGCGCCAAACGCGTCATTGGCACTGCCAATGGTTGCGCCTGCCGCTTCATAGGCACTGTCGACCACACTGGCTTTAACGCCGGCGCCGGTTTGCACAGTGACCTTATGACCTTGGCTGATCAGCTTTTTAATGGTTTCCGGGGTTGCAGCAACCCGTGTTTCACCGGTCTGGGTTTCGAGAGGAACACCAATGTGCACGTCAAATCTCCTGCGTGATCTTATTGAGTAAACCCATGCACTACGGATGGTGCGACTGGGGCGGCCGATCAGCACGATCCCGCCAAATCAGGGCGGGGCGCGGCATTTTGCAGGCGAACTTTATGCCCTTCAAGGGATTATGACGGGTGACGGAAAATTAACTACAAGTCATCCCGTGACCGAATGTCGCAGCGGCCAGCGCAAACCCTTGCAGGCCGTGCCCTGTAAGGATTCTGGCTGAATATGGAAAAATTTCTCATCGGTGGCGTGAATAGGCAGTAATGAGTCGCCGATGAAGGCTCAAAGCCACGTCGATAGGCGCTTGTGGGACGTCTGTACGACTTTCGGATACAGTCTGTTGAATTGCGACAAATACTTATATCTGTAGGGCTTTTGTTTTCCTGACTACGGGGTTAGATAACGTTGTAAGCCTTTACCCTTCTAGGCTGTAGCTCTGTGCCTGAGTTACCAGCCAGTCACGAAATGCCTTTAATGACGCTGATTCGACCTTTCGCTCAGGAATCATCAGGTAGTAGGCCTTGATGCTGGAAAGCGCCTGCGGGTTTGCAATCACCAAGCGTTTCTCGGCCAGCTCGCGCTGAATCAGGAACGGTGGAATCAGCGCAATGCCCATGTCGTGCATGGCTGCCTGGGCGAGCATGGAGAATAGCTCGTAGCGCGGGCCCGTCATGTCGCGGGGGATATTCAGGTGTTGCGAGTTGAACCACTGGCGCCAGGCGTAAGGTCGGGTGGTCTGCTGCAGCAGCGGCAGTTCGGCGATGGCTGCGGCTGTCAGAAGCGTCTTGTTGCCGAGTAGGGCAGGGCTGCACACCGGCATCGGATTCTCGCCCATCAGCCTGTGGGATTCGGTACCGGACCAATCGGCATCACCGAAGTAGATCGCCGCATCGAATTCGGTATCGGCAAACAGAAAGGGCCGGGTGCGGTTGGTCAGGTTGACCGTGACTTCCGGATGCTTGTGCTGGAAATCCTTCAGACGTGGCAGCAGCCATTGCGTGCCGAAGGTCGGCACCACCGCCAGTTCGATTACGTTGGTGCCTTGCTGGCCCATCACTGACAGTGTGTCGCGCTCGACTGCATCGAGTTGCGTAGCGACTCGACGGCTGTAGGAAAGTCCCGCTTCGGTCAGCTTCACCCCACGTCGCGAACGTCGGAACAGTTCCACGCTGAGGAACTCCTCAAGGCTGGCAATCTGTCGACAAATGGCGCCTTGGGTGAGGGAAAGTTCTTCGGCGGCGCGGGTAAAGCTCTCGTGGCGCGCAGCAGCCTCGAAACTGATCAGGGCGGTGGTGCTGGGGATCTTCCTGCGCATGTACGTCAACCTCACTAATGTGCCGCATAAAAGGCATTCCGCGACGTTTCGGAGTGAGAAATTAGCACAACAGAATGCTAAATCCTCGTTTGCCGCGACGGCGAACCGCGCCTAGGATCAATGCCACGTTAATTCACCGATTTGCGAGGACAGACTCATGGGCGGTAAAGCTAGCTTCAACTGGATCGATCCCCTGCTGCTGGATCAACAGCTCACCGAAGAAGAGCGCATGATCCGCGACACCGCCGAGCAGTTTGCTCAACAGAGCCTCGCACCGCGTGTCCTTGAAGCATTCCGTCATGAGAAAACCGACCCGGCGATCTTCCGCGAGATGGGCGAAGTCGGTCTGTTGGGCGCCACCATCCCTGAACAGTACGGCGGCAGCGGTCTGAACTATGTCAGCTACGGTCTGATTGCCCGTGAAGTCGAGCGTGTCGATTCCGGCTACCGCTCGATGATGAGCGTGCAGTCGTCGCTGGTGATGGTGCCGATCAACGAATTCGGTACTGAAGCGCAAAAGCAGAAGTACCTGCCGAAGCTGGCTTCCGGCGAATGGATCGGCTGCTTCGGTCTGACCGAGCCCAACCACGGCTCCGACCCGGGCGCGATGATCACTCGTGCACGTAAGGTCGACGGCGGCTACAGCCTGACCGGCGCGAAAATGTGGATCACCAACAGCCCGATCGCCGATGTGTTCGTGGTCTGGGCCAAAGACGATGCCGGTGACATTCGTGGTTTCGTCCTGGAAAAAGGCTGGAAAGGCCTGAGCGCTCCGGCGATTCACGGCAAGGTCGGCCTGCGTGCGTCGATCACGGGTGAAATCGTTATGGATAACGTGTTTGTGCCGGAAGAGAACATCTTCCCGGACGTGCGTGGCCTGAAAGGTCCGTTCACCTGCCTCAACTCGGCGCGTTACGGCATTTCTTGGGGCGCACTGGGCGCTGCCGAGTTCTGCTGGCACACCGCTCGTCAGTACACCCTCGATCGCCAGCAGTTTGGTCGCCCATTGGCTGCCACTCAGTTGATCCAGAAAAAACTGGCAGACATGCAGACCGAAATCACCTTGGCCCTGCAAGGCTGCCTGCGGTTGGGGCGTATGAAAGATGAAGGCACTGCTGCGGTCGAAATCACTTCGATCATGAAGCGCAACTCCTGCGGCAAGTCGCTGGACATTGCCCGTATGGCGCGCGACATGTTGGGTGGTAACGGCATCTCTGACGAATTCGGCGTGGCCCGTCATCTGGTCAACCTGGAAGTGGTGAATACCTATGAAGGTACTCATGACGTTCACGCGCTGATCCTTGGGCGTG
This sequence comes from Pseudomonas neuropathica, assembly GCF_015461835.1. Taxonomy (GTDB): domain Bacteria; phylum Pseudomonadota; class Gammaproteobacteria; order Pseudomonadales; family Pseudomonadaceae; genus Aquipseudomonas; species Aquipseudomonas neuropathica. The sequence goes on along the minus strand of NZ_JACOPX010000020.1, from coordinate 1,484 downwards.
CGCAAACCGGTCTGCAGGCGTTCTATTAACAGGAGAGCGACCATGGGCGCGCTGTCGCATCTGCGGGTACTGGATTTATCGCGCGTGTTGGCCGGGCCGTGGGCCGGGCAGATCCTCGCCGACCTTGGCGCCGAAGTGATCAAGGTCGAACGCCCGGGCAATGGTGATGATACGCGCGCCTGGGGGCCGCCCTTCCTTAAAGACACTTACGGCGAGAATACGTCGGAAGCGGCTTATTACCTGTCGGCCAACCGCAACAAGCAATCGGTAACCATCGATTTCACGCGGCCCGAAGGTCAGAAACTGGTGCGCGAGCTAGCGGCGAAGTCGGACATCCTCATTGAGAATTTCAAGGTCGGTGGTCTGGCGGCGTATGGGCTGGACTACGAATCGCTGAAAGCGATCAATCCGGACCTGATCTATTGCTCGATTACCGGATTCGGCCAGACCGGGCCGTACGCCAAGCGCGCCGGCTATGACTTCATGATTCAGGGGCTGGGTGGGCTGATGAGTCTGACTGGACGTCCTGAGGGTGATGAGGGGGCCGGTCCGGTGAAAGTTGGTGTGGCGCTGACGGATATTCTCACCGGTCTGTATTCGACGGTAGCCATTCTGGCTGCACTGGCTCATCGCGATCACGACGGTGGTGGGCAGCACATCGACATGGCATTGCTGGATGTCCAGGTGGCGTGTCTGGCTAACCAGGCGATGAACTACCTGACAACGGGCAACGCACCGAAGCGCTTGGGCAATGCGCATCCGAACATCGTGCCTTATCAGGATTTTCCTACGGCCGATGGTGATTTCATCCTCACCGTGGGTAATGACGGGCAGTTCCGCAAGTTTGCCGAAGTGGCGGGGCAGCCGCAGTGGGCGGATGATCCGCGTTTCGCGACCAATAAGTTGCGGGTGGCGAATCGCGCGGAGCTGATTCCTTTGATTCGTCAGGCAACCGTGTTCAAGACGACTGCCGAGTGGGTTGCTCAGCTGGAGCAGGCGGGCGTGCCGTGCGGGCCAATCAATGATTTGTCGCAAGTGTTTGAGGATCCTCAGGTCAAGGCGCGTGGTTTGGCGATAGAGATGCCGCATGGGTTGGCGGGTATGGTGCCTCAGGTAGCCAGCCCCATTCGTTTATCGCAGACGCCGGTTGAGTATCGTCGGGCGCCTCCCTTGTTGGGTGAGCATACGTTGGATGTTTTGCAGCGGGTGCTTGGGATGGGGGCGGGCGCGGTGGCTGATTTGAAGGCTGCTGGAGTGCTGTAGACATTCCTTCTATATAGAAGCGCAGCGTTTGCTTCCTATATAGGGAAGCGGTTGACTGTTTTTCAACCAACCTGCAAGTGATTGAAAGAAAAGTGAAATTAACGGTTGACGGCAGATTCAGGATGTCTATAATTCGCCCCACTTCCGGCGCAGTCGAAACGGAAAACTCCTTGAGATTCAATGAGTTATGCAGGTTTCGGCAGCAGGTTGCTTCAGTTCAT
>NZ_JACOPX010000002.1 GCF_015461835.1 Pseudomonas neuropathica | reverse complement strand
CATCCCGAACTCAGCAGTGAAACGATGCATCGCCGATGGTAGTGTGGGGTTTCCCCATGTGAGAGTAGGTCATCGTCAAGATTAAATTCCGAAACCCCAATTGCGAAAGCAGTTGGGGTTTTGTTTTGCCTGCAGGAAAGTTCGTACAGCATTCACGGACGCCGTCCGGCTGTCACAACCTGCCGACAATGCTAAGGTTCTGCCCTGGCTTTCGTACTTTCCAAGGAATCCTTTATGCCGGACGCTCAGTCCCTCAACGCTGCATTCATGGTCGTCCAGAGCAACAGCCTGGATGAACTGCGCAGCCTTGTGATCAGCATCATGCGGCGCTATCCGCTGGCTCCCCTGGAAAACGAAATTGCCTTGGTGCAGAGCAACGGTATTGCCCAATGGCTCAAATTGGCTTTGGCCGAAGACCCTGAGGAAGACGACCTTGGCGGTTGCGGTATTGCCGCAGCGATTGATGTGCAACTGCCAGGCAGTTTCATGTGGCAGCTCTACCGCATGGTATTGGGCCGAGATGAAATTCCTCCCAAATCCCTGCTCGATAAAGCCCCGTTGACCTGGCGCCTCATGCGCCTGCTTCCCCAGGTCATTGATCGTCCGCATTTTGAGCCGTTACAACGCTTCCTCACCCATGACACCGACCTGCGCAAGCGCTATCAATTGTCCGAACGCTTGGCGGATCTGTTCGACCAGTATCAGGTGTACCGGGCTGACTGGCTTGAAGACTGGGCAGAAGGCCGGCATCAATTGCGCAATGTCAGAGGTGAGGTAAAACCTCTCCCCCCGACCAGTTGCTGGCAAGCTGAGTTGTGGCGTGCGCTGCTGGATGACGTAGGCGAACAGGGTATGGCGCAGAGTCGCGCTGGCGTTCATCAACGGTTTATCGAGCGCATCAACAACCTCTCCGAGGCTCCTGCGGGACTGCCTTCACGAGTGATCGTTTTCGGGATTTCTTCGCTGCCAGCCCAAGTGCTTGAAGCGCTGGCCGGGCTCGCGCGTTTCAGTCAGGTTCTGCTGTGTGTACACAACCCGTGCCGCCACCATTGGGCCGACATTGTCGCCGACAAGGATCTGCTGCGGCATCAATACAAACGGCAATCGCGCAAGACCGGAATGCCAGCAGTGCTGGATCCTGAAACACTGCATCAACACGCCCATCCACTATTGGCTGCGTGGGGCAAACAGGGCCGAGACTACATCAACCTGCTCGACAGTTATGACGATCCCAATAGCTATCGGGCGGCTTTTCGCGACGGCCGCATAGACCTGTTCAGCGAAACTCAGCCACACAATCTGCTCAATCAACTCCAGGACGACATCCTGGAGTTGCGCCCACTCAATGAAACCCGTGAACACTGGCCTGCAGTCGATCTGGCGCATGACGAGTCGATCCGCTTTCATATTGCCCACAGCGCTCAACGTGAAGTCGAAATACTGCATGACCAGCTCCTGGCACGCTTCAGTGCCAACCCGGATCTGCGTCCGCGCGATGTGATCGTCATGGTGCCTGACGTCGATAGCTATGCTCCGCATATCCGCGCAGTATTTGGTCAGCTTGACCGGCATGATTCGCGGTTTATCCCCTTCACATTGGCGGACCAGGGACAACGTGGCCGTGATCCACTGCTGATCGCGGTCGAACACCTGCTCAAGCTTCCCGACAGTCGTTTCCCGGTCAGTGAAATTCTCGACCTGCTCGACGTTCCTGCACTCCGCGCGCGCTTTGGTGTGGAGGAGCGCGACCTGCCGACACTGCATCGCTGGATCGAAGGCGCGGGTGTGCGCTGGGGCATGAATGCCGAGCAGCGAGCGGGTCTGGGTTTACCCGACGAGCTTGAGCAAAACAGTTGGCATTTCGGCCTGCGTCGCATGCTTCTAGGCTATGCCGTCGGCAGTGCCAATGCATGTGAAGGGATTGAACCCTACGATGAGATCGGCGGACTCGACGCCGCACTGATCGGACCGTTGGTGGCTCTGCTCGATGCGCTGGAGCTCGCCCACCAACAGCTCACCCAACCCGCTCAACCCAAGGAGTGGGGATACCGTTTGCAGGCCCTGATGCAACTGTTCTTCAAGGCCAGTAACGAGCATGACGACTACTTGTTGACCCAACTCGAAGAGCTGCGTGAAACCTGGCTGGAAACCTGTGACGCTGTAGGTCTGGCGGATGAGCTACCACTGACCGTGGTTCGTGAAGCCTGGCTCGCCGGTCTGGACCAAGGGCGTTTATCTCAGCGCTTTCTGGCTGGTGCCGTGAATTTTTGTACGCTGATGCCCATGCGTGCCATACCGTTCAAACTGGTCTGCCTGCTGGGAATGAACGACGGAGACTATCCACGCGCACAGCCGCCGCTGGACTTCGACCTGATGGGCAGCGATTACCGTCCGGGAGATCGCTCACGACGTGAAGATGACCGTTATCTTTTGCTTGAGGCGCTTTTGTCGGCGCGAAATCAGCTGTACATAAGCTGGGTGGGGCGCAGCATCCGCGATAACAGTGAGCGACCCGCCTCCGTGTTGATTGGCCAACTGCGCGATCACCTCGCCAGCGGTTGGCGATTGCCCGACGAAAATCGTGATCTGTTGAGTGCCATGACCCAAGAGCATCCACTGCAACCGTTCAGTGCGCGCTATTTTCATGAAGGTGATCAACTCTTCAGCTATGCCAGCGAATGGCAGGTTCTGCATCAACAGCATGAGTCTCAAAACGAAGCACAGGTGCTGACGCCTTATGTACAAGATGAGCCCCTGAGCCTGGCGTTGTTGCAGGACTTTTTGCGCAACCCGGTCCGGCACTTTTTTACCCAACGTCTCAAAGTGTATTTCGAAGCGGCCGAAGCCCCCCTGGCCGATGAAGAACCCTTCGTGCTGGACGCATTGCAGCGTTACACGCTCAGCGACAGCCTGCTCGAAGCTGCTCTCAGGCAACCGGACAATGTCGAACAGGCGCTGACTGCCCAGGCACGACGTCTGCAAAACAGCGGTCTGTTGCCAATGGCGGGGTTTGGCGAGTGCCTGCAACGAGAGCTGATCGAACCTCTGCCGGATCTACTGCAGCGTTATCAGCAATTGCTGACACTGTGGCCGACCCCGTTGAGCAGTGCCACGCCGGTCAACCTTGAATTGCAGGGCTTGCGACTCGAAGGCTGGCTCGCCGGTTTGCATCAGCGTGCTGACGGTGGCCTGTTGTCGGTCACGACCATTCCCAACAGCATTGGCTCGATAAAAAGCCGTAAATGGCATCGTCTGATCAAACCCTGGGTCAATCATCTGGTGGCCTGCGTCAGCGGATTGTCCCTGAGTACCGCACTGGTGGCCAGCGACGATACGTTGCTGCTTGAGCCGATGGAACCAGATCGGGCGATACGTTTCCTCGGCGATTTGCTCCTCGCCTGGCAAGCCGGGATGCGACAGCCACTGCCGATTGCAGTAAAAACCGCTTTCGCGTGGCTCTCTCAGACCGACCCGCTGAAGGCCGAAGCGGCTGCCCGCAAAGCCTATGAGGGCGATGGGCAGACCAGCGAAGGCGAGCGCCGCGAGAGTCCGGCACTGGCCCGGCAATATGCCAACTTCGATGCATTGCTTGCGGACGAAACATTCTCCGGTTGGTGCGACGCCTTGTATCGCCCATTGTTCGAAGCACCATGGCGATCACTGTCCAGCGAAGGGACACGCTCATGAGCACGAAGACACCGCTTGCTCTGGCTTTCCCCCTGCGTGGCAGCCAGTTGATCGAAGCCAGTGCCGGGACCGGTAAAACCTTTACCATTTCGGCTTTGTATCTGCGGCTTATCCTCGGGCATGGTGACGAGGCGTGTGGATTCGGCCGAGAATTGTTGCCACCACAGATTCTGGTGGTGACCTTCACCGATGCCGCGACCAAGGAACTGCGTGAGCGCATACGCACGCGTCTGGCTGAGGCCGCTCGATTCTTTCGTGACGAAACGCCTGCGCCCGACGCGCTGATCGCCGAATTGCGTGATCAATTCGACTCCCCACAATGGCCCGGTTGCGCCAACCGCCTCGATGTCGCCGCGCAATGGATGGACGAGGCAGCTGTCTCGACGATCCACAGTTGGTGTCAGCGCATGCTGCGTGAGCATGCGTTCGACAGCGGCAGCTTGTTCACCCAATCCCTGGAAACCGATCACAGCGAGTTGCTCGGCGAAGTGCTGCGCGATTACTGGCGGCTGTTCTGTTATCCGATGCAGGGCGATGCCTTGAATTGGGTTCGCAGCAATTGGGGTGGGCCGGCGGCGTTGTTGCCTCGCGTACGCGGCCTGTTCGCCAGTGAGCGCGACAGCGACGAGGGCAAGGCGCCCGCGCAGTTGATTGATGAATGTCTGCAAGAACGCCGTGCGGCGCTGATCGAACTGAAAATGCCCTGGCGCCAGTGGGCAGATGAGTTGCTCGCCATCTGTCACCAAGGCGTCGCCAGCAAGACCGTCGATGGCCGCAAGATGCAGGCGCGTTACTTTGAACCCTGGTTCGATAAGCTCAAGGCGTGGGCTGAAGACGAGTCCCTCGAGCAACTGGATATCGGCACCGGTTTCACCCGCCTGACCCCCGACGGAATGGCCGAAGCGTGGAAAGGTCAGGCTCCAAGTCACCCGGGCCTTGATGCCATGCCGAAGCTCAAGTCGAGCCTCGATGCATTGCCAACCCCTGATGCCGCGGTGCTGCAACATGCCGCCAAATGGGTAGGCACACGCTTTGAAGAGGAGAAGCGGCGGCGCGCAGAGATGGGTTTCGACGACATGCTGTTGCGCCTTGATGCCGCTCTGCAATTCGACGGGGGCGAACGTCTTGCGACGTTGATTCGCGAGCAGTTCCCGGTCGCGCTGATCGATGAGTTTCAGGACACCGACCCGGTGCAGTATCGAATCTTCGAAAGCATCTATCGCATCGAAGACAATAGTCCTGAAACCGGCCTGTTCCTGATTGGTGATCCGAAGCAGGCGATCTACGCTTTCCGCGGTGCAGACATCTATACCTACCTGCGCGCGCGTCAGGCCACCACTGGCCGGCTGCATACGCTGGGCACCAACTTCCGTTCCAGCCACGGCATGGTCAACGCGGTCAATCATGTTTTCGCACGCGCCGAGTCCCGAGAGCAGGGCCGCGGGGCGTTTTTGTTCCGCGAGAAAAACGGCGACAACCCGGTGCCGTTCCTCCCCGTCGAATCTCAAGGTCGCAAGGAACAGCTGCAAGTTGCCGGGCAAGCTGTCGCGGCGTTGAATGTCTGGCACTTGTCCACCGACCAGCCACTGTCAGGTGCGGTCTATCGTCAGCAGTTGGCGGCAGCGTGCGCCAGCGAAATCACCTCGCTGCTCAATGGTGGGCAAAACGCTAGCGCAGGGTTTATTCAGGACGGCAAAGACTTCAGAGGCCTGAGGCCGTCCGACATCGCGATTCTCGTGCGCGATGGCAAAGAGGCCCAGGCCGTACGTGGAGAACTCGCCGCCCGTGGCGTGCGCAGCGTTTACCTGTCGGACAAGGATTCGGTATTCGCGGCACAAGAAGCCCACGATTTGTTGTCCTGGCTCAAGGCCTGTGCCGAGCCGGATGTCGAACGCTCCCTGAAAGCCGCATTGGCTTGCATCACCCTGAATCTGCCATTGGCTGAACTGGAACGTCTGAACCAGGACGAACTGGTCTGGGAAACCCGGGTCATGCAGTTCCGTGGCTATCGCGAGCTATGGCGCAAGCAAGGCGTGCTGCCGATGTTGCGCCGCCTGCTGCACAACTTCCATCTGCCGCAAACCTTGATGACGCGCACCGATGGCGAGCGTGTCCTGACCAACCTTTTGCACCTGTCGGAATTGATGCAGCAAGCAGCAGCAGAGCTGGACGGTGAACAAGCGCTTATTCGCCATCTGGCTGAACTGCTGGCAGTGTCTGGCCAGACCGGCGAAGAGCAGATTCTGCGTCTGGAAAGTGATGAGCAATTGGTCAAGGTCGTGACCATCCACAAGTCCAAAGGCCTGGAATATCCATTGGTGTTCTTGCCGTTCATTTGTTCGGCAAAACCCGTGGATGGCAGTCGCCTGCCACTGCATTACCATGATGCAGAGGGCAAGGCTCAGGTGAGTTTGAAACCAACTGCCGAGTTGGTAGCGCAAGCTGACGATGAGCGTCTGGCCGAAGACTTGCGCTTGCTCTACGTTGCGTTGACTCGCGCACAACATGCCTGCTGGTTGGGCGTGACGGATCTCAAACGGGGTAATAACAACAGCTCGGTGCTGCACCTCTCGGCGCTGGGTTATCTGCTTGGTGGCGGCGCATCGCTTGGCGAGTCCAGCGAACTGAAACGCTGGCTGCAAGACCTGCAACAGGATTGCCCGGCTATTCATATCGATGAAATGCCCCAACCCACTGACGAGCATTACCAGCCGCCACGCAATGACGCCGTGCTGAGTGCCACACTGTTGCCCAAGCGCAAGGCCAGCGAAAACTGGTGGATCGCCTCCTACAGCGCTCTGCGGATCAGCGACGTGTTGAGTGGCGGCAGCGATGAAGCACCGGACAGCCCGCAAGCGCAAAAGCTGTTTGATGACGAACGCCTCGACCCCGATGCTCCACGGGAAATCATTGCCGGCGGTGCCGATATTCACCGCTTTCCGCGCGGCCCCAATCCCGGAACGTTTCTCCACGGTTTGCTGGAATGGGCCGGAGATGACGGCTTTGCCGTTTCACGCGAGGCGCTGGAGGATGCGATTGCCCGACGCTGCAACCTGCGCGGTTGGGAGGGTTGGATCACCACCTTGAGTGACTGGTTGCAGCATTTGCTCAAATCGCCACTGCCGATTGCCGGCGGGCAGCCACCGGTTGTACTCGAACAACTGAAGCAGTATCGGGTCGAGATGGAGTTCTGGTTCGCCAGCCATAAAGTCGATGTAGTCAAACTCGACGAACTGGTGCGTCAGCACACGCACTTGGGCGTAGCCCGCGTGGCAGCCGAACCGGTGCAACTCAACGGCATGTTCAAAGGTTTCATCGACCTGACCTTTGAACACGATGGCCGTTATTACGTGGCGGACTACAAATCCAACTGGCTCGGCGTGGATGATCTGGCTTACACCGAGCAGGCCATGGAACAGTCGATCCTCGACAACCGCTATGACCTGCAATACGTGCTGTACCTGTTGGCGTTGCATCGCCAGCTCAAGGCACGGCTGCCTGATTACGATTACGACCGGCATGTTGGCGGCGCGTTGTACCTGTTCCTGCGCGGTACTCGCGCGGACAGTCGCGGTGTGTATTTCGCTCGTCCGCCCCGTGAGCTGATCGAGCGTCTCGACCGGATGTTTCAAGGCAAACCCGAACCCAAGACCGAACCCGCCTGGGAACAGGGAGTCCTGCTATGAGCCGCACCTTTGCCGACCTGCTACCGACACCGTTGGCAGCCGACAGTCTGTCGAGGCTGTCGCCGCTGACCAGCGCGGATGATCTGTTGATACTGCTGACTCGTTGGGTCGAGCGCGGCTGGCTGCGTGCGCTGGACAAAGCGTTTGTCGGGTTCCTGCACGAACTTGAGCGCGGCACGGATCCACTGGTGCTGCTCGCGGCCGCCCTGACCAGCCATCAACTTGGCCACGGTCATGTCTGTCTCGATCTGTACGAAACCCTGAAAGCTCCCGACTTTGCTCTGTCGCTGCCGCCCGAAGGGGACGTGCAAGGTGGTGTGTTGCTGCTGCCTTCGCAATTGCTCGAGGCGCTGGATGGCGCGCACTGGTGCAAGGTTCTGGCGGGCAGTTCTCTGGTCGCACTGGCGGCCGATAGCAGTGATTCGGCACAGCAGCGCCCGCTGGTGTTGTCGGGCAAGCGCCTGTACTTGCGACGCTACTGGGCCTACGAACGGCGGATTGATACGGCGTTGCGTCAGCGTCTGCAACAGGTTGAGCCGACACCGGACGATCTACCGCAGCGACTGAGTGAGCTGTTCGGATCCGCCAAGGCGGGAGCAGTGATCGACTGGCAGAAGCTCGCCTGTGCCCTCGCCACTCGCGGCGCCTTCAGCATTGTCACCGGCGGGCCGGGCACCGGCAAAACCACCACCGTGGTGCGTTTGCTGGCCTTGCTTCAAGCACCCGCCGTAGCCACCGGCCACCCGCTGCGGATTCGTCTGGCGGCACCGACAGGCAAGGCGGCGGCGCGGTTGACCGAGTCCATCAGCCAACAGGTGCAGTCGCTGAAAGTCACCGAAGAGGTGCGGGCGAAGATTCCTTGTGACGTCACCACCGTGCATCGTCTGCTGGGCAGCCGTCCCGGCACCCGCCATTTCCGCCACCACGCCGGCAATCGTTTGCCACTGGATGTGCTGGTGGTCGACGAAGCCTCGATGATCGACCTGGAAATGATGGCCAATCTGCTCGATGCCTTGCCACCCCATGCACGCCTGGTCTTGTTGGGCGACAAGGACCAACTGGCCTCTGTGGAGGCCGGCGCTGTGCTGGGGGATTTGTGCCGTGACGCCGAGGGTGGCTGGTACAGCCCGCAGACCCGACAGTGGCTGGAGTCAGTCAGCGGTGAGTCGTTGCAGGACAGCGGCTTGCATGAAGACTTCGATGGCGCTCACCCGCTGGCCCAGCAGGTGGTCATGCTGCGCCACTCCCGGCGCTTCGGCGAGGGCAGCGGGATCGGTCAGCTCGCGCGTCGGGTCAATCAACAGTTGCCGGATGAAGCGCGTCAGTTGCTCACCGCCGGACACCATGACGATGTGTATTCGTTGCCGCTCAAGGGTGAACACGATCACAAGCTGGAGCGCCTGCTGCTGGAAGGGCACGGCGACGGCCCGCAGGGTTACCGCGATTATCTGAGTGTGCTGCGTGATCAGCGCCCACCCTCGGGCCGGCCCCTCGAACATCCGGACTGGGTCGTTTGGGCCCGCGAAGTCTTGCAAGCTTTCGACACTTTCCAGTTGCTGTGCGCCGTGCGCAAAGGGCCATGGGGTGTCGAAGGCCTGAATCAACGAATCACCGCCGCATTGCTCAAAGCACGTCTGATTGAAAACGATCAGCAATGGTACGAAGGCCGTCCGGTTCTGATGACTCGTAACGATTACGGTCTGGGCTTGATGAACGGCGACATCGGGATCGCCCTCAAGCTGCCCGAGCGCGAAGGTCCAGACGCGGGCAAAGCGGTGTTACGCGTGGCGTTCCCGCGCAACGATGGCCAGGGCGGCGTGCGCTTTGTGCTGCCCAGCCGCCTGAATGACGTAGAAACCGTCTACGCCATGACGGTACACAAGTCCCAGGGCTCGGAGTTTGCCCACACGGCGCTGATCCTGCCGGATGCCTTGAACCCGGTGCTGACCAAAGAATTGATCTACACCGGCATCACCCGCGCCAAGCACTGGTTCACCCTGATCGAATCCCGCCCGGGGGTGTTCGAGGAGGCAGTGCAGCGCAAGGTCAAACGCCTGAGCGGGCTGATGCTGGAACTGGAGGAGGGCGCCGTGCCTCGGGGGTGAAAATCCAGACGATTGACGACGATTACTGACCGACCGGTCAGAGGTCGCTGTCTCGCTGGCGTTCCAGTGCTGTGCTATCGTTGCGGCATCATTTCGCTACGATCCAAGAGAATCCCTGCATGAAGGTGTCTGTCTGGGCGACAGAGCGCGTAGTTGCCTGCAAGCACGCGTTGCTTGTCGGTCTGCTCTGGTTGTTGACGGGGGCGGCTGTCGCACAGTCGCAAGCGCCGACGGGCATGGCCGAACAACGGGCCAAATCTGTCACTCAGGTTGTTCTTGGCATTCTCAGCTACGCGCGCTGGCCGGTGGAACCGGCGCAATTGCGCTTGTGCATCGTCGGCCCCACTGAATACACCGATGATCTGGTCAAAGGCACCACTCAAGCCACCGGCCGGCCGGTGACCGTACGTCGCCTGCTGGCCGACAACCCGGCCATCGTCAGCGACTGCGATGCGGTGTACATCGGCAAACTCACGGTGGATGAGCGCGCTCGCTTGTTCGCTTCGCTGATCGGTCATCCGGTGCTGAGCATCAGCGAAGGCGGCGATCAGTGCACGGTCGGCAGTCTGTTCTGTCTACGCGTTGGCGATGAACAGGTGTCTTTCGAGGTCAACCTCGACTCTGTTGCCCGCAGCGGCGTGCGTATTCATCCAAGCGTGCTGCAATTGTCGCGTCGCAAACCGGCGGCGCCATGAAACTGTTCCGAGCGGAAAAACGCGCGACGTTGGGGGCGGTCATCGGCCGAGGGCATTTGATTGTCGCACTGGTGGGCGTGGCGATGGCCAGTGTTTCGCTGACTTTGCTCGGTGTATTGGCGTTACGGGTTTACGCCGACCATAACCTGCACTTGATCGCCCGTTCGATCAGCTACACCGTGGAAGCTGCGGTGGTGTTCAACGACAAGACGGCCGCCAACGAATCGCTGGCGCTGATTGCTTCCGCCGAAGAGGTCGCTGATGCCCAGGTGCTGGACAGCCAGGGACAACTGCTCGCGCATTGGCAGCGTCCGGAAAACGGCTTGTTCTCTGAGCTGGAAATGCAGATCACCCGCGCCGTCCTGGAAAAACCCATCAGCCTGCCGATCGAGCATCAGGACCGTGAAATCGGTCGCGTATTGCTCACTGGTCATGGTGGTAGTCTGATGCGCTTTCTGCTCAGTGGTCTGGCGGGGATCATCCTCTGTACCGCGATCAGCGCCTGGGTCGCGCTCTACCTGGCGCGGCGCCAGTTACGCGGCATCACCGGCCCCCTGCGCAGCCTGGCCGCCGTGGCCCACGCCGCACGTAGTGAACGCGCGCTGGACCGCCGCGTGCCGCCGGCGCAGATCGCCGAACTCGATAATCTCGGCAATGACTTCAACGCCTTGCTCGACGAACTGGAGTCGTGGCAAACCCATCTGCAAAACGAAAATGAAACCCTCGCTCACCAAGCCAGTCACGATAGCCTGACCGGTTTGCCAAACCGCGCCTTTTTCGAAGGGCGGTTGATCCGCGCGTTGCGCAATGCCGGCAAACACGATGAGCGCGTGGCCGTGTTGTTTCTCGACAGTGACCGTTTCAAAGGCATCAACGACAACTTCGGCCACGCCGCCGGTGATGCGGTGTTGGTGGCCGTGGCCAACCGCGTTCGTGCGCAGTTGCGCGAAGAGGATCTGGTGGCCCGGCTGGGCGGTGACGAGTTCGCTGTTCTGCTTACGCCGCTGCACAAAGTCGAAGATGCCGAGCGGATTGCCGACAAGATCCTCGCCAGCATGGACATGCCCATCGCGTTGCCGGGCGACACCAGTGTGGTGACCTCGCTCAGTATCGGCATTGCGGTTTTTCCCGATCATGGTGTCACGCCCGGGGTCTTGCTCGATGCCGCCGATGCGGCGATGTATCAAGCCAAGCGCCTGTCGCGCGGCGCCCAATTCACGGCCGGGGCGGAGCACCCGGTCGATTCCGTGCAAACCAGGAGCTGACTCTCGTGTCCACACTGACCATTCGATCTTTTTACGCTGTGCTGTTGATGGCCGTACTGGCCCTGACCGGTTGCCAGACCGCGCCGCAAAAAGGCCTGACCCCGGCGCAAGTTGCGGTCCTCAAACAACAGGGCTTTGAACTGACTGACGAGGGCTGGGAGTTTGGCCTGTCCGGCAAAGTGCTGTTTGGCAGCGACGTCGAAAGCCTGAATACGCAAAGCACCGAGATCGTCGAACGCATCGGCAAAGCATTGCTGGGCGTCGGTATCGAGCGCGTGCGCGTCGATGGTCACACCGATGCATCGGGCAAGGAAACCTACAACCAGCAACTGTCCCTGCGCCGTGCGAAAAGTGTTGCCAACGTCCTGCGCACAGTCGGCATGAGGGACGAAAACATCCAGCTGCAGGGCCTGGGCAGCAAAGAGCCGGTGGCGTCCAACGATACGGCAGCCGGTCGCACGGAAAACCGCCGGGTCTCGATTGTGGTCAGCGCCGACTAGTCGGCGAACTGCATGTCGCGGGTCTGCCCCATCAGCAGACTCTGATTACGCTCGGTCACCTCACGGATGTAATCCCACAACAGGGTGATCCGTTTCAGCTTGCGCAGATCCTCCCGGCAGTACATCCAGAACTGCCGGGTGATGTCGATGTCCTCCGGCAACACCGGCAGCAGACGCGGATCCTGCGCGGCGAGGAAGCACGGCAGAATCGCCAGAGAACGCCCCTGCTGTGCGGCGACGAACTGCGCGATCACGCTGGTGCTGCGCAAATGCGCGCTGGCGCCCGGCAACACGTTCGCCAGGTACAGCAGCTCCGAGCTGAACGCCAGGTCATCCACATAACTGATGAATTGATGCTTGCTCAAATCGGCCGGGCGGCGGATCGGTGGATGTTTGTCCAGATAGTCTTGGGTTGCGTAGAGCTGCAAACGGTAGTCGCATAATTTGCAGCAGACGTACGGTCCATGCTCCGGGCGTTCCAGAGCAATGACGATATCGGCCTCGCGCTTGGACAGGCTGATGAAGTGCGGCAGCGGCAGGATGTCCACCGAGATCGCCGGGTAGGCGTCGACGAAATGGCTCAGCTGCGGGGTGATGAAAAAACTGCCGAAGCCTTCGGTGCAACCCATGCGCACGTGCCCGGAGAGTGCAACGCCAGAGCCGGATACCTGCTCGCAGGCCATGTGCAATGTGCTTTCAATCGACTCGGCATAACCGAGCAAGCGCTGACCTTCGCTGGTCAGGACGAAGCCGCTGGTGCGCGACTTTTCAAACAACAGCGTGCCGAGTGCCGCTTCCAGCGAACTGATCCGCCGCGACACCGTGGTGTAGTCGACAGCCAGCCGTTTGGCCGCGGTGCTGGCCTTGCGGGTGCGGGCGACTTCGAGGAAAAACTTGAGGTCGTCCCAGTTCAGCGAACCTAGAGAGGTGATGTTTTTTTGCATGATGGACGGGCTTATATGTGCGTTCTTATTAGAAGTTTGCACATCTATACTCCAAAAACAGTCCGACAACCAATTCGTGACACACGCCTCATCTCAAGGCGAACCCTTCGCCTTGGCTCCTACGATAAAAACAAGTTTCGGAGACCAGCATGAACGCATCGCTTACGCCCAACGAAACCACGGTCCAGAAGGTCAAGCTGCTGATCAATGGCGAGTGGGTCGAGTCGCAGACCACCGAATGGCACGACATCGTCAACCCGGCGACCCAGCAAGTGCTGGCCAAAGTCCCGTTCGCCACCGCCGCTGAAGTCGATGCTGCCGTCAGCGCCGCCCAGCGCGCCTTCCAGACCTGGAAACTGACCCCGATCGGCGCACGCATGCGCATCATGCTCAAGCTGCAAGCGTTGATCCGCGAACACTCCAAACGCATCGCCGTGGTCCTGAGCGCCGAGCAAGGCAAAACCATTGCCGACGCCGAGGGCGATATTTTCCGTGGTCTGGAAGTGGTCGAGCACGCTTGCTCGATCGGCAGCCTGCAGATGGGCGAGTTTGCCGAGAACGTCGCCGGCGGCGTCGATACTTACACCCTGCGTCAGCCGATCGGCGTGTGCGCCGGCATCACGCCGTTCAACTTCCCGGCGATGATTCCGCTGTGGATGTTCCCGATGGCCATCGCTTGCGGCAACACTTTCGTCTTGAAGCCTTCGGAGCAGGATCCGCTGTCGACCATGTTGCTGGTGGAACTGGCAATCGAGGCCGGTGTTCCGGCGGGCGTGTTGAACGTGGTTCATGGTGGTAAAGATGTGGTCGATGGCCTGTGCACGCACAAGGACATCAAAGCCGTGTCCTTCGTCGGATCGACCGCTGTCGGCACTCACGTTTACGACCTGGCCGGCAAGCACGGCAAACGCGTGCAATCGATGATGGGCGCGAAGAACCACGCCGTGGTGCTGGCCGATGCCAATCGTGAGCAGGCGCTGAATGCGCTGGTCGGCGCCGGTTTCGGTGCCGCCGGGCAACGTTGCATGGCCACCTCGGTGGTGGTGCTGGTCGGCGCGGCGAAACAATGGCTGCCAGATTTGAAAGCGCTGGCGCAGAAACTCACCGTCAACGCCGGTAACGAGCCCGGCACCGATGTTGGTCCGGTGATCTCGAAAAAAGCCAAAGCACGAATTCTCGATCTGATCGAAAGCGGCATCAAGGAAGGCGCCAAGCTGGAACTGGACGGTCGCGACATCAAGGTGCCGGGTTACGAGCAGGGCAACTTTGTCGGCCCGACCCTGTTCTCGGGCGTGACCACCGACATGCAGATCTACACCCAGGAAATCTTCGGTCCGGTGCTGGTGGTGCTGGAAGTCGACACCCTTGATCAGGCGATTGCGCTGGTCAACGCCAACCCGTTCGGCAACGGCACCGGCCTGTTCACCCAGAGCGGTGCGGCGGCGCGTAAATTCCAGACGGAAATCGACGTCGGCCAGGTGGGCATCAACATCCCGATTCCAGTGCCGGTGCCATTCTTCAGCTTCACCGGTTCGCGCGGCTCGAAACTCGGCGACCTCGGCCCGTACGGCAAGCAAGTGGTGCAGTTCTACACGCAGACCAAAACGGTCACGGCGCGCTGGTTCGATGACGACAGCGTCAACGACGGCGTGAACACCACCATCAACCTGCGCTGAGGAATCGATCATGAAAATCGCATTTATCGGTCTGGGCAACATGGGCGCGCCGATGGCGCGCAACCTGATCAAGGCTGGCCACTCGCTGAATCTGGTCGACCTGAACAAAACCGTGCTGGCGGAGCTGGAGCAACTGGGCGGCAGCATTCGTGCTTCGGCCCGTGAAGCTGCTGAAGATGCCGAACTGGTGATCACCATGCTGCCGGCGGCGGTGCATGTGCGCAGCGTCTGGCTCGGTGAGGACGGTGTGCTGGCTGGCATTCGCCAAGGTGTGCCAGCGGTGGATTGCAGCACCATCGATCCGCAGACCGCTCGCGATGTGGCTGCCGCTGCGGCGAAACAAGGCGTGGCCATGGCCGACGCGCCGGTGTCCGGTGGCACCGGTGGCGCGACGGCGGGGACGCTGACCTTCATGGTCGGCGCCACCCCGCAACTGTTCGCCACCCTGCAACCGGTGCTGGCGCAAATGGGCCGCAACATTGTGCATTGCGGCGAAGTCGGCACCGGGCAGATCGCCAAGATCTGCAACAACCTGCTACTGGCGATCTCGATGGTCGGTGTCAGCGAAGCGATGGCGCTGGGCGATGCGTTGGGCATCGACACCTCGGTGCTGGCCGGGATCATCAACAGCTCGACCGGGCGTTGCTGGAGTTCGGAGATGTACAACCCGTGGCCGGGCATCGTCGAAACGGCGCCGGCCTCGCGCGGTTATACCGGTGGATTCGGTGCGGAACTGATGCTCAAGGATTTGGGTCTGGCGACCGAGGCGGCGCGTCAGGCGCACCAACCGGTGGTGCTCGGCGCGGTGGCGCAGCAGTTGTATCAGGCGATGAGTCAGCGTGGGGATGGCGGCAAAGATTTCTCGGCGATCATCAACAGCTATCGCAAGCCTGCAATAGAAGGACAGCGCTGAACGAACTGTGGGAGCTAGCCCGCTAGCGATGGCTGAGTGTCAGGCAACCATTCTTTGCCAGATCCACCGCAATCACTAGCAGGCTAGCTCCCACAGGGGACTTGCGTGTATCAGACATTGTTTGCCGGGAAATCACGTCGGGTGATCTCCCGGCTTTTTTGCATCAGGCAAACACGAAATATTTGCGCACAGTCTCAACCACTTCCCACGTACCTTTCATGCCCGGTTCAACCACAAAAATATCGCCGGCACGCAAATGGATCGGCGCCATGCCGTCCGGGGTGATCACGCAGTAGCCTTCCTGGAAATGGCAGTACTCCCACTTCACATAATCAACGCGCCACTTGCCTGGTGTGCAGATCCACGTGCCCATGATCTTGCTGCCGTCTTCGCTGGTGTAGGCATTGAGGTTGACGGTGTGCGGGTCGCCTTCGAGTTTTTCCCATTTGCAGGCATCGAGTACCGGCAGCGGATGGGTGTCGCGCAGAACAGTGATAGGGGCGGTCGCGGTCATGAGGACTCCGGGCAGTGGGCTTGAGAAATGAACTCGCACCCTATAGCGCCCGGTCAGTGCTCAGTTGTCTGGGGTCGACATCGAACTGCTCAGAAACGCGCGCGGGCTCAGAGTTTTTCCAGCGGGCATTCGGCTCGGGCCTGTTCGAGGCTGGATTCGAATACCTCCAGTTGCGCGAATTGCCGGGTGAGTTCGGCCAGAGTGTTGCTGATTTCGCGTTTCTTCGCTTCGATGGCCTGCTGCGCACGTGCCCAAGGCATTGCCTCACCCTGATGGTCGGCGAAAATCACCTGCAATTCCTTGAGACGAAAACCCATGTCTTTGGCGCATTTGATGAACACCAGCAACTCGACGGTCTGCTGATCGTAGAGGCGGTAATTGCCCTGCCGCCGGGGCTTGGGCAGCAGGCCGATCGATTCGTAATGCCGGATGCTTTTAATGGTGGTGCCGGAGCGTTGCGCGGCTTGGCCGATGTACATAAAAGTCCTTTTTCAGTGGGAAACAGCGCGCTGCATTATCAGCAGAGTCAGTGAGCGGCGATAGCCTGTGCCTGCCGTAGCCAAGTTTTTCGCTGGTGGTCACTTGAGCCAAGTACCGGGCCAAACGTCAGGGTGCGCAACGGTTTGATCCCGCAGAATTCCAGCGTGGTCTTGCGTACCTGATGCAGACCGGGCATGCGATAAAACCAGCGGTAGTACCAGGGCGGCGTGTCCATGGTCACCAGTAAATGCGCGGTGCGCCCCTTCAGCAGCTTATCGGGGAAGGCTTTGCCTTTACGGTATTTGAAGGCGAAACCGGGCAGGAACACTCGGTCAAAAAAGCCTTTGAGCAACGCCGGAATGCCACCCCACCAGATCGGGTAAACCAGCGTCAGGTGTTCGGCCCAAAGGATGTCGGACTGCGCCACGCTCAAGGCCTCTTCCAGCGCCTGGATCTGTCGATAACCTTCGCGCAGCACCGGGTCAAAATCCAGTTCGCCGAGGCGTAACTGACGAACTTCGTGGCCGGCGTCGATCGCTGACTGGACGTAACGCTCGGCCAGTGCGGCGCAGAAACTGGCGCCGGATGGATGGCCGAGAATCAGCAGAATGCGTTTGCCCATCGTCGTTGTCCGTGCTGAAGAAAAGCCTAGGATGAAGTCTGCCCCTTAGGGGAGAGTCAAGGCGTGCAGCAGGGCTTTGGCGTAACCGGGCAGGGCGGTGAAATCCTTGGCGCACAGCATCAACGTGCGGCGCGCCCAGGGTTCGTTCAATGTCACGCTGTTGAATGAGCGCTGCCCCGCGCGTTCGACGGCGGCCAGCGGCACGATGGCCAGCCCGGCGCCACGGCCGACCATGCGCATTACGCCATCGAAACCGTCGGCACGGATACGCACCTGCATTCGCGCGCCGCTGTGCAGGGCTTGTTCCTCCAGGTAAATCGCCAGAGCGCTGTCGGCGCTGAGTCCTACGAAGTCATGGTGCAAAGCGTCGCTGAAACTGACCTCAGTGGCGTCAGACAATGGGTGGTCGAGAGGCAGAATCAGCACCAGCGGATCGTCGCGAAATGGCTGGGTCTGCAGGTCGCTGGTGTCCACTGCGTCGGACACAATCCCTAAATCCGCCGCACCCTGGCGCAGGGCGTGGGTGATGCGCGCGCTGGGCAGTTCCTGCAAGTCGATGTCGAGATTGGGGTGATCGCGCAGGAAGTCCGCGAGTACTTCCGGCAGGTATTCGGTGATCGCCGTGGTGTTGCACAGCAAGCGCACCTGACCTTTGACGCCTTGGGCGTAGTCGGCCAGATCCTGCTGTAGGCGTTCGGTCTGTTGCAGGAGGATGCGCGCGTGTTGGGCCAGCGCCTTTCCAGCCGGCGTCGGTGTGACGCCGCGTCGGCCGCGTTCGAGGAAATCGACGCCAAGCGAGGCTTCCATGGCACGGATCCTTGCACTGGCGGCGGCCAGGGATAAATGGCTGCGGGCGGCGCCGGCGGTGATGTTGCCGGTGTCGAGGATGTGCAGGTAGAGGCGCAGGTCGGTGAGGTCGAA
The DNA here is from genome assembly GCF_015461835.1 of Pseudomonas neuropathica. GTDB lineage: Bacteria > Pseudomonadota > Gammaproteobacteria > Pseudomonadales > Pseudomonadaceae > Aquipseudomonas > Aquipseudomonas neuropathica. Next base: position 424,953 of record NZ_JACOPX010000002.1, on the reverse strand, counting down.
GTGCATGATTGGCAGCCTCTGGTTTTTGTGGTGTCTGGGCTGGCTCCATCGCTGGCAAGCCAGCGATGAGGCCGACAGCTTCAAAAAAATATCAGCCTCTTGTCCAGCAAGAGGCAGCATCAGTATATGGCAGATTTTCAGCCAACCCTGACTGGCGCAGAGTAGCGCCATGCACACACTCACAGATTTCTACCAACACCTCGGCCTGGCCCTGTCTATGCTGGTCATCGCGACCTTCATTGTTGCCGGCCTGATCAAAGGCGTGATCGGCCTCGGCCTGCCCACTGTCGCCATGGGCTTGCTCGGTCTGGCTATGGCGCCGTCGCAGGCAGCCGCGTTGCTGATCATCCCGGCCACCCTGACCAATGTCTGGCAACTGGCATTCGGCGGGCACTTGAAAGGACTGGTCAAACGCCTGTGGCCGATGCTGCTGATGATCTTCTTCGGCACCGCAATCGGCACGTTATCGATCGGTATGGCGGGCGGGCATTGGGTGGTGCGCGGGTTGGGCGCGGCGCTGTTGCTCTATGCGTTGAGTGGCTTGTTTCTGCCAACGCTGAGCGTCAATCCGCGCCATGAAGGCTGGCTCGGTCCGGCGTGCGGTTTGATCACGGGTGTCATCACCTCGGCCACCGGCGTCTTCGTGATTCCTGCGGTGCCGTACCTGCAAGCGCTGGGCTTGAGTCGCGATCAACTGGTGCAGGCGCTGGGCCTGTCATTCACCGTTTCGACGTTGGCACTGGCCGCTGGATTGCTCTGGCGTGGTGCCCTCGGTGGCGGCGAGCTGAGTGCTTCGCTGGTGGCGCTGATCCCGGCCATTCTCGGTATGTTGCTGGGCCAATGGCTGCGCGAACGGATCAGCGCCGTGTTGTTCAAACGGGTGTTCTTTGTCGGTATGGGCGCGCTCGGCGCGCATTTGTTGATCAGCGGTTAGCCGAGGCTTCGCTGAGCATTTCGATCTGGCGGATATCGAAATCGCGCTCCAGATAGTCCATGCGCTGTTCAAAGAAAGCCTTCATGTGCGGCAAATTCGAATGCACGTCCAGGTGCGCCTGGGAGGCCCAGATCTCGTAGAAGATAAACAGCGTCGGATCTTCCTTATCACGCAGCATGTGGTACTCGATGCAACCTGGCTCCGCGCGGCTCGGTTCGACGTAGGCGCGAAACAGCGCTTCGAAAGCCACGGATTGTTCCGGGCGGGTCTTGGCGTGCAGGATAAAACCCAAGCGTTCACTCATTACAACGACTCCTCACATTCAGAATGCCGCGGATGTTATTGCAACAATCGGCGCTGGATTCGTGCTTTTTAATCAAATGTATTTTGCGCAATCAGGCCTTATTCCGCGCGAGGCGGATCGTTAATCTGCCGCCATTCCAGTTTCCCTTCTCCATCCAGCCCAATGGCTGCGCCGAGGCTTTCTCATGAAAAAAGTGCTGTTGCTCAATGGCGGTAAAAAATTCGCCCACTCTGACGGTCGCTACAACGCCACCCTGCACGAAGCCGCACTGAGCGTGCTTGATCGCGGCGGCGTCGACGTTAAAACCACCTTCATCGACGAGGGTTACGACGTTGCTGAAGAAGTCGCCAAATTCCTTTGGGCCGACGTGATCATTTATCAGATGCCGGGCTGGTGGATGGGCGCGCCATGGACGGTGAAAAAGTACCTCGACGAAGTCTTCACCGAAGGCCACGGCAGCCTCTACGCCAGCGATGGCCGCACCCGTTCCGATGCGTCCCAGAAGTACGGCAGCGGCGGTCTGATTCAGGGCAAGCAATACATGCTGTCGCTGACCTGGAATGCACCGCAGCAGGCCTTCGATGACCCGACGGATTTCTTTGAAGCCAAAGGCGTCGACGCGGTGTACTTCCCGTTCCACAAGGCCAACGAGTTTCTCGGTATGACCGGATTGCCGACGTTCCTTTGTGTGGACGTGATGAAGCGGCCGAACATCGAGGCTGATGTCGCGCGTTACGAGCAGCATCTGACCGAGGTGTTTGGTCTGAAGGCCTGAATGGTTTCGGGCTACTATCGGTGGTAACAGCGAAAGATCGCAGCCTGCGGCAGCTCCTACAGAGAGTTGCAGTCATCTGCGATCTTGGCGATTTCAAAGAGGACACCCGTGAAAGCCAGATCCGATGAGTTGCAGATTTTCGTCTGCGTGATCGAATGCGGTTCGATTTCCGCCGCTGCAGAACAGGTCGGGCAAACGCCGTCGGCGGTCAGCCGTACGTTGTCGAAGCTGGAGGCCAAGCTCGATACCACACTGATCAACCGCACCACGCGGCGCATGGATCTGACCGAAGAGGGCAAGTATTTCTTCGAGCAGGCCAAGCTGATTCTCGATCAGATGGATCAACTCGAAGAACGCCTGTCCTCGCGCCAGCAAACGCCGTCCGGGCGCCTGCGCATCAACGCCGCGTCACCGTTCATGCTCCACGCAGTGGTCCCGTACATCGACGAGTTCCGCCGCCTCTATCCGGACATTCAGCTCGAACTCAACAGCAATGACCTGATCATTGACCTGCTGGAACAAAGCACCGACATCGCCATCCGTATCGGCACCCTCGCTGACTCGACGCTGCATGCGCGCTCGCTCGGTTGCAGTCCGCTGCTGATCGTCGCCAGTCCCGCCTACCTGAAAAAACATGGCGCGCCGCAGCAAGTCGCGGACTTGAGCGAACACACCTTGCTTGGCTTCACTCAGAACGAAGGCCTCAACCAATGGCCGCTGCGCTACGTGCACGGTGACCGCTGGCCGATCACCCCGGCGATCAGCGCCTCCAGCGGTGAGACCGTGCGCCATCTGGCGCTGGAAGGGCAGGGCATCGCCTGCCTGTCGCACTTCATGACCATCGATGACATTCGGGCCGGGCGCCTGAAAGTCTTGCTCGCTGAATTCAACAGCGGTTATCGCCAGCCGATCAACGCCGTGTACTACCGGAACTCGCAACTGGCGTTGCGCATTCAGTGTTTCCTCGACTTTATCCAGAGCAAACTCGCCGCTTACGCCAGCGCCGATTTCAAGGGCTGATTCGTGACCTCTGCGCAAGAGTGAATTGGTCGAGGGCGGGTTTTTCCCTCGGACCCACAGGCCGATACTCGACCCATCACTTATTCACGCAGGGAGTTTCTCCATGAACGTATTCGTCACCGGCGCTGCCGGTTTTATCGGCGGCTCCATCGCCAGCGGTCTGGTCAAGGCCGGGCATCAAGTCACCGGTCTGGTGCGCAACCCTGAACAAGCGGCTGAGCTCAAGGCACTGGGCATGACCCCGGTCATCGGCACCCTCGACGACAAAGCATTGCTCGCCGAACAGGCCCGTGCTGCCGACGCAGTAATCAACGCCGCCAGCAGCGACCATCGCGGCGCCGTCGAAGCATTGCTCGACGCGATGCGCGGTTCCAGCAAAGTCTTCTTGCACACCAGCGGTTCGAGCATTGTTGGCGATGCATCCGGCGGCAAGTCCAGCGATGTCATCTACTACGAAGACAACTTGCCAGAGCCGACTGTCGACAAAGCAGCGCGCGTGGCAATCGATAACCTGATCCTCGCAGCGGCGAAGGACGGCGTGAACTCGGCGGTGATTTGCAACACGCTGATCTACGGCCACAGCCTGGGCGTTATCCGCGACAGCGTGCAATTGCCGCGTCTGCTCAAGCAGGCGCGTAAAAGCGGCGTCGTGCGCCACGTCGGCACCGGCCAGAACATCTGGTCCAACGTGCACATCGAAGACGTCGTCGCCCTGTACCTGCTGGCGCTGACCAAAAACGTTCCGGGCACGTTCTACTTCGTCGAAAGCGGCGAAGCCTCGTTCATCGACATGACCACCGCCATGGCCGCAGCCCTGAACCTGGGTCAACCGCAAGACTGGCCGTTGAAAGACGCCGAAGCCGAATGGGGCTATGAAATGGCCAACTACGGCCTCGGCTCCAACAGCCGCGTACGCGGCAAACACGCCCGCGAACTGCTGGGCTGGGCACCGAAGCGCACGTCGGTGGTTGAATGGATTCGTAACGAAATGGTGTGATCCGTACGCTACGTCCCACAGGTTGCGCATTCTGTCTGGAAGAATGCGATCAAACTGTAGGAGTGAGCCTGCTCGCGATAGCGGTCATTCAGCCAATGATGATATTGACTGTTACGACGCAATCGCGAGCAGGCTCACTCCTACAGGGGGCTGTGTTGGCTGTAAAACCATGTAAATCCCGCCCCGCAATTTTCATTAATCACGACAAGACATATCCATTAGCGACACGCCTTGCCTCTCCACGAAAATTACTTTCATACGGTTTGAAATCTCGATCTCGAAATGATCTATGAGTTTCACAACCCATTCGAACGTGACCCTTTCGAGGAGTACCGCATGACGCCTTCCTTCGGCTATTGGCTGCTGGTCTATGCCGCCGTCGCCATCATTGCGCTGATCGTGTTGATTGCCCGTTACCGGCTCAACCCGTTCATTGTCATCACCCTGATTTCCATCGGCCTGGCACTGGTGGCGGGGATGCCGCCCTCGGGTGTGGTAGGGGCGTATGAGGCCGGGGTGGGCAAGACGCTGGGGCATATTGCGCTGGTGGTGGCGCTGGGGACGATGCTCGGCAAGATGATGGCCGAGTCCGGCGGTGCCGAGCAGATGGCGCGTACGCTGATCTACAAATTCGGCGAGAAGAATGCGCACTGGGCGATGGTCTGCATCGCGTTTCTGGTCGGCTTGCCGCTGTTCTTCGAAGTCGGTTTTGTGCTGTTGGTGCCGATCGCTTTCACCGTGGCGCGACGCGTCGGCGTGTCGATTCTGATGGTCGGTTTGCCGATGGTCGCCGGCCTGTCGGTGGTGCATGCGCTGGTGCCGCCGCACCCGGCGGCGATGCTCGCGGTGCAGGCCTATCAGGCGTCGGTCGGGCAGACTTTGCTGTATGCGATCGCCATCGGCATTCCGACCGCAATCATTGCCGGGCCGCTGTACGCCAAATTCATCGTGCCGCGCATTCAATTGCCGGCGGATAACCCGCTGGAAAAACAATTCCTCGACCGCGAGCCGCGCGACAAACTGCCGGGTTTCGGCATCACCATGGCGACCATTCTATTGCCGGTGGTGCTGATGCTGATCGGCGGCTGGGCCAACCTGATTTCCACCCCGGGCAGCGGTTTCAATCAGTTTCTGTTGTTCATCGGCAACTCGGTGATTGCGCTGCTGCTGGCGACCTTGTTGAGTTTCTGGACGCTGGGCATCGCCCAGGGTTTCAACCGTGAATCGATTCTGAAATTCACCAACGAATGTCTGGCGCCGACTGCCAGCATCACGTTGCTGGTGGGCGCTGGCGGTGGCTTGAACCGCATTCTGGTGGAGGCTGGCGTCACCGATCAGATTGTCGGTCTCGCCCACGAATTCCACCTGTCGCCGCTGATCATGGGCTGGTTGTTCGCGGCGTTGATGCGCGTCGCCACCGGTTCCGCGACCGTGGCCATGACCACCGCGTCCGGCGTGGTCGCGCCGGTGGCCATTGGTCTGGGTTATCCACACCCTGAACTGTTGGTGCTGGCGACCGGCGCTGGCTCGGTTATCTTTTCCCACGTCAACGACGGCGGCTTCTGGTTGATCAAGGAATACTTCAACATGACGGTCGCGCAGACGTTCAAGACCTGGACCGTACTCGAGACGCTGATCTCGCTGGTCGCTTTCGGTCTGACCATCGGCCTTTCTTACCTGCTGTAACCGGAGCCCGCCGTCCATGGACATCCTCTACCAGATCCGCGCCCGTCAGGATTCCTTCAGCGCCGGCGAAGGTCGCATCGCCCGGCTGATGCTCGACGACGTCGGTTTCGCGGCGAGCGCCAGCCTCGAAGACCTCGCGCAACGCGCCGAAGTCAGCACCGCCACGCTGTCGCGTTTTGCCCGCACCGTGGGCTGTCGCGACCTGCGTGATCTGCGCCTGCAACTGGCTCAGGCCAGCGGCGTTGGCAGCCGTTTTCTCGACCCGGCGGGCACGCCTGAGCAGTCGGCATTCTATGGGCAGATCGTCGGCGACATCGAAACCACGTTGCGCCAGCACCTGGCCGGATTCGATGAATCACGCTTCGCCGATGCGGTGAAAATGCTTGGTCAGGCACGGATGATTCATGCGTTCGGCATGGGCGGTTGCTCGACCCTGTGCAGCGACGAATTGCAGGTACGCCTGGTGCGCCTCGGCTACCCGATTGCCGTGTGCCATGACGCGGTGATGATGCGCGTCACCGCCGCCAGCCTGAACGCCGAACAAGTGGTGATTGTCTGCTCGCTGACCGGCATCACTCCGGAGTTGCTGGAGACCGTGGAACTGGCGCGCAACTACGGCGCGCGCATTCTGGCGATCACCCGCGCCGATTCGCCGCTGGCGCAACTGGCCGACATCGTCCTGCCGCTGCAAGGCGCCGAAACCTCGTTCATCTACAAACCGACGGCGGCGCGCTACGGCATGCTACTCGCCATCGATGTGCTGGCGACCGAGCTGGCGCTGGCCAATCCTGAAGACAATCAAGAGCGTCTGCGGCGGATCAAACTGGCGCTCGACGAATACCGTGGCGGCGACGATCACCTGCCGCTGGGAGACTGACATGCTGTACGACACCCTGATTCGCAACGCCCTGATCATCGATGGCAGCAACATGCCCGGTTACCGCGCCGATGTGGCGATTGGTGAGGGCCGCATCGAGCGTATCGGTGACTTGCACGACGCCACGGCAACCGAAGAAATCGACGCCGCCGGTCGCGTGCTGGCACCCGGTTTTATCGACGTGCACACCCACGACGACACCGTGGTGATTCGTCAGCCAGAGATGCTGCCAAAACTCAGCCAGGGCGTGACCACAGTGATTGTCGGTAACTGCGGGATCAGTGCGTCGCCCGTGACGTTGAAGGGCAATCCGCCAGATCCGATGAACCTGCTCGGCACTGCCGCAGCGTTCGTTTATCCACGCTTCAGCGATTACCGCGCGGCGGTCGAAGCGGCCAATACCACGTTGAACGTGGCGGCACTGATCGGCCATACGGCGCTGCGCAGCAATCATCTGGATGACCTGTTTCGCACCGCGACGCCAGAAGAAATCGCGGCGATGCGCGAACAGTTACGCGAAAGCCTTGAGGCTGGTGCGTTGGGTTTATCCACAGGTCTGGCGTACGCCAGCGCCTACAACGCCTCCACCGATGAAGTGATGCAACTGACTGAAGAACTGACGGCATTCGGCGCGGTGTACACCACGCATTTGCGCAGCGAATTCGCCCCGGTGCTGGAAGCGATGGATGAGGCTTTTCAAATCGGTCGACATGCGAAATCGCCAGTGATCATTTCCCACCTCAAATGCGCCGGCGTCGGTAACTGGGGGCGCAGTCCCGAGCTGCTCGCATCATTGGAAGAGGCCGCGAAAACCCACCCGGTCGGCTGCGATTGCTACCCGTACGCGGCGAGTTCTTCGACGCTGGATCTGAAGCAGGTCACCGATGCGCATCGCATCACCATCACCTGGTCGACGCCGCACCCGGAAGTCAGCGGCCGCGACCTGATCGACATCGCCGTCGAATGGAATCTGCCGCTGCTTGATGCCGCGAAACGCCTGCAACCGGCCGGCGCGGTGTACTACGGCATGGACGAGGCGGATGTACGAAGAATCCTCGCGCATCCATTGTCGATGGTCGGGTCTGACGGACTGCCGGAAGACCCGTTCCCGCATCCGCGCCTGTGGGGCGCTTTCCCACGGGTGCTCGGACATTTCAGTCGTGATGTCGGGCTGTTTCCGCTGCACACCGCCGTGCACAAGATGACCGGTCTGTCGGCGGCGCGATTTGGATTGAAGGAACGCGGCGAGATTCGTGAAGGCTATTGGGCGGATCTGGTGCTGTTCGATCCGGCGACCGTGCGTGATGTCGCGGATTTCAATGATCCGCAACGGGCTGCGCAGGGGATTGACGGTGTGTGGATCAATGGAGTGTTGAGCTATCGCGATGGACAGGCAAACGGTCGCCGGGAAGGGCGGTTTCTCGCACGCGATGGGAATTTACGCGACGGGTTTAAGTGATTCTGCTGACGTCAAAAGATCGCAGCCTTCGGCAGCTCCTACATGGGAATGCGACCTTCTGTAGGAGCTGCCGAAGGCTGCGATCTTTTGAACTGTGTCTCATAGTGGCACTGTGCAATTAAAGAAACGCCAGCCCAAGCCGAATTGCTGACATCCACCCCGTCTACACTGTGGGGCCAATCAGTCAGGGAGCACCCCATGAGCTTCGGCAAAACCACCCCGATCCTGCGGATCTTCGATGAAGCGAAGGCTGTCGAGTTTTACGTCGACTTTCTGGGTTTCAAGATCGACTGGCAGCACCGTTTCGAGGCGGGTTTTCCGTTGTATCTGCAGGTGTCGCGCGGTGAATGTGTGCTGCATTTGTCCGAGCATCATGGCGATGCGTGCCCGGGTTCGGCGCTGCGGATCGAGACCGATGAGCTGGAGGCGTTTCAGCAGCAGTTGGTGGCTAAGGATTACAAGTTCTCGCATCCAGGGATTCAGGCGATGCCGTGGGGGAGCCAGGACATGACGATTGTCGATCCGTTTGGCAATCGGTTGGTGTTTACCAACGCGATTTGTCTCTGAGCTGAAAAGCCCCTCACCCTAGCCCTCTCCCAGAGGGAGAGGGGACTGACCGAGTTGTCTGACGCTATGCACCGACCTGAAAGATCTGCAGCGATTATGGATTCACAGCAGCACTTTCAGGTCGGTGTATTTAGCGAACATCTCACGGTCGCCCCTTCACCCTCACCCTAGCCCTCTCCCGGAGGGAGAGGGGACTGACCGAGGTGTCTGGCGCTATACATCGACCTGCAAGACCGAGTCGATTATGGATTCACAGCAGCACTTTCAGGTCGGCGTATCTAATCAATATCCCCCGTTCGGCCCCCTCTCCCTCCGGGAGAGGGCTGGGGTGAGGGTAAATGACACACCGCAAAAAGAAGCCCGCCACCTAACCATCACAGTTGGGGTCGCGGGCTTTTTTGTTATTCGGTCGGCACTAACCTGTCCAACACGCGATTGACGGCCATTTCCGCCACCATCACTACTTGCGCAATACCCTGCAAAGTCTTGCGGTGTGTGCCTTCAACCTGCGCGGCATGGTTGTTGAGCATGACGGTCGCCGAGCCCAGCGTTTCGCTGGCGTCGGCCAGCAGGGATTCGGTGTTGGCTTCGGGGTTGGCCATGTACAGCGTGTTGGGTGAGTAGGGCGTGGCCATGAGGTCGGCGTTCGTCGGACCGAGATAGTGGTCGAGTGCGCGCTCGGCGGCTTCGTGGAATTTCTTCGAATCGGCGGATTCGTAGGGGGAGGCCGGGTCGGTGACCGGCGGGTTTGGCGTTATCTTGAACATAGCTGTGTTCCCTTTGTTGAGCGGCAACCCTTTGGCTACTAAACGAAAGGGTGGCAGCTGTACGCAGGTTAGTAGACCGGGGAACTCAGCTAAGCCGGCGCGCCGAAGCGCCCTGCGTACAGCCACCATCAAGCTCAGGTACGCGAGTACCTGTGATGAATGTACGACCAGCAGAGTTACCTCCGGGCTACTAAACCCGATCACTGGGAATCAGTGACGCAATCAAGTTACGCAGCATGCTCAGGGCGCACAAGCCGGCGGATTCTGGCTTAGGCGTAGGTTACGGCGCAAGGATTTGTGGGCGGTTTCGCGTAACGCTGAGTGTCTTTAAACATTTGTGGTGCGGGATGTTTATTGCGCTCAAGTATCGAAGATTTACCTGTGGGAATCGGGTGCTGCAACTGGCGCATTCGCGAGCAAGCTCGCTCCCACAATGGATCTGCAGTGAACATCGAATTGGTGAGCAGCCGAGATCTACTGTGGGAGCGAGCTTGCTCGCGAAGAGGCCCGAACAATCAACCCCTATGCATCTGCCGAAACTCCCCCGGCGGCATCCCGCGACGACTCTTGAACGTGCGATGAAACGACCTCGGTTCGGTAAACCCCAGATACTGGGCAATGTCCTGAATCGGCAAGGTGCTGTTGAGCAAATAATGCTCAGCCAGCTCCTGACGCAAATCATCGAGAATCTGCTGATACGACGTCCCCGCCTGATGCAACTGCCGCTGCAATGTGCGCACTGAAACAGCGAGCTGTTCGGCAACTTGCTCCTTGCGCGGTAAGCCTTCCTTGAGCAACTGCCGCAGGATGTTCTTCACCTGCTGCTCAAGCGACGCATCCTCCAGCGTCGCCATCAAGCCCAGCGCATGTTCTTCCAGCGTCCGCAGTAACTGTGCATCCGCCTGACGCAACGGCAACTGCAAATACGCCAGCGGCACGACCAGCGCCGAATACGGCTGATCGAACAACACCGGGCAATCGAAAAACGCTTCGTACTGCGCCGGTGTCGCCTCCGCCGGGCATGAATGTTCCAGCCAAACCCCGGCCGGCGACATCTGCGTGTCGGCGATCCAGCGCGCATAGTGCAGCCACGAACCGAGGACATTTTCCACCAGATGCCGACGAATCCGTGGGCGCTGATAGCGGCAGGTCCAGATCAAATGTACATGGCCGTCCTGCACCTCGGCGCGGCTCACACCCATGTCGCCGACCAGCTTTTCGAATGGCATGATCCGGCTCATCGCATCGCCGAGGGTCGCGCAGTTCATGGTGATGTAACCGAGCACGCTCCACGAATTGGGCAGGACGAAATTCGCCGCGTTAAGCCCGAACAGCGGATCGCCCGAGTGTTCGCAGAAATAATCCAGCAGCCGCTCATGCGCCTCTCCGGGCAAACGCAGGGTGTTGTCGCTCAACTGCTGCGCCTGCAAACCCGCCGCCGCCAACGCCGGTTCGACTGCCATGCCCAGTTGTTCGGCATGGCGCAGGTACTTGAGCAGGGGCGGAACCGAGGTGTAGCCGAGCGATTGCATGATCCCATTCCTTTGATCAACGGCAGCGGAGGCGGACGAATAGCCTGAAAGGTAATTTGAAACCCCGACTAAAGTAAATGGCTGACGCTTGCGCGACGTTTGACTCAATTGGCTACACGAACTGGCCGGATGCGACCGTGACACTTGGCGGCCGCTGGCTAGTATGGAGGCCTGAAATATCACTGATCTGACGGTAAGAAGGACACACGCATGCGACGCTGGAACGGCTGGGGAGATGCAACCACGGTGGTCGAACTGCCGGCCCAGGGCGCGGAGTTTCTTCATGAGCGACTGGGCGAGGGACGCGCGCTGCCCGATGCGACCCTTGAGGCGGCATTGGCCCGGGTACCGGCCTCGCGATTGCCGGCGCACACGTTGTACAGCATTGATGCCCACGACCGTTTGTTGCATGCACGGGGCCAGAGCCTGCCGGACTGGCTGGCGTTGCGCGAAGGTGCTTTGGGCAATTATCCCGATGCCGTGGCGTTTCCCGAGACCGCTGAACACATTCGCCAGTTGCTGGCGCTCGCCCACGAACAGGACGTGTGCCTGATCCCGTATGGCGGCGGCACGTCGGTGGCCGGGCACATCAATCCACCGGATTCGGCGCGGCCAGTGGTGACGGTGTCACTGGCGCGGATGAACCGCCTGATCGACCTGGACGAACAAAGCCTGCTGGCGACGTTCGGCCCCGGTGCGAGTGGGCCGCAGGTGGAAAGTCAGCTGCGGGCGCGGGGCTACACGCTGGGGCATTTCCCGCAGTCCTGGGAGCTGTCGACGCTGGGCGGTTGGGTCGCCAGCCGTTCGAGCGGCCAGCAGTCGCTGCGCTATGGCCGGATCGAGCAATTATTCGCTGGCGGAACGCTGGAAACCTTCGCCGGGCCGCTGGAGATTCCAACCTTCCCGGCGTCGGCTGCGGGGCCTGATCTGCGCGAAGTGGTGCTCGGTTGCGAAGGCCGTTTCGGGATCATTTCCGAGGTCAAGGTGCGGGTCAGCGCATTGCCTGCTGATGAGCGTTTCTACGGCGTGTTTTTACCCAGTTGGACCAAGGCGCTGCAAGCCATCCGCCAATTGGCCCAGGCGCGCGTACCGCTGTCGATGCTGCGTTTATCCAACGCCGTAGAAACAGAAACGCAACTGGCACTCGCCGGTCATCCGCAACAAATCGCCTGGCTGGAAAGGTATTTGAAGCTAAGAGGGGCGGCAGAGGGCAAATGCCTGCTGACCTTCGGCGTGACCGGCAATCGTCGGCAAAACGCGCTGTCGCTGAAACAGGCGCGACAACACCTCAAGGCCTTCGGCGGCGTGTTTACCGGCACCTTGCTCGGCAAGAAGTGGGCGCAGAACCGCTTCCGTTTCCCCTATCTGCGCGAGAACCTGTGGAACGCCGGTTACGTGGTCGACACCCTCGAAACCGCCACCGACTGGAGCAATGTCGACAACCTGCTCAACCTCGTTGAAAACAGTCTGCGCGAGGCCTTGGCCGCCGAAGGCGAACGCGTGCACGTGTTCACCCATCTGTCCCACGTCTACGGCGAAGGCTCAAGCATCTACACCACCTACGTGTTTCGCCCGGCGGCGGATTACCCGGCGACGCTGGCACGTTGGAAAGCACTCAAACACGCGGCCAGCCAGACCATCGTCGACAACCACGGCACCATCAGTCACCAGCACGGCGTCGGCAAGGATCATGCGCCGTACCTGCTGCGCGAGAAGGGCGTATTGGCGATGGACACCTTGCAGGCGCTGAGCAAACACTTCGATCCGGCCGGGCGCCTCAACCCCGGCACGCTGCTGCCGGAGTGACCGGCATGAGTCAGGACTGGAACGCCGCGTGGCGCCAGCAGATTCTGCCGACGCTGGCCGAGGAACCTTGGGATCTGATCGTCATTGGCGGCGGCATCAGTGGCGCCGGCATTCTGCGTGAAGCGGCGCGTCGAGGCTGGCGCTGTCTGCTGCTGGAACAGCGCGATTTTGCCTGGGGCACCTCCAGCCGATCGTCGAAAATGGTCCACGGCGGTTTGCGTTACATCGCCAAAGGCCAGTGGCGCCTGACCCGTGATTCGGTGCGCGAACGCCAACGCCTGCTCGACGAAGCGCCGGGGCTGGTCGAGCCGATGAATTTCCTGATGCCGCACTATCGCGGCGGCTTTCCCGGGCCGCGGGTGCTGGGTGGTTTGCTGAGCGTGTACGACGCCTTGGCGGGACGGCGCAGCCATCGCTTTCATGATGCGCAACAGCTTCGATATCTGGCGCCGGGGGTGAAGGAAAACGACTTGCTCGGCGGCACCTGTTTTGTCGATGCGCTGACCGATGATGCGCGGCTGGTGATGCGCGTGTTGAGCGAAGCGCGGGCCGAGGGTGCGGTCGTGGTCAATGGCGTGCGCGTCGAACAGCTGCTGCGGGAAAACGGCCGAGTGTGCGGCGTTCAGGTCGAGGATTGCGAAGCCGGTTCGTCACTGCAATTGCGCTGCGGCGTGCTCGCGGTGGCTACCGGCGCCTGGGCTGAACGCTTGCGCCCGCCAGCGGCACCCCGGCAATTGCGGCCGTTGCGCGGTAGTCATTTATTGTTACCGGGTTGGCGTCTGCCGGTGGCGCAGGCGTTCACTTTCATGCATGAGCGCGACCGGCGTCCGGTGTTCGTTTTCCCGTGGGAAGGCGCGACGGTGGTCGGCACCACGGACCTCGATCATCGCGAGGATCTGGATCAGAGCGCGAGTATCAGCGGCGAAGAACTCGACTATCTGCTGGCGGCTTGCACGCAACAGTTTCCCGGAGCGCAAGTGAACGCTTCGGACGTGCTGTCGACATGGTCGGGCGTACGTCCGGTAGTCGGCAGTGCGGCGGGCAATCATCAAGACAAACCGTCGAACGAAACCCGCGAGCATGTGCTGTGGCAGGAGCCCGGTTGCGTGACCCTGGCTGGCGGCAAACTGACCACGTTTCGCCCGCAAGCCATCGAAGTGCTCAAGGCCTGCGCGGCGATGCTCGAGCGTCCTTTCGTTGACGACGCCGCGCCAGTGTTTGCCGCTGTGCCTGCGCTGGTGATCCCTGAATTGAGCAACCATCAGTGGCGACGCCTGGCCGGACGGCATGGCCGCGACCTGCCGAGGCTGGCGCAACTGATCAAAGAAGTCAGCCACGAAACGGTCGGTGCTACGGACACGTTGTGGGCAGAACTGGCCTTCGCCAGCGAAGCGGAAATGGTCTTGCACCTCGACGATCTGCTCCTGCGCCGCACGCGTCTGGGCCTGCTGTTGCCGCGCGGTGGCGAAGCGTATTTCGCCGCCATCCGCCAACTCTGCCAGCCTCGACTGGGCTGGAGCGACGAACACTGGCAGCAGGAAGAACAGCGTTATCGGGCGTTGTGGCAACGCCATCACGGTTTGCCGGATGCCACGCCTTGATGCCCCTTGAAGAGAGCTCCATGGACAACCACCCGAACAAGCGTTACCTGCTGGCCATCGACAACGGCACCCAGAGCGTGCGCGCGCTGCTCTTCGATTTGCAGGGCAATCTGCTTGGCAAAGGCAAGGTCGAGTTGCAGGCGTATTACTCGACGCAACCGGGCTGGGCCGAGCAGGATCCGCAGTATTACTGGGCGAAACTGGGTGAGGCGTGTCAGCAGGTCTGGCAGCAAACGGGGATTGATCGCGCGCAGATTGCCGGCGTTTCCCTGACCACGCAGCGCGGCACGGTGATCAACGTCGATGCCGAGGGCAAGCCATTGCGCCCGGCGATTCTGTGGCTCGATCAGCGTCAGAGCGAAGTCGAGGGCGGGATCAAAGGACCGTGGGGCTGGCTTTTCAAACTGGTCGGTGCGCAGGGCACTGTGGATTACTTTCGTGCCCAGGCTGAGGCGAACTGGATCGCTCAGCATCAGCCCGAGGTGTGGGCGGCGACGGACAAGTTTTTACTGCTCTCGGGATTTCTCACCCATCGACTATGTGGGCGTTTTGTCGACTCGGTCGGTTGCTGCGTTGGCTATCTACCGTTTGACTTCAAACGCCTGAAATGGGCTGCGCCGAGTGACTGGAAATGGCAGGCACTGGCGGTGCGGCCCGAGCAATTGCCGATCCTGCATAAACCCGGTGAAACCCTCGGCTACATCACTGCTGAAGCCGCTCGCCACACCGGCATTCCCGAAGGCTTGCCGCTGATTGCGGCAGGCGCCGACAAGGCTTGCGAAGTGGTCGGTGCCGGCGTGGTCGATGCGAGCACGGTGTGCCTGTCCTACGGCACCACGGCGACGATCACCAGCACCCGTTCGCGCTATCTGGAAATCGTCCCGTTGATTCCGCCGTACCCGTCGGCGGTGCCGGATCAGTTCAACTGCGAAGTGATGATTTATCGCGGTTACTGGATGGTCAGTTGGTTCAAGAACGAGTTCGGCTTGCGCGAGATGCAGCAGGCCAAAGAGCAGGGCATCGAGCCGGAGCAGTTGTTCGATGCGCTGGTCGATGCAGTGCCGCCAGGCTCGATGGGTTTGATGCTGCAACCGTATTGGTCGCCGGGGATTCGCGAGCCGGGTGTCGAGGCGAAAGGCGCGATGATCGGCTTCGGCGATGTGCACACCCGCGCGCATATTTACCGGGCGATTCTTGAGGGACTGGCGTATGCCTTGCGCCAGGGCATGGAGAATATCGAACGGCGTTCGAAGGTGTCGGTCAAGCGACTGCGCGTTGCCGGTGGCGGCTCGCAGAGTGATGCGGCGATGCAATTGACGGCGAATATTTTCGGCCTGCCGGCGGAGCGGCCGCACGTGTATGAAGCCTCGGGTCTGGGCGCGGCGATTTGTTGTGCGGTGGGGTTGGGACTGCACGCGGATTTCCCCACGGCCATCGCGGCGATGACCCGCGTCGGTGCGGTTTTCACCCCGCAGCCCGAGGCTCAGAAAATCTATGAGCAACTGTACAAAGAGGTCTATCTGCGCATGTACCGCCAGCTCAAACCGCTGTATCAGAGCATCCGCAAAATCACCGGTTACCCCGCCTGAAAGAACACCACCAATCCCCTGTAGGAGCTGCCGAAGGCTGCGATCTTTTGATCTTGTTTTTCAAGATCAACGTCAAAAGATCGCAGCCTTCGGCAGCTCCTACAGGAACCGTATTGCGACTCGATGTGGCGCCATCGGAGACTTTTTCTGGTGAGATCGGACAGTGCCAGCGGCGGGGTCGGTTGTTAGGCTCATCCCCCACGGCACCGCCAATAAGAACGAAAAGCAATGAAGCTGACCTTCCTCCTGTTACTGCTTTGTGCAACGGCCCCGAGCGCCTGGGGCTGGTCGAACCATACGGTCGGCAGCTATCTGGCGTTGCAGGATCTGCCGGCGTTGCGTGATGCGCCAGCGGTTGCAGTCGAGCCACTTGAGCAGTTTCTCACCGAGCAATATCCGGCCGTGCTGGCGCTGTTGGAGCAGCAGGAAAGCTTCGCCCGCGAGCACTTCGCGCAATACCCGCCACGCCCCGACAACCTGAAGTTGCCCGCAGTGCCGAGCGAAAATTTGCGCCACGACTTCCTCACCGCGTTGCGCATCAATCCCGAGATACATCTGGCGATGGTCATCCAGCCATTGCCCGGCAAAGACCTGCCCGAACGTGAGCATCTGCAGGCCAATCAAGTCATGGTCGAGCAAACCCTGTCACCGTGGAATCGCCAGCGTTTCATCGTTGTCGCCGAGCACGAAAAAGTCGCGCCTCTCGCGGTGCTCGCCAGCGCCGCCGACGAACCGGATTACGGCCACGACATCAATCTGTTCAGCGACAACCCTGGCAACGTCGGCGCGATCTACGGTTTCGGCCCGCAACCGTTCGGTGATGCGCGTTTCCAGTACAGCTCGCAGGCGCCGTTCCACATGGGCTTCTTCCACGAAAGTGCGGTGGTGTACGCCGCTGCCGGTTTCCTTGAGCGCAGTTGGCCGGACTGGCGCGCGTATCAGTACCTGGGCCTGGCGCGACTGGCATTTGCCAGCGGTCATCGGTATTGGGGGTATCGCTTTCTCGGCTGGGGCCTGCACCACGTTCAGGATCTGACACAGCCGTATCATGCCAAGCCCTTGCCCGGTGTCGATCTCGCCAGTCTTCTGCTGCTGGAAGGCAAGGCGCTGGCCGGTTTCGCCGCCGACAAACAAGCCTCGATCGAGCGCGTCGCCACTCGACATATGGAAGTGGAGAAGTACCAGTCGACCTGGCTGCGGCGCTTGCTGCGCGCTGGTCAGCCGCACCCGATGCTTGCGGCTTACACCGATGTGGCTCAGGACAAAAGCTACCCGCCGTACTCGGTCGACTACCTGCGCGAAGTGGTCAGTGCCGAAGCCGTCAATGACTCTGCCACCTTCGACGAAGCTATCGGCCAGTGGCTGGAAACGGCGCCGGTCAGCAGTGATTTCAGCAGCGGTAATCAGCTGCATCGAGAAGATTTCGACCATCCGGCACTCAACCAGCAACTGTTCAAGTTACTGGGGCATTTCGGCTCGCACAGCCGGATTTACGTCAGCGCGGGATTGGCGCCGTAGCGCGGCAACGCACACCAAAACAATAAAAAACAGGGAAGGAGGAACACATGATCAACTCTCGATTACGCCTGACGGGCGCCGTGCTCCCCGGTGTCGGCCTGGCAGGGCTGCTGCAGTTGTGCGCAGTCGATGCGGCGCACGCGGTGGAGTTCAGCTTCATGGACAAACAGGTCACCGGCTCCCTCGATACGACCTTGTCCTACGGTCGTTTGTGGCGGGTGCAGGGCCGCGACAAGACTAACGATGACGTCAACACCAACGACGGCAATCGCAACTTCGATACCGGGCTGGTTTCCGAGGTGTACAAGATCACCTCCGAGCTTGAAGCCAACTATCAGAACTACGGTGTGTTCGTGCGCGGCACCGCGTTCTACGACACGCAGCTGATGGACAAGCGCAACGACTACTACGACAACAACAGCCCCTCGCAACCGAGCCAGAGCTACCCGCAGGACAGCCATTTCACCAGCCAGACCCGCGACATCGCCGGCAGCCGCATCGAGATGCTCGACGCCTACGTACACGGCAGTTGGGACGTTGCGCAGATGCCGGTGACCGCACGCGTCGGTCGGCAGGTGTTCAACTGGGGTGAGGGGATTTTCTATCGCGGCGGGATCAACACCACCAACCCGGTGGACGCCGCCAAGTACCGCTTGCCCGGCGCCGAAGTCAAGGAAGTGCTGGTGCCGGTCGAGGCGCTGAGTTTCAACATCGGCCTCACCGACTCGCTGACGATGGAGAGTTTCTACCAGACCAACTGGAAGGAAACCCGCATCGATCCGGTCGGCACCTTCTACTCGCAGACCGACCTGTTCGCCGACGGCGGCAACACCGGTTACAACAACTTCAGCGGCACGGCGCTCGACACGCCGGTCCCGGGGTTTGGCAACGTCATCGGTTTGTACAGCGCGCTGGGCAATAACCCGTTGCTCAACTCCGCCCTGCAAACCACAGGCCTGTACGCCAACGGCGTGACACCGGCCTACGGCAACACACTGAAAGTGGCGAGCATCGGCAAGGACTACAACGCGCGCAACGATGGCCAGTTTGGCTTTGCCTTTCGCTACATCGCCGAGCAGCTCAACAGCACCGAGTTCGGTTTGTACATGGTCAACTACCACGCCAAGGAGCCGACCATCGCGGCGGACCTGGGCGGCTACAAAGGCATCGACATGGATGCGCTGACCAACCTGTTGTCCGGTGTCGCCGGCAGTCAGGCCGGGGCGCTGGCCAATGGGTTGGCGACGGCCGACGTGATGGGCAATATCCAGGCGCATCGGCGTTATGCCGAAGACATCCGCATGTACGGCTTCAGCTTCAACACCACGTTGGGCGAGGCCTCGGTGTTTGGTGAGATTGCTTATCGGCCTAACCTGCCAATCGGCGTTGCCGCCACCAACGATTTGATTGGCGACCTGGCCAACGGTGCTGCGGCGGCAGTGACGGGCAAGTCGATCAACGTCGGCGGGCAGATGGTCAACCTCGACAGCCAGATCAATAACGCCGAGCGTGTGGAAGCGTTCAATACTTCGCTGGGGACCATCTACAACTTCGGTCCGACGGCATCGTTCGACTCGCTGTTCGGCATCTTCGAACTGGCCTCCGAGCACCTGCGCGGCAGCAGTCTGCAATACACCGCGTATGACGGCAGCCGTCGCTACTACGCCGGCACCGGTAACTATTCCTATGTCTCCGGCGGTGATCGCGACGATCAGGTCAATCGCAATTCCTACAGCTACACGGCGATGCTCAACGGCACCTGGAACGATGTGTACGCCGGGGTCAACGTCTCGCCGTACATCGTTTACAAGGACGATTTCGAGGGCAACAGCTATCAGGCCGGCAACACCATCGAAGGGCGTAAGGCCTACACGCTGGGGATAAAAGCCAACTACCAGAACAAGCTTGAAGCCGAACTGCAATACACCGAGTTCTACGGCGGCGGGCAGAACAACGGCATCCGCGACCGCGACAACGTCGGGTTCAACCTCAAGTATTTCTTGTGAGTTTCACACGAGATTTCCGGGACACCTCATTCCCCTGTGGGAGCGAGCTTGCTCGCGAAGAGGCCGGCACATTCAACACCGGTGTCGCCTGACACACCGCTTTCGCGAGCAAGCTCGCTCCCACAGGTTTCTGCATTCTGGAGAAGATCATGTTTCACACTTCACGATTGACCAAGACCACGCTGGCGCTCGTCATGGGGCTGGCGGCCAGTAGCGTTTTCGCCGCCATCACCCCACAACAAGCCGAGCAACTGAAAACCACCCTGACCCCCATGGGCGCCGAGCGTGCCGGCAACGCCGCCGGCACCATTCCCGCCTGGACCGGCGGCATCACTCAAGCCCCGGCCGGTTACAAACCGGGTCAGCATCACCCGGATCCTTTTGCCGCAGACAAACCGCTATTCACCATCACCAAAGCCAATCTCGACCAATACAAAGCCCACCTCAGCCCCGGCCAGATCGCCCTGTTCAACAGCTACCCCGACACCTTTCAGATGCCGATTTACCCGTCCCGCCGCTCCGGTTCAGCACCGCAATGGCTGTACGACAACACCTTGAAAAATGCGACCTCGGCCAAGCTGCTCGAAGGCGGCAGCGGCTTCTCCGATGCTTACGGCGGCGTACCGTTCCCGGTGCCCAAGGACGGCGTTGAAGTGCTGTGGAACCACATCACCCGTTATCGCGGCATCTACGTCGTGCGCCGCGCCTCCGAAGCACCGGTCCAGCGCAACGGCAGTTTCGCGCTGGTGACCTCGCAGCAGGAAGCCCTGTTCAACTACTACCGCCCGAATGGCCAGTTCGCCGACCTGAAAAACATCCTGTTCTACTACCTTGCCTTCGTGAAAAGCCCCGCACGATTGGCCGGCGGTGCCGCACTGGTGCACGAAACCCTCGATCAGCTCAAGGACGCACGCCAGGCCTGGATCTACGACGCCGGCCAACGCCGCGTGCGTCGCGCCCCGAACCTCGCCTACGACACGCCGATCGCATCCTCCGATGGCCTGCGCACCGCCGACGACACCGACCTGTTCAACGGCTCGCCTGATCGCTACGAGTGGAAGCTCAAGGGCAAACAGGAAATCTACATCCCCTACAACAACTACAAAGTCGCCAGTCCCGACGTGAAATACGCGCAACTGCTTACCCCCGGCCACCTCAACCCGCAATACACCCGCTACGAACTGCACCGGGTCTGGGTCGTGGAAGGCAACTTGAAACCGGGCTCGCGGCATATCTATTCCAAGCGTGTGCTGTTTCTCGATGAAGACAGCTGGGGCGCGGCACTGGTCGATCAGTACGACGGGCGAGGGGAGTTGTGGCGGGTGTCGATGGCCTACCTGAAAAACTTCTATGACCTGCCGACGACGTGGAGTGCGCTGGATGTTTTCCATGATTTGCAGGCGCGTCGGTACTACGTGCAGAACCTTGATAACGAAGAGGCGGAGACTGTGGATTTCGCGCAGCCGGTGCCGGAGGATGCGTATTTTATGCCGTCGGCGTTGCGGCAGCGTGGGACGCGGTGATGGCTGAAGTTTAAGTCCGCACCACTGACAGAAAAAAGCCCGAAGCCACTGATACATTTGGCTTCGGGTTTGTTCTGTGGAGCTAAATATATCTACTTTACAGATATCTGTATTTGAGATAATTTTGGCGCATGTAGGGATACCAGAACCGAAAATTGTATGAGAGTGATCACAAAAGCGGCGGTTGCGCGGGCCATTGAGACTCATGGCCAGTGGAGAGATCCTCTCACCTTGTGGCTAACCATCTTCGACAGAGCATCGCTGCGCTTCGAGTCGTTTGAGAAGCTTCGTCAAGACTGGGCCAGCGCCTCAGGTTGGAACGTTGATCGTATCCCTCACTCGAAGCTGAGGCTGACGAGCAAGAAAGGTCCGCTTGATATTTACGTTTTTGATATCAAGAAAAACGAGTGCCGTGTCATTACGTGGATCAACACGAAGACTGGCACTATCTATATCAAGGACATTCTTCCCCATGCCGGATATGACAAATGGTGGAAGGGTGATGTCAAGTAGTTGGCCAGAATGAAATACGCTATTTATGTTTAACGAAAATAAAGGTGATCTCAATGAAGCGTAATAAAGTCGAAGCGACAGGACTGGATTCCTTCATAGCCGATATTTCACCCATGCTTGAGGGGCTGGGCGATCAGCTAGCGACTTTGTCCAAGTTGTTGTCTGCCTGCCATGATCCGATAAAAAATGATGACGATCTGCAAGTGCGAATGGCCCTGATTGATGAGCTTTATTCCCACGCGAACACCGAGGATCATGCTGCGGCACGGTTTGCGGAGTTTGTGGCTGATCGGGTTTATGAGTACGAAAATGAAACGGTGTTGATTGCTTATTCGTCCCAATCTGAAGCGCTGGCGTTTCTGCTGTCGGAAAGAGGCGTTAAACAGAAGGACTTGTCTGAGATCGCAACTCAGAGTGCTGTTTCAGAGATATTGAATAACAAGCGAAAAATGACCGTTGCTCAGATAAAGGGATTCGCCGAGTTCTTTAAAGTGCCAGTCGAGTTTTTTATGCACGGTGTGGTTTGACGCTAAGCGGTGAAAGGCCTGACGCAATCGCAGGCAAACCCGCTCCCACACGTCATGAGTCGAACACAACATCTGTGAACGACTCCAAACCCTGTGGGAGCGGGCTTGCCCGCGATTGGTTTTTGGCTTCAGTGCGAAATCAGGATCAAACCCGGAAGTGGCTGACCATCTGCTGCAACTGACCACCCAAACGCGCCAGTTCAACGCTCGATGCAGCCGTCTCATCACTCGCCGCTGCGGTCTGTTCCGAGACGTCGCGCACGTTGATGATGCTGCGGCTAATCTCTTCGGCCACTGCACTTTGCTGTTCAGCCGCTGCAGCGATCTGCTGGTTCATCGACTGGATGTTCGACACCGTGCGGGTGATGTTTTCCAGCGACGCGCCAGCCTTGCGGGTCAGGGCGACGCTGCTGTCGGTCAGGGCGCGGCTGTTGCTCATTACCGCCGAGACTTGCTGGGTGCCGTTCTGCAGACCGGCGACCAGGCCTTCGATTTCTTCGGTGGACTTCTGCGTACGCTGGGCCAGGCCACGAACCTCATCGGCGACCACGGCAAAACCACGACCGGCTTCACCGGCACGCGCGGCTTCGATTGCAGCGTTGAGGGCGAGCAGGTTGGTCTGTTCAGCAACAGCCTTGATCACGTCCATGACGCTGCCGATCTTGTCGCTTTCCTGTTGCAGCACGCTCATGGCTTCGGTCGAACGCACCACTTCGCTGGCCAGACGTTCGATCTGCGCGATGGCTTCGTTGACCACTTTGTCGCCTTCACGGGCTTCGCCGTCAGCGGCAGCGGCAGCTTGTGAGGCCTCTTCGGCGTTGCGCGCGACTTCCTGCACGGTGGCGGTCATCTCATGCATGGCGGTGGCGACCTGATCGGTCTCGACCTTCTGGCTGTTTACGCCGGCGCTGGTCTGCTCGGTCACGGCCGAGAGCTCTTCAGCGGCGCTGGCGATCTGGGTGACGCCGTCGCGGATGCCGCTGATCAAGTCGCGCAGGGTCACGCCCATGCGCGCGATGCCTTGTTGCAGTACGCCAAGTTCGTCGCGGCGGGTGACGGTGACGTTCTGGGTCAGGTCGCCGCTGGCAATGCGCTCGACCACGGCGAGGGTTTCTTGCAGCGGACGGGTGATTTGACGGGTGATGATCACCGCAGCAATCACGCCAACCAACAGCGCCAGCAGGGTGCTGATCAACTGGAAGGTGCGCGCCTGGGCGCTTTCAGCGTCACGGCGATCGAGCTGGATCTGGTACAGCTGCTCGCTGGTGTTGACGATCGCGGTGCCTTGATCGGTCATTTCCTTACGGGCTTGCACGGCGTCGGTGTTGGCGTTTTTGTACGCCATCAAGGCGCTGCGATAGTTGACCAGTGCGGTTTCCAGCTGACGCAGGGCGTCTTGCTGAGAGTCAGCGAAATGCACGTTCAGTTGCTTGAGGCTGGCGATCGCGACATCCAGCTGGCCGACGGCTTTCTGCTCGGTTTCGGCGTTGCTGGTGGCGGTGTAGCCGCGCACTTCGTAGCGCGCGAGGATGAACGCTTCCTTGGCGGCGGTGATCGCCTGGAACTGTTCGAAACGCTGTTCGCTCATGTCCATCTGCTGCACGCGTTTGCTGATCGACTCGATCTGGTTGTACGCGGTCTCGGCACTCACGCTCATGCTGTCGCGCGCACTGTTGCCGGTGCGGTAGGCATTGCGCATTTTGTTCAGCGAGGTCTGGTATTCAGCGATGGTCGCGGCCTGCTCCTTGAGCAGCTTGACGTTTTCCGGGCTCTTGAAGCTGTTGATCAGCTTCTGTTGCTGCGCGGCAAAGCTTTCGAGGGTGGTTTGCACATTCTGCGCGGCGGTTTCATCGCCATTGGTCAGCATGTATTGCAGACGCACCACGCGCAGTTTGGTCAGACCGGCATTGAGCTGGGTGATGTCGCTCATCCAGTTGCTGCGGTCGATCAAGCCACCGAGGCTGGTCCAGCCTGTCAGGGCCAGCACGCAGGTCAGGGCCAGCACGAGGCCGAAGCCCAGGCCCAGTTTCATGTTCACGCTGATGTTGCCGAACCAGCTATTCATCAAAAATCCTCCAGAAACGTTGGGTTTCTTGTCGTCGGTTAGGCTGGAAGATTGTTGTTTTTTTGAGCCAGCAAGGGTGTTAGCAGGACTGTATCGGCCGCAAATCCGAGAGCTGAAAGGATTTTGTCCTACGGAATTTGTAACAAGGGATCCCAAGACTTTTTTCACATGGGTTTCACTGGCTGGCCACGCACGCCTCTGTACCTTCGCCGCATCGAATGAACCCGAGATGCACAGTGGCGAGGCGGTTTTTGTGGAATTGAGACTGAGTCTGTTCGGCGTCAAACGCTCGATCGATCTGAGCTTTTTGGCGCGTTTTCGCAACACTTGGGTGGTGTTGGCGGCATCAGTGTTGGTGATCCCGCTGACTCTGTGGTTGCTGGCGCCGGCGGCGGTGCCAGACCTGGCCCACGGCAATGTTGCCGGTGCGCAAGCGTTGGCGGCGGGATGGGCCAAGGGCGAGATGATCGTGCTGGTGCGTCACGTCGAGCGCTGCGATCACTCTAAAGCTGCCTGCCTGAGTGGCAACGACGGCATCACCGATCGCTCACGCAGTGTCGCGGTGGCGGTCGGTGCAAGGTTCGAACAACTGGGCTTGAACAACGCCGACATCTATAACAGCCCATCGATGCGCACGGTGCAGACCGCCGGTTACATGTTCAACCATGCCGCCAGCGGTGACGACTGGTTGATCAACTGCCGGGGCCGCATGTTGCGGGACGCGTTGGCCCACAAGGTTCCCGGTCGCAACCTGGTACTGGTGACCCACAGCGAATGCATGGCGCAAATCGAGAAAGACCTCAAAGTTTCGGCCTCGGACATGGGTTACGGCTCGTCATTGTTTGTTTCCGCTGCCAGCCCGGCGGCTCCCAAGATGCTCGGCTTTATTGAAGCCTCCGACTGGCGCACGGTGAATACCCGATGAAATCCCGCTTCTACGTTTACAACTTTGGTATTCCGCTGGCCTGTGCGGCGTTGGTGTTCCTGATGTTCGACTTGACCAAAATCGACATCGCCTTCAGCAACCTGCTGTTCGATCCGCTGACCCAGACCTTCCCGCTCGACAAAATCCACTTCTTTGAAAAGCTCACGCACAAATGGGCGCGGATCATTCCCAACTGGACGGCGGAAATCGCCCTGATCGGCGCGCTGCTATCGGTGGTCTGGCCATTGGTCAATCCGCACAAGCGTCCGCGCCTCGGCGCAATGCTGGAACGGAGCAAAGTCGCGCCGGTACTGCGATTTGCCGCTGATCACCGTAGGGATTTTCTGTTTGTGGTGGTCGCATTTGCCGTTTGCACCGGGGTGATTCACTTCCTCAAGTCCCACACCAGCGTTTACTGCCCGATCGAGACCACGCTGTACGGCGGGAAAATGGCCCACATCGAGTGGTACAGCAATTTTCAACTGTTCCATGAAGCCGGCAGTGGCCGTTGCTGGCCGGGTGGCCATGCGTCGGGTGGCTTCACCATGCTGGCGCTGTATTTCGTGGCGCGGCGCTATCAGTGGCGCTTTTCCAGTGCCATCTTGTGGGGCTCGCTGTTGCTGGGGTTCGTTTATGGCACTACTCGCGTTCTGCAGGGCTGGCACTACATGTCACACACGTTCTGGGCTGGAATCTTTGTGTGGCTGGCGTGTTTGCTGACGGCGTTGGCCTTTTACGGGCGGGCGCGGCTGGATGTGCCGGTGCTGGGCAAGCGTGAGCAGAAAGCTTTCGGTGCTCAGCCAGAGGTTTCTCTCTGAACCCGTTCGGGTGAATGAAAAACCCGCCAATCACCGGCGGGTTTTTTTATGCAGCTGCGCAGGCCCTCAATAGCCGACGAAGTAATACGCCTGGCGCCCGACCATCATGGTCTTGAGCACTTTCAGTGGGGCGGCGGGTTCGCTGTCGCCGGCCATCACCACGACATGCGAGGGCGAGGCCGTGAGGAAATCTCGCAACTGCGCCTCGGTATCCAGTCCTTTGAGTACTTGCTGGGTGTAGAAGACTGTAGCGCCACCGACCCGCTCGTTGGCCTGAAACAGCGCAACTTGATGGCCAGCGGTTTGCAGCGTCTGAATCTCTGCACTCAATGGCAGGAACGAAAGCTTTTTGTCGGCGTGGGGCAGGGCCCATTGCGCGGCCGCGAGGTAACTGCCGATCACCAGCGTGAGCACACCCATTGCCAATGTCTGACGGTGACGGGCGATTCGGCCTACGAATCCATTGCCTGATTCGTACTGTTTCAAGCGCTCAAACAGCACGCCCGCATACTCTGCCGCGATCACCGCAGCGGCCGGAGTCATCGACATCAGGTACACCGTGCGTTTGCTCGACGCCAACGTCAGCATGATGAACTGCGCCACGATCCACAGGCTGAAAAACAGCAGGTAACGGTTGGCCTTCAGGTGTTTGCGGAAATGCCAGAGCCCCAGGTACACCAGAATGTTCCACGGCAGGAAGGCTTCCGGCAGCTTGGCGAGGTAGTAATAGAAAGGTTCATAGTGCCCGGCCTCGACGAACGAACCGCTGAAGCGTCCGACGCTGTTGGTCAGCAGCACTTCTTTGACGGCTTGTGCGCCGCCGTGCTGGAAGAGGATGACGAGCCAGATCAGCAGCGGAATCAAACCGAGCAGGGTCAGTAAGCCCGGCCGCAGCCAATCGGTGATTTTCAGGCGCTTGTCCATCAGGTTGTCAGCCAGCAGATAGGCAAAAATCACCACTCCCGGCATCGCCAGCCCCAGCACACCTTTGCTCAACGTGGCGATGGCGATCCCGACGACAAACAGCAGCGAGTTGCCCAGAGTCGAGGCCCGCTGCGCCTGATAAAAGGCCAGCAGTGCAGTGGTCACGCCGAGTGCGAGCAGCGCATCCTCGCCGACGCCGCGCACATTGCTCCAATAACTGGCCATGGTCGCGAGCAGAATGCCTGCGGTCCAGGCAATCATTTTCGGCCGCTCGAAACGCCGCAACATGCCGTACAGCAGCATCACACTGAGCAACCCGGCCACCGCCGACGCCAGCCGCACGGCCCACGGTGAAACGCCAAACACACGCATGGCGCCCGCATCCAGCCACAGGCTCAGCGGTGGTTTTTCCAGAAACGGTTCGCCGAACAAACGAGGTGTCACCCAGTCGTCGTCCAGGTGCATCTCCATAGCGATGCCGGCGACGCGGGCCTCGGTGGAACCTTGCAATTGATGGTTGCCCAGTGCGAAGAAAAACAGCAGGGCGGCAAGCAGAAACAGCGAAGTGACGGCACGCGACATAGGGTTCAGGCAACCGGAAGGGGCGGGAAGCCTGAGCATACGACGGCAATCCTTAACGAATTGTGAAACTCACGCTAAAGGTTTCGACCAGCGCTTTTCCGGTGTCTCGAACCTTGAATTGACCCGCGCCGTCAGCACGTGATCCTGCCAGCGCCCGGCAATGTTCAGATATGCCTTGGCGTAACCCTCACGTTCGAAGCCCAGGCGCTCCAGCAAGCGCGCACTGCGCTCGTTGCCGGGAATGTAGTTGGCCATGATCCGGTGCAGGTTCTGGGTATCGAACATGTATGCGATGCCAGCCTCCAGCGCTTCCTGCATCAAGCCCTGACCCTGTTGGGCCTCGTCGATGTGATAACCCAGATAACACGCCTGAAAGGCACCACGAATGATGCCGCTGAAGTTGCACGCGCCGATCATCTGCTGGCCGTCCGGGCTCAGCAGCGCGAAATGCATGGCCAGCCCGGCCTCGAATGCACTGGCCTGTATTTCAAGGCGTCGGCGAATCTGCTCGGTGGAAAAATATTCGGTGGTGCGGATGGGCGACCATGGCGCGAGGTGACGCTGGTTGCGTTGATAGAACTGGCTTTCAAGCTCGGCCTGCTCCGGTGCAAGTATCGCGAGCGTCAGGCGTTGGCAGGGCAGGGTCAACAGCGGCATCGGGCGCTCCGGCTTGTGGGATCTGCTCGCAGAGTCGCGCAATCACTGGGGTTACGGCAAGTTGTGACGAAGAAGGGGTTTTGTTTCAGGCAAAAAAAAGCCCGCAGGAGCGCGGGCGAACCGTAGTTTCTTGAATGAGCGAGCGGACTGTACAAGGCTTGGCCGCGCAGCTGCAGTGAAGAAAAATTCATCTCGATGGGCGGCTCCAATGCAGTCCGATGCGCAACCGAACGCCGGGGTTTCGCCCGTCAATGGCGGGTTTCAGGCCCGGTAGTGTTCAGCGGTTTCTGCGGATCAAGATTGTCCCGTGCCCGACAAATCAGGATCTCGGCGAGTGCGCTCAATTGCTTCATGGCCACCGCCACATGACGTTTCGAGCCGTCGAACTCATCGGCAAAGGTTGCGCTGATGGCCGCGAGGGAATCGAGGATCTCACTGGCGTGGGTGAGCAGGGTCAGGGTGTCGACATCGTCGCGCACCCTGATGAGCTGATTGAGCGGGATGCTACGGCGCCGCTTGTGCGCTTCGCTGCGTGCGCTGGTATTCGATTGCGGTTGGGTGCTGGACGCTGGCGCATCGGACGGTGCCGGGCCAACCAGCGAAAGGCGGGGGATTTTCTTCATGACGTAGCTCCGTGGAGTGAACATTCACTGCAATTGCGGCTGCCAAACCGTCCGCTGGATGGCAGTGGTCGTGGAGCGTAACGCCCTGAGGAACTGCGCACCAGTTCATCAAAGTCGACGCGTGTTGCGGGAATTTTCCTAGGACGTTCGATGTGGGAAGGCGGGCGTGGCGGCAAAACCAATGACAGTCACGGTGATCACGGACGTCATTTCAAGGCAGGTGGTCAGCAGCAAAGTCAGCCTCTGACCGCGCGCGCAACTGCCCCTTGCGACACGCCGTCTGGAAGCGTTCGAAATCACGTTCGTTTTGCGCGGTGTAATGTTGCGCGTACTTCAACAGCGCATCCGCCAGCGCATCGCCTTTGCCGATGTAACCACTGATTTGCGCAGCGAGGCCGGAGGCTTTTGCATGTGCCCGGGCGAGGGCGCGGCCGCAAACGCGACCATAAGCGGCAAAGGTTTCAGCGTCGAAGTTTTCCAGTTCGGCGGAGATCTTCATGTCGCGTAATTGCCGCACGTAGAATTGCCGACCGCTGGGGCCGGTCGTCCAGCCCAGAAACAGGTCGCTGGCCGCCTGCATCAGGCGCTGCCCCTCGACCACGCGCTGCCCTTCATGACGCACCCTGGATTTGCTTTTGACGTAGTCGGCGAGCACCGAACGCCGGGCTTCCTTGAATTGAAGGAACAGCGGGAACTCCTGATCGTCCGTCAGCAGTGCCACCAGACAACGCGTGCCGACACTGCCGACGCCCACCACTTTGAACGCCAGATCCTGCACGTGAAACCGCGACAACAACTCGCGGCGGTCGGGTTGCAACGTGCTGCGATACTCGCGCATGAAGGTATCGAAGAGCGGCCGCCAGTCCGCGAGCCGCAGCCAGTCATCCTCGGCATCCAGCAGCGTGGTGTTTTTGTGCAGGTGAAAAATTTCCGGCAGGTCATCGCGAATGATCAGACGCCCGTGGGCATCGCGCTCGCTGATTTTCGGCAGCAGTTCGGCGTGTGTGCGCCGTTCGGCCTTCTCGATGGCGCGCTCTACATGTTCAAGGGTACTTTTGCGTGCCTGCGCCAGCAGATCGTTGTAGCTGATCGATTCGTACCAGTTTTCCAGCACGCTTTGCTCGGCGCATTCCAGCAGCGTGGTCTGATAGGCGCCGACCATTTCACGGCACACCTGTTCCTCGACCGATTCGCCGTGGCGCAAGTCACGGGCGGCCACCACGAAACTTGCCGCGAGACGCTTCAGATCCCACTCCCACGGCCCGGGATGTGCTTCGTCGAAATCGTTGACGCTGAACAGCAGATTGCGCTCAGGCGTGGCGAAACCGCCGAAGTTCATCAGGTGGCAGTCACCACAGATGGGCAAGTTCAGGCCCATGTTCGCCGTGCCCGACAAATCGTGCGCCTGCAACAAGGCATTGCCGCGAAAGAACGTGAACGGCGACACCAGCATGCGCCCGTAACGCAGTTCGACCAGCGACGCGACGCGGCCTTGGCTGGAGGCCTTGATCAACGGAATCGGATCACGGTTCATCTTGCCGGTGGCCGCCTGAGCGCTGCGCGAGCACTGCTTGCGGGCGTCCTTGCCTTGTTGCATGCGGTCTTTGAGTGAGGTCATGGGGACTCGGTGTGGCGGAGGGGGCGCTGTGAGTGTAGAAGCGCTTTTGGAGTTTATCCGCTGGCGTGAGCCCGGTGACGGGAACTCAATACTCCGCCACCTTATCTTCGCGCAGAACCCACCCGGCCTCGCCCGCCATCAACGTGTATTGAACCTGGCGCATCTTCCCCGTGCGGCCTGCGCCTGCATCAGTGCTGTCATACACCGGGAAGCGCTGCACCAGCGCGTTTTCCACCACTGCAAACGAATCCTCGCCCTGATAACCCTCGGCGATTTTCGGATTGTCGCTGACCGGCGGCAGGTAGATTTCGCTCAGGGATTTCTTGTTGTTGGCGGAATAGGCGATCAGCTCGCCCGGCATGCCGCGTCCGGGCGAGCGGGTAAACACGTACAGTTCGGGGGAGCCGTCGTTATTGAGGTCAGCAACCTCGGCACGCACGACCTCACCGGTGAGCGCCCGGCTGATGACCGCGTTATCGATCTCCAGACCTTTGGGGGTGATGCGCAGCGTCGGTTTGCCGTCGACCTGTGCGGTGCTGACGTGAAAGGCAATGCCCTGCCATTCCAGCGTCTGCTCGAATGGCTGTTTCCCGCTGGTGGCGTCGCCATTGACCCGTCTCAGAGACAGCTCGTAGTTGGCCACTTCGTTGCGCCGTGCGGCATTGCGCATGAGATAGACCTGAACCGTGTACTCGCCATCGGCCGGTAATGTTCCGAGGAAATGATTGCCCATGATCGAACCGTTAAACAGGGCGTAATCCGCGCCCTTGGCGGTGATGTTGAAGTAGGCGGAGGTGTTGGACGGTTTGAAATCGACGGTGAGCAACTGACCGGCCTTGGCGTTGAATCTGTACTCCGCCGTCTGGTCGCCCTTGATCGACTGTTTGCGCTGGACGCTGTCGGCGCTGGTTGTGAAATCGATCGGTTCGACGCGCACAGCGCCAGTGTCTGCGGCGAGGACTGGCAGAGAAATCAGTGCGGCCAGCACGGCGGCAATCCAGGTTTTCATCTTCAACTCCATTGCATCTCGATGTACGCAGCATAGAGGCTGCGTCGAGCAGGCACCCATGATTACGCGGATTAAATGTTGCTGGATTTGAGCAGGTGCTTGAGGTGATGTTTCTGACACGAATCAGCTGTTCACATAATTCTCACCTGAGTTTTGCCATGATCATTACCGGCATTCCATCGGCCCCAGCGAGTGATCCCGTCATGAATGTGAGCGTTCTCTACGCTTTGGTTGCGGCAGCATTGTTTGGCGCCAGCACGCCACTCGCCAAGCTGTTGGGGGTACAGATTTCACCGATTCTATTGGCCGGGTTGCTCTATCTGGGCAGCGGGCTGGGTTTGACCGTCCTGCGTTTCGCCCGCGATCGAGGCTGGCAGCGTTCCGGACTCGGCACCGGCGAATGGCCGTGGCTGGTCGGAGCCATCGGCTTCGGCGGCGTGCTGGCGCCAGTGGCATTGATGTTCGGTTTGACCAGAACGTCCGGCGCGAGCGCGTCACTGATGCTCAACCTGGAATCAGTGCTCACCGCGCTGCTGGCGTGGGTAGTGTTCAAGGAAAACGCCGATCGGCGAATCGTGATCGGCATGCTCGCCATCGTGGCCGGCGGTGTCGTGTTGTCCTGGCCGCAAGAGACCGTGTCGGCGCAGGACTGGACAGGCCCGCTGGCCGTCGCCTTCGCCTGCTTTTGCTGGGCCATCGACAATAACCTCACGCGCAAAGTCTCTGCCTCGGACGCACTGTTCATCGCCGGCAGCAAAGGCCTGGTCGCCGGTCTGGTCAACTGCGGTTTGGCCTTGCTCATCGGCACGCAAATGCCTGCGGCCACCACGCTGGTGCCCATCCTGCTGGTCGGATTTCTCGGCTACGGCGTCAGCCTGGTGATGTTCGTCCTCGCCCTGCGCGGGCTGGGCAGTGCACGCACCGGCGCATACTTTTCCACCGCACCGTTTCTGGGCGCAGCTATCTCGATTCTGCTGCTGGGCGAGTCGGTATCGCTGACGTTCCTGCTCGCTGCCGCGTTAATGGCCGTGGGGGTATGGATTCATCTGATGGAGAACCATGCTCATGAGCATCAGCACGAATTGCTCGAGCATGATCATCGCCACACACATGATGAGCATCACCAGCATTCGCATGGGTTTGAATGGGATGGAACGGAGCCGCACAGTCATTCGCATGTGCATACGCCGATGCGGCATCGGCATGCGCATTTTCCGGATGTGCATCATCGGCATGAGCATTGATTGAACGTCTGAAGACTGGCGACTGATATCATTGTGATATCATTTTTTGTCTTCAGTCTTTCATTCGAGTCATTCCATGAAACCCTTTTTCCTGCTGCCCCTTGTGACCCTGTTTTCTGCTTTTAGCGTTGCCGCTGCACCCTCACCGGTGGCGTCGTTTGCCGCTTGTGACGATCACTCACTGGCCGTTGTGCAATCACCTTTGATCAAGGATCTGGTGCCGAGCTCCGTCGAAAATGGCCAGATCAAATTGTCCGGCGGCACCAAAAGCGACATGGGCCAGCGCTGGATGTTTGCCAAACCGGTCGAGATCGATGGCATGTCGTTGACCGGCTTTTACGCCGAAGACATGGACCTGATGGGCACGCGCATCATCAGTTGGGGCTTCTACGCCAAACAGACGCCGAAGGAACTCCACACTCAACTGGAAAAAGCGGGTGGCCCACGCCTGGACATGTCGCAGGGACTCTACGCTCGCGCGGAAATCTGGTCCCATGGCAAATCCAGCTGGCAGCCGGAAGATCCTGCTGCCACTGCCGGTAAGCTGGTGGTCGACAGTGCCGAGCGGGTGTTCTTGATTGAACCGGCTCCGGAAGAGCTGAGCGCTGGGAGTAAGGGGATGTTTACTTGCTCGATTCAGGGCAAGGTTAATGAGGCGATGCTTAAGTCTAGTCGTCCGGATTTGCTTGGCGTTGCTCATTGATTGTTTATGAGTGCAGGTATGGAAAAGCACGACATTAGGTCGTCCTTTGTGTGGGCGGCGTATCGCCGGGGCTATCGAACCTGATCGATTGCAGGCTGCGGTCTTGTGTGTCCGGTTTGGCCGATGTCCAGATGCGACAAAGCCCGCACTTGGCGGGCCTTGTCGTTTAGAGTTGGGCCGGGGTAATCTGAATTGATTCTGTATCATATTGATTTTTATTGATTATTTTCGGTTAGATTTTCTATTGGAATACCTTATGGAATACCATTCGCGAATCTTCTTAAATTCCTGCCTTTACGTCGACCAAAGCTCAATTCCACAGCTGTACTTCGGATTTCGCCTTTGAGCGGAACCAACGGCTACTGATAGCGATTGCTGGCGCCTGGTTCATTCCTTCACTCGCTCTGGCGAGTCGGCGCGTGCCTTATTGCTGTCGCGTACGGCAAATGCGCTCGTGCTCCAACTCCTCCACCCAATCCTCGCCATCGGGAGACGCCTCGGCGTAAGCGAGCCTACGATTCTGACGCAGAGTCGTCAGGGAAGCCTGCTTGAATTGTTTACCTGTGCGCACGTCCAGCCTTGGCGACGGCGGCTCAGGGGCTTAATGTGCGCGGAAATTCGCAAACACGGGGCTGACCGTAGCTCAATGAAGGGCTGGAACTTGGATGTAAAAAGTGCTCTGGGCGATTGATGCCAATGCGAATAGAAGGATCCAGCAAATTGTATGAAACCTTCAAAGAACTCGAGGAGCAATCATGACATGGGTCATCCCTGAGGCCACCGCTTACGGCGGCATCCTCTTGAACTCCGGTGGTCAGGTTCTCCTGCGCGAGCCAGCCAATCATTACGATGGGTATGTCTGGACATTCGCCAAAACGCGGCCCCTGGGTGATGAGAAACCGGAGCAAACGGCTCGTCGTGGAGTGCGCGGAGAGGTTGGGCACGATGCGAAGGTTATAGGCGTACTACCAGGTGTCTATAGGGGTGGGACCACGACCAACGCATATTTCTTGATGATTTCCGACCATGGGCATGGTTCGGCCAGTCAAGAGACCCAAAGCATTCGCTGGGCAAGCTACGAAGAAGCACGGGTGTTGATAAAAATGACCACCAACCACGTAGGCCGGCAGCGTGACCTGCAGATACTCGAGGCCACTCAGCGATGGTTGGAGGTCAATTACAAAGGGGTGATTGCGTTTGAACAAAGAGGCTCAAGCGGATGGGCCATCAAAGGAGACTGGATGACCGAGGAAATGCCGGACCGTTTTGTGACCTTGCCCCTGGACTTCTATCTTGGGCCTAAGGACGGTGAGGCGATCCGCAAAGGTTACATTCCGTCTGCGATGGAAGAGAAATGGTTTAGCTATTTTGTGAACAACAAGCTTTACCAGCACCGGAGCTGGACAGGCTTCTTAATTGATAGCATCAGTTTTGTCGAGGAGCGGGGCGGATTTCGCGCGGTGCAGGCCGATGTGAATAGGCTGCGCGAGCAGTACTCACAAACAGACGATGCAGAAGATGTCGCTCGTATTGAGCTGATGGTTCGCGAGTTGGCTGTGCAGAATCAAAGTTTCGACACGGATTAAATTGCAGAGGGGCTGGAGGGGATTTGGTGTCTCTGTACAGTGGTCGCGGAGCACACACCCGATAAGCCTATCGGATCTCTCAGATCAGGGATCCATTGATCGCGTCCGGCTTTACGACGGTCAAGGCTCAGGCTAAGGTGCTGGCATAAGGACATGATTCTCTAACATTTGTCCACGGAAGGTTCCTGATCAGTCGTAATGAAACTACCGCCCTTCCTTTCCGACTTTGTTGTGCCCTGAAAAACGCGTGCCGAGCAAGGTGCTGTCATCGATCACCAACGGGATTGGCGATTGACGCATCAATGTGGTTGTTGCAAGCGTCCCGAACATCAAAAAATTGCTAAATTGAAGGCGGAAAGTATGGATTTTTCGACGCTGTTGCATCTATGGGGTGCAGCAAGCTCCGAGCAGCTGATCGCGCCAATAACGGTAGTTGGCTTCGTTTTCATTTTGTGCGCTTGGTACTTTGTCCGTTATTTTTGTCCATCCTTCAAACTTAGCAGTCAGCTGAAAAAACTGACTAAACGTGTGCACGGTGTGAAAGCGCTCGCCCCGTCTCAACGGCGCTCTGAATTGGAGCAACTGTTCAATGGAAGCAAGCTGGAGCACTCTTGGCACGAATACGCTGAAACGCTGCACGACCAGTTTGAGTTTCAAGAAGGCGAACAGGTTCTTGTCCGGTCGCGCGCCACCGCCGGAGCCGCGCATTTTTTCTCACCTCAAAGCGTGGTTGATACCCCGCTGGGAACCGAGTTTTATAAACACCTGCCTGGTATTTTGACCGGCATCGGTATTGTCGGAACCTTCTTCGGCTTGATGCTAGGCCTACAGCATTTTGATCCAAGCACCCCTGAGCAGGTAAATGCCAGCGTCGATAAGCTGCTCAAGGACGTGTTGTTTGCGTTCATCGGCTCCTTTATTTCAATCATGGCCTCTATAGCCGTCACGATTACTGAAAAGTGGCGTCTGGGCCAATGCTACAGGCTTCTTGAAGCGTTCAACGAAACCATCGACGGGCTTTTCGACAGCGGTGTCGGTGAGGAATATCTAGCGGAGCTTGTGCGCTCGAGTGCTGAAAGCTCCGTGCAAACCCGTCAGCTCAAGGACAGCCTGGTAACCGATCTGCGGGAAATGCTGCAGAACCTCGTTGATACCCAAGTCCGCGAAAGCCTCAAATTAGCGGATACCTTGTCAACGACTTACCGTGACTCTGGGCAGTTGTTGGCCGATCAGGTAAGCAGTGCGATTGAGAACAGTCTCAAATCCCCTCTTGAAGCTATTGCGGGTGCGGTTCAGGCCGCCAGTGGCGACCAGTCAGGGCAAGTACAGAACCTTCTTCAGGATGTTCTAGTTGCCTTCATGAATAAGCTGGAAGGTACGTTCGGCCAACAGTTCAACGGTCTACACGAACTGATGGGTCAGTCCGTTGCCGCAATGCAGTCGATGCAGCAAGGCTTTTCGACGCTGATCCAAGATATGCGTTCGGCTAGCGAGTCCTCGACCCAAAACAGCTCGACTATGATCGCTCAGTTACTCTCCGATATGCAGGCCGGACAGAACGCCATGCAAGCGGGGATGAACGAGATGCTCGCCAATCTCCAGGCTTCGGTTGCCCGTATCGGCAACGAAGGGGAGGGGGCAGGTGCTCGAATGGCCGAGCAGTTGGAGAAGTTGTTTGCTCAAAGCGAGGCTCGCCAACAGGCAATGGCTGAGAATCTCCAGGCTTTTGTTGAGTCGATCAAGCAGAACATCGGCCAAGGTCAACAGGAACCCTGCGGCGATACCAGTCAGCAGGGATGGGTGGCTGATCGAGCAACTGGCGCTCTGGTCTCGCCGCGCCCCTGGCACTGCGTGCCTCGGTGCACTCAAGACCAGTCCGCGGCTGGGCGCTGTGGCCGTGAACAATAGCAAAGGTTGTGGCGCCTTGGTGCGTGTTGCGCCCTGTGCTTTCTTTGCTAATGCCTTTGACTACGCTGCCCAGTCAGGGCGCCTGACACATGGACATCCGACGGGCTATCTGGCGGCCGGGCTGTTCGCCGATATTCTCCAGCGCATTGTCGATCGGCAAGACAGCCTGGAGCACGCAGTCACTCAGAGCTTGGCCCATTACGGGCAAAATCCCGGTATGGAAGAAACTCGTAGCCTCATAGAGCGCGTGTTGTTCTTCTTTTACGAAGGCTACCAGCCCACTCCACAACGTATTGGCGAACTCGGTGGCGGCTGGGTCGCCGAAGAAGCCCTGGCCATCGGTCTATGGTGTGCGTTGTTTGCGGACTCATTGGAAAGCGGCGTCATCACGGCCGTAAACCACAGCGGCGACAGCGATAGCACCGGCCTGATAGCAGGCCACCTGCTCGGCGTGCAATACGGCGCTGCCGCTATCCCGGCGCGCTGGCTCATCCAGTTGGAACTGCGTGAGGTGATCGAGCAAATGGCCGAGGACATTGACCGTGTTCCGCGTGAGTACTGCGGGGTTGGCGGGGAGTTTGATGAGCAGATCGAGCGGGCGTATCCCGGCTATTGAAACGACTTCAGGAGAACAGTGATGCCGATGCCTCCGAGGCCTTTTACCTTTGTATGTGACAACTGTGGTTGGAAGCAAACCGTGGTGCCCCTGAGCGATGCACTGCGGCCTGGGGAGTGGTTTGAGCGCTGCCCGAAGTGTGGGAGCAAGGAATTGAGGATGCGGGCGGCAGGGTGGTTGGAGAAAGCGGTGGCGGAGTTTTTGCGGCGGTGTTTATGGCTGTAAGTAAGGGCAGCAATTACACCTCGCGAGCGGACGTAGCGTTTACGCTGGTCTATGACTTGGTAAACGGCATTGTGAGGCCCTGAGTTTGATCAGCTGAGCACCCTCAGAAGGCAGCTTACATCCCAGTTGAAGATCCGGGCCTGATCGCTTGCATGCAAGCTGTAACAAGCGATCAGGCTTCAGCTCTAGGGCTGGGACTCAGGCCGCTTCCAGAATAGCCATACGACCATTGGGCAGGGACAGCAGCAGCCGGTTTTCTTCCGAGTGGATCAGTTGTTTGGCTTTGTGTTCGATGCGATGGAAGATTTCGGCCTTTTCGCCGATGCTGCCGCGGATCAGATTGCGGTGTTGTTCGTTTAGGAAGTTTTTGTAGAGATTCATGGCTCCCTGGTAGCGCTCGGCACCGTCCTCCAGGATTTGCTGGGCCAATTGTGGTTTGCCGACGCGGGCGGCCAGCAGGTATTCGGTGTGCATTCCCAGGGGCATGATTTCCAGCATCATGTGGGCGAAGTTGACCACCAGTTCGTAGTGTTTGTTGGTCAGTTCGTTGCTGTTATGCGCCAGGTTGAGGATATTGTCGATGAAGGACAGCGCGTGGTTGCGCTTGGCCGCTGAGGTGGCCAGCAGTGGGTAGGCCACTTCCCTGATCTCATGGGCCAGGCTGCGGTCCTTCAGCAGGGTGCGGGCAACTTCTATCCCTCCGATGTAATCGGTGACTTTGTCCATGTAATAGACAATGTTCTGGGCGTGCAGGTCTTTGGCGATTTCGTCGACGGTGTTCTGGATCTTGTCGAGTTTTGCGGCCAGATATTTGGTCTGGATGATCAACGCGCCGAGGATCACGCAGGTGGAAGCGGCTGCGGCCATGACGGTTGTCATTTGTGCGGCTTTGATCGCTTCTTCGGCGGACTTGATCATGGTTTCCTTGAATGGCAGGTGTTGAATAATCCCACTCTCGCCACTACCTGCTTTCCAGTAGGCCACGCCGTCATGGATCACAGCTTTACCCTGAGCCAAGGCGTCGAGCAGTTTTTTGGAGAAGGCGGCTTCATCGAGAACCCAGATTTTCTGCAGTAGGTCGGCGGCGGCTTGCATCAGAAACGGTCCTCTTTTTCGTATTTGCGGCGCATGTAGGCGATCTGGATGACCGCTGGAATGGTAACCCGGTAGGCGGTGCCGCTCAGCAACGGTATGGTCACAGCGATCGCCGCGACCGGCCCGGCGAAGGCGGCCACGGCGCGTCCGCCAATCAGCGCAGCGGCGCCACCGGCACCCATGACCAAGGCATTGCCGAAGTACTGGCGGGCGGAATTGGCGAGCCAGGCAGACCATTCAAAGGACCCTATGCCACCTGAACTGATAGCTTTGATGATTGCGGCCAGGGGCATGGATTCAATGGCACCAGGAATATTCATCGATTCCATGGCCTTGCGTTTTTCGGCGTCAGACATGCTGTCCCAAGACTGCTCGACCAGGCGCTCGATCAGTTTGTTTTCGATGTCATAGGCAGACGCTTTGCTGTTGTACTTGGCTTTCGCCTTGTCGCAAACGTCGCAAAGCATTTCCTTGTACAGCACGCCCTGGCGGCGAAACAAGTTGACGATCGAGTCGCCACCGAAATGCTGCAGTTCACCGGCCACCAGTTTCCAGCACTGGCGCCACTGGTCCGGTTGGCCCTCCAGTTTTTTGAATTGCTCATCGTTAGCGATCTCACTGGCAACCCGTTTTTCGCCATCGTTATCGAGCATCAGGTACTTGGCCAGCTGGCGGATGTCTGCCTCCGTGCAGTACTGGAGAAACGCCAGGTCGTCATCTTGTCTGTAGGTGATACCCATTTCTGGAATCCTTTATTTGTGGTGAAAAGTATGGCGAACCCGGTCTAGCGATCTTCCTGTATCACCCAACGCACTTCGATGCGCCGTTGCTGGGCATCCTCTGGTGCGATACCAGGGATAGGCTGGGAGTCGCCGTAACCGGCCACCACGACGCGCTTGGCGCTGGCCGTATCAAGGTCGCCGATGATCAGCTTGCGGGCCTCGCGTGCGCGAGCGGCGGAAAGTGTGAAGTTGTCGTCGTATACCGTGCAGAACGCTTCGAAGTTGGTGACTGGGCGCGATACCGGCAGGTTGTCGGTGTGCCCCTCGACATACACTTTGCCGTTGCTGAACGTGGCCAGGAAATCGGCGATGCGCGCTTCGATGCTGGCGAATGCCTGCTTGGCCTGGTCAGTCACGCAGGCGCTGCCGCGGCCGAAAATACCGTCGCGCAGGGTCATCTTCTGGGCGTTGACATCCAGTACCACCAGCCCGTCGTTCTCACTGGTCTCGAGCGAGGCTTTGAGCTGGCTGAGGATTACGCCGACCTTTTCGCGCTGTGAGGTGCTGCTCTTTTCCATCTCCTGTTTGTGCTTGAGGTCGGAGTAGGTCTTCTGCAGCACCGACATCACCAACAGCAGCATGACCACGGCCATACGCCATGCCAGCCACCAGAGCCGGGGATACGGGCCTGCAGGTCAAGGAACGGGAGGTTACGTTCGCAGGTGCCAATGAGATGATGATTTATCGACGCCGTTTCAAGGATATTCTCGCCGTGATGCTGGCGGCCAATCCGACACTGCAGAAAATCCACAAGGGCGAGCCGATTGCCGAGCCCGAGCTGAAAACGCTGACTTCCACCATCCTGACGAGTCATCCCGGCGTAAGCCTGGATCTGTTAAATGAGTTCTATGGGCGTACAGCTGATCAGTTGCACCTGACAGTCCGTGAAATCATCGGTCTGGATCCTCAGGCGATCGAGCAGCACTTCCAGAGCTTTCTGCATGCTCACCCCGGACTCACTGCCCAGCAGGTGCGCTTCATGAACCTGTTGAAAAACTACATCGCCCAACATGGCTCCATCGTGGTGGACAAGCTCTATGAGCCGCCGTTCGATAGCATCTCCCATGAGGGTATCGACGGCGTTTTTGCTCCTAGTGATGCGAGCGAATTGATCTTGGTGCTTAAACCCTTTCTGCGGGCCGATGCCCCGCCTGCCAATCCACAGGAGTGACCATGCCAGCCAGTCAATGGACCGCCGACTTCATCGCAATCTGTGTGTTCGCAATGATTGCTAGCGCCACTATCGCCTATCTGTTCGCGGGCTTGCGGCAAGGGCGCAAGGTGAGCGAACTCTCGGCCCGTCTTGAGCAGAGTCAGCAGGCGCTCGAGAAAGTTACTTCTGAGCAGCTTGAGGCTCATGCACAGCTCAAGAGTGCAGAGATGCTCAATCACCAGCAGCAGGTAACGGAAAGTCGGGTGCAGGAGCAGCTAAGCTCTGCGAAGTCGACCGCAGACCGGTTATCTGCGGAGTTGATCGGCCGCACTGCAGATTTGGACGCTTTGGCTCAGAAACTGGAACAGGCCATTCAGCAGGGTCATTCGGTTGAAAAGCAAAATGAAAACGCGCAGGTTGATATTCGGGCCTTGAAAGCACAAATATCAGAGCTGCGTGAT
Source organism: Pseudomonas neuropathica (assembly GCF_015461835.1). Lineage (GTDB taxonomy): Bacteria > Pseudomonadota > Gammaproteobacteria > Pseudomonadales > Pseudomonadaceae > Aquipseudomonas > Aquipseudomonas neuropathica. The sequence continues at coordinate 383,958 of NZ_JACOPX010000002.1, read as the reverse complement.
CGCCTCGGGCAGGCTGAATCTGCGGTGCAGGAAGAGCGCAAGGTTGTCAGTGATCTGAAGGAAGAACTGGCGCAGGAAGGTAAAAAAGCGAAGACCTTCGAAGCGGGCGAGAAAGAGGCGCGCGAGCAACTGCAGGAGCGAAAACTAGCACTGGGTGCTGCAGCCGAAAAACACGATGCCCTACAGGAGCGTTTGACACAGCTCCATAGCCAGTACACCAAGCTCAATACAGAGCTGGACGAGCGCGATGCCAGCCATGTTCGTGAGGTGGCTAGCTTCGAACAGCAAAAAGCCAGTCTCGCGGAACAGTTCAAGCTGCTGTCCAATGATATTCTGGAGGCCAAAGCCAAGTCACTGCAAGAAAGCAGCAAGCTCACCTTGAGCTCTGTAATGAGCCCCTTCCAGCAATCTATTGATAGCTTCAAGAAGGAGGTGCAAGAGATCCACCACCGCGAAACCACTCAGCAGGGCGAGTTACGCAAAGAACTGGAATCTCTCAAGGCGCTCAATCAGCAAATCACCACCGAAGCACATGAGCTTTCCACGGCCTTGCGTGGCCAGAAAAAGCTGCAGGGTAATTGGGGCGAACTGATACTCGAGAACGTGCTGGACCGTTCCGGCCTGGTCCTGGGCAAGGACTATCAGCGAGAAGTGAGCATCAAGACCGAAGAGGGAAGCCAGCGGCCAGACGCCATCGTCTATTTGCCGCAGGGCAAGCATCTGATCATTGATGCCAAGGTCTCCCTTAACGCCTATACACGCTACGTCAACGCCTTGGACGAGACCGAACGTGCTTTGGCTTTAAAGGAACATGTACGCGCCGTAAGCAGCCGTATCAAAGAGCTGGCTGACCGTAACTACTATAAGCTGCCCGGCCTGAAATCGCCGGATATGGTGTTCATGTTTATCCCCATTGAGTCCGCCTTTGTGGAAGCATTGAAGGCCGACGAAGCCCTGTTCCAGCAAGCCATCGAAAACCATGTACTGGTCGCAACGCCGACCACCTTGCTGACCAGCCTGAACATAGTGCGGCAACTGTGGCGTTACGAAGACCAGAACAAACACACTGCGGCATTGGCCAACAAAGCCGAGGCTGTATTCAATAAGCTCAACACCTTTCTGGGTAGCTTCGAGAGAATCAAGAAAGGTTTGGATACCGCGACCGCCCTCAAAGCCATGCGTTTCACGGCCATGTTGGCGGTCTGGCTATTGTTGCTCTGGCGATCTACGAGTGGACAGTTGTCAGTCTAATACCGGCAGCTCAAGTTCGGAGGTAATTTCCCTTTGCGTGCCCTTGAAAACTGCAGTAAACGAAGCACTGCCCGGAACCAAAAGCTGGCGTGACTTCAGGCAAAAGGGTAGTACCCACAGCCGCAGACCGTCTACCTTGGGGAACTCGAATACTGAGAGCGGCAGGTCGAATGCGGCCGTCTTAGGGTAAATCAGCACCACATCCCCCTTTCCATTCAGATAGCTCTGTCCGTAGGCCTGTAATTGGTAGAAATCGCCTTGCGCGAGGCCGTATTTGTTCGTGCCATTCGCCTTCAGTCCATCCAAAAGTTTCCATTTTGTGTCGAGAACCAGCAAATCCTTGTTGGTATCCCGAATCAACAGGTCTGGTTTTAGGCAAAACCAGTTCTGCTCTCGATGGCGAACCAGGTGATGACTGCGTGCTTGAGTTTTCAAGACAAGCGGTCTCGCCAGTTGTTTAGCGAGATGCTTGGAGACGAACGCTTCGAACACTGCCTCCATTGGAAACAGAAGTGATGGAGCATTGTGACCGCCGCGGCCAGTCAAGGGCGACTGCTCTTCTAGAATCAATCTCGCCCAAGCCAGCGCATCGCTGTAGTAGCCCATGCCCCGGTCAAGCCGCACCCGCTGGAAATCGATCCGTGGCTGCATTGACATCGGGACCTCTGCAAACACGAACTCCAACTCACAGGCCAACTGCTGATGAGTCTGAGACGCCGACAGCATTAGTACTCGTCGCAATGCGGTGTGCAGCAAGCGGTTTTCCGGGCGATCGATCGAAAACTCGTCGTGCTCTGTGAAGAAACGGTCTGCCCGATATAGGTTTTGCCGCAGATGCGATGCCATCATCAGCTTGCCGCGAAGTGCAAACAGGTTGTCCTGCCGACAGGAATAGTTGCTGCGCAACCCTCGTTTGACGATGTGCTCAACCGCGCGCAGAAACTCGGCAATAAAAACTTCCAGCAAGGGCATTCGTGTCGCCGAGAGCTTGGCGCTGTCGGTTTGAACGTGACGGAAGCCTTGAAGACAGCAGAGCATCTCAATTAGAAGCTGACGCGCCTCCATCGCGCCTCCGCCTATCGCTTTGCCGACCTTGGGTAGCACCTCGATCTGGTAACCGTCCGGTGCGCGGATCACTCCGACAAAACTGGTGACCTGAACGACACGATACCCACGCCGCTGAGTCAGACGTAGCCATTGCGCACCACTTTCGTTGGCTGCCCGCAGGCACTGGTGTTCGAGCCATCCGTAGACCTTGTCCGGAACCGTGTGCAAACCCTCGGAATGCACATCATTCGACGTCGCAGCTGTTAGCACGTCAAATTCGTAGATCGAGATGCCGCTCACGCGCCCCTCACCATTCAAGTCGACAACGTCAGGTAGATGCCGATGTAGGCATCTGGATTTGAGAATGCAGCCTCCTGCACAGCGTAGTGGCGCTTAGTGGAGTAGCTGTACATGCCATGGTCGCTGCCGAACAGACGAGCCAAATCGTCCTCCTGATCTTGCCCCTCTACAACAAAACTTGCGGCGGGGGATTTTTGGTTATCCGCCAATACAAGACGGATCTTTTGCCAGTCTTCAAAAAAGTACTCTTCGAGCAGGGGCAAAATGCGAGTACTGAACACCTGTTGCAATGCTACAAATCGTTCATCCCCATCAGGAACCGTCGCTAATGGTGTGAAGTATGCGTGGCCGATACAATGATCGCGGTCGTAGAGCATCTCAATGCGCTGGTTTATGGCATCAAGCATGCGAGGCACGTCTACCAGTTGCTCGCCCATACTGACCCGCAGGCCTGCGAGCGGTGCACCCGGCTCATCGCGAGCGTCCGGCATCACCGGCACAAATTCGAATCTACGGCGCAGCGCGGTATCCAGCAACGCGAGCGATCGGTCTGCCGTGTTCATTGTGCCGATAATGTCGATGTTGGCTGGCACCGAAAAACTTTCGCCGGAATACGGCAACGTCACCGAAATGGCGTTTACAGCTCCTTCGCGCTTATCAGCTTCAATCAGGGTGATCAACTCGCCGAAGATCTTGCTGATGTTGCCTCGGTTGATCTCATCGATCACCATCGCGAATTGCTGATCCGGTGCCAATCGTGCCTTCCGGCACAGATCCTTGAAAGCCCCCGCGCGGATCTCGTAATGGATTTCACCGGTCTCTGTATCGCCGTTGAGAACCGGTCGGAGCCCCTCTACGAATTCCTCGTAACCATAGGATTGGTGAAAGGTAACGAAACTGTAGCGTTTGATGTATTCGGCTGAGGGTGGGCCGGCATCGTACTCATCCACGAGCTTTTTCAGGTCGGCGGCTGCGTCCTCCCAGTCCCCTGCAAGTATCCAGGACGAATCCGGTAGCTTGTCAAATACAGCCGGTGCCATCCGTTTGCTCATCTTGACAGTTTCAGATGATTCAATCGTGTGGTACTGAAGGGCACCCCAAACGGTGTTTCGTACATTCTTGTTCGCACTCTTGGCGACGGCAATAGCTTTCATGAAAGGGTGGTTGAGCAGTGTGTCGACGCTCGCTTTCCCGCCCAGATGGTAGAGAGCCGCTGCAGCTGCCTCCCACCAGGTGAGGCCCACTGCCTTTTCGCCCACAAATTGATTTTGCCACTCTTCCTTGGATACGGAGGTCATGGCCTGCTCATACTCTCGCTTAAGCAGCTTCGACAACTCGTAGGTCTTCCCCGTGCCGGGAGGGCCGTAGTAGATACGGTTTATGGGAAACCTCGCTGCATCAGAGTCGGCTACTTCGTCTTCGTCGGCATCATCACCTTGCTCCACTGGATCATCCCGCAGTTGATCCGGCCACAGTCCCGGCCGCTCCGTTTCAAGCGCCAGCCAGTCGTCGAGTGATTCACGCTCGGCAGTAAGGGCTGTTTCGATCTTCGAGACTAATTCCTCAGTCAGCGGTTCGCGGTTGAGCTTGGTTAACACACCCATCTCCCGCGTCCATGAGAGCTTCCGCGTCCGTGTGCCCCGAATCACGCCAAGCACACCAACCGCGCGCTCGCTTCCGGGATTCTTGCGGCCAAACCGCACTTGGACGCCCTTATTCATGTGCCACCAGTCCAGGCCTGCCGTATGGACAGCCCGCGCCAATCGACAGAACAGCGCTTTATCAGGTGGTGACCACGAGGCACGGAAAGTCTGGAATGCGGGTTTACTGTCGAAGTGCTTGAGCAGGTCCTCGTCGCTCAGTGTCTTACCGAGGTTCAATTTGGTAACCACTTCGTCGTAGCGCAGCTTGAAGCTACGGATCGCTTCGATACTCCACGAAACGAGCTGGTCCAGTGATTTCTCCAGACCATCGCCTGTAGGCATTTTGGTGATAAAGGGGGATGAGTTGTTATAGGGGCCGCGCAACGCTAGATAGGCTTTTCGCAGCGCACCGGACTCATCTAGTCCCACGGTATCAATCTTGACCACGAAGCCGTCATCGGCATCGATGCCTACGGTGTAGGCCAACTCCTTCGGCGCCTCGGACGAGGGGTAGATTTTTGCCCAGTTGTAGCCAGCGAAATTATTACCTTGGTTGGTAGGGCGCTTGCGAATCTCCACGCGGCCCATTGGAAACAACTCAGTCTTTAGCTTTTTCGCCCACGTTTCTGTTACCTCGTAGGCCTTCTTCAGATCATCGTAGGCCTGATTTTGTTCAGGGTTTGATTCGTCACGCTTTTGCCCTATCCACTTGTTCAGCAACTCGAAGTGTTCGGTAGTGAAATAGTCCGCCATGGTTCTCAGATCCCTTCGACATCAATTCCGTGTTAAGCCAGCCAAGTCTTTCGCTGCGCGAAATCATGTGTGGCGCGCTCTACGCGTAAACAGAACGCGGGAGTATGGAACGGCTCGCGCAGTTGAGCTACCTCCTGAACTACCTCGAATTGAGCGATACGTGTCGGTACTAGGATCGCTTTCCAGGGGAAGTACAGTCAGTCGTCCTTAGTACATGGCCCCAACGATAATCCAGGTCCTACACCTTCACGCCCCACTGGCCGCATCTCCTTCCGCATTTGGCAGTCGGCCACTTGGCTCGATATCTAGGTATTCGCACGTGAGCTGTACCAGCGGATAAAGCGCGCGCGGTGGGTAGGAGCGCCAGCTGTACCCGGAAGGCAGTTTGTCGGCAGTGAGTGCTCAGTGTATCGGCACGACATTGCCGTTCCTGGTGTCATTGATGGCAGCTGCGGACAGACTGCCTGTTGCTGCTTTTTGGATATGCTCACTCCACCAAGCCATCATTGGACGCCGGCGTTCGATGTAATCCGCCCGGTTGTAGGCACTACGGACTTCATCCTTGTCGACATGCGCCAGCGCGACTTCGATCAGCTCCGGATCCCACCCATGCTCGTTCAGGATGGTGCTGGCCATGGAGCGCATGCCGTGGCTGACCAAGCGGTCCTGGAAGCCCATGCGTTTCAACGCCATGTTGGCGGTCTGGCTGTTGGCGTGGGTGCGCGGGTTTCTATCTGCCGGGAACACGTATTCCCTGTGGCCGCTGTGGGGCTTGAGCGCCTCCAGTAACGCGAGTGCCTGTTCGGTCAGCGGGATGGTGTGCGGGCGACGCTTTTTCATGCGCTCCGGCGGGATGGTCCAGATGCGTTTGTCAAAGTCGATGTCTACCCATCGGGCGGTAGCCGCTTCGGCAGGACGGGTCATAGTGTGCAGTTGCCATTCGATCAGGCAGCGGGTGATCCGCTTGATGCTGGCGTTCGCGATTTCGATCATGAGCTCGGAAAGCTCATCGGGTCGTAGCGCGGCCATGTTCTGTTTTTTGGGCTTCTTGAATACCGCCCGAATGCCGCTGAGGGGGTTAGCGAAAATCAACCCGGAGTTCACCCCGTAGGTCATGATCTCGTTGAGCCGTTGGCTCAATCGCTTCACTGTCTCGAGGCTGCCTTTGGCCTCGATTGGGCGAAGCAGTTCGATGACCATCGGTGCGGTAATTTTCGAGAGCGGCGTTGTTTTCAGGTCTGGAAATACATGCAGCGTGAGCGATCGCCAAATGTCTTCGGCGTATGCCGGCGTGACGGAGTCCTTCTTCAGCTCGAACCAGGCGGTGGCCACGTTCTCGAACGTATGTTCCGTCTCCGCTCGTTTGGCTTCGTCCTGTGCATTGCGTTGCACCTTGGGATCAATGCCTTGTGCAAGCAGTTCGCGTGCTTCCACCACTTTTTTCCTGGCGTTCGCTAGTGAGAGCTCTGGGTACGTGCCCAGCCCCATATTGATACGACTTTTGGTTACCGGCTCGCGGTAGTTGAAGTTCCACAGCATCGAGCCGTTGCTCCTGACTCGGAGCAGGAGGCCGTCACCATCGCTGAGGACGTAATCCTTGTCTTTTGCCTTGACTGCCTTGAGCTGGCGGTCGGAAAGGCGAAGGGCTGGAGCAGGCATGAGAGCTACCTCTGACACCGTTTTGGTATTCCAAAAAATAGCACCGGATGGCTTGGAATACCATTTGGAATACCCAAACGGCTGGAACTCAAAAACCCTCTGCGGAGCCAAGTAGCGCTTAAACCCTTGATTTTTCTGGATTTCAGGCACAAAAAAAGACGTCCGTGGACGTCTTTAGATGATGAAGTGGTGGAGCCGGGGGGATTTGAACCCCCGTCCGCCAGTACTCCGCTGTCGGTACTACATGCGTAGCCTTTTCTATTAAGTTAACCCTCAGCGACCCGAAGGGCAGGGTGCTTTGGGCGAGTTGTGTAAGTTTTAGCCGCTTCGTCCACAACGTACTGCACGGCGATTCTGTTCTATATGACAATCATTTTGGGTTTACAGACATCCCCTGATGATTGCTGGACCCGAAGGTACCAGGAGCATTGTCAGCTGCAATTAAGCAGCGAGAGCAACACCGTATTGGTCGTCATTGGCAACTATAAGTAGTTGCAACAGTGGATTTACGACTTCTGTTACCAAGTCGGCATGCACCTAAAGTTTCGCAACCGGCGTCGAATCCTAAACGGCCCCGAACTCATTGCTCAGTACATCTGTTTGAGCAACAAGCCTGCGCAGTGTACGCCAATCAGCCCGCAAGGCCAACCCGAAGGTTGGCCGGGGCGCTGATCAGTTGTTGGTGCCGGTGGATTTGCGCAGTTCCACGATGGTTTGCGAGGTTTCCGCAATGCAATCGTCGATTTTGCCTTGAGCCTTGAGCGCCTCGGCCTTGCTCACACTGGCGTTAGCGCGCTGGCTCAGTTCCGGATTCGCTGACAGCTGCCCCTTGGCATTGTTGATGGTCTGAATATTGGCATCACACAGGTCGGCAGGTTTGCCGTCAGCAAACGAAGCGGACGCCATCATCGATGCAGTAACGAACAGACCTAACAGTACAGAACGTTTCATGTGTATCTCCTTGAACCGAGTGGGTCCAGACTTCGCTGGCCGTCAGGACGGGCAACCGTATGGAAGAAAAACCCCGATCAGCCGGGGTTATTCTGTGGACTACAGTCGAACTCAAGGGTTCTATTTTTCTTCAACAGGCCTTCGCCCGGGTCACGCGATCCACCAGATAGACCAGCCCGTGGTAGTCAATTCCGCCATGTTGCGTCAGACCGATCTCACAAGTCCGACTGGTGGAAATCCCCTCGCTGCAATGCTGTACGGCATCCTTGAGCGTGCGCAGCGAGTGGCTGTTCAGCTCCGGCGTGGTGAAGCCTTTGTCGCCGGCAAACCCGCAGCAGTGAATGCCTTCCGGGATCACCACGTTATTGCTGCACTTACGCGCCAGATCGATCAACGCCTGGCTTTCGCCCAGATGCTGCGTGCTGCAGGTCACGTGTACGGCAATCGGTGCGTCTTGCGGGGAGAACTCGAGTCGATCGAGAAGGTGCGTACGGATGAAGCGCACCGGGTCGTACAGATCCAGACGGTTTTCTCCTACGTCCTGCACCAGGCGCAACGTGCACGGACTGGTGTCGCAGTAGATCGGATCGAGTCCGCCGCGACTCGCATGCAGCAGTGCGCTGATCAGCTCCTGGCGCTTGTGCTCGGCCTGTTCGGCGTAGCCTTTGGAGGCGAAGGGCTGGCCGCAGCAGAGGTTGTCCTGATTGTCCGGGAACACCACTTGGTAACCGGCCTTTTCCAGCAGGCCACGGGTTTTGTCGTACAGCGACATCTGCTCTTTATCACCTGCCGCCGGGCCCATGACTCGTGACACGCAGGCAGCCAGATAGACCACACGCGGGCGCTCGTCCGACACGCTGGGGCTGAAGCGAATGGCCTTCTCCGGTTGCGGCATCGCATTCGTCCACAACGGCACCTGGCCTTTGGACAGGCGCGTAATGGTTGCCGAAAGTTTCGCCAGACGCGGCGCGCCAAGCATCATTCGTGCGCCGTTGGCCACATGCAGGGTGAAGCGCGCGCCTTGCAGGGTCTTGGCGAAATTTCCTTCGATCCAGTCAGCGGTTTTCTGATGCGTTGCGTGTCGGCCACGGAGTTTTTTCACCAGCTCACCGGTATTGATACCTACAGGGCAACGTTGCGCGCACAGACCGGTCGCGGCGCAGGTGTCGATGCCTTGGTACTCGTAGGCTTCTTCCAGTTCTCGGGTATCGACTCCGGCACGTTTTTTCGCCTGAATATCGCGCCAGATCACGATGCGCTGGCGCGGGCTGAGGGTCAGGCCTTTTGACGGGCAGACCGGTTCGCAGAACCCGCACTCGATGCACTTATCCACAATCTCATCCGCCGCCGGCAGCGGCTTCAGATTTTTGAGGTGGATCTGTGGATCTTCGCTGAGCACCACGTCGGGATTGAGAATCCCGTTCGGGTCGAGCAGACGTTTGAGCTGCCACATCAGTTGATAGGCGTCGCTGCCCCATTCCAGTTCCACGAACGGTGCCATGTTGCGTCCGGTGCCGTGTTCGGCTTTCAGCGAACCACCGAATTCCACCGCGACCAGTTGCGCGACGTCGTCCATGAACGCTTGATAGCGTGCGACTTCTTCCGGGTTGTTGAAGCCTTGGGTGAAGACAAAGTGCAGATTGCCTTCCAGTGCGTGTCCGAAAAGGATCGCTTCGTCGTAGGCATGTTTGTCGAACAGCTCGATCAGGCGATTGACGCCGATGGCCAGTTGTTCGACCGGGAAGGTCACGTCTTCGATGATCACCGTGGTGCCGGTTTTGCGTACGGCGCCGACGGCGGGGAAGGTGTCCTTGCGGATCGCCCAGAGCTTGGCGTTCTCGGCAGGGTCTTCGGTAAAGTCGACTTGCTTCTCCACTGGGAAGTCGCTGAGCGACGCCATGATCTGCGCCAGTTGTTCCTGTAGCAAAGTGGAAGATGCGGCGCGGGATTCGATCAGCAGCGCGCAGGCATTGTTCGACAGCTGCTGTACGAAAGCGGGCATGCCCGGTTTGTCTTGCACCGAGCGCAGGCTGCGTCGATCCAGGAGTTCTACGGCGGACACCGGTTGGCTTTTCAACACGGCGACCGCGTTGCAGCAGGTTTCCACATCCGGAAACACAATCAGCGCCGAGGCCTTGTTCGGGTGATCGATCACGGTGTCGTAGGTCACCGCGCTGATGAAGCCGAGGGTGCCTTCGGAGCCGACCAGCAAGTGGCTCAAGATATCCACAGGCTCATCGAAATCCACCAAGGCGTTGAGCGACAGGCCGGTGGTATTTTTCAGACGGTATTTGTGGCGGATTCGTGCAGCCAGTTCGGCATTGGCGCGGGTCTCGCGGCCCAATGTCGCCAAGCGTTCGAGGAGATCACCGTGGCTGACTTGGAATGCCGCAACACTCGCCGGGTCTTCGGTATCCAGACGCGTGCCATCGGCGAGTACCAAACGAATCCCCGCGAGCGTGTGATAAGTGTTTTGCGCGGTGCCGCAGCACATACCGCTGGCATTGTTGGCGACGATGCCGCCGATCTTGCAGGCGTTGATCGACGCCGGATCCGGGCCGATCTTGCGCCCGAACGGCGCCAGCCACGCGTTGGCCTGCGCGCCGATCACCCCCGGTTGCAGGCGAATCTGCGTGCCTTGGCCACGGATTTCGCGAGCGTTCCAGTTATCCCCAAGCACGATCAAAACGGAATCACTGATCGCCTGACCGGACAGGCTGGTGCCGGCCGCGCGGAACGTCACCGGAACGTGGTCACGCTGAGCCAGTTTCAACAGCGCCACCACTTCATCTTCGGACTCGACGCGGATTACCAGCTTCGGAATCAGTCGATAAAAACTGGCATCCGTACCAAAGGCCAGAGTCGATAACGGGTCATCAAAACGGCGCTCGTCTGGAATCAGTTGTTGCGCATCACGCAGGAAATTCGCAGGAAGCGTCATTGGTCCTCCAGGATCAGCACCACGAGGTCTTTCGGGCCGTGGGCGCCGTAAGCCAGCACTTGCTCGATGTCAGCGGTTTTCGACGGGCCGGACACCAGCAATGCGTTGGTCGGCATGCCTTGGGCCCACGCGAATTCCTCTTGCACCTGATAGAAGTTGTCACGGATTTCGCTGGCCTTGAGCAGGGCGAAATGTACCGGCGGCACCAGGCTCATCAACCGTGGTTCTTCGCGGGTTGGCCAGAGGATCAGGCTGCCGGTGGCGGCGATCGCACCGAGGGTGCCGGTGAGGCTGGCCGGAGTGTCGTTGAACAGTTCGGCTTTCCACTCTTCCATCGGTCGGTCGTAGGATTTCAGTGTCGGCAGATCAGGATTGTTCGCCCAATGCTGTGTGATTTTCTGCCCGTGCGCTGTCGTCGGTGCGATCAACAGACTCGGCAACTGGCGGTCGCGCAACAATTGCGCAAGCAGCGCCGGCCATTCTTCGCCCGAGGTCAGGTGGATTTCGGTGTGCACCGCTTCCATCAATTTGCGCAGTTGCGGGATGCGTTGTTCGGCGCTGTAGGTGTAAGGCTGCGTCACCAGATCGACATCGAAGTTGTCGGCAATCGGTGTGGCGCCAGTCAGACTTTTCCGTAGCTTGGCGAGGATATTTTGCTTGGCGCTCATCAGCGGTCTCCCTGTTTGGCCAGATGCTCGCGGGCCATGTCGTGCAGTGAGCGGGCAGCGGGTTTCGGCGCGCTGTGATTTTGTGTCCATGGGCCGACATTGCTCGGGGTCAGGGCACGCAGGCGCGTGGCGAAGAAACCGAACAATCGATACAGCGTCGGAGAACTGTTGAGCTTGGCCCAGGCGTTCCAGATGAAACGTTCCTTGCGCGAATACTTGCTGCCCTGACCGCGCATCACTTGATTCGGGCTGTCCGGGGCTTTGACGTTCTCTTCGCGCAGGCGTCGCAGGATCGCCGGGATCGGAATTTTTACCGGGCAGACTTCACCGCAGGCACCGCACAGCGACGAAGCGCTCGGGTGATCGGGGACTTTGGCCAGGCCGACCATGTGCGGGGTGATGATTTTGCCGATCGGTCCCGGGTACACCTCGCCATAGGTGTGGCCGCCGACGCGGGTGTAGACTGGGCAATGGTTCATGCAGGCGCCGCAGCGGATGCAGTTCAAGGTCTGACGCAGTTCACTGTCGGCGAAAGCCTGGCTGCGACCGTTGTCGAGCAGCACCAGGTGCACTTCCTGCGGGCCGTCGAGTTCGTGCTCCTTGCGCGGGCCGGAGATCATGTTGACGTAAGTGGTGATCGGAATGCCCAGCGCCGAGCGGGTCAGCAATGACAGCAGCGGCACCACGTCACGCAGGTTTTCCACGACTTTTTCGATGCCGGTGACAGCGATGTGCACCGGCGGCACGGTGGTGGTCATGCGGCCGTTGCCTTCGTTTTCCACCAGCAGCAGGGTGCCGGTTTCGGCGACGGCGAAGTTGACACCGGAGACGCCGATGTCCGCTTCGAAGAATTTCTGCCGCAGGACTCTGCGACCGATCTGAATGAGTTGGTCAACGTCCTTGGTGTATTCCACGCCAAGTTTGTCGTGGAACAAGGACGCGACCTGACCGGCATTCTTGTGGATCGCCGGCATAATGATGTGTGAAGGCTTCTCGTGGTCGAGCTGGACGATGTATTCCCCCATATCGGACTCCAGACATTCAATGTCCCGAGCCTCGAGGAAATGGTTCATCTCCATCTCTTCGCTGACCATCGATTTGCCCTTGATCACTTGCCGCGCCTCGTGAGCGCGGATGATCGATAAGACGATGCCATTGGCCTCGTCCACCGTTTCCGCCCAGTGCACTGTCACACCGTTGCGGGTCAGGTTCTGTTCCAGTTGCTCGAGCAGGTCGGGCAGCTTGGACAGCGCGCGGGCCTTGATCGAATTGCCCAGTGCGCGCAAATGTTCTCTTTCGTGGGCATCGCTGAAAGCGGCTGCCCGCTTGACCATCAGTGAGTCCATGGCAGTGCGGAAATTGTTCCGTAGCTGCTGATCGCCCAAGGCATTGTGTGCCCGGGTGCGGAAATCTTCTTCTACGGCGACCGTAGGAATAATCGCGGAAGTGCTCATTGCGCACCCCCGGTTCGTTGCCACAGAAAGCTCGCGAGATGTTGCCCGCGCAGCGCTTCTTTTTGTTTCTCCAATGCGCCGTTGATGTTCATCAAACAGCCACAGTCGGCGCTCAATACCTTGTGCGCGCCGGAATCCTTCAACGCTTTGGTTTTGTCAGCCACCATCGCGCCGGAAATGTCTGGCATACGGACGCTGAATGTTCCGCCGAAGCCACAGCATTCGCTTTCGTGGTCGTGGTTGACCCGTTCCACGTTGCTCAACTGCGCCAACAACTCGCGGCCGTGCAGGTGGGTGTTCATTTCGCGGCGTGCCGAACACGAAGTGTGCAGCGCGACTTTGACCGGTGCGCCGCTGTCCTTGAGCTGCACCTTGCAGACGAACAGCAGAAACTCGGCCAGTTCATAGGTGCGGGCCGCAAGTGCCTGAACCTGTTTCAACGTCTCCGGCTCGTCCTTGAACAAGTCGGCGTAATGCTCACGCAGCATGCCGGCGCACGAACCCGACGGCACCACCACCGGATAATCCCCGGCAAACAGCGCCAGTTGCGAGCGCGCTACCGTCCGCGCCTGCTCGGTGTAACCCGAGGTGTAGGCTGGTTGGCCGCAGCAGCTCTGCCCTTGCGGGTACTCGACTCGGATCCCTTCGCGCTCCAGCAAGTGGATCGCGTCCATCCCGGCTTCGGGGTAGAACAGGTCGACCACACACGTGCCGAACAGGTAGACCCGCGACGGTTTCTCGCTGGGGTATTGCCGAGGTTCGGGCAGTGGCGGTGCCACGCGGGTCGCGTTTGGCACAGCGTTGTAAAAAAGCTCGCTCATCAGGCGTGTCTCCGGGTGGGCCCGGTTATCCGTCTGTGGCGGCTGCTGAATATAAAGAGCGTTGCTTTCAGCAGCCTTACAGACCGGGTTGTGAATTGCGGACGCCGAAATCACGGATCGGCGTCGGTTATTTCCATTTCGGGTGTAGGTTTAGTGCACCAACATGCCAGTGAACCAGTAGGCCTGAGCCAGGGTGATCAAACCGACAATCGTTGCAAAGAATAGGCTGTGCTTGAGGGTGAAGCGGAACAGATCCGACTCCTTGCCCACCAGGCCGGTCGCGGCGCAGGCCACGGCGATCGATTGCGGCGAGATCATCTTGCCGGTCACGCCGCCGCTGGTGTTCGCTGCCACCAGCAGGGTGTCATTGACGCCGATTTGGTGAGCGGTGGTCGCTTGCAGCGAGCTGAACAGGGCGTTGGATGAAGTATCCGAACCGGTGAGGAACACGCCCAGCCAGCCGAGGAATGGCGAGAAGAACGGGAACGCCGCGCCGGTCGCTGCCAATACCAGCGCCATGGTCGAAGACATGCCGGAGTAGTTGGTGACGAAGGCGAACGCCAGCACCATGCCGATCGACAGAATGGGCCAGCGCAGTTCGTAGAAGGTCTCTTTCAAAGTGGTCAGACCAGTTTTGAAGTTGATCTTCAAGACCAGCATCGAGATCAGTGCGGAGAAGAAAATCGCCGTGCCGGTCGCGGAAATCGGGTCGAGTTTGAACACCGCGGGAATGGCGGTAGGGGTGGCCACGATGGGCGCACTTTTGATCACTAATTGATCAAGGTGCGGAATCGCGAAGTTGAATACCCAGCTGTACATCGAACCGCCAGCGGCGAACATCGCTTTGAAAGGCTTCAGTGTCCAGATGGTCACCAGTACGGTGAGGATCAGGAACGGCGACCAGGCTTTGAAAATTTCTCCGAGGCTGTAAGGCGACGCCACGGTGGTGCGCTTCTGGCCGAAACCGCCGACGCTGGCGGTGATCGCTGCGCTCGACGTGGCGCCGGCGATTTGCGCGCCTGCGGTGCGTTTTGGCTGCCAGATTTTCAGGAACAGGGTCAGCGATATCAGGCTGGCCAGCGCCGAGGTGATGTCCGGCAATTCTGGCCCAATGAAGTTCGAGGTGAAGTATTGGGTGATGGCGAAGCTCAGGCCTGCAACCAGCGCAGCCGGCCAGGTTTCACGTACGCCGCGCAGGCCGTCCATCATGAAAACCAGCCAGAACGGCACGAACAGCGACAGCAACGGCAGTTGGCGACCGGTCATGGCGCCGATCTTGAACGCGTCGATACCGGTGACTTGGCCGGCAACGATGATCGGAATCCCCAGGGCGCCGAACGCCACTGGTGCGGTGTTGGCAATCAGGCACAGGCCGGCGGCGTACAGCGGGTTGAAGCCGAGTCCGACCAGCAGCGCGGCAGTAATCGCCACGGGCGCGCCGAAACCGGCGGCGCCTTCCAGAAATGCGCCGAAGCAGAAGCCGATCAGCAGCACCTGCAGACGCTGGTCGTCAGTGATCGATAGCACCGAACTGCGAATGACCTCGAACTGACCACTTTTGACCGTCAGTTTGTAAAGGAACACCGCCGCGACAATGATCCAGGCAATCGGCCACAGGCCGTAGGCGAAGCCATACCCGGCAGCGGCGAAGGCCATGTCGACCGGCATGTGGAACGCGAAGATCGCCACGGCAATCGACAGTGCGAGGGTGATGCTCCCGGCCACGTGGCCTTTGAGGCGGAACACCGCCAATGCGAGGAAAAAGAACACGATGGGAATGACGGCCGCGAGTGCGGATACGCCGAGACTGCCGAGCGGGCTGTAGAGCTGTTGCCAGGTTTGCATATGGGGTGGCCCCTAATTGTTGTTGGTCAGGCACTGTCAGCGTTCTTGGATAATTGGTAAGACCAATTTACAATCGCTGTTGGCTAGGGTAAAAGCCTTGGTGTCGGTGTGTCAATTTGTCGCCCTGAAACTTTTGTCGAACAAGCGGTGCAGATCGCATCTGATCTGGTTTGCGCAAGTGGTGTCTGGTAGGTGTCGGCAAGGCGCCGATAGGCCAGAATAGAGAGCCCGGCGAGCGGTCGGGATCGTGGAGAAATGAGTTATGGGGTTTGATCAGATACGTCAGCGCCGTTTGTCTGACGATATTGTCGAGCGACTTGAGGGGATGATCCTTGAGGGCACGCTGAAGTCCGGTGAGCGGTTGCCGGCGGAGCGCACGCTGGCAGAACAATTTGGCGTATCACGGCCGTCGCTGCGTGAAGCGATTCAGAAACTGGCGGCCAAAGGTCTGCTGGTCAGTCGTCAGGGCGGCGGCAACTATGTCGTGGAAAGCCTCGGCTCGACGTTCAGTGATCCGCTGCTGCAGTTGCTCGAAAGCAATCCTGAGGCACAGCGCGATCTGCTGGAGTTTCGGCATACTTTGGAGGCATCGTGCGCCTATTACGCCGCATTGCGCGCCACCGATGTCGATCGTGAGCGGCTGACCGCCGCGTTTGAAGAGTTGCAGGACTGCTATTCGCGTCACGATGAAGTCAGTCGGGCGGAGGAGGGCGCGGCAGATGCGAAATTCCACCTGGCGATTGCCGAAGCCAGCCATAACGCCGTGCTGTTGCACACCATTCGCGGGCTGTTCGATCTGCTTAAGCGCAACGTCGTCACCAACATCGGCGGCATGTACAAGCAGCGTACGGAAACTCGCGACATGCTGATTACCCAGCATCGGGAATTGTATCTGGCGATTATTGAAGGTCGCGCGGAGCAGGCGCGAGAAGTCTCCAGCCGACATATCTTGTATGTGCAGGAAGTGCTGGAAGAGGTGCGGCAAGAGGTTCAGCGCATGGCCCGGGCGGAGCGACGCAAGGGGATGTGATTCTTTAAAGCAAAAGATCGCAGCCTGCGGCAGCTCCTACAGGGAAAGGCGAATCCCAGTGTAGGAGCTGCCGAAGGCTGCGATCTTTGCTTTCAAGGGGGGGAAGACTAGTCTTCCTTGCCCTTATTGCGCACCGCACGTTGCAGTTCACGACCGGCATCACGCTCGCGCTCGGTATCACGCTTGTCGTATTCCTTCTTGCCCTTGCCCAGAGCAATTTCGCACTTGACCATGTGCTTGCTCCAGTACCAGGACAGGCAGACGCAGGCGTAACCCTTTTGCTGCACAGCGGCGGCAAGCTTTTCCAGCTCGCGGCGGTTGAGCAGCAATTTGCGTGTGCGCACCGGGTCAGCGATGACGTGGGTACTTGCGGTCATCAGAGGCGTGATGTGGCTGCCGAGCAACCATGCTTCGCCATCCTTGAGCAGAACATAGCTGTCGACCAGCTGTAGCTTGCTTGCCCGCAGACTTTTTACTTCCCAGCCGGCCAGGACCAGACCAGCCTCGAACTTATGCTCGATGAAGTAATCGTGTCGCGCCTTTTTGTTCTGCGCGATGGTCCCTGTTGGGTGTTTCTTCTGTTTAGCCATAGGGGCGGCATTATATGGAGATAAACCGCCGTCGGCTACGGTGTTGCTGCGTGCTTGAGCAGGTTGAGTGAATCCCGGACAATGCGGCCTCTTTTTCTAACGCTTGGGCGTGATAAACGATGTCGACAGACAAGGTTTCTGTCCACGGCAGTTGGGCTAGCCGCTGGGTATTCATACTCGCCGCGACCGGTTCGGCCGTGGGACTGGGTAGTATCTGGAAGTTCCCCTACATGGTCGGGGTCTACGGCGGCGGCGCCTTTGTGCTGATGTTTCTGGCGTGCATCGCGCTGATCGGCATCCCGGTCATGCTCGCTGAAACCCTGATCGGCCGGCGCGCCCGGCAAAGTCCGGCGAACGCCTTGAAGGTGCTGGCACTGGAAGCCGGGCACTCGGGCAAATGGTCGTGGGGCGCATTTGCCGGGATGATCACGGCATTGTTGATCCTGTCTTTCTATAGTGTGGTCGGCGGTTGGTCGCTGGACTACATTGTCGATATGGGCCGCGGCGACTTCCAGGGCGCCACAGCCGATCAAGTCGGCGCCTATTTCGGCAATGTCATCTCCAATCCATGGCGTCTGACACTTTGGCATACGATTTTCATGCTGCTGTCGGCCTTCGTCATCGCCAAGGGCGTGGTCGCCGGGCTTGAGCGCAGCCTGCGCATCATGATGCCGCTGCTGTTCGTGATGATTCTGGTGTTGCTGGGTTACAGCATGACCACCGGGCATTTCATGGAGGGCGTGCATTTCATGTTCGACTTCCACCCGGAAAAAGTCCTCGACGGCTTGTTGCCGGCCATGGGGCACGCGTTCTTCTCGCTGAGCGTCGGTGTCGGTTCGATCATGATCTACGGTGCTTATATGCCGAAGAGCTCATCGTTGTCGGGCACCGTTGTCGGCGTGGCACTGCTCGATACCTTTGTTTCGCTGATCGCCGGTCTGGCCTTGTTCCCGATTGTATTTGCCGGAGGCCTGAACCCTAGCGAAGGGCCGGGGCTGATGTTCGTCAGCCTGCCATTTGCATTTGGCAACGTCGCGTTCGGGCAACTGATGGGCGTGGTGTTCTTTGTGCTGGTGGCGATTGCTGCCTGGAGTTCGGCGATCTCCCTGTTGGAACCGATGGTTGCCTATCTGGTTGAGCGCACCAAAGTCAGCCGCGCGTGGGTGACTTTCTGGCTTGCCTTCACTTGCTGGTTCGTCGGTCTGGGCACGGTGTTCTCCTTCAATATCTGGAAGGAAGCCAAATTTTTCGTGAACGAAGGCGGGATGTTCCATCTCTACCAATGGGGTGCGCAGAGCGGTCTGGACTTCTTTGGTGTGATCGATTTCTTCACCTCACGGATCATGCTGCCGCTCGGTGGCCTGTGTTTCGTGCTGTTTGCCGGATGGGTGATGGGGCGTGAAGCGGTACGCGACGAGTTGTCGATCCGCAATCCGCTACTGTTCGCCCTGTCTTTGTTCTTGATGCGCTACGTGGCGCCCATCGGCATTCTTGTAGTGTTTGCCGCTCAGCTCTGGAAGTAACGCTCACATGACGACACATATTCAACGATCGGCGTTGCTGCCGTACCCGGCGCAATTTCTCTATGACCTGGTCAACGACGTGGCGCGCTACCCGGAATTTCTGCCGTGGTGCTCCTCGGCGGAAGTGCTGGAAAGCTCGCCGGAGCATATGCGCGCCAGTGTTGGCGTAGCCAAGGGCGGGCTCAGTCAGCATTTCGTGACGCGTAATACGCTGGTGCCGGGGCAGTCGATTGAAATGAACCTGGAAGAAGGCCCGTTCAATCAGTTGCACGGTGTGTGGGTGTTCAAGGTGTTGAACGAGAAGGCCTGCAAGATCAGTCTGGATCTGTCGTTCGATTACGCCGGGCCGCTGGTGCGCGCGACGCTGGGGCCGCTGTTCAATCAGGCGGCCAATACGCTGGTGGACGCGTTCTGTCAGCGCGCCAAGCAGATGTATGGTTGAGCCGGTGATCGAGATAGAGGTGGTATACGCGGCGGTGGATCGTCAGGTATTGCGCTCATTCAGCGTCAATGAAGGTGCGACGGTGCGGGCTGCGGTGCTTGCGTCGGGTATCGCTAGCGAGTTTCCCGAGTTGAATCTGGCGGAGTGCCCGCTGGGCATCTTTGGCAAAGTGGTTGCTGACCGGGACTCGCGGGTTATTCAGGCAGGGGAGCGCATCGAGATTTACCGCCCATTGCTTGCCGATCCGAAAGAGGTTCGACGCTTGCGAGCGGCCAAGGCTGCCGAGGCCAAAGCGCGAAACGCGTAAAAAGCCAAATCGCAGGCAATAAAAAACCCGGAATTTCCGGGTTTTTTATTGCGTCGCAAATTATTGCGGCGAGGTGTCCAGCGGCTCTGGTGTTGGAACCGGAACGGTTTCTACACCATCGACGTCCTTCTGGATCTGATCCAGCAAGGAACCTGGCTTGACCGGTTTTTCCGGTTTTGGCTTCTCGGCGTTCTCAGCAGGAGCGGTCACGGTCGTGCCATTGTCCTTGCCGAGAATGGCTTCATCACGGCTTACGCCCGGCATAAAGTCACCGGACAGGCTGACAAGCTGGTCGTTTGAGTTGAAAATAACGCTGATGCGTTCCTGTTGGCGTTCACCGCCACCCGGTTGCAGGCTGTACAGATAATCCCAGCGATCGGCATGGAACGTGTCGACAAGCAGAGGGTTACCCATGATAAACCGTACTTGCGGCCGGGTCATTCCCGGGCGTAACTGGTCTATCATGTCCTGCGTGACGACATTGCCCTGCTGGATGTCGATTTTGTAAACCCCGGGGAATGAACAACCGGCGAGTGCGAGCAGTCCCACAAAGGTGAAACTGGTTAGCAAGAGCTTGGTGTTTTGCATCGGTGGGCGACTTCCACTATCTTGGCTGGGACAACGTAAACGCCGATCATACCCGCATTAAGAGAAGCTGCGAAGCAGCATCGCGAGAAAGCTGACCATGGTTGAAAATAGCGAACTACGCAAAGCCGGCCTCAAAGTGACCCTGCCACGGGTCAAGATCCTGCAAATGCTCGACTCTACAGAGCAGCGTCACATGAGTGCCGAGGACGTCTACAAGGCGTTGATGGAGGCTGGTGAGGACGTCGGTCTGGCCACGGTTTACCGTGTTCTGACCCAGTTCGAAGCGGCTGGCCTCGTGGTCCGTCACAACTTCGACGGCGGCCATGCGGTATTCGAATTGGCCGACGGTGGCCACCACGACCATATGGTCAACGTGGAAACCGGTGAAGTCGTCGAATTCGTCAGCCCGGAAATCGAAAAGCTCCAGAAGGCAATTGCCGAGGAGCACGGTGTTGATCTGGTAGATCACAATCTGGTGCTGTACGTGCGCAAGAAAAAGTAAGCATGTCGCGCGAATTTCACATTCGCGAAACGAACGAAGGCGACCCAAGGGTCGCCTTCGTGCTTTCTGTCATTGCTAAACCTTGGCAGTGACCACCATTTTTTTCGCGTGGGCCAGGGATTCCTTGGTCAGGTCAATGCCGCCGAGCATGCGCGCCACTTCTTCTATACGGTCGTTCTTGCTCAGCTTGGAAACGGCAGTGTGCGTCGCCTCTTCACCGCGCACCTTGTGCACGAACAGATGCTGATGGCCTTGCGCGGCCACTTGCGGCAAGTGCGTGACAGTCAGTACCTGGCCGCGATCGCCGAGACGGCGCAACAGTTGGCCGACAATTTCTGCGGTCGGGCCACCGATGCCGACGTCCACTTCGTCGAATACCAGCGTCGGAACACGGGATGTCTGTGCGGTGATGACCTGAATCGCCAGGCTGATCCGTGACAGCTCACCGCCGGAAGCGACTTTCGCCAGCGCCTTCAGCGGCTGGCCCGGGTTGGCGCTGACCAGCAATTCGACCTGCTCCAGCCCGTTGGGCAATAACTCGTCGCTGCTGTTGGCCTTCAATTCGATGGTGAAGCGTCCCCCCGGCATGCCCAGTCGCTGAATTTCCTGCTCAACAGCACTGGCGAGACTGCCGGCGGCCTGATGACGCAAATCGCTCAGTTCTCGGGCTTTCTCCTGATAGTGGCGGGCGTAGGAGGCCAATTCTTCACCCAGGCGCTCAATGGATTCGTCATTGGCGTTGAGGGTTTCGATCTCATCCAGCAGTTTCTGCTGCATTTCGCCGACTTCGGTGGGTTGAATCCGGTGTTTGCGCGCCAGGGTATAAATAGCGTCGAGACGTTCTTCCAGATATTGCAGGCGCGCCGGATCGGCATCGAAGTTATCGAGGAAGCGATTGAGTTCGCCAACGGCTTCTTCGACCTGAATCTGTGCGCTGGTGAGCAAACTGCTCGCTTCGCCCAGTGCGCCAACGGAATTGTTCACGCTCGACAGGCGATTGAGGCTGGCAGTCAGTGCATTCAATACATTGCCGGAATCGCTTTCGCTGCATTGTTCGACCACTTGCCGACAAATGCCCAGCAAGGTTTCGGCGTTGGTCAGGTTTTTGTGTTCCTGCTCCAGTTGCTCCAGCTCGTTATCACCGAGGCCGAGGTTTTCCAGCTCTTCAAGCTGATAGCTCAGCAATTGATGGCGTGCGCGTTGTTCGTCGCCGGAATTGGAAAGGCGTTCCAGCTCCTGGCGAGTCTGGCGCCAGCGTTGGGCGGCAAGCTGAACCTGGCGGGCCAGGTCAGTAGCGCCGGCGTACTCGTCCAGCAAGCGACGATGGGTATCGGTTTTCAGCAGGGACTGGTGTTCATGCTGGCTGTGGATATCGATCAACAACTCGCCCAATGACTTGAGGTCGCCGAGCGGGCAGGGGGTGCCGTTGATGTAGCCGCGTGAACGACCTTCGGAGGTGATCACCCGGCGCAGAATGCACGGGCCATCGGTCTCCAGATCGCGCTCGGCCAGCCATGCGCTGGCTTCAGGGATGTCCGCCAGATCGAAAGTCGCGAGGATGTCGGCCTTGTCGGCGCCGGGGCGCACCACGCCGCTGTCGGCGCGATCGCCGAGGGTCAGGCCCAGCGCGTCGAGCATGATCGACTTGCCGGCGCCGGTTTCACCCGTGATCACGCTCATCCCGCGATCAAGTTCGAGATCGAGATGTTCAACGATGGCGTAGTTATGTACGGACAGGTGCACCAGCATAAAGGCCGCTCCCAAGCAAAAGGTCTGGTTATTTATACAGTGTTTTGTTTCGCGCTGACAATGCCCTCCCTTAGGTCGATTTGCTTGAACCGTAAATCTGCTTAGTGCATTGAGGAATGAATATTCGACACTTTTTTGTAGGGTTAATGTTTGAAGGCCCTTGAAGCCTGATTTTGCGGCCCCATATATTGGGGCAGAAGCGCGAGTCAGGCTCGCGGACGAAATTGAAAGGAGAATTCTATGGCTGACGAACAGACAGTAGATACGCAAAACCCAGAAGCCAATCAGGCGCCCGAAGGTTCGGGTGATGACCTGGCGACCCGTGTACAAGTGCTCGAAGAGCAATTGGCCGCCGCGCAGGATCAATCTCTGCGTGTTGCTGCCGATCTGCAGAACGTCCGTCGCCGTGCCGAGCAGGACGTCGAGAAGGCGCACAAGTTTGCCCTGGAAAAATTCGCCGGCGACCTGTTGCCGATCGTCGACAGCCTGGAGCGCGGCCTCGAGCTGTCGAACCCGGACGACGAAAGCATTCGTCCGATGCGCGAAGGCATCGAGCTGACGCTGAAAATGTTCCACGACACCCTCAAGCGTTATCAGTTGGAAGCGATCGATCCGCACGGCGAACCGTTCAACGCCGTTCAGCATCAGGCGATGGCCATGCAAGAAAGCGCCGACGTAGAACCGAACAGCGTTCTGAAGGTGTTCCAGAAGGGCTACCAGCTCAACGGTCGCCTGTTGCGTCCGGCCATGGTTGTGGTCAGCAAGGCGCCTGCGCCAATTTCGCCTTCGATTGACGAGAAGGCTTGAAATTAGCCGCAAGGCCCCCATTTAGAAGTCAAGCGTTTAAGTATTACCGCAGTCAGCCACCACTGCTGCGGCAAAAAAATCCAAAGTTTCGGGAGAGTTAACATGGGCAAAATTATCGGTATCGACCTGGGGACCACCAACTCCTGCGTCTCCGTGCTGGAAAACGGCAAAGCAAAAGTTATTGAAAACGCTGAAGGCGCGCGTACCACGCCGTCGATCATCGCTTACGCCAACGATGGCGAAATTCTGGTAGGTCAGTCGGCCAAGCGTCAGGCTGTGACCAACCCGCACAACACCCTGTACGCAGTAAAGCGTCTGATCGGTCGTCGTTTCGACGAAGAAGTTGTGCAGAAAGACATCCAGATGGTCCCTTACAAGATCGTCAAGGCTGACAACAACGACGCCTGGGTTGAAGTGAACGGCCAGAAAATGGCACCGCCACAAATCTCGGCTGAAATTCTGAAGAAGATGAAGAAGACCGCCGAAGACTACCTCGGCGAGACCGTGACCGAAGCGGTAATCACCGTTCCGGCCTACTTCAACGACAGCCAGCGTCAGGCGACCAAAGACGCCGGCCGCATCGCCGGTCTGGACGTAAAACGTATCATCAACGAACCGACCGCAGCTGCTCTGGCTTACGGTATGGACAAGGCCAAGGGCGATCACACCGTGATCGTTTATGACCTGGGTGGCGGTACTTTCGACGTTTCCGTGATCGAGATCGCTGAAGTTGATGGCGAGCACCAGTTTGAAGTTCTGGCCACCAACGGTGACACGTTCCTGGGTGGTGAAGACTTTGACATTCGTCTGATCGACTACCTCGTTGACGAATTCAAGAAAGAAAGCGGCATGAACCTCAAAGGTGACCCGCTGGCCATGCAGCGCCTGAAAGAAGCCGCTGAGAAAGCCAAGATCGAGCTGTCGTCCGCGCAGTCGACCGACGTCAACCTGCCGTACATCACTGCAGACGCCACCGGTCCTAAGCACCTGAACGTGAAGATCTCGCGTGCCAAGCTCGAAGCACTGGTTGAAGACCTGGTTCAGCGCACCATCGAGCCTTGCCGCATCGCCATGAAAGACGCAGGTCTGGACGTTGGCGCGATCAACGACGTGATTCTGGTCGGTGGTCAGACCCGTATGCCGCTGGTACAGAAGCTGGTTACCGATTTCTTCGGTAAAGAAGCTCGCAAAGACGTTAACCCGGACGAAGCCGTTGCCATGGGTGCTGCGATTCAGGGCGCCGTGCTGGCTGGTGACGTGAAAGACGTTCTGCTGCTCGACGTCAGCCCGCTGACCCTGGGTATCGAAACCATGGGTGGCGTGATGACCGCGCTGATCGAGAAAAACACCACGATTCCTACCAAGAAATCGCAAGTGTTCTCGACTGCTGACGACAACCAGGGTGCTGTGACCATTCACGTTCTGCAGGGCGAGCGTAAGCAAGCCACTCAGAACAAGTCCCTGGGCAAGTTCGACCTGGCCGACATTCCACCTGCTCCACGTGGCGTGCCGCAGATCGAAGTGACCTTCGACATCGACGCTAACGGCATCCTGCATGTTGGTGCGAAAGACAAGGCTACCGGCAAGACCCAGTCGATCGTGATCAAGGCCAACTCCGGTCTGTCCGACGAAGAAATCGAGCGCATGGTGCGTGACGCCGAAGCCAACGCTGAGGAAGACCGCAAGTTCGAAGAGCTGGCCGCTGCCCGTAACCAGGGTGACGCACTGGTTCACTCGACGCGCAAAATGATTGCTGACGCGGGCGACAAGGTCACCGCCGAAGAGAAGACTGCGATCGAGGCTGCTGTGGTTGCTCTGGAAGCTGCTGTCAAAGGCGACGACAAGGCCGCTATCGAAGCCAAGGTTGAAGAGCTGTCGAAAGTCTCCGCTCCGGTTGCTCAGAAGATGTACGCCGAACAGGCTCAGCCAGCTGATGGCGCAGCCCCGCAAGGCGAATCGGCTGAGAAGGCTGACGACGTTGTCGATGCAGAGTTCGAAGAAGTCAAAGACCACAAGTAAGTTGTTGGTCGGCCGGTTGACTGCCTTTAGGCAGTGACTGGTAGGATGTCGCCGCGCGGGAGCTAGCTCCCGCGTTGGCGTATCTGGAATACGCGAATTTTTACAGCATGCGACAAGGTTCGGGTGCTGGTGGTATGGCCGGGAATGCTCCTGCTTTTCGCGCCGCAAGTACCGCAAGAAACAAAGACCAGGATCGTTGAATTGACGTGAGTTGGGTCCGGGCCTGTATTGGGGCTCAACGAGTTTGGCCATCCTCAGGAGGGGTTTGCCGAACGTCCTCAAGAGTGCAGAAGACTTATGGCAAAGCGTGACTATTACGAAGTGTTGGGTGTTGAGCGCGGCTCAAGCGATGCGGACCTGAAGAAGGCTTACCGTCGTCTGGCGATGAAGCACCACCCGGACCGTAATCCCGATGACAAAGCGTCGGAAGAAATGTTCAAAGAGGCCAACGAGGCCTATGAAGTGCTGTCCGACTCGAGCAAGCGTGCGGCGTACGATCAGTACGGCCATGCTGGCGTCGACCCGAGCATGGGTGGCGGTGGCGCCGGTTTTGGCGGTCAGAACTTCTCGGACATCTTTGGTGATGTCTTCAGTGATTTCTTCGGTGGTGGTCGCGGCGGTTCCCGTGGCGGCGCTCAGCGTGGCAGCGACTTGCGCTACACCCTCGAGCTGAATCTGGAAGAAGCGGTGCGCGGCACGACCGTGAATATCCGCGTTCCGACACTGGTCAATTGCAAGCCGTGCGATGGCTCGGGCGCCAAGAAAGGCTCGTCGCCATCGACCTGCCCGACCTGCGGCGGCATCGGTCAGGTGCGCATGCAGCAGGGCTTCTTCTCGGTGCAGCAAACCTGCCCGCGCTGCCATGGCCAGGGCAAGATCATTTCCGATCCGTGCGACTCCTGCCACGGTGACGGTCGTGTTGAAGAGTACAAAACCCTGTCGGTCAAAGTGCCGGCCGGCGTCGATACCGGTGACCGCATTCGCCTGTCCGGCGAAGGCGAAGCGGGTACGCAGGGCGGCCCGACGGGCGACCTGTATGTGGTTATCAATGTCCGCGAACACGACATCTTCCAGCGCGATGGCAAGCATCTGTTCTGCGAAGTGCCGATCAGCTTCGTTGATGCGGCGCTGGGCGGCGAGCTGGAAATTCCGACCCTCGACGGTCGCGTCAAGCTGAAAATCCCTGAAGGCACCCAGACCGGCAAGCAGTTCCGCGTACGCGGTAAAGGCGTGGCGCCGGTGCGTGGCGGCGGTGCGGGCGATTTGATGTGCCGCGTTGCGGTGGAAACTCCGGTCAATCTGAATCGTCGTCAGCGCGAACTGTTGGAAGAATTCCGCAGCTCGCTGGCGGACGACAATAGCCATTCGCCGAAAACCACCGGTTGGTTCGACGGTGTGAAGCGTTTCTTCGGCGATCTGTAAGGAGTCGGCATGCGACGTATAGCTGTGATGGGCGCTGCTGGGCGCATGGGTAAGATTCTGGTCGAGGCCGTGCAGCAGCGCGCGCCGCTGACCGGTTTGACCGCCGCGGTGGTTCGTCCTGGCAGCACGCTGATCGGCGTCGATGCGGGGGAGCTGGCCTCGCTGGGGCGTATCGGTGTGCCACTGTCCGGGCATATCGAAGCCGTGGCTGAAGAGTTCGATGTGTTGATCGACTTCACGCTGCCGGAAGTGATGCTGAAAAACCTCGCGTTCTGCCGCAAGGCCGGCAAGGCCATGGTCATTGGCACCACCGGGTTGGATGCGGCGCAGAAGCAGGTGCTGGCCGACGCGGGCAAAGATATCCCGATCGTGTTCGCGGCCAACTTCAGTGTCGGCGTCAATCTGTCGCTGAAGCTGCTCGACATGGCGGCGCGCGTGCTGGGTGATGATGCGGATATCGAAATCATCGAAGCCCATCACCGGCACAAGATCGATGCGCCGTCGGGTACGGCGTTGCGCATGGGTGAAGTGATTGCCAGTGCGCTGGATCGTGATCTGCAGAAAGTCGCGGTGTACGGTCGCGAAGGTCATACCGGTGCTCGCGAGCGTGAAACCATCGGTTTTGCCACCGTGCGCGGCGGTGACGTGGTGGGTGACCACACCGTGCTGTTCGCCTGCGAAGGTGAGCGCCTGGAGATCACGCACAAGGCCTCAAGCCGCATGACATTCGCCAAGGGCGCGGTGCGTGCGGCGTTGTGGCTGGATGGTCGCGAGCCGGGTCTGTACGACATGCAAGACGTGCTCGACCTGCGTTGATACACTGCTGAACCCGGCGCAAACGCCCTGTTTGCGCTGGTTTTTCTCCGCTCGGCGACGACCTGTCGCATTCTCCGGCCTTTTCGGCTCTTTAGCGGTGGACCAAAAAAGCCTTTTTCTGTAAGCTACAGCTTTAGTGTGTCCACTAAAAGCGCGCAGAATAATTCAGTGAAGAAGCGGGGTGACGTGTCCATACGTCACTCCGCTTTTTTACAACCTGCGATCGCCCTTTCATGCGTTATTTACGGGAGGTCTTCTTGACTAAGCCAGCCATACTTGCCCTTGCTGATGGCAGCATTTTTCGCGGCGAAGCCATTGGTGCCGACGGTCAAACCGTTGGTGAGGTGGTGTTCAACACCGCAATGACCGGCTATCAGGAAATCCTTACCGATCCTTCCTACGCCCAACAGATCGTTACCCTGACTTACCCGCACATCGGCAACACCGGCACCACGCCGGAAGATGCTGAGTCCGACCGCGTCTGGTCCGCTGGCCTGGTCATTCGTGACCTGCCGCTGGTAGCGAGCAACTGGCGTAACACGATGTCCCTGTCCGACTACCTGAAAGCCAACAACGTTGTGGCAATCGCCGGTATCGACACCCGTCGCCTGACCCGCATCCTGCGTGAAAAAGGCGCACAGAACGGCTGCATCATGGCCGGCGACAACATCTCCGAAGAAGCGGCCATCGCCGCGGCGCAAGGCTTCCCGGGCCTGAAAGGCATGGATCTGGCGAAAGTCGTCAGCACCAAGACCCAATACGAATGGCGCTCGACTGTCTGGGATCTGAAAACCGACAGCCACGCGACCATCGACGCTTCCGAGCTGCCATACCACGTGGTTGCCTACGACTACGGCGTCAAGGTCAACATCCTGCGCATGCTGGTCGAGCGCGGCTGCCGCGTCACCGTCGTACCTGCACAGACGCCAGCTGCTGATGTGCTGGCACTGAAGCCGGACGGCGTGTTCCTGTCCAACGGCCCTGGTGATCCGGAGCCGTGCGACTACGCGATCAAGGCGATCAAGGAAGTCCTGGAAACCGAAATTCCGGTATTCGGCATCTGCCTCGGTCACCAACTGCTGGCTCTGGCCTCCGGCGCCAAGACCCTGAAAATGGGCCACGGCCACCACGGTGCCAACCACCCGGTGCAGGATCTGGACACTGGCGTTGTAATGATCACCAGCCAGAACCACGGTTTCGCGGTAGACGAAGAAACCCTGCCTGCCAACGTACGTGCGATCCACAAATCGCTGTTCGACGGCACCCTGCAAGGCATCGAGCGCACCGACAAAAGCGCGTTCAGCTTCCAGGGTCACCCTGAAGCGAGTCCGGGCCCGAACGATGTCGCGCCACTGTTCGACCGCTTCATCAACGAGATGGCCAAGCGACGCTAAGCGTTCGCCTTGAGACTGTAGAGAGAAGCCCCTCGAGGGTGGCCCCGATCCCGGCGGCCCCTTCGAGACTTCAGAAATCGATCAAGACGGCTTGCCGACTGACCTGCGGATTTGAGTGACAAACCCATGCCAAAACGTACAGACATTAAAAGCATCCTGATTCTCGGCGCTGGCCCGATCGTTATCGGCCAGGCCTGCGAATTCGACTACTCCGGCGCCCAGGCCTGTAAAGCCCTGCGCGAAGAGGGTTACCGCGTCATCCTGGTGAACTCCAACCCGGCCACCATCATGACCGACCCGGACATGGCCGACGCCACCTACATCGAGCCGATCAAGTGGCAGACCGTTGCCAAGATCATCGAAAAAGAACGCCCGGACGCCGTGCTGCCAACCATGGGCGGCCAGACTGCTCTGAACTGCGCCCTGGATCTGGAGCGCGAAGGCGTTCTGGAGAAGTTCGGCGTGGAAATGATCGGCGCCAACGCTGACACCATCGACAAGGCTGAAGATCGTTCGCGTTTCGACAAGGCGATGAAGTCCATCGGCCTGGCGTGCCCGCGTTCCGGTATCGCCCACAGCATGGAAGAAGCCAACGCGGTTCTCGAAACCCTGGGCTTCCCGTGCATCATCCGTCCGTCCTTCACCATGGGCGGCACCGGTGGCGGTATCGCGTACAACCGTGAAGAGTTCGAAGAAATCTGCGCCCGTGGTCTGGACCTGTCGCCGACCAAAGAGCTGCTGATCGACGAATCGCTGATCGGCTGGAAAGAATATGAAATGGAAGTTGTCCGCGACAAAAAGGACAACTGCATCATCGTCTGCTCGATCGAAAACTTCGACCCGATGGGCGTGCACACCGGTGACTCGATCACCGTGGCTCCAGCACAAACCCTGACCGACAAGGAATACCAGATCCTGCGTAACGCCTCCCTGGCGGTACTGCGCGAGATCGGCGTCGAGACTGGCGGTTCCAACGTTCAATTCGGTATCTGCCCGAACACCGGCCGTATGGTCGTGATCGAAATGAACCCGCGCGTATCGCGTTCCTCGGCACTGGCTTCGAAAGCCACCGGTTTCCCGATCGCCAAAGTCGCGGCCAAACTGGCAGTGGGTTACACCCTCGACGAACTGTCGAACGACATCACCGGCGGCAAGACCCCGGCGTCCTTCGAACCGTCGATCGACTACGTCGTCACCAAGCTGCCACGCTTCGCCTTCGAAAAATTTGCCAAGGCTGACGCGCGCCTGACCACGCAAATGAAGTCGGTCGGTGAAGTCATGGCCATCGGCCGTACCTTCCAGGAATCCCTGCAGAAAGCCCTGCGCGGTCTGGAAGTCGGCGTTTGCGGTCTGGACGAGAAGCTCGACCTGAGCAACCCGGAAAGCATGAGCGTGCTCAAGCGCGAACTGACCGTGCCGGGCGCCGAGCGTATCTGGTACGTGGCGGACGCTTTCCGCGCTGGCCTGTCGGTCGAAGACATCTTCGGCATGAACATGATCGACCCGTGGTTCCTGGTGCAGATCGAAGATCTGATCAAGGAAGAAGAGAAGGTCAAGACCCTCGGTCTGTCCGCTATCGACCGCGACCTGATGTTCAAGCTCAAGCGTAAAGGCTTCTCCGATCAGCGTCTGGCCAAACTGTTGGGCGTGACCGAGAAGAACCTGCGCACTCATCGCCAGAAGCTGGAAGTGTTCCCGGTCTACAAGCGCGTTGACACCTGCGCCGCCGAGTTCGCCACTGACACCGCTTACCTCTACTCCACCTACGAGGAAGAGTGTGAAGCTGCGCCGTCGGGTCGCGACAAAATCATGATTCTGGGTGGTGGTCCAAACCGTATCGGCCAGGGCATCGAGTTCGACTATTGCTGCGTTCACGCTGCCCTCGCTCTGCGCGAAGACGGCTACGAAACCATCATGGTCAACTGCAACCCGGAAACCGTTTCCACTGACTACGACACTTCCGACCGTCTGTACTTCGAGCCGGTAACTCTGGAAGACGTGCTGGAAATCTGCCGCGTCGAGAAGCCGAAAGGCGTGATCGTCCAGTACGGCGGCCAGACTCCGCTGAAACTGGCTCGTGCCCTGGAAGCCGCTGGCGTGCCGATCATCGGCACCAGCCCAGACGCCATCGACCGTGCCGAAGACCGTGAGCGTTTCCAGCAAATGGTTGAGCGCCTGAACCTGCGTCAGCCGCCAAACGCCACCGTGCGCAGCGAAGACGAAGCTGTTCGTGCTGCCGCGAAAATCGGTTATCCGCTGGTGGTGCGTCCGTCCTATGTACTGGGCGGCCGTGCGATGGAAATCGTTTACAAGGAAGACGAGCTCAAGCGTTACCTGCGTGACGCGGTGCAAGTGTCCAACGACAGCCCGGTGCTGCTCGACCACTTCCTCAACTGCGCCATCGAAATGGACGTAGATGCGGTCTGCGACGGCAAAGACGTGGTGATCGGCGCGATCATGCAGCACATCGAGCAGGCTGGTGTTCACTCTGGTGACTCCGCGTGCTCGCTGCCGCCGTACTCGCTGCCGGCCCACATCCAGGACGAGATGCGCGAGCAGGTCAAGAAAATGGCCCTCGAGCTCGGCGTTGTCGGCCTGATGAACGTGCAGTTGGCTTTGCAAGGCGAAGACATCTACGTCATCGAAGTCAACCCGCGCGCTTCGCGTACCGTACCGTTCGTGTCGAAGTGCATCGGTGTGTCCCTGGCCATGATCGCTGCCCGCGTAATGGCCGGTAAGACCCTGAAAGAAATCGGCTTCACCAAAGAAATTATCCCGAACTTCTACAGCGTGAAAGAGGCGGTGTTCCCGTTCGCCAAATTCCCTGGCGTTGACCCGATCCTCGGCCCAGAGATGAAGTCGACCGGTGAAGTGATGGGCGTCGGTGACACCTTCGGTGAAGCATTCGCCAAAGCCCAGATGGGTGCCAGCGAAGTGCTGCCGACCGGCGGTACTGCGTTCATCAGCGTGCGCGACGACGACAAGCCGCTGGTTGCAGGCGTGGCCCGTGATCTGATCAACTTGGGCTTCGAAGTGGTTGCCACTGCCGGCACTGCCAAGCTGATCGAAGCGGCAGGCCTGAAAGTGCGCCGTGTGAACAAGGTGACCGAGGGTCGTCCACACGTGGTCGACATGATCAAGAATGACGAAGTCACCCTGATCATCAACACCACCGAAGGTCGCCAATCGATCGCTGATTCGTACTCCATTCGTCGTAATGCCTTGCAGCACAAGATTTACTGCACCACCACCATTGCTGCTGGCGAAGCTATCTGTGAAGCGCTGAAGTTCGGTCCGGAAAAGACCGTGCGCCGCTTGCAGGATCTACACGCAGGATTGAAGGCATGAGCATAACCAAGTACCCAATGACTGTTCAGGGCGCTCGCGCCCTGGAAGAAGAGCACACTCACCTGACCAAGGTCGTTCGTCCGAAGCTCAGCCAGGACATCGGTACGGCCCGCGAGTTGGGTGACTTGAAAGAAAACGCTGAATACCATGCCGCTCGCGAACAGCAAGGCATGGTCGAGGCGCGGATTCGTGACATCGAAGGCAGGATTCAGAATCAGGTCATCATCGACGTCACGACCATTCCTCACACCGGCAAGGTGATTTTCGGCACCACCGTCGAAATCGCCAACGTCGAGACCGATGAAAGCGTCACTTACCACATCGTGGGTGAGGATGAGGCTGACTTCAAACTCGGCAAGATTTCCGTCGGCTCGCCTTTGGCCCGTGCCTTGATCGGCAAGGAAGAGGGCGATGTGGTCGCCGTGAAAACGCCTGGTGGCGTTATCGAGTACGAGATTGTCGAAGTCCGTCACATCTGAAAACGGGCGCCCGCTGCATGCGGGCGCCATGCTTTGGCAGCTGACCCAGATGCTTTGGGTCGGTGGCCTATGGCTGATTCATCTCGGTTTGCAGCCGGCGTTGGGCAAAATCGGCCTCGCGCCGTTGCTGATCGATGAAGTGGCCAGTGCATTTGAAGTGCTGGTGGTGGGGTTTGCCGCCGCCTGTGTGATTTTTCAGGTTTTGGTGCTGGTACAGGCCGAGGGCCTTGCCAGTCTATGGCGGGATTTTCGCGGGCAGGTGCTGTTGATGGCGTTGTATGCGTGTGCGATGTTCGTCGCAGTGCGTGTCGGCTGGCCGGATGCGCAGCGCTGGCAGGTATTCAGCTTTCTGATCCTGGGCTTTTCCGGGCTGGTGCTGGTGATGCAACCTGTACCGGGGTGGAGTGGCAGGGTGCGCGAAGCACACCCTTGACCCTTGTCATCACTTGAAGCGATGAACGTTCGACAGCTGCTTGTTGACGCTGAAGTTCTTGCGGTAAACCAGTGCCATCTTGCCGATGACCTGTACCAGATCCGCTTTGCCGACCTTGCACAGCTCTGCGATGTGCGCCAGGCGCGATTCGCGATCGAGGATGTTGAGCTTGATCTTGATCAGCTCGTGATCCGCCAAAGCGCGTTCAAGTTCGGCTAACACACCTTCAGTCAAACCATTGTCAGCCACCGTCAAAACCGGTTTCAGGTGGTGGCCAATGGATTTGTACTGTTTCTTCTGCTCTGGAGTGAGCGGCATAATCTGACCCTTTCGTCTGGATTCTGTAAAATGGCGGCCATTTTACCCGAGGGTTCGTGGATCCGCCCAATTAATCACGACCCTAATCATCGAGGTGCCCAATGGCGCGTTCCAAGACAAGCCTTGGTTGGCTGAAACGACATGTCAACGATCCCTATGTGAAGCAAGCACAGAAGGATGGCTACCGCTCGCGTGCGAGTTACAAACTTCTGGAGATCCAGGAGAAATACAAGCTGATCCGTCCCGGTATGAGCGTTGTCGACCTGGGTGCTGCGCCCGGTGGCTGGTCGCAGGTGACTAGCCGGCTGATCGGTGGTCAGGGACGTCTGATCGCTTCGGACATCCTGGAAATGGACAGCATTCCGGACGTGACTTTCATTCAGGGCGATTTCACCGAGGACGAAGTGCTCGGGCGGATTCTAGACGCCGTGGGTAATTCGCAGGTGGACCTTGTGATTTCCGATATGGCCCCCAATATGAGTGGTACGCCTGAAGTGGATATGCCGAAAGCCATGTTCCTTTGCGAGCTGGCGCTTGATCTGGCGGAACGGATCCTCAAGCCGGGTGGAAATTTTGTGATCAAGATTTTTCAGGGCGAAGGGTTTGATGTTTACCTGAAGGATGCTCGGAAGAAGTTCGACAAGATCCAGATGATCAAGCCAGACTCTTCCCGTGGCAGTTCCCGTGAGCAATACATGTTGGCTTGGGGCTACCGCGGTCGTAGCGAGTAAAACGAGGTTTTTTGGTGGGGTGATAGGTTTTTCGTATTTCGCTCCGCGTGCATAAGCGAATATTGTGTAGAAAGTGTTTCACAAAGGGTTACAGACGGCGCCTGCCAGAGTTGTAGGTAATGTAGTAAGTTAGGCCGGTGAATATCATGCGAAGCGCGCGCCAGTAGCGGAGCTTGCTTCAGAGGGTAGTTAATTGAACGATATGGCAAAGAATCTGATCCTGTGGTTGATCATCGCGGCTGTCCTGGTGACGGTGATGAACAACTTCTCCAGCCCTAACGAGCCGCAGACCCTCAACTATTCCGACTTCATCCAGCAGGTCAAGGATGGCAAGGTCGAGCGCGTAGCCGTTGATGGTTATGTGATTACCGGCAAGCGCAACGATGGTGACAGCTTCAAGACCATTCGTCCGGCAATCCAGGACAATGGCCTGATCGGCGACCTGGTCGACAACCACGTTGTGGTTGAAGGCAAGCAGCCTGAGCAGCAAAGCATCTGGACCCAATTGCTGGTAGCCAGCTTCCCGATCCTGGTGATCATCGCGGTGTTCATGTTCTTCATGCGCCAGATGCAGGGCGGTGCCGGCGGCAAGGGCGGACCGATGAGCTTCGGCAAGAGCAAGGCGCGCCTGCTCTCCGAAGATCAGGTTAAAACCACTCTGGCTGACGTTGCCGGTTGCGACGAAGCCAAGGAAGAAGTCGGCGAGCTGGTTGAATTCCTCCGTGACCCGGGCAAGTTCCAGCGCTTGGGCGGTCGTATTCCTCGTGGTGTGCTGATGGTCGGTCCTCCGGGTACCGGTAAAACCTTGCTGGCCAAGGCGATTGCTGGCGAAGCCAAGGTTCCGTTCTTCACCATTTCCGGTTCTGACTTCGTCGAGATGTTCGTCGGTGTCGGTGCCAGCCGTGTTCGCGACATGTTCGAGCAGGCCAAGAAGCACGCTCCTTGCATCATCTTCATCGACGAAATCGACGCCGTCGGTCGCCATCGTGGCGCCGGCATGGGTGGCGGTCACGATGAGCGTGAGCAGACCCTCAACCAGTTGCTGGTTGAGATGGACGGCTTCGAAATGAACGATGGCATCATTGTTATCGCTGCAACCAACCGCCCAGACGTCCTCGACCCTGCGCTACTGCGTCCGGGCCGCTTCGACCGTCAGGTCGTGGTGGGGCTGCCGGATATCCGTGGTCGCGAGCAGATTCTCAAAGTACACATGCGCAAAGTGCCAATGGGTGACGACGTCGCTCCGGCCGTTATCGCGCGTGGTACTCCGGGCTTCTCCGGTGCTGACCTGGCTAACCTGGTCAACGAAGCGTCTTTGTTCGCTGCACGTAGCGGCAAGCGCATCGTCGAAATGAAAGAGTTCGAACTGGCCAAAGACAAGATCATGATGGGCGCCGAGCGCAAATCCATGGTCATGTCCGAGAAAGAGAAACAGAACACCGCTTATCACGAAGCTGGCCACGCCATTGTCGGTCGCGTCGTGCCTGAGCATGATCCGGTCTACAAGGTATCGATCATTCCGCGCGGTCGTGCGCTGGGTGTGACCATGTTCCTGCCGGAAGAAGATCGTTACAGTCTGTCCAAGCGTGCGCTGATCAGCCAGATCTGCTCGCTGTACGGCGGCCGTATCGCTGAAGAGATGACCTTGGGCTTCGACGGAGTCACCACCGGTGCTTCCAACGACATCATGCGTGCCAGCCAGATTGCGCGGAACATGGTGACCAAGTGGGGTCTGTCGGAAAAACTCGGTCCGTTGATGTACGCAGAAGAAGAGGGTGAGGTATTCCTTGGTCGCGGCGGTGGTGGTCAGGCTGCCAGCTTCTCCGGCGAGACGGCCAAGCTGATTGACTCCGAAGTGCGCAGCATCATTGATCAGTGCTACGGCACTGCGAAGCAGATCCTCACGGACAACCGTGACAAGCTTGATGCCATGGCTGATGCGTTGATGAAGTATGAAACGATCGATGCTGAACAGATCGACGACATCATGGCGGGTCGTACACCACGCGAGCCACGTGACTGGTCGGGGGGCACTGGTACACCACCTCCTCCGGTGGTTCGTGACGAGCGTCCGGAAACACCGATTGGCGGTCCGGCTGCTGACGTTTAAGGTTTGAAATGACTTCTGTACAGTCCCTGACCCGGTTGCCTTGCGGCAACCGGGTTCTTGATTTAGCCCAGACGCATGTCATGGGTATTCTTAATGTAACCCCTGATTCTTTCTCCGACGGCGGCCAATACAGCCAGCTGGACGCGGCCTTGCGCCACGCTGCAGCCATGGTTGCTGCCGGTGCGACGCTGATTGATGTCGGTGGTGAATCTACTCGTCCTGGCGCGCGAGCAGTGTCCCCGCTCGAAGAGCTTGAACGTGTGGCGCCGATCGTCGAGCTGATCAATCGTGAGCTTGATGTGATCATTTCGGTGGATACCTCCACACCCGCCGTGATGCGCGAAACCGCGCGGTTAGGGGCCGGGTTGATCAACGATGTGCGTTCGCTGCAGCGCGATGGCGCGCTGGATGCGGCGGCGGCTACGGGTTTGCCGGTGTGTCTCATGCATATGCTCGGTGAGCCTGGGGATATGCAGGACAATCCGCAGTATCAGGATGTCACGCGCGAAGTCGGTGATTTTCTAGCCGAGCGCATGGCGCAGTGTGCGGCGGCCGGTATTCCTGAGAGGCGGATCATTCTTGACCCGGGTTTCGGTTTCGCCAAAACCCTGCAGCACAATCTAAGCTTGTTCAAACACATGGAGGCCCTGCATGCGTTGGGTCGGCCTCTGCTTGTTGGTGTTTCTCGAAAAAGCATGATTGGCCACGCCCTTAATCGTCCTGTGGGCGAGCGGCTGCACGGTGGTCTGGCACTGGCGGCGCTGGCATCGGTGAAGGGAGCGCGTATATTGCGCGTCCATGATGTAGCGGAAACGGTAGACGTGGTGCGCATGATCGCGGCCGTGGAATCAGCCGAATAAGAATGATGGAGCACTTATGAGCAAGAAATACTTTGGTACTGACGGCATTCGTGGTCGAGTCGGTGAATACCCGATTACTCCTGACTTCATGCTCAAGCTCGGCTGGGCTGCCGGCATGGCGTTCCGCAAAATGGGCGCTTGCAAGGTGCTGGTCGGCAAGGACACGCGTATTTCCGGTTATATGTTCGAATCGGCACTTGAGGCTGGTCTGACATCAGCGGGCGCTGATGTGATGCTGCTGGGCCCTATGCCGACGCCGGCTATCGCCTATCTGTCGCGAACGTTCCAGGCTGAGGCCGGTATCGTGATCAGTGCTTCGCACAATCCGCATGACGATAACGGCATCAAGTTTTTCTCCGGTAAAGGCACCAAGCTGCCGGATGAGCTGGAGCTGATGATTGAGGAGCTGCTCGATACCCCGATGACTGTGGTCGAGTCGAGCAAGATCGGCAAAGTGTCGCGAATCAACGATGCATCAGGTCGCTACATTGAGTTCTGCAAAAGCAGTGTGCCAACCGGGACCAGTTTTTCCGGTCTCAAGATCGTTATCGACTGTGCGCATGGTGCGACCTATAAGGTGGCTCCGAGCGTCTTCCGCGAATTGGGGGCAGAAGTCGTTGTGCTTTCAGCGCAGCCAAACGGTCTGAATATCAATGAAAACTGCGGCTCGACCCATATGGGTCAGTTGCAGGCTGCGGTGCTCGCCGAGCATGCCGACCTGGGTATCGCTTTCGATGGTGATGGTGATCGGGTGCTGATGGTCGATCACACTGGCGCCATCGTCGACGGTGACGAATTGCTGTTTATCATCGCTCGTGATCTGCATGAGCGGGGCAAATTGCAGGGCGGTGTCGTTGGTACCCTGATGAGTAATCTGGGGCTGGAACTCGCGCTGGCGGATCTTTCGATTCCATTCATTCGTGCCAATGTGGGTGACCGCTACGTGATAGCCGAGTTGCTTGAACGCAACTGGCTGGTCGGCGGAGAGAACTCGGGACATATCGTTTGCTTCAATCACACCACGACCGGTGATGCGATCATCGCTGCGTTGCAGGTGCTGATGGCGCTGAAGACCCGTAATGAAGGTTTGGCGCAAACCCGCCAGGCATTGCGCAAGTGCCCTCAGGTACTGATCAATGTGCGTTTTGGTGGTGGCGAAAGTCCGCTGGAGCACCCGGCTGTCAAGGAGGCCAGTGCGCGCGTCACCCAGGCAATGGCGGGACGCGGGCGCGTGCTTTTGCGCAAGTCCGGGACAGAGCCTTTGGTGCGGGTAATGGTCGAAGGCGAGGATGAAACCCAGGTTCGCAACTACGCCGAAGAGCTGGCAAAACTGGTAACTGAAGTTTCTGCCTGATACGGCTTGCAAGCCATGATTGTGTTGGGTAACATCTGCGCCCACTTTGACCGACGAGGTACAGCATGCGTCGCCCTATGGTAGCTGGTAACTGGAAGATGCACGGTACCCGCGCCAGCGTCGCTGAGCTGATCAACGGCCTTCGTCATCTGGCCTTGCCAAGCGGTGTTGATGTCGCGGTATTCCCGCCTTGCTTGTATATCAATCAGGTGATTGATGGCTTGAAAGGTAAATCGATTTCGGTCGGTGCGCAGAATTCTGCGGTGGAATCCATGCAAGGTGCATTGACCGGTGAGATTGCACCGAGTCAGTTGGTGGATGCAGGTTGTTCCCTTGTGCTTGTCGGGCACTCCGAACGCCGCCAGATAATGGGCGAGCGAGACGGGATGCTGAATCGCAAGTTCGCATCGGCACAGGCATGTGGCTTGATTCCGGTGTTGTGTATAGGGGAAACCCTCGAGCAACGCGAAGCTGGAAAAACTCTTGAGGTTGTCGGGCGTCAGCTGGGCAGCATCATCGAGGAGCTGGGTGTAGGTGCTTTTGCCAAGGCAGTCATCGCTTACGAGCCTGTCTGGGCCATTGGTACCGGACTGACTGCAACGCCGCAACAGGCTCAGGATGTGCATAAAGCCATTCGCGAGCAGTTGGCGGCAGAGAATTCTGAAGTCGCACGAGGTGTGCGCCTTCTATACGGCGGCAGCGTGAAGGCGGCCAATGCGGTCGAACTGTTCGGCATGCCGGATATCGATGGGGGGCTCATTGGTGGAGCTTCCCTGAATGCAGATGAGTTCGGTGCGATCTGTCGCGCCGCGGGAAACTGAAAAAATGCTGGAAACAGTCGTAGTCGTTTTTCATCTGCTGGGTGCATTGGGCGTAGTTGCTCTGGTTTTGCTGCAGCAGGGTAAGGGTGCGGACGCTGGCGCGTCTTTCGGAGCAGGTGCTTCAAATACTGTGTTCGGAAGCCAAGGTTCCTCTACCTTTCTTAGTAAGTTTACTGCTATACTTGCCGCCGGTTTCTTCATAACCAGCTTGGGGTTAGGTTACTTTGCTAAAGAGAAGGCTCATCAGCTGACTCAGGCAGGTCTCCCAAATCCAGCAGTGTTGGAAGTGCCTAAGCAACAACAACCGGCTTCTGATGATGTCCCGGTGCTTCAAGAGCAAAAGTCGGCTACTCCAGCGACTGACGTACCTCCAGCTCAAGAGCAGAAGTAAGAAGGGTTTCAACGTAGTTTTGCCGAGGTGGTGGAATTGGTAGACACGCAACCTTGAGGTGGTTGTGCCCATAGGGTGTAGGGGTTCGAGTCCCCTTCTCGGTACCAATTAGTCAGGAGAGCCCGCTGTTGCGGGCTTTCTTGCAGGTGGAAGGTTACATTGACCCTATAAGGGATCGGTCGTATACTTCCGCCCCAGCTTTGTCGCGGGGTGGAGCAGTCTGGTAGCTCGTCGGGCTCATAACCCGAAGGTCGTCGGTTCAAATCCGGCCCCCGCAACCAGTTTAAGGAGCCCCTTTTAAGGGGCTTTTTGTTAGCTGGACACTTTCAACGCCGCTGTTCGACGGCGTTTCAAGGATGGGCGTTAAGCCCATTTTTTTATTTTGCAAAGCATGCACATATCATGCACTAGGGGGTTCAGGTGTCGAGCAAGCTAGAAGAGTTGCAGGCCTTGCTGGCCCCGGTGGTCGTGGCCCTGGGCTATGAATGCTGGGGTATCGAGTTTTCGGCTCAGGGTCGTCACTCGATGTTGCGCGTTTATATCGATAAAGAGGGTGGCGTGCTGGTGGACGATTGCGCCATTGTCAGCCGTCAGATCAGCGGTGTACTGGATGTTGAAGATCCAATTTCCGTTGAATACACCCTCGAAGTTTCCTCGCCTGGCATGGAGCGCCCACTGTTCACTCTTGAGCAGTTTGCAAAATTTGCCGGTGAACAAGTGAAGATCAAGCTGCGCTCGCCTTTTGAAGGTCGACGCAACTTTCAGGGCCTTCTGCGCGGTGTAGAAGAACAGGATGTTGTGGTGCAGGTAGATGACCATGAGTTCCTGTTGCCGATCGATATGATCGACAAGGCCAACATTATTCCCAGTTTTGACTGAGACGCGGATCCCGCGGATCCAATGGCTTGCGAAAGGCGAGGCGTACGATGAGCAAAGAAGTACTGCTGGTTGTTGAGTCGGTATCCAATGAAAAGGGCGTACCGGCAAGCGTAATTTTTGAAGCGCTGGAGCTGGCTCTGGCCACTGCTACCAAAAAGCGTTTTGAAGACGAAGTAGACCTGCGTGTGGAAATTAATCGCCACACCGGTTCTTACGAAACTTTCCGTCGCTGGACGGTCGTTGAAGAGAATGATCTCGACGATCCGGCCATCGAAACCTGGCCAACCAAGGTTGCTGAAACGCATCCTGGCGCCAAGGTTGGCGACGTCGTTGAAGAAAAGATCGAATCCATCGAGTTCGGCCGCATCGCTGCACAGACTGCCAAGCAGGTCATCGTGCAGAAAGTTCGCGAAGCCGAGCGCGCTCAAGTGGTCGACGCCTATCGCGAGCGCCTGGGAGAAATCATCTCCGGCACCGTGAAAAAAGTCACCCGCGACAACGTGATCGTCGATCTGGGTAACAACGCTGAAGCGTTGCTGGCCCGTGAAGACATCATTTCTCGCGAAACTTTCCGTGTCGGCGTGCGCCTGCGTGCGCTGCTCAAGGAAATCCGCACCGAGAACCGCGGCCCGCAGTTGATCCTGTCGCGTACCGCGCCGGAAATGCTGATCGAGCTGTTCCGCATCGAAGTGCCGGAAATTGCCGAAGGCTTGATCGAAGTAATGGCAGCGTCCCGTGATCCGGGTTCGCGCGCCAAGATCGCCGTCCGCTCCAAGGACAAACGCATCGACCCGCAGGGCGCTTGCATCGGTATGCGCGGTTCGCGCGTCCAGGCAGTGTCGGGCGAGTTGGGCGGTGAGCGTGTGGATATCGTCCTGTGGGACGACAACCCGGCTCAGTTCGTGATCAACGCCATGTCCCCGGCTGAGGTTGCGGCAATTATCGTTGACGAAGATGCCCATGCAATGGACATCGCCGTTGGCGCAGACAATCTGGCTCAGGCCATCGGTCGTGGTGGTCAGAACGTGCGTCTGGCCAGCCAGTTGACTGGCTGGACCCTGAACGTGATGACCGAATCGGACATCCAGGCTAAGCAGCAAGCAGAAACCGGCGACATCCTGCGCAACTTCATCGACGAGCTGGAAGTCGACGAAGAACTGGCTCAGGTGCTGGTAGATGAAGGCTTCACCAGCCTGGAAGAGATTGCCTACGTACCGTTGGAAGAAATGCTCAACATCGACGGCTTTGACGAGGACATCGTCAACGAGCTTCGCGCTCGTGCCAAGGATCGTTTGTTGACCAAAGCCATCGCTACTGAGGAAAAGCTGGCAGACGCCCATCCGGCCGAAGACCTGCTCTCGCTTGAGGGTATGGACAAGGATTTGGCGATGGAACTGGCGGTGCGCGGCGTAATTACCCGCGAAGACCTGGCCGAGCAGTCTATTGACGACCTGCTCGACATCGACGGCATTGACGATGATCGTGCCGGCAAGTTGATCATGGCCGCCCGAGCCCACTGGTTCGAGTAATTAGGCGCGGCCTGAGGAGAGAAGTGCATGACGCAAGTCACGGTGAAACAACTGGCCGATGAGGTCAAAACACCGGTAGAGCGCCTGTTGCAGCAGATGCGTGAGGCAGGTCTGCCGCACACCGCCGCCGAAGAAAATGTGACTGACAGTGAGAAGCAGTCCCTGCTGACTCACTTGAAAAGCAGCCACAAGGCGAAAGTGGAAGAACCACGCAAGATCACGCTGCAGCGTAAAACCACCAGCACCCTGCGTGTTGCTGGCAGCAAAAGCATCAGCGTTGAAGTCCGCAAGAAGAAAGTTTTCGTACAGCGTAGCCCGGAAGAAATCGAAGCCGAGCGCAAGCGTGAACTGGATGAGCGTCGCGCAGTAGAAAATGCTGCCCGTCAGAAGGCTGAAGAAGAAGCCAAGCAACGCGCCGAAGTAGAAGCGCGTAATCAGCCTGCTGCTGCGCAGAACGCTACCAGCGACGCCGTTGCGGCGCCGGCTGCAGTGGCCGAACCTGTTCGCGAAAGCGCACCGGTGGTTGCCGCTGCTCCAGCTCCGTCTGCTGACGTTCGCAACAAGCAGAACGAACAGCGCCGTCCGGACAAGCCACGTGCTGACGATAACAATCGTCGCAGCGGTGGCGGTGATGGCGAGCGCAAAAACGCTCCGCATCGCGCCTCGGTCAAAGAAAAAGCGCCGGCTCCACGCGTGGCACCACGCACTACCGACGAAGAAAGCGATGGCTTCCGTCGTGGTGGTCGCG
This sequence comes from Pseudomonas neuropathica, assembly GCF_015461835.1. GTDB lineage: Bacteria > Pseudomonadota > Gammaproteobacteria > Pseudomonadales > Pseudomonadaceae > Aquipseudomonas > Aquipseudomonas neuropathica. Next base: position 341,435 of record NZ_JACOPX010000002.1, on the reverse strand, counting down.
GCAAGGCCAAGCTGAAGAAGCGCAACGCTCACGGTTTCCAGAGCCCAACCGGCCCTGTCGTGCGTGATGTGCAGATCGGCGAGACCATCACTGTTGGCGATCTCGCCAATCAGATGTCGGTCAAGGCTGCTGAAATCATCAAGTTCATGTTCAAACTGGGTACTCCAGCGACCATCAACCAGGTGCTTGATCAGGAAACTGCTCAACTGGTAGCTGAAGAACTGGGCCACAAAGTGACCCTGGTCAGCGACACCGCCCTGGAAGATTCCCTGGCCGAGTCCCTGAAGTTTGAAGGTGAGTCGTTCTCCCGTGCGCCAGTCGTGACCGTAATGGGCCACGTTGACCACGGTAAAACGTCCCTGCTCGACTACATCCGTCGTGCCAAGGTAGCTGCTGGCGAAGCCGGCGGTATTACTCAGCACATCGGTGCATACCACGTTGAAACCGAACGCGGCATGGTCACCTTCCTCGACACCCCGGGTCACGCCGCGTTTACCGCAATGCGTGCTCGTGGTGCCAAGGCGACCGACATCGTGATCCTGGTGGTTGCGGCGGACGACGGCGTGATGCCGCAGACCATTGAAGCTGTTCAGCACGCTGTAGCGGCTGGCGTTCCACTGGTTGTAGCAGTGAACAAAATCGACAAGCCGGGCGCCGATCTCGATCGCATCCGTAGCGAACTGTCGGTTCACGGCGTAACTTCCGAAGAGTGGGGCGGTGATACGCCGTTCGTTCCGGTTTCGGCGAAAGTCGGTACTGGCGTGGACGAGTTGCTGGAAGCCGTTCTGCTGCAAGCTGAAGTTCTCGAACTGAAAGCAACTCCATCGGCTCCTGGCCGCGGCGTTGTGGTTGAATCGCGTCTCGACAAAGGTCGTGGCCCGGTGGCAACCGTTCTGGTTCAAGACGGTACCCTGCGCCAAGGCGACATGGTTCTGGTCGGTTCGAACTATGGCCGCGTGCGTGCCATGCTCGACGAGAACGGCAAGCCAATCAAAGAAGCCGGTCCATCCATTCCTGTCGAGATCCTCGGCCTGGACGGTACCCCGGACGCTGGCGACGAGATGAGCGTGGTTGCTGACGAGAAGAAAGCCCGTGAAGTGGCTCTGTTCCGTCAAGGCAAGTTCCGCGAAGTCAAACTGGCTCGCGCTCACGCCGGCAAGCTGGAAAACATCTTCGAAAACATGGGTCAGGCCGAGAAGAAGACGCTCAACATCGTCCTCAAATCCGACGTCCGTGGTTCGCTGGAAGCGTTGAACGGTGCCTTGAATGGCCTGGGCAACGACGAAGTTCAAGTGCGCGTAGTCGGCGGCGGCGTCGGTGGTATCACCGAGTCCGACGCTAACCTGGCACTGGCTTCCAACGCTGTACTGTTCGGCTTCAACGTGCGTGCCGATGCTGGCGCACGGAAGATCGTCGAGCAGGAAGGTCTGGACATGCGTTACTACAACGTGATCTACGACATCATCGAAGACGTCAAGAAAGCCCTGACCGGCATGCTCGGCAGCGATGTTCGCGAGAACATTCTGGGTGTGGCTGAAGTGCGTGACGTGTTCCGTTCGCCGAAGTTTGGCGCGATCGCAGGCTGCATGGTGATCGAAGGTGTTGTGCACCGTAACCGTCCGATCCGTGTACTGCGTGAAGACATCGTTATCTTCGAAGGCGAGCTGGAATCCCTGCGCCGCTTCAAGGATGACGCTTCCGAAGTACGTGCCGGCATGGAATGCGGTATCGGCGTGAAGAGCTACAACGACGTCAAAGTCGGCGACAAGATCGAAGTCTTCGAGAAGGTTCAGGTTGCTCGCAGCCTCTAACTCGCGCACTTCAGGAGCCGTGATGGGCTGCCGCACTCAACGGTGCGGCGCATCACCCGGACTCTAAACGCAACGCCCGGTCTGGCTTTTGTCAGGCCGGGCGTTTGCCGCTTTCAGACCTTGCGGGTTTCACCGCAGGGCAGTAACAGGTAACAAATCATGGCAAAAGAATACAGCCGTACCCAACGTATCGGCGATCAGATGCAGCGTGAGCTGGCCCAACTGATCCGTCGCGAAGTCAAAGATCCACGTGTGGGTCTGGTCACCATTACCGCAGTTGAAGTCAGCCGTGACGTCGGTCACGCCAAGATTTTCATTACCGTGATGGGGCAGGACAACGCTGAAGACATCGCGCAAAGCATCAAGGTGCTCAATTCCGCCGCAGGCTTCCTGCGTATGCAATTGGCCCGTGAAATGAAACTGCGCAGCGTGCCGCAATTGCACTTCCACTACGACGAATCCGTTGTCCGTGGTGCGCACCTGTCGGCGCTGATCGAGCGTGCCGTGGCTGAAGACAATCAGCATCCGGTGGTTGCTGAACCTGAAGACACCAAGGAGTAATTCGGTGGCTCAGGTCAAACGTATCCGTCGTAACGTCAGCGGCATCATCCTGCTCGACAAACCGTTGGGGTTCACCTCCAATGCCGCGTTGCAGAAGGTCCGCTGGCTGCTCAATGCCGAGAAGGCCGGTCACACCGGTAGCCTCGACCCACTGGCCACCGGCGTTTTGCCGTTGTGCTTCGGTGAGGCCACCAAGTTCTCGCAATACCTGCTCGATTCCGACAAGGGTTATGAAACCCTGGCGCAACTGGGCAAGACCACCACCACGGCAGACGCCGAAGGTGAGGTTTTGCAGGAGCGCCCGGTGACCGTTGGTCGCGCCGATGTCGAAGCAGTTCTGCCGAAATTTCGCGGGCAAATCAGTCAGATACCGCCGATGTACTCGGCGCTCAAGCGTGATGGCCAGCCGCTGTACAAGCTGGCTCGTGCAGGCGAAGTAGTGGAGCGCGAACCGCGTTCTGTTACTATTGCGCGCTTGGAATTACTGGCCTTCGAAGGCGATACTGCGCGTCTTGCGGTGGATTGCAGCAAGGGCACCTATATTCGCACCCTGGTGGAGGATATCGGTGAGCAACTCGGTTGTGGTGCGTACGTCGCTGAATTGCGTCGTACCCAGGCCGGGCCTTTCACCCTGGCGCAGACGGTTACCCTCGAAGAGCTTGAAGCGGTACATGCCGAAGGCGGCAACGAAGCGGTTGATCGCTTCCTGATGCCATCGGACAGCGGCCTGCTGGATTGGCCGTTGCTGCACTTCTCGGAAGCGAGCGCGTTCTACTGGCTCAACGGCCAGCCGGTACGTGCCCCGGATGCTCCGAAGTTCGGCATGGTACGGGTACAGGATCACAATGGTCGCTTCATCGGTATCGGTGAAGTGAGCGAAGACGGGCGCATCGCGCCACGTCGTTTGATTCGGTCAGAATGACCGGAACCGGCCTGTGTAACAGCAGGTCGGCGAGTGTGGCTGTTAACAGGCACGGTCACGACTCATTTATAGATACAGGGATTTGTCCCTGGCCTGTTGAAGCTGTTTCCCTGAAACAGTTTCCTGATAAAAGGATTGCCTCATGGCTCTCGACGTTCAAGAAAAAGCTCAAATCGTTGCTGACTACCAGCAAGCTGTTGGTGACACTGGTTCGCCAGAAGTGCAAGTTGCACTGCTGACCGCCAACATCAACAAACTGCAAGGTCACTTCAAGGCCAACGGTAAAGATCACCACTCCCGTCGTGGTCTGATCCGCATGGTAAACCAGCGTCGCAAGCTGCTGGACTACCTGAAAGGCAAGGACGTGAGCCGTTACAGCGCTCTGATCGCTCGCCTGGGTCTGCGTCGCTAATCAGCGATTGCGCTATGAGGTTGGTGGTCTGCAAGACGTCCGCGGTTTACCGCGGTCGCCTTGCAGGCTCCCAGCCTCAAGTTTTATCTGGATACACGTTTTACCCCGGACAAGGGTTGGGCCGATTCCCGACATTGCCCAAGAATTCGCAAGAAACCAGTTCCCCCAAGAGCCACAAAGAAGGTAGGACACCGTGAACCCGGTAATCAAAAAATTCCAGTTCGGTCAATCGACCGTTACCCTCGAGACTGGCCGTATCGCCCGTCAGGCCTCCGGCGCAGTATTGGTCACCGTTGACGACGACGTCAGCGTATTGGTGACTGTAGTCGGTGCAAAACAAGCCGATCCGGGCAAGGGCTTCTTCCCTCTGTCCGTTCACTACCAGGAAAAGACTTACGCTGCCGGTAAGATCCCTGGTGGTTTCTTCAAGCGTGAAGGCCGTCCTTCCGAGAAAGAAACCCTGACTTCCCGACTGATCGACCGTCCGATCCGTCCGCTGTTCCCAGAAGGCTTCATGAACGAAGTGCAGGTTGTCTGCACCGTCGTTTCCACCAGCAAGAAAACCGATCCGGACATCGCTGCGATGATCGGTACCTCGGCTGCCCTGGCCATCTCGGGCATTCCGTTCGACGGCCCGATCGGCGCCGCTCGTGTAGCTTTCCACGAAAGCACCGGCTACCTGCTGAACCCGACTTACGAGCAGCAAGCTGCTTCGAGCCTGGACATGGTCGTTGCCGGTACTTCCGACGCCGTACTGATGGTTGAATCGGAAGCCAAAGAGCTGACCGAAGACCAGATGCTGGGCGCGGTACTGTTTGCTCACGACGAGTTCCAGGTGGTGATCAACGCCGTTAAAGAACTGGCTGCCGAAGCTGCCAAGCCGACCTGGACCTGGGCGCCTGCGCCAGAAGCCACCGAACTGCTGGGCGCTATCCGTGCCGAGTTCGGCGAAGCGATCTCCCAGGCTTACACCATCACCGTCAAGGCCGACCGTTACGCGCGTCTGGGCGAGCTGAAGGATCAAGTCGTTGCCAAGCTGTCCGGTGAAGAAGGCCAGCCTTCGTCCAGCGAAGTCAAAGCCGCTTTCGGCGAAATCGAATACCGCACCGTTCGCGAAAACATCGTTAACGGCAAGCCACGTATCGACGGCCGCGACACCAAAACCGTACGTCCGCTGAACATCGAAGTCGGCGTTCTGCCGAAGACTCACGGTTCGGCGCTGTTCACCCGTGGTGAAACCCAGGCTCTGGTCGTTGCAACACTGGGTACTGCCCGTGACGCACAACTGCTGGACACCCTGGAAGGCGAGAAAAAAGACCCGTTCATGCTGCACTACAACTTCCCTCCGTTCTCGGTGGGCGAGTGTGGTCGCATGGGTGGCGCTGGTCGTCGTGAAATCGGTCACGGCCGTCTGGCCCGTCGTTCGGTTTCGGCCATGCTGCCGGCCGCTGACGTGTTCCCGTACACCATCCGTGTCGTTTCGGAAATCACCGAATCCAACGGTTCGAGCTCGATGGCTTCCGTTTGCGGCGCTTCCCTGGCCCTGATGGATGCTGGTGTGCCGATGAAGGCGCCGGTTGCCGGTATCGCGATGGGTCTGGTTAAAGAAGGCGAGAAATTTGCCGTCCTGACCGACATCCTCGGTGACGAAGACCACCTGGGCGACATGGACTTCAAAGTAGCCGGTACCGCCAAAGGCGTTACTGCGCTGCAGATGGACATCAAGATCAAGGGCATCACCGAAGAGATCATGGAAATCGCTCTGGGCCAAGCCCTGGAAGCGCGCCTGAACATCCTCGGTCAGATGAACCAGATCATCGGCCAGTCGCGTACCGAACTGTCGGCCAACGCTCCGACCATGATCGCGATGAAAATCGACACCGACAAGATCCGTGACGTTATCGGTAAAGGTGGCGCGACCATCCGTGCGATCTGCGAAGAAACCAAGGCTTCGATCGACATCGAAGACGACGGTTCGATCAAGATCTTCGGCGAAACCAAGGAAGCGGCTGAAGCAGCACGTCAGCGCGTTCTGGGTATCACCGCTGAAGCCGAGATCGGCAAGATCTACGTCGGCAAGGTTGAGCGCATCGTCGACTTCGGCGCATTCGTCAACATCCTGCCGGGCAAGGACGGTCTGGTGCACATCTCGATGCTGAGCGACGCTCGCGTAGAGAAAGTGACCGACATCCTGAAAGAAGGCCAGGAAGTGGAAGTGCTGGTACTGGACGTGGACAACCGCGGCCGTATCAAGCTGTCCATCAAAGACGTGGCAGCGGCCAAGGCTTCGGGCGTTTAATCACCCCCAGGCTTTAGCGCAATGAAAATGCCCCGCCGTGAAAACGGCGGGGCATTTTTTTGTCTGCGAAATATCGGACATTCTGTGAAGTTGCCGGACTTCAAGACCGGTGCTAGGTTTAGCCCACCGCCCGTGTAGCTCAGCCGGTAGAGCAGCGCACTCGTAACGCGAAGGTCGCAGGTTCGATTCCTGTCTCGGGCACCACCTTCTTCATCACTCTCACTTATCCCCATGTGGATTTATGTTCCGCAGGTCAGCTTTTTGTGGGAGAGATGTAAAGACCCGTGTAATTCGTCATGCAAACGTCCTATATTCGGTGCCTGCATGAGCATCGCTTAGCAGTTTTCAGATGATCCCGAATGGTTCCGAAGGCCGGACAAATCCGCGTCAGAGAGATCCTTGATGATCCAGATCCATCCTCCATTCTTACGATCAGCGAGAACGCCATGACCGAATTAACTCAAGAGCAACGTCACGTACAGGCGCTGGAAAAGTACAAACTCGACGCCCCGCAGCTGTTGGAAGAGATCAAGGATCTCAGTCCCGATGATCAGAAAGATCAGATTCAGTGGGCCTTCGAAGACGAGGCTGAAGCCCAGGGCCTGCAGCCGTGGGAACTGACGCTCAAGTACACGAGTACGCCGGAGGAGTTCGAGGCGCAGCGCCTTGTGCTGCACAAAGAGGCGGCCGAAGTGCTGGGTGTCGAGTGGGAAGAGTACTGCGAGATGAATAATCTGGTGGTCTGAAACAAAAACGCCAGCCTCAACCGGGCTGGCGTTTTTTATTGCGCGAAGTCTTCAGAGGCTGAGGCGCATCGACAGATCCACCGCTTTCACATCCTTGGTCATCGCACCAATCGAGATGTAGTCCACCCCGGTTTCGGCGATCGGCAGCAGCGTGCTTTCGTTGATGCCACCGCTGGCCTCCAGCTTTGCCTTGCCGCCATTCAGGCGCACAGCTTCGCGCATATCGTCCAGACTCAGTTCGTCGAGCATGATGATGTCGGCGCCGGCGGTCAGTGCTTCTTTCAGCTCATCCAGACTTTCCACTTCGACTTCCACCGGTTTGCCCGGCGCAATCTTGTGCGCGGCGGCAATGGCTTGTGGAATGCCACCGCTGGCGGCGATGTGGTTTTCCTTGATCAGGAACGCGTCGTACAGACCGATGCGATGGTTATGGCAGCCACCGCAGGTCACCGCGTATTTCTGCGCCAGACGCAGGCCCGGTAGGGTTTTGCGGGTGTCGAGCAACTTGACCTGAGTAGCGCCGACGAAATCCGCCAGGTACTGCGCGCGAGTCGCCACACCCGATAGCAGTTGCAAGAAGTTCAGCGCACTGCGTTCCCCGGTCAGCAGCGAACGGGCCGGGCCTTCCAGATGAAACAACGGCTGATTGGGTTTTACCCGCTCACCATCGACCACTTGCCAATGCACCGCGACCCGTGGATCCAGTTGACGAAACACGGCATCGACCCACGCCGTGCCGCAGATGACGGCGGCATCGCGGGTGATGATGGTGGCTTTGGCCAGACGTTCGGCCGGGATCAGTTGCGCGGTGATGTCGCCGCTGCCGATGTCTTCGAGCAACGCACGGCGCACGTTGGCTTCGATTTCGGCGGTCAAATCGGCGAGACGTAGATTCGGCATAACGGGCTCCACAAACAAAGTGGTTCGATTATAGGGGCATGGCGCGAGCCAACCCAAGGCGAGAAAGCGCGTGCTTGCCTGCATCCGGTCGATTTTCTTTGAGCAAAACTCGCCCGGACAGGGTCATTGAGAGGGCATAGGGGAAACCCTGACGACTATGGCGCCGTGGGCAAGTTATGAAAGATAATCCGCCTTGCATTTGACGTCATAGCTTTGACGTGCAATGCGGCCGAAGTTGTTGAGACCTGTGGGAGCGAGCTTGCTCGCGAAAGCGCAGTGTCAGTCACCAACCATGTCACTGACAGATCGCCTTCGCGAGCAAGCTCGCTCCCACAGGAGGCTTATGTTGCAAGTGACCGAACGAATCACCGTTTCAGGAGGCTTGGATGCACAACGACGGGAAAGTGGTGCCTTTGCACAAGGGCGCTATCGATCAGGCGAATCACTCGCCGCTCGCCCGCCTGCCTGTGATTCTGCTTCAGGTTCGCGACAAGGCTGCCCAGCAACTGCGCCACGGTTTACAGGAGCTGTTCGATAACGCTGACGACACGCTGTTTGAAATGGCCGACCGGGCGCGCAACGACGTCGAACAGAACATCTTCTTCGAAGCCATGCGCGACCTGCGCCTCAAGCGCAAAAACATCGAGCGTGGCTTCCTTGAGCAATTTTTCGAAGCCTTCGTCGGCCTGACGCAATACGACCCCACGCACAACACGCTGCCGCACGCCCTGATCTACGACGAGCTGGCACCGCGCAGCGACGACATGGAGCGCAGCGTGGCGGTCGAGACCATGGTCGGTCGCGTGCTCAAGCGTGACGGCTTCGCCCTCGATCAACTGACCGCGCGCCTTAACGCGCTGCTCGGCAACACCCTCGACGATCAGCACAACCCGCTCGGCCCGGCGCAGCTCTGCGAGTTTTTCCTCCAGGCCGGGCGTAATCTGGGCGTGGAGATCAAGGTCAAGCTGATCCTGCTCAAACTGTTCGAGCGCTATGTATTGGCCGACACCGAACAGCTTTACGCCGAAGCCAATCAATTGTTGCTCGCCACCGGTGTGTTGCCCGAGTTGAAAGCGGCCCCTGCACGTCGCTCAATTGATCGTGCGATCGCCAATGTGCACAGTGAGGAACGCGACGACACGCCGCCCGTCGACGAAGGCGTGCAGGAGGTTTTCGCCGCGTTGCAGAAGTTGCTCGCGCAGGTGCGCGGCAGTGTCGCGCCGACGCTGGAACCCAGCGTCGCGGCGCAACCGATTTCCTCCCGCGACCTGCTCCGCCTGCTCTCGCATTTGCAACAATACGTGCCGGCGCTGGCGGCGCAGGATGACTTTGATCTGCGCAATCAGCTCGAACAACTGTTGACCCGAGTCAGTGTCAGAAGCGGCAAATCGCGGATCGTCGGCGATGCGGACGAAGACGTGATCAACCTGATCGCGATGGTCTTTGACTGCATTCTTGAAGACCGTAATGTGCCTGATTCGCTTAAGGCCCTGATTGCCCGGTTGCAGATCCCGATGCTCAAGGTCGCGGTACTCGACAAGAGTTTCTTCAGCCGCAGCACCCATCCGGCGCGGCGCCTGCTCAACGAAATCGCCGCGGCGGCCATGGGCTGGGGCGATTGCGACGGTGAGGCACGCGACAGCTTGTACCTGCGTATCGAACAAGTGGTGCAGCGCCTGCTCAACGATTTCGTCGACGACCCGGCGATTTTCTCCGAGTTGCTGGCTGACTTTCTCGCCTTCACCAGCGATGAACGCCGCCGCAGCGAACTGCTTGAACAGCGCCTGCGTGACGCCGAAGAGGGGCGAGCGAAAACCGAACTGGCGCGGCGCCGGGTCGAACGCGCGTTGAATCAAGCGCTGCTGGGCAAGACCCTGCCGCCGACCGTGGTCACCTTCGTTCAGGACGCCTGGAGCAAAGTATTGCTGCTGACCTGTCTCAAGCATGGCGATCAGTCCGCTGAATGGCAGGCCGATGTGCAGACCATGGAGCAGCTGATCTGGAGTGTGCAGCGCCATGACGACGCTGAATCCAGCCTGCGCTTGCTGGCGCTGGTGCCGGGCTTGCTAAAGGCACTGCGTGATGGTCTGAGCAGTTCGGCGTTCGATCCATTCGCCACCAGCGAGTTTTTCAGTGAGCTGGAAGCCCTGCATGTGCGGGTGCTGGAGCGCTCCGAGCAGGCCGATCAGGCTTTGCCCATGGTCGAGGTGTCGCAACAGATCATCCTGCAAACCGCTGATGAAGGCAGCGCGGCGTTGACCTCGGTACGTTTGCCTCACGACGCCGCCGGTCTGCGCCAGGTCGAGCAACTGCGTCTTGGCAGTTGGGTGGCGTTTCAGGAAGACGATGAAAACAGTCTGCGCTGCAAACTCGCGGCCATCATCGAAGTCACCGGCAAGTACGTATTTGTCGATCGCACCGGGATGAAGGTGCTGGAGCGCAGCCGCATTGCGCTGGCCTTGGAATTCGAGCGGGGTGCGGTGCGTACGCTGGACGACACCTTGTTGTTCGATCGCGCGCTGGAGTCGGTGCTGGGCAATCTGCGACGACTCAATCGCGGCAAGTGATCGCGCGCCGGGGGCCGATCACGGCATACTGGGCGCCAACACAGTCGGCGTTGAAGGAATCGGTATGCAGTTGGATCCCGCTAGCGGGTGGTGTCACGGGGTGCAGGTCTGCCCATCGCCCAACTTCAATGAGCGCCCGGCGGGCGAAATTTCCCTGTTGGTCATCCACAACATCAGCCTGCCGCCGGCGCAGTTCGCCACGGGCAAGGTGCAGGAATTTTTCCAGAATCGTCTGGATGTCACCGAACATCCCTATTTTGCAGGGATTGCCGACCTGCGCGTCTCGGCGCACTTTCTGATTGAACGTGACGGCAAGGTCACCCAGTTTGTCTCCTGTCTTGAGCGGGCGTGGCATGCCGGCGTGTCGGTCTTCGATGGACGGGAAACCTGTAACGATTTTTCCGTGGGCATCGAGCTCGAAGGCACTGATGATCTGCCGTTCACCGACGAGCAGTATCAGGCGTTGACGGCGTTGACCCGCCAGTTGCAAAGCGCATTTCCGGCCATCACCGGCGCCCGCATTTGTGGGCACAGCGACATAGCACCCGGGCGTAAGACCGATCCTGGCCCGGCATTCGACTGGGCGCGTTACCGCGCGGCCCTGGCACAAGAGGAAGGACAATGAGTTTTCTGGTGTTACTGCTGGCGTTGTGGATCGAGAAGTTTTCGGCCCTGCGTCATCGGGTTCAACGCGATGGCGGATGGATCCGCGAACTGAACAAACTCGAGACCAGCGCGCGGCTGGCCAGACAGCCCTGGTTGGTGCTGACGATTCTGGTGCTGTTTCCGGTGGCGTTGCTGGCGCTGTTGCTAGTGGTGCTGGAACCGGTGGCCTACGGCTTGCTGGCCTTGCCGGTGCATTTGCTGGTGGTGATTTACAGCTTGGGGCGCGGCGATTTGCTCGGCGGTCTCGGACCATTCCGTGATGCCTGGCGGCGTGAAGATCTGCAAGCCGCAGCGCATGTGGCCAAGCGCGATCTGGATATCTGCGCCGACAGCGGCGAGCAGTTGCTTGAAAGCGTGCAGGGGCATCTGCTGTGGCAGGCCTATCAGAGCTTTTTTGCGGTGATCTTCTGGTATTTCGTGCTCGGCCCGGTGGCGGCTTTGGCGTATCGCCTGTTGGCGCTGGCGCAGGAGCACGGCCAGAACCCGGCGCTGGTCGAGCGCGCGGCGCAACTGCGGCATGCCTTTGACTGGCTGCCGGTACGCTTGCTGGCGGCGAGTCTGGCGCTGGTCGGCAATTTTGTCGCGGTCAGTCGGGTGATGCTGCATGAACTGCTGAACTGGAACATCAGCGCTGCGCAATTGATCAACCGGGTCGGTCTGGCGGCGGGGGAGATTCCACCTCCCGTGGTCGGTCCGGACGGCATCAACACCCTCGATTGCCTGTGGGAATTGCTCTTGCGCGCGGCGGTGCTGTGGTACGCCGGGTTTGCCTTGTGGACCGTCTTGATCCACTGATTTCATTGATTTAAACAAAGATCCGAAGATCGCAGCCTGCGGCCGCTCCTACACAGGGATTGTGTATTTCCTGAAGGAGCTGCCGCAGGCTGCGATGTTTTTTCGTTAACCTTAAGTTACAAAACCTCCCTCCGATTTGAGCTATACAGAGATGGCGCTCGATAGTGGCTATCTGCTGTCGCCCCGCGCCTGCCAATAAAAACAAGAAAAACCAAGGGAGACTTCCAGTGAAGAGCTTGCTCTATCCCGCCGTCTCGCTGATGAACCGTCTGAGCTTCGGCATGAAGTTCAGCCTGATCAGCGTGCTGTTTCTGGTGCCGATGCTGGTGACCAATTTTTATCTGGTGCGCGATTCCTATCGGGAATTCCAGGGCACTCGGGTCGAGCTGCAAAGCCTTGATCTGCTGGGCAGTAGCCTGGCCCTGCGTCGGGATCTGGAAACGCTCAACAATCTGGTACAGATCAACGTCACCCTCGGCCAGTCCGGTAAGGCCGGGAATATCGAGGCGCAAATCACTACGCTCGAACAAGCGGTTCTGGCACGCCTGCAAGGGCTGACGGCGATGACCGAGGATCCCGAGCAGATTCAGGTCTTCGACGGTAAACGCGATGAAATGATTGCCGCGTTCAAGGCCCAGCAAGCGGAAAACTCACTGCAGAGCAAAAGCGCGTTGATCAGCAAAGTGCTCGCCAGTGCGCAGATTTTCAGCCAGATCATCACCAGTCAGGCCGGCCTGAGCCGCGACAACCAGAGCGATATCCGTCAGCTCAGCGAACTGGTCACCCTGATCACGCCGAGCGTCACGCAAACACTCGGCGAAGGCCGGGCCATGGGCTCGTATTCGCTGGGCCAGGGTTTTCTCAACAGTTCATCGAGTACGCGTTTTGATGAGTTGCTGGTGCAGATCGAAAAACTCCAGGCCGAGTACGGTCTGAAGCTGCAGGACGCCCTCGGCTCGAGCAAAGCCGCGCGGGAAAACCTCAGCACGGCGGCCGACAGCAGCAAGGCCTCGCTGAAACAGGCTAGCGAACTGTTCGAGGAACAGGTGGTGATGGCCGACACCCTCGATGCGCCTTGGCAGGCGTTTTACGATCAGATCACCACGCTGATCGACAGGACTTACCAGCTCAACGAAGCCACCCTCAAATTCCTCGACACGCAATTGCAGCAGCGTCTGGCGCAGAACCGCACACACATGGTCTTGCAGGCGGTGGCGCTGTCGGTGGTGTTCGTGCTGATTTTCTATCTCTACGGCGGTTTCTACGCCTCGACCCGCACCACACTGAAACGCCTCGGGGCGATGATGGACAAGGTCGCGGCCGGCGACATGACGGTCAACTTCAAAGCCAATAGCCGCGATGAGCTGGGCGAGTTGGGCGAAGTCTTCAATGGCACGGTGAGGAAGATTCACGACTTGATCGAGCGCGTAGGTCAGACTGTCGCTGAGGTCGAGCGCCAGGCCGGGCAGGTTGAAAACGTCTCTGCGCAGAGCAATCAGGCGGTCGCCGGGCAACGCACGCAGATCGAGCAAGTGGCGACGGCGATGAACCAGATGTCGGCGACTTCACTGGAGGTGGCGCGCAGTGCGGCGGCAGCGGTGAGCAGCGCCCACAGCGTCAATGACGAGACCATCAGTGGCCGTGGCCTGGTCGAGTCGCAGCAAGGCAGCATTGCCGCGCTGGCCAGCGAAATCGACCAGTCGGTGTTGGTGATCAACCAGTTAGCCAGCGACAGCCAGTCGATCAGCCGCGTACTGGAAGTGATCAAGAGTATTGCCGAACAAACCAACCTGCTGGCGCTCAACGCCGCGATCGAAGCCGCCCGTGCCGGTGAGCAGGGGCGCGGTTTTGCTGTGGTGGCCGATGAAGTACGCACCTTGGCCAAACGCACCCAGCAATCAACTGAAGAAATCGAACAGATGATCGCCAAGCTGCACGGCGGCGTCGGGGCGGCCGTGAAAGCCATGGGCGTCAGCCATCAGATGGCCAATGGCACGGTGGGGCAGTCGGAAAAAGTCCAGCAGGCGCTGGAAAACATCCTTGGTGCGGTCGGTATGATCGTCGATCAGAACCAGCAGATCGCTGCTGCAGTTGAACAGCAAACGGCGGTGGCCCACGACATCGATCAGAACATCGTCGAGATCAACCGTGCCGGCGAGCGTACGGCGCAAGGTGCGCACCAGACCGAAGACGCCAGCCGGGCGCTGTCAGCCCAAGTGGTGGAGCTTAAACAGCTGATCAGCGCGTTTCGCGTCTGAGGCACGCACGAAAAACTGTGGGAGCGAGCCTGCTCGCGAATGCGATCGGTCAGTGACATCTCTGTCACCTGATACACCGCCTTCGCGAGCAGGCTCGCTCCCACAGGGTTTTGGGTTTTGTCAGAACCCTTTGTAGTACTTCTTCACTTCCGGCCGTAAGCCCAATCCTGTTTCCCTTCAGACTCTGGTATTTCCCCATCAATGGGCCAGTATCCATACCCAATCGTTCGCATAGAGGATGGCGCTCATGTCTGCCGCAACCTTGGGGGTTCTGGGCCGTTGCGCTCATTGCCAGACCACGCTGCTGCTCAAACCCTGGCAGCTCAATGCCATCTCGATCAATGAACCGTTTACCTGCGAGCATTGCCAGAAAGCGCTGGAGCTGCGATGCCCGCAACAGATCAAGCGCTTCAAGTCGCTCGACTCACTGGCGTTGCTGCGTTTCAGTGCTTCGTTGACGGTGTGCACCGCGCTGCTGGTGGCGCTGGTGATGGAATGGGTGGGACTGCTTAGCGTCACTGAGCAACTGAACGCGTCACTGATCACGATCTTTGTGTACTTCGTGGTCGTCCGTTATGCGCGCCAGCGGCAACACCTGACGCTGATTCTGGAGGCGGCCAAGGCGCACGCCGACTGATTACCAGCCAAATACTTCGCAGCTGTTGGCGGTACTGGCCGTGGCCAGTTGTTGCGGGCTGATATTCATCAGTCCGGCCAGCGACTCGCAGATCGCCGGCAAGTGCGCCGGGCTGTTGCGCTGACCGGGAAACATCGCAGGTGCCATGTCCGGTGAATCGGTTTCCAGCACAATCGAATCCAGTGGCAGTTCCGCCAGCACCCGATGCATGCGCAACGCTTGCGGCCAGGTCGGAGCGCCGCCGAGGCCCAGTTTGAAACCGAGTTTGATGTATTCCCGCGCTTCTTCACGGCTGCCGGCAAAGGCGTGGATGATCCCCGCGCGTTTGAGCTTGAAGCGCTTGAGCGTTGCGATCACCGCCGCGTGGCTGCGTCGCACATGGATCAGCGCCGGCAACTGAAAGTCTGCGGCCAGTTGCAGTTGCGCCTCGAACAGCGCCTGTTGCCGCTCGCGGTCGAGGGTTTCGATGAAGTAATCCAGACCGATCTCGCCCACCGCACACAATTGCCGACGACCGCGCAATCGCGTCAGCCAATCACCGAGCGCCGATAAATCTTCGGGTCGATGCTGATCGAGATACACCGGATGCAGGCCGAATGCCGCGTACAAATCGACATCGCTCTGCACCAGATCCCACACCCGTTGCCAATTGCCCTCATGGACGCCCAATACCACCATCCGCCGCACCCCGAGGGCGCGGCTTTCGGCGAGCAACGCTAAGCGATCGGCGTCGAAGTCGGGGAAGTCGAGGTGGGTGTGGCTGTCGATCAGCTCCACGGTTCAGTCCCGGTGAATACGCTGCTTGAAGGTCCGCGCGATGGCCTGCACGCCGGGCTTGTACTCCGACTGCTCGACCGCCGCCAGGGCCAGTTCCAGCGCCTTGTCGGCGATCAACTGGTGCTGCTGGGCCATGGCATTGACCGGCAGCGGCAGGAAATCCAGCAACTGCGTATCACCGAAGGTGCCGAGGCGCAGCGGCCGCGATTTCAGCGGGAAGTCATGCAGCGCATCGAACACGCCTTGCAGCAGCACGTAGGACGTTGTCACCAGCGCATCCGGCAAATGTCCCAAACGCTGCAGGAGTTCTTCCATCAATTGCTTGCCGCATTCGCGGCTGAAGGATTCGGCATGTTCGACCAGCACTTCGCCTTTGAAGTCGACCAGTGCCTCTTTGAAACCGGCGGCACGTTCCTGGCTGATGCTCAGTTCCGGACGGGCGCCGAGCAGTACGATCTGCTTCGGTTGCGGGTCAAGCAGACTCTGGGTCAGGTGCAGGCTGGCTTCGCGGTCGTCGCTGATCACCGAGCAGAAGTGCTCGGGTTCCATGACCCGGTCGATGGCGATGATCGGCAGACCTTTGGCCTGCAACTGCCGATAACTGTCATCGCCGGCCGGCAGGCAACTGGCAACGATCAGCGCATCGCAACGGCGCGCACGGAACAGTTGCAGCAACTGCCGCTCGCTGTCTGGCGCATCGTCGGAGCTGGCGATCAGCAATTGATAACCGCGCGCCCGTGCACCTTGCTCGAGCAGCTTGGCGATCCGCGCGTAACTGGGGTTTTCCAGATCCGGCAGAATAAAGCCCAGCGTGCGCGTGTGCCGACTGCGCAGCCCGGCCGCTTGTGGGTTTGGCGTGAAGCCGTGCAGATCGACCACTGCGCGCACCCGCTCGACGGTGGCGGTGCTGATGCGTTGCTGTTCGGCCTTGCCGTTGATGACGTAGCTGGCGGTGGTCACGGACACTCCGGCCAACCGCGCGATATCACTGAGTTTCAACCCGGGATTTCCTTGTTTTTTCGAGCTTGCCGCGACATTTTCGCCAATCCTACCCGATTAGGGCAGGCGACTATTGTCGCAGCGCATCCGACAAGTTGGACTTCAAGGATGGGACATTATCGAGTAACGTGCCGATCAATCTAGATTAAACGTTTCAGCAAGCGTATTTTCTACGTTTTAGACGTCTTTGGCCGGTTCTGCCGTGAAACCGCCAAAACTGCCGCTGAAAAGCAAAGCGGTAAAACGCCTAAGCTGCAAACCATTCAAAACAATACCTGGCACTCATAAAGCGCCAAAAAGGAGATCGCATGCTCGAGCTCACTATAGAGCAGATATCCATGGGCCAATCGGCTGTGGATAAACCCGCTGCGCTGCAACTGCTCGCCAATCACCTGGTGGCCGATGGTCTGGTTGCCGACGGTTACCTCGCCGGATTGCAGGCACGGGAAGCCCAGGGCTCGACCTTTCTCGGTCAAGGTATTGCCATTCCTCACGGAACGCCGCAAACCCGCGATCAGGTGTTCGCCACCGGCGTGCGCCTGATGCAGTTCCCGGAAGGCGTGGATTGGGGCGATGGCCAGATCGTTTATCTGGCGATTGGCATTGCCGCCAAATCCGACGAACACCTGCGCCTGCTGCAACTGCTGACCCGCGCCCTCGGCGAGACCGATCTGGGCCAGGCCCTGCGTCGTGCCAATTCCCCCGAAGCGCTGCTGAAATTGCTGCAAGGCGCGCCACAGGAACTGGCGCTGGATGCGCAGATGATCGGACTCGGCGTGTCGGCTGACGATTTCGAAGAACTGGTCTGGCGTGGCGCGCGTCTGTTGCGTCAGGCCGATTGTGTGAGCAACGGTTTTGCCGGTGTGTTGCAACAAGTCGAAGCGCTGCCGCTGGGCGATGGCCTGTGGTGGCTGCACAGCGAGCAGACCGTGAAGCGTCCGGGGCTGGCGTTCGTGACGCCGGACAAACCGATGCGCTACTTCGGTCAACCGCTCAGCGGTCTGTTCTGTCTGGCCAGTCTTGGCGAGGCGCATCAAGCTTTGCTTGAGCGTCTTTGCGCGTTGCTGATTGAAGGTCGCGGCCATGAGCTGGGCCGCGCCACCAGCAGCCGAAAAGTCCTCGAAGTGCTCGGCGGTGAATTGCCCGCCGACTGGCCGAGCGCACGCATTGCCCTGGCCAACGCCCATGGTTTGCACGCGCGCCCGGCGAAGATCCTTGCGCAGCTGGCGAAGAGTTTTGATGGCGAAATTCGTGTGCGCATCGTCGACGGCCAGGACAGCGCCGTGTCGGTGAAGAGCCTGAGCAAGCTGCTCAGCCTCGGCGCCCGTCGCGGTCAGGTGCTGGAGTTGATCGCGGAACCGAGCATCGCCGCTGACGCCTTGCCGGCACTCTTGGCCGCGATCGAAGAAGGCCTTGGCGAAGAAGTCGAGCCGCTGCCAGCCGTAAGCCAGCAGCGCGAGGTCATTGCCGACATCGCCGAAGTGCTGATTGCCCCGGCGTCCGGCGCTCAGTTGCAGGCGATCCCGGCAGCCCCTGGCATTGCCATCGGGCCTGCGCATTTTCAGGTTCAGCAAACCATCGATTACCCGCTGCGCGGCGAGTCTGCCGCCGTTGAGCGCGAACGTCTCAAGCAAGCGCTCGGCGACGTGCGCGGTGACATTCAGGGCCTGATCGAACGCAGCAAAGCCAAAGCCATCCGCGAGATCTTTATCACCCATCAGGAAATGCTCGACGATCCGGAACTCACCGATGAAGTCGATACCCGCCTTAAGCAAGGCGAAAGCGCCGAAGCGGCGTGGATGGCGGTGATCGAAGCGGCGGCCAAACAACAGGAATCGCTACAGGACGCGTTGCTCGCCGAACGGGCGGCGGACCTGCGTGACGTCGGTCGTCGCGTGTTGGCGCAACTGTGTGGCGTGCAAACTCCGAGCGAGCCTGAGCAACCGTACATTCTGGTGATGGACGAGGTCGGTCCGTCCGATGTCGCGCGGCTGGATCCGGTGCGCGTGGCGGGGATTCTCACCGCGCGCGGCGGCGCCACGGCGCACAGTGCAATCGTTGCGCGTGCTCTCGGGATTCCAGCGCTGGTCGGCGCTGGCGCAGCGGTGTTGTTGCTGGCGCCGGGCACACCGTTGCTGCTCGACGGCCAACGCGGTCGCCTGCACGTCGACGCCGATGCGGCGACCCTGCAACGCGCCGCCGAAGAGCGCGACACCCGCGAACAACGTCTGAAAATTGCCGCCGAACAACGCCATCAACCGGCACACACTACCGACGGTCATGCGGTCGAAGTGTTCGCCAACATCGGCGAAAGTGCGGGCGTGATCAGCGCGGTGGAGCAGGGCGCCGAAGGCATCGGCCTGCTGCGTACCGAACTGATTTTCATGGCCCATCCGCAAGCGCCCGACGAAGCCACGCAAGAAGCCGAATACCGCCGCGTCCTCGATGGCCTCGCCGGTCGTCCGCTGGTGGTGCGCACGCTGGATGTCGGCGGCGACAAACCGCTGCCGTATTGGCCGATCGCTAAGGAAGAAAATCCGTTCCTCGGTGTGCGCGGCATTCGCCTGACCCTGCAACGTCCGCAGATCATGGAAGCGCAATTGCGCGCCCTGCTGCGTTCGGCGGACAACCGTCCGCTGCGGATCATGTTCCCGATGGTTGGCAGCGTCGAAGAGTGGCGTCAGGCCCGCGACATGACCGAACGTCTGCGCCTGGAAATCCCGGTCGCCGATCTGCAACTGGGGATCATGATCGAAGTACCGTCCGCCGCTCTGCTCGCGCCGGTACTGGCCAAGGAAGTCGACTTCTTCAGTGTCGGCACCAACGATCTCACGCAATACACCCTGGCCATCGACCGTGGTCACCCGACCCTGTCGGCGCAGGCGGACGGCTTGCACCCGGCGGTGCTGCAACTGATCGACATCACCGTGCGCGCGGCCCATGCCCATGGCAAATGGGTCGGCGTCTGCGGCGAACTGGCGGCGGACCCGCTGGCGGTGCCGGTGCTGGTTGGCCTCGGTGTCGATGAACTCAGCGTCTCCGGACGCAGCATTGCCGAAGTCAAGGCACGCATTCGCGAACTCAGCCTGACCCAGGCGCAAACCCTTGCTCAACACGCCCTGGCCGTGGGCAGCGCCAACGAAGTGCGCGCACTAGTGGAGGCCCTGTAATGGCCAAGATTCTTACCCTGACCCTCAATCCGGCGCTCGACCTCACCGTCGAACTGCCACGCCTGGAGGCCGGTCAGGTCAATCGCAGCGACGCGATGCACACCCACGCTGCCGGCAAAGGTGTGAACGTCGCGCAGGTGCTGGCCGACCTCGGCCATCAACTGACGGTCAGCGGTTTTCTCGGTGAAGACAACCTGCAAGCGTTCGAAACCCTGTTCGCCAAGCGCGGTTTTGTCGACGCGTTTATCCGCGTGCCGGGTGAGACTCGCAGCAACATCAAGGTCGCCGAACAGGATGGCCGCATCACCGACATCAACGGCCCGGGGCCGGTGGTCGATGCCGCCGCGCAACAAGCGTTGCTCGATCGACTGGTGCAGATTGCACCGGGTCACGATGCGGTGGTGGTAGCTGGCAGTTTGCCGCGTGGTGTGACGGCGCAGTGGTTGCGCGAGTTGATCGAACGGCTCAATCAACTTGGCCTGAAAGTCGCTCTCGACAGCAGCGGCGAAGCGTTGCGCGAAGCTTTGAAAGCCAGTCCGTGGCTGATCAAACCGAACACTGAAGAACTCGCCGACGCACTCGGTTGCGACGTGGTTTCTCACGCGGCCGAGGCTCAGGCAGCGGCGCGCTTGCATGCGCAAGGCATCGAGCACGTGGTGATTTCTCACGGTGCTGATGGCGTGAACTGGTTCAGCGTTGGCTCAGCACTGCATGCCACGCCGCCCAAGGTCAGCGTCGCCAGCACGGTCGGTGCCGGTGATTCGTTGCTGGCCGGCATGCTTCACGGTTTGCTCAGCGCCGATACGCCCGAGCAAACCCTGCGCACGGCCACCGCCATTGCGGCGATGGCGGTGACCCAGATCGGTTTTGGCATCAACGACGCGGCGCAACTGGCGCAGCTCGAACAGGGCGTGCGCGTGCGTCCCCTGACAGAACAATAAGAGGGTTTGTCATGAAATTAGCCATTGTTACGGCTTGCCCGAACGGCATGGTCACCAGTGTGCTGTGCGCGCGTTTGCTCGATGCGGCGGCGCAGCGTCAGGGCTGGAGCACCAGCGTTGAAGTGGTCGATGCAGCGCACCCTGAGCGCGAATTGTCGGCAGCGACGATTGCGGCGGCGGAGTGGGTGTTGCTGGTCGCCACCGGCGCGGTGGACATGAGCCGCTTTGTCGGCAAACGGGTGTTCCAGATCGCCCCGGCGCAGGCGTTGCAGGATGTCGAGGCGGTGCTGCGTCGTGGTGCTGAAGAGGCAGAAGTTTACGTTGCCAGTGAGGCTGAACCGGCGACTGATGCGTCGCGTGCACCGCGCATTGTCGCCATCACCGCGTGCCCGACCGGTGTCGCCCACACCTTCATGGCGGCCGAAGCCCTGCAGCAGACCGCCAAGCGTCTGGGCTATGAATTGCAGGTCGAAACCCAAGGCTCGGTGGGCGCGAAAACCCCGTTGAGCGCAGCGGCGATTGCCGACGCGGACGTGGTGTTGCTGGCGGCGGATATCGAAGTCGCCACCGAGCGTTTCGCCGGCAAGAAAATCTATCGCTGCAGCACCGGGATTGCCTTGAAACAGTCCGAAGCCACGCTGAAAAAAGCCTTGGCCGAAGGCGCTGTGGAAAGCGCCGCGAGTGACGGCAAGGCACCGGCCAGGCAAGAGAAAACCGGCATCTATAAACACCTGCTGACGGGCGTGTCGTTCATGCTGCCGATGGTCGTGGCCGGTGGTTTGATGATCGCCTTGTCGTTCGTGTTCGGTATCACCGCATTCAAGGAAGAAGGCACGTTGGCCGCTGCGCTGATGCAGATCGGCGGTGAGACGGCGTTCAAGTTGATGGTGCCGTTGTTGGCCGGTTACATCGCTTATTCGATCGCCGACCGACCGGGCCTGGCGCCGGGGATGATTGGTGGTTTGCTTGCCAGTACGCTGGGCGCCGGGTTTATCGGCGGCATCATCGCCGGGTTTATCGCCGGTTATGCGGCCAAGGCTATCAGTCGATATGTCGCCTTGCCGCAAAGTCTCGAAGCGCTGAAACCGATTCTGATCATCCCGTTGTTCGCCAGCCTGATCACCGGTCTGGTGATGATTTACGTGGTCGGTAAACCGGTCGCCGGCATGCTCGGGGCGCTCACGCATTTCCTCGACAGCATGGGCACCACCAACGCGATTCTGCTCGGTGTGCTGCTCGGTGGCATGATGTGCGTCGACCTCGGCGGGCCGATCAACAAAGCCGCGTACGCGTTCTCGGTAGGTCTGTTGGCGTCGCAGAGTTATGCACCGATGGCCGCGACCATGGCAGCGGGCATGGTGCCGCCGATTGGTCTGGGCATCGCCACATTCATTGCGCGACGCAAGTTCGCCCAGACTGAGCGCGAGGCCGGCAAGGCTGCCTTCGTGCTGGGGCTGTGCTTTATCTCCGAAGGGGCGATTCCGTTTGCCGCGAAAGACCCGTTGCGGGTGATCCCGGCGAGCATCGCCGGCGGTGCATTGACCGGTGCGTTGTCGATGTACTTCGGCTGCAAATTGATGGCGCCGCACGGTGGCTTGTTTGTGCTGGCGATTCCGAATGCGATCAATCATGCGTTGCTGTATTTGCTGGCGATTGTCGCGGGGAGCCTCTTGACCGCCGTTGTCTACGCGACGGTCAAACGCCCGGAGGCCGTTGAGCTGGCGCTGGAACCCGCCAAGGCCTGACTGGCCCTGTAGGAGTGAGCCTGCTCGCGATAGCGGTCTGTCAGTGACATGAATGTTGGCAGATATACCGATATCGCGAGCAGGCTCACTCCTACAATTGGTGCTGTGGAGTGTCTGGTGTCATGTCTGTTTCATGATCGCGTGCTTAAGTTTTCCTTTTTACAGGGAGAACACCATGAGCGATTTCAACCCCGGTCGCCGGCGTGTCATACAAGTCGTTGGTGCCGGTCTGCTGATGCCAAGCCTGGCGCCGGCGGTGATTGCGTCGGTCAAGGATCGCCCGCAGTTGACCGACGGCGTGCAGTCCGGCGATCTGCAAGGCGACCGCGCGATGATCTGGAGCCGCAGCGATCGCCCGGCGCATATGGTGGTCGAGTGGGACACCCGCAGCCAGTTTCGTCACCCGCGCCGGGTGGTCTCGGCCCTCGCCGATGCCCGCAGCGACTTCACCGCCCGCGTTGAACTGACCGGGCTGCCCGCCGATCAGGCGATTTTCTATCGCGTGTATTTCAAGGACGCCCGCACCGGCGTCGCCAGCGAACCGTGGCTCGGCCACCTGCGCAGCGCACCGACGGCGCGGCGCAATATTCGTTTCGTCTGGAGCGGCGACACCGTCGGCCAGGGCTTCGGCATCAACCCGGACATCGGCGGCATGCGCATCTACGAAGCCATGCGTCTGCGCCTGCCGGACTTCTTTATCCACAGCGGCGACACCATCTACGCCGACGGCCCGGTGCCCGCGCAGCTCACCACGGAAAACGGTCGCATCTGGCGCAACCTCACTACCGAAGCGAAGAGCAAAGTCGCGCAGACCCTCGACGATTATCGCGGCAACTACCGCTACAACCTGATGGACGAAAACATCCGCCGCTTCAACGCCGAGGTGCCGCAGATCTGGCAGTGGGACGACCATGAAGTGGTCAACAACTGGTCGCCCGGCAAGCAGCTTGATGAGCGCTACCAGGAGAAAGATATCCACACCCTGGTCGGGCGCGCACGCAAGGCGTGGCTGGAATACTCGCCGATGCGTTTGCAGGCTGCCGATGCTGGCGGAAGGATTTATCGCAAGTTGAGCTATGGGCCGATGCTCGATGTGTTCGTGCTCGACATGCGCAGTTATCGCGGCGCCAATGACGACAACCTCGGCGCGGCGAAACCGTTTCTGGGGCGTGAGCAACTGAACTGGCTCAAGCGCGGCTTGAAGAAATCCAAAGCCCAGTGGAAGGTCATTGCCGCCGACATGCCGATCGGTCTGGGCGTGCCGGATGGTGAGGTCAGTCCGGGTGTGGCGCGTTGGGAAGCGGTGGCTAACGGTGACCCGGGACCGGCGCAGGGGCGCGAGGTGGAAATCGCCGAGTTGCTCGGCTATCTGCGTGCGCAGCAGGTGCGCAATTTTGTCTTCCTCACGGCAGATGTGCATTACTGCGCGGCGCATCACTATCACCCGGATCGCGCGGCGTTTCAGGATTTCGAGCCGTTCTGGGAGTTTGTCGCCGGGCCGCTGAACGCCGGGAGTTTCGGGCCCAATCCGCTGGATAAAACCTTTGGCCCGGAGGTTGTTTTCGAGAAGGCGCCGCCGGCGCAGAACACTTCGCCGTTTGCCGGGTTTCAGTTTTTTGGCGAGGTGAATATTGAAGGGCAGAGCGGGGAGATGAGTGTGGTGTTGCGGGATTTGAATGGGGTGGCGGTTTTTGAGAAGAAGTTGCAGCCGGTTTGAAGATCAAGAGCGACCCTCACCCCAGCCCTCTCCCGGAGGGAGAGGGGGCCGACGGAGGTGTCTAAAGAGGTACGTCGACCTGGAAGACCGTGTCGATTATGGATTCGGCAGAGGACGTTCAGGTCGGCGTATTGCGTGAATCTCGCAAGGTCAGTCCCCTCTCCCTCCGGGAGAGGGTTAGGGTGAGGGGCTTTTAATAGACGTCGCGACGGTAGCGGCCCTGCTCAATCAACCGCTCCACTTCGGCGGCCCCGAGAATGTCGTTAAGCACTTGATCAACGCCCGAAGCCATCCCCTGCAAGCTGCCGCAGATATAAATAACGGCACCATCCGCCAGCCATTTCTTCAGCTCATCAGCCGATTCACGCAAACGATCCTGTACATAAACCTTCTCGGCCTGATCCCGCGAGAACGCCAGATCCAGCCGTTCCAGATCACCATTGATTAACCACTCTTCCAGCTCCGCACGGCAGAGGAAATCGTGTTCACGATTGCGTTCGCCAAACAGCAACCACTGGCGCTGCTGACCATCGGCAATCCGTGCCTTGAGCAAACTGCGCAGCCCCGCCAGACCCGTGCCGTTGCCCAGCAGAATCATCGGCAGCGGTTCGTTCGGCAGATGGAAGCCACTGTTGCGCCGCACCCGCAGGCTGATGCTGCCGCCCACGGGCGCGTGCTCAGTCAGCCAGCCGGAACCGATGCCAAGGGTGCCGTCGGCATGCTGTTCCTGGCGCACGATCAACTCCAGCACGCCGTCGGCGGCAATCGAGGCGATCGAGTATTCGCGCATGGCCAGCGGCACCATCGCGTCGACCAGCGATTGCGCATGCAGACCAACCAGATGTGCGCGGTGCTCGGGCAATTGCCGCGAGGCCAGCGCGACTTCCAGCGGCTCGTCGAGGCCGTTGATTTTCACGGTGGTTTCGCCACGAATGCCGAGGCCGTCGAGGAAGTGCTCGATGGCCCACGGGCAGTTGCGCGGCAGCACTTCGACCAGATCACCGGCCAGCCAACTGCTGGTGTTCGGTGCGCTCAGGCCCAACAAGTAAACCGGCGCACCGCTGCTGTCCGGGTTCATCAGTTCGCGGCGTACCAGCGTCCAGTTGTCGTAACTCGGTGCTTGCCAGGTATCGACGGGCGCTTGCCCGGTGAGCAGGCCAAGTTGGGTTTGCCAATGGCGCAGGGCATACGGATCGCCGCTGTCGACTTCCACTGGCGCGAACAGGGTCTTGCCGCCGTGTTCGCTCAGCCACTGATGCAGGCGTTTGGCGAAACCACAGAAGTGCTGATATTGACGATCGCCGAGACCGAGCACCGAGTAATTCAGGCTGTCGAGGGTTGCCGCTTTGCCTAGCACTTTGCGCTCGAATCCGCGCGCGCTGTCCGGCGCTTCGCCGTCGCCGAACGTGCTGACCACGAACAGCGCGTTGTTCGATTCACGCAGATCCTGTTCGCTGACATTCGCCAGCGGCTGCACTTTCACCGGCAGTCCCGCAGCCTGCAATTGGCCGGCGGTCTGCCATGCCAGTTGCTCGGCAAACCCGCTCTGGCTGGCGAAGCCGATCAGCCATGCCGACGCATCGCCGGCCGGTTGAGCGAGGCCTTTACGTGCATCCTTGATCTGCTTTTTCTTGCGGCGACGATCGAGGTACAGCAGCCAGCCGGTGATGAAGAACAGCGGCATGCACACCGCTGCGAGGGTGATGATGATCCGCCCGACCAGACCGAAATAGCTGCCGACGTGCAGCGCATAAATGCTGGTCAGCAGTTGCGCCTTGAAGCTCTTTTCGGCGTAGCGGTCGACGCGTTTGACGATGCCGGTGGTCGGGTCGAGGGTGATCTGGTTCAGCGCGCGATCATGCGGCGAGCTGTCGAGCAGGTAGAACACGGTCGCCGGTTGGCCAGCGACGGCCGGCATACGGATGTTGTACGCCGCCAGGCCCGGACCGGCCGCGCTGTAAATGCTGCTCCACATCGCCGCGTAATCGGCGGTCGGTGCCGGGCCTTCCGGCGCGGGGCCGCGACCACCGCGCACGCGTTCGTTTTGTGGCGAGTCGGAAAGCAGTCGGGTGAGGCCTTTGTTGTACCACTCGTACGACCACGACAACCCGGTCAATGCCAGCAGCAGATACACCAACAAGCACCATGTACCGGCTACCGAATGCAGGTCCCAGTTGAAGGCGCGGCCCTTTTTCTTCCAGTCCAGCGTTAGCCACACGCGCCAGCTGTTCCACTGCCGTGGCCAGCGCAGATACAAACCAGAGAGGCAGAAAAACAGCAGGATCAATGTGCAGGCGCCGGTGATATTGCGCCCGGTGTCGCCCATGGCGAGGAAACGGTGCAGTTGCAGCATCAGGCCGAAGAAATCCTGGCCGACCGCGTCGCCCATGAACTCGGCGGTGTACGGGTCGAAGTAGCGCATCTCGCCGCGACGTTCACCCTTGGGCGGGGTGAAGAAGACTTTCGCCGCGTTGCCGCTGTCGGTTTCGACCCAGAGCATCGAGACTTTTTTCCCCGACGTGGCTTCTATGCGCTCGACCAGTTCGACGGGCGGCAAGACACCGGCCACTTGTTTTTCCACCTGCAGGACGGAGGGATTCAGCGCCCGCAGGATTTCGTCCTGAAATGAATAGGCCGCGCCGGTGATGCCCATCAACGCCAGCACCAGGCCTGCGGTGATGCCAAAAAACCAGTGCAACTGGAACAGGGTTTTCTTCAACACGTCACTCGCCGTCCATTCGGAAATTGTCTTCACGGCGCGCATTATGCCGTGGGTTATCGAGAAGCGTTCTTTATTACGCACAAAAGCCCCGTTCAATTGAATGAACGGGGCAAACCTTTTGATCACATCACCTGTGGGAGCGAGCTTGCTTAGAAGTGGAAGTTGGTGCTCAACAGTGCCGTACGGCCCGCCGCCTGGTTGGCGAAGTGGGTCGAGAAGGCTTTGTCGTAGTAGGTTTCGTTGGTCAGGTTCTGCACGTTGAGTTGCAGGTCGACGTTCTTGGTCAGCTTGTACGCAGCCATCGCGTCGTAGCGAACATACGAGTCAACCATGGTGGTGTTGGCCACGCTGCCGTACACGTCGTCGACGTAGAACGCGCCGCCACCGATGGTCAGCTTCGGCGTGACCTGGTAAGTGGTCCACAGGCTGGCGCTGTTTTTCGGCGTGTTAGGCAGTTCGTTGCCATCGTTGGCCTTGCCCATCGGGCCGCCGTCGACTTGTTCGCTGTCCATGAAGGCGTAACCGGCGAACACTTGCCACTTGTCGGTGATCTTGCCGCTGGCGGACAGTTCGACACCTTGCACGCGGGTCTTGCCGGCGTTTTCGTACGAGGTGGTGTCGACTTGTACGCGGGCGTTTTCTTTCTCGGTGCGGAAGATGTCAGCGGTCAGCGACAGGCGATCGTTGAGCAGATCCCACTTGGTGCCGATTTCATAGTTCTTGGTGGTTTCCGGCTCCATGTCGCTGCTCAGCAGGTTGCCGCTGCGATCTGGGGTGCCGCCCAACGGGTTGCCTTCCTGACCTTCGCCCAAGGTGTTGCCCGGTGGCGTGGCCGAGGTGGCGTAGGAGGCGTAGATGCTGCCGTTTTCCGCAGGCTTGTAGACCACGCCGAACTGACCGGTGACGAACTCGCTGGTGTCATCGCCCTTGGACGTGGTGGTGCCAGCGGCGTTGTAGGTCTTGTAGTCAGTGTCGAAGTGGTCGTAACGCAGCCCCATGTTCACCAGCCACTGCTCGTTCAGCTCCAGCGTATCGAACACATACAGCGCGTAGGTGTTGGCCTGGGTGTCGGTGCCGGCATAGTTGCGCGAAATCGCGCCGTTCCACGGATCGTTCGGGTTCGGGTTCGACAGCGACGTGCAGTTGTAGTTACTCGACGCGCCGATCATCGACGGCGTGCAGTTGCTGCTCGCTGGCACGTTGGTGGTGCGCGGGGTGGTGTCGGTGTTGACGTTGTACGAAGACTTCTGGCTTTCCTCACGGGTGTACTCGACACCGGTGGAGAAGCTGTTCTTGAAGCCGGCGACGTAGAAATTGCCGAACAGGTCAGTCTGGTTGGTGGTGGTCTCGGTGTTGCTTACCCGAGTATTGGCACGACGCCAGAGGCTGCCATTGTTGACGTTGCCCTTGCTGTCGTCCGGCTGGGTCAGGATGTAATCCTGCATGCTGGTGCCGTGGCGCAGGGTGTTCTTGATCGTCAGCGAGTCGCTCAGGTCATGCTCGATGGCGAAGGTCGCGGTGTCGGTGCGGCCCTTGCGGAAGTCGCGATCCAGACCGTAGAAATTGCTGTGGTCACCGCCGGCGTAAGGTTTGTCCGGATTGGACTTGGTGCGTGCAGCGGAGCCGCCGGCCGGGATGGTGTAAGGGATGCCCGAGTCCGGGGTGTCGTTGCTTTCGAGATGGTAGTAGTCGAGGTTGACGCGGGTGTCGGTGCCCAGGCCAAACGCCAGGGAGGGCGCGATGCCCCAGCGGTCGTAGTCGACCTTGTCGCGACCGGCGACGTTGCTCTCGTGGCTCATCAGGTTCAGACGGCCAGCGGCGGTGTCGCTGAACTGGTAGTTGCCGTCGAGGGTGTAACGCTGGGTCTGGTCGGAGCCCCAGGTGAAGCCGCCATCGAACGAGTTGCCCAGGTGGGCTTTCTTGCTCACAAGGTTAATGCTGCCGCCTGCCGCGCCACGACCGCCGATGGCGGAGTTCGGACCCTTGCTGACTTCAATGTTTTCCACGGCGAAGATTTCGCGGCTTTGCGAACCGGTGTCGCGCACGCCGTCGAGGTAGGTGTCGCCCTGGGCGTCGAAACCGCGAATGAACGGACGATCGCCCTGCGGGTTACCGCCTTCACCGGCGCCGAAGGTGATGCCCGGCACGGTGCGCAGCGCGTCCTGCATGTTCAGGGCGCCGGTGTCTTTGAGTACTTGTTGCGGAATAACGGTGACCGAGCGCGGCGTGTCGACCAGCGGTGCGGTGTACTTGGGCGAGGAGGCTTTTTCGACCTGGTAGGACGTTGAGTCCTGCGCTTCGCCGGTGATGGCGGTGGCGTCCAGGGCGATGGCATTGCCGGCGGCTTTGCTGTCGGTTTTTTCCGCGGCGAAGACCACATGGCCAGCGGAGCCTGCGGTAATCGCTACACCAATTGCAGAGGCGAGCAGACGTGGTGAACTGACCGGTAATTGTGCGTGTTGACGTGCCATTTTTATTCCCCTCCCCAAGGATTTGAGGCGGCGGAATATAGGGTAAACAGGTATTCGTATCAATTGCGAAACATTGTTATTCGCACTGAATTTACATTCTTTACAATTTAACCTTACGGTTTTTGCCAGTTCGTTCGTCTCCCGGGTTTTACACAGTCAATAAGAATCAATACCATTGCCGCCTCTTTGCCATCAGGTGACATCGCCATGCTGCTGCACATCCCCGGACTGTTCACGAAAGACGAAGTGCAGCGTATCCGTGAGGCGCTGGAGCAGGCCGATTGGGCTGATGGCAAGATCACCGCCGGCTTTCAGTCGGCCAAGGCAAAGCACAATTTGCAGCTGCCCGAAGGCCATCCGCTGGCCAAGGAAATCGGCGCAGCGATGCTGGAACGTTTGTGGAAAAATCCACTGTTCATGTCCGCCGCGTTGCCGCACAAAGTCTTCCCGCCGTTAGTGAACTGTTACACGGCCGGCGGCAGTTTCGATTTCCACATTGACAACGCCGTGCGTCAACCCAAGGGCAGCATCGAGCGGGTGCGCACCGATGTGTCGGCGACGCTGTTTTTCAGCGAGCCGGAGGATTACGACGGCGGCGAGCTGGAAATCCAGGACACCTTCGGCACGCAACAGGTGAAGTTGCCGGCCGGCGACATGGTTTTGTACCCCGGCACCAGTCTGCACAAGGTCAATGCGGTCACGCGGGGTGCTCGCTATGCATCGTTCTTCTGGACGCAAAGCCTGGTGCGCGAAGACAGCCAGCGGGCGCTGCTGTTCGAGATGGACGGGGCGATTCAGCAACTGACTCAAGACCTGCCAGATCATCCATCGCTGATCCGCCTCACCGGTACGTATCACAACTTGCTGCGGCGCTGGGTCGAGGTATGACTTTTCAAATACGTCGCGAGGAAATCCTCAGCGGCGAACAACTCAGCGTCATGCTCGGCGAAAGCCCTGCCCGTGCCGCGCAAGCGATTTTGCTCGCGGCGGGTCAGGGCGAGGTTGAAGCGCAGGCGCTGCTAGGCCAGATCCTGCTGGATGGCCAAGGCATCGCCCAGGATCAAGCGCTGGCGCTGCGCTGGTTTGGCATCGCCGCCGGGCGTGGGCATTTGATGGCGCGCAATATGCTCGGGCGTTGTCATGAGCATGGTTGGGGTTGCGCGGCGGATGCGGCGATTGCCGCGCAGCATTACCGGATTGCAGCGGAGGCCGGGCTGGATTGGGCGATGTACAACCTGGCCAATCTGTTGGCGACCGGGCGTGGGGTGGCGGTGGATCATCGGCAGGCGCTGGCGCTGTATCAGCGCGCAGCTGAATTGGGCCATGCGAAATCAATGAATCTGCTGGGGCGGTATCTGGAAGAAGGGCAGGTGTGCCCGGCGGATCCTGCTGCGGCGCGCGATTGGTATCGGCGTTCGGCTGAGGGAGGGGATTTTCGCGGGCAGTTCAGTTTTGCTGCAGTTTTAGCGGATGAGGGGCGGATTGATGAGGCGGTCGATTGGCTTGAGAAAGCTTTGGTCGGCGGCAATCTGAATTTCTTGCGGGTGGCGAGTCAGGCGTTGGCGAGTGCTGTTGATCTGAGGATTCAGGCGTTGGCTGAGCGGTATGCGCTTCGGTGCCAAGAGCCCTCACCCTAACCCTCTCCCAGAGGGAGAGGGGACTGACCGAGTTGGATGTTCCGGATACTCCGACCTGAGATATCCGGTCGAACTCAGCTTTTGAAAGGCCCCCGATCTGCTCCCTTTCCCCCTCGCCCCCTTGGGGGAGAGGGCTGGGGTGAGGGGGATAGATCGAAAGCACACCACATCTCAAAGCCAGACACAAAAAAGCCCATGACACGTCATGGGCTTTTCACTTGCAGCCAGCAGCTTGAAACTCGCAGCTGCTCTTACACGTAAAACGACTTCAACGGCGGGAAGCCATTGAACTCTACCGCGCTGTAACTGGTGGTGTACGCCCCGGTCGACAGCCAGTACAGACGATCACCGATCGCCAGGTTCAACGGCAGACCGTACTTGTAGTTCTCGTACATGATGTCGGCGCTGTCACAAGTCGGGCCGGCGATGACGACTTCTTCCATCTCGCCTTTCTTCTCGGTCCAGATCGGGAACTTGATCGCTTCGTCCATGGTTTCGATCAGGCCGGAGAACTTGCCCACATCGGTATACACCCAACGCTCGACGGCGGTGCGCGACTTGCGTGCAACCAGTACCACTTCGCTGACCAGAATACCGGCGTTGGCGATCAACGAACGGCCCGGCTCAAGAATGATTTCCGGCAGATCATCACCGAAGTCTTCTTTCAGGAAGCGGATGATTTCTTCGGCGTAGGTTTCCAGGCTGTTGGTGCGGGTGATGTAGTTGGCCGGGAAGCCACCGCCCATGTTGATCAGCTTCAGGTGGATGCCGTCTTCTTCCTTCAGACGTTCGAAGATCACTTTGACCTTGGCGATCGCTGCGTCCCAGACGCTGATGTCGCGTTGCTGCGAGCCGACGTGGAACGAGATGCCGTAAGGCACCAGACCGAGGTCGCGAGCGAGAATCAGCAGGTCCATGGCCATGTCGGTCTGGCAGCCGAATTTGCGCGACAGTGGCCAGTCAGCCGTGGTCGAGCCTTCGGTGAGGATGCGCACATAGACTTTCGAACCCGGTGCAGCCTTGGCGATGTTGCGCAGGTCAGCTTCGGAGTCGGTGGAAAACAGTCGCACGCCCTTCTCGTAGAAGTAGCGGATGTCCTTGGATTTCTTGATGGTGTTGCCGTAGCTGATACGGTCCGGGCTGACGCCACGATCCATTACCTTGTCCAGCTCGTAGATCGAGGCGATGTCGAAGCTCGAACCTTTTTCTTTGAGCAGGTCGATGATCTCGACGGCCGGGTTGGCCTTGACCGCGTAGTAGACCTTGGCGAATTCGAAACCGGCGCGCAGGTCATCGTAGGCCTGGGCGATCATCGCGGTGTCGATCACCACGAACGGGGTTTCCTGTTTGTCGGCGAACGCCTTCATTTTGTCGAATGTAGCGCGCGCGAAATAGTCTTCGACCTGGATCGACATGCTGGGAGCTCCTACTGGCAAACTGAAATTAACAATGGGTGCAAATGAACGTCCTCCGTATCCCCACTTTGGTTCGCCTACTTCCCAAGGCATGTCGCCGAAAGCAAAAAGGCCATGGGATGTGCAGCTATTCCCTTGGCCTTGCTGTCTCGTCGTCAGTACTTGAGCCGGATGGATCGTTTCCAGCATGGACGTTCGGCGCGAACTTTAGGGCGTGAGGGGCGTGAGATCAACTAAAAATGTCGCGTTTTTGCACGCTTCTGACGTGCGTCGCGTTCATCACTCTTTGTAGCCGACCGAGATGACGGGCAGATGTTCCCCGGGAATTTTCCAGTGTTAAAAATACCTGCACGTTCGCGGATTATGTCGGCGAAGTCGTGGGTAAGTGTGATGGGCGCAACATCGGCGACGTTGGCGGCGAGAGAGGGGTATGAGAGGGATTTTGGCTGTTTCGCAGGTCGCTTTAGACAGGCTGCGGGCTTATTCGGTGTTGAGATTCTTTTCCGCCTGATGAGTGAAGAAAAAATCACCCGGATCCTGTGGGAGCGAGCTTGCTCGCGAATGCATTTTCCCAGTCGACATCGTTGTTGACTGATATTCCGCTTTCGCGAGCAAGCTCGCTCCCACAGGTTGTGTATTTTTTAGGCGACTACGGCTTCAGCCGGCGAGACGATACTGGTCTTCATCCCGCGCGAACGTCCCGAGCTCAGATAGGCCGCAATCGACTCCTGCGTCACCTCGCCGAGGAACACCCGCTCGGCGTCCATCACCGGTAACCATGCGCGATTGAACTCGTACATCCGCGACAGCAGGATGCGCAAATGCTCGTCGTACGCGGCGGTGGCGTTGAACTCACGCAGGAACTGCGCGCACGTGCCGGTCTGGCGGTGCAGATCGCGACGACGCACATAGCCCAGTGCCTTGTTCTCGGCACAGGTGACCACCACGTAACGACGGTCATGCTCGTCCATCAATTCCAGTGCATCGGCCACCGGCGTTTCCGGGCTCACCGACGGCGCGTTGTCCGCCGCATCTTCTGCCTTCACCAACAACAGACGCTTGAGCGTGCTGTCCTGGCCAACGAAGCTGCTCACGAAGTCATCCGCCGGGTGCGCCAGCAGCGTGTCCGGGTGATCGATCTGCAGCAGTTTGCCGGCGCGGAAGATCGCAATCTTGTCGCCGAGTTTGATCGCTTCATCGATGTCGTGGCTGACCATGATCACGGTCTTGTTCAGCGCGCGCTGCATCTCGAAGAACTCGTTCTGGATCATCTCGCGGTTGATCGGGTCGACCGCACCGAACGGCTCGTCCATCAGCAGCAGCGGCGCATCCGCCGCCAGTGCGCGGATCACGCCGATGCGCTGTTGCTGGCCACCGGACAATTCACGCGGGTAGCGATGCAAATACTGCTTGGGCTCCAGCTTGATCATGCTCATCAACTCGCGGGCGCGGTCGTGGCATTTCTGTTTGTCCCAGCCGAGCAGTTTCGGCACGACCACGATGTTCTCTTCGATGGTCATGTTGGGGAACAGGCCGATCTGCTGGATCACGTAGCCGATGTTGCGACGCAGGGTTACTTCGTCGAGATCGGTGGTGTCTTCGCCGTTGATGAGGATTTTGCCCGAGGTCGGTTTGATCAGGCGATTGATCATCTTCAGCGTGGTGCTTTTGCCGCAGCCCGATGGCCCGAGGAACACACAGATTTCGCCTTCATTGACGGTCAGGCTTACCGAGTCCACGGCTTTGACGTCTTTGCCGTTGCTTTGGAAAGTTTTGCTGAGGTTTTGAAGTTCGATCATTTGAGTAATCCTTTTGGAGTCAAAGAGCGTTGCAGCCACTGCAAAAACAGGTCGGCGAAGATCGCCAGAAGACTGACCAGCAGTGCGCCGACGATCAGCATCGACATATCACTGCGGCTGATGGAAGCGAGGATCAACACACCGAGGCCACCGGCGCCGATGGTCGCGGCGATGGTCATCACGCCGATGTTCATCACCACGGCGGTGCGCACACCAGCGAGGATCACCGGCACGGCGATCGGCAACTCGACCATGCGCAGGCGCTGGCCGAAGGTCATGCCGATGCCGCGTGCGGCTTCACGGATGCCCGGTTCGACGCCAGTCAGGGCGAGGTAGGTGTTACGCATGATCGGCAGCAATGAATAGAGAAATACTGCGGTGATCGCCGGCATCGGCCCGAGGCCCTGACCGAACTTGGAGTAGAACGGCAACAGCAGGCCGAACAGGGCAATCGACGGCACGGTCAGCAGCACCGTGGCGCTGGCCTGCAACGGCCCGGCAAGGGTCGGAAAGCGGGTCATCAGAATGCCCAGCGGCACGCCAACGACAATTGCCAGGGTCACGGCAATGCCGACCAAAGTGATGTGCTGCCAGGTCAGGTGCATCACCTGCTGCCAGTCGAGGTGGGAAAAGGCGTTCAGAAATTCCATGACTTTTCCTCCTTAGTTGAGTGGGTGCTGGCGCAGGAAATCGGCGGCCACTTTCGATGGGCTTTCGTGATCGACGTCGACCCGCGCGTTGAGCTGGCGCATGGTTTCGTCGTCGAACAGTTCGGCCAGTGGTTTGAGTTGCTCGGCCAATTGCGGGTGCGCGTCGAGGTAGGCCTGACGCACCACCGGCGCGGCGGTGTAGTCGGGGAAGTAGTGCTTGTCGTCTTCCAGCAGTTTCAGGCCGAAGGCGTTGAGGCGACCGTCGGTGGTGTAGACCAGACCGGCAAACACCTGACCGTTGCGCAATGCCGTGTAAACCAGCCCGGCATCCATCTGGCGGATGTTCTTGCGGGTCAGGTTCATGCCGTAGAGATCGACCATGCCGATCAGACCGTCGGAGCGGTTGGCAAACTCGGTGTCCAGCGCCACCAGATGATTGGTCTTGGCCTCGGCGCGCAGCACTTCGTTCAACTGGCTGATGTTGTTGATCTGCGGATACTCCTCGGCGACTTTCTTCGGCAAGGCGAGAGCGTAGGTGTTGCTGAATTTCGACGGCGTCAGCCAGACCAGGCCTTTTTTCGCGTCGAGTTCTTTCACCCGGGCGTAGGACTGGGCGCTGTCGAGTTTTTCGGTGACATGGTTGTAGGCCACCAGCGACACGCCGGTGTATTCCCAGAGCATGTCCAGTTGTCCGCTTTCGTGGGCGCTGCGGGCGAGGTTGCTGCCCAGACCGCCGGTAATCTGCGCGTCGTAACCTTTGCTGCGCAGGTATTGCGCGGTGATTTCGGCGAGCAGAGTCTGCTCAGTGAAGACTCGGGCGCCGAGGCGGATAACCGGTTTTTCAGCGGCTTGGGCGACACCTGCGAACAGCAGGATACAGCCCAGAATCAAGCTCAATCGTTTCATAGGTATTCCTTCACATAGCCTTAAGACGGGCGCAAACCGCGTTCCAGCCAGAGACGGCTGGCGAGGGTGACGACGCCATCGAGCAGCAAGGCCAGCAGCGCGGTGCACGCGGCGCCGAGCAGCAGTTGCGGCTGATTGTTCAGGGCGATGCCAGGGAAGATCAGGCTGCCGAGGCTGTTAGCGCCGATCAGGAACGCCAACGGCGCGGTGCCGACGTTGATCGCCAACGCCACGCGCACACCTCCGACGATGATCGGCACGGCGTTGGGCAATTCGACTTTCCACAGCACCTGGCGCGGGGTCATGCCGATGCCGACGGCCGCTTCTTTCAGCGAGCCCTGCACATTTTTCAGGCCTTCGTAGGTGTTGCGCACAATCGGCAACAAGGAAGCGAGGAACAAAGCGAAGATCGCCGGGCCACTGCCGATGCCGAGGACACCCAGGGCGATCGCAAGCACGGCCAGCGGCGGCACGGTGTTACCGATATTGAAGATTTGCATGAAGCGTTCAGCACGGCCGACCATGGTCGGGCGACTGAGGAAGATGCCGGCGGGGATGCCCACGACAAGGGCGGCCAGCATTGAAGCGAGGACGAGAATCAGATGAGCTTGCAGGTAAAACAACAAATCGTCGCGGTAGTGTTCGATCGTGTTGATGCCGATCCAGTGGACCAGCAGGGCCAGGAGTGCGATCACCACCGCACCTCCCATCAGCCCTTTGCCATAGCGGATAGCCACAGGCGGACTCCTTTTTTTGTAGTCGGCGAACGCTCTCCCGTGTGGCATGCCGTACATGGCTGCCGGGAATAAACGTTCGCGAGAAGCAGCTCCCTCAGCACCGGCAAAAAGCGGTCTGAAAGCGAGCCATGAGCGCAGCCTCGTCAGGCTAACTTGCTGATTTTTCAGCCCCTGACGAAAATTCGTAACAGGGGATGGACGTCTCCGAGCGCTGAAAGGTTCCCACATAAGATGCCATCTGGCCACCTGTAGGAGCTGCCGAAGGCTGCGATCTTTTGACTTTGTTCTAGCGCAACAGAGCAAAAGATCGCAGCCTGCGGCAGCTCCTACAGGGTTTTGCGGGCCCGAGGGACGGTGGTTCGGCGGTTACTTTTTAAGCTATACTCGCCGCCCTTTTTTGAATCACCGCCAGGCGATTTCCCATGACCAACCAGGCCGCCGAAGTCGCGAAACGCCGCACTTTCGCCATTATTTCCCACCCCGATGCCGGTAAAACCACGATCACCGAAAAGCTCCTGTTGATGGGCAAGGCGATTGCAGTGGCCGGTACGGTGAAATCCCGTAAATCCGATCGCCATGCGACATCCGACTGGATGGAGATGGAGAAACAACGGGGTATTTCCATTACCACGTCGGTCATGCAGTTCCCGTATCGCGAACACATGATCAACCTGCTCGACACCCCGGGCCACGAAGACTTCTCCGAAGACACCTACCGCACCCTGACCGCGGTGGACTCGGCATTGATGGTCCTCGACGGCGGTAAAGGTGTCGAGCCACGGACGATTGCGCTGATGGACGTCTGCCGTCTGCGTGACACGCCGATCGTCAGCTTCATCAACAAACTCGACCGTGACATCCGCGACCCGATCGAACTGCTCGACGAAATCGAAGCCGTTCTGAAGATCAAAGCGGCGCCGATCACCTGGCCGATCGGTTGCTACCGTGACTTCAAGGGCGTGTACCACCTGGCTGACGACTACATCATTGTCTACACCGCCGGTCACGGTCACGAACGCACCGAAACCAAGATCATCGAGAAGCTCGATTCCGACGAAGCCCGCGCGCATCTGGGCGACGAGTACGAGCGGTTCATCGAGCAGCTGGAACTGGTGCAGGGCGCCTGCCACGAATTCAACCAGCAGGAATTCCTCGACGGTCAGCTGACCCCGGTGTTCTTCGGTACGGCTTTGGGCAACTTTGGTGTTGACCACGTACTCGACGCCGTCGTTGATTGGGCGCCGCGTCCATTGGCCCGTGTCGCCAACGAGCGCACCGTCGAGCCGGTCGAAGAAAAGTTCTCGGGCTTCATCTTCAAGATCCAGGCGAACATGGACCCGAAACACCGCGACCGCATCGCCTTCATGCGCATTTGCTCCGGCAAGTACGAGAAAGGCATGAAGATGCGCCACGTGCGCACTGGCAAGGACGTGCGCATCGGCGACGCCCTGACGTTCTTCTCTTCCGAGCGGGAGCAGCTTGAAGAAGCCTTTGCCGGCGACATCATCGGTTTGCACAACCACGGCACGATCCAGATTGGCGACACCTTCAGTGAAGGTGAAACCCTGGGCTTTACCGGCATTCCGCACTTTGCGCCGGAGCTGTTCCGTCGTGTGCGTCTGCGTGATCCGCTGAAGTCCAAGCAGTTGCGTCAGGGGCTGCAGCAACTGGCTGAAGAGGGCGCGACGCAGGTGTTTTTCCCTGAACGCAGCAACGACATCATTCTGGGCGCCGTGGGTGTGCTGCAGTTCGATGTGGTCGCCAGTCGTTTGAAGGAGGAATACAAGGTTGAGTGCTCTTACGAGCCGATCACTGTGTATTCCGCGCGCTGGATTGAATGCAGCGACAAGAAGAAGCTTGAGGAGTTTTCCAACAAGGCTGTGGAGAACCTGGCGGTCGACGGCGGTGGTCACCTGACTTACCTTGCGCCGACTCGGGTTAACCTGGCGTTGATGGAAGAGCGTTGGCCGGATGTGAAATTCCGTGCGACGCGTGAGCATCACTAAGCTTTTAGTTGGTTTGTTCGAAGCCCCCTAGGTGTATGCCTAGGGGGCTTTTTTTGTTTGGTTGGTTTTGGGGGTATATCCGTTTCTGCGGGTGTTGCTGATTACGGTTTCGCCCTTACGGCGACTCACTTTTTTGACAAACGCCTCAAAAAAGTAAGCAAAAAAACGCTTGCTCCTACGTGCGGCCCGCTCGCTGGGGCTCGGGGTTCCTTCGCTCCGGGATCGATCCGGGCGCAGCGCCTACGGTTTGCTTCGCTGCACCTCCTCTCGCTGTGTTTGGCTTCGCCAAACGGTCGCTGCGCTCCCACCCCCGGATCAATCCCTCCACTCAGCCTGCCGACGTCGCCCGTGGATCAAGATCAAGAGCAGGCGAGCTGACACTCGGCCTATTGAGTGGTGAAGAGCGCGGGTGTTTGGCTTTTGATTTGCGTTGTTGCTGCCCCTCACCCCAGCCCTCTCCCGGAGGGAGAGGGGGCCGATGGCGGACCTCTCAAAAATTGCGTTCAACTCGGTATTTCACGTCGGCGTATCTCTTGCAATCACCGCAATCAGTCCCCTCTCCCTCTGGGAGAGGGCTAGGGTGAGGGGCTTTTGATCTGATTCAGCATCTGAGTTCAACTCGGTATTTCACTTCGGTGTAGCTCATCCAAACACCTCGATCAGTCCCCTCTCCCTTTGGGAGAGGGCTAGGGTGAGGGGCTTTTGATCTTCGGCACGGTTTTATCGCGCGCAATAGCTGTAGGCCGTCTCGGTTTTTTGTGATCTCGAAGTACTTGAACGCGACAACCCGCGTGCTGACCGTTAGTGTTTCAGCTCCACCCAAGTCGCTTTGAGAGGTCAATGGAATGACGAGTCGACTGACTCACCTGCTACGCCTCGGCGGCTATTTCAGCGTGATGGCCTGGGTGCTCGCGGCGCTGTTGTTCATCAATCGCTTGAGCAGCATGGTCAAGCTGTTCATGGCCTTGTACCTGCGTCAGGAGCTGGGGCTGGCGATCGAGACCGTCGGCTGGCTGTTGTCGGCGTACGGTGCGGGTTTGCTGGTCGGTTCGATGCTCGGTGGCTGGCTCAGTGATCATGTGCGCACGGCGCGGCTGACGGCGGCGCTGTTCTTTGTTTCGGTGTGGGTGCTGATCCTGCTGGGACTGGTGACGCAGGTGCCGTTGCTGGCGGCTTTGCTGTTGCTCAGCGGAACCATCGATGGGGCTATTCGCACGCTGCATCAGCGGCTGATCATGGAATATTGCGAGGTGACGCAGCGCTCGCGTGCGCAGGCGTTGAGTCGGGTTGCGCGCAACCTTGGGATGGCCGCCGCAGGTGTGGCGGGCGGGGTGTTGGCGCAGACCGATTTTCGCTGGGTGTTTTTCGGCAGCGCGGCGATGACGTTGCTGGCCTTGCTGTGGTTTGTCCGCACCACGTGGCAGCGGCCGGTGTTGATCATTGATGAGTCCTCCGAGACTGCTGCCGGTGGATCGGGTGTGCCGTATCTCGACAAACCATTCCTGTGGTTGCTGGCGGCGACCGCCGTGCTCGGCATCGCGTTCGACACGGTCTACAGCACCCTGGGCAATTATCTGCGTGATTACTATCAGTTGAGCACCGAGGCGATCGGTTGGCAGTTCGGCCTCAATGCGTTGTTGGTGATCGCTCTGCAGATTCCGCTGTCGCATTGGGGCGAGCGATGGGGCATGCGTCGACAAATGCTGCTCGGCAGTGCGTTACTGGCCTGCGGGCTGGGCATGTTGCCGTTCGGTTCCGGGCTGGCTTTCGTCTGTCTGTCGACGGTGATCTGGACGTTGGGCGAGGCGTTGTTCATGCCGCCGCTGAATGTGCTGGCGATGCAGTTTGCCCAGAGTGGCAAAAGCGGTCAGTACTTCGGCCTGTTCTTTATGAGCTGGAGCGCCAGTGCGCTGTTGTCACCGGTACTCAGTGGCCAGTTGTACGGTCATTTCGGCGGCCACAGTGTGTGGCTGGCGAGTGCGCTGATGGTGTTGATTTCCATGCCGTTGACTTGGCAGGCCACGCGATCACGCGGTGGCGCTTAGCTGTTGCGGCTATGAGCATTATTCGAAAACTGTCTTTCCATGAGCGGCATTTCTGCCTGCCCGTTGGCGTCCTATCTGGTGAACCCGATGGATCGGAACTAGATTTCACACAGCGCCAGTCAGGCACGAATGTCTCACCTGAAAATGGATGGAGTCGGCTATGAAAAGCAGGTTGCTACGGGTTTTATTACTGTTGAAAGTGATGGTCATGCTGTCCCTCGGCACCGCGACGGCCTGGGCCGAGTGCGAGGATCATGATTCCCAGGCGTTCAACGGACAGGTGGGGCATAGCGGTTTGATGCTCGCCAAGTCCGAGTCAGAGCCAGGCGATCAGGGGCAGGGTGGCAGCGCCGATGACGACGACTCGACCACCGATGAGCCGGACTCTGATGATCCGGACGACGAAGGCGATAGCCAAACGTAAATCGCAGGCAAAAGAAAACCCCTTCGGCCTCGACTGATGCGCAATCGAGGTGGAAGGGGTTTGCTCAACACTTTATCCCTGAATAAACATGATCCCTGTAGGAGCTGCGGCACGCTGCGATCTTTTGATTCTGATTCTGACAATCAAAAGATCGCAGCCTCGTTTCACTCGACAGCTCCTACAGGTTTCGTGTCGCTCTCCAGATTTGCTTATGCCGCGCCGTCGAGGAACTGCTCGGCGTAGTGGCAAGCCACCTGCCGGCTGTCGAGCTGGCGCAACGCTGGCTCTTCCGTGCTGCAACGCTCGGTCGCGTACGGGCAGCGCTTGTGGAAAGCGCAGCCCGGAGGCGGGTTCAGCGGGTTAGGCAGTTCGCCGACGATCTTGATTTTCGGCTTGTTCGGGTCCGGGTGAATGGTCGGGGTCGCCGACAGCAGCGCCTGGGTGTACGGGTGCAGCGGGCGTTCGTAGATGTCGTTTTTCGGGCCCAGTTCCACCGGGCGACCGAGGTACATCACCATCACGTCGTCGGCCACGTGCTGCACCACCGCAAGGTTGTGCGAGATGAACACATACGCAGTGTTGAACTCCTGCTGCAGATCCATGAACAGGTTGAGCACCTGCGCCTGAATCGACACGTCCAATGCCGAGGTCGGTTCATCCGCCACCAGCACTTTCGGTTGCAGCATCATCGCGCGAGCCAGGGCGATACGCTGACGTTGACCGCCGGAGAACATGTGCGGATAACGCTGGTAGTGCTCAGGGCGCAAGCCGACCTGCTTCATCATCGCCTGGACTTTCTCCCGACGCTCGGCGGCGGAGAGGTTGGTGTTGATCAGCAGCGGTTCGCCGAGCTGGTCACCGACTTTCTGCCGTGGGTTCAACGAGGCATACGGGCTTTGAAAGACCATCTGCACGTCTTTGCGCAGTTGCTTGCGCTGGGCCTTGTCGGCACCGGCGACTTCCTGGCCGGCGATTTTCAAGGAGCCGGAAGATGGATCTTCAATCAGCGTCAACGCACGGGCGAGGGTGGATTTGCCGCAGCCCGACTCGCCGACTACGGCGAGGGTCTTGCCGGCTTCCAGTTCGAACGACACGCCGTTCAGGGCGCGCACGGTCGCATGGCCCTTGAACAGGCCACGGGAGACTTCGTAGTGACGGGTCAGGTCGCGGGCGGTAAGTACGACGGCCATTACGCCACCTCCTGGTTCAGCGGGAAGAAGCAGCGGGCGAGGCTGTGGCTTTTCGGATCAAGGCCTGGACGCTGCTCGCGGCAGCTGTCCTGCACGTACGGGCAGCGCGGCGACAGCAGGCAGCCCTGCGGACGGTCGTAGCGGCCCGGGACGATGCCCGGCAGGGTCGACAGGCGTGCGGCGCCGAGGCTGTGCTCGGGAATCGCCTTGAGCAGCGCTTCGCTGTACGGGTGCGCCGGGATGTCGAACAGTTGCGGCACCTGACCGACTTCAACGGCTTGACCTGCGTACATCACGCAGACGCGCTGGGCGGTTTCGGCCACGACCGCGAGGTCGTGAGTGATCAGCACCAGGCCCATGTTCTGTTCTTTCTGTAATGCCAGCAGCAGATCCATGATCTGCGCCTGAATCGTCACGTCGAGTGCCGTGGTCGGTTCGTCGGCAATCAACAGTTTTGGCTCGCCGGCAATCGCCATGGCGATCGCGACACGCTGGCTCATACCGCCGGAGAGTTGATGCGGGTAGGCGTCCATACGGCTGGCAGCGCCCGGGATTTCGACTTTTTCCAGCAACTCGATCGCACGTTTGCGCGCTTGCTTGCCGGACATTTTCAGGTGCAGACGCAGCACTTCTTCGATCTGGAAACCGACGGTGTAGCTTGGGTTCAGTGCGGTCATCGGGTCCTGGAAAACCATCGACAGGTCTTTACCGACGATCTGCCGACGCTGACGATTGCTCAGCTTGAGCATGTCTTTGCCGTCAAAGCTGAGCGAGTCGGCGGTGACGATGCCGGGATGCTCGATCAGGCCCATCAGCGCCATCATGGTCACGGATTTACCCGAACCCGACTCGCCAACGATGGCCAGTACTTCGCCTTTGTCGACTTTCAGGTCGAGGCCATCGACCACTGGGGTCGCGGTCTTGTCGCCGAAGCGAACGTTGAGATTCTTGATTTCTAGCAGTGACATGGGAATCTCCTCAGGCGGCGTTCTTGAGTTTCGGGTCCAGCGCATCGCGCAGACCGTCGCCCATCAAGTTGATTGCCAGCACGCTGAGCAAAATGGTCAAACCAGGCAGGCTCACCACCCACCAGGCGCGTTCGATGTAGTCGCGGGCCGAGGCCAGCATGGTGCCCCACTCAGGGGTTGGCGGTTGTACGCCAAGGCCGAGGAAGCCCAACGCAGCGGCATCGAGAATCGCCGAAGAGAAGCTCAGAGTTGCCTGAACGATCAGCGGCGCCATGCAGTTCGGCAGCACGGTGATGAACATCAGACGTGGCAGACCGGCACCGGCCAGGCGGGCGGCGGTCACGTAGTCGCGGTTCAGTTCACCCATCACGGCAGCACGGGTCAGACGCACGTAGGACGGCAGCGAAACCACAGCAATGGCGATCACGGTGTTGATCAGGCCAGGGCCGAGGATGGCGACGATCGCCACAGCCAGCAGCAGCGACGGCAGGGCCAGCATGATGTCCATCAGACGCATGATGGTCGGGCCGATCATCTTCGGGAAGAAACCGGCGAACAGACCGAGGAGGATCCCCGGAATCAGCGACATCACCACCGACGACAAACCGATCAGCAGCGACAGGCGCGAACCCTGGATCAGACGCGACAGCAGGTCACGACCGAGTTCATCGGTGCCGAGCAGGAATTGCATCTGGCCGCCTTCCAGCCACGCCGGTGGCGTCAGCAGGAAATCACGGTATTGCTCGCTCGGGTTGTGCGGCGCGACCCACGGCGCGAACAGCGCGCAGAAGATGATCAACAGCATGAACAGCAGGCCGGCAACTGCGCCCTTGTTCTTGGAG
This sequence comes from Pseudomonas neuropathica, assembly GCF_015461835.1. Taxonomy (GTDB): domain Bacteria; phylum Pseudomonadota; class Gammaproteobacteria; order Pseudomonadales; family Pseudomonadaceae; genus Aquipseudomonas; species Aquipseudomonas neuropathica. Next base: position 297,700 of record NZ_JACOPX010000002.1, on the reverse strand, counting down.
AAGGCTTGCCAGAATTCTTTGTACGGTGACGGGTACAGCAGGCTTTGATCCGCGTTGGTGGCGGAAGTCGCTACTGAGGATGTTGGAGTGCTCATGGTTATTGACCTCAGCGCTGATGACGGATGCGTGGGTTGGCAAAGCCGTAGAGGATGTCCACTACGAAGTTGACCAGAATCACCAGGCAGGCGATTAACAGGATGCCGTTTTGCACAACCGGGTAGTCCCGGGCGCCGATGGCTTCGATCAGCCATTTACCGATGCCGGGCCAGGAGAAAATCGTTTCGGTCAGAACCGCACCGGCCAGCAGGGTGCCGACTTGCAGGCCGACCACGGTGAGTACCGGAATCAGTGCGTTACGCAGACCGTGCACGAACACCACGCGCGATGGCGACAGGCCTTTGGCCTTGGCGGTGCGGATGTAGTCTTCACGCAGCACTTCGAGCATCGACGAACGGGTCATCCGCGCGATCACCGCCAGCGGAATGGTACCGAGGACGATGGCCGGCAGGATCAGGTGATGCAGGGCGTCGAAGAAGGCACCGACGTCATCGGCCAGCAGCGTGTCGATCAGCATGAAACCGGTGCGCGGCTCGATGTCATAGAGCAAGTCGATCCGCCCGGAAACCGGCGTCCAGCCCAGGCTCACCGAGAAGAACATGATCAGGATCAGGCCCCACCAGAAGATCGGCATCGAATACCCCGCGAGGGAGATGCCCATCACCCCGTGGTCGAACAGAGATCCTCGCTTGAGTGCCGCGATCACCCCGGCCAGAAGCCCGAGAATGCCGGCGAACAGCAGGGCGGCCATGGACAGTTCCAGGGTCGCCGGGAAGAGGGAGGTGAACTCGGTCCATACGCTTTCACGCGTGCGCAGGGATTCGCCGAGATCGCCGTGAGCCAGTTTGCCGATGTAGTCCAGGTACTGGGCATACAGCGGCTTGTTCAGACCTAGGCGTTCCATTGCCTGAGCGTGCATTTCGGGGTCGACCCGACGTTCGCCCATCATCACTTCCACGGGGTCGCCCGGAATCATGCGAATCAACGCGAAAGTCAGCAAGGTGATGCCGAAAAACGTGGGGATCAACAACCCCAGTCGGCGGGCAATAAAACTAAACATCGTGTGTGGTACCTCATCAGCCGGTTAGGCGTGCCCGGCATCCCTGGGGTCAGGGACGCCGGGAGTTTCTTATCTACTTCACCTGGGTAGTGGCGAAGTTATTAGTGGTGAGAGGGCTGATGTGATAGCCCTCTACGTTGTTACGCATTGCAGTAAACATCCTGGTGTGGGCCATGCTGATCCATGGCTGATCCTGATTAAACAGCACTTGCGCCTGTTCGTAGAGCTTGGCGCGTTCGGCCGGATCTACTTTAGCCCGTGCTTCATCCAGCAGTGCCTGGAATTTTTCGTTGCACCAGCGAGCATAGTTCTCGCCATTTTTTGCCGCTTCGCAACTGAGCATAGGCGTCAGGAAGTTATCCGGGTCGCCGTTGTCGCCCGCCCATCCGGCAGACACCATGTCGTGCTCACCGGCCTTGGCGCGTTTGAGCATTTCGCCCCATTCCATCACGCGAATGTCGATCTTGATCCCGACTTTCGCCAGGTCAGCCTGCATCATTTGCGCGCCGAGCATCGGGTTGGGGTTGGTCGGACCGCCACCGTTGCGGGTAAACAGGGTAAACGTGGTGCCTTCTGGAACTCCGGCTTCCTTGAGCAGCTTGCGGGCGGCGTCGAGGTCACGTGGCGGGTTCTTCAGGTCGTGGTTGTAGCCGAGCAGGGTCGGCGGGTACGGGTTGACCGCGACCGACGCATTGCCTTTGCCGAACAGCGCGTTGACATAGGCTTCCTTGTCGAACGCGATGTCGATGGCTTTGCGCACGCGCACGTCGCTCATGTACTTGTGCTGGGTGTTCATGGCGATGTACGAGACGGTCATCGCGTCCAGTTCATCGACTTTCAGGTTGCTGTCTTTCTTGATGCTCGGGATGTCGTCCGGTTTTGGATACAGGGCGATCTGACACTCGTTGGCCTTGAGCTTTTGCAGGCGCACGTTGTTGTCGGTGGCGATGGCCAGGATCAACGCGTCAGCCGGCGCCTTGCCTCGGAAGTAATCCGGGTTGGCCTTGAAGCGCACCTGAGCGTCTTTTGCGTAGCGCTGGAAGATGAACGGGCCGGTGCCGATCGGCTTGTTGTTGAGGTCGCCGGTCTTGTTGGCTTTGAGCAACTGGTCGGCGTATTCGGCCGGGTAGATCGAGGAGAACGCCATCGCGATATCGGCCAGGAACGGCGCTTCGCGGCGGGTCAGGGTGAACTTGACGGTGTTGTCGTCGACTTTTTCGACGTTTTTCAGCAGTTCCTTGAAGCCCATGCTTTCAAAGTACGGGAAGCCCACGCTCGACAGTTTGTGCCATGGGTGATTCGGGTCCAGCTGACGCTGGAAGCTCCAGACCACGTCGTCGGCGTTCATGTCGCGGGTCGGCTTGAAATATTCAGTGGTGTGAAACTTGACGCCTTTGCGCAGGTGGAACGTGTAGGTCAGGCCGTCTTCGCTGATGTCCCAGGACTCGGCGAGAGCCGGGATCACTTCAGTGGTGCCGGGCTTGAAGTCGGCCAGGCGGTTGAAGATGGTTTCGGCCACAGCGTCCGCCGTGACTGCAGTTGTGTACTGGACCATATCGAAGCCTTCCGGGCTGGCTTCGGTGCAGACCACCAAGGGTTTGGCCGAGACGCCAACAGCGACACTCAGCAACGCAGCCGCGATGGCCGCACGTAGGGGAAGCATTTTCATCGATAACCCTCTGCAATCGGTTGAAGACAAAAAACCGAACGGCCGACTCATCATGAGTCAACCGTCGGTTGGCGTTTTTACAGGATGTTGAACGGGATGGTGGTTACGAGACGGAACTCGTTGATGCTGCCATCCAGCTGATTATCACTGGCACGGTGCGCAGTGTAGGTTGCGCGGATTGCCGTAGCTTTGAGCGGACCACTTTGAACGGCATAGGCAGCACCGATCCCGTATTCGTAGTGGTGTTCGCCATCCATTGCCAGCACGCTGTCGTAAGCGCCGCCTTTGTAGTGAGTACCGTCGATGCCCCAGCCACGAGCGCTGTAGATGTTGAACTTCAGGCCTGGCACGCCATATTCAGCCATGTTCAGACCGTAAGCGACCTGGAAGGATTTCTCGTTCGGGCCGTTGAAGTCCGAGAGCAGGGAGTTGGCCAGGTAAATACCGTTGGTTTCGTGCAGGTAGTCGAAGTACTCGTTACCGTTAATTTCCTGGTACGAGAAGGTCAGGCTATGGGCCTGGTGAGTCAGACCCAGCGACAGCGAGTAGGTATCGTTGTCGATTTCGCCCAGCTTCTTTTTGCCTTCATCTACGGTCTTGTAGTAGTTCAGACCGGTAGTCAGGCTGAGGATCTGGCTGTCGCCCAGTTCGTGGGTAGCGCCGAAGTAGTACTGTTTCCACATGTCTTCAGCCTGAGTTGCCCACAGGCTGGTTTTCAGACTGGCAAACGGCTGGTAGGAAATACCAGCGGTGTTGACGTGATCAATTTCAATGAGCGTGTCAGCATATTCGGAGCGGAACTTGCGCTGGCTTTCTTCCATACGTGGCGAGTTCTTGTCGAACGTGGCGATGTCGAAGGTCAGGTTCTCCAACTCTTCGCTGTGCAGGCTGACACCTTGGAAGCTCGAAGGAAGAGCGCGGTTGCCGATCACATCGACCATCGGGCTGCTGAAGTTTTGGCGGCCGGCGGTCAGAGTGGTATTTGAAACCCGCGCCTTGACGTTGGCCAGACCCAGTTTGCTCCACTGTCCCTCCGCATCGCCACCATCTCGGGTCAGGGTCCGGTTGTTACCGGAGGCGACGTTAGGAATCGGCGCACCACCGACGTTTGCAGCGAGGTTTTTGCGGTCACGCTCAAGAGCTACAGCGTTGTAGACCGCCACTTCAGTGCTGATGCCGACAGTACCTTCGGTGAACCCCGAGTTGTACTTGAGAATCGTGCCTTGTACCCAGTTGATCCGGCGATCAGTAAGTTCGGTTGTACCGTTTTTTTGGTACTTGAACTTGGCACCACGTTTCAATTGCTCATTGGCGTACCAGTTACGCGTCGTACCGGAAATCGACTGTCCTTCGACGAAGCCGGTTGCTTCAGCCTGGGCGCTCTTGGTGTTGACGGTCACCGGAGTGAATGCCTGACTTTGGGTTTCCGCATAAGCCGTGGCGGTGATGCTGCTGATGGCCAGGGCCAGTATCGCGGTGCTGCTCAGTTTCATGGGTGAAGCTCCTTTACTTTCTTTTTATGCCGGCTTTTTTTGGTATGCCGGTTATTGGTTTAGAACTCATTCACACATCGCAAACGTTTGCCAAAGGCCGGATTGGCGAATTTCGGCAAAGCGCTTGCGTGAGGGGCTAGACAGTGCCCCCCAGCGTTGCGGCTAAAACGGTTGGTTTAATCGATACCGACACCCGAGAACACGTTGCGACCGAACGGGCTGACTTTGAAGCCCTCGATCCTGGCGCTTAACGGTTGGTTGACCGTCGAGTGGGCGACAGGCGTGATCGGCACTTGCTGTTTAAGCAATTGCTGAGCCTGTTTGTAGAGTACGGTGCGTTGGTCGCGGTCGGTGACGACCTTGGCCTCTTTGATCAGCTTGTCGTAAGCCGGATCGCACCACATGGAGTAGTTGTTGCCGCCGATGGCATCGCAGCTGTACAGCGTGCCGAGCCAGTTGTCCGGATCCCCGTTGTCACCGGTCCAGCCGATCAGGCTGACGTCGTGCTCGCCGTTCTTGGTGCGTTTGATGTACTCGCCCCATTCATAGCTGACGATCTTCACTTTCAGTCCGATCTTGGCCCAGTCCGCCTGGAGCATTTCGGCCATCAGTTTGGCATTCGGGTTGTACGGGCGCTGCACCGGCATCGCCCACAGGGTGATCTCGGTGCCTTCTTTGACACCGGCAGCCTTGAGCAGCTCTTTGGCTTTTTCCGGGTTGTAGGCGGCGTCTTTGATGCTGTCGTCGTAGGACCACTGGGTCGGCGGCATGGCATTCACGGCCAGTTGGCCGGCGCCTTGATAAACAGCGTTGAGAATCCCTTGTTTATTCACCGCCATGTCCAGCGCCTGGCGCACTTCGAGCTGGTCGAATGGCTTGTGGCGAACGTTGTAGGCGATGTAGCCGAGGTTGAAACCCGGCTTGGAGATCAATTGCAGTTTCGGATCGGCCTTCAGCGCTTCAACATCGGCAGGGCGCGGGTGCAGGGTGATCTGGCACTCGCCGGCCTTGAGCTTCTGCACGCGCACCGAGGCGTCGGTGTTGATCGCAAAGATCAGGTTATCGAGTTTGACCCGGCTCGGATCCCAGTAATGTTGATTACCGGTGTAACGAATGTTCGAGTCTTTCTGATAACTCTTGAACACGAACGGCCCGGTGCCGATCGGTTTCTGGTTGATGTCGCTTGGCTTGCCTTCGGCCAGCAGCTTGTCGGCGTATTCGGCGGACAGGATGGCGGCGAAGCTCATGGCGATGTTCTGGATGAACGCGGCGTCGACGCTGTTGAGCGTGAACTCCACGGTCAGCGGCCCGGTCTTCTCGACCTTGGCGATGTTCTTGTTCAGGCTCATCCCGTTGAAATACGGGAACTCGGTTGGATAAGCCTTACGGAAAGGTTGTTGCGCATCGAGCATGCGATTAAACGTGAACAGCACGTCGTCGGCGTTGAAATCGCGAGTTGGCTTGAAGTACGGCGTTGTATGAAATTTCACACCTTCACGCAGGTGAAAGGTGTACTTGAGACCATCCTCGGAAATGTCCCACTTGGTCGCCAGACCGGGTACGACATTGGTCGCGCCTTTTTCGAACTCGACGAGACGGTTGTAGATCGGTTCGGCGGCGTCGTTATCGGTCGCTGTTGTGTACTGCGCGGTATCGAAACCGGCCGGGCTGCCTTCAGAGCAGAACACCAGGCTTTTGCTGGCGGCGAAACTGGCGGACGAGGCGGCCAACAGGCCGGCACCCAGCAATGCGGAATAAATCAAGGTATGGCGCATGACGCTCCCTCTTTTTTTAGTGTTGTTCAATGCACCGTCACCTCATCCAGAGACGTTTTGGTTGCATCGAGCTCAATCCAGTACGTACGGCAAACCGGTGGCCCACGCAGACACTGGTCAGTACCCGACGGTAGGGGCCGCGGTTCTGGCAGTAAATGCGTAAATGCCTTAAATCTCGTAGGAAAAGGCGACGCGTCCTATACCGCTGCGGTAATCCACAGTGGAATTGGCTGTAGGCAATTTCCTAACTTCCCGGCAGGTAAAACAACGGCGACGTTAAAAACGTCGCCGCTGCAGTGCCTTATTTGCTGACGCTGACGCCGTAGAAGGAGTTCAAGCCAAATGGGCTGATCTTGAAATCCTGCACGTTGGCGCGCATGGGTTGATACACCGTCGAGTGAGCGATAGGTGTCATCGGGACTGCATCTTTGAGGACGTGTTGTGCCTCTTTGTACAGTTCGGTGCGCTTACCTTGGTCGGTTGTACGCTTGGCTTCTTTGACGAGGCCGTCGAACTTCTTGTCGCACCACTTGGAGAAGTTGTTGCCGCTGAGCGAGTCGCAGCCGAACAGCACGTTCAGCCAGTTGTCCGGATCACCATTGTCACCGCTCCAGCCAATGATCATGGCCTGGTTCTCGCCACCTTTGGAGCGCTTGATGTACTCGCCCCACTCGTAGCTGGTGATCTTCACTTTCAAGCCGATCTTGGCCCAGTCGGACTGGAGCATTTCAGCCATCAGTTTGGCGTTCGGGTTGTACGGGCGCTGCACCGGCATCGCCCACAGAACGATTTCGGTACCTTCCTTGACGCCAGCTTCCTTCAGCAGTTGCTTGGCTTTCTCAGGATCGTACTTGGCGTCCTTGATGGTGGTGTCGTAAGACCACTGGGTCGGCGGCATGGCGTTGACGGCCAGTTGGCCGGCGCCCTGGTAAACCGAGTCGATGATCTGTGGTTTGTTCACAGCCATGTCCAGCGCCTGACGCACGCGCAGGTCAGCCAGTGGGTTGGCTTCGTTGCTGCCCTTGACCTTGTCCATCACGTTGTAGGCGATGTAACCCAGGTTGAAACCAGCCTGGTCAGGCATCTTCAGGGTCTTGTCTTCTTTCAGCGCTTTCAGGTCGGCCGGACGCGGGAACAGGGTGACCTGGCACTCGTTCTTTTTCAGCTTCTGAATACGGACCGACGGGTCGGTGGTGATGGCGAAGATCAGGTTGTCGATCTTCACATCCTCAGGCTTCCAGTAATCCTTGTTGCCGGTGTAACGGATGTTGGAGTCTTTCTGATAGCTCTTGAACACGAACGGACCAGTGCCGATCGGCTTCTGGTTGATGTCGGCAGCCTTGCCTTCCTTGAGCAGCTGGGCAGCGTACTCGGCAGACTGTACCGAGGCGAAGCTCATCGCCATGTTCTGGATGAACGCGGCATCAACTTCTTTCAACGTGAACTTGACAGTGTGGTCGTCGACTTTATCGATCTTGGTGATGTTGGTGTCCATCCCCATGTCGGTGAAGTACGGGAATTCGGTCGGGTACGCCTTACGGAACGGGTCATCCTTGTTAATCATGCGATTGAAGGTGAACAGCACGTCGTCGGCGTTGAACTCACGAGTCGGCTTGAAATACGGAGTGGTGTGGAACTTGACGCCTTCACGCAGGTGGAAGGTGTAAGTCAGGCCGTCATCGGAGATGTCCCACTTGGTCGCCAGACCAGGAATCACGGCGGTGCCGCCGCGCTCGAACTGGGTCAGGCGGTTGAACATGGTTTCGGCTGAGGCGTCGAAGTCGGTTCCGGTGGTGTACTGGCCTGGGTCGAAACCGGCCGGGCTGCCTTCGGAGCAGAACACCAGGTTAGTCGCAGCGGATGCGAAAGGTGCGGAGGCTAACAAGCCTGCGCCGACTAAAAACGGAATGACCGCGTGTTTAAGCATGTTGGCCTCATGATTTGTTGTCATTTTTTAGTTGTGAGGTACGACCTCGTGAGTCGTGCCTGCGGATACTTATGCAGGGGCCATACCCATTGCAAGATCCAGAACGACTGCCGGCCACAAAGCGTGGCACGAACGTACCTTAATGTCGCATCTGTGTAACTTCTGACGCATTTGACCGTTTGCGGGTGGTTTTTACGGTGCAAATGAAGCCCCAAAACGGTGCATTGGTCACGTTGTGCGCGCCGCCTTGGGGCTTGGTGTTACTTATTTATACCCACGCCGTAGAAGGGGGTAAGACCGAACGGGCTGATCCGGAAGTCAGTGACTTCCTTGCGCAGCGGCTGGAACACCGTGGAGTTGGCAATCGGTGTGATCGGCACCTGCTGTTTGAGGATCAGTTGCGCCTGTTGATACAGTTTTACCCGTTGATCTTTGTCGGTGGCCAACTTGGCCTGTTGCACCAGTTTGTCGTAGGCCGGATCGCACCATTTGGCGTAGTTGCTGCCTTTTACCGCCGCGCAGCTGTAGAGCACGCCCAGCCAGTTGTCCGGGTCACCGTTGTCACCCGTCCAACCATAAATCATGGCGTCGTGTTCGCCATTTTTCGCGCGTTTGATGTACTCGCCCCATTCGTAGCTGACGATGTTGGCCTTGATGCCGATTTTCTCCCAATCCTGCTGGATCATCTGCGCCGACATCCGCGCATTCGGGTTTGAGGCGCGTTGCACTGTCATCGCCCAAAGGTTGATGGTTGTACCCGGCGCAACCCCTGCTTCTTTCAGTAGCACCCGCGCTTTTGCCGGGTCGTAGGGCGCGTCCTTGATATTCGGGTCATACGACCATTGCGCCGGCGGCAAGGCGTTTTGGGCCAACTGGCCGGCGCTTTGGTAGACGGCTTTGATGATCGCCGGTTTGTCGATGGCCATGTCCAGCGCCTGCCGCACCTTGAGCTGGTCGAGTGGCGCGTGGGTGGTGTTATAGGCGAGGAAGCCGAGGTTGAAACCGGCCTGCTTGAGCACGCGCAGGTTCGGGTCTTTTTCCATCACTTCGATGTCGGCCGGGCGTGGGTAGCCGCTGACCTGGCATTCGCCGGCCTTGAGTTTTTGCAGACGTACGGCGGCGTCCGGGGTGATCGAGAAAATCAGGTTGTCGATCTTCACGTCTTCGGGTTTCCAGTAGGCCGTGTTGGCGGCGTAGCGGATCTGCGAGTCCTTTTGGTAACGCTTGAATACGAACGGGCCGGTGCCGATCGGTTTCTGGTTGAGGTCGGCGGCTTTGCCTTCCTTTAACAGTTGCGCGGCGTATTCGGCTGATTGCACCGAGGCGAAGCTCATGGCGAGGTTTTGCACGAACGCGGCGTCAACATTGTTGAGGTTGAAGCGCACGGTGTTGTCGTCGAGTTTTTCGACCGATTTGATTGTGGTGTTCAGGCCCATGTCGGTGAAGTACGGGGATTCGGCGGGGTAGGCCTTGCGGAAGGCGTTGTCGGGGTCGAGCAGGCGCTGGAAGGTGAAGAGGACGTCGTCGGCGTTGAAGTCTCGGGTGGGTTTGAAGTAGTCGGTGGTGTGGAATTTTACGTTTTGACGCAGGTGGAAGAGGTATTGCAGGCCATCCGGGGAGACGTCCCATTTTGTCGCCAGGCCGGGTTCGATGTCGGTGCCGCCGCGTTTGAATTGGGTGAGGCGGTTGAAGACGGTTTCGGCGGAGGCGTCGAAGTCGGTGCCGCTGGTGTATTGGCTGGGGTCGAAGCCTGCCGGGCTGGCTTCGGAGCAATAAACGAGTGTTGTGGCGGCGTTGGCGATCGGGGCTATGGCGGTTAGTGCGAGGGAGATCAAGAGCGGTTTTAGGGTGGATCTTGGCATGGGGTCCCCGGGGAATCGGCGGTGGTAATCGTGGAAGAGTAGCTGGGGCGGGGGTGTTGGCGGAAATATCGTTTTTCCTGTTGAAGTGTCTATCTCGGCATATCTAGCACTTGTGTTTATATCCGTTGCTGCGGTAACGGCGGCTTAGGGTTCCGCCCTTACGGCGGGTCACTTTTTCCCCCGAAAAAGTAACCAAAAAGGCTTGCTCCTGCGTGCGGCCCGCTCGCTGGGGCTCGGGGTTCCTTCGCTGCGGGATCGATCCGGGTGCAGCGTCTCCGGTTTGCTTCGCTGCACCTACTCCCGCTGTGTTTGGCTGCGCCAAACGGTCGCTGCGCTCCCACGCCCGGATCAATCCCTCCGCTCAGCCTTCCGACGTCGCCCGTGGGTCAAGATCAAGAGCAGGCGAGCTGACACTCGGCCTATTGAGTGGTGAAGAGCGCGGGTGTTCGGCGTTAGTTTTGTGGTGGATTTGCCCCTCATCGGAACGCCGCCCGCCCAGCCCTCTCCCGAGGGAGAGGGAGCCGATTGTGGGCCTCTCAAAATTTGCGTTCAACTCGGTATCGCACGTCGGCGTAGCTCTCCCAAACACCACGGTCAGTCCCCTCTCCCTCAGGGAGAGGGCTAGGGTGAGGGTCTGCTTTTGGCTGTTTAAATCTGTGTCAGAGAACCAGAACCTTCCCACAAGGTTTTCAGGTTGTCCGTCGGACGTGGGCTCTCTAGTCTTTGGCTGTCGCTGAAGACTCAGCGATCGGGAGGTGAGATTCCCGGTTATTGAATTTGGAAACCTGCACAAGCCCCTCCATAATCGCCGCCAGCTCACGCTGTCAGCAGTTTTTATGGCGGCTATGTACGGGCGGACTTTGTCCGGCCGGGTTGGTTTCCTTACCGGTAATCTCACTCCGTACATAGTTGCCACCTCATTTCTCGAGTGAGATCGGAAATGAATGGCGTCAGTTCATAAGGAAATTTTCCATGGATAAATTGATACCTGACCCACCCCTCGATACCCCACTCGAAGACGCCATCCGCGCCGACGACCAGATCAAAACCCGCGAAGCCATCAAACGCGCCCTGGATTTCTACCTCAGCCCCGAACCCCTCAAACCCCGGCAACCCAGCACAATGTTCCTGATTCAGCCGAACATCGACACCGAAAGCCTGCTGGCGCATGCCTGTGAGTCACTCGCGTCGGCGAACACGCTTACTGGTAATTTTGCCGATCAGCTTGGCCGGCCCGAGCGTAATACGGCGTTGGCGATTCAGCAGATCATCATGCTGGCCGAGCTGGCGGTGAATCGGGCGCTGGATCGGGTTGATCCGCAGACTTGATACCGCGTTATCTTTCATCGCGAGCAGGCTCACTCCTACAGGGGAATGCATTCCAAATTGTAGGAGTGAGCCTGCTCGCGATGGCGACGGAACATTCACCACAAAATCCAGGCACAAAAAAACCGCCGACCCTTCACAGATCGGCGGTTTTTCATTCAGCCCACTTCAAATCACGGCATCAACACTTCAATCGAGCCATCGGCGGTCATGCTGACCTGGCTGGTGCCCGCTTCAACTTCCGGTGTCACCGGCGCCGAATCCATGGCCGCCGCTTTCATCATCATCGGTGCGCGCAGGTACGGTTGTGGATAACCGTTGCTGTTGAGGTTCAGGTTGACGATTTTGTAGCCCTTGCCGCCCAGTGCGTCGGTGGCCAGTTGGGCGCGGGCCTTGAAGGCGGTCACGGCTTCTTTGAGCAACTGGTCTTCACTGGATTTGCGGGTCGGGTCGGCGATGGCGAAGTCCATGCCGCCCATTTTCAGGTCGCCCAACAGTTCGCCGGTGAGTTTGGACAGGGCGGCGAAGTCGGCGCTTTCCAGACGCAGTTCGGCGCGTTCACGCCAGCCGGTGATTTTCTGGCCCTTGGTGTCGTAGATCGGGTAGCTGTTGCGGCTGCCTTGGCGCAGGGTGATGTCTTTGACTTGCTTGGCCTGGGCCAGGGCCTTGTTCATGGTGGTGCTGACGTCGGCGGCGAGTTTGGCCGGGTCGGTGTTTTGCTCTTCGGTGTAGAGGGTGACGATCATCAGGTCGCGAGCGACTTCCGTGCTGACTTCGGCGCGCAGGGAAATCTGGTTGTAGTGCAGCTCATCGGCGGCCAGGGCCGGAAGGCTGGCGACGCTGCCGACGGTCAGGGCGAGAAGGGCGGCGCTGCGGCGAAATGTGTGCATGAAAGCTCCTTGATGAGGGCGCAGGTGATGGTTCGGGGGCCTGCGTGAAACCATCAGACTCTAGCTTTTATGATCCGGTTCGCCCAGTTACAACTTCTATACAGATGACCGGGACTGCTCGCGAAGGCGTTCTTATAGCCGCCGACAATGTTTTCGCCATGTGGTCGTTTGCCGCACTTTCGCCTCTCAAGGGCGCGGCTTGGTTATACTCCGTGCGATCCGCCTGGAGCGCTCATCAGGAGAGCTCATGCTCGCCCCCGTACAACTGACTTCCGCCACTCGCCAGAACCTCTGGCGGCTGACGTTCATCCGCACCCTGGTGCTTGCCGCGCAGGCCGGCTCCGTAGGCCTGGCCTACTGGCTGCAATTGTTGCCGTTGCCGTGGGTGCAACTGGCGATGACCCTCGGCTGTTCGACGCTGCTCTGCGTGTTCACTGCCGTGCGTTTGCGCACTTCGTGGCCGGTGACCGAACTCGAATATGCGCTGCAACTGGCCTGCGATCTGGTGATCCACAGTGCGCTGCTGTATTTCTCCGGCGGTTCGACCAACCCGTTTGTCTCCTATTATCTGGTGCCGCTGACCATCGCTGCGGTGACGTTGCCGTGGCGCTATTCGGTGATTCTCTCCGGTATCGCGTTGGCGCTGTACACCGTGATGCTTACGCGCTTCTATCCGCTGGAAACATTGCCGGTAGCCCGTGAGAACTTGCAGATCTACGGCATGTGGCTGAGCTTCGCGCTCGCCGCGGCGGTGATCACCTTTTTCGCCGCGCGCATGGCTGAAGAGCTGCGTCGTCAGGAGGAGCTGCGCGCTATCCGCCGCGAAGAAGGCCTGCGTGACCAGCAATTGCTGGCCGTCGCCACCCAGGCCGCTGGCGCTGCCCATGAACTCGGTACACCGCTGGCGACCATGAGCGTATTGCTCAAGGAAATGCAGCAGGATCACCCCGACCCAATGCTGCAGGACGATCTTAAAGTGCTGCAGGATCAGGTCAAACTCTGCAAGGAAACCTTGCAGCAACTGGTGCGCGCCGCCGAGGCCAACCGGCGTCTGGCTGTCGAGATGCAGGACGTCACCGACTGGCTCGACGAAGCGCTGAACCGCTGGCACCTGATGCGTCCGGAGGCCAGTTATCGCTTCCACCGCCTCGGCCAAGGCACCGTGCCGCGCATGGCACCGCCGCCGGATCTGACCCAGGCCTTGCTGAATCTGCTCAACAACGCCGCCGACGCCTGCCCGGAAAACCTCAAGGTGACCCTGGACTGGGACGCGGAAACCGTGACCATCAGCATTCGTGACCACGGCGCCGGTGTGCCGCTGGCCATCGCCGAACAGATCGGCAAACCGTTTTTTACCACCAAGGGCAAAGGTTTCGGCCTGGGCCTGTTTTTGAGCAAGGCCAGCGTGACACGCGCCGGCGGCTCAGTGAAACTCTATAGTCATGAGGAAGGCGGCACGCTCACCGAGCTGCGCCTGCCCCACGGCGCCCGAGGAGACCAACATGAGTGACGAAATCCAAGTCGAAGGCGAAGAGCTGCCGCATTTGCTGCTGGTCGATGACGACGCAACGTTCACCCGAGTAATGGCCCGTGCCATGGCTCGCCGTGGCTTTCGCGTCAGCACCGCCGGTTCTGCCGAAGAAGGCCTGACCATCGCCCAGGCAGACCTGCCTGATTACGCCGCGCTCGACCTGAAAATGGACGGCGACTCCGGCCTGGTGCTGCTGCCCAAACTGCTGGAGCTGGACCCGGAAATGCGCGTGGTGATCCTCACCGGTTATTCGAGCATTGCCACCGCGGTCGAAGCGATCAAGCGCGGCGCCTGCAATTACCTGTGCAAACCCGCCGATGCCGACGACGTACTGGCCGCACTGCTCTCCGAGCACGCCGACCTCGACAGTCTGGTGCCGGAAAACCCGATGTCGGTCGATCGCCTGCAGTGGGAACACATCCAGCGTGTGCTCACCGAACATGAAGGCAACATCTCCGCCACTGCCCGCGCCCTGGGCATGCACCGCCGCACCCTGCAGCGCAAACTGCAGAAGCGCCCGGTTCGTCGCTGAACCTGCGCTGAACGACTATCGCCAGCCCTCGCGATAAAACGCACCGATCATCTATGATCGGTGCGTGTCTGTTCTTTTCTATATCGAGCCTTATCCATGAATCAGAACGCTGAATATTCCGCGGTCAACGATGCTGTGCGCGGGCAGTTTTTTCGCAAGGTTTGGGCGATGATCACGCCTTACTGGCGCAGCGAAGAAAAGGGCAAGGCCTGGACGCTGCTGATTGCCGTGATCGCGCTTACGCTGTTCAGCGTATGGATCGCGGTGTGGCTCAACAGTTGGTACAAGGATTTTTACAACGCCTTGCAGAAGAAGGACGAGGCGGCCTTCTGGCAGTTGATCCTGTATTTCTGCGGCATCGCGGCGGTGGCGATTCTCGGCTCCGTGTATCGCCAGTATCTGACGCAAATGCTGACCATCCGCTGGCGTGCCTGGCTCACCGAAAAGCATTTCACCCGGTGGCTGGAGCACAAGAACTACTACCAGCTGGAGCAGGGTGGCTATACCGATAACCCGGATCAGCGGATCTCCGAAGACCTTAATAAATTCACGGCCAACACACTGGCCCTTGGCTTGGGTCTGATCCGCACAGTCGTCAGTCTGGTGTCGTTCTCGATCATCCTGTGGGGCGTTTCCGGAAGCATTGAGGTGTTCGGTTTCACTGTTCCCGGTTACATGTTCTGGTGTGCATTGGTGTACGCGGTGATTGGTAGTTGGCTGACGCATTTGATTGGCAGGCGCCTGATCGGTTTGAACAACAACCAGCAACGTTTTGAAGCCGACCTGCGTTTCTCGATGGTGCGGGTTCGCGAGAATGCAGAGAGTATCGCCTTGTACAACGGCGAGCCGAATGAAAACCGGCGCCTGAGTAACCGTTTCGGGCTGGTCTGGCACAATTTCTGGGACATCATGCGGGTGTCCAAGCGGCTGACGTTTTTTACCTCGGGTTATGGGCAGATCGCGATCATTTTTCCGTTCATGGTGGCGGCCCCACGGTACTTCAGCGGCAAAATCGAACTCGGTGAGCTGATGCAAATCAACTCGGCCTTCGGCAATGTGCAAGAGAACTTCAGCTGGTTCATCAGTGCTTATCAGGATCTGGCAGAGTGGCGCGCTACGTGTGACCGGTTGCTGAGTTTCCGCAATGCGATGAGCAACAACGAAGAACGCACCCCGGCCATCGATGTGCAGAATCAGGGCAGCGAATTGAAGGTGCACAACCTTGGCCTGGATCTGGCCGATGGTCGTCATCTGTTGACCAGTGCCGACATGACTGTGGAACCCGGCGAGCGGGTGATGCTCAGCGGCCGCTCCGGCAGCGGCAAGTCGACGCTGCTGCGGGCGATGGGGCATTTGTGGCCGGCGGGGCACGGCAATATTCGTTTGCCGGCGGCGCGGTATCTGTTCCTGCCGCAGAAACCGTATCTGCCGATCGGCACTCTGCGCGAGGCGTTGAGTTATCCACAGCCGGGCGACAGTTACGCGCCGGAGCGTTATGCACAAGTGCTGGAAACCTGCCGCTTGCCGCATCTGGTCGCGCGACTGGACGAGGCCAATCACTGGCAACGCATGCTCTCGCCGGGTGAGCAGCAACGACTGGCTTTCGCCCGTGCGTTGCTTTACGCACCGCAGTGGCTGTACATGGATGAGGCGACTTCGGCGATGGATGAAGAGGATGAAGCGACGCTTTATCAGGCGCTGATCGATCAGTTGCCGGGGCTGAGCATTGTCAGCGTCGGCCATCGCAGCAGTTTGAAACGCTTTCATCCACGGCACGTGCGGATCGACAGCGGCCATTTGGTTGAACAGACCGTGACCGCCTGATCACCGTTAAACCCCTGCAGGAGTAAGCCTGCTCGCGATGGCGTTGGGTCAGTCACATTGATGCTGAATGTGCGGACGTCATCGCGAGCAGGCTCACTCCTAAAGCGATGTAAACCGGAAAGTGATCGTACAACCCGCTTGAGCTATGATGCCCACAAGCCGAATTTTCGAGACAAGATGCACACCATGGAAAACCTGATCGACACCCCGCGTCTCCCGCGCAAGCGCCGTAGCCTGGCCCAGGAATTGGTGACGGTGCTGAGCGAGCAGATCCGCGATGGTCTGCTCAAGCGCGGTGACAAACTGCCTACCGAGTCGGCGATCATGGAAGCCCATGGCGTCAGCCGCACCGTGGTGCGCGAAGCGATTTCGCGTTTGCAGGCTGCGGGGCAAGTGGAAACCCGCCACGGCATCGGTACCTTCGTGCTCGACACACCGAGCCCGAGTGGTTTCCGCATTGACCCGGCCACCGTCGTCACCCTGCGTGACGTGTTGGCGATTCTCGAATTGCGCATCAGCCTCGAAGTCGAGTCTGCCGGCCTTGCCGCGCAACGTCGCAGCGCCGAGCAACTGGCGACCATGCGCGCCGCCCTTGATGCGCTCAACGAAAGCGCTGCCCACGCCAGCGATGCTGTGGCTTCAGACTTTGCTTTCCACCTGGAAATTGCCCTGTCCACCGGCAACCGCTACTTCACCGACATCATGACCCACCTGGGCACCAGCATCATTCCACGTACGCGGCTGAACTCGGCGCGCCTGGCACATGATGATCAACAGCACTACATGGGTCGCCTGAGCCGTGAGCACGAAGAAATCTACGACGCGATTGCTCGTCAGGATTCCGATGCGGCGCGTGCGGCGATGCGTCTGCACCTGACCAACAGCCGTGAAAGACTGCGCCAGGCCCATGAAGAGGCGCAGGCGCAGAGGGGCTGAGGGTTAAGGCTCCAGTTTGAATTCGGCTTGAGAAGAGATCACTTCAATACCAGACGGTTTGGTGATTTTGTACGTTAAGGTGGCTTGTTCACCCGCTACCACACCTACTGCAAACGCACTCTTCGGGATCGCAAACGCAATGGGCTTCCCGACATGTTGATGAGTAATAGCGATTGCTCCACTAGTCCAGGAAGTCCCTTGAGCTCTCTCGAGGAACAACTCGATTTGGTCTCCTGCCAACGCGCCATGGCCGTTAGGTACTTCGGCATCTGTCGGGTCGGAAAGTTGGCTAATGCGGACTGTGCCGTTTTCGGCTTGCTTGAGAGTCGGGGCTGGCAAGGTTTGAGTTTGTGCGTTCATGGTCAAGATCCTTCTATTGAACTTTAGGTTATCGAAGGCGCCGGCGCATTGATGTCACCCGCGCGCTTCTATTTAAGAAGCGCGAAGCCCTCTTACACACCTGTAAGAAATACCAGTTCCGACGAACGGTAACCGCTCCCGCACGACCAGGTTCAGCCCTCGATCCGCAACCTCAACACCTCCGAAAACGGCTCCATACTCGACTCATCGGAAAACTTGTAGCGCAATTCAACCTCCCTGTTCAGGTACGGACGCAGCGCTTCTTTAGGGATCTGCAACTCGATCCCCGTCAGTTTTTCCATCTCGTCCTCGGCATCGTCCCAGGTGCCAGTGTTGACTTCCTCACCTTCCCACTCCGGCTCTTCCGGGTCGTCGCCGAGAATCGGGTAGACGCTCCAGTTCGCCGGAAAATCGCTGGAATCGGGGACCTGGACGATCATCACATCGGGCAGAGTCGATAGCTGAAGCGTGAGTGTGTCGGAGGTCGGGGCGGCAATTTGCGAAAGGGTAGGGGCAGCGTAATTCATCGACATTTCGGGTTCCTTCGAGTGGTCCGCCACGATCCTTCGTGGCAGTCGTCACACCTTACCCGGCGTCTCTGCTTCGCTCAGTAAACGAATCTTGACCAGACATTTCCGCGCTAGAACCCTTTAAACACGGGCTTTCATGACGAGTCTTGCCAAGCTTTGAGCAGCTTTGTCCGACAAAAAACCACCCACAACGATGAAATGCAGTTGACGGTTATCTTTTAAGTTGTACGATGACCTACAACTTCAGCGAAGGCTGAACGGACCAATCACAAAAAACGTTGCTACCAGGGTGTTCGAATAATGAATCCACAAGAACTGAAGTCCATCCTCTCTGCCGGCCTGCTGTCTTTCCCGGTGACCGATTTCAACGCGCAGGGCGATTTCAACCGCGCTGGCTACATCAAACGTCTGGAATGGCTGGCCCCGTATGGCGCTTCAGCATTGTTCGCCGCCGGCGGCACCGGTGAGTTCTTCTCCCTGGCCGCCAGCGAATACTCGGAAATCATCAAGACTGCCGTCGACACCTGTGAAACCAGCGTGCCGATCCTCGCCGGTGTCGGTGGTTCGACCCGTCAGGCCATCGAATACGCTCAAGAAGCCGAGCGTCTGGGCGCCAAAGGCTTGCTGCTGCTGCCGCACTACCTGACCGAAGCCAGCCAGGACGGCGTTGCCGCCCACGTTGAAGCCGTGTGTAAATCGGTCAACATCGGCGTAGTCGTGTACAACCGCAACGTTTGCCGCTTGACCGCGCCGCTGCTGGAGCGTCTGGCCGAGCGCTGCCCGAACCTGATCGGCTACAAGGACGGTCTGGGCGATATCGAGTTGATGGTGTCGATCCGTCGCCGCCTCGGTGATCGCTTCAGCTACCTGGGTGGTCTGCCGACCGCCGAAGTTTATGCCGCTGCCTACAAGGCGCTGGGCGTGCCGGTTTACTCCTCGGCGGTGTTCAACTTCATCCCGAAAACCGCGATGGATTTCTACCACGCGATCGCTCGTGAAGATCACGCTACCGTCGGCAAGATCATCGACGACTTCTTCCTGCCGTACCTGGACATCCGCAACCGCAAGGCCGGTTACGCCGTGAGCATCGTCAAGGCAGGCGCGAAAATCGCCGGCTATGACGCAGGCCCGGTGCGGGCACCGCTGACCGATCTGACTGGCGAAGAGTACGAAATGCTCGCCGCGCTGATCGACAAGCAAGGTGCGCAGTAACACCCGACAAAAACGCGGCCGCTGAGTAATCAGCGGCTTTTTGCGTAAAGGCTTTTAGTTTTGAGGGCTGCCCCTGTGACAAATGCAAAACGCTACGACAACTACATCAACGGCGAATGGGTTGCCGGTGCCGACTACTCGGCCAACATCAACCCATCCGAACTGAGTGACACCATCGGTGATTACGCCAAGGCTGATCTGACTCAGGTTCACGCCGCCATCGACGCCGCCCGCGCGGCATTCCCGGCGTATTCGACTTCGGGCATTCAGGCCCGTCACGATTCGCTGGATAAAGTCGGCAGCGAAATTCTCGCCCGTCGCGAAGAGCTCGGCACCCTGCTGGCCCGGGAAGAGGGCAAGACCCTGCCTGAAGCCATCGGCGAAGTGACCCGCGCCGGCAACATCTTCAAGTTCTTCGCCGGTGAATGCCTGCGTCTGTCCGGCGATTACGTGCCGTCGGTGCGCCCGGGCGTCAACGTTGAAGTGACTCGCGAAGCGCTGGGCGTGGTCGGTCTGATCACCCCGTGGAACTTCCCGATCGCGATTCCGGCGTGGAAAATCGCCCCGGCCCTGGCCTACGGCAACTGCGTGGTGTTGAAACCGGCCGATCTGGTGCCGGGTTGTGCCTGGGCATTGGCGGAAATCATCTCCCGCGCCGGCTTCCCGGCTGGCGTGTTCAATCTGGTGATGGGCAGCGGTCGCGTGGTTGGCGATGCGTTGGTGCAGAGCCCGAAAGTCGATGGCATCAGCTTCACCGGTTCGGTCGGTGTGGGTCGTCAGATCGCGGTCAACTGCGTCTCGCGTCAGGCCAAGGTTCAGCTGGAAATGGGCGGCAAGAACCCGCAGATCATTCTCGATGACGCCGACCTCAAGCAAGCGGTCGAGCTGTCGGTGCAGAGCGCGTTCTACTCCACCGGCCAGCGTTGCACTGCCTCCAGCCGCTTGATCGTCACCGCCGGGATCCACGACAAATTCGTTGAGGCCATGGCCGAGCGCATGAAGTCGATCAAGGTCGGTCACGCGCTGAAATCCGGCACCGACATCGGTCCAGTGGTTTCCCAGGCGCAGCTTGAACAGGACATGAAGTACATCGACATCGGCCAGTCCGAAGGTGCGCGTCTGGTCAGCGGCGGTGGTCTGGTGACCTGCGACACCGAAGGCTACTTCCTCGCGCCCACGCTGTTTGCCGACAGTGAAGCGTCGATGCGCATCAGCCGCGAAGAAATCTTCGGCCCGGTGGCGAACATTGTTCGCGTGGCCGATTACGACGCGGCGCTGGCGATGGCCAACGACACCGAGTTCGGTCTGTCGGCGGGTATCGCGACGACTTCGCTGAAGTACGCCAACCACTTTAAACGGCACTCGCAGGCCGGGATGGTGATGGTCAACTTGCCGACCGCTGGCGTCGATTACCACGTTCCGTTTGGTGGGCGTAAAGGTTCATCCTATGGCTCACGTGAGCAAGGCCGCTACGCCCAGGAGTTCTACACCGTGGTGAAAACCAGTTACATCGGCTCCTGATAAGGCAATACCCCTGTAGGCGCAGCCTTCGGCAGCTCCTACAGGGAATAAAAGCAACACCAAAGAAGATTCACCCGCGCATAAAAATAATCAGTGGGAGTACATCTACATGCAATCGTCCAAGCCGACTCACGTCCGCTATTTGATCCTGCTCATGCTGTTTCTGGTGACCACGATCAACTACGCCGACCGCGCCACGATCGCCATCGCCGGCTCCAGCCTGCAAAAAGATCTGGGCATTGACGCGGTCACCCTCGGCTACATCTTCTCCGCATTCGGTTGGGCCTACGTGGCCGGGCAAATCCCCGGTGGCTGGCTGCTCGATCGCTTCGGCTCGAAAAAAGTCTATGCCCTGAGCATTTTCACCTGGTCGCTGTTCACCGTGCTGCAAGGCTTTGTCGGTGAGTTCGGCATGTCCACGGCGATTGTTGCGCTGTTCATGCTGCGCTTCCTCGTTGGTCTGGCTGAAGCGCCTTCGTTTCCGGGCAACGCGCGCATTGTCGCGGCGTGGTTCCCGACTGCTGAACGCGGCACCGCTTCTGCAATCTTCAACTCGGCGCAATACTTTGCCACCGTGTTGTTCGCACCGCTGATGGGCTGGATCGTGTATCGCTTCGGCTGGGAACACGTGTTCATCGTCATGGGCATCCTTGGCATCATCTTCTCGCTGGTCTGGCTGAAGGTTATCCACAGCCCGCGCCAACACCCGCTGGCCAACGAAGCCGAAGTGCAGTTCATTGCCGACAACGGCGGCATGGTCGACATGGACGTCAAGCAAGGCAAAAAGGCTGATGGCCCGAAATGGGATTACATCCGTCAGCTGCTGACCAACCGCATGATGCTCGGTGTGTATCTGGGTCAATACTGCATCAACGGCATCACCTATTTCTTCCTGACCTGGTTTCCGGTCTACCTGGTACAAGAGCGTGGCATGACCATTCTCAAGGCCGGTTTCATCGCCTCGTTGCCGGCCATCTGCGGCTTCATCGGCGGCGTGCTCGGCGGGGTGATTTCCGATTACCTGCTGCGCAAAGGCCACTCGCTGACCTTCGCCCGCAAGGCACCGATCATCGCTGGTCTGCTGGTTTCCAGCAGTATCGTCGCCTGCAACTACGTTGATGTGGAATGGATGGTGGTTGGCTTCATGGCTCTGGCCTTCTTCGGCAAAGGCGTTGGCGCACTCGGTTGGGCAGTGGTCTCCGACACTTCGCCAAAACAGATCGCCGGCCTGAGCGGTGGCCTGTTCAACACTTTCGGCAACATCGCTTCGATCACCACGCCGATCGTGATTGGCTACATCATCAGCTCCACCGGTTCGTTCAAATGGGCGCTAGTGTTCGTCGGTGCCAACGCACTGGTGGCGGTGTTCAGCTATCTGGTCATCGTTGGCCCGATCAAACGCGTGGTCCTCAAAGAGCCGCCAACCAATGGCGGTGTTGAAGCCAGCGGTAAATTGTCTCAAGCGCATTCCTGAGGAGCGGCGTCATGCAGTTGATTGAACATTCCGACTCGCCGCGCCACATCCGCCTGCACGAGCGGGACAATGTGGTGGTCGTGGTCAACGACCAGGGCGCACCGGCCGGCACTGAGTTTGCCGATGGCCTGGTGACGCTGGAATTTGTGCCGCAGAGTCACAAGGTCACCCTCGAAGATATTCCCGAGGGCGGCCAGGTGATTCGCTACGGTCAGGTGATTGGCTACGCGTTGCAGCCGATTCGCCGTGGCAGTTGGGTCAAGGAAGATCAACTGCGCATGCCGACCGCGCCGCCGCTGGACAGCCTGCCGCTGTCCACCGAGGTGCCGGACGCGCAGGCACCGCTGGAAGGCTTCACGTTCGAGGGGTATCGCAACGCTGACGGCACCGTCGGCACGCGCAATATTCTCGGCATTACCACCACGGTGCAGTGCGTCACCGGCGTGCTCGATCACGCGGTGAAACGCATCAAGGAAGAACTGCTGCCGAAGTACCCGCATGTCGATGACGTGGTGGCGCTGACTCACAGTTATGGCTGTGGCGTGGCGATCACTGCCACTGACGCCTATATCCCGATTCGTACCGTGCGCAACCTGGCGCGCAACCCGAACCTCGGTGGTGAAGCGCTGGTGATCAGTCTGGGCTGCGAGAAGTTGCAGGCCGGGCAGGTGATGCACGAGGACGACGCCTCCGTCGATCTCAGCGATCCATGGCTGTATCGCCTGCAGGATTCCAGTCACGGTTTCACCGAGATGATCGAGCAGATCATGGCGCTGGCCGAAGTCCGTTTGAAGAAGCTCGACCAGCGCCGCCGCGAAACCGTGCCGGCCTCCGAGTTGATCCTCGGCATGCAGTGCGGCGGCAGCGATGCGTTTTCCGGGATCACCGCCAACCCGGCGTTGGGTTATGCCTCGGACTTGTTGTTGCGCGCGGGGGCGACGGTGATGTTTTCCGAAGTCACCGAAGTGCGCGATGCGATTTATCTGCTGACATCGCGCGCCGAAAGCAAAACCGTTGCCGAGGAACTGGTACGCGAGATGGACTGGTACGACCGATACCTGGCCAAGGGTGAAGCGGATCGCAGCGCCAATACCACGCCCGGCAACAAGAAGGGCGGGCTGTCGAACATCGTTGAGAAATCGCTGGGTTCGATCGTCAAATCCGGCAGCAGCGCGATCAACGGCGTGCTCGGCCCGGGCGAGCGGTTCAAGCAGAAGGGGCTGATTTTCTGTGCGACGCCGGCCAGTGATTTTGTCTGCGGCACGTTGCAGTTGGCGGCGGGGATGAACCTGCATGTGTTCACCACCGGGCGTGGTACGCCGTATGGGTTGGCGATGGCGCCGGTGGTGAAGGTCTCGACGCGTACGGAATTGGCGCAGCGCTGGCCGGATCTGATCGACATCGACGCCGGGCGAATTGCTACCGGGCGGGCGACCATCGAGGAATTGGGTTGGGAGCTGTTCCACTATTACCTGGATGTGGCGAGCGGCAAGCAGCAGACATGGGCGGAGAAGCACAAGCTGCATAACGACATTACGTTGTTCAACCCGGCGCCGATTACTTGATGCTTGATCGGCTTGGCCCTCACCCCAGCCCTCTCCCAGAGGGAGAGGGGGCCGACCGAGGTGTCTGGCGCTATACATCGACTTGAAATACCGAGTTGATTATGGATTCAACGAAGTCATTTCAGGTCGATGGATTTCTGCAATATCCCCCGATCGGTCCCCTCTCCTTCGGGGAGAGGGTTAGGGTGAGGGGCTGATCGAGTTGTCTGGCGCTATACATCGACTTGAAATACCGAGTTGATTATGGATTCAACGAAGTCATTTCAGGTCGATGGATTTCTGCAATATCCCCCGATCGGTCCCCTCTCCCTCTGGGAGAGGGCTAGGGTGAGGGGCTTTTGCTTTATCATTGGCCACTAACGACGCTCACCCAAGGCTCCCCGGCATGCTGGCAATCTTCCTCGAAACCCTGAACATCACCGCGCCGGTGTTTGCCATGCTGTTTCTCGGTGTGCTGCTCAAGCGCATCGACTGGATCAACGACAATTTCATCCACACCGCCTCGTCGCTGGTGTTCAACGTGACCATGCCGGCGCTGCTGTTCCTCGGCATTCTGCACGCCGACCTGCACGCCGCGTTGCAACCGTCCCTGCTGATCTATTTTTCCCTCGCCACGCTGGTGAGTTTTGCCCTGGCCTGGGGCTGGGCGATTTTCAAATGCCCGCGTGACGATCGCGGCATCTACACCCAAGGCGCGTTTCGCGGCAACAACGGCGTGATCGGTCTGGCACTGGCGGCGAGCATGTATGGCGATTACGGGATTTCCCTCGGGGCGATTCTCGCGGCGCTGGTGATCCTGTTTTACAACACGCTGTCGACCATCGTGCTGGCGGTGTACAGCCCGGTGATCAAGTCCGATCCGTGGAGCATCTGCAAAAGCGTGTTCAGCAATCCGTTGATCATCAGCGTGATTGCGGCGGCGCCATTTGCCTATTTCAAGATCGGTTTGCCGGGCTGGCTGGAAACTTCCGGCCAGTATCTGGCGCAGACCACCTTGCCATTGGCGCTGATCTGCATTGGCGGCACGTTGTCGCTGGCGGCATTGCGCAAGAGCGGTAGCATGGCCCTCAGTTCCAGCCTGGTGAAGATGATCGGTCTACCGGTGCTGGCGACGCTGGGTGCGTGGTTGTGGGGCTTTCGCGGGGCGGAGCTGGGGATTCTGTTTCTGTACTTCGGCAGCCCGACGGCGGCGGCGAGTTTCGTCATGGCCCGGGCGGCGCAGGGCAATCATGAACTGGCGGCGGCGATTATCGTGATGACCACATTGATGGCGGCGATTACCACCAATGTCGGGATTTTCGTTTTGCAGTGGGGTGGGTGGATATAAAGGCAAGATCAAAAGATCGCAGCCTTCGGCAGCTCCTACAGGAGACCGCATTTCCATGTAGGAGCTGCCGAAGGCTGCGATCTTTTAGCTTTTCTCGTAACTGTCGATCACTTCCTGCGCCGCGCGAAACGCATCGATCGCCGCCGGCACGCCGGCATACACTGCGCAATGCAGCAGCGCCTCACGAATCTCGTCGACCGTGCAGCCATTGTTCAGCGCACCGCGCACGTGGCCTTTCAACTCTTGCGGGCACTTCAGTGCCGTCAGCGCGGCGAGGGTGATCAGGCTGCGGGTTTTCAACGGCAGACCTTCGCGATTCCACACGCCGCCCCAGGCATGTTCATTGACGAAATCCTGCAACGGTTGGGTGAACTCGGTGGCGTTGCCCAGCGCGCGATCAACAAACGCATCGCCCATTACCTGGCGGCGGACTTCAACCCCGGACTTCTTCGATTCGGTCATGGCATATCCCTTTTGTGGTGTTGGCGGTGCCAGGCGCGGATCGACGTGAACAGCAGAAACGTCAACAGCGTCGGCAAGACATAAAACAGCATCAGCCGCTCAAGCTTGCCGGCCAGCGGCATGCCGGTGGTGAACGACACCACGTGCAGTCCGTACGCCAGGTACAAACCGAGCAACAGCAAACCTTCGGCGCGCGTCACGCGGTAGCCGGAATAGAACACCGGCAGGCACAGTGCGGCGACGCCGAGCATCACCGGCAGGTCGAAATCCAGTGCGTTCGGCGACACCGACAGCGGCGTCGGTGCGATCAATGCGGTCAGGCCGAGCACCCCGAGCAGGTTGAACAGGTTGGCGCCGATCACGTTGCCGACGGCGATGTCGCGTTGTCC
Organism: Pseudomonas neuropathica; assembly: GCF_015461835.1. GTDB lineage: Bacteria > Pseudomonadota > Gammaproteobacteria > Pseudomonadales > Pseudomonadaceae > Aquipseudomonas > Aquipseudomonas neuropathica. The sequence continues at coordinate 271,978 of NZ_JACOPX010000002.1, read as the reverse complement.
GCGCAAGGCTGCGATCAATGACGTAGCCAGTTCCGGCAGCGACGTGCCGACGGCGACCACAGTCAGGCCAATCACTCGCTCGGAGAATCCCAGGTCGGTGGCCACCACGACAGCGGCGCCCAGCAGCAGATGCCCGGCAAACACCAGCATCGCCAAACCGATAACAATCATCAGCAGGCTGCTGAACCACGAGGCTTGCGCCGTTTCAGGTTGTTCCGAATGCGGTCGCGTCGAATGCCGTGACTGGCGCAGCAGTAAACCGAGATACAGCGCCAAGGCCGCCAACAACAGGATGCCGTCGAAGCGCCCGATCTCTTCATTCCATGCCAGCACGAATACCAGCAGGCTGGCACCGATCATCAGCGGAATATCCAGGCGCACCAGTTGCCGCGAGACGCGCAGAGGAATGATCAGCGCGGAAAGCCCGAGGGTGACAAGGATGTTGAAGATGCTGCTGCCGACCACACTGCCGACGGCGATGTCCGGGTTATGCGCCAGCGCCGCTTGCAGGCTGACGGCCATTTGCGGTGCGCTGCTGCCGAGGGCGACGATGGTCAGGCCGATGATCAGCGGTCGCACATGCAGGCGTGCTGCCAGACGTACCGCTGCGCGCACCATCAGTTCGGCGCCGAAGATCAGCAGGCATAGGCCAGCGAGCAGTTCGATCACACTGATCAGGGGTAAATCGGCTAATCCGAAAATGGTCAGCGCTCCATCAGTCGTCGAGGGCCTGCACGCGAACCCGCGCGGTGCCGCTGCGCAGCATGCCGAGTTGTTCGGCAGCCTCGCGGGACACATCGATCAGGCGTCCACGGGTATGCGGGCCACGGTCGTTGATGCGGACCACAACGGATTCATCGTTTTTCAGGTTGGTGACCTTCACCCGCGTGCCAAAGGGTAGCTGGCGGTGGGCGGCGGTCAGGGAATTCTGGTTGAACGGCTCGCCACTGGCGGTCCGTTTACCGTGGTGCTTGGCACCGTAATAAGAGGCGACACCGGTCTGGTCGTAACCGTGCGGGTCGATGATATCGGTGCTGGCGCAACCGGCCAGCAAGGAGAGCAGGGCGAAAAGGCTGAGCAGACGCTTCATTCAAGGTTTCCCAAAAACAAATGCAGGAGTGAGCCTGCTCGCGATAGCGCAATGTCAGACACCGGAAAAGTGACTGTCAAATCGCTATCGCGAGCAGGCTCACTCCTACAGGGGATGGAGCCAGGCTGTTTGTCTGGCTCCATTTTCATCAGCCTTCGAGCTTGCTTTTCAGCAATTCGTTCACTTGCTGCGGGTTGGCTTTGCCTTTCGACGCTTTCATCGCCTGACCGACAAAGAAGCCGAACATCTTGCCGCGTTTGGCTTCATCCGCCGCACGATACTGTTCAACCTGCTCGGCGTTGGCCGCGAGCATTTCGTCCAGTACCGCCGAGATCGCACCGCTGTCGGTAACCTGTTTCAGGCCACGTTTCTCGATGATTTCGTCCGCGCTGCCTTCACCGTTGGCCATCGCTTCGAACACCACTTTGGCGATCTTGCCGGAGATGGTGTTGTCCTTGATGCGTTGCAGCATGCCGCCCAGCAGTTCAGCGGAAACCGGCGATTCGTCGATGTCCAGGCCTTGCTTGTTGAGCAGGCTGCCCAACTCGACCATCACCCAGTTCGCCGCCAGTTTCGCGTCGCCGCCGATGGCTGCAACTTTCTCGAAGTAGTCCGCTTGCTCACGGCTGGTGGCCAGCACGTTGGCGTCGTAGGCCGACAGACCGAACTGGCTCTGGAAGCGCTCGCGTTTTTGCGGTGGCAGTTCCGGCAGGGTGGCGCGCACCTCGCCGAGGAACGACTCTTCGATGACCACCGGCAGCAGGTCCGGATCGGGGAAGTAACGGTAGTCGTTGGCTTCCTCTTTCGAGCGCATCGGACGGGTCTCGTCCTTGTTTGGATCGTACAGACGCGTCTGCTGGATCACTTTGCCGCCGTCTTCGATCAGCTCGATCTGACGCTGGATCTCGGTGTTGATCGCCTTCTCGATGAAGCGGAACGAGTTGACGTTCTTGATCTCGCAGCGCGTGCCGAACTCAACCTGACCTTTCGGGCGTACCGATACGTTGCAGTCGCAACGCAGCGAACCTTCGGCCATGTTGCCATCGCAAATACCCAGGTAACGCACCAGTGCGTGGATCGCCTTGACGTAAGCCACGGCTTCCTTGGCGCTGCGCATGTCCGGCTCGGACACGATTTCCAGCAGCGGTGTGCCGGCACGGTTCAGGTCGATGCCGGTGGCACCGTTGAATTCTTCGTGCAGGCTCTTGCCGGCGTCTTCTTCCAGGTGCGCGCGGGTGATGCCGACACGTTTGACCGTGCCATCTTCCAGGGCGATGTCCAGGTGACCCTTGCCGACGATCGGCAATTCCATCTGGCTGATCTGATAGCCCTTCGGCAAGTCCGGGTAGAAGTAGTTCTTGCGGGCGAACACGTTGTGCTGACCGATCTCGGCGTCAATCGCCAGACCGAACATCACCGCCATGCGCACCGCTTCCTGGTTCAGCACCGGCAGAACGCCGGGCATGCCCAGGTCGATCAGGCTGGCCTGGGTGTTCGGCTCGGAACCGAACGTGGTGGAACTACCGGAAAAGATTTTCGACCGGGTAGTGAGCTGAGTGTGAATCTCCAGCCCGATCACGACTTCCCATTGCATGTGTGTCTCCTCAGAAGCCGGTTGGGGTGCGGGTGTGCCAGTCAGTGTTGAGCTGATACTGGTGGGCAACGTTCAACAGGCGACCTTCCTGGAAATACGGCGCGAGCAACTGCACGCCCACCGGCAGACCGTCGACAAAACCGGCCGGCATCGACAGGCCCGGCAGGCCCGCGAGGTTGGCGGTGATGGTGTAGACGTCTTCCAGATAGGCAGCGACCGGGTCGCTGTTCTTGGCGCCGAGTTTCCAGGCCGGGTTCGGCGTGGTCGGGCCGAGGATGATGTCGACCTCATTAAAGGCAGCCATGAAGTCGTTCTTCACCAGGCGACGGATCTTCTGCGCTTTCAGGTAGTAGGCGTCGTAGTAACCGGCGGACAGCGCGTAGGCACCGACCATGATCCGGCGCTGCACTTCCGCGCCGAAGCCTTCGCCACGGGAGCGCTTGTACAGGTCGATCAGGTTTTCCGGGTTCTCGCAGCGATGGCCGAAGCGCACGCCGTCGAAACGCGACAGGTTCGAGGAGGCTTCTGCCGGCGCGATCACGTAGTACGCAGGAATTGCGTGCTGCATGTTCGGCAGGCTGATTTCCTTGATCACCGCACCGAGCTTCTGCAGCTCTTTAATGCTGTTCTGGATCAGCTCGGCGATGCGTGGGTCGAGACCGGCGCTGAAGTATTCCTTCGGCACGCCGATGCGCAGGCCTTGCAGCGAGTCGCCCAGGCTGGCGGAATAATCCGGCACCGGCTCATCGATGCTGGTCGAGTCGTTCTGATCGAAGCCAGCCATACCTTGCAACAAAATTGCGCAGTCTTCGGCAGTGCGTGCCAACGGCCCGCCCTGATCGAGGCTCGAGGCGTAAGCGATCATGCCCCAGCGCGAAACACGACCGTAGGTCGGTTTCAGGCCAGTGAGGTTGGTGAACGCGGCGGGCTGACGGATCGAACCACCGGTGTCAGTGGCGGTGGCCGCTGGCAACAGACGAGCGGCAACGGCGGCTGCCGAACCACCGGACGAACCGCCCGGCACGTGTTCCAGGTTCCACGGGTTTTTCACCGCGCCGTACCAGCTCGACTCGTTGGCCGACCCCATGGCGAATTCGTCCATGTTGGTCTTGCCCAAAGTCACCGCGCCGGCAGCCGCCAGCTTCGCGACCACGGTGGCGTCGTACGGGGCTTTGAAGTTGTCGAGCATCTTCGAGCCGCAGCTGGTGCGAATGCCCTGGGTGCAGAACAGGTCTTTGTGAGCGATCGGCGCACCGAGCAGGGCGCCGCTCTCACCGTTGGCGCGGCGTGCATCGGCGGCTTTCGCCTGCTCGAGCGCCAGCTCTTCGGTGAGGCTGATGAAACTGTTGAGCTGCGGATCGAGCTGGGTGATGCGCGCCAGCAGGACTTTGGTCAGCTCTTCGGAGGAAAACTTTTTATCGGCGAGACCGCGGGCGATCTCGGCCAGAGTCATTTGATGCATTGCAGGCTCTTTCCCTTTAGTCGATGACTTTCGGAACCAGATACAGGCCGTTTTCGACCGCTGGTGCGATGGACTGGTAGGCCTCGCGGTGATTGGTCTCGGTCACAACGTCGGCGCGCAGGCGCTGACTGGCTTCCAGCGGGTGGGCCAGAGGCTCGATTCCGTCGGTATTAACAGCCTGCATTTCGTCGACCAGACCGAGAATGCTGTTGAGGGCGGAAGTAATGTGTGGAAGATCGGCATCATTGAGGCCAAGGCAGGCCAGATGAGCGATTTTTTCCACGTCGGAGCGTTCTAGCGCCATCGGGATTCTCCTGTGGAAAACAGAACGGACGGCGTCCGTGTGTTAGATTGTCGGAACACTACCGCACTTCTACGGTCATAAGGCCGCGATTGTGGGGCTTGGTGCACAGAAAAGCGGCCAATTTAACATATTGGCGCCTTGCCCAAAATCCCTGTCGTTGTTAGAGTTTGCCGCACTTTTTTACCCACGCGTTGCCTAGGGTCCCTTTCCCATGTTCAAGAAACTGCGTGGCATGTTTTCCAGCGATCTTTCCATTGACCTGGGCACTGCCAACACCCTTATTTACGTGCGCGAGCGCGGTATCGTCCTGAATGAGCCATCGGTTGTGGCCATTCGGACACACGGTAACCAGAAAAGTGTCGTTGCTGTCGGCACTGAGGCCAAGCGCATGCTCGGCCGTACGCCGGGCAACATTGCTGCCATTCGTCCGATGAAAGACGGCGTGATCGCCGACTTCAGCGTCTGCGAAAAGATGCTGCAATACTTTATTAACAAGGTTCACGAAAACAGCTTTCTGCAGCCTAGCCCTCGTGTGCTGATCTGCGTTCCATGCAAATCCACCCAGGTTGAGCGTCGCGCCATCCGTGAATCGGCCCTTGGTGCCGGTGCCCGTGAAGTGTTCCTGATCGAAGAGCCAATGGCCGCTGCGATCGGTGCCGGCCTGCCGGTCGAAGAAGCGCGCGGTTCGATGGTCGTGGATATCGGTGGTGGTACCACTGAAATCGCGCTGATCTCCCTGAACGGTGTGGTCTACGCCGAATCCGTCCGCGTGGGCGGCGACCGCTTCGACGAAGCGATCATCACTTACGTGCGTCGCAACTACGGCAGCCTGATCGGTGAATCCACCGCTGAGCGCATCAAACAGGAAATCGGCACGGCCTACCCGGGCGGCGAAGTTCGCGAAGTCGACGTTCGCGGTCGCAACCTGGCCGAAGGCGTTCCACGCGCATTCACCCTGAACTCCAACGAAGTGCTGGAAGCTCTGCAAGAGTCCCTGGCAACCATCGTTCAGGCTGTGAAAAGTGCCCTGGAGCAATCGCCGCCGGAACTGGCTTCCGACATCGCCGAGCGTGGCCTGGTGCTGACCGGTGGTGGCGCGCTGCTGCGTGACCTCGACAAGTTGCTGGCCCAGGAAACCGGTCTGCCAGTGATCGTTGCCGAAGATCCGCTGACCTGTGTGGCTCGCGGCGGTGGCCGTGCATTGGAAATGATGGATAAGCACACCATGGACCTGCTCTCGAGCGAATAAGTCGCCGAGTGCAATACGTGGGTGAGCGCGCAGGCAGCACTTTGCAGTGCTGCCTGTTGGCGTTTATCTTCTGTCAGTCTTCATCCAGGCCGGTTTGATGCCGTATGAATAAACAGAACATTTGCCTGGGAGGAGCGGCTTATTAAACCGCTTTTCGCCAAGGGCCCTTCGTTGGGCGTGCGCCTGTTGGTGCTGGCCGTGCTATCGATCGCGCTGATGGTGGTCGATGCCCGCTTTGACCTGCTCAAGCCTGCGCGCAAACAAGCGTCGCTGGTGCTGATGGATGCCTACTGGATCACAGACCTGCCGGGTCGCTTGTGGGAAGGTGTCGCCAGCCAGTTCGGCAGCCGCACCGAGCTCGTCGCCGAAAACGAAAAACTCAAGACCGAAAACCTGCTGTTGCAGGGCCGCATGCAAAAGCTTGCCGCCCTTACCGAGCAGAACGTTCGGCTGCGCGAGTTGCTCAATTCTTCTGCACTGGTCAACGAAAAGGTCGAAGTGGCCGAGTTGATCGGTATGGACCCCAACCCGTTCACCCATCGCATCATCATCAATAAAGGTGAGCGCGACGGCGTGGTGCTCGGTCAGCCGGTGCTCGATGCGCGTGGCCTGATGGGCCAGGTGGTCGAGTTGATGCCTTACACCTCGCGTGTCTTGCTGCTCACTGACAGCACACACAGCATTCCCGTACAGGTCAATCGCAACGGGCTGCGGGCCATTGCCAGCGGCACCGGCAACCCTGAGCGCCTGGAATTGCGCCACGTCGCCGACACGGCGGATATCAAGGAAGGCGACCTGTTGGTCAGTTCCGGCCTTGGCCAGCGTTTCCCGGCAGGCTATCCGGTCGCGACCGTGAAGGAAGTGATCCACGATTCCGGTCAGCCGTTTGCCATCGTCCGCGCCGTGCCGACCGCCGCGCTGAATCGCAGCCGTTACATGTTGCTGGTGTTCAGCGACAACCGCACCGCCGAAGAACGTGCCAACGATGCGGCGCAAGCGCAGGAAAATCTTGATGCCTTTGGCGGCGGCCCGATTATTCCGGCCACTGTACCGAAAACCGTGACCCTGCCTGCCGCAGCGGCTACGACGCCCGCGACGCCTGCCGCACCGACCGCCGCCGCTAGCGCCACACCGGCCAAACCTGCGGCAAGCAAACCGCCAGCAGCGGCCAAGCCTCCAACTGCCCAGCCTGCTGCGCGACCTGCGGCCAAACCGCCCGTCAATGCACCAGTGACAACCGGGAGACAAGAATAATGGTCGGGGCTACCGCATCGCGTAACGGCTGGATTGTCTGGCTGACGTTTGTTGTCGGCATACTCCTGAGCGTGTCGCCATTGCCGATTTTCATGGAAATCCTGCGCCCGCTATGGCTGGCCTTGCTCCTGACATTCTGGGCTTTGTATATGCCGCACACAGTGGGCATGGTCACGGCGTTTTGCCTGGGCCTGGCCGAAGACGTGCTGCAGGGCGATCTGCTCGGTCAGAACGCGCTGATCCTGACACTGATCACCTTCCTCGTATTGTCATTGCAGCAACGCCTGCGGATGTTCCCGATGTGGCAACAATGCCTGGTGATTCTGGTGATCTTCGGCCTCGCGCAACTGGTGCAACTGTGGCTCAGTGCCTTGACCGGTAACCGTCAACCAACCCTGGCGCTGGTACTTCCAGCGCTGGTCAGTGCCTTGCTCTGGCCTTGGGTCAGCTTTGCCCTACGCGGATTGCGCCGACGCTACAAAATCAATTGAGCCGGTGAAGCAGGGCACTGAACAGGGAGATGTTTTGATGAAGCCGCTTTACCTCGCCTCCGGATCGCCGCGTCGGCGTGAATTGCTCACGCAGGTCGGCATTCCGTTCTCCGCCATCAGTGCGGATATCGACGAAACCCCATCACCCGAAGAGTCGCCCTCGGCCTATGTCGAACGCTTGGCGCGCGGCAAAGCCGAGGCCGGACGCCGCACGGTCGTGTCCACTCAGCCATTCTGCGTGCTGGGTGCTGACACTGCCGTGGTGCTGGACGGCAAAATTCTGGGCAAACCGGTGGACGAAGCCGATGCATGCGCCATGCTGATGATGTTGTCCGGCAGGGAGCATGAAGTGCTGACCGCCATTGCCGTGCTTGAAGACGAGCGCTGCGAGTCGCGGGTGGTGCGCAGTCTGGTGCGGTTTCGCGCGATCAGCATTGAGGAAGCGGCCGTTTACTGGGCCAGTGGCGAGCCACGGGACAAGGCCGGTGGTTATGGCATTCAGGGGCTCGGCGCGGTGTTTGTCGCGGGCCTCAATGGCAGTTACTCGGCGGTGGTCGGGTTGCCTGTTTGCGAAACCGCAGAACTGTTAGGCCATTTCGGCATACCCTGTTGGCAAAACCTGAACGCGCCATAAGCGTCGTACCCATCCAGATGCGGCCATTATCGTGAACATGCCTGAACGAGATCCTGCCATGAGTGAAGAGATTCTGATCAACATCACGCCGATGGAGTCGCGCGTGGCGGTGGTCGAAAACGGTGTGCTGCAAGAAGTCCACGTTGAGCGCACACAAAAGCGCGGGATTGTCGGCAACATCTATAAAGGCAAGATCGTCCGCGTGCTGCCGGGTATGCAGGCAGCGTTTGTCGACATCGGCCTGGACCGCGCGGCATTCATTCACGCCGCCGAAATTTCTCTACGTGAAGGTCCTGCGGTCGAAAGTATCAGCGCGTTGGTCCACGAAGGCCAAAGCCTGGTGGTGCAAGTCACCAAGGACCCGATCGGTTCCAAAGGCGCGCGCTTGACCACGCAGCTGTCGATACCTTCGCGTTATCTGGTCTACATGCCGCGCACCGCCCACGTCGGCATCTCTTTGAAAATCGAAGACGAAGCCGAACGCGAACGCCTCAAGCAGGTGGTCAGTGATTGCGTGGCCAAGGAAGGGATCAAGGAGGCCGGTGGTTTCATTCTGCGCACCGCCGCCGAAGGCGCTGGCGCCGATGAAATCCTCATGGACATCCGATACCTGCGACGCCTGTGGGATCAGATCAACGAACAGATTAAAACCATTGCCGCGCCGAGTGTGATTTACGAAGACCTCGGTCTGGCGTTGCGTACGCTGCGTGATCTGGTCAACCCGAAGATCGAGAAGATCCGCATCGATTCCCGGGAAACCTTTCAGAAAACCACGCAGTTCGTCGCCGAATTGATGCCGGAAATCGCCGATCGTCTGGAACACTACCCGGGTGAACGACCGATTTTCGACCTGTATGGCGTCGAAGACGAAATCCAGAAAGCCCTCGAACGCAAGGTGCCGCTGAAATCCGGTGGCTATCTGGTGGTGGATCCGGCGGAAGCCATGACCACCATCGATGTGAACACCGGGGCTTTCGTCGGCCATCGCAACCTCGAAGAAACCATCTTCAAGACCAATCTCGAAGCGGCCACCGCGATCGCCCGGCAAATGCGCCTGCGCAATCTGGGCGGGATCATCATCATCGACTTCATCGACATGGAAGATGAAGAGCACCAACGCCAAGTGTTGCGCACCTTGGAAAAACAGCTGGAGCGTGATCACGCCAAGACCAACATCATCGGCATCACCGAGTTGGGCCTGGTGCAGATGACCCGCAAGCGTACCCGCGAAAGTCTCGAGCAAGTGCTGTGTGAACCGTGCAGCAGTTGTCAGGGGCGCGGCAAGCTCAAGACTGCGGAAACCATCTGTTACGAGATCTTCCGCGAGATCCTTCGCGAGGCCCGGGCCTATCAGGCCGAGGGTTATCGGGTGTTGGCGAACCAGAAAGTGGTGGATCGTTTGCTTGACGAAGAATCCGGTAACGTCGCCGAGCTTGAAGGGTTTATCGGTCGCACCATACGCTTCCAGGTGGAAACCATGTATTCCCAGGAACAATATGACGTGGTGCTGCTCTGATCCCCTGCGTCACTTTTATTCCACCGCGGCTGGCCTCAGCTTTTCGCAGTATTTTTGCCATGGGAGCCAACTGACATGGAGCGTCTGACACGCATTCTGGCCACACTCACCCGCTGGGGGCTGGGCCTGTGCGCGTTGGTTCTGGTGTTGATGGCGTTGTACGTCAGTCTCGGTCGTGAGCTGACCCCGCTGGTGGCCGAATATCGCGCCGACATCGAAGACAAGGGGAGTGCCGCCCTCGGCATGCCGTTGCAGATCGGCGAACTTGAAGGCAACTGGAGCGGTTTTGCGCCGATCCTGCTGGCCCATGATGTGATGGTCGGCGCTGGCGCCAATGCGTTGCGTCTGGATCGAGTGCGCGCGGTACCGGATCTTTGGGCCAGCCTGTTGGCGCGCGAAGTGCGCATTGCCCATCTTGAACTCAACGGCCTGAAAATCAGCCTCAAGGAAGCCGAGGACGGCACTTGGGCGCTGGAAGGTCTGCCGGTGCAGAACGATCAGCCGCTCGACCCGCAGCAACTGTTCAATCGTTCGCAAATGATTCAGCAACTGTCGGTGCTCGACAGTCAGGTGACTTTGCAACCGCTGGATCACGCGCCGCTGACTCTCACCTATGTCGGCCTCAATCTGAAAACCGGCGCCAGCCGTCAACGGCTCGATGCGCGTTTGACCTTGCCGGATGGCCAGCCCGTTGCACTGAGCCTGCGCACGCGGATTCGCCCGGAGCAATGGCAGGACAGTGTGGTGGACGGTTATGCCAGCCTGCCGCAAAGCGACTGGTCGAAGTGGCTGCCAGAGCGTCTTACCCAACAATGGAATTTTTCCGAGATCAAGGCCGGCGGCGAACTTTGGGTCAATTGGGCCAAGGGCACACTGCAAAGTGCGGCGCTCCGTTTGAACGCGCCGCAACTGACCGGCGCTTACGCCGAGCGCAAGCCGATCCAGATCAATAATCTGGCGCTTAACGCCTACTACGAGAACAGCGCCGAGGGCGCGACCGTTACCCTCGATTCGCTGGCGATGAGTTTCGGCGAAAACCGTTGGGAGTCTCATGTCCAACTGAAGCAGACGCGCGCAACCGACAAGGTGGACGAGCTCTGGCACTTGCAGGCGGATCGTCTCGATCTGACTCCGATCACCCCGTTGCTCAATGCGTTGGGGCCGTTGCCGCAAGGTTTGGCCACGGCCGTTGATCATCTGAAAGTCACCGGTGGACTGCGCAATGTGCTGCTGGATTTTCGCCCCAATGCCACCGATGGCAACAAATTCAGTTTCGCCACCAATCTGGACAATGTTGGTTTCGATGCCTATCACGGCGCTCCGGCAGCACGAAACGTCAGTGGTAGCCTCAGCGGTAACCTCGACGGTGGCGAGTTGCGCATGGACAGCAAGGATTTTGTCCTGCACCTCGACCCGATTTTCGCCAAGCCATGGCAGTACATTCAGGCCAACGCACGCCTGACCTGGAAGCTCGACAAAGACGGCTTCACCCTGATCGCTCCGTACCTGAAGGTGCTTGGCGAGGAAGGCAAGATTGCCGGTGATTTCCTGATACGCCTGCATTTCGACCATAGCCAGGAAGATTACATGGACCTGCGGGTCGGTCTGGTCGAGGGCGATGGTCGCTATACGGCTAAATACCTGCCCGAAGTCTTGAGCCCGGCGCTCGACGAGTGGCTGCGTACGGCCATCCTCAAAGGTGCAGTCGATCAGGGCTTCTTCCAGTATCAGGGCTCGCTGAGCAAAAATGCCGGGGAGGCCGATCGCAGCATCAGTCTGTTCTTCAAAGTGCACGACGCTGAACTGGCGTTCCAGCCGGGCTGGCCGCACGTGAGCAAGGTCAGTGGCGACGTGTTCATCGAAGACAGTGGTGTGCGGATCGTGGCCGACAAGGGCCAGTTGCTCGACACTCAAGTCAGCGATGTCTTCGTCAATATTCCCCATGTGCCGGCCGGACAACATACGCATATGTTCCTCGATGGCGCCTTTGCCGGTGGGTTGGGGGATGGCTTGAAGATTCTTCAGGAAGCGCCGATCGGCACCGGTGAGACCTTTGCCGGATGGGAAGGGGCGGGTGATCTGCAAGGCAAGCTCAAACTGGACATCCCGCTGGACAAGGGCGGCGACCTGCCGAAGATTCTGGTCGACTTCAAAACCGCCAATGCGCGCCTGAAACTCGCCGAGCCTAAGCTTGAGCTGACCCAACTCAAGGGTGATTTCCGCTTTGACAGCGCCAAAGGACTCAGCGGGCAGAACATCGCCGCGCGGGCGTTCGACAAACCGGTGACCGCGCAGATCTTCGCTGATGGCAGCCCCGGCAAGCTCAAGACCCGGGTTGCCGCATCCGGCCAGGTCGAAGTGAAGAAACTCACCGACTGGCTAGGCGTGACGCAACCATTGCCGGTTTCCGGGACCATTCCTTATCAGTTGCAATTGAATCTGGACGGCGCCGACAGCCAGTTGATGGTCATTTCCAGCATGAAGGGTGTGGCGGTGGATCTGCCGGCACCGTTCGGTATGGCGGCAGATGTCGGACGCGATACCGTGTTTCGCATGACTTTGCAGGGGCAGGAGCGGCGTTATTGGGTCAACTACGACCAACTGGCCAATTTCACCTTCGCCGCACCGCCGAGCAATTTTGCCGAGGGCCGTGGCGAATTGTTCCTCGGTGCCGGCGAAGCGGTGCTGCCGGGCGCCAAAGGCTTGCGGGTTCGCGGGGTGCTCTCGGAACTGGACGTCGCGCCGTGGCAGGATCTGGTGAACAAATACGCCGGGCAGGATCCGGGCGGCAGCGCCAAGCAATTGCTCAACAGTGCTGATTTCAAAGTCGGCAAGCTCACGGCACTCGGGACCACGCTGGATCAGGCATCAGTGCAGGTCAATCGCAAACCGGGCGCATGGAATCTGGCTCTCGACAGCCAGCAGGCCAAGGGCTCGGCGAGCCTGCCGGACGCCAAGGGCGTGCCGATTGCGGTCAATCTGCAATACGTGAAACTGCCAGCACCAGACCCGACGGTACAGGCTGACGAAAATTCGCCAGACCCGTTGGCGTCGGTCGATCCGACGAAGATTCCGGCGCTGGACATCACCATCAATCAACTGTTTCTCGGACCGGATCTGGTCGGCGGATGGTCGCTCAAAGTGCGACCGACCGCGAAAGGCATCGCCCTGAACAACCTCGACATGGGCCTCAAAGGCATCCTGTTGCAGGGCAACGGCGGCTGGGAAGGTGCGCCGGGGGCGACCAATAGCTGGTTCAAGGGCCGGATTGGCGGCAAGAATCTCGCCGATGTCCTCAAGGGGTGGGGCTTTGCGCCGAGCGTGACCAGCGAAGAATTTCATATGGACGTCGATGGCCGTTGGCCGGGCTCGCCGGCCTGGCTGGCGACCAAGCGCTTCTCCGGCACCCTTGATGCGTCGTTGAACAAAGGTCAGTTCGTTGAAGTGGAGGGCGGCGCGCAGGCGTTGCGAGTGTTTGGCCTGCTTAACTTCAACTCCATCGGCCGGCGTCTGCGTCTGGACTTCTCCGATCTGTTCGGCAAAGGCTTGAGCTACGACCGGGTCAAAGGCCTGTTGGTGGCAAATAACGGTGTGTATGTCACCCGCGAACCGATTCGCCTGACCGGTCCTTCGAGCAACATTGAGCTGGACGGTACGCTGGATCTGGTCGGTGATCAGGTGGACGCCAAGTTGCTGGTGACCTTGCCGGTGACCAACAACCTGCCGATTGCGGCGCTGATCGTCGGCGCACCGGCGGTCGGCGGCGCGTTGTTCCTGATCGACAAGCTGATCGGTGACCGCGTGGCGCGCTTTGCCAGTGTGAAATACACCGTCAAAGGCCCATGGAAAGAGCCGAAAATCACCTTCGACAAGCCTTTTTGAACAGCCAGCCACTGAACCGATGGAGTAGCATGGCCGCATATCTCTTGCGGAGTTCGCCATGTCTTTAGCGGTGATTCAAATGGTCAGCCAGAGCGACGTGCTGGCCAATCTGGCCCAGGCCCGGCGCCTGCTCGAACAGGCTGCTGCCGGCGGCGCGATGCTGGCGGTGCTGCCGGAAAACTTCGCCGCTATGGGCCGTCGCGATATCGCTGACATCGGCCGTGCCGAAGCAATGGGTGAAGGGCCGATCCTGCCGTGGTTGAAACAGACCGCCCGCGACCTCAAGTTATGGATAGTGGCCGGTACTTTGCCGTTGCCGCCGCTGGATCAACCGACGGCCAAGGCCAAGGCCTGCTCGCTGCTGCTCGATGATCAGGGCGAAATCGTTGCCCGCTATGACAAGTTGCATCTGTTCGATGTGGATGTGGCGGACAATCGCGGCCGTTATCGCGAATCCGATGACTATGCTTATGGCAGTGGCGTTGTCGTTGCCGATACGCCCGTGGGGCGAGTCGGTCTGACCGTGTGTTACGACTTGCGCTTTCCCGAGCTGTACAGCGAATTACGTGCCGCCGGTGCCGAGTTGATTACCGCACCGTCAGCCTTTACTGCGGTGACCGGCGCAGCGCATTGGGATGTGCTGATTCGCGCACGCGCCATCGAGACACAGTGTTATGTGCTTGCCGCAGCACAAGGCGGAACCCATCCGGGACCGCGAGAAACGTTCGGCCATGCGGCAATCATCGACCCGTGGGGCCGTGTGCTGGCGAGTCAGGATCAAGGCGAAGCGGTGTTGTTGGCCGAGCGCGATAGCAATGAACAAGCGTCCATCAGGGCGCGAATGCCGGTGACGCGTCATCGGCGGTTTTTCTCGCAGGGCGCACAGCGGCCTGCCTCAGAACACGAATTTAAGGCGTAAACCTATGAGCGAGTTGTTGTCCTCAGTCAGTGATCACCTGTTGGCGCCCGGCGGCGTGACGATCGAGAGCCTGCAAGGCGTGCTCGGCGACCTGGCCGGCCCCGGCATCGACGCCGCCGACCTGTATTTCCAGGGCCAGATTTCCGAATCCTGGGCGCTGGAAGACGGCATCGTCAAGGAAGGCAGCTTCAACCTTGATCAGGGTGTCGGCGTCCGCGCGCAGTCCGGTGAGAAAACCGGTTTTGCCTACAGCAACGCGATCACCCTCGAAGCCCTCGGCGCAGCGGCCCGTGCCGCGCGTTCGATCTCCCGGGCCGGGCAGAACGGCACAGTCCAGGCGTTTACCACTCAAGACGTTGCACAGTTATACGCGCCGGATAACCCGCTGGAAGTGTTGAGCCGCGCCGAGAAAGTCGAGCTGCTCAAGCGCATCGATGTCGCCACCCGCGCACTTGACCCGCGTATCCAGCAGGTCAGCGTCAGCATGGCGGGTGTGTGGGAGCGGATTCTGGTGGCGTCCACCGACGGCGGTCTGGCCGCCGATGTGCGTCCACTGGTGCGTTTCAACGTCAGTGTGATCGTCGAACAGAATGGCCGTCGCGAGCGTGGCGGGCATGGCGGCGGCGGGCGTACCGACTACCGTTATTTCCTCGCCGAAGACCGCGCCATGGGCTATGCCCGTGAAGCGCTGCGTCAGGCGCTGGTAAATCTGGAAGCGATTCCTGCGCCGGCCGGTACGTTGCCGGTGGTGTTGGGTTCGGGCTGGTCCGGTGTGCTGTTGCACGAAGCCGTCGGCCACGGTCTCGAAGGCGACTTCAACCGCAAGGGCAGTTCGGCCTACAGCGGCCGCATGGGCGAAATGGTTGCCTCGAAACTTTGCACTATCGTCGATGACGGCACCTTGAGCGGCCGTCGCGGTTCGCTGAGCGTCGACGACGAGGGCACCCCGACCGAGTGCACCACGCTGATCGAAAACGGCGTACTCAAGGGCTACATGCAGGACAAGCTCAATGCGCGTCTGATGGGCGTGGCCCGCACCGGTAACGGTCGTCGTGAATCCTACGCGCATCTGCCGATGCCACGCATGACCAACACTTACATGCTCGGTGGCGAAAGCGATCCGGCAGAAATCATCGCGTCGGTGAAGAAGGGCATCTACTGCGCCAACCTCGGCGGCGGTCAGGTCGATATCACCAGCGGCAAGTTCGTGTTCTCCACCAGCGAGGCGTATCTGATCGAAGACGGCAAGATCACTGCGCCGGTCAAAGGCGCGACGTTGATCGGCAACGGCCCCGAGGCGATGAGCCGGGTGTCGATGGTCGGTAACGATCTGGCGCTGGACAGCGGTGTGGGCACGTGCGGCAAGGATGGGCAATCGGTGCCGGTAGGCGTGGGCCAGCCGACGCTGAAAATCGATGCGATCACCGTGGGTGGCACGGGCGCATAAGAATAGGTGGAGCTTCGGGTGGCGCGCAGGGCGACCACCCGATGGCGAATATCAACGCAGACCGCGTTGAGTCTCGTCCAGCTCACGGATGTACTTGAAGATCTTGCGGCTGGAAGCAGGAGGTTTGTTTTGCGCAACCTCGTGCTGAGCCTGACGGATCAGGGAACGCAGTTGCTGGCGATCGGCGTCCGGGTACTCGACGACGAATTTTTCCAGCACGGCATCGTCGCCTGCGATCAGGCGATCACGCCAGCGTTCGAGATTGTGGAAACGCTCGTTGTACTGACGAGTCGAGGCATCGAGTTGATCGAGCAGCGTGAGAATCGCGTCAGTGTCCTGATCGCGCATCAGTTTGCCGATGAACTGCAAGTGCCGTTTACGCGCGATGTTCGCGGTGTGCTTGGGCGCATCGGCCAACGCCCGGCGCATAGCGTCGGTCAGCGGCAGTTTTGCGATCAAGTCTGGCTTGAGTGTTGTCAGGCGCTCGCCGAGGTCAACCAGAGCATGCAGCTCGCGTTTGACCTGAGATTTGCTTTTTTCTCCCGTATCGAGGGAGTCGTCGTAAGAATCAACCATGGTGGCAGTCCGCAAAGAAACGCCGCCATGATAACCAGTCGGGGGCCGCTTGTCCGGCCCGGTCGCTCGATGACCCCAGCCGAAAGCAGAATTTGAGTGGAGATGAGCATGAGTGCAGTTCAAAGCGTCGGCCCGCAGGCATTGCCGGCACTGCAGGAACAAGTCGAGCAGATCATCGCCGAAGCCAAGCGTCAGGGCGCCAGTGCCTGCGAAGTCGCGGTGTCGCTGGAGCAGGGATTGTCGACGTCGGTGCGCCAACGAGAGGTCGAAACGGTCGAGTTCAACCGCGATCAGGGCTTTGGCATCACCCTGTATGTGGGCCAGCGCAAAGGCTCGGCCAGCACGTCGGCGACCGGTCCGGATGCGATTCGCGAGACCGTCGCGGCGGCACTGGCCATTGCTAAACACACTTCCGAAGACGAGGCCTCGGGCCTGGCCGATGCGGCGTTGATGGCCAAGGAACAGCACGATTTCGACCTGTTCCACGAGTGGGACATCACCCCGGAGCAGGCCATTGAGAAGGCCTTGCTCTGTGAAGCGGCAGCATTCGACGCCGATGCGCGGATCAAGAATGCCGACGGCACCACCCTCAGCACTCATCAGGGCTGCCGCGTGTACGGCAACAGCCACGGTTTCATTGGTGGCTACGCATCGACGCGGCACAGCCTGAGTTGCGTGATGATTGCCGAGGCCGATGGCCAGATGCAGCGCGATTACTGGTATGACGTAAACCGTCAGGGCACTTTGCTCGCGGATCCGGTAAGCATCGGCCAGCGTGCTGCGCAACGGGCGGCGAGCCGTCTGGGCGCGCGTCCGGTGCCGACTTGCGAAGTGCCGGTGCTGTTTTCCGCAGAACTGGCGGGTGGTCTGTTTGGCAGTTTCCTCTCGGCAGTGTCCGGCGGCAGCCTGTATCGCAAGTCGTCCTTCCTTGAAGGCACCCTGGGGCAGAAGCTGTTCCCGGAATGGCTGACCATCGATGAGCGTCCGCACCTGATGCGCGCGATGGGCAGTGCTTCCTACGACGGTGATGGTCTGGCGACATATGCTAAACCGTTCGTCGAAAAGGGCGAGTTGGTGTCGTATATCCTCGGCACGTACTCCGGACGTAAACTGGGTATGCCGAGCACGGCCAACGCAGGCGGCGTACACAACCTGTTCGTCACCCATGGCGATGAAGACCAGGCTGCACTGTTGAAGCGCATGGGCCGTGGCTTGCTGGTCACCGAATTGATGGGCCATGGCTTGAACATGGTCACCGGCGACTATTCACGCGGAGCGGCGGGTTTCTGGGTCGAAAACGGTGAAATTCAGTTCGCCGTGCAGGAAGTGACCATCGCCGGCAATATGCGCGATATGTTCAAGCAAATCGTCGCGGTCGGTAATGATCTGGAGCTGCGCAGCAACATTCGCACCGGTTCGGTGTTGATCGAACGGATGACTGTCGCGGGCAGCTAAACCCCGGCCGTCACACAAAAGGCGCGCCACCTCATCGGGTGGCGCGCCTTTTTTATTGGCTCCATACAAAACCAATGTGGGAGCGAGCCTGCTCGCGAAAGCGATTTCACGACCGACCGCAGTGGTGACCGGCACGACACCTTCGCGAGCAGGCGCGCTCCCACAATGAAATCTGCATGGTTCGGCGCCCTTGTTTTGGTTCTCATTATCATCTAATAATAAATCTCATTATCGGATGAGCCCCGGATCATGAGTTCTGCCTTGCACGAGCAGCCGTACCTCGAAAGCTGGCGCTGGATGAGTCGCCAGATCCGTTGCGCGATGGATCCCGACGAACCGCGCCTGATCGAACACTATCTGGCCGAGGGCCGGTATCTGGCCTGTTGTACGGCGACTTCTCCCTGGACCATCGCTGAAACCTCCTTCCGTCTGCTGCTCGACACGGCCACCGACATCGCCTTGCCGTGGCATTGGCGCAGCTTCTGTCTCGATCAAGCCTGGCGTCCACTGCGTGAAATGGAGCGCCTGTCCCTGTGCAACTGCCGGCTCCAGCGCTGGCAACGCTACACCTGGCAACTCGCCACCTGCGAATTGCTGCCCTCGATTCCCCTTATTGAACTGGTGCAAGGATTTTCAGATGACCAAGACACGTATTGAGCGCGACAGCATGGGCGAACTGCAGGTGCCGGTGGACGCTCTCTACGGCGCGCAAACCCAGCGCGCGGTGGATAACTTCCCGATTAGCGGCAAACCGATGCCGACGCAATTCATCCGCGCGCTGATCCTCGCCAAAGCCGCCGCCGCCCGCGCCAACGTTGAACTCAACCAGATCAGCGCCGCCCAAGGCAAAGCCATCAGCGACGCCGCGCAAGGCCTGCTCGAAGGCGACTTCATGCAGCATTTCCCGGTGGACATCTTCCAGACCGGTTCCGGCACCAGTTCCAACATGAACGCCAACGAAGTGATCGCCACCCTGGCCAGCCGTCTGCTCGGCGAGCCGGTCAACGCCAACGATCACGTCAACTGCGGCCAGAGCAGCAACGACATCATCCCGACCACCATCCACGTCAGCGCTGCGCTGGCCCTGCACGAACAACTGCTGCCGGCGCTGCTGCACCTGGTGCAAGTGATCGAGCACAAAGCCACGCACGTACATCGCCACGTCAAAACCGGCCGCACGCATTTGATGGACGCAATGCCGGTGCGCATGAGCCAGGTACTGAACGGTTGGGCGCAGCAGCTCAAGGCCAACATCAGTCATCTGCAGGATTTGCTGCCAAGCCTGCAATCCCTAGCGCAGGGTGGCACGGCGGTCGGCACCGGGATCAACGCGCATCCTGAGTTCGCCGCGCGTTTCAGCCGCCAGTTGAGTCAATTGACCGACGTGGAATTTACTCCGGGCAAGGATCTGTTCGCGCTGATCGGCTCGCAGGACACCGCCGTCGCCGTCTCCGGCCAGCTCAAGGCCACTGCGGTGTCGCTGATGAAAATCGCCAACGACCTGCGCTGGATGAACTCCGGCCCGCTTGCCGGCCTCGGTGAAATCGAACTCGAAGCCCTGCAACCGGGCTCGTCGATCATGCCGGGCAAAGTCAATCCGGTGATCCCGGAAGCCACCGCCATGGTCGCCGCACAAGTGATCGGCAACGATTCGGTGATCACCATTGCTGGTCAGTCGGGCAATTTCGAACTGAACGTGATGCTGCCGATCATCGCGCAGAACCTGCTGAGCAGCATCGAGCTGCTGGCCAATTCCAGCCGCTTGCTCGGCGACAAAGCCATCGCCAGTTTCAAGGTGAACGAGTCGCGCCTTAAAGAAGCGTTGTCGCGCAACCCGATTCTGGTGACCGCGCTCAACCCGATCATCGGTTACCAGAAAGCCGCCGAAATCGCCAAGCAGGCCTACAAGGAAGGCCGTGCGGTGATCGACGTCGCCCTGGAACACACCGACCTGTCGCGCAGCCAACTGGAAGAGTTGCTCAACCCCGAGAAACTCACCGCCGGCGGCGTGTAAACCCCGCAACCGCTTTGGAGGCTCACCATGGAGCACTGGAAACGCACGATCGAACGGGCCAATCGCTGCTTCATGCTCGGCGAACTGATCGACGCCCGTGAGGCTTACCTGCAAGCCCTGGCCCTGGCGCAAGTGTTGTTCGAACGCTGGGCGGATGCCGACGAAGCGGTGGCGGCTTGCGTCATCTCCCACCACAACCTGGCCGATCTGCACTTGCGCCTGAATCAGCCAGAGGAGAGCGCCGAATACCTCTGCGCCATTCATCAACGCTTGTTGCAGACCATGCAGGACGAACGTCAGCGCCTGGCCTTGCGTGAAGCGGCGCTGCGCCAGAGCAGCAAGACTTACGTCGAGCTGTTGAATTTCATCAGCGAGCACGGTGAATACCCGCGCACCCAACGCCTGCTGCATCCGGATACCGGCAATGCGCGCCGCGCGCCTGCCCCTCATCACCATGGAGTCCATTGAAATGGCTTTTACCTTGCCTGCCTTGCCTTACGCCTACGACGCGCTCGAACCGCACATCGATGCGCAGACTATGGAGATCCACTACACCAAGCATCACCAGACCTACATCAACAACCTCAACGCCGCCGTAGAAGGCACTGAATACGCCGAATGGCCGGTAGAAAAACTGGTCGCCAGCGTCAAGGATCTACCGGAAAAACTCCGTGCGGCAGTGATCAATCAGGGTGGCGGTCACGCCAATCACTCGCTGTTCTGGGAAGTGATGGTGCCAAGCGGCGGCGGCAAACCGGACGGCGCGCTGGCCAAAGCCATCGATGAGCAATTGGGCGGTCTCGACAGCTTCAAGGAAGCCTTCACCAAAGCCGCACTGACCCGTTTCGGCAGTGGCTGGGCCTGGCTGAGCGTGACCCCGGAGAAAAACCTGCTGGTGGAAAGCAGCGGCAACCAGGACAGCCCCTTGATGAACGGCAACACGCCGATTCTCGGCCTCGATGTCTGGGAGCACGCCTACTACCTGCGCTACCAGAACCGTCGGCCGGAATACATCAACGCCTTTTACAACGTGATCAATTGGCCTGAAGTCGCTGCGCGTTATCAGGCTGCGCTGGTTTAAGTCTTCTATAAAAACAATCCAAGGCTGACTATGGGCACTGAAACGCTGGCGATCGGAAGTGGGCGTATGTTTCGTTACGCAGTGGGATCGCTGTTGCTGTTGGCGGGCATGACTTTGCTGGTCGCCCACGGACTGGAATGGCTGAATCTCGAGCCGAGGCTGTTGCGCGCGTTGCAGGGTGGCGCGATCTGCGCCCTCGGCACGGCGCTCGGGGCTGTGCCGGTGCTGGTAATCCGGCGCATGCCCCAGGCACTCAGCGATACGCTGCTGGGTTTTGGCGCCGGGGTAATGCTGGCGGCGACGGCGTTTTCGCTGATCGTGCCGGGCATTGCTGCCGCCGAAAGCCTCGGACTGACACCGTGGGGTGCCAGCGGCCTGATCTGCTTCGGCATCATGCTGGGTGCGTTCGGGCTGTATCTGGTCGATCGGAAGGTTTCCGGCGCGTCCCCGGAAATGCTCGTCGGCACCGTCGAGCATCCGGTGATTCCACCACGGATCTGGCTGTTCGTGTTCGCCATCATTGCCCATAACATCCCTGAAGGCATGGCCGTCGGGGTTTCTGCTGGCGGCGGCATGCCGGATGCGGACAGCCTGGCCATGGGTATCGCTTTGCAGGATGTCCCGGAAGGTCTGGTGATCGCGTTGGTGTTGGCCGGGGCGGGGATGTCGCGGGTCAGGGCCTTCCTGATCGGTGCGGCGTCAGGTCTGGTCGAACCGGTGTTTGCGTTGTTATGTGCGTGGCTGGTCAGTCTGGCGCAGGTGTTGTTGCCATTAGGACTAGCTCTGGCGGCGGGGGCGATGTTGCTGGTGGTGACCCATGAAGTGATTCCCGAGTCGCGACGCAATGGTCATGACAAACTGGCCAGTCTTGGCCTGTTGATCGGGTTTTGTCTGATGATGGTGATGGATACCGCGTTGGGTTGAAGATCAAAAGATCGCAGCCTGTGGCAGCTCCTACGAAGGGATTGGTGCGACATGGGCTGCGACTTTTTGATTTTGGCTGTCAGCCACCTTCGTCGAAGTAGTTGTTGATCAACGCCACCAGCGCATCCAGCGCTTCCTGTTCCTGATGCCCTTCAGTACTCAAATAGATCTTGGTGCCCTTGCCTGCAGCCAGCATCATCATCGCCATGATGCTTTTGCCATCGACTGTGGTCTCTGGCGTACGGCCCACTCTGATCGAGCAATCCGGAAACTGCCCGGCCACGCCAACAAACTTGGCCGATGCGCGGGCATGCAGGCCCAGCTTGTTGATGATTTCGATTTCCAGAGCAGGCATCGCGGTGTGAATCCTTTAAGTGAGGTCGCGGTGGCGAACCTGGACGTTCTTCAGGGTTTTCTGCAGGGCCTGACCCAGGCGTTCGGTCAGGTAGACGGAGCGGTGATGCCCGCCGGTGCAGCCAATGGCAATGGTGACGTAGGCGCGGTTGCTCGCGGCGAAGCGCGGCAGCCACTTGTGCAGGTAGGTGAAGATGTCCTGAAACATTTCTTCGACCTCCGGCTGTGCCGCCAGGTATTCGGCCACCGGCGCATCGAGACCCGATTGCGCACGCAGTTCCGGCTTCCAGTAAGGATTAGGCAGGCAGCGCACATCGAACACCAGATCCGCATCCACCGGCATGCCGCGCTTGAAGCCGAAGGACTCGACCAGAAATGCGGTCCCCGGCTCCGGCTGGTTCAGCAGACGCAGCTTGATTGAGTCGCGCAACTGGTACAGGTTCAGATTGGTGGTGTTGATTTTCAGGTCCGCGAGGTCGGCGATCGGGCCGAGCAGGGCGGTTTCATCCTGGATCGCCTCGGCCAGCGAGCGATTGGCGTTGCTCAGGGGATGGCGACGGCGGGTTTCAGAAAAACGCTTGAGCAGGGTTTCCTCGTCGGCATCCAGATACAGGACGTCGCACTGGATGTGTTTGGCCCGGACATCTTCAAGCAGTTCGGGAAAGCGTGTCAGGTGGCTCGGCAGGTTGCGCGCATCGATGGACACGGCTACCAGCGGCTGCGCCAGTTCCGTGTGAATCAGCGCGCGTTCGGCCAGTTCCGGCAGCAAGCCTGCGGGCAGGTTGTCGATGCAGTAATAGCCGTTGTCCTCAAGGACATCCAGAGCCGTACTTTTACCCGAGCCGGAACGGCCACTGACGATGATCAAGCGCATGATTAGTGCCCGTTCTGCTCGTCCAGGACAACCTGATACAACGCTTCATTGCTTGGAGCGCTGCGCAGTTTTTCACGCACTTCCTTGCGATCGAGCATGCTGGCGATCTGGCGCAGCAGCTCCAGGTGCGCATCGGTGGCAGCCTCCGGGACCAGCAAAACAAACAGCAGGTCAACCGGTGCGCCGTCAATGGCGTCGAAATCAATCGGAGCATCAAGATGCATCAGCGCACTGATCGGTGCTGTGCAACCCTTGAGGCGGCAGTGAGGAATGGCGATGCCGTTGCCAAAACCGGTGGAACCGAGTTTTTCACGGGCAATCAACGCCTCGAAGACATCTTGCATCTCCAGATCCGCCACTTCGCGGGCAATCAGGTTGGCAATTTGTTCGAGGGCTTTCTTTTTACTGCCGCCCGGCACGTTCACGAGGGAACGGCCGGGGGTCAGGATACTTTCAAGTCGGATCATGGGGTGGGGGGTTATCGACCGGTAGCGCCCTGGAGCAGGCTCTGGGTCTTTTCCTTATGCTTTTTGAGTTGTTTATCCAGCTTGTCGGTCAAGGCGTCGATCGCCGCGTACATATCGGTATGTTCCGCGTTGGCGACCACTTCGCTGCCGGGTATATGCAAGGTGGCTTCGATTTTCTGCTTCAGCTTTTCGACGCACATCGTGACTTGCACGTTGGTGATCTTGTCGAAATGGCGCTCCAGTCGTTGGAGTTTTTCCTCGATGTAGGAACGCAGAGGTTGGGTCACTTCCAGTTGGTGTCCACTGATGTTGACTTGCATACAGCTTCTCCTTCGTTGCCAGTGCATAAAGCGGCAGGCTGGATAGCCTGCCACTGGAACGCTGTAACGTGGCTTACATCAACCGCTTGCGTTCGCTCGAAGGCGCGATCCCGAGGGATTCGCGGTACTTGGCGACGGTGCGGCGAGCCACCTGAATGCCTTGTGCCTCCAGTAAACCAGCGATCTTGCTGTCACTCAACGGCTTTTTCTGATTTTCCGCGGCAACCAGTTTTTTGATGATCGCGCGGATCGCCGTGGACGAGCATTCGCCGCCTTCGGAGGTGCTGACGTGGCTGGAGAAAAAGTATTTCAGTTCATAAATACCGCGCGGGGTATGCATGAATTTCTGCGTTGTCACCCGGGAAATGGTCGATTCGTGCATGCCGACCGCTTCAGCGATGTCATGCAGAACCAACGGCTTCATGGCCTCGTCGCCGTACTCCAGAAAACCGCGCTGATGCTCGACGATCTGGGTGGCTACTTTCATCAGGGTTTCGTTGCGGCTCTGCAGGCTCTTGATGAACCAGCGGGCTTCCTGCAACTGATTGCGCATGAAGGTGTTGTCGGCGCTGGTGTCGGCACGGCGGACGAAACCGGCGTACTGGGCGTTGACGCGCAGACGCGGCACCGATTCCTGATTCAGCTCGACCAGCCAGCGCTCGTTGTCCTTGCGCACGATGACGTCAGGGACAACGTATTCGGCTTCGGTGGATTCGATTTGCGAGCCAGGGCGCGGATTGAGGCTTTGCACCAGTTCGATGACCTGGCGCAGCTCGTCTTCCTTGAGCTTCATGCGGCGCATCAACTGGCTGTAATCGCGGCTGCCGAGCAGGTCGATGTAATCGCTGACCAAACGTTTCGCTTCAGCCAGCCAAGGCGTCTTGGCGGGTAGCTGACGCAATTGCAGCAGCAGGCATTCACTAAGGTTGCGCGCGCCGATACCAGCGGGTTCGAATTGCTGAATGCGGTGCAGGACGGCTTCGATTTCATCGAGTTCGATGTCGAGTTCCGGATCGAACGCCTCAAGGATTTCTTCGAGGGTTTCGTCCAGGTAGCCCTGATTGTTGATGCAATCGATCAGGGTGACGGCGATCAGGCGATCGGTGTCGGACATCGGTGCCAGGTTCAGTTGCCACAACAGGTGGCTTTGCAGGCTCTCGCCGGCGGACGTGCGGGTGGTGAAGTCACATTCGTCGTCATCGCTGCTGGGCAGGCTGCTGGCGCTGGTCTGATAGACGTCTTCCCAGGCGGTATCGACCGGCAGTTCGTTGGGGATACGCTCGCTCCAGTCACCTTCCTCCAGGTTGTCCACCGTCGGCGCGGTTTCCTGATACGAGGGTTCCTGGATCTCGGTGTTGGGCTTCTGTTCGGCGTTGTCGGCCATGGGGTCGGAATTGTCGAAGTCGTCGCCTTCTTCCTGGCGTTCGAGCATCGGATTGGATTCCAGAGCCTCCTGGATTTCCTGTTGCAGATCCAGGGTCGACAATTGGAGCAGGCGGATGGCCTGTTGCAGCTGCGGTGTCATCGTCAGCTGCTGGCCCATTCTCAAGACTAGCGATGGTTTCATGGCAGGGGCTTAACACCTTATTCGCCGGCGCTATGCGCCATCCACTACAGGGCGCCGAAGCGCCAAACTTAAGCAAATTATATGCCTGAAACTGAAGTGTTTGCCTAGAGCGCTGTAACAATTAAAGCGTATTAATCCTGCTTGAATCGATACAGCGCCCCGGCGGCGCACCGGGCACTGTTGCGCTTACAGGCGGAACTCGTGGCCCAGATACACTTCCTTGACCAGATCGTTGGCCAGGATGGTTTCTGCGTCGCCTTCGGCGATCAGTTGACCATCGTTGACGATGTAAGCGGTTTCGCAGATGTCCAGCGTCTCACGGACGTTGTGGTCGGTGATCAATACACCGATGCCCTTGGCCTTGAGGTGGTGGATGATCTGCTTGATGTCGCCGACCGAAATCGGGTCGACACCGGCGAACGGTTCGTCGAGCAGGATGAATTTCGGTGCGGTCGCCAGTGCGCGAGCGATTTCCACCCGGCGGCGTTCACCACCGGACAGGCTCATGCCGAGGTTGTCGCGGATGTGGCTGATGTGGAATTCCTGCAGCAGGCTTTCCAGCTCCTTGCGACGGCCGGCCTTGTCGAGTTCCTGACGGGTCTCGAGGATGGCCATGATGTTATCGGCCACCGACAGTTTGCGGAAGATCGACGCTTCTTGCGGCAGATAGCCGATACCGGCCTTGGCGCGACCGTGCATTGGCTGATGGCTGACGTCCAGATCGTCGATCAGCACGCGACCCTGATCGGCCTGTACCAGGCCGACGATCATGTAGAAGCACGTGGTCTTGCCAGCGCCGTTCGGGCCGAGCAGGCCGACGATCTGGCCGCTGTCGATCGACAGGCTGACGTCACGCACGACCTGGCGGCTTTTATAGGCCTTGGCCAGGTGCTGAGCTTTCAGAGTTGCCATTACTGGGTTTTCTCGTCGGTTTTCTTCTTCGGCTGGATCACCATGTCGATGCGTGGACGCGCCTCGGTGACCTTGCTGCCGGTAGCGCGACCGGCGCTGGCCAGTTTCTTCACGGTGTCATAGACGATTTTCTCGCCCTGAGTCGTGTTGTTGTCCTTGTCGACCACCTTGGCCTTGTCGATCAGTACGACGCGGTTTTGCGCGGCGTGGTACTGGATCGTCACGCCCCAGCCCTGAACCGGCTTGGTGTCGCCAGCGGTCTGCAGTTGTTCGAAGTAGGCAAGGTTGCCCACCGAAGTCACCACGTCGATATCGCCGGCAGGGGTACGAGTGATGGTCACGGTATTGCCGGTGACCTTCATCGAGCCCTGGGTGATGATCACATCACCTTTATAGGTGGCGATGCCGTTCTTGTCGTCCAGTTGGGCGTCGTCGGCCTGAATGCGGATAGGTTGCTGCTGATCGTTCGGCAGAGCCCAGGCGCTCACGCTTCCCAGTGCTGCGCCCAGACTGAGCAAAATAGGGAGGGTTTTAACGAGCCTCATACTGTCCTCTTACGTTCGATAGCAGGTGTATCCTGCTTTCCTTCAGGTACGCTTTCATTCCAACGCCAGTCGATACGCCGCCAGCGCCGTCGATTCTAACGGGTTGCTCGGTCTGCGCATATTCCTGCTGCGGGAACACGGTCATGCGAGTGGACGTGATCAGAATGTCACGCTTCTTTTCATCGGTGCGCGCAACGCGCACCGAGTCGATCAGTTCGACTTCGGTGCCGCCTGAGTTCACTTCACCGCGCTCACTGGTCACGTGCCACGGAAATTCTGTTCCGCGATACATGTTCAGGTCGGGTTTGGTCACGAGCGTGACGTCGGTTGCCTTCACGTGCTCGGCTTTTTCTGACGTCATTTCATACTGCACCTTGCCATCCGGCAGGTATTGCAGGGTATGCGTGTTGGTTGCATACCAGTCGATAGGCGTTTCAACCGAGGTGACCGGTGGTTTGTCGAGAAAGCGTTCCGGGCTGATATTCCAATAGCCGACCGCTGCGAAAATCGCAGCGATGCAGCCGAACAGCAGGAAGTTACGAAATTTTTTGCTGAACATGGTTTGGCTCACAGGTACGCGGCGTTGGCCGCATCGAGGCGGCCCTGGGCGCGCAGGATCAATTCGCAGAATTCGCGGGCGGCACCTTCGCCACCACGGGCGCGGGTAACGCCATGGGCGTGTTCGCGGACGAAATCGGCAGCGTTGGCCACGGCCATGCCCAAGCCTACCCGGCGGATCACCGGCAGGTCAGGCAGGTCGTCACCGAGATAGGCGACCTCTTCATAGCTTAGGCCCAGTTGCGCAAGCAGGCCGTCGAGGACGACCAGTTTGTCTTCACGGCCCTGAAACAGGTGGGGAATCCCCAGGTTTTTCGCGCGACGCTCGACTACCGGGGTTTTGCGACCGCTGATGATAGCGGTCTGCACGCCGGCGTTCATCAGCATTTTGATGCCTTGGCCATCGAGGGTGTTGAAGGTCTTGAATTCGCTGCCGTCCTCAAGGAAGTACAGGCGCCCGTCGGTGAGGACACCGTCGACATCGAAAACCGCCAGTTTGATCGCTTTGCCGCGTTGCAGCAGATCGTTGCTCATTACATGACTCCTGCGCGCAGCAGGTCGGAGAGGTTGAAGGCGCCTACCGGGCGATCTTCCTCGTCTACGACGACCAGTGCATTGATTCGGTGATCTTCCATGATTTTCAGGGCTTCGGCGGCCAACATCTCAGGCCGTGCAGTCTTGCCGTGTGCTGTCATTACCTGGTCGATGGTGGCGCTGCGAATGTCGATGCTGCGGTCCAGCGTACGGCGCAAGTCGCCGTCGGTGAAGATCCCGGCCAGTTTACCGTCGGTTTCAAGGATGACGGTCATGCCCAGACCTTTACGGGTCATTTCCATCAGTGCGTCCTTGAGCAGCGTACCGCGTTGGACTTGCGGCAACTCCTGTCCGGCGTGCATGACGTTTTCCACTTTCAGCAGCAGGCGGCGTCCGAGGGCGCCACCGGGGTGTGAAAAGGCGAAGTCTTCGGCGGTGAAGCCGCGTGCCTCCAGCAGTGCCACGGCCAGCGCGTCACCCATGACCAGCGCCGCAGTAGTCGAAGAGGTCGGCGCCAGGTTCAGCGGGCAAGCTTCATGCTCGACATGAACGTTGAGATTGACCTCGGCAGCCTTGGCCAGCGGCGACTGCGGGTTGCCGGTGACGCTGATCAGCTGGATGCCCAGACGTTTGATCAGTGGCAGCAGGGTTACGATTTCATTGGTCGAGCCGGAGTTCGACAGGGCCAGAATCACATCGTCGCGAGTGATCATGCCCATGTCGCCATGACTGGCTTCGGCCGGATGGACAAAAAAGGCCGGGGTGCCGGTGCTGGCAAGGGTGGCGGCAATCTTGTTGCCAATGTGCCCGGACTTGCCCATGCCGACCACGACTACACGGCCTTTACTGGCCAGAATCATCTCGCAAGCGCGTACGAAATCGGCGTCGATATGGGGCAACAAGCCTTGTACGGCTTCCACTTCGAGTTGGATGGTGCGTTGTGCCGATTGAATCAGGTCGCTGGATTGGCTCATGTCAGAAATCGTATAGCCCGATGAAAAGGCGGCGATTATAGCGGTTATGTAGCAAAGCCTCACGCAAGTTCGTCGTGCTTTGTCATTACTCGTTACCAAAACCCGGGAAAAGAGCCCGCGCACCTGTCATATCGCCGAACACAGGCTGGTACAAGCCTTGGGCGCGTAGCCTTTGCAGTGATATAGTTCGCCGCCAGTTCGGCCTGCCCGGGATGTACGTACTTTTTAAGTAAAGACAGGCGTCCGAGTGAGAGGCTGCATCGCAAGGAGTTTAGATGAGTGCCGATAACGCCTACGCGGTCGAGCTGAAGGGAGTCTCCTTCAAGCGCGGTGCGCGCAGCATTTTCAATAACGTCGATATTCGCATCCCGCGCGGCAAGGTCACCGGCATCATGGGACCTTCCGGGTGTGGCAAGACCACGCTGCTGCGATTGATGGGTGCACAACTGCGCCCTGCCAGCGGCGAAGTCTGGGTCAACGGCCAGAACCTGCCTGCGCTTTCGCGCAGCGATCTGTTCGATGCGCGAAAGCACATGGGTGTGCTGTTTCAAAGCGGCGCGCTGTTCACCGATCTCGATGTTTTCGAGAACGTGGCTTTCCCCCTGCGTGTTCATACCGATTTGCCGGAAGAAATGATCCGCGACATCGTCCTGCTCAAATTGCAGGCGGTCGGTCTGCGCGGTGCCATCGAGTTGATGCCGGATGAGCTGTCCGGTGGCATGAAGCGCCGCGTTGCACTGGCGCGGGCCATTGCGCTCGATCCGCAGATCCTCATGTACGACGAACCGTTCGTCGGGCAGGACCCGATCGCCATGGGCGTGCTGGTCCGTCTGATCCGCCTGCTCAACGATGCACTGGGGATCACCAGTATCGTGGTTTCCCACGATCTGGCCGAAACCGCGAGCATTGCCGACTACATCTATGTCGTCGGTGATGGTCAGGTGCTGGGGCAGGGTACGCCGGACGAGTTGATGAACTCGGACGAGCCGCGTATCCGTCAGTTCATGACCGGCGATCCCGATGGCCCGGTGCCGTACCATTTTCCAGCGACGGATTACCGCGCAGATCTTCTGGGGAAGCGCTGATGCGCAGAATTTCATTAATAGAACGCGTACGCCGGTTCGGCGAGGCGGCGATCGATGCCGTCGCGGTGTTCGGTCGTGCGACGCTGTTTCTGTTTCACGCGTTGTTGGGTCGCGGTGGCATCAGCGGTGGCTTCGGCCTGCTGGTCAAGCAACTGCATTCGGTCGGCGTGATGTCGCTGGTGATCATTGTTGTTTCCGGGATCTTCATCGGCATGGTGCTGGCGCTGCAGGGCTTCAGCATTCTGTCGAGTTACGGTTCGGAGCAGGCGGTGGGGCAGATGGTTGCGCTGACCCTGCTGCGTGAACTCGGCCCGGTGGTGACGGCGCTGTTGTTCGCTGGTCGTGCCGGTTCGGCACTGACCGCCGAGATCGGCAACATGAAGTCCACCGAACAGCTGTCCAGCCTGGAAATGATCGGTGTCGATCCGCTCAAGTACATCATTGCCCCGCGCCTGTGGGCCGGCTTCATTTCCCTGCCAGTGCTGGCGATGATTTTCAGCGTGGTAGGCATCTGGGGCGGTTCGTGGGTGGCTGTCGACTGGCTGGGTGTGTATGAAGGCTCTTATTGGGCGAACATGCAGAACAGCGTTAATTTCACCAGTGACGTGCTCAATGGCGTGATCAAAAGTATCGTTTTCGCCTTTGTAGTGACCTGGATTGCCGTATTCCAAGGCTATGACTGTGAGCCCACTTCCGAGGGCATCAGTCGTGCTACCACCAAGACCGTGGTGTTTGCCTCGCTGGCAGTGCTCGGCCTGGACTTTATTCTGACCGCTTTGATGTTTGGAGATTTCTGATGCAAAACCGCACCCTGGAAATCGGTGTCGGCCTGTTCCTGCTGGCAGGGATCCTGGCCTTGTTGCTGCTTGCTTTGCGGGTCAGTGGTCTGTCTCCGACGTCGACCACCGACACGTATAAACTTTATGCCTACTTTGACAATATCGCCGGTTTGACGGTCAGAGCCAAAGTGACCATGGCCGGTGTGACCATCGGCAAGGTCACGGCGATCGATCTGGATCGCGACAGCTTCACCGGTCGGGTCACTCTGCAAGTGGATAAAAAGGTCGACAACCTGCCGACCGACTCCACAGCGTCTATCCTGACCGCTGGTCTGCTGGGCGAGAAGTACATCGGTATCAGCGTAGGCGGGGAAGACAAACCGCTGAAGGATGGCGGAACCATCCACGACACCCAGTCGTCACTGGTACTGGAAGACCTGATCGGTAAATTCCTGCTCAATACCGTTAGCAAAGACGCCAAATGAGGAGCTTTTGAATGATCTCTATCTTGCGACGCAGCCTGTTGGTGCTGTTGGCGGCCCTGCCGTTGATGGGTAACGCCGTGGCTGCTGCGACTTCGGCCCATGATCTGGTTCAGGACACGACCACCCGGTTGCTGGCCGACCTGGCTGCCAACAAAGAGAAATACAAGCAGGACCCGACTGATTTCTACACGGCGCTCAACAACATCGTCGGGCCCGTGGTGGATGCCGAAGGTATTTCCAAGAGCATCATGACGGTCAAGTACTCGCGCAAGGCCACGCCTGCGCAGATGCAGACCTTCCAGGAAAACTTCAAGAAAGGCCTGTTCCAGTTCTACGGCAACGCTCTGCTTGAGTACAACAACCAGGGCATCACCGTTGACCCTGCCAAGGACGAATCGGGTGATCGCACCAGCGTCAACATGACCGTCAAAGGCAGCAGCGGTGCAATCTATCCAGTGCAGTACACGCTGGAGAAGATCAACGGCGAGTGGAAACTGCGCAATGTGATCATCAACGGCATCAACATCGGCAAACTGTTCCGTGATCAGTTCGCCGACGCGATGCAGCGCAATGGCAACGATCTGGACAAGACCATCAATGGTTGGGCCGGTGAAGTGGCCAAGGCCAAAGAAGCCACCGAAAAGAACCCCGCGCAATGAATGAGGCCGCAGTTCGTATGAGTGATATCGACGAGCTACTGCTCAGCGGAGTGCTGGACTATCGCACCGGCGCCGACCTGCGCAAGCAAGGCCAGACGCTGATCAAGTCCAGCAAGGCCTCTTCGCTGGTGATCGATTGCTCGGCGGTGAAGAAGTCCAGCAGCGTCGGTTTATCGTTGCTGCTGTGCTTCATGCGCGATGCGAATGCGGCCGGCAAGGCTGTCAGCATCCGTGCGATGCCCGAAGACATGCGCGAAATTGCTCAGGTCAGTGAACTGACCGAACTGTTGGCGCACCCCTGAACCCACATCTATAAAGAAGCCCCCCGTCAGAGTCCTGCCATGCGGGGTTCGCAGGCGCGGGGCTTTTTTGTATGATGTCCGACCCGTGCGCACAGGGCGCCGATTGAGGTTGAGCATGCAGGCCGTAGAAGTGAAGAGCTTCCTTGAAGGAAAGCTGCCCGGAACGTTGGTAGAAGTTGAGGGCGAAGGCTGCAATTTCCAGCTGAACGTGATTAGCGATGAACTGGCGGCGTTGAGCCCGGTGAAGCGTCAGCAGCAGGTCTATGCCCATTTGAACCCATGGATCACCGATGGCAGCATCCATGCGGTCACTATGAAATTTTTCAGCAGCGCGGCCTGGGCCGAGCGCACCTGAGCCTAAGGGCGTCGAGATTCTTATGGATAAATTGATTATTACCGGTGG
This sequence comes from Pseudomonas neuropathica, assembly GCF_015461835.1. Lineage (GTDB taxonomy): Bacteria > Pseudomonadota > Gammaproteobacteria > Pseudomonadales > Pseudomonadaceae > Aquipseudomonas > Aquipseudomonas neuropathica. Next base: position 239,268 of record NZ_JACOPX010000002.1, on the reverse strand, counting down.
CGCTCGTCTTGATGGCGAGATCCGCATTTCCGGCGCAAAAAACTCCGCCCTGCCGATCCTGGCGGCCACCCTGCTGTGCGATGGCCCGGTGACCGTTGGCAACCTGCCGCACCTGCACGACATCACCACCATGATCGAGTTGTTCGGTCGCATGGGCATTGAGCCTGTGATCGACGAAAAACTCAGCGTCGAAATCGACCCGCGCACCATCAAGACCCTGATCGCACCGTACGAACTGGTGAAAACCATGCGTGCGTCGATCCTGGTACTGGGCCCGATGGTTGCCCGTTTCGGTGAAGCCGAAGTGGCACTGCCTGGCGGTTGCGCCATCGGTTCGCGTCCGGTCGACCTGCACATCCGTGGTCTCGAAGCCATGGGCGCGGTGATCGACGTCGAAGGCGGCTACATCAAGGCCAAGGCGCCTGAAGGTGGCCTGCGCGGTGCGCACTTCTTCTTCGATACCGTCAGCGTGACCGGTACCGAGAACATCATGATGGCCGCTGCTCTGGCCAAGGGTCGCAGCGTGTTGCAGAACGCCGCCCGTGAACCTGAAGTGGTTGACCTGGCGAACTTCCTCAACGCCATGGGCGCCAAGGTGTCCGGCGCTGGTACTGACACCATCACTATTGATGGCGTCGAGCGTCTGGGGTCGGCCTTCTATAAGGTCATGCCTGACCGTATCGAAACCGGCACCTACCTCGTTGCCGCTGCCGTGACCGGTGGCCGCGTCAAGGTCAAGGACACCGATCCGACCATTCTCGAAGCCGTTCTGGAAAAGCTCCGTGAAGCCGGCGCAGAAATCACCTGTGGTGAAGACTGGATCGAGCTGAACATGCACGGCAAGCGTCCGAAAGCGGTCAACGTGCGCACCGCGCCGTACCCGGCGTTCCCGACTGACATGCAAGCACAGTTCATCTCGCTCAACGCCATTGCCGAAGGCACCGGTGCCGTGATCGAGACGATCTTCGAAAACCGTTTCATGCACGTGTACGAACTGCACCGCATGGGCGCCAAGATCCAGGTCGAAGGCAACACCGCCATCGTCACCGGTACTGAAGTTCTGAAAGGCGCGCCAGTCATGGCGACCGACCTGCGCGCTTCGGCCAGCCTGGTGATCTCGGCTCTGGTTGCCGAAGGCGATACCCTGATCGACCGCATCTACCACATCGACCGTGGTTACGAGTGCATCGAAGAAAAACTGCAGATGCTGGGCGCCAAGATCCGTCGCGTTCCGGGCTGATTGCTGCATTGGGACACAGGGACGTGTCCACTGATTTTAAGAGTCGAGCCGGTTTCCGGCTCGATGTGTGTCCGGCGCCGATTGCGACCGGACATGAGTACCTTGATAAGGACTGACGTTTCCCATGTTGACCATCGCACTGTCCAAGGGCCGCATCCTTGACGACACCCTGCCGCTTCTTGCCGAAGCGGGCATCGTGCCGACCGAGAATCCGGACAAGAGCCGTAAGCTGATCATTCCCACGACCCAGGACGACGTTCGTCTGCTGATCGTGCGTGCCACCGATGTGCCGACTTACGTCGAGCATGGCGCGGCCGACCTCGGCGTTGCCGGCAAAGACGTGTTGATGGAATACACCGGCCAGGGCCTCTACGAGCCGCTGGATCTGCAGATCGCCCAGTGCAAGCTGATGACCGCCGGCAAGATCGGCGCGCCGGAGCCAAAAGGCCGTCTGCGCGTGGCGACCAAATTCGTCAATGTGGCCAAGCGTTACTACGCCGAGCAGGGCCGTCAGGTCGACATCATCAAGCTCTACGGCTCGATGGAACTGGCGCCGCTGATCGGTCTCGCTGACAAGATCATCGACGTGGTCGACACCGGCAACACCCTGCGCGCCAACGGCCTGGAACCTCAGGAACTGATTGCCACGATCAGCTCGCGCCTGGTGGTCAACAAGGCTTCGATGAAAATGCAACACGCCCGAATCCAGGCGTTGATCGATACCCTGCGCAACGCAGTGGAATCGCGACACCGCGGCTGATTCACCTGCGCGACGTTAAGTCGCGCCCGTCTATCCGCCTCATAGCCAGAATCTCAGGTGCCCAAGCGGAAACGACTGCTAAGTTAGGGCGCCTGAGTTTTTGCCATTCCTATGAGGCTCTCGCTATGACCGCACCGACTGCAATTCGCCGACTCAACGCTGCTGACCCGGATTTCGCGCATCATCTGGATCATCTGCTGAGCTGGGAAAGTGTGTCTGACGACTCGGTCAATGAGCGCGTGCTGGACATCATCAAGGCTGTGCGCGAACGCGGCGACGCGGCGCTGGTCGAGTTCACCCAGAAGTTTGATGGCCTTGAAGTCGCTTCGATGGCTGACCTGATCCTGCCGCGTGAGCGTCTGGAACTGGCTTTGACCCGCATCACCGTGCCCCAGCGCGAAGCCCTGGAAACAGCCGCGGCCCGTGTGCGCAGCTATCACGAAAAACAGAAGCAGGATTCCTGGAGCTACACCGAAGCCGACGGCACCGTGCTGGGCCAGAAGGTCACGCCGCTGGATCGCGCAGGCCTGTATGTGCCGGGTGGCAAGGCGTCTTACCCGTCGTCGGTGCTGATGAACGCGATTCCGGCCAAGGTCGCCGGCGTGACCGAAGTGGTCATGGTCGTGCCGACCCCGCGCGGTGAAATCAACGAACTGGTGCTGGCGGCCGCATGCATCGCTGGCGTAGACCGGGTGTTCACCATCGGTGGTGCGCAAGCCGTCGCTGCATTGGCCTACGGCACCGAAAGTGTTCCGCAAGTAGACAAAGTCGTTGGCCCGGGCAATATCTATGTCGCCACCGCCAAGCGCCACGTGTTCGGCCAGGTCGGTATCGACATGATCGCCGGCCCTTCGGAAATCCTCGTGGTCTGCGACGGCCAGACCGATCCGGACTGGATTGCCATGGACCTGTTCTCGCAAGCCGAGCACGACGAAGACGCCCAGGCGATTCTGGTCAGCCCGGATGCCGAATTCCTCGACAAGGTCGCTGCGAGCATCGACAAGCTGCTGCCGACCATGGATCGCTCCACCATCATCGAAACCTCGATCAATGGTCGTGGTGCGTTGATTCACGTGAAGGACATGGCCCAAGCCATCGAAGTCGCCAATCGCATTGCCCCTGAGCACCTGGAACTGTCGGTCGCCGATCCGCAAGCCTGGCTGCCGCAGATCCGCCACGCCGGCGCGATCTTCATGGGCCGTCACACCTCCGAAGCGTTGGGCGATTACTGCGCTGGCCCGAACCACGTGCTGCCGACCTCCGGCACCGCGCGGTTTTCTTCGCCGCTGGGCGTGTACGACTTCCAGAAGCGTTCGTCGATCATCTTCTGCTCGGAGGCCGGAGCTTCCGAACTGGGGAAAACTGCATCGGTGCTGGCCCGTGGCGAATCGCTGAGCGCCCACGCGCGCAGCGCTGAATACCGCATCAAAGACGAAGACTTTCTACAAGGGCAGGGGAACTGAGCGATGAGCAAATTCTGGAGCCCGTTCGTTAAAGATCTGGTGCCGTACGTGCCGGGCGAACAGCCGAAGCTGACCAAACTGGTCAAGCTCAACACCAACGAAAATCCGTACGGCCCCTCGCCAAAAGCCTTGGCAGCGATGCAGGTCGAACTGAATGACAACCTGCGCCTGTACCCGGACCCGAACAGTGATCTGCTGAAAACTGCTGTCGCCCAGTATTACGGCGTGCAGAGCAATCAGGTGTTCCTTGGCAACGGTTCGGACGAAGTGCTCGCGCACATTTTCCACGGTTTGCTGCAACACGATAAGCCGCTGTTGTTCCCGGACATCAGTTACAGCTTCTATCCGGTTTACTGCGGGTTGTACGGCATCCAGTACGACGCGGTGCCGCTGGACGCGCAGTTCCAGATTGATCCGGCGGACTATGCCAAACCGAATGGCGGAATCATTTTCCCGAATCCGAATGCGCCAACCGGTTGCCTGCTGGCGCTGGATGCGGTCGAGCAGATCCTCAAGGCCAGCCCGGATTCGGTGGTCGTGGTGGACGAGGCGTATATCGACTTCGGCGGCGAAACCGCGATCAGTCTGGTGGACCGTTATCCGAACCTGCTGGTGACGCAGACCTTGTCCAAGTCGCGCTCTTTGGCGGGTTTGCGCGTTGGTCTGGCGGTCGGCCATCCCGATCTCATCGAGGCGCTGGAGCGGATCAAGAACAGCTTCAACTCCTATCCGCTGGATCGTCTGGCGATTGTCGGTGCGGCTGCCGCATTTGAGGATCGTGAGTATTTCGACAAGACTTGCCGTCTGGTCATCGAGAGCCGTGAGTGGGTGATTGCACAGTTGCAGGCCAAGGGTTTTGAAGTGCTGCCGTCGGCGGCGAACTTCATCTTCGCCCGGCATCCGCAGCATGATGCGGCAGGGCTGGCGGCTAAATTGCGTGAGCAGGGCGTGATTGTCAGGCACTTCAAGCAGGAACGGATTGCGCAGTTCCTGCGGATTTCGATTGGCACGCCGGAGCAGAATCAGGCGCTGATCGATGGTCTCGGCGAGCTTTAAAGGCAAGAGCCCCTCTCCCAAAGTGAGAGGGGACTGACCGAGGCGCACTTTAGAGATACACCGACTTGAGATATCGAGTCGAACTCTGGTTTGAAGAGTAAACAAATCTGCCCCCTTTCCCCCTCGCCCCCCTGGGGGAGAGGGTTGGGGTGAGGGGGGATTTTCGGATTTAACGAGTATCTCGAATACACCACTTATTCGTGATGCGGTTCGCCGAGGAACGTCAGTGAGGTAAACAACCCACGACTATCCACATCCACGCTGTCCTTCACCGGCACTTCAATCTGCGCCGCAATCACATTCAACCCTTCATTCCTCACCAACACCTGCGCCCGACCATCCTTGTCAGTCTCGGTGCTCAACGTGTTCGGCGCATTGCGATAGTCGCCAATCAACTTCACCCCAGCCGCCGGTTTGCCATCAAGCAACACCCGCACTGGTAAAGACTTGCCCGGTCCCACCGTCAACGGATCGACCTCCGGTAAAATCAGCAACTTGATCTGATCAAGCTTGGGCAACTTCGCCCCCGGCTGATAAATCGCCAGGCTGTACTTGAACGTTTCGGTTGCCTCGACAGCGCCGGGCACTTTGCTGCGGCCTTCGTTGACCCACTTTTTGTCAGCCGTCTGCGACCACATGCCATTGTTCAGGGCTACCGCCATCACAGCGGGGGCCTTCAGTGGTTTCAGTCGTGCGTGGTCGGCCAGGCGCTCGACGCTGACCGGGATCATTTTCCCGCTCGCGTCGTAAGCCCACGCGCCGCTGATCTTCTGCGCCTTGAACGCGTTGTCCTCAGCGCCATGACCGTAGACCACTTCGATATTGCCGCGCCGTTGCTCAGTCCACAGTCCATGGGCCGAGACCTGACCGGCGAACAGCGCGGCGATAAGTACAAGGGATTTGCCGTATTGCATGGTGACGTCCTTTTACAGGTTGAGAGTCAGGCTGACGGTGAAATTGCGCGGCTCACCGGGGTTGACCCAGTAGTTGCTGTAGGAGCGCTCGTAATACTTCTCGTCGAAGAGGTTGTTCAGGTTCAGGCCGACAGTGACGTTGTCGCTGGCCTTGTAATGCGCCAGCAGGTCGACGGTGTGATACGCCGGCAATTCGAAGTCGCTGCCGGATTCTCCCGAGCGATCGCCAACGTAGGTGAACGCCGCGCCAACGTCCGAGCCACGCAAATGGCCATCCTGAAATTCATAAACCCCGAGCAGACTGCCGCTGCGTTTGGCCACGCCGAGAATGCGGCTGCCGGTGGGAATCACCGCGTCGCCCTTGGTGACTTCAGCGTCGATGTAGGCTAAGGCGCCGATGACCCGCACCGCATCGGTGACTTGCCCGCTGACCTGCCAATCGAAGCCGCGACTACGTGCCTTGCCCATGGCGCGGCTGGTGTCGGTGGCCGGGTCGAGGGCGAGAACGTTTTCTTTGTCGATGTGGAAGAAGGCGAGGGTGCTGCTCAGGCGTTCGTCGAACAGCTCGTTCTTGATCCCGACTTCGTAGCCGACGCCTTCTTCCGGGTCGAAGGATTTGCCGGTGGCGTCGAGGCCATTGTTCGGTTTGAACGAGGTCGAGGCGTTGGCGAACAACCCGGTTTCCGGTGTCAGTTGATAGAGCAGGCCGACCCGCTGGGTGAGCGCGTCGTGGCGTTGGTTGCTGCTGGCGTTGCGGCTGTGATCGTCGATGTGCTGATCAAAATGCTCGAAGCGCGCGCCGATCATCCCGCGCAGTTTGTCGGTGAAGACGATCTGGTCCTGCAGGTTCAGTGCATGACTTTCGACCTGTTCGAAGAAGTCAGTGCCCGAGCGCGCGCCGTTGGGTTTCGGTTGGCCGTAGATCGGCTTGTAGATGTCGATGGCGTAGGGGCCGCCAGCAATAGTGGTGACGCGCTCGTTCTTGCGGAAGTTTTCGTACTCGGTGCCAATCAGCAATTCGTGTTGCCACGGGCCAAGATCGAACAGGCCGCGCAGTTCCAGTTGGGTGATGCTGTCGTGCCAATTGGTGTCGCGCTCGCGATAGCGGCGATTGACGGTGTGGCCGTCGGCGTTCAATGGACGACTTTCCGAAGCATCGCCCCAGAGTTTGCCTTCCTTGTAATGACTGGCCAGACGCAGTTTCCAGCTGTCGTTGAGGTGATGTTCCAGCGTGGCCTGAAGCAGATTATTGTGGTTATCGATGTTGCCGTCGTTGGGTTCGCCGAGGAAGGTCGAGCGCGAAACACCGCTCCATTTATTGTTGGGCGCGACGATACCGCGATCAAAGGTCGAGCTGTGGCGGACGATTTCGCTTTCCACCAGCAGCGACGTGTCCGGGTTCAATTGCCAACTGATCGAGGGCGCGACAAACACGCGCTGGCTGTCGACGTGATCGCGAAAACTGTGGTTGTCCTCAACCGCGAGGTTGATCCGCGACAGCACATCACCCTCATCATCCAGTGGTGTGTTGACGTCCAGCGCGGTGCGATATCGATCCCAACTGCCGGCGCTGGTTTGCAGAGTGGTGAAGGCTTCCGGCTGCGGTTTTTTGGTAACGATGTTCACTGTGCCGCCGGGATCGCCTCGACCATACAGACTGGCGGCGGGGCCTTTGAGCACTTCGATGCGCTCGATATTCGCCGCGTCCGGCGTGCTCGGATAACCACGATTGGCGCTGAAGCCGTCCTTGTAGAACTCCGACGTGGTGAAGCCGCGCACGCTGTATTCGTAAAGCGTCAGGCCGCCGAAGTTGTTTTGCTTGGATACGCCCCCGGCGAAATCCAGCGCGCGCTCGACACTGCTGCTGCCCAGATCCTTGAGCACGCTGACGGGTATTACGCTGATCGCCTGCGGGATATCACGGATCGCCGTGTCGGTTTTGGTCGCGCTGGACGAGCGCGTGGCGCGGTAGCCTTTGACCGGGCCGGTCGGCGATTCGTAGTCGGAGATGACGCTGATGGCGTCGAGTTCAAGCGGCTTGGGTTCTTCGGCGAAGGCTGGATCGACCAGCAGACCAAGGCTCAGGCCGAGCAGGGAAGCCTTTGTTCGAGACGACATGTTATGTTGTTCCAATTCTTAGAATTGAAACAATATAACATGCCTGTTGAGAGTGTCTTTTATTAGCGCGCTTGGCGCGAACGAAGTTTTATTCTTCTTTTTCTTTCACCGGCGCCGGTGGCGGACGCAGGCCGATTTCCGCGGTGAGCTTCAGTTCTTTGCCGTTGCGCATCACCTGAATCGTCACTTTGTCGGTCGGCTTGATCCGCGCGACCTGGTTCATCGACTTGCGACCATCTCCGGCCGGCTCGCCATCGATGCTCAGAATAACGTCACCCAGTTGCAGGCCGGCCTTCTGCGCCGGGCCATCGCGGAAGATCCCCGCGACGACAATCCCCGGACGCCCGGACAAGCCGAACGACTCGGCCAGTTCCTGGGTCAGCGGCTGCACCTCGATGCCGAGCCAGCCACGAATTACCTGACCGTGCTCGATGATCGACTTCATCACTTCCATTGCCAGTTTCACCGGAATCGCAAAGCCGATGCCCTGCGAGCCACCGGACTTGGAAAAGATCGCCGTGTTGATGCCGGTAAGGTTGCCGTTGGCATCGACCAGCGCTCCGCCGGAGTTACCCGGGTTGATCGCCGCGTCGGTCTGGATGAAGTCTTCGTAGTTGTTCAGGCCCAACTGGTTACGCCCGGTGGCGCTGATGATGCCCATGGTCACGGTCTGGCCAACGCCGAACGGGTTGCCGATGGCCAATGCAACGTCGCCGATGCGAATGTTGTCGGAGCGGCCGACAGTGATGGCCGGCAGGGTTTTCAGATCGATTTTCAACACCGCGAGATCGGTTTCCGGGTCGCTGCCGATGACGCGGGCGAGGGTTTCGCGGCCATCTTTCAGGGCGACCACGATCTGGTCCGCGCCGCTGGTCACGTGATTGTTGGTCAGAATGTAGCCTTCCGGGCTCATGATCACGCCGGAACCGAGGCTCGATTCCATGCGTTTCTGCTTCGGCGAGTTGTCACCGAAGAAGCGCCGAAACTGCGGATCCTCAAACAGCGGATGCGCCGGTTTGTTGATGACTTTGGTGGTGTAGAGGTTGACCACCGAAGGCGCGGCAATGGTCACCGCGTCGGCATAGGACACCGGGCCCTGTTGCACGCTGGTGGTTTGCGGGGCCTGTTGCAGGTTGACGTCGAGGCTCGGAAGCCCGACCCACTGTGGGTAACGCTGAATAATCAACAGAGCGATAAGCACACCGGCCAACAACGGCCAGCCGAAAAAACGCAGCGCCTTGAGCATTAAGCACGTCCTGGAAAAGTTGCAGGCGGGGTCAGACCGCCCATAATGTCGCGCATTATACGAGGCCGCGCGCGCCTCTGAACGGGATATTTAGGAGTCTTTCATGGCCGTTGCCCTCAGCACCCTCGTCGAAGAAGCCGACCGTTACCTCAGCAGCTCGAAAATTGCCGATTATTGCCCCAATGGTTTGCAGGTCGAAGGCCGGCCGCAAGTGATGCGCATCGTCAGCGGCGTCACTGCCAGTCAGGCGTTGCTGGATGCCGCCGTCGAAGCCGAGGCGGATCTGGTGCTGGTGCACCACGGTTACTTCTGGAAGGGCGAGAACCCGTGCATCACTGGCATGAAGCAGCGTCGACTGAAGACGTTGCTCAAGCACGACATCAGTCTGCTCGCTTACCATTTGCCGCTGGATCTGCATCCGGATGTTGGCAATAACGTGCAGCTTGCTCGCCAACTGGACATCACCGTTGAAGGTCCGCTGGATCCGGACAATCTGAAAATTGTCGGTCTGGTCGGCTCCTTGAAGGATCCGATGACCGCGCGCGATTTCGCCCGCAAGGTGCAGGAAACCATGGGCCGCGAACCGCTGCTGATCGAAGGTAGCCCGATGATTCGCCGGGTTGGCTGGTGCACCGGCGGCGGTCAGGGCTATATCGATCAGGCCATCGCTGCCGGCGTCGACCTGTACCTGAGCGGTGAGGCGTCCGAGCAGACCTTCCACAGCGCCCGCGAAAACGACATCAGCTTCATCGCCGCCGGCCACCACGCCACCGAACGCTACGGCGTACAGGCCTTGGGCGACTACCTGGCAAAACGCTTCGCCGTCGAACACATCTTCATCGACTGCCCCAACCCGATCTGACTCCACGCCGTTCCCTGTGTAGGAGCTGCCGAAGGCTGCGATCTTTTGATCTTGTTTTTAACAGACCAGATCAAAAAGATCGCAGCCTTCGGCAGCTCCTACAGGAGGCGGCGCCCAAACGAGTGGGCATATTCATATGCCCTTTCGTTCTAGCCAGCGTCCTGATTAGAAGAAGGTCGCTGTGCTAGGATTCCCCGCTCGAACACGGCCCGCTGGCCGTTCATAAGAAAGCTTTCGTGAGTAGCCATGGTCGACAAACTGACGCATCTGAAACAGCTGGAGGCGGAAAGCATCCACATCATCCGCGAGGTAGCCGCCGAGTTCGATAACCCGGTGATGCTGTACTCCATCGGTAAAGACTCCGCCGTGATGCTGCACCTGGCACGCAAGGCGTTCTTCCCGGGCAAACTGCCGTTTCCGGTGATGCACGTCGACACCCGCTGGAAATTCCAGGAAATGTACAAGTTCCGCGACAAGATGGTCGAAGAACTGGGCCTGGACCTGATCACTCACATCAACCCCGATGGCGTGGCGCAGAACATCAATCCGTTCACCCACGGCAGCGCCAAGCATACCGACATCATGAAAACCGAAGGCCTGAAACAGGCGCTCGACAAACATGGTTTCGACGCAGCGTTCGGCGGCGCCCGTCGCGATGAAGAGAAATCCCGCGCCAAAGAGCGCGTGTATTCGTTCCGCGACAGCAAGCACCGCTGGGACCCGAAAAACCAGCGCCCGGAGCTGTGGAACGTCTACAACGGCAAGGTCAACAAGGGTGAATCCATTCGCGTATTCCCTCTGTCGAACTGGACCGAACTGGACATCTGGCAGTACATCTACCTCGAAGGCATCCCGATTGTGCCGCTGTACTTCGCCGCCGAACGCGAAGTGATCGAGAAGAACGGCACGCTGATCATGATCGACGACGAGCGCATCCTCGAGCACCTGTCCGATGAAGACAAAGCGCGCATCGTCAAAAAGAAAGTGCGTTTCCGTACCCTTGGCTGCTACCCGTTGACGGGCGCGGTGGAGTCCGAGGCCGAAAGCCTCACGGACATCATTCAGGAAATGCTCCTGACGCGAACTTCCGAGCGCCAGGGCCGAGTCATCGACCACGATGGCGCAGGCTCGATGGAAGATAAAAAACGTCAAGGCTATTTCTAAGGGGCTGTCATGTCGCATGTTTCTGATTTGATCAGCGAGGACATCCTCGCCTACCTGGGCCAGCACGAACGTAAAGAACTGCTGCGCTTTTTGACCTGCGGTAACGTCGATGACGGCAAGAGCACCCTGATCGGGCGCCTGCTGCACGACTCGAAGATGATCTACGAAGATCACCTCGAAGCGATCACCCGCGACTCGAAGAAAGTCGGCACCACCGGTGACGACATCGATCTGGCATTGCTGGTTGACGGTCTGCAGGCCGAGCGCGAGCAGGGCATCACCATCGATGTCGCCTACCGCTATTTCTCCACCGCCAAACGCAAATTCATCATCGCCGACACCCCCGGCCATGAGCAGTACACCCGCAACATGGCCACCGGTGCGTCCACCTGTGACCTGGCGATCATTCTGGTCGACGCGCGTTACGGCGTGCAGACCCAGACCCGTCGCCACAGCTTCATCGCGTCCTTGTTGGGGATCAAACACATCGTCGTCGCCATCAACAAGATGGACCTGAAAGACTTCGATGAAGGCGTGTTCGAGTCGATCAAGGCTGACTACCTGAAGTTCGCCGAAGGCTTGAAGATGAAGCCGACCAGCATGCACTTCGTGCCGATGTCTGCCCTCAAGGGTGACAACGTGGTGAACAAGTCCGAGCGCTCGCCGTGGTACACCGGCCAGTCGCTGATGGAAATCCTCGAGACCGTGGAAGTTGCGGGCGATCGCAACTTCACCGATCTGCGTTTCCCGGTGCAGTACGTCAACCGTCCGAACCTGAACTTCCGTGGTTTCGCCGGCACCCTGGCCAGCGGCATCGTGCACAAGGGTGACGAAGTCGTGGTGCTGCCGTCGGGCAAGAGCAGCCGGGTGAAATCCATCGTCACCTTCGAAGGTGAGCTGGAGCACGCCGGTCCAGGTCAGGCTGTAACGCTGACCATGGAAGACGAAATCGACATCTCCCGTGGCGACCTGTTGGTGCATGCCGACAACGTGCCGCCGGTCACCGACAGCTTCGAAGCGATGCTGGTGTGGATGGCTGAAGAGCCGATGCTGCCGGGCAAGAAATACGACATCAAACGCGCCACCAGTTACGTGCCGGGCTCGATCGCCAGCATCGTCAACAAGGTCGACGTGAACACCTTGGAAGAAGGCCCGGCGAGCGCGTTGCAGCTCAACGAAATCGGCAAGGTAAAGATCGCGCTCGACGCGCCGATCGCCCTCGACGGTTACGAAAGCAACCGCACCACCGGCGCGTTCATCGTCATTGATCGCTTGACCAACGGCACCGTCGGTGCCGGCATGATCGTCGCGCAGCCAGTGACCCATGGCACTGCCACGCACCACGGCAAACTGGCGCACGTGGCCACTGAAGAACGTGCCCAGCGCTTCGGCCAGCAACCGGCAACCGTGCTGTTCAGCGGCCTGTCGGGCGCGGGCAAGAGCACGTTGGCTTACGCGGTCGAGCGCAAGCTGTTCGACCTGGGCCGTGCGGTGTTTGTGCTGGATGGCCAGAACCTGCGTCATGACTTGAACAAAGGTCTGCCACAGGATCGCGCCGGCCGTACGGAAAACTGGCGTCGTGCCGCGCACGTCGCGCGTCAGTTCAACGAAGCCGGTTTGCTGACGTTGGCGGCGTTCGTCGCGCCAAGCGCTGAAGGTCGCGAGCAGGCCAAGGATCTGATCGGCAAGGATCGTCTGCTGACGGTCTACGTGCAGGCCTCGCCGGCCGTGTGCGCTGAGCGTGATCCGCAAGGTCTGTATGCCGCCGCTGGCGATAACATCCCGGGTGAATCCTTCCCGTACGACGTGCCGCTGAATGCCGATCTGGTGATCGACACGCAGACACTGAGTCTGGAAGACAGCGTCAAGCAAGTGCTGGATCTGCTGCGTCAGCGTGGCGCGATCTAAGCACTGAAGCAGCGACTGGCTTCTAGCTTCAAGCTGCAAGAAAAAGCCCGCCGATGAGTGATCATCGGCGGGCTTTTTTGTCGCTTTGAGAGTGTCAAAAGATCGCAGCCTTCGGCAGCTCCTACATTGGATCGGCGTACACCCTGTAGGAGCTGCCGAAGGCTGCGATCTTTTGATCTTTAATTCGCTGGATATTCGCGGTGCATCTGTTCGAGCAGCGCATCCTTGTCCAGCCACAGTTGATTGATCCAGCCTTGGAACTGCAGGCGATACTCGCCGTCCTGATCGTAATTCTTGCCAATGAACTGCTGCGGAATCTTCAGCTCTTCAAAGTGCACCACCACTTCGCGCACATTACCGCAGAGCAAATCCCAGAACCCCGGACGCCCGGCCGGGTAGTGGATGGTCACGTTGACGATCGACTCCAGCTGTTCACCCATTGCATCCAGCACAAAGGCGATCCCGCCAGCCTTGGGCTTGAGCAGGTATTTGAACGGCGACTGCTGCTGCGCATGCTTGCCTTCGGTGAAGCGCGTGCCTTCGACGAAGTTGAATATCCCGACTGGGTTATCGCGAAACTTCGCGCAGGTTTTGCGGGTGGTTTCGAGGTCTTTGCCTTTCTTCTCCGGATGCTTGGCCAGATACGCCTTGGAGTAGCGCTTCATGAACGGAAAGCCCAACGCCCACCACGCCAGACCGATCACCGGCACCCAGATCAGCTCCTGTTTGAGGAAGAACTTCAGCGGTTGGATCTTTCGGTTGAGCACGTATTGCAGCACCAGAATATCCACCCAGCTCTGGTGATTGCTGGTGATCAGGTACGAGTGCTGGTAGTCGAGACCTTGCAGGCCGCTGATGTGCCAGCGGGTGCGCCGTACCAGGTTCATCCAGCCCTTGTTGTTGCTGATCCACGCTTCGTGGGTGTGGCTCATCAACCACAGCGAGGCGCGTCGGGCGAGGTCGAACGGCAGCACTTTGATCAGCGCTACGCAGAACAGAAACGAGCACAGCAGAATCGTATTGAGTGCCAACAGCAGCGAAGCGATCACGCCGCGCACGGGTGCAGGTAGAAAATCCAGCATTTACACATCCATAGGTCGGTTGGCGGCTTGAATCGCGGTGAGGGCGATGGTGTAGACGATGTCGTCGACTTGCGCGCCGCGTGGCAAGTCATTCACCGGTTTGCGCAAGCCTTGCAGCATCGGCCCGAGGCTGACGCAATCGGCGCTGCGTTGTACGGCTTTGTGCGTGGTGTTGCCGGTGTTCAGATCGGGGAACACAAACACTGTGGCGCGACCGGCGACCTGACTGTTTGGCGCCAGTTGCCGGGCGACTTCTGCGTTGGCGGCGGCGTCGTATTGCAGCGGGCCGTCGATCAGCAGGGAGTGTTGTTGTTCATGGGCGAGCAGGGTGGCCTCGCGGACTTTCTCGACTTCTTCGCCGGTGGCCGATTCGCCGCTGGAGTAACTGATCATCGCCACGCGCGGGGTGATGCCGAATGCAGCGGCCGAGTCGGCGCTTTGCAACGCGATCTCGGCCAGTTCGCTGGCGCTCGGGTGCGGGTTCATCACGCAGTCGCCGTAAACCAGCACTTCCTCTGGGAAGAGCATGAAGAACACCGACGACACCAGCGTGCAGCCCGGCGCAGTCTTGATCAACTGAAGGGCCGGGCGAATGGTGTTGGCAGTGGTGTTGATCACGCCCGAGACCAGACCGTCGACCTCGTCCAGCGCCAGCATCATGGTGCCGATCACAACGGTGTCTTCCAGTTGCTGTTCGGCCATCGGTGCGTTGAGGCTTTTGGTTTTGCGCAGGGCAACCATCGGCTCGACGTAGCGCTCGCGGATCAGGTCCGGATCGAGAATCTCCAGGCCCGGCGGCAAGATGATGCCTTGGGCGCGAGCGACCGCTTCGACGTCTTCCGGTTTGGCCAGCAACACGCAACGGGCTATACCGCGCTCCTGACAGATCGCCGCCGCTTGCACGGTGAACGGCTCGCTGCCTTCAGGCAGGACGATGCGTTTGTTCGCCGCTTGCGCGCGCTGAATCAACTGATAGCGGAACACCGCTGGCGACAGGCGCATTTCCCGCGGCGTGCCACAGCGCTGGTGCAGCCATTTGGCGTCGAGATGGCTGGCGACGAAATCGGTGATGATCTCCGCACGCTCGCGGTCGTCAATCGGGATTTCCTTGTTCAGACCGTTGAGCAGGTTGGCGGTGTCGTAGGAGCCTGTGCTCACCGACAGCACCGGCAAACCGGCCTGCAACGCACCACGGCACAGATCCATGATGCGCGGATCGGGCAGGGTGTCGCTGGTCAGCAGCAGGCCGGCCAGCGGCACGCCGTTGATCGCGGCCAGACTGACGGCGAGGATGATGTCGTCGCGATCGCCCGGCGTCACCACCAGCACGCCGGGCTTGAGCAGCTCGACGGTGTTGCGCATGGTTCGCGCGCAGATGATGATTTTGGTCATCCGGCGGGTTTCGTAATCACCGGCATTAAGCACTTGTGCACCCATCAGGTCGGCAACGTCACGGGTACGTGGTGCGTTGAGTTCCGGCTGATAGGGAATGCAGCCGAGCAGGCGGAAATCACCGCTGCGCAGCAACGGCGAATGCTCCTTCAGGCGCGCAGCGAAGGCGTCCATGCTCTCGTCGGTCTTGACCTTGTTGAGGATCACCCCGAGGACTTTCGGATCTTTTGGGCCACCGAACAATTGCGCCTGCAATTCGACGCGCCCGGAGAGTTCGGCGAGCACTTCGTTTTCCGGGGCCGAGACCAGAATCACCTCGGCATCGAGGCTCTTGGCCAAATGCAGGTTGACCCGCGCGGCGTAACTGGCGCTGCGGGTCGGCACCATGCCCTCCACAACCAGCACGTCTTTGCCGATGGCGGCTTGCTGATAGAGGGTGATGATTTCTTCGAGCAGCTCATCGAGCTGACCATCGCCGAGCATCCGCTCAACGTGGGCCAGGCCCAGTGGTTGCGGTGGTTTCAGGCCGTGAGTACGTGCTACCAGTTCAGTCGAGCGCTCAGGGCCAGTGTCGCCCGGATGCGGCTGGGCAATCGGTTTGAAGAAGCCGACTTTCAGCCCGGCGCGCTCAAGCGTGCGCACCAGCCCGAGGCTGATGGAGGTCAGACCCACACCAAAATCGGTGGGCGCGATAAAAAAAGTTTGCATGCGAATTCTCTAAAGTTGCATGGCAATGGTGTCAGCTTATGTCTGGCTGACTACCGAAATTCAGTCGCCAAGGTTATCGCTAACCGAGCCTTGTGCGCACCAACCGCAGGCAAAGGGTTGGCCTATTTTTTCAATACGTTGCGTCGGGTCCAGCACCCAGGCACGCGATTGCCAGGGCGGCTGATGGCGCAGGTGCTGGGTGTGGCCACAGGAAAGCTCGACGACCCAGTGACCGTCCTCGTCCTGATGAAAGCCTGCGATCGTCGAAACCCGTTTGTCCGGGTTGTGTTCGCTTTCGCGCGATTGCTTCGCTAAACTTGGCCTTTCTATATTCTTATGCAAAAGGTCTCGCCCCATGCTGATCGCCGCCAATAAGGCTGTCTCCATCGACTATACCCTGACCAACGACGCTGGTGAGGTCATCGACAGCTCCGCCGGCGGCGCTCCGCTGGTCTACCTGCAAGGCGCAGGCAACATCATCCCGGGCCTGGAAAAAGCTCTGGATGGCAAAGCTGTTGGTGACGAGCTGGAAGTTTCCGTTGAGCCGGAAGACGCTTACGGCGAATACGCCGCTGAGCTGGTCAGCACCCTGAGCCGCAGCATGTTCGAAGGCGTTGACGAGCTGGAAGTCGGCATGCAGTTCCACGCTTCGGCGCCGGACGGCCAGATGCAAATCGTCACCATCCGCGACCTCGACGGCGACGACGTGACGGTTGATGGTAACCACCCACTGGCCGGTCAGCGCCTGAACTTCAAAGTGAAGATCGTTGACATCCGTGATGCCAGCCAGGAAGAAATCGCTCATGGCCACGTCCATGGCGAAGGTGGCCATCACCACTGATTTTCTGCGCTAAGCTTCGAGTACTGGAGAGGCGCCTGCGGGCGCCTTTTTAGTCCGCGGCTGTCCTTGGTGACCTTGCCAAGTGGCTGTTTCGAGTAGAACACGGGAATCTTGGAGTTCGTCATGAGTGCTTTTCACGACCTTAAGTTGACAGCCCTGGATGGTCAGGAGCTACCGCTGGCGCCGTTCAAGGGCCAAGTCGTGCTGGTGGTCAACGTCGCCTCCAAATGCGGCTTGACCCCACAGTACGCGGCGCTGGAAAACCTCTATCAGCAATACAAAGGCAAAGGTTTCAGCGTGCTGGGCCTGCCGTGCAACCAGTTTGCCGGCCAGGAACCCGGTTCTGAAAAGGACATTCAGGAGTTCTGCAGCCTCAACTATGGCGTGACGTTTCCGTTGTCGAGCAAACTCGAAGTCAACGGTCACGAACGGCATCAGCTCTACCGTCTGCTGGCGGGCGAGGGCGCGGAGTTTCCCGGTGACATCACCTGGAATTTCGAGAAGTTTCTGCTCGGCAAGGACGGCCGGGTGCTGGCCCGGTTCTCGCCGCGCACGGCGCCGGATGATCCGACCATTGTGCATGCGATTGAAAAAGCGCTGAGCTGATAAAGCAAGATCAAAAGATCGCAGCCTTCGGCAGCTCCTACACGGGATTGTCGAGGCTGCGATCTTTTCGTTTCTGATCCTTAATCACCGAAATCAATAATGCTGTTCAAAGGCTTCGGCCCTCCATATTATCGCCGTCATAAAGTCATCTCTGTGGAGCCTCTCGATGCCCGTTCAAGCCTTGTTCAAACCGTTCCACCTCGGTGCCCTCGACCTGCCGACCCGCGTGGTCATGGCGCCGATGACCCGTTCTTTCTCCCCGGGTGGCGTGCCCAATTCGAAAGTCATCGAGTACTACCGCCGTCGTGCGGCTGCCGGTGTTGGCTTGATCATCACCGAAGGCACCACCGTTGGCCACGTTGCCTCGAACGGTTACCCGAACGTGCCGCAGTTCTTCGGCGAAGCGCCATTGGCCGGCTGGAAAAAAGTCGTCGACGCCGTTCACGCTGAAGGTGGCAAGATCGTTCCGCAACTGTGGCACGTGGGCAGCGTGCGTCGCATCGGCACCGAGCCGGACGCCAGCGTGCCGGGTTACGGCCCATCGGAAAAACTCAAGGACGGTCAGGTCGTGGTGCACGGCATGACTAAACAAGACATTCAGGATGTGATCGCCGCGTTCGCCCAGGCTGCCAAAGATGCACAAAGCATCGGCATGGACGGCGTTGAAATCCACGGCGCCCACGGTTACCTCATCGACCAGTTTTTCTGGGAGGGCAGCAACCAGCGCACCGACGAATACGGTGGCAGCCTGGCCAACCGTTCGCGTTTCGCCATCGAACTGATTCAAGCCGTGCGTGCGGCGGTCGGTGAAGGCTTCCCGATCATCTTCCGCTTCTCGCAGTGGAAACAGCAGGACTACACAGCGCGTCTGGTGCAAACCCCGGAAGCGCTGGGTGAATTCCTCAAACCACTGTCCGACGCTGGCGTGAATATTTTCCACTGCTCGACGCGTCGCTTCTGGGAGCCGGAATTCGACGGTTCCGAGCTGAACCTGGCCGGCTGGACGCGCAAACTGACTGGCAAGCCGACCATCACCGTTGGCAGTGTTGGCCTGGATGGCGAGTTCCTGCAGTTCATGGTCAACACCGACAAGGTCGCACAACCGGCCAGTCTGGAGAATCTGCTGGAGCGTCTGAATAAAGAGGAGTTCGATCTGGTGGCGGTGGGGCGTGCGTTGCTGGTCGATCCGGATTGGGCGCAGAAAGTCCGCGAAGGGCGTGAACAGGATATTTTGCCGTTCAGCCGTGAGGCGTTGATGACGCTGGTTTAAGTGGCGGCTGTACTGACGCCATCGCGAGCAGGCTCACTCCTACAATTGGAATGCATTCCACCTGTAGGAGTGAGCCTGCTCGTGATAGCGGTCTCCAAGTCGCCTGGATTCAAGGCAATGTCTGCGCATTCGGCACCACTTGCTCCCCTACACAAGCCCCGCGCAAATGCTTTTCAAACTGCTCGATAACCGCCGGCCAGCCCTGGCGACTTGCATGCTGCCGCGCATTCAGGCGCACGCAGCGCAACGTTTCATCCTCTTCCAGCAACCACGCCGCCGCCTCGCAAAAGGCTTGCTCATCACCAGGCATCGCCAACACGCCGTTGTAACCGTGGCGAATATGCTGCGCCGCCGCAGCCTGATCGTAGGCCACCACACCCAGCCCGGATGCCAGCGCCTCCAGCACCACATTGCCGAAGGTTTCGGTCAGGCTTGGAAACAGAAATATATCGCCGGACGCATAGTGCGCCGCCAACGCTTCACCACGCTGCGCGCCGCAGAAAATCGCCTCGGGCACATCCTTTTCCAGCGCTAGCCGCTGCGGCCCGTCGCCGACGACGATCAGTTTCAGATTGCGCTGTGGATAAGTGTCGCGCAGTTTTTCGAAGCAACGTTTGAGCAGGCCAAGGTTCTTCTCCGGTGCGAGTCGTCCTACGTGTATCACCGCAATGTCTTGCTCGGACAGGCCCCATTGCTCACGCAAGGCATTCAGCCGTTTGCTCGGATGAAACAACTGGCTGTCGACACCGCGCGACAACAGCGCCAACCGCTCGAAATGCCGCCGCTCCAGTTCCAGGCGCTGGCTGACGCTCGGCACCAGCGTCATGGCCGAGCGATTGTGAAACCAGCGCAGATAATGCGTGAGCATCCGCGTCAGCAGACCGAGTCCGTATTGGCTGGTGTATTGCTGAAAATTGGTGTGAAAACCGCTGACCACCGATATCCCCAAACGGCGCGCCGCACGCAGCGCCGACAACCCGAGCGGGCCTTCCGTGGCGATGTACAACACGTCGGGACGCTGGCGCTTCCAGCGCCGCAGGAGTTTGTGCATCGACGACTGACCCCATTGCAGCCCCGGATATCCCGGCAACGGCCAACCCCGACACAGTAGCAGCGCGTCATCCTCACTGCGCTGCGGATCACCGGCCTGACGCGGCCGCACCAGTTCAACCTGATGCCCACGCGCGCGCAGTCCATCGCACAAGCGGCCAAGGGTATTGGCCACCCCGTTGATTTCCGGTGGGAAGGTTTCGCTGATCAGGGTGATGTGTAGAGCTGTCGTCATGACCCCAGTGTCGACTGAGGCCATGTCGTGCTTGTGACGTTCGGATGATGGATTTGTGACGGGCTGTTTGTTGCCGGCCTAGCGTTGAGTCACAAGATTCTCGGCACCGCGCTCACGCACCCAGAACAACGTCGCCCCGGCCACAGCCGCCGGCATCATCAGAATGTTGACCACCGGAATCAGTAGCACCAGATAGACGATCCCGCCAAAGCTCATGCTCTGCCAGCGCTTCTGGCGCAGCCAGGCGAGCATTTCGTTCCAGCCCAGTTTGTGGTTGTCCGCCGGGTAGTCGATGTACTGGATCGCCATCATCCACACGCCGAACAACAACCACAGCGGTGCAGCAACGATATTCACCACCGGGATGAACGAGAGAATGAACAGTCCGATCGCCCGTGGCAGGAAGTAGCCGAGTTTGCGCATTTCCCGGGCGAGGGTGCGCGGCACCATCGCAATCAGTTCGCCCCAGCTGAACGCCGGGAAGTCATCAGTGCCGCGTACCACTACTTCGACTTTCTCGGCAAGGAAGCCGTTGAACGGTGCGGCGATCACGTTGGCCAGCATGGTGAAGGTAAAAAACACCATAAGTGCCACTAGCACTACAAACAGTGGCCAGAGGATGTAACTGAGGAAACTCAGCCATTCGGGCAGCGATGGCATCAGCGTATCGACCCATAGACTGAACTGGTGGCCGGCCAGATAAATCAATCCGACGAACAGCACCAGGTTGATCGCCAGCGGCAACAATACGAATAGGCGCAGGCCGGGGCTGAGGACCAGTTTGAGGCCTTCGCGCAGGTATTGCGGGCCGGACAGAACAGGGGCGGGCATAAGGTGCTCCGAGCAAGGGAAAACGCGCCGACCTTACCGGCTTTGCAACGACGGCGAAAGCGCGGTAGAGCGATCGACATTCACTGTAACAAAGACGTCCATCTTGTCAGTGTGTCGGCATAGAGACCACCTATGAGCTGGATTGTTAAACCGTATTTCCTTAATCTTGCCCCCCTCGATACGCTGCACCCAACTTTTTACAGGACTGTCGAGCTCAAGCCTTCCCCAAGGTTTTCCACGGTCCTTTTTTATTCCCGCCGGCAGTCCGGCGATCCGTGCCAGTTTTTCGGCCCGGTCAACAGGAGCAGGTCATGTCTGAAGTCCGTCATTCGCGAGTGATTATTCTCGGTTCCGGCCCTGCCGGTTACAGCGCTGCGGTATACGCGGCTCGCGCCAACCTCAAGCCACTGCTGATCACCGGCATGCAGGCTGGCGGTCAACTGACCACCACCACCGAAGTCGACAACTGGCCGGGCGACGTTCACGGCCTGACCGGTCCAGCCCTGATGGAGCGGATGCGCGAGCACGCCGAGCGTTTTGAAACCGAGATCGTTTTCGATCACATCAACGCCGTGGACTTTGCTGCCAAGCCTTACACCCTGACCGGCGACAGCGCGACCTACACCTGCGACGCCCTGATCATCGCCACCGGTGCCAGCGCGCGTTACCTGGGCCTGCCATCGGAAGAAGCGTTCATGGGCAAAGGCGTTTCCGCCTGCGCAACCTGCGACGGATTCTTCTATCGCAACAAGCCTGTTGCAGTGGTCGGCGGCGGCAACACCGCTGTTGAAGAAGCTCTGTACCTGGCCAACATCGCCAGCACCGTGACCCTGATCCACCGTCGCGAAACCTTCCGCGCCGAGAAGATCCTGATCGACAAGCTCAACGCTCGCGTCGCCGAAGGCAAGATCATCCTCAAGTTGAACGCCAACCTCGACGAAGTGCTGGGCGACAACATGGGCGTGACCGGTGCGCGTCTGAAGAACAACGATGGCAGCTTCGACGAAATCACCGTCGACGGCGTGTTCATCGCCATCGGTCACACCCCGAACACCTCGCTGTTCGAAGGCCAGTTGACCCTGAAAGACGGTTATCTGGTGGTGCACGGCGGCCGTGAAGGCAATGCTACGGCGACCAGCGTCGAAGGCATCTTCGCTGCCGGTGACGTGGCTGACCACGTTTACCGTCAGGCGATCACCTCGGCCGGCGCTGGCTGCATGGCCGCACTGGACACCGAGCGTTACCTGGACGGTCTGCAGAACGCTTCGTTCTAAATCGCAGACATAAAAAAACCGGCCAGATTGGCCGGTTTTTTTTGCCCGGAGTTTCAGCTACGCCGCATAACCCTGTGGGAGCGAGCTTGCTCGCGAAAGCGGCTTGTCAGTCGACATCAACGTTGAATGTAAGTCCGTATTCGCGAGCAAGCTCGCTCCCACAGGGATTTTGTGTGGAGAGAGGGATCAGCGTCGGGTCAGGGGCTGGGCGGTGAATTTCACGCCGGCCAGACCGTGCTGGATCAACGCACGGATATTGCCGTGATCACTGCCCTCAGGTGTCGCCACTACCGAGCGGTAATGCTCGCCGAACGCCAGCAGCGCTTCTTCATCGCTCAGGCCTTCCAGCAGTGCCAGACCCAGGGTCTTGCAAGAACCTTCGTTCTGCCCGGCGGCGTTTTCCACGCCACCGTTGTTGAACGCCTGCGGCTGATAGTCGTAACCGGCGGCGATGAAAGCCAGCGTGTCGGCGAAAGCGTGTTCGCCGCTCTTGAGGCTGGCGCGCAGGGTGTTCAGATCACTCATGGGTTTTTCCTTTGGCGAACGCGGCTTGTTGCTCGGCGTTGGCTTCTTGCTGAAATTGGGCTTTCCACTCGGCGTACGGCATGCCGTAAACCACTTCGCGGGCGTCGTCGAGGCTGACCTCGATCTGGCGCTCGTCGGCTTCGGCCTTGTACCACTTCGACAGGCAGTTGCGGCAGAACCCGGCAAGGTTCATCAGGTCGATGTTCTGCACGTCCTTGCGGCTGTCCAGGTGGGCGACGAGCCGGCGGAAGGCGGCGGCTTCGAGTTCGAGGCGTTGTTGCTCGTTCATGGGAGTCTCTGCGAGACAGCTTCAAGCGGCAAGCTTCAAGCTGCAAGGTTGGATCGGGGTCGGCCGTTAGCTTACCGCTTGCAGCTCGAAGCTTGAAGCTCAGCGGCTAGCCGCGAGGGTGATCGATACCGACTCGGCAAAACGCAGCGCGTGCGGCTTGTCGACTTCGACTTCGGCATACAGCACTGAACCGTTGCTCATCACCAGATCGAGCAATTCCTGAGTCAGGCGTTCGAGCAGCGCAAAGCGGTTGCCCTCGACGTGGGCGATGATCGCTTTGGTGATCGTGCGGTAATTCAGCGCGTGGTCGATGTCATTGTCACGCACCGCTTCCTGCGCGGCGTACAGAATGGTCAGGTTGATCAGCACATCCTGCTTGTTGAGGATTTCGTCCTCGTTGATCCCGATAAAGGTGCGCAAGCGCAGATCCTTGACCCGGATGCGCGCCATTCCCGGCTGAAGTTGTGGCATTTACTTGCTCCGTCCAATCAATTGCAGGAACTCCTGGCGGGTGTTGCTCGACTCGCGGAACGCGCCGAGCATGACCGAGGTGTTCATGGTCGAATTCTGTTTCTCGACACCGCGCATCATCATGCACATGTGTCTGGCCTCAATGACGACCGCGACGCCGGCGGCATCGGTGACCTGTTGCACCGCATCGGCAATTTGCCGGGTGAGGTTTTCCTGAATCTGCAGGCGTCGGGCGAACATGTCCACCAGTCGCGCGATTTTCGACAGACCCAGCACCTTGCCCGTCGGAATATAAGCCACATGGGCCTTGCCGATGAAGGGCAGCAGGTGATGTTCGCACAAAGAGTACAACTCGATGTCGGCGACGATGATCATCTCGTCACTGTCCGAGGCAAACAGCGCGCCGTTGACGATCTCATCGACGCTCTGTTCGTAACCGTGACACAGGTATTGCATGGCCTTGGCCGCGCGCACCGGGGTGTCTTGCAGTCCTTCGCGGTCGGGATCTTCACCGAGGCCAATGAGGATTTCGCGGTAATTCTCGGGCAGTGAGCGGGTCATGGGCAGCCTCGCAGGCAGGTGTTATTTGACGTGCCTTCCGCCGTTGACGGTCAGGGTCGTACCGGTGACATAAGGGTTGTCGAGCAGATAGCGCAGGCTCTGGTAGATCACTTCGCTGCCGGGTTCGATGCCCAGCGCGGACTTGGCCAGTGCCTTGGCGCGGTACGCCGCGTCGTCGTCGGGATTGAACAATAGCAGGGCCGGGGCGATGCCGTTGACCTTGATGGTCGGCGCATAGCGAGCGGCGAAGGACAGGGTCAGGCTGTCGAGCCCGGCTTTGCTGGCGCAATAGCCAATGTGCTTGCTGCTGCCCTTGCGGGTGACATCGTCGCTGATATGAATGATGTCGGCGGGCGTCGAGTGCTTTAGCAGTTCACCGCAGTGCAGGTTGATCAGGTACGGTGCGAGCATGTGCAGATTGAACATGCGCGTGAAGGCTTCGGCTTCGCTGCCCGGGGTTTCGGCCAGCCACTCGGAGGCGTTGTGCACGATGGCGCGCAAGCTGTCGGTGTGGGTTTTCAGTTCGGCGATGAAAGCGAGAATCGCGGCTTCGCTGGAAAAGTCGGCGAACAGGCCGAGGGCGCCCAGATCGCGCAGCGTTTGCACGCCGGGGCGTTCGCTGCGGTAAGTGAAGATGACGCGATAGCCATCCTCGAGCAGCCGCTGCGCACAATGCAGGCCGACACGCTGGCCGGCACCGGTGATGAGGATCGGGGCTGAGGAATCAGGCATGAACGGCTCGCATCGCGGGTGGAGCAAAAACTATAACAGCGACGAGCCTGAAAAGATCGCAGCCTGCGACAGCACCTACCCTGGTCTGTGTTCAGTCCTGCAGGAGCTGTCGAGTGCAACGAGGCTGCGATCTTTAATGTTTCTGAGGTGTCGCCGAAACAGGCAGTCGTACCGGCGTACTGTTCAGCCAGTTCGCCAGCAATCGGGTCGACAATGGAATAAAGAAGTAAACCATCAACGGCGTCAGGCACGCCGTGCTGATCAACATACGCGGCAACAGGCTCAGTTCTGCGAGCAACGGGCCGAAGACAAAGTTGAACAGCAGTGACACCGGAAAGAACGCCAGCCAGATCGCGACGGCCTGTTTCCACCGTGGAGGACGTTGCCCGGCAGCGCCGAACCAGCCTTCGATGCCACTGACTCGATGTTCTTTCGGGTGGGCAAACAGGTCGCTGCCACGGCTCAGCCACGCGGTACGTGAGACCGAATGTTCCCACGCATGCAACGTCTGCTCATCGACAAAGCGGAAGATGATCTGGAATTCATTATCGCCGGGCGGCGGAGCGAGCACGCCTGAGCCCAGGTAACCGGGGAAATCAGTGGCCAGTTGTTCGCCTTCGCGCAGCCAGGCGATCAAGTCCTGATAACGGCCATCAGCGACGCGACGGGCAACCATCAGCGTGACAGGGGAAGTAGACATTATGTATCTCCGTATTTCATTTGCGTCGCTCCGGGTAGGAGTTTCGCCTGACGCAGGGCCAGGGTAGAGGCCTGCGTTTTTCAACAAGCAAGGATTATTCCGGTTTTTCCCGATTAAACCAGCGACTTTCGTCGCATTTCTGCACTTGATCGCAATCGGGGCATAAGCGTTAGAATGGGATCCAAATCTCTCCGACATGGAAGTTGAACACTCTATGCCTGTCATCACGGACGCAAAGCCTGCTTCGCAGACATCTTCTGCGCTCGAGCGCGAGGATCTGTACCCTATCCGTGAGGTCGCACGCCTGACAGGTGTAAACCCGGTGACCTTGCGCGCGTGGGAGCGGCGCTACGGTCTGATTCAGCCCACGCGCACCGGAAGTGGGCATCGGCTCTATTCGATGACCGATATCGAGCGCGTGCGCAGCATCGTCGACTGGATTGATCGCGGTGTCGCCGTGAGCAAGGTCGGCAAGATCCTCGCCAAGACCGAACCGATGAAAGTATTGGCGCACATCATCCCCGATGATCTGGTGCAGGCGGATTACCTGCAATGGCAGGAGCAGATCCAGCAGGCGGTCAGTGCGTTCGACGACCAGCAACTGGACCGCGTCTATGGGCAGATTTTCTCTTCATACTCATTGCCGGTGGTGTTTCAGGACATCCTCATGCCTTTGTGGCTGCAATTGTTGCAGCGCCAGGAGGCTTTCGGGCAAACCAGCGAGTGGCTGTTCTTCGATGGATTCCTGCGGGCGCGGGTATTGCAGCGGATCGTCATGCTGCGTGGTACGCAACCGCGCCGAGTGATCGTCAGCGCGCTGGCCGGGCAATGTCGAGAGCTGGAGTTGTTGGTGGCGGCGCTGTTTCTCAGCGACAACAATTCCGGTGTTCGGGTGCTGACCACAGGTCAGCCGTTCGATGAGCTGACGTTGGTCTGCGAAAAGATCAAACCTGATGCACTCGTGCTGTTTTCCAATCACGCGCCCAGCGCCGAATTGCCTCGGCGTTTGAACCGGTTGGCATTGAGTCTCGATTGTCAGTTGATGCTGGCGGGCGACGCTTCAGATCTGGCACAGGACAGTCTGGCCGGATCCTCTGTTGCTTGCCTGGGCAATGAAGGCGCGAACATGCGTCAGCGCATGCTGCAGTTTCTGGCCGGCAATCTGGATACCTGAAACTCAGGTGTGAAGGGCAGGATGTGTCAAACGATGTTGCTGCAGGATGAATTGGCGCAGACGCTCGGTTTCATCGGTGTCGGTCTGGCTCAGTTCGTAGGCGTAGAAACCGCTCTCGGTTTCCCGTTCGAAATTGCCGCGCAATGAAATCCGCTCGTAACCCGAAGGGCTGAACCACAGCGCGAAATGCTTGGGCGGTTTGGTCTTGTTGCGCACTTCCAGCAGCACACCTTTGTGCGAAACCTCGTGGACCCACAACGTGCCCGGCTGACCTTTGGCGTTTTCCAGAGCTACCGGCTCTTCGAGAGTCAAACGCCATGGCCGCACCATCGGGCCGTCTTCGTAAATACTCGGTACGCCGAGACGCAGGTGCAACGCGTGAAACTCGTCTTCGACCAGATGCAACGGGAAGGTCATCTGCTGATTTTCGAAGTTGGCCTGAATGGTCACTTGCTCGTGAGCGGCCAGGCGCGTGAGCAAATCACGGATTTGCGAACCGCCGTTAACCAGCAGACTCGACGTCGCATCCCGCACGTTCAATTGCGGGTTGTGCTGCATGGTCTGGATGAAATCCAGCTCATCCTGAGTGAGGAGGGCGTCGCGCTGCATGGCTAACTCGAAAGATATAGTTACAAAGTCATTGGTGATTGTAGTTAATGACACTTAGTTCGCGATTTTGTTTTGACCGTTTGTCGCTTTAAGTGCAGCGAGTTCTGCTTTGAGGGCAGCGACCTCGGCTTCCAGTTGAACAACGCGCTGTTGTGCCTTGACCTGAACGGTGACGTCCTTTTGCACACCAACGAAATAAGTCTGCCCGTCATCGGCGTTTTTTACCGTGGAAAGCGACAGCTCATTCCAGAACGGCGTGCCGTCCTTGCGGTAGTTGCGCAGGATTTCCCGGCACGCTCCCTTGTTGCGCAAGACATCGCGAATCAGCTTCAGATTCTCCTGGTCACGATCACCGGCCTGAAGAAAGCGGCAGTCCTGATAGAGGATTTCCTCACTGGTGTAACCGGTCAGTCGCTCAAACGCCGGGTTCACATAAATCAGGATATTGTCCTGTTCACCTTCCTTTTCGGCGACCACGATCCCGTCGTTCGACGCGTTGATTACCATTTGCAGCAGGCTGGCGTTGATCATCTTTGAATCCTTTCAGAGTTATCAGTGGCAGGCATTCTAGAAGAACCGCAGGCCCTGTCTACTGGCCATTACCGCCAATTGAGATCCAGTCGCGGCTTTGCGCTTGAGGCTGTTACTATCGCGGCTCTTTTTTTCCAGTTTCAGGATCAGATTGATGAAAGTCGCCATCCTCTCCGGTTCGGTCTACGGCACCGCCGAAGAAGTCGCCCGTCACGCCCAGAACCTGTTGAAAGCCGCTGGCTTTGAAACCTTCCACAACTCGCGCGCCAGCCTCGCCGACATCCAGGCGTTTGGCCCTGAAGCATTGCTTGCGGTGACCTCGACCACCGGCATGGGCGAATTGCCCGACAACCTGCAACCGCTGTACTCAGCGATTCGCGACCAGTTGCCCGCCGCACTGCTCGGTTTGCCGGGTGCAGTGATTGCCTTGGGCGACGCCAGTTACGGCGACACTTTCTGCGGCGGTGGCGAGCAAATGCGTGAACTGTTCGGCGAGCTGGGTGTGCGCGAAGTGCAAGAGATGCTGCGTATCGACGCCAGCGAAAGCGTCACCCCGGAAACCGACGCCGAGCCTTGGCTGGCGCAGTTGATCGACACGCTCAAGGGCTGATTCCACGCTCGCGCAACAGCGCCAGCCATGCCTGCGCCGCTTTTGACAGATACGCGCCGCGACGCCAGATGAAGGCGATATCCCAACGCAGATAATCCGGCGCGCGCAAGGCCAGGCGCACCACGCCTGGCCGCACCAGTCCGCGTGCGACCACGCTGGGCAACAGCACCACGCCTTGCCCGGCGGCCACCAGCGCCGCAAGGAAATCCGCCTGACCGCTGCGCCCGCCTTCCTTCGGCGTAAAGCCCAGTTGCTGGCACGCCTGCAGCAAGCGGTCGTTGAGCACGAAGCTGCGCTGATAGAGCAGAAAGGGCGTCTCGGCCAATTCTTCCAGACCAATCTCGCCTCGGGCTGCCAGCGGATGATCCACTGGCAGCAGCGCATCGAGTTGCTCATCGCAAAACGGCTGACAGTCGAATTGCGGATCCTTTGGCAACAGACTGCCGCCCAACTCGAGTTCACCGCTCAGCACAGCCTGCTCGATATTGCGGCTACCGCCCTCGAGCAACTGAATGCTGATATTCGGGTAGCGTCGCCGGTATTCGGCAAACAGCCCGGCGAACAGCGCGTCACTGCCCAGCAGCGGCAGACCGAGACGCAACTCTCCGCGTGCCAAATGACTGAGGTCGTCCAGTTCCGCGAGCAGTTCGTTGCGCAAGCGCAGCATGCCTTCGGCCCGTTGCAGCACCACGCTGCCAGCGGCCGTCAGACGCAATTGCGAACCCTGCCGCTCCAGCAAAGGCGTGCCGAGACTTTGTTCCAGTTGCGCGATCTGTTTGCTCACCGCTGACTGACTGATGTGCAGGGTTTTTGCGGCTTGGGTAAAACCGCCTTGATGCATGACTTCGACAAAGCTGCGCAGTTGTTTGAATTCCATTGTCCGATTCCATTTTGGAATGGTATTGAGTCTAACAATTCGCTTCGGGGATGGCAGGGCGCTTCGTAGAATAAGCGCCTGTCTGGAGCAAAATCATGAACGCCGTCCCGCTCAAACATCTGTCTCGTCTTCTCGCTGAACTCGCTGTATTGCTCGGCCTCTATTTGCTCGGCTGCCAACTCGCGGTCTGGCTGGCGTGGCCGATTCCTGGCGGTGTGATCGGTATGGCGCTGTTGCTGCTGGCCTTCGCCTTTGGCTGGATAAAACCCGCCGCCCTGCAATTGGGCGCAGGGTTGCTGATGGCCGAGATGTTGTTGTTCTTCATTCCGGCGCTGATGAGCCTGCTCGACTATGGCGCACTGTTGCGCAATGACGGCTGGCGAATCCTGTTGGTGATCGCCGCCAGTACATTGATGGTCATGCTGGTGACGGCTTTCACCGTAGAACTTGCCGTGCGCATGAGGCGTTCCCATGAAGCTTGAATGGATGCCGATGTTCTGGCTGGCCTTCACCCTGTTGGCGTATCTGTTCAGCCGCTGGATTTATCGGCGCACCGGGCGCTACGTGTTGTCGCCGCTGATCCTGGTGCCGGCCCTGCTATTGGCGCTGGCTGTGCCGTTGCACACCGCTTATGCCGAGTATTCCAGCAATACCCACTGGCTGATGCGGGTACTGGGGCCGGTCACTGTCGCGTTTGCTGTGCCGATCTGGCAACAGCGGCACTTGCTGATGCGGCATTGGTCGGCGCTGTTGTTGGGCATGGTTGCCGGCAGTGCGGCGTCGATCGGCACTTCATTCGGGCTGGCCAGGGCGCTGGCGCTCGACAGCTCGGTGACGCTGTCACTGGTGCCGCGTTCGATCACCACACCGTTCGCCATGCCGCTGGCGCAGGACCTCGGCGGCGTGCCGGAGTTGACGGCGGTATTCGTGATGTTCACCGGAGTGTTCGGGGCAATGCTCGGTGGCGTGTTGTTGAAGTGGTTGCCGTTGCACAGTGCTTTGGCGCGCGGTGCGCTTTTCGGGGTTGGCGCGCATGGTGCCGGTGTCAGTCGGGCCCATGAAGTGGGCGGCGAAGAAGGCTCTGTCGCCGGGCTGGTGATGGTCTTGACCGGGTTGCTCAATCTGTTTGCCGCGCCTTTGTTGGCGTCGTGGCTTTGACATGGATCCAAGGAGTTTGCCTGGCTGACCCGCTCAGTCATCAAGCTGGCTGGCAATGCAACTACGCAATGCTCTGCGCCTGACTAGACTGCTCGTACGTGCAGAACAATAAGAACGCAGAGGTGCATACAGTGAGCGTAGCCCCCGTCCAATCGTCCCTTAATGTCAAAGACCAGGTCAGTGCCGCAGAGTGGCAGACCCGTGTCGATCTCGCCGCTTGTTATCGTCTGGTCGCGCTGCATGGCTGGGACGATCTGATCTTCACGCATATTTCCGCCAAGGTGCCGGGTACCGAAGATTTTCTGATCAACCCGTTTGGTCTGATGTTTCATGAGATCACTGCGTCGAGCCTGGTGAAAGTCGATCAGGCCGGCAACAAACTCATGGACAGCCCTTACGAAATCAACCCCGCCGGCTACACCATCCACAGCGCCGTGCACGAAGTGCGGCACGATGTGGTTTGCGTGCTGCATACCCACACCGCTTCCGGTGTCGCGGTGTCGGCGCAAAAGCAGGGTGTGTTGCCGATCAGCCAGCAGTCGCTGTTCGTGCTTTCGAGCCTGGCTTATCACGCTTACGAAGGCGTGGCGCTGAACCATGAAGAGAAAGCGCGCCTGCAAGCCGATCTTGGCGAAAACAATTTCCTGATGCTGCACAACCACGGTCTGCTGACCTGTGGCGGCACCATCGCCGACACTTTTCTGATGATGTTCACCTTCCAGCGCGCCTGCGACATTCAGGTCATGGCGCAAACCGGTGGCGCTGAACTCATCGCCATCGAACCGCAAATCCTGGCAGGCGCCAAAGCGATGATCGCTGGTGTCACCAAAAGTGCTCAAGGCATGGGTGGCGCGCTGGCCTGGCCAGCGTTGCTGCGCAAACTCGATAAACAAGACCCCGGATATAAACTCTAATGCCTCTTGCCGAGATTCCTCTGTGTGTCTGGCGTAAACGCAGCCAGACGTTTGTCTTTCGTGGCCAGCCGATTCGCTACTGGACGGCCGGGCAGGGTGAGCCGCTGCTGCTGATCCACGGTTTTCCGACCGCCAGTTGGGATTGGCATTATCTGTGGCAGCCCCTGGCCCAGCGATATCGGGTGATTGCCTGCGACATGCTCGGCTTTGGCGATTCGGCCAAACCGCTCAATCACACCTACAGCCTTTTGGAGCAGGCTGACCTGCAGCAGGCATTGCTCGCGCATCTGCAGGTCGGGCAACCGGTTCACTTGCTTGCTCACGACTACGGCGACAGCGTTGCCCAGGAACTGCTCGCCAGGCACTACGAAGACAAGATCGAGATCGCCAGTTGTGTGTTCCTCAACGGCGGGTTGTTTCCGGAAACCCATCGCCCGGTGCTGATGCAGAAACTGCTGCTCAGCCCGTTGGGCTGGATGATCGGTCGTGCGTTCACTCGCGATGCGCTGGTGAAAAGCTTCCGGCAGATCTTCGGCCCGCAAACCCGACCGAGCGAAAGCGAGCTGGACGATTTCTGGAGTCTGGTCGACAGCAATCGCGGGCCACGGATCATGCACAAGTTGATCAGCTACATTCCCGAACGCCGTGTGCAGCGTGATCGCTGGGTGACAGCGATGCAGCGCGGTGAAATCCCGTTACGGGTGATCGATGGCGAAGTCGATCCGATTTCCGGGGCGCACATGGTCGAGCGTTACCGTGAATTGATCCCTGACGCCGACACGGTGTTGCTGCCGGGCATCGGCCACTATCCACAGACCGAGGCGCCGGTGCAGGTGCTCAAGCATTATCTGGAGTTTCGCGATCGTTTTGTGCTGCCACCGCGCAAAGTCGCCTGCTCCTGAAAGATCAAAAGATCGCAGCCTGCGGCAGCGCCTACACAAATTCAATGTAGGCGCTGCCGCAGGCTGCGATCTTTTGATCTTTTGACGCCTTCATCATCCCCCAACCTTATCGCGCACCATTCAGCCTCAGCCGTATTCGTTGTGACCAAAAGCCCTGTGCCTGACACTCGGACTCAATACTGGCCTGCTGGAGTTGCTGCGATGAATGAGTCTGTGCGTTTCGAAGATAAAGTTGTCATCGTCACCGGAGCCGGTGGTGGCCTCGGACGCGCCCACGCATTGTTGTTTGCCAAACAGGGCGCGAAAGTGCTGGTCAACGATCTCGGTGGATCGACCCAGGGCGAGGGCGCCAATGCTTCCGCTGCCGACCGCGTCGTCGCCGAAATCCGCGAGGCCGGCGGCATTGCCGAAGCCAACCACGACTCGGTCACCGACGGCGACAAACTGGTGCAAAACGCCCTTGATGTCTTCGGTCGCGTCGACGTCGTGGTCAACAACGCCGGGATCCTGCGTGACAAGACCTTCCACAAAATGGACGACGCCGACTGGGATCTGGTTTACCGCGTCCACGTCGAAGGCGCCTACAAAGTCACCCGCGCCGCTTGGCCGCATTTGCGTGAGCAAAACTACGGCCGGGTGATCTTCACCGCCTCGACTTCAGGTATCTACGGCAACTTCGGCCAATCCAACTACGGCATGGCCAAACTCGGCCTCTACGGCCTGACCCGCACCCTCGCTATTGAAGGCCGCAAGAACAACATCCTCGTCAACGCCATCGCGCCAACCGGCGGCACGCGCATGACCGAAGGCCTGATCCCGCCGCAAGTGTTCGAGCAACTGAAACCGGAACTGGTCAGCCCGTTGGTGGTGTATCTGGCCAGCGAGCAGTGCCAGGAAACCTCCGGACTGTTCGAAGTCGGTGGCGGCTGGATGGGCAAGGTGCGTTGGGAACGCAGCCTCGGCGCCGGCTTTGATCCACGCGCAGGATTCTCGCCGGAGGATGTCGCGGCGCACTGGCAGCAGATTTGCGATTTCGAAGGCGCGGCGCATCCGAAGGACAATATTGAGGCGCTGAAGGAAATGATGGCGAATTTGCAGAAGTATTCGCTTTAAGTGACGAGGCCACCAAGCTTGGGCTTGGTGGCCTGCATTGCTACTTAAGAATACGTGTTGTCAGTCATAAACCTAGGCGCTCGCCAGTTAGGCCCTTTGACGGCAACTGGTCCGCTGCCATTGGCCAAAACGCCTTGCTCGAAGAGTCGTGCATAGGTTTCAAGAAGTTCGCCGCTTGCAATAACTTCGTACCTGTAGCGCCCAAACATTCTGTCTAGGGAAGGTATGGCGGAGCCGAGTGCGAACACGGTTAGTACATCTTCTACAGATTCATTTTTTATTATTTGCTCGACGATGCTCATTGCTTACCTCCTTTCAACAGATTCTTGAAAAACAGTTCATCTTGTTTGTCTGCAGCGGCAATGGCGTCTTGGGAATAGAGCAAAGACTCATCGTCGCGAAGCTTGAAATCTTCTAGCGTGGCCGTATGCGCATTGTTCCAAAGAGGCGACTCTCTGTCTGGCTTGAAATCGTCACCCAGTCCCAGCGCGCGAAACCTCTCGAGTTCGCGTACTTCATGAGTGTAATAGCGTAAATCCGTATCGGTGAACTCCCAGTGCCCTCTTAGAATTTTTTCCAAGCGTTGAATCATGATTTCGTTGGCATCTGATTGGTCAAGCCTTGCGATATGCAGTTTCACAGCATCAATTCCGGCTTGAGTGATTACAGCCGTTCGCCAATCCAGGTCAAGTATTGGCCCACCAGCCTGCTCTGGATTGAAATCGCGGCCACTGTATTCACCCTTGGTGGTTGCCCCCGCATAAGGACTGCTGAACACCACATAAAGCGGAGCAATCCCTGAGTCATCGGGAAACACGATGATAAATCGTTCCCAGCCCTCAATCAGCACGGGATGTAGATCCAGTCGTCCTTCAATCGGAACAATTGGAACGCCTGAATACGCTGGATAATCCGCATCAACCGCGGGCGATTCAGTCGAGCTGTCACCCGGCGAGATAGCGGGTGTCCAGGTCAGAAAGTCCGTCGGCGAATCTGGTAGCGCTACTTCATAAACATCATTCAGCAAGTCATAGGCCGCATTCAGAACCAGCACACTCGAGCGGATATGGAAGTCATCGCTTGTGGCGACGAAGATTTCCGCGCCAGCCCCGACCCGCCTTACGCCCAATCCCACGGGCAGCTCTAATGTGCCTTGCCGATCCGCTATTTCGCGCAATGTCTGAGGACACTCCGGCGACAACTCCGCAAGTGGAACTCATGGAAAAGCGTTCGCCGTTGCCCAAGCGTGATGGCATTAACAGTGCCGCGAAACCTACCAGCACCGGACCGCTGATCAGCGCAGCGCCTGCCGCCTTCACGGCCAGTAATCCTGTGCGCATTGCGCTGAGAATCCCGGATGACGATGCCGGAGGAAGACGAATCGTTTTGGAGGCAAAAGACAAAACCGGACTGGTTGAAGCCACGGCTCCTGAAGCCGGATATACATGCTGGATCTCTGCTGAATGACCTTCCTGCTGGTTCGCTTCTACACGCTGCTCCATTTGCGCTTGAAGACGAGCCTGCTCGGCAGCAAACGCCTGTGCGGCTGCTTCAGCTTTTGCTTGTGCTTCGGCTAAAGCGCTCTTCAATGCCGCGATTCGCGCTTGTTCCTGAGCTTCAGCTCTCATTTCAGCAAGAATGCGTGCCAACTGGGCGGAGTATTTTGCCAGGTATGCATCCAGATCCTGCTTTTTCGCCAGCGTGGCAAGTCGCGCCTGTTCACGGGCACGAATTTGCTCCTGCTCTTGACGTGCAGCTTCAGCTCTCTTTGACGTTGCTGTTCTGCGGCAATCCGCGCGTGTTCTGCAGCCAACCGCTGGGCCTCAGCCGCTGCCGCCTGAGCTTGATCCTGAGCCTGCACGGTGGCCAGCCAATTGAGTACGTCGGCCTGTTGCTGGTTGAGAAGCGCCAGTGTCTGGCCAAGCAAACGCGCTTCGTGAGCCGCTCGGAAGGACTCGCTCCACAACGCTCTACTCCTGGCCCCCGCGCCGCTGGTTCGGCGGATAGCGGAGGCCTGATTCAGGTAATCCTGGAAGGTTTTCCCCAGCGGATCGCTGCCAAAAAAGCGGTTTGCGATCGCGGTCTGCCTCTGAAACTCTGCGCTCTTGCGGTGAATCAGCGTATTCCTGACGCCCACTTCGCGGGCCAGTGCAGCAGCGGGCGGAAGAGGATTTGTCGGGCCTT
Organism: Pseudomonas neuropathica; assembly: GCF_015461835.1. GTDB lineage: Bacteria > Pseudomonadota > Gammaproteobacteria > Pseudomonadales > Pseudomonadaceae > Aquipseudomonas > Aquipseudomonas neuropathica. The sequence continues at coordinate 203,898 of NZ_JACOPX010000002.1, read as the reverse complement.
CCAGTCTGATTGCCGCCAGTTCCACTTCGATGGACTGAGGTATTAAGACGGATTTTGCGTTGAACTCTTGTTCAACGGTGGTTTGCGTCTCGAACATCAATTGGCGGGTTTGCGCATTGGCGCCGGCAGGTCCGAACGTTCCACTGTAGGTGTAACCCACATTGCTTTCTTTGAATGGCTCGTAATTATCGGGGGCGGGTACCTCGATACGTGTTTCATCCAGTCTAAGAATGGAGGTCTTTGCATATTCATGTCCTTTTGAATGTGCGTGATAACTCGCTGGCAAGTCAGCGCGGCCGATAGTGACGTCCGTGTCACCAGCGAGGGGTTGAGGTGTTTCAAGTTACATCAGACTTGCGGTTACAGAATCTGAGAAACCCGTAAGTAACAGGGCGTTGTTTCGAGAGGGTTTTCGCAGGCTAATAACAAGGCAGGGAGAATTCTTCTGCGACGCAGGAAAGGTCTTACGTCGTTCTCGGAAAGTGTTTGCAGGCAGTAGGGAATACTTTTTCAACGCCCATAAAAAAGGCCGCTGCAAACGCAGCGGCCAAGGTAAGACGTTGGATCAAGGAGCTACAAATCAACGTCAGTGAACACCGGGGCGATAAACCGAAGTCTTCGATTTATCTGAAATCTGTTGCCAGTCGCTTCAGTCCCTCAGCGTAGCTGGCTTCGTGCTTTGCGGCGTGTCCCGTGAAAGCGCGTTCAGAATAAGGTGTTGAACACGTAGGAAAAATACCGATTCCGGACATGCACTGTTGCGGGGCACGTAACAGTCCCATGTGCTGATGTGCAACATGCGCGGCACTGATGATCTTCCATCCAGCCGATCCATGAACGGCGCAAAGCCCCGTCGTTCAAGGCCATTCATCCTTTCGAGCGACAACACGAATACCTCCTTGGTGCGCTTATCGACGCGGTTGCCCGGCAGTAGGGTGGGGCCTTCTGTCACTCACCGGGGAAGACGCATGACAAAAACAACAATGCGCGCCATCTTCACACCGCAGGCGCTGGCCGCCGCGGTGGCTTTGGGTTGCTGCGCCCAGGCGCACGCGGTTGCGTTCAACATTGGCGAGATCGAGGGCACCTTCGACTCGTCGCTGTCGATCGGTGCGAGCTGGGGCATGCGCGATGCCGACAAGTCGCTGGTCGGCACGGTCAATGGCGGGACCGGGCAATCCTCGACCGGTGATGACGGGCGTCTGAATTTCAAGAAGGGTGAGACCTTCTCGAAGATCTTCAAAGGTATTCACGACCTTGAACTCAAGTACGGCGACACCGGTGTCTTCGTGCGCGGCAAGTACTGGTACGACTTCGAGCTGAAAGACGAAGACCGTGAGTTCAAGCCGATCAGCGACAGCGGCCGCAAGGAAGGTGCGAAGTCTTCCGGTGCGCAGATTCTCGATGCGTTCGTCTATCACAACTATTCCATCGCCGACCTGCCGGGCACCGTGCGTGCGGGCAAGCAGGTGGTGAGCTGGGGCGAAAGTACGTTTATCGGCAACTCGATCAACAGCATCAACCCGATCGACGTGTCGGCGTTTCGTCGCCCCGGAGCCGAGATCAAGGAAGGTCTGATTCCGGTCAACATGCTGTTTGGCTCACAAGGCCTGACCGATCAACTGACCGTTGAAGGTTTCTATCAACTGGAATGGGACCAGACCGTTCTCGACAACTGCGGCACCTTCTTCGGGGTCGACGTGGCGGCGGACGGTTGCAACAACGGCTACACCGTAGGCAACCCGGCGATCGCGCCGTTTGTGCCGCTGACCCAGGCCTTTGGCCAAGGTATTCAGGTCACCCGTGAGGGGGTGGTGATTCCCCGTGGCGGCGACCGTGATGCGCGGGATTCCGGGCAATGGGGGACGGCGTTGCGCTGGCTCGGTGATGACACCGAATATGGCCTGTACTTCATGAACTACCACAGCCGTACGCCGGCGGTAGGCACGACCACGGCCGGTCTTTCGACGTTGGCGGCATTGCCGGGCATGGTCGGGATCGCCAATGGCCTGGCACCCGGCAGCGGTTCCGGGCTGGCGCAGAGCGTGATGCTCGGGCGCGGTGGTTACTACCTTGAGTACCCGGAAGACATTCGCCTCTACGGCGCGAGTTTCTCCACCACATTGCCTACCGGCACGGCATGGACTGGCGAGATCAGCTACCGCCCGAATGCACCGGTGCAGGTCAACACCAACGACCTGACGCTGGCGCTGCTCAACCCGATTGCCGGTGGCGCTGCTTCGCCGATCGCTACCACTGCGGGAGCCGACAACAAAGGCTATCGACGCAAGGAAGTCACGCAAATCCAGAGCACCCTCACGCACTTTTTCGATCAGGTGTTGGGCGCGGAACGCCTGACCGTGGTCGGCGAAGCTGCGGTGGTGCATGTCGGTGGCCTGGAGTCGCGCAGCGAGCTGCGTTATGGCCGCGACTCGGTATACGGCCAATACGGTTTCGGTGGTGATACCGACGGTTTCGTCACCTCGACCTCGTGGGGCTACCGTGCCCGGGCGATCCTCGATTACGCCAACGTGATCGGCGGGGTCAACTTCAAACCCAACCTGTCGTGGTCGCATGACGTCGCCGGTTATGGCCCCAACGGCCTGTTCAACGAAGGTGCGAAAGCGATCAGCGTCGGCGTCGATGCTGACTACCGCAACACCTACACCGCGAGCCTCAGTTACACCGACTTTTTCGGTGGCGACTACAACGTCCTCGAAGACCGTGACTTCGTCGCCCTGAGCTTCGGCGTGAACTTCTGATCTGCCCGAGAAGGATGAATGCAATGCGCAAAATGATTCTGCAATGTGGTGTGCTGGCCCTGAGTCTGCTGGCGGCCAACGTGATGGCTGCGGTGTCGCCGGAGGAGGCCAATAAACTCGGCACCAGCCTGACGCCGCTCGGCGCCGAGAAGGCCGGCAATGCTGACGGCTCGATACCGGCATGGACCGGCGGCATCCCGAAAAACGCCGGGGCGGTGGACAGCAAAGGCTTCCTCGCCGACCCGTTTGCCAATGAAAAACCGCTGTTCACCATCACTGCTTCCAACGTCGACAAGTACAAGGACAAGCTCTCCGACGGCCAGGTGGCGATGTTCAAGCGCTACCCGGAAACCTACAAGATCCCGGTCTATCCGACCCACCGCACGGTCGCCGTGCCAGCGGAAATCTATGAGTCGGCCAAACGCAGCGCGCTCAATGTCACCAGCATTAACGATGGTAATGGCCTGGCCAATTTCACTGGCAACCGCTACTACGCCTTCCCGATTCCGAAGACTGGCGTGGAGGTGTTGTGGAACCACATCACCCGATATCACGGCGGTAACCTGCGGCGCATCATCACCCAGGTGACCCCGCAGACCAACGGCAGCTACACGCCGATCCGCTTCGAAGAAGAGATCGCCGTGCCGCAACTGATGAAGGATCTCGACCCGGAAAAAGCCGCCAACGTGCTGACCTTCTTCAAGCAGTCGGTAACCGCGCCGGCACGTCTGGCCGGTAACGTGCTGCTGGTCCACGAAACCCTCGATCAGGTGAAGGAACCGCGTCTGGCGTGGATCTACAATGCCGGCCAACGCCGCGTGCGTCGGGCGCCGCAAGTGGCCTATGACGGCCCGGGTACCGCCGCTGATGGCCTGCGCACGTCGGACAACTTCGACATGTTCTCCGGCGCTCCGGATCGCTACGACTGGAAACTGGTCGGCAAGAAGGAAATGTACATCCCGTACAACAGCTACAAACTCGATTCGCCGAAGCTCAAGTACGACGACATCGTCAAGGCCGGCCATATCAATCAGGACCTGACCCGTTACGAACTGCACCGCGTCTGGGAAGTGATCGGCACGGTCAAACCGAGCGAGCGGCACATCTATGCCAAGCGTCACATGTACATCGATGAAGACAGCTGGCAAGTGGCGCTGGCGGACCATTACGACGGTCGCGGGCAACTGTGGCGTGTCGCCGAAGGTCACGCTCAGTACTACTACGATCACCAGGCGCAGGCCTACACCCTCGAAGCGCTCTACGACATCATTGCCGGTCGCTACATTGCCTTGGGCATGAAGAACGAAGAGAAGCACAGTTTCGAGTTCGGCTTCGAAGCCAAGGCTGCCGACTACACGCCAGCGGCCTTGCGCGCAGAGGGCGTGCGGTAACGGTTGTGATACACAGGCGAGGCAAAAGGCGACCGCTCGGTCGCCTTTTTTATGGACGTCAATCAGCGCGCTGAATACTCGTCAACAAGTGCTGGGGAGAGGGCTAGGGTGAGGGCACAACGATAAAAAGGCTCACCCGATGACCGCTATGACTGCCTGTCTGGATCGCCCCGGATTCTTGCCCAGACTTTCTTCCCATCATCAACTCCGGCCTCGGCTGAGTGAGCCGCTACTGACATCGGTGGCGCGGATCAGGCTGATCTGCGCGCCGCCCGGCAGTGGCAAAAGCGCGTTGCTCTCCGAATGCTTGTCACAGGCACCGGCACACTGTGTAGTGCACTGGCTGCCACTGATGGGCGTGTCGTTGAGTACGGAGGAGTTCTGTCGGCGGCTGAGTCTGGCATTGGGGCTGGCAGCAATGGATGAGGCGCAATTGGCGACGGCACTGGCACGCTGGTCAGCGCCCACCTGGCTGTTTATCGACGACTATTGTCGGCTCCCCGACCCGGCTCTCGATGCATTGTTGGACCGCTTGCTGGCGCGCAGCAGCCCGGCATTGATCTGGTGGATCGGCACGCGTCGACGTCCCCAGTGCAATTGGCCACGGTTGCTGCTGGACGACGAATTGTTTGAATGCGAAAGCGCGACGCTGGCGCTGACCCCGGAAGAAATCACCCTGGCGTTAAAACACCTGTCCGCGGAGCAGGCTGCCAGTGTGGCCGCGCGGATTGTTCATCGAACCGGTGGCTGGTGCGCCGGGGTGCGCATGGCGCTGCTGCAAAAATGCGACTGGTCGCAGACCCTCCAACCGCAGCAACGGGTGGAAACGCTGCTGGATTATCTGCAGCACGAATTGTTCAGCGGCCTGACGCCCGAGTTGGCCGAGGTCTGGCGGGTACTGGCGAATCTGCCGCGCTTCAATGCGGAGTTGTGTGAGCACTTGTTCGGTGCCGGAGAAGGCGCGGACTACCTGCGCACCCTGCAAACGCTGGGTTGCTTCATCGAACCCTGGAATGACTCGTCCCAGTGGTTGCAGATCTTTGCGCCTTTGGCTCAAGTGATGCGCGATGAGCGCTGGCCTGCGGCCCGCTCATGGCATCGTCGGGCATGCCAATGGTTCGCCGCTGCCGGGGACTGGCGCTCGGCTTTCGAGCAGGCGTTGCTTGCCGAGGAATTCGAAACGGCAGTGAGTCTGTTGCAGCACTTCAACTTCGAGCATCTTTTTGAAGAGCAAACGGTGGTGCTGTTGTTGCGCCTGCATGAATCTCAGGGCGAAGGAGTGACCTTGGGATCACCGCAGTTGGTTGGGCTGATTACCGCAGCTCTTCTGTTTGCCGGCCGTTTTGAACAGGCCACGCAGTGCATCGCGCACCTGGCGAGGTTCATGCCGCAACCTTCGGCGGCACTGGAACGACAACTGATTGCACGCTGGCAAGCGCAACAAGGCTGGCTGATGCATTTGCAGGGGCGTATGACGCCTGCGCGCGAACTCTTTCAGCAAGCTCTGGAAGCGCTCGATGGCGATGCCTGGGCCACAAGGCTGCTGTGCCTGTCAGGGCTGACTCAACAAGCCTTGCTCTGTGATGAACTCGAACAAGCGCACGCCATCAGCCGCGAAGCGTTGTGTCTGGCGCGAGCACAAGGCTCCTTGCTGTTTGAAGGCTTGCTGGAACTTGATCACGCGCAGTTGCTTGAGCAGCGTGGTGCTCCAGCCCGCGCTGACAACCTGCTACTGAGCATCGAGCAGTTACTTGGCCAGCGCGCTGAGCGTCCATCGCCGCTGCTCGGTCGTATCGCCCTGCGTCGTGGTCGATTGGCGTTGGTCATGGGGCTGGAGGAGCAAGCCGCCGTTCTGTTCAAACGTGGCCTGGAGGATTGTCTGCGCAGTCACGATAAACGGGTGTTGTTCGGCTATCTGGGGCTGGCGCAGATAGCGGCCAACCACTGTGAATACACGCAAGCATTCGAGCGCTTGCACGAGGCCGAGCGGTTGATGCAGCAGCGCAGGATTCCAGACACGGTTTACCGTGGTGTGTTGTTACAGGTCAGTAGCCAGATCTGGCTGCAGCAGGGCCGGGCGCAGTTGGCACATGAGGCGTTGAGCCGGGTGCTGCGCCACTATCAACCGCCGAACGCGTTGCAGGCACCTCCGGCGACGGTTCAACTGATTGCGCGTATTCAGTATTTGCTGATATTGGCCACGGCATCTTTGCAACGCGGTAGTGATCTCCCGGAGCAACTTCAGGTGTTGCTGGATAAAGCCCGCAAGTGCGGGGCGCAGACACTTGAGGCGGAGTTGCATTTTGCCCTGGCCGAAGTGGCATTGCTGCACAGCGAGTCGTTACGGGTGGTTGAGCATGTGGAATGCGCGTTGAAGATCGTACGGCGCTCGGAGGCGCAATTGCTGATACGCCAGGTCACCCTGCGCTCGCCGAACATATTTGATCGGACAAATGTGCTGGAGGAAAAGCAGCAAGTTGTAGCCGAATCTGAAGCTGAAAGTTCACTGAGTCAGCGAGAGTTACAAGTCTTGGTGTTGATTGCGGCAGGTGATTCCAATCAACAAATCGCAGAAAAACTTTTCCTTTCGTTGCATACCGTTAAAACTCATGTCCGAAGAATCTATATGAAATTGGGGGTGATGCGTAGAACGCATGCAGTGGCCAGGGCCAGAACATTGGGTTTGATGTAGGTATGAGATTGTTAGATGTTTTTAGTTGTAACTTTGGAGTGTGTTGGTGTTGTAATTAAACACTGTTGGAAACAGTGTGGTGGGTATCTTTTTGTTCTGGATCTGAATTAGCTTGATTTGGCGAGGCAAGTTGTAATTGGCCACTTGTCATTATCAAGCTGATAGAGATTCCATTATGGAAATTAATAAAGAAGCCGAAAGCCAAAGTCTGCGTGAAGTGGGGAAAGCCCTGGAAAGTATCTCGCAGGAATTGAAGCTTGTTCCGTCATTTCCAGTGGTGGTGCAGGACACTTTGCGTGAGGCTTTATGGAAGGTATCCGAAGGTGTGCGGCTGAGCAGCCTGTTCGTCAATGTCGTGGCGGGCGCCAAACCGAAAAATAAACAGCCGGTCGGACGGTTGCTGGATATCGCCCTTGAGTGCCTGCAAAGTGGTCGGCCGCCAAACTATGATGTCAATGATTATGGTGTTTTCGATCACCCGAATTTTACCAGCCGTGAAGACATTCTTACGCAAGTCCCGATCTCGGCTATTGAAAAATCAGTAACAGATTTGCTGAAGAAACTGGCGGTTGATTACACGGCGGCTGTGCGGCAGTACTGGGAAAACCCGACCGTTCAAAAAGCAGCTGGGGCTTATCCTCAGTTATCGCGAAAGTCTGCTTTAGGTGTGCTCGAGGCTAGCCTTTTCGCTCGTGAGCTGGAGGCGCTGGCGATTCAGGGCATCATCACTCAGCAACAAAGAGCGCTGATCAGTACGGCCGTACAACCGAGCCTGACCGGCACTTGTTACGGGGTTTTCATTGAAGGTCAGAATGGCAAATACGTCGAGCAGAACGCGATGTTTGTATTGCCCCTTACAACCCCTGTCTATGAGCAGTTGGTTCCCGGTGAGCAGGGCGCTGTCGTACTCTACTGCGCGAATCGTGGTCTCGAATTGTTTTCTTCCATTTGGAAGCTTGAACAAGCGTTGTTGAGCCGACTGGGCTCCTCGGAAACTCAGGAAGAGTTTCTGCAAACGCTATCGCTCAGTGAACGCGTTGGGTTCGCATACGTCCCTGCTATTCGTTTTTTGAAAGTTCGTGCGAATTTGTTTGAGAGATTCGTTGATAAGCGGATTCAGACGATGTACAGCGACATCACTGGGTATCTTGAATCCGTCGGCAAGCCAGACTCGGAATTTGATAAAATTGTTGTCGCCGTAGAGGCCGCACAATCGTTACCCGATTTGAATCTTCAGGCCAGAAAACGCCAGGTACAACTGATTAAGCATGTCGAGCGGAATGCTTGGCCGCAATGGTTGAAAAGCACTTCCGATGTCAATCAGGAAGTGTATGTTTCCCTGCAAAAAGAGCTGCTTGAAGCCGAAGTAAAACTTTATGAGGTCACTCACGGAGTTGCTTCGCTGAAAGACTACGCGCGGTTGGCCGTAGAGGACTTCATATCGCCGGGTAAAGATGAGCGTATCGACCCGGACACGGTATTCGTGAAAGTCACCCATACCGTGCCTCTGGCGGATGGAAAAAAGGTGGAACTCACCGAGCGCAAAACGCTGACTCAGGCCTTTATGCAAGGTGCTCATGATCTGGCAGGGCAATATCAGATCGTTCCGGAGATCCCCTCCAGTCTGCCAAAGTTGAGTCCATCGAACATCCTGCGTGCCATCAAGTCGTTGGACGTTCGTGTTGCCTATACCACGGCTCAACGTCTTCTGTATTCGCAAGCCGAAGTTACCGGGTCGCTGCGAGTGGTCCTTAGCCGTAAAACAGCGCTGACCCTGTTCGCGGCGATTCTGCAGAAACACGTGGGACCTTCAGCTCATAAATTGGTGATGGGCTATAACCTCGGCGATACGTCCATTGAAACGCTGGGCGTGGCGCTCAAACCCTGGTTCAAGCCTTTCAATGGTTTGCTGGTTTATCGCAGGAAAGGTGTGGCAGCCGATCGCAGCGCGCATGTCCTGCACATACCGGGTTCGCCAGCCGGGCAGGAGTGGTTTGAGTTCACCGACCTGAAAAGCCTGCAGCACAAGTTGGCGCAATGGGCGGCCAAGGCTGAAACCTGGGCGTACTTGCTGAGTCAGGCACACGCCAGCGACAGTGCGCAGATGCAAAGTGATTATCTGAGTCTAAAACCATCTGAGGTACTGAATGAATGGTGGTGGTCGAAGATTAAGTTGGTCGATTTACCCGAAGAGGAGCCTTTGTTCGGAGCCGTTCAAAATCACATCTTGTGGAGTATCGATCAAACCGAGGCTGCCACCCCTCGATGGTACAGAAAGGCCAGCTCGAACGATCAGCACCTGCTCAATCGTCTGAATGCTGATTTCAAGGCTATTCACCATCATTCCCGGGAAATGCTGGCGGTCGAGCCGTTCAAACAGTTTGCCAGCCATTTGGTGAAGAAGGAGCTGAAGCAGTATTTTGTCCGGACAGGTTCATCTGTGGACATTAACCCTGACGAGGTATGGGTCAAATTTCACGCAGACTCGAAGATCAGCCTGACCGATCTGTTTATTCAGTGGCAAAAGTGGCGCAGTGACGTAAGCGCGTTCGAGAAATTTTTCACCTGGGTGAACCCTCAATTGGCCGGGATTGAAAATTTGCGAGAGCAACTCAGACAGGCCACCTTCTGGACGTTTACCGGACAGCCCATTGCCCAACTGAATGCCAGAGTTATCAATGATCTGATCGATCTGAGGCCCGGTGAAAAGTATCTTCAATATCTGAAAGATAAATTCCTCAATGCGTCCGACATTGACTTGAAAGCAAGTCTGTATCGAAAAACAAAACAAAATGAAATGCTCCGGACCGCATTGATTCAGAAAATCAAAGGCGAGCTCTCCCTCGACCAATTCAGCTGGTTGCAGGGACTCATTAACGGATTTGATCGCGATCTGCCTCGTCAGGGCATCATCTCCACGGGTGGGAAGCCGGGCATTGGCGTTTACGAATTCACTCTCAGGGGACGCGCCCTTGTCGGGGCTTACGTTTTTGGGCGCAAAGTCAGCGGGCGTGATGAGTTTTTTGTCTATATTCCCGATACGCCTGATGGCAAGGATTTCTTCCCTGTCCAGGAACTTGCTGGTCGATTGAAAAGCGTGACCTTCAACAAAAAGGTCTTGAGCCTCGCTCGTCTGGAACATCAGCAAGCAGTGAAAAACCTCCTGGACACCTACTGGGACTCGATCCCGGTAGCGACCAGCAATCCGGAATTGATCAACAGTTATCCAGTACTGGCTTTCAAACAGGAGTACCTGGCTAAAATCGGGCAACTCGTCGCCGATGTGGATTTTCAGACGAGCAGTTATCTGGAAGCGCTGTGGAAGGATGTGAGGGTACTGGCCGAATTTGCCCTGGATGTGGCTTCGATGTTCATTGCGCCACTTGGCCTGGCACTGACTGTACTGCGCATTACTCAGTCGGTTGTGCTGGGCATTGTGGCTTCCAGTCAGGGCTCCGATGAGGCTGCGAACGCACACTTTGCATCGGCGTGGCGAGGGGCGATTCTGTTGTACGTTGGCAAAGTGGCGGCGATCGGCGCGCCCGTGAACCCGATTGCTCTGCTATCGAGCGTCAGGGATTTCGCCGATGTGATGGCAGGCGTTACCGGTGTTGAAGTCAGCATCAACTACGTGACAGCAATCACCGCACCTCCTGCGGTCGTGAACAGCACCACTCGTCTGCTCAACTGACAGATGAAACTGCGCGAGTAACGGCCCTCGTTACTCGCTCGATTGGCGCCATTCAGCCCTGCAGAGGTTCATAACCCATCCGCCAGCTCACGGCCCGCGTCGCCGACAGCAACCGCTGCGCCGCCGGGCCGTTTTCGTCGGCGTGGAACAATGAAGTGGGTCCAACGATGGTCAACACGGCGGCGACTTGGCCGACGGCGTTGAACACCGGGGCGGACAACGCATCCACACCCGGCATCAGCAGGCCATGCACATGATGCAGTCCGCGTTCGCGGATCTGTTCGCACAGGGTTGCGTAGGTTTTTTCGTCCTTCAATGGATGATCCACAGCGGCAATTTCCTGCTCGCGCAACTCATCGGTTTCCCGATGGGGCAAGTAGGCGCTGAACACCAGTCCAGTCGATGAACTGAGCAGTGGCAACACTGAACCCAGTTGCGTCACCACCGTGACCGCGCGCACCGCCGGTTCGATATGCACCACGGTCGCGCCCTGATTGCCCCACACCGCCAGAAAGCAGGTTTCGTTGAGTTCGTCGCGCAGTTCGGCCAACGGCAGGGCGGCGACTTTCAGCACGTCCATACTGTTGAGTGCGGCCAGGCCCACGCGCAAGGCCTCGCGGCCGAGGCCGTAATGGTTGGTCGCGGTGTTCTGCTCGGCGAATCCTGAAGCGATCAACGCTTGCAGATAGCGATGAACCTTGCTCGCCGGCATCTGCACATGTTCGGCCAGACGCGACAACGAAGTGGACGGCGACAACTCGGCCAGAGCCTTGAGGATGTCGGTGCCGACTTCGGCGGAGCGGACTTTCTGTTTGCCGTTGCTGTCGCTGGTTTTTTCCATGGTGCGGCCGGGTTCCGAAACGAATGGGCGTCTTTATAGCTTGACGCTGGATAGCGAGCAAATTACGTTATGCGTAATCGAATTACGATAATAACAACCCCGGCGTGCCGAAACCTCTGAGCCAGAGCGATGGGCCACTGCCGACTCCCTGTTCAGGAGGCTCCATGAACCTCGATTCAACCGCCCAGGCGCTGGCGTATCAGTCCGGTTTCGGCAACGAATTCAGCTCTGAAGCGTTGCCCGGCGCGCTGCCCGTTGGCCAGAATTCCCCGCAAAAAGCCCCCTACGGCCTCTACACCGAATTGTTTTCCGGCACAGCATTCACCATGACCCGCAGTGAAGCGCGGCGCACCTGGATGTACCGCATTCAGCCGTCGGCCAATCACCCGGCCTTCGTCAAACTGGAGCGGCAACTGGCCGGTGGCCCGTTGGGTGAAGTGACGCCCAATCGCCTGCGCTGGAATCCGCTGGAGATCCCGGCCGAGCCGACCGATTTCATCGACGGTCTGGTGAGCATGGCCGCTAACGCTGGTGCAGAGAAACCGGCCGGCATCAGCATCTATAACTACGTCGCCAACCGCTCGATGGAGCGGGTGTTCTTCAACGCCGACGGCGAATTGCTGCTGGTGCCGCAACTCGGGCGTCTGCGCATCGCCACCGAATTGGGTGTGCTGGAAGTCGCGCCGCTGGAAATCGCCGTGCTGCCGCGCGGCCTGAAATTCCGTGTTGAATTGCTCGACCCGCAAGCCCGTGGTTACGTCGCCGAGAACCACGGCGCGCCGCTGCGTCTACCGGATCTGGGCCCGATCGGCAGCAACGGTCTGGCCAATCCGCGTGACTTCCTGACCCCGGTCGCCGCTTACGAGAACCTTCAGCAACCCACCACGCTGGTGCAGAAGTTCCTTGGCCAGTTGTGGGCCACCGAGCTCAATCACTCGCCGCTGAACGTGGTCGCCTGGCACGGCAATAACGTGCCGTACAAATACGACCTGCGCCGTTTCAACACCATCGGTACGGTCAGTTTCGATCACCCGGACCCGTCAATCTTCACCGTGCTGACTTCGCCGACCAGCGTGCACGGTCTGGCCAACCTCGACTTCGTGATCTTCCCGCCGCGCTGGATGGTCGCCGAGAACACCTTCCGGCCACCGTGGTTCCACCGCAACCTGATGAACGAATTCATGGGCCTGATCCAGGGCGAGTACGACGCCAAGGCCGAAGGCTTCGTGCCCGGCGGTGCCTCGCTGCACAGCTGCATGAGCGCCCACGGCCCGGATGGCGAGACTTGCACCAAGGCGATCAACGCCGAACTCAAACCGGCCAAGATCGACAACACCATGGCCTTCATGTTCGAGACCAGTCAGGTGCTGCGCCCAAGCCGGTTCGCCCTCGACTGTCCGCAACTGCAATCCACTTATGACGCCTGCTGGGCCACTTTGCCCGCCACGTTCGACCCGACCCGGAGATAACCCATGACGCAGAATTCCATCACCCGCAGTTGGGTTGCCTCGGCCAATGGCCACGCTGATTTCCCGCTGCAGAACCTGCCGCTGGGTGTGTTCAGCAGCAACGGTGCGATGCCGCGCGCTGGCGTGGCGATTGGCGACCATATCTTCGATCTGCAAGTAGCACTGGAAGCCGGGCTGTTCGACGGTGTCGCGCGCAGCGCTGTCGAAGCCATGCACGGCGGCCAGTTGAATGCATTCTTCGAACTCGGTCGCGAGGTGCGTGTGGCACTGCGCACCCGTCTGCTGGAACTGTTCAGCGAAGGCAGCACGCACCGCGGCAACATCGAAGCCCAAGGCGCAAAATTGCTGCCCCTGGCCGCCGATTGCCAGCTGCATCTGCCGGCACGCATCAGCGATTACACTGACTTCTACGTCGGCATCGAGCACGCGCAGAACGTCGGCAAACTGTTCCGCCCGGATAACCCGCTGCTGCCGAACTACAAGCATGTGCCGATCGGTTATCACGGTCGCGCCTCCACCGTGCGTGCTTCCGGTACCGACGTGCGTCGCCCTAAAGGCCAGACGCTACCGGCCGGTCAGACCGAGCCTGTGTTCGGCCCGTGCACACGCCTGGACTACGAATTGGAACTGGGCATCTGGATCGGTCAAGGCAACGAGATGGGTGACTCGATCGCCATCGGTGACGCCGCTGATCACATTGCCGGTTTCTGCCTGCTCAACGACTGGTCGGCGCGTGATATCCAGGCCTGGGAATACCAGCCACTGGGGCCGTTCCTGTCGAAGAGTTTCATCACCAGCGTCTCGCCATGGGTTGTAACTGCTGAAGCCTTGGAACCGTTCCGCACCGCGCAACCGAAGCGTCCTGAAGGTGATCCGCAGCCGCTGCCGTACCTGTTCGACAAACGCGATCAGGACGGCGGTGCCTTCGACATCGAACTGGAAGTTTTGCTACTCACCGAAGCGATGCGCGAGCAGAACCTTCCGGCTCATCGTCTGACCCTGAGCAACACCCGCTACATGTACTGGACCGTCGCGCAAATGGTCGCGCACCACAGCGTCAACGGTTGCCAGTTGCAGGCCGGTGACCTGTTCGGTTCGGGCACGTTGTCCGGCCCGCAGAGCGGTCAGTTCGGTAGCCTGCTGGAAATCACCGAGGGCGGTAAAAAACCGATCGAGCTGGCTTCTGGAGAAGTGCGTAAGTTCCTTGAAGATGGCGACGAAATCATCCTGCGCGCACGGTGCGCTCGCGACGGTTTTGCCTCGATCGGCTTCGGCGAATGCCGCGGCAAAGTGCTCGCGGCGCGCTGACAGGAGCGGGTTATGGATCTCTATACCTATTACCGTTCGACCTCGTCCTACCGCGTGCGAATCGCGCTGGCGCTGAAGGGCCTCGACTATCAGGCGCTGCCGGTCAATCTGATCGCGCCACCCGGCGGCGAGCATCGGCAAGCGGCGTATCTGGCGATCAATCCACAGGGGCGGGTGCCGGCCTTGCGCACTGATGAGGGCGGTTTGCTGATTCAATCGCCGGCCATCATCGAGTACCTGGAAGAACGTTATCCACAGGTGCCGTTGCTGCCGGAAGATTTGTTCGCCCGCGCGCAGGTGCGCGGTGTGGCGGCGGTGATCGGTTGCGATGTGCATCCACTGCACAACGTCAGCGTGCTCAATCGCTTGCGCCAGTCGGGGCACGACGAGCCGCAGGTGGTGGAATGGATCAGTCACTGGATCAGCCAGGGGCTGGCGACGGTGGAGCAATTGATTGGCGACGAGGGCTTCTGTTTCGGCGAGTGGCCGTGCGTGGCCGATGTGTACCTGATTCCGCAGTTGTATGCAGCGGAGCGGTTCAACGTCAGTCTTGACGCGTATCCGAAAATTCGCCGTGTGGCGGCGCTGGCGGCTGAACATCCGGCGTTCATCAAGGCCCATCCTGCCAACCAGCCAGACACCCCATAACCCTGTAGGAGTGAGCCTGCTCGCGATGAGGGAGTGTCAGTCACTGATGTTCTGACTGAACCACCGCTATCGCGAGCAGGCTCACTCCTACAAGGGAATATCGCCATTTGCATAATCATAAAAACAAAACAGGTACCTTGCGATGCACAACCAGATTGCCAGCTTCCGGGCGGCACTCGACGCCCGTCCTGTGTCCCGATATCAGTGGTTACTGTTGATCCTGCTCGCGCTGTTGCTGGTCACCGACGGCTACGACGCCCAAGTGCTCGGTTACGTGGTACCTGCTTTGGCGCAGGATTGGGGGCTGGAAAAATCGGCGTTCGGCCCGGTATTCAGTGCCAACCTGCTTGGCCTCACCCTTGGTTCACTGGCGGTTACGCCGCTGGCTGACCGCTTTGGCGTACGACGGATTCTGCTCGCTTGCGTACTGATCTACGCCACGTTGACGGTGCTGATGGTCTTCGCCGACTCGTTGAACACGCTGATGATCGCGCGCTTTATCTGCGGCATCGGCATGGGCGGGGCGATGCCCAGTGCTATGGCGTTGATGTCGGAATACTCACCACCGCGTTTGCGCACCTTGATGGTGACGCTGGCGGCCTGTGGCTTTTCATTCGGTGGCGCAGCCGGTGGTTTCGTCGCCGCAGGCTTCATCGACCAATTCGGTTGGCAAGCGGTGTTCCTCGCCGGTGGCGTCACGCCGTTGCTGCTGTTTCCGTTTCTCTGGTGGATGCTGCCGGAATCGCTGCCGCGTTTGCTGCGTGATGCGCCACCGTATGCGCGACTGCGCAAAGTCACCGCGCGGATGTTGCCGGATTGGCAACCGCCCGTTGCCAGCCTCGAACAGAACGAACGCGAGCAGGGCAGCAAGCTGACGGTGGTCGAGTTGTTCCGCAATGGCTACGCGCGACCGACGTTGCTGATCTGGGCAACGTTTTTCGTCAGCCTGATTCTGTTGTATTTCATGATCAGCTGGCTGCCGACGCTGCTCCTGGAAAGCGGCCTGAAACTCAACGAGGCCAATCTGGTGACGTCGATGTTTCTGTTCGCCGGTACATTGGGCGCGATTTGCATGGCCTGGTTCGCCGATCGCTTGAAGCGCAAGGTGCGTTTGCTGTCGGCGGTGTTGGCAGGTGCAGCGCTGTGCACGATTTTGCTCGGACTCAATCATGACAATCCGCGTTATCTGGTCGCCTGCGTGTTCGCCGCCGGGTTCTGCATCATTGGCGGGCAACTGACGCTGAATGCGTTTGCCAGTAATTTCTACCCGGCGCATGTGCGTGCGACCGGCACCGGTTGGGCATTGGGCGTGGGGCGTTTCGGTTCGATTCTCGGGCCGCTGTTTGGCAGCCTGTTGTTGGCGATGCATATTCCAGTGGCGCAGATTTTCTTCTTCTGTGCGATCCCGGCGGTCATCGCCGCGTTGCTGATTATTCAGGTGCGTTCGCCCACTGAAACAGCGCAATCCCCTGTGGGAGGCTGATGTGTTGGCTCTGCGCTGAACCCTGTGGGAGCGAGCCTGCTCGCGATGAGGGTGTGTCAGGCACTAATGATCTGACTGACCTACCGCTATCGCGAGCAGGCTCACTCCTACAAAAATCGTATTCAGTGGACGACGGAGTTTGGCGGTAGATGGCTGAGGCGTTCAGTCAGGCGCAGGCGCTGAATCGGGTCGTCGCTGAGCATCAGCGCATGCTCCAGATCAAAGCGCTCGGCATTCGGGCAGTCGAGCCGCTGATAAAGACTGGCCCGTGCCAGGTAATCGGCGGCGCCGGCGTCACCCAGTTCGAGCACCCGTTCGGCGTCGATCAGCGCGGCGATAAAATCATCATGAGTCAGGTGCAACTGGCGCAGGTTGCGCGACAGGCGCTGGAGCATCTGTTTGGGGCTGGCGGTCAGCAGATGCTCGGCGGTCAGCTTCATGTTCGGCCCGTACTGGCGCTGCAACAGTTCGCGACAATCGTTTGGGTACAAACGCCGGCCGCCGCACGGATCCAGCAAGTGATCAGCGCCGGGCACCCGCAACAGGAAGTGTCCGGGGAAGTTGACCCCGACCAGCGGAATCTCCAGGCCACGCGCCAGCTCCAGGGCAATCAGCGCCAATGCCAACGGCTGGCCGCGACGGGTCTGCAACACTTTGTGCAACAGCGCCGCCTGCGGGCGCAGCGGCAGGAAGTGGTCCTGGGCAAAGCCCAGATCAGTCATGCGGCGCAACAGGGGCTGCGCCAGTTCACTGACCGGCAACATCGGCAAGCCGTAACTGACCCGTTGTTGCAGGTCTTTGAATTCTTGTAACAGCGCGACGGGATCGACCGTTTTTTCGTGCTCGGCCGCCATCCACAGCGCGGCTTCGAACAGCGCAGGCGGTGAACGGTGCAGGCATTCGAAAAAACGTTGACGCGCACTCATCGAAATCTCCGGGGAATGCCTCGTTTTAGCCCCGCCCGCAAGATTCGTCCAGTCCCCCGCTGCGCAGGTATCGGGTTATGCCGCAAAGCCGTTGTCGGCGCGGGCGCTTATTCCGGCGCGCTCCAGCAATTTTCAGGCGCAGGCCTATACTGGCGTTCTACAAGAAGTGATTCGGGAGCCCAACGATGTTTGCGCTCATGCAAAGCACTCGCCTGGAATCGCTGCACCTTAGCGTTGATCCGGTCACCGGGTTGAAGGCGGTCATTGCCATCCATAACAGTCGCCTCGGGCCAGCCTTGGGCGGATGTCGTTATCTCGCCTATCCCAATGACGAATCCGCCGTCGAAGATGCCATTCGCCTCGCTCAGGGCATGAGCTACAAGGCTGCGCTGGCGGGGCTGTCGCAGGGCGGTGGCGTGGCAGTGATCGTGCGCCCGGCTCATGTGGAAAACCGTGGCTCGCTGTTCGAAGCTTTTGGTCGTTGCATCGAACAGCTCGACGGTCGCTACATCACCGCCATCGACAGCGGCACCTCGGTGGCGGATATGGATTGCATCGCCCAACAGACTCAGCATGTCACCAGCACCACCTCGGCCGGCGACCCCGCTCCGCATGCCGCGATGGGTGTATTTGCCGGCATTCGCTCAACGGCCATGGCGCGGCTGGGCAGCGACAACCTCGAAGGCTTGCGCATCGCGATTCAGGGCCTGGGCAATGTCGGTTACGCATTGGCCGAGCAACTTCACGCCGCCGGGGCAGAACTGCTGGTCAGCGATATTGACCACGGCAAAGTGCAACTGGCGATGGAACAACTCAACGCTCACCCGATCGCTAACGACGCGTTGCTCAGTACGCCGTGTGACATCCTCGCGCCGTGTGGTCTGGGCGGGGTTTTGAACAGCCATACGGTCACGCAACTGCGTTGCTCGGCCGTGGCGGGTTCGGCGAACAATCAACTGACGCACCTGGATGTGGCCGATCAACTGGAGCGGCGCGGGATTCTGTATGCGCCGGACTATGTGATCAATGCCGGAGGCCTGATCTACGTTTCGCTCAAGCATCGCGGCGAAGAACTGACCACCATTACCGCGCATCTGTCGAAGATCAGCTCTCGACTCACCGAAGTATTTGCCCATGCACAGGCGGAAAAACGTTCGCCGGCGCGCGTGGCGGATGAGTTGGCGGAGAAAGTTTTGTATCGATGAGTTTCACAGACATGAAAAAGGCCCTGAGCCATTCGACTCAGGGCCTATTCAATTTGGTCATCGCTTACTTTGCAGCTTTCGCCGCTTTGACCGGCTTCACCGGGGCTTCAGCAGGTTCTGCCACTTCAGCTATTTCGACCGGTTCAGCGGGTGCGTTGAGCAGCTCAGACAATGCATCCGGCTGGCTCTTGAACGCCCGGGCGAACACATCGCGATTCTTCGCCATGTAGATCCCGGCTTCTTCCACTTGCTGTTCAGTCAGGGACGGAACGGCTTTTTGCAGGACATCGGCCAGATATTCGGCCAGTTCGAGCATTTTGTCATGACGGTCAGCTTCGGCTTTATCCATGAACAAGCGCTCCAGATCTCGGCTGCTGCGGTATACCACTTCGACGGCCATTCACCACCTCACATGCCTTCACATTAAGTTGTCTTGACGACTACTGTATCCATATACAGCGAAAAGGATAAGCGAATCCCTGCGCCATGGGTAGTGGCTTTTCAATGTAGACCGGATTTCGGGTTTGTCAGATGGACCTTATCGTCTGCATTCGCGAGCAAGCTCGCTCCCACAGGGATTGTGCAAAAAACCGGGGCCTGCGACCAAACGCCACGGCGCGGGTTTGGCGGCGGCTCGCCATGATGGCGTGGCCTCTTTTCTGCATGAAAACCGTTACGTGCAGAAAACCGTCACGTCCAACACGCATCATCCGCTCGCATTCGAGCTAAGGAACATCATCGTGAAAATCAACTGGGCCGAGAAACTGCGGCAGAACGTGCATCAACTGGCCGAGTCCCTGGGCAACCTGTTCGTCGAAACCTTCCACTATCTGGCGTTGTTCGCCATCGGTGCGGTGACGGCATGGGCGGCGGTGATGGAATTTCTCGGGATGCTCGAGGAAGGCCATATCAAGATCGATGACATTCTGCTGCTGTTCATCTATCTCGAATTGGGGGCAATGGTCGGGATCTACTTCAAGACCAACCACATGCCGGTGCGCTTCCTGATCTACGTGGCGATCACCGCGCTGACCCGTTTGCTGATCTCCAACGTCTCGCACCACAATCCGCCGGACATGGGCATCATCTACCTGTGCGGCGGCATTCTGTTGCTGGCGTTCTCGATTCTGGTCGTGCGTTACGCCTCGTCACAATTCCCCTCGGTGAAGATCGAGAAACCGCAGCGCAAACTTGGTGCCGGTTCCAGCGAGCATCCGGAAGTCGAGAAGGGTGAGCTTTAAAGCCCGGCCGCTTGCCCGGGCTGGCCGATGACGCGTGGCGGTGGCGGGGTCAGCCCGTCGCCGCTGGTCATCGCTTCGAGGATTGCCATGGCGCTGTGGCCTTGCTCGATGGCTATGCCGAACTGGATGCTTTGCACCAGGCGCTTGAGGCGCGCGGGGTCGTTGCGCTGCTCGGCGCTGATCATGCGCTTGGCCACGATCCGGCCGCTGTTGGACAGGGTCAGCATGATGCTGCCGTCCAGGCCTTGAATGCTCAGGTTGATCTGATAGTCCGGCGCGAAGGCATCGGTAATGATCTGAAAAGGATTGTCCATGATGCGTCACCGCCTGATTGAACGTGCAGTTGTTGACCGGCCGTGATCGGGTTGGTTCGCCCAACCGGATCATCGGCCATTCCGTGGCCTGTATTTGTTGCTTCATGTAGAGCTGTCGAGTGAAACGAGGCTGCGATCTTTTGATCTTCGGTGTTTTGATTACGATCATGAAGATCAAAAGATCGCAGCCTGCGACAGCTCCCACAGGGGAGTAGCAAGGGCTGTGCCGGGAAAATTGTCGAACAATGAACACGGGGATAAAAAAGGCGAGCCAAGCGGCTCGCCTTTTTTAATGGCCCGTTTTCAGGGCAGAACCGAGTAGATGATCGCTGACAGTGCAATCAGGCCGATCAGCACCACAAACACGTTGGACACCTGCCCCGAATACTGGCGCAAGGCCGGCACGCGGCGGATGGCGTACATCGGCATCAGGAACAACAGGCAGGCAATCACCGGCCCGCCGAGGGTTTCGATCATGCCGAGGATACTTGGGTTGAACGTTGCCACGGCCCAGCAACTGAGGATCATGAACACGGCGGTCGCACGGTTCAGCCAGCTCGCTGACATCACCCGGCCACGGCTGCGCAGGCTTTTGACGATCATGCCCTGGAAGCCTTCACTGGCGCCGATGTAGTGGCCGAGGAAGGATTTTGTGATCGCCACCAGCGCAATCAGCGGCGCGGCGTAAGCGATGACCGGGGTCTGGAAGTGGTTGGCCAGGTAGGAAAGGATCGAAATGTTCTGCGCCTTGGCCGCTGCCAGATCCGCCGGCGACAGCGCCAGCACACAGCTGAAGCAGAAAAACATCACCGTGACGACCATCATGCCGTGAGCCATGGCGAGGATGCCGCTGGTTTTGCGTTCGGCCTGCTCGCCGTAACGTTGTTTCTGCTCAACCGCGAACGCGGAAATGATCGGCGAATGGTTGAACGAAAACACCATCACCGGAATCGCCAGCCACATTGTCTTGAAGAAAGCGGACATTGGCATGGTTTCTTGGGCACTGGCAAAAAACGCACCGTTCCAGTTTGGAATCAGGCTGAGCGCCAGTAGCAGCAATGCGGCAACAAATGGATAAACCAGCACGCTCATGGCTTTGACGATGACGCTTTGACCACAGCGCACAATCGCCATCAAACCGAGGATCAACACCAGCGAGAGAATCGCCCGTGGTGGCGGGGCGATGTGCAATTGATGCTCGAGGAAACTGCTCAGGGTGTTGGTCAGCGCCACGCTGTACACCAGCAGAATCGGGAAGATTGCAAAGAAATACAGGAGCGTGATCAGCTTCCCGGCACCGATGCCGAAGTGTTCTTCGACCACTTCGGTGATGTCCCCGGAGCGCCCGGACAACACGAAACGGGTCAGCCCACGGTGGGCAAAAAACGTCATTGGGAAAGCCAGTACGGCGAGAATCAGCAAAGGCCAGAAACCGCCGACGCCGGCATTGATCGGCAGGAACAAGGTGCCAGCACCGATCGCAGTGCCGTACAGGCCGAGCATCCAGGTGGTGTCGAATTTGTTCCAGCCCTTGTGAGCCGTTTCTGCATTGCGTGTGCGGTCTACAGCGGGATTTTCGGCAGCAGGTGTACGTACATCGGTCATCGGTATCGCCTCGTTATTATTTTTGCTCGGGCTCACGGTTGGCAGGCGGCTTCGTGCGGCCTGCCGGGGCGGTCAGGGAATGCGCCTCAGCATTCCACCCAGCTCACGGCCAGGCCGCCCCGTGAAGTCTCTTTGTATTTGTCGTGCATGTCGGCGCCGGTATCGCGCATGGTGCGGATCACCCGGTCGAGGGAGATGAAGTGTTTGCCGTCGCCGCGCAGGGCCATTTGCGTGGCGTTGATCGCTTTCACGGCGGCGATGGCGTTGCGCTCGATGCACGGCACCTGCACGAGGCCGCCGACCGGGTCGCAGGTCAGGCCAAGGTTGTGTTCCAGGCCAATTTCGGCGGCGTTTTCCAGTTGCTCCGGGGTGGCACCGAGCACGTCGGCCAGGCCAGCAGCGGCCATCGCACAGGCCGAACCGACTTCGCCCTGGCAGCCGACTTCGGCGCCGGAGATCGAAGCATTTTTCTTACACAGAATGCCGACGGCGGCCGCACCGAGAAAGAAAGCGACCACGTCATCGTCAGACGCGTCGGGATTGAATTTCATGTAGTAGTGCAGAACCGCCGGGATGATCCCGGCTGCACCGTTGGTCGGCGCGGTGACCATGCGCCCGCCGGCGGCGTTCTCTTCGTTGACGGCGAGGGCGAACAGGTTGACCCATTCCATCGCCGACAGCGTTGAGCTGATCACGTTGGGCTTGCCGATTTCCAACAGGCTGCGATGCAATTTCGCTGCACGACGCGGCACATTCAGACCACCGGGCAGGATGCCTTCGTGGCGCAAACCCTGTTCGACGCACTCACGCATCACCGACCAGATGTGCAGCAGGCCCTGGCGGATTTCCGCGTCAGTGCGCCACGCGCGTTCGTTGGCCATCATCAGCTCGGAGACGCGCAGGTTGTGCTGTTTGCACAGCGATAGCAGTTCGGCGGCGCTGGAGAAGTCGTATGGCAACGCCACGTCACCGGCCGGGGCTACACCGGACTCGGCTTCTGCCGCTTCGATGATGAAACCGCCGCCAACCGAGTAGTAGGTCTGCTCGAACAGCTCGGCCGTTTCGCCAAAGGCTGTCAGCGACATGGCGTTGGGGTGGTAGGGCAAGCTCTCATCCAGCAGCAGGAGATCACGTTGCCAGTCGAAGGCAATTTCTCTCTGACCGGCGAGGGACAGTTGGCCTGTCTCGCGCAGTTGCTGGATACGTGGATCGATGGTCGCCGGATCGATGCTGTCCGGCCATTCACCCATCAGGCCCATCACGGTGGCGCGGTCAGTGGCATGACCAACGCCCGTCGCGGACAGCGAACCGTACAAACGGATTTCCACACGGCGCACATCGTTCAACAAACGTTGATCAATCAGCGCCTGAGCGAAGGTCGCGGCGGCGCGCATCGGGCCTACGGTGTGGGAACTGGACGGGCCGATGCCGACTTTGAATAGATCGAAAACACTGATAGCCATGCTAAACCCTTACAAGCAATGGAGTAGGAATCGCTGCCATTTTTTGTAGGACAAGCGCAATGTCGGCGATACTGCCTACCTCGGTCCAACGTGACTAACGAAACTTCCTAAGTAAGCCTTTAGCAGGACTAAACGATGAGCCGTCAATTGCATGCCCAGACCTATGTCTGGCTGCAGGTGTTTTCCTGTGCCGCGCGGCACCTGTCGTTCACCCGTTGTGCCGAAGAACTGCACATCACCCCGGGGGCGGTCAGTCAGCAAATTCGTCAACTTGAAGAACGACTTGGTTTCCGTCTGTTTCATCGGCGCGCGCGTGGTGTGGAGCTGAGTGCGGAGGGGCAGCGGCTGGCTATCACGGTCAACGAGGCGTATGGCAGCATCGATGCCGAACTACGCCGACTGGACGCCGGGATGATCAGCGGGATTTTGCGTGTGCGCTCGATTCCGTCGTTTCTCAGCAAGTGGCTGACACCGCGCTTGCCACGCCTGCAGCAACGCTATCCGGACATTCAGTTGCGCTTGGTGGCAGAGGACAGCAGCGTGCCCTTGCACGAAGGCGATTTTGATCTGGCGATCGATTTGAACGACGGCAGCTACCCGGGATTGTTATCCACAGCCTTGCTCGACGAGCAGATTTTCCCGGTGTGCGCACCGAGCCTGTTGCGCGGGCGACCACCGTTGCACGGGCCGGCGGATCTGGTGCATTTCCCGGTACTGCACGACATCACCGCGTGGCGTGGCAGTTATGAATACGCGGAATGGGAATTCTATTTGAACGCGATTGGTTTTGAGGGCGCCGACGTACGGCGTGGGCATACCTTCAATCGCAATCATCTGACCATCGAAGCGGCGATTGCCGGCATGGGCGTGGCGATTGCCCGCCGCACCTTGCTTAACGATGAATTGGAGCGAGGGACGTTGATTGTGCCGTTTGGCCTGTCGGTGCCTAATCACAAACGCTATGTGTTGCTCTATGCACCGGGGGCTTTAAGCCATCCGGGTGTGCGTGCGGTGCATGATTGGCTGGTCGAAGAGGCGGGGATATTTCGCAGTTTGCACCCGTTGAACGACGGGCAGTTGTGAGCAAATTTTGCAACATTGCCAAGCGACCCAACTCCCGACCTTACCAGTGCTTTGCCCGGTTGTCCGGCTTTTTTTGCGAATGAATATTTATCTTTTTTCAGGGGTTGAAATGTTCGCCGGTCGGGCCGATTGTTGTAACCAGGAGGTCAGGAAATTCAACTCAAGGCCTCTCACGAGCTAGCTGAAATAAGGGATGAACTATGCAAATCCAAGTCAACAGCGATAACCATATTCAAAGTAGTCAACGACTGGAGGAGTGGGTACGTACAACCATTGAGAGCACGCTCGAACGTTATGAAGAAGACCTGACCCGCGTCGAAGTCCATCTGGCCGACGAGAACGGTGACAAACCAGGTCCCCATGACATGCGCTGCCAACTGGAAGCGCGGCCAAAACGCCATCAACCGATTTCCGTGACCCACAAGGCCGATTCGCTGGAACTAGCTATCGACGGCGCTGCCGAAAAACTCGAGCACGCACTGGAGCACCTTTTCGGCAAACTGCGAGGTAAGCCACGTGCCGCTGTGGTGCCATTTAGCAAGGCGAATGACGCTCTGCTGGAGGAAGAATTTCTTGAGAACGAACAGGCAGCGATCAACAGTTGATGCGCTGATTTCATAAGCCACCCAATGAGAACGGGCCTGCGAATGCAGGCCCGTTTTTGTTTGTGGCGGTTTTTGCGCAGGGCATAAGAAAGCGGCCCCTCACCCCAGCCCTCTCCCTCCGGGAGAGGGGGCCGGCCGAGGTGTCAGAAGAGGTACATCGACCTGAAAGACCGAGTCGATTATGGAGTCGGCACAGTACTTTCAGGTCGATGTATTTCTGAAGCATCCCGCAATCAGTCCCCCTCTCTCCGGGAGAGGGCCGACCGAGGTGTCTGGCGTTGTACATCGACCTGAAAGACCGAGTGATTATGGATTCGGCAAAGCAGAATCAGGTCGGCGTACCTCGCAAGCATCCCCCAATCAGTCCCCTCTCCCTCTGGGAGAGGGTTAGGGTGAGGGCATTTTTCGATTCGCCGCAATTCTTATGATCTGCTCCAGCACATCGTCCATCTGCTGGATCACCTCGAGATTACTGAAACGCGCGACTTCAATGCCCTTTTGATTCAGATAGTGCGTCCGGCGTTGGTCATGAATCAGTTCCTGCGTTTCAAAGTGCTGACCGCCATCCAGTTCAATCGCCAACTTCAGCTCGGCACAGTAAAAGTCCAGCACATAGGGCGGACAGGGAAACTGCCGGCGAAATTTCAGATTGGCGATTTGGCGGGAGCGGAGTTTTTGCCAGAGCAGCTGTTCGCAATCGGTTTGGTTGACGTGTAACTGGCGGGCGAATTGGGCGAGGGTGGGGCGGGTTTGCATGCTTCACGATCCTTGTGAAGTTGGTTTGATATTTCACTGTAGCCCATTCCCCTCACCCCAGCCCTCTCCCTCCGGGAGAGGGGGCCGACCGAGGTGTTTTGCGGGCTACATCGACCTGACAGACCGAGTCGATTATGGATTCGACAAAGCACTTGCAGGTCGATGAATTTCTGAAGCATCCCCAAATCAGTCCCCTCTCCCGCAGGGAGAGGGCTAGGCGGCGTTCCGATGAGGGGCTTTTCAATCCTCAGAACGCCACAGAAGTCTGCACATAAACCGTGCGCGGTTCCCCCACATACTTACCCTTGTTGTTGTCATCAAACGAGCGCGTGAAGTACTGCGTGTTGAAGATGTTCTTCACGCCCACCGCCACATTCAAGTCCGACAACTGCGGCCCGAAGTCATACCCCGCGCGGCTGCTGAACAGCATGTAGCCCGGGATCTTGCCGGTGCTGCCATCGGCACTTTCTTTCGAGGTATTGGCGTTGTCAGCGAACTGGTCGCTCTGGAAGCTGCTGTCCAGATTCAACTTCCACGGCCCTTCGGTGTAACCGACGCCAATCGTGCCTTTGTGTTTCGACGAGAACGGTACGCGATTGCCCTTGTTCGGTCCGTCTTCGCGGATAGTCGCGTCAACATAAGCGTAAGTCGCGTAGACATCGAAACCGGCGAGTACCGGGCTCAAGTCATCCAGCGCGTAATTGACGCTGGTTTCGATCCCTTGATGGCGGGTTTCGCCTCGGGCAATTACCGAGTCGTTGGTCTGGTTGCTTTCGTACTGGTTGTCGAAGTTGATCAGGAACGCGCCGATCTCCGCGCGCAACGCGCCGTTGTCATAGCGCGTGCCGAGTTCCCACGTACGCGCCTTCTCCGGTTTTACTTCGCCACTGGTCACCCGGTTGGGCATCTGGCTGTATTGCACACTGCCGAACGAGCCTTCGGTGTTGGCGTACAGGTTCCAGCTGTCGGTCAGGTGATAGAGCACGTTCAACGCTGGCAGTGCGGTGTTGTAGTCGCCCTTGTATTTGACGTTGGTCAGGTTGTTGGTCTGCTGCGACTCGATCATCTCGTAGCGCACGCCCGGGGTGATGGTCCATTTGCCGATGTCGATGCGGTCGTCGACGAAGAACGCATTGGCCTCGGTGCCGCCACGGGTGTCGCGGTCATTGCGACTGTTGGTGGTCGGGTATTCGTTGCTGGCGATCGGCGTGCGATAGCGCAGTTCGTGGCCAGCCTCGTTGATGTAGCGGTAGCCGACGCCGACTTCGTGGCTGGTCGGGCCGAGGTCGAAACCTTGGGCGAATCGGGTTTCCAGGCCACGCACCCAATACTCGCGCGGCGACAGCGAAAGGAAGGTGCCCTGATCCAGATAACCGCTGCGCAAGGTCTTGGTGAAGAACGTGTTGGCAGTGAACTCGCGGCGATCTTCCTGATAGCGATAGCCAAAATTGAACATCGTGCGGCGGCCCCAGAACTGGTCTTTCGGCCGTGTCGATTGGTACGGGTCGGCGTCGTAATCGGCGACGTTCAAACCGCCGGGCATGTCAGCCTTGCCTTCGTAATACTGGGCCATGGCGTTGAAGCTATTGGCTTCGTCGAGCTGGTATTTGCCCTTGAGGATCAAGTCGTCGATTTCAGTGTCGCTGTGTTCGCGCCAGTCGCCGCCGCGCGTGCCGGAGTAGAGCAACGCACCGCCGAGGCCATTGGCGTTAGTGCCACCGGCCAGCAGGTTGGCGCTGGTCTTGAAGCCGTCGTGGCTCGACGATGGGCTGGTTTCAGTCTGGAAGCCACCCTTGACCGTTGGCTCGTCAGGAATCGCCCGGGTCACGAAGTTGACCACGCCGCCAACGTTCTGCGGACCATAACGCACGGCGCCACCGCCGCGCACCACGTCCACTGCGTCCATATTGCCCATGCTGATCGGCGCGAACGACAACTGCGGTTGGCCATAAGGCGCGAACGGCACGGGGATGCCATCCATCAACACCGTCGAGCGCGCGGCCAGTCGCGGATTCAAGCCACGAATGCCGAAGTTCAGCGCCATGTCGTGGCTGCCGGTGCCGTTGTTTTCCGGGGCGTTGACGCCGGGGATGCGGTTGAGCACATCGCGCGCCTGCGTCGCGCCCTGACGCTCGAACTCTTCGCGGCGGATCACATCGCGCGCACCGGGATGTTCGAACACATTGATCTGCGCCGCATCGCCGAGCCAGTCGCCGACGACAGTTGAGGTGTCCAGCTCTAGCGCGGCATCCGCCACCGGTTGCAGACTGAACGCGTTATTGCCCTCGGCGCGTGCTTGCAGACCGGTGCCTTCGAGCAATGCGTTCAAACCTTGTTCTGCGGTGTAACTGCCTTCCAGGCCACGGCTTTGCACGCCGCTGGTGACTTGCGAACCAAACGAAATCAGCACGCCCGCTTCACGGCCAAACTGGTTGAGGGCGTTTTCCAGCGACGACGGCGCGATGTGATAAGGCTTGGCTTCAGCGGCCAGTGCGGCGGGCAGGGCGCTGAAACTCAGACTGGCGCCGAGGACGAGATTGCGCAGGCTGCGGGCCAGTGGCGTGAGGCGGGTGGGGTGCATGGTGGATGATCCTGAGAAGGTTGAATCAAGGGGGCTTTCCTTCTCTGTCACGCCAGATCTGAAAAACGGCTCATTTATTTTTGAGTTTTTTCAAACCCGCGCTTCGACGGTCACCCAGTAGCGGGTAAAACGCCTCACCTTCACCGGCAAACTGATTTCCAGCAGATCAAGAATCCGCTCGCTGTTGTCCAGCGGGTAAGTTCCGGAAATCAACAGGTCGGCAACGTTCCGGTCGCAATTGAGCTGGCCGCGACGATAGCGGCCGAGCTCATCGAGGAAATCGCCCAGGCGCATGTGCGCCGCTACCAGCATGCCGTCGGCCCAGGCGCCGCTGTTGGCATCCAGCGGTTTGGCCTCGCTGACCGATGCCGAGGTGAAACTGAGCTGACGCGCGACCGGCAGCAACATCGGCGCGCGTCCATTACCGCTCAGTTCGACGCGACCTTCGAACAGCGCAATCTGCGTGCGATCGGCAAACTGGCGCACATTGAGGCGCGCGCCCTGTGCTTTCAGAAGGCCCTGAGCCGTGTGCACTTCGAAGGATTGCGCGGCCGTCAGGAGGATTTCGCCTTCGAGCAAGCGGATCAATCGCTGCGCACCGTCGACGTCCACGGCACTGGCGGTATTGAGTTGCAACTTATCACCGCCACCCAGGGAAATTTTGCGTCGCTGCCCCAGCGGGCTGCGGTAATCGGCGAGCAGCGACGGCACAGGATTGTGCTCGCGCATGCCCCAAGTGACCGCCGTGCCCGCGCCGAGAATCAGCAACAGTTTCAGCGCCTGACGACGGCTGCCGGACTTCGGCCCGTTCAACGCCGCGTGTGCCAGCGGCGACGACACACCGCGCAGACGCTGATTGACCCGCTGAATATGCTCCCACGCCCGCCGGTGTTCGCTGTGTGCCTCCAGCCATTGTTGCCAGGCCTGTTGCTGGCGCGGGGAGAGCGTGCCCTGCTGCATTTCCATCAGCCAATGCACGGCCTGCTCAGCCACTTGCGAGGAGAAATCCGGCGCGCGGTTCATCGGGCGAAGTAGCAGCGCATGGCGGCTTTGTTCAGATGACGTTTGACCGTAGCCACGGATATGCCCAGTTCAGCGGCGATCTGTGGATAAGTCAGGCCATCGACCTGCGCCAGCAAAAAGGCGCGTTTGACCTGACGCGGCAAACCGTCGAGCAACTGATCCAGCTCCATCAGGGTTTGCAGGATGATCGCCTTGTCTTCTTCCGACGGCGCGACCATGTCCGGCATCTGCGCCAAGGTGTCGAGGTAAGCGCGTTCGACATCCTGACGGCGGTAATGATTGAACAGAACGCGCTTGGCCAACGTTGTCAGAAAGGCGCGTGGCTCGATGATCACCGGCGATTCGCGGGCGGTCAGCACCTTGATAAAAGTGTCTTGCGCCAGATCCGCTGCGCTGTCCGGGCAGCCGAGTCGGCGCCGCAGCCAGCCGGTGAGCCAGCCGTGATGGGTCTGATAGAGCGATTCGACGGGATGGGCGGACGACAACGGTATTACTCCGGGCGCTTGGTGGCGCGGTAGAGAGTATGCGTTAGAGAACAAGAACTGTTCGCATTGTAAGGGGCGAAACGCTCAACCGGCAATCAGATGCTTTTGCGTATGAGAATATTTATCATTAATATTGCTCGCCTGTAGGTTCGGCTGATCGGCCGGACGTTTTTCGTTTCAGGGTCGAAACATGAAAGGCAAACTCGCCACACTTCCCATGTCCTATCGTCTGGCCGTCACCTCACGGGTGTTGGCGGCGGTGTTTGGCGGCTATCTCGTCGCGGCGCTGGCCAGTGTCACCCTGACGCTGTGGCTGCCGTTGAGCCGCGCCGAAGCGGTGGTGACCGGCATGACCATTTCCTTTCTGGTCTATCTGGTGGCGGTGCTCTGGTGTTTCGCCTGTCGTACGGCGTGGTCGGCCTGGGTCGGTTTGCTGGTGCCAAGCGTGATTCTGGCGACAATCTCTGGCGCAGCACGTGGATTGGGCCTGGCATGAAAGAGGGCTTTCGTCAGGCAATGGCCTGGCTGCACACCTGGGCCGGGCTGGTGTTCGGCTGGTTGCTGTTCGCGATTTTTCTGACCGGGACGCTGGCGTATTTCAAGGATGAGATCAGCCACTGGATGCAGCCGGAAATCCCCGCGCGATCGGTGAGTGCCGAGACGAGCCTGACGCTGGCCCAGGATTATCTGCAGCAACACGCGGCCGGCGCCTCACGCTGGCTGATCGATTTGCCTGATGCCCGAGATCCCGGCCTGACCGTGCGTTGGCAGCCAGCGCCGGCTAAACCAGGCGAGCGAGGGCGTTTCGAGTCGAAAACCCTCGACGCGCAGACCGGCGCCGAAGTGCAGGGCCGCGACAGCATGGGCGGCGAGTTCTTCTATCGCTTTCACTTCCAGTTGCAAATGCCTTATCCCTGGGGCCGCTGGCTGGCGACGATTGCCGCGATGGTGATGTTCGTTACGCTGATCACCGGGATCATCACCCACAAGAAAATCTTTAAGGACTTCTTCACCTTCCGCCCGCGCAAGGGTCAGCGCTCCTGGCTCGACGGGCATAACGCGGTGGGTGTGCTGGTGTTGCCGTTTCATTTGAT
Organism: Pseudomonas neuropathica; assembly: GCF_015461835.1. Taxonomy (GTDB): domain Bacteria; phylum Pseudomonadota; class Gammaproteobacteria; order Pseudomonadales; family Pseudomonadaceae; genus Aquipseudomonas; species Aquipseudomonas neuropathica. Next base: position 173,232 of record NZ_JACOPX010000002.1, on the reverse strand, counting down.
GATCACCTACAGCAGCCTGGTGATTTTCATGTCGATGGTCATGCCGGCGAGCATCGTCGCGTCGTACGGCAGTGACGTGCGCACGTTTTATGACGAAGTTTTCCCCGCCTCGAAAACGCCCGAACGCGCCGACAGCGCGGCACCGTTGGCGGCCATGGCGCCGCTGTTGAGCAAGGCCAGCGAGCAATGGTCGGGCGGCCACACGTCGCGTCTGTCAGTGAGCAATCCGGGGGATGCCAATGCCACGGTGGTGCTGTCCCGTGCGGGCGACCGTGTGGTGCATGATTTTGGCCGCGCCGTGACGTTCAACGGGGTGACCGGGCAGATGCTCGGCAGCACACCGGAGCAGCCAATGGCGATGGCGGTGGGTGGTGCGTTCTATGGCTTGCACATGGGCCACTTCGCCGGGCCGCTCCTGCGTTGGCTGTATTTCATTTGCGGATTGGCCGGCACGGCGATGATCGGCACCGGCCTGGTGATCTGGTTGGGCAAGCGTCAACTCAAACACGCCAAGAGCGGCGTGATGCCGTTCGAGCTGCGGCTGGTGGAAGTGCTGAACATCGCCAGCATGGCCGGCTTGGTTGCGGCGGTGGCTGTATTTTTCCTGGCCAATCGACTGTTGTCAGTGAGCTTCGCCGAGCGCGCAGATTGGGAGGTGAATGCGTTCTTTATCGCTTGGGCTTTGAGTGTGTTGCACGCGCTGCTGCGTCCGGGACGAAAGGCCTGGGTTGAGCAACTCACCCTGAGCGCCGCCCTGTTTGTCGCGGTGCCGCTGGTCAATGCGCTGACCACCCCGTGGAATCTCGCCGTCAGCCTGATGCAGGGCGATTGGGCGTTAGCCGGGTTTGATCTGACGTGCCTCGCAACCGGTTTCTTCCTGGCTTGGGCCGCATGGAAAATGCAGCGTGCCGGCAGCAACGTCAGCATTAAAAAGCCCCGCCGCGAACAGGCCCGCCCGATCACCCTTGAACAAGGGGCGAACTGATGCTCTTGCCCTTGTTGCTCACCTACACCGGACTCACCGCGTTGTGCCTGTCGATGCCGCGTCACCACGATGAATTGCTCGGTCACAAACCGTCCACGCGTCGCCGTCAGGGCCTGAAAGTTGGCGGATGGTTATTGCTGTGTTTGTCGCTTTGGGCGGCGGTTAAGGCCAATGGCTGGAGCTTCGGTCTGGTCGACTGGTTCGCCGTGCTGATGCTCAGCGCCTTGGCGTTGGTCTTGTTGCTGCCGTATCGCCCGCGTTTCGTATTGGCGCTGGCCGGGGTCAGTCTGCTGGCCAGCCCGGTCGCCGCATGGGCGCAGTGCTGAAGTGCTGATCGGTCTGCCACCGGAATCCCGCGACGACGAGCCGCGTGGCGCCCGTGCGCATTTTCTTCAGGTGTTCCTGTCCCAGCGTTCGCAAATGGAAGCACTGGTGAACCGGCGCGTCGGTTGTCGGGCGACGGCGGCGGACCTGGTGCAGGATCTGTTTCTGCGTTTCTGGCGGCGGCCGCTGGTGCAGGTCGAAGAACTCAGCACTTATCTGTTGCGCTGCGCCGGCAATATCGCGATCGATCATCTGCGCAGCGAAGGCACGCGCACGCGGGTCAACGAGGGCTGGCAACCGGACGCGCCGCACAGCCACGGCAGCGAACCGCAAGCCGCGCTGGAAGCGGGCAATGATCTGAAGCATGTCGAAGCGGCGCTGCGAGCCTTGCCCGAGCGCACCCGACAGATCTTTTTGCTCAATCGCATCCACGGCCGTAAGTATGCGGACATCGCCAAGGCCATGGGCTTGTCCCAAAGTGCCGTGGAAAAACATATGATGCGCGCCCTCGAGGCCTGCAAGGCCAGCCTGCGCGACCCCGCGCCACGCCTGCCAGGGAAAGCACCGTGAAGCCCTCCGATTCCGTCATCCCCACGCCCGCGCAAGAGCAGGCCGCGTTTGCCTGGTTGAGCCTGTTGCACGATCGGCCCAGCGCCGGCGATCAACTGACGTTCAGCCAATGGCTGCGCGCCGATCCGGCGCACGCCGAAGCTTACGCACAGGCTCAGGTTGTGTGGGAGTTGAGTGAAGGCCCGGCGCGAACATTGGCCGATGAAGAATCCTTCGCGTTGCAGGATTACCTTAATGCGATGGACCGCCCGCGTCGTTCGCCCGTTTTGCGCTGGTCGGGCGCGCTGGCGATGGCCGCGTGTCTGTTGTTGATGGTCAGCCTCGGCACCGGCTGGCAGCCGCAGCGCTGGATCGATGATCTGGGCGCGGATTACGTTTCAGCGCCGGGGGAAATTCGCACCGTGACCCTGGCTGATCAATCGCAAGTAACGCTGGATGCTGACAGTGCGATTGCCGTGGATTTCAGCCGTGGCGAGCGGCATGTCCAGCTACGCCGTGGTGCCGGGTTTTTCACGGTTACGCACACCGGCGAGCCGTTTGTGGTCGAGGCCGAGAAAGGTCAGGCGCGAGTGCTCGGGACGCAGTTCGAAGTGCGCCTGCAACCGCATGGTGCGCAGGTCACGGTGTTGTCGGGGCGCGTTGGCGTGACCGCGGATCGTGGAGGTGAACAACAGATTCTTACGGCCGGGCAGCAGGTTGCTTACGCTGAGGGCACGGCAGAAAAACTGCATGCGGTGGACAGCGACGCGCAACTGGCCTGGCGTCAGGGCTGGCTGACTTATTACAAGTCGACGCTGGCCGATGTGGTGGAGGATCTGCGCCGTTATTACCCCGGGCGGATTGTGCTGCTCAACGATGAGCTGGCGGCGCGCAAGGTCAGTGGCAGTTTTCCGAGCAAGGATCCGCAGGCGGTGTTGAGTTCGCTGAAAGGGGTGATGGGATTTGAGCAGCATCAGGTGTTGGGGCATCTGATTATTTTGCGTTGAGGCGGCTAAAGCCATCGCGAGCAGGCTCACTCCTACAGGGGAACGCATTCCAAATGTAGGAGTGAGCCTGCTCGCGATGGCGCCCGATCGAACACCACAAAAAATAATTTTCAAATGTTGGTGAGGTAAACATCTGCCCCATCCGTGTAGTGACTGAAACTGCGAGTCATTCGCATCCGTTGCGGTTCTACACAGGTCATTGAGCAATGAAGTCCAGGGCAAAATCGGGTTCGGTCAAACAATGGTTAGGCGTTTCGGCACTGAGCTTTTCGGCATTGGCGCTGTTGCCGCTGAGCGTCGCGCTCGCCGCTGAAACCGTCAGCAGCCAGGCGCAAAAGCAGTTCAACTTTTCCCTGGTCGCCAAACCGCTGCCGCAAGCCTTGAGCGACTTCAGCCGCGTCACCGGGCAGAGCGTGGTCTACACCGACGAAGCGCCGTACGGTCTGACGGCGCCGGCCGTCAATGGCCAGATGAGTGCCGAACAGGCCCTGCAACGTCTGCTCAGCGGCTCCGGTCTCAACTTCCGCCGCACCGACAGCCACACGCTGGCGCTGGAGCCGAAGCCCACCGAAGGTGCGTTGAACCTCGGCGCCACCACCATCACCTCGACCCGTGACGAATCGATGAGTTATCAGCCGCCGGAAACCAGTTCGGTGATGCGTTCCTCGGCGTCGTTGCAGGAAGTCCCGCAGACCGTCAATGTCATCCCGGCGCAAGTCATCCGCGATCAGGCGCCGCGCAATCTGGATGACGCCCTGGCCAATGTCAGCGGCATCACCCAAGGCAACACTTTGGGCAGCACCCAGGACTCGGTGATGACGCGCGGTTTCGGTGACAACCGTAATGGCTCGATCATGCGCGACGGTATGCCGATCGTGCAGGGGCGCGGCATGAATGCCACGGTGGATCGCGTCGAAGTGCTCAAAGGCCCGGCCTCGTTGCTCTACGGGATTCAAGACCCGGGTGGCGTGGTCAACCTGGTCAGCAAGAAGCCTGAACTTACTCAATACAATGCGCTGACCTTGCGCGGTTCGACTTACGGCGACGGCAAAAACGGCAGCGGCGGCACCTTCGACAGCACCGGCCCGTTGGGCGATTCCGGGCTGGCCTATCGCATGGTGCTCGACCACGAAGACGAAGATTACTGGCGCAACTTCGGCACCCACCGTGAAACCCTGATCGCGCCGTCGCTGGCCTGGTTCGGCGAGACCACCAAGCTGTTGTTCGCCTACGAGCACCGCGAGTTTCTCACGCCGTTCGACCGTGGCACGCTGATCGATCCGCGCACCAATCATCCGCTGGACATCTCGCGCAAGGAGCGTCTCGACGAGCCGTTCAATAACATGGAAGGCCGTTCGGACCTGTATCACTTCGAAGCTGATCACGAGCTCAACGACGACTGGAAAGCGCACTTCGGCTACAGCTGGAACCGCGAAACCTACGACGCCAGCCAGGTTCGCGTGACCGCCATCGACACCAAAAAGGGCACGCTGACCCGCAGCATGGACGGCACCCAGAACGCGATCAGCACCGACCGTTTCACCACTGCCAGCCTCGAAGGCAAGGTCAATGTGCTGGGCATGCAGCATGACTTGGTGTTCGGCGTCGATGACGAGTACCGCAAGATCTACCGCGAGGACTTGATCCGCCAGAAAAGCCTGACCACCTTCAGCTACCTCAATCCGGTGTACGGCCGCGAAGTCGCCGGCACGACCGTCAGCGCTCCCGACAGCGCGCAGACCGATGAACTGCGCAGCGATTCGGTGTTCCTGCAGGACTCGATTCACCTCAACGAGCAGTGGATTCTGGTCGCCGGCGGGCGCTTCCAGGAATACGACCAGTACGCCGGCAAAGGCGTGCCGTTCAAGGCCAACACCGACAGCAACGGCCAGAAGTTCGTCCCGCGCGCAGGTCTGGTGTATCGCTACACCGACGCCTTGTCGTTCTACGGCAGCTACACCGAATCGTTCAAACCCAACTCGACCATCGCCCCGCTGAGTGGCAGCAGCACCGTGCTCGACGGCAGCATCGCGCCGGAAGAAGCCAAGTCGTGGGAGCTGGGTGCGCGGCTGGACATGCCGGGGCGTGTCACCGGCAACATCGCGTTGTTCGACATCAAGAAGCGCAACGTGCTGGTGGCCAATTCCGAAGGCCCGACGACGATCTACAGCGCGGCCGGTGAGGTGCGTTCGCGGGGTTTGGAAATGGACCTGACCGGTCAGTTGAGCGACCACTGGAGCATGATCGGCAGCTACGCGTACACCGATGCGGAGGTGACTGAAGACCCGGATTACAAAGGCAAGCGTCTGCAGAACGTAGCGAAGAATTCCGGTTCGTTGTCGGCGGTGTATGACTTCGGCAGCGTGATCGGCGGCGATCAATTGCGCGTCGGCGCCGGGGCGCGTTATGTCGGCGAACGAGCGGGTAACGCGGTGAATGATTTTGATCTGCCGAGCTATACCGTGGCCGATGCGTTTGCCACTTACGACACTCGGGTCGAAGGGCAGAAGGTCAAGTTTCAGCTCAATGTGAAGAACCTGTTTGACCGCACGTACTACACCTCGGCGGCGAGCCGGTTCTTTGTGTCGATGGGGGATTCGCGGCAGGTTTCGCTGTCGAGTACGTTGGAATTTTGAGGCAAGATCAAAAGCCCCTCACCCTAACCCTCTCCCGGGGGGAGAGGGGACTGACCGGGGGATATTGGAGAACTGCGCCGACGTGATCGATCTTTACCGAATCCATAATCGACTCGGTCATTCAGGTCGATGTACAACGCCAGACACCTCGGTCGGCCCCCTCTCTTTGGGGGAGAGGGGACTGATTGGGGGATATTGGAGAACTGCGCCGACGTGATCGATCTTTACCGAATCCATAATCGACTCGGTCATTCAGGTCGATGTACAACGCCAGACACCTCGGTCGGCCCCCTCTCCCTCTGGGAGAGGGCTGGGGTGAGGGGAAAGGTTCAACGCAAAAACGCCTGCCGATACTCCCCCGGCGTCCCGCCCAACACCTGCTTGAACCGATTAGTGAAATGACTGGCGCTGGCAAACCCGCACGCCAGCGCAATCTCACCCAACGGCAACGCCGTCCCGCGCAACAACTCCCGTGCCCGGCTCAAGCGCCGCGCCAGCACATACTGATGCGGCGGCAGGCCGAAACTGGTGCGAAACATCCGCGCAAAGTGGTATTCCGACAGCGCACACAATCCGGCCAATTGACCCAGGCTGATCGGCTCGGCCAACTGGTTGTCGATGAACTCCACCAGTTGCCGACGCTGGTGTGGTGCCAGTCCGCCCTTCAATCGCAAACCCTGACGCGCGCCGACCTGACTGAGCAAGGTGTGGCTGATCAATTCATGGGCGAGGCTGCTGGTCAGCAAGCGTTCAGCAGGCTCGTCCCAATTCAGCGTCAGCAACTGCCGGAAGCGTTGCGCCTGTTGCGGATCTTCGAGAAAGGTCTGCTCGCGCAACTGCATCTCGCGGGGTTCGCGATCGAGCAGCGTGACGCAACCGAGGGCGAATTGTTCGGCGCTGAAATACAGGTGCGCCAGGCGGATATCGCCGTTGATCACCCAGCCCGATTGGTGATCCGCCGGCAGAATGCACAGCTTGTCCGGGCCACCTTTTTGACCGGGTTGATCGCGACGGAATGTGCCGGTGCCACCGGCGATGTAGCAGGACAGCGTGTGGTGGCTCGGCGCTTCATAATCCTGCGCATCGTGGTGGTTGGTCCACAAAGCGGCAGACAAGCCGTCACCGAGCTCGGCGCTGTGCACCAGGCGTGCGTTCGGCGAGCTGTTCAACGCTTGAAAGACTTGCAGGGTATCGATGGCGGCCATGGTCGGTTCTCTTCAACGCCTTGCATCCTACTCCGTAGACACCGCGCTGCCAGCCTGCCGCCAGACAAAAGCGCAAGAATCTGCAAGCGCACAAACCAGATCCGGGCAGACACTCAAGGCCTATCGAGGAGTGTGTGCCATGAACCTGTCGTTGTATTTGCTGACCGTGCTGATCTGGGGCACCACCTGGATTGCCCTGAAATGGCAGCTTGGCGTGGTGGCGATTCCGGTGTCGATCGTCTATCGCTTCGGGCTCGCCGCGCTGGTGCTGTTTGCGTTGTTGCTGCTCAGCCGACGGCTGCAACCGATGAACCGCCGTGGGCATTTGATCTGCGTGGCTCAGGGCTTGTGCCTGTTTTGCGTCAACTTCATGTGTTTCCTGACCGCCAGTCAGTGGATCCCCAGCGGTCTGGTCGCGGTGGTGTTTTCCACCGCGACGCTGTGGAACGCGCTGAATGCGCGGGTGTTCTTTGGCCAGCGCATCGCGCGCAATGTGCTGATGGGCGGTGCGCTGGGGCTGTTCGGCCTGGGCATGTTGTTCTGGCCGGAACTGGCCGGGCATCACGCCAGCCCACAAACCTTGCTGGGACTCGGCCTGGCCTTGTGCGGCACCTTGTGTTTCTCGGCGGGCAACATGCTCTCGAGTCTGCAGCAGAAGGCCGGTCTCAAACCGCTGACTACCAACGCTTGGGGCATGGCCTATGGCGCGGCGATGTTGTCGGTGTGGTGCCTGGTCAAAGGCATTCCATTCGACATGGACTGGAGCCCGCGTTACGTCGGTGCGCTGCTGTATCTGGTGATCCCCGGTTCCGTCATTGGTTTCACCGCGTATCTGACGCTGGTCGGGCGCATGGGGCCGGAGCGTGCGGCTTACTGCACGGTGCTTTTTCCGGTGGTGGCGCTCAACGTTTCGGCGTTTGCTGAAGGTTACCAATGGACAGCGCCGGCGCTGGTCGGTCTGGTGTTAGTGATGCTGGGCAATGTGCTGGTGTTTCGTAAACCGAAAGCAGTGGTGCCGCCAGTACAGGGAAAGTTGGCTTGAAATAAACGAGCGCTGAACGTCAGCGCTCGACTTTCAAGGTGATGTAAATCATCACCGGGAAGATGAAATCAACGATATGTCGCGCCCAGTCCTTGGCATTCCATGATTGCGAAGTGTCCATGTCGAACCATTCCACACCCACGGTTTGCAAGCACACGTAATATATGAAGATGGCCGCGAGTATGCCCATGATCGAGAACTTCTTTGCCTCATGGAATACCTCGGCAGGGGCATTGATATGGCGCAACAACTGATAGGTACCCATCAGGCATAGCACGGTATAGGTGACTTCCAAAGTAATGATGAACCAGTAAATCCGGTGATGAATCATCGGCGACTCGATGGCCCGATACTTGATGGTTTCGCTGGCAGTGGTGGTGTCCATGCTCAGGATATGGGCCACGTAAGTGTAGTTTGAATCATAGTCGGTGAAGTTGTGGATCATCACCAACAGGCCAAAGAAGCTGATGTAGGCCATCAATATAACTTTGCTGTAACGGATAAGTTTGTCGGTGGTCAGGGTGTTCAAGGTTTTGGCTCTCCATAGCGCTTGTCGATTATTCGGCAGCCAGGCAGAGCTTATAACGCTGTTGTTTGAATTGGTTTGTTGTTCAATTTCAAGTTGTGTATGGCAATAACTAACGGGCAAGTGCGATGTTGCACTTGCCCGTATTTTTTTATCCGCGCCAGACTTGCGGGTTGACCAGATCCTGCGGACGTTCGCCGAGCAAGGCGCTGCGCAGATTGGCCAGTGCACGATTGGCCATGGCTTCGCGGGTTTCATTCGTCGCCGAGCCGATGTGCGGCAGGGTCACGGCGTTACTCAACTGGAACAGCGGCGATTCGGCCAGCGGTTCTTTTTCGTAAACGTCGAGGCCGGCACCACGAATGCGCTTGTTCTGCAGGGCTTCGATCAGGGCCGGTTCATCGACGACCGGGCCACGGGAGATGTTCACCAGAATGGCGTCGGGTTTCATCAGCGCCAGTTCGCGATGGCTGATCAGGTGGCGGGTCTTGTCGCTGAGAGGCACCACCAGGCAGACGAAATCGGCTTCGGCGAGCAGTTGATCGAGGCTGCGAAATTGCGCGCCGAGTTCCTGCTCCAGTTCAGTCTTGCGGCTGTTGCCGCTGTAGATGATTGGCATGTTGAAGCCGAAGCGGCCACGGCGGGCGACAGCGGCGCCGATGTTGCCCATGCCGACGATGCCGAGGGTTTTGCCGTGGACGTCACAGCCGAACAGTGGTGCGCCGACGCTGGCTTGCCATTGGCCGGCCTTGGTCCAGGCGTCGAGTTCGGCGACGCGGCGGGCGCTGCTCATGATCAGGGCGAAGGCGAGGTCGGCGGTGCTTTCGGTGAGTACGTCCGGGGTGTTGGTGAGCATGATCCCGCGTTCGTTGAAGTAGTCGAGGTCGTAGTTGTCGTAGCCGACGGAGACGCTTGAGACCACCTCCAGTTTGGCGGCGTTTTCCAGTTGTGCGCGGCCGAGTTTGCGGCCGACGCCGATGAGGCCGTGGGCGTGGGGCAGGGCTTCATTGAATTGGGCGTTGATGTCGCCGTTTTTTGGGTTGGGGACGATGACGTCGAATTCTTGTTGCAGGCGTTCGATCATGGGTGGGGTGATGCGGCTGAAGGCCAGGACAGTCTTTTTCATCGTTTTTGGCTCTTGTTCGGGCTTGATACTAAGCACGCTAACATTTCTGGCTTGGGGTTGTCTTGGCGGCCTCTGGGCCGACCGGGCTTTGGGTGGTTTTGTGTGTATATCCGTTTTTTGGGTAATGGCGGCTTAGGGTTCCGCCCTTACGGCGGGTCACCTTTTCCAAACGCCGAAAAGGTAACCCAAAAGGCTTGCTCCTACGTGCGGCCCGCTCGCTGGGGCTCGGGGTTCCTTCGCTGCGGGATCGATCCGGGCGCAGCGTCTACGGTTTGCTTCGCTGCACCTCCTCTCGCTGTGTTTGGCTTCGCCAAACGGTCGCTGCGCTCCCACGCCCGGATCAATCCCTCCACTCAGCCTTCCGATGTCGCCCGTGGATCAAGATCAAAAGCAGGCGAGCTGGCACTCGGCCTATTGAGTGGTGAAGAGCGTGGGTGTTCGGCTTTTGATTTGCGTTGTTGCTGCCCCTCATCGGAACGCCGCCCGCCCAGCCCTCTCCCGAGGGAGAGGGAGCCGATTTGTGAGTTTTTCAAAGTCTGAGTTCAACTCGGTATCGCACGTCGGCGTAGCTTTTCCAAACACCGCGTTCAGTCCCCTCTCCCTCCGGGAGAGGGCTAGGGTGAGGGGCTTTTGATCTGATTCAGAACCTGAGTTCGACTCGGTATTTCAAGTCGGCGTAACTCTCCCAAACACCACGATCAGTCCCCTCTCCCTACGGGCGGTCCGACGTTTCGGGAGGGTTAGGGTGAGGGGTTTTTAGTTGTGTGCCGGAGATTTCGGGATTTCGTGGTTATCCAGCACGCGGTTCACGGCCAGTTCGGCGAGCATGATGATCTGCTGAATCGCCAGAATCGTCCGTCGCTGCGGCAGGTCGATGTAGGCGGCGATGTCGCTGGTCATGAGGCTGGCCTGGGCCAGTGATTCGCAGGCGTGGACCAGCAGGCTTTCGCTGTCCTGATCGGGGGCGACCTGGAACATGGTGCTGGGTTTGTGGAAGCGCAGGGTGAGGGCGTTGGGTTTGAGGTAGTGGTCGAGGGCGCGTTCGGCGGCTTCGTGGAATTTCTTTGAACCAGGGAATTCGTAGGGGGTGGTGTCTTCGGTTTCAGGTGGATTGGGCGTTGGTTTGAACATGGTGAAACTCCATTCGGGATGTGGAGTTCGTCACGCACTGCGACCAAGCAGTAGGGTGGCGAACTGTACGTGGGTTGGTCGACCAGGGAATGGAAACCCGGCAGGGCCAAAGCCCTCCCTCGCACAGTTCGCCATTAAGCAAGCTGAAAAAGTGCGCCATTCTAAACCCGGACGACCAAGTCCGGTCGCTGATTCGTCAGCGACACCCAAATCCTAGCCAGCGCACTTCCGACGGACAACCTGCAAAACCTGTCGGAAACATCCGCGAAATCGCCGTTTCTGTAGGCTCAGGCGTAGGCTGCGATCTGTTGGTTTTTAAACAACAAGATCAAAAGATCGCAGCCTGCGGCAGCTCCTACAGGTTTCGTGGTGTGTTGAAAATCAGTTGGCGACGCGCGCGCCGGCGAGGCTGCCGCTGAGTTCGTAGGCGGCCAATTCCGCCTGATGCGCCGCGAGAATTTCCGGCAACGACCCGCGCAAATACTCAACCCACGTTTTGATCTTCGCATCCAGATATTGCCGCGACGGGTAGATCGCATACAGGTTCAGCTCTTGCGAGCGGTAGTTCGGCATGACCCGCACCAATGTGCCGTTGCGCAAGCCTTCGATCGCCGCATACACCGGCAACACGCCCACGCCCATGCCACTGGTGATCGCGGTTTTCATCGCGTCGGCGGAGTTCACCAGAAACGGCGAGCTGTTGATGGTGACCATTTCCTGGCCTTCCGGGCCGTCGAAGGCCCATTTTTCCAGGGGGATCACCGGGCTGACCAGGCGCAGGCAGGCGTGGTTGAGCAGGTCGCTGGGCTTTTGCGCGGCGCCGTTGGCTTTCACGTAGGCCGGCGAGGCGCAGACGATGCTGTAGGTGATGCCCAAGCGTTGCGAAACAAAACCCGAATCCGGCAGTTCGCTGGCGAGCACGATGGACACGTCGTAGCCCTCGTCGAGCAGGTCCGGCACGCGGTTGGCCAGGGTCAGGTCGAAGGTCACGTCCGGGTGGGTTTTGCGGTAGCGGGCGATGGCGTCGATGACGAAGTGCTGGCCGATGCCGGTCATGGTGTGCACTTTCAACTGCCCGGCCGGGCGCGCATGGGCGTCGCTGGCTTCGGCTTCGGCTTCTTCGACGTAGGCGAGGATCTGTTCGCAGCGCAGCAGGTAGCGCTTGCCCGCTTCGGTGAGGGCAATGCGTCGCGTGGTGCGGTTGAGCAAACGGGTTTGCAGGTGGGCTTCCAGGTTGGAGACCGCGCGCGAGACGTTGGCGGTGGTGGTGTCGAGTTGCACGGCGGCGGCGGTGAAGCTGCCGGCTTCGGCCACGCAACTGAAGGCGCGCATGTTTTGCAAAGTGTCCATGGGGTGCTCTCAAGGGAGATGGCAAATTGTGACACGAAGTTTCAGGGGCGAGACCCCCGACCAAGGGATTATCTCGTTAACCGTAACAAAGATTCACAGAAATCCCAGCTTATCGCCGTACGGGGCCTTCCATAGAATTGCGCCGATCTCTGTAGGAGCTGCCGAAGGCTGCGATCTTTTGATTTTGTTTTAAGGGAATCAAGATCAAAAGATCGCAGCCTGCGGCAGCTCCAACACGGGTTCTCGATCTACCCCTCTCTCAGGAATTCGCAGCTGTGCCGCGTCGCATCAACAGAGCGCTTTTGCCGCTCAGTGTTCTGGCTTTTACCCTGGGTCTTGGCGGCTGCATCTCAACGGACGGAATTGCTCCACAAGGCATGGCAATCGAGGCCAATACACTGGCCACCGACGATGCCATCGCCCACGCCGCCCGTGACGCCAACTGGCCCACCGCGCAATGGTGGCAAGCCTACGGCGACCCGCAACTCAATCGCTGGATCGACCTCGCCGTGCAAGGCAGCCCGACCATGGCCATGGCTGCTGCGCGAGTACGTCAAGCCAAAGCCATGGCCGGTGTCGCCGAATCCGCCGAGTCATTGCAGATCAATGGCGAGTCGACCCTCAAACGCCACAACTGGCCGACCGATCAGTTCTACGGCCCGGGCGATCTGGCCAACACCACCACCTGGGACAACAACGCCGCATTGGGTTTCAGCTACGCCCTCGACCTCTGGGGTCGCGAAAGCAATGCCAGTGAACGCGCGGTGGATCTGGCGCACATGAGCGCCGCCGAGGCGCGGCTGGCGCAGCTTGAATTGCAGAACAACATCGTTCGCGCCTACATCGAACTGTCATTGCATTACGCGCAGCGCGACATCGTCGCCGCAACGCTCAAGCAGCAACAGCAGATTCTCGATCTGGCGCAGAAGCGCTTGAACGGCGGGATCGGCACGCACTTCGAAGTCAGCCAGGCGGAAACGCCACTGCCGGAAACCCATCGTCAGCTCGATGCGCTGGATGAAGAAATCGCCCTGAGTCGCAACCAGATCGCCGCGCTCGCCGGCAAAGGTCCGGGGGCGGGCGCACAGTTGCAGCGCCCGACATTGTCCCTCGGTGCTGCGCTGAAACTGCCATCGGCATTGCCCGCCGAATTGCTCGGCCAGCGGCCCGATGTGGTCGCCAGTCGCTGGCAAGTGGCGGCGCAGGCGCGCGGTATCGATGTGGCGCATGCCGGGTTTTACCCCAACGTCGATCTGGTCGGCAGCCTCGGCTACATGGCTACCGGCGGGGGCGCGCTGGAGTTTTTGACCGGCAAGAAACTCAACTACAACGTCGGCCCGGCGATCTCGCTGCCGATCTTCGACGGTGGCCGTTTGCGCTCAGAGCTGGGTGAAGCCTCCGCCGGTTATGACATCGCCGTGGCGCATTACAACCAGACGCTGGTGAATGCACTGAAGAACATTTCCGACCAGTTGATTCGCCGCGAGTCGATGGACAAGCAACAAGGCTTTGCCGCCGAGTCGGTAGCGACGGCGCAGAAGACTTACGACATCGCGATGATCGCTTATCAGCGCGGCCTCACCGATTACCTCAACGTGCTCAATGCGCAGACGTTGCTGTTCAAGCAGCAGCAGGTGCAGCAGCAGGTGCAAGCGGCGCGGTTGAGTGCGCATGCCGAACTGGTGACGGCGTTGGGTGGTGGACTGGGGGCAGGCAACGATGTGCCGACCGCCGAGAAAACCCAGGCACCGAAAACCCCGGTTCTCCTGCGTTGAACACACAACCCATTGTAGGAGTGAGCCTGCTCGCGATAGCGGCGTATCAGTCGACAGAAATGTTGAATATGAAATCGCCATCGCGAGCAGGCTCACTCCTACAGGGACCGCGTTTTACCTGAATGTTCTTGAGTACAAAAATGACTTCCTTGCCCGCACCTCTGCGCTGGCTCTACGCCCTGGAATGGCGCCGTGGTTTCTTCGACTGGGCGCGCAGCGATGGCGTGACCTGGGTTTACATCTTCAAGGTGTTGATCGCCGCATTCCTCACGCTGTGGCTGGCCATGCGCCTGGAATTGCCACAACCGCGCACGGCGATGATCACCGTGTTCATCGTCATGCAGCCGCAAAGCGGTCAGGTGTTTGCCAAAAGTTTCTATCGCTTCCTCGGTACGTTGGCCGGGTCGGCGATGATGGTCACGTTGATCGCATTGTTTGCGCAAAACACCGAGCTGTTCCTCGGCTCGCTGGCGATCTGGGTCGGTATCTGCTCGGCCGGTGCCGCACGTTGCCGCAACTTCCGCGCCTACGGTTTTGTCCTCGCCGGCTACACCGCAGCGATGGTCGGATTACCCGCGTTGGCGCACCCGGACGGCGCGTTCATGGCCGCGGTTTGGCGGGTGCTGGAGATCTCGCTGGGGATTCTCTGCTCAACCCTGATCAGCGCCGCGATCCTGCCGCAAACCGCCAGCGCGGCCATGCGCAACGCTTTGTATCAGCGCTTTGGTGTGTTCGCGCTGTTCGTCACCGATGGTCTGCGCGGGCGCAGCAAAGCCGAGTCTTTCGAGGCGAGCAACGTGCGCTTTATCGCCGAAGCCGTGGGCCTCGAAGGGCTGCGCAGCGTGACTGTGTTCGAAGACCCGCACATGCGTCGGCGCAACGGTCGCCTGAGCCGTTTGAACAGCGAATTCATGGGCATCACCACGCGCTTCAACGCGCTGCATCAGTTGCTTGAACGCTTGCGCGGCAATGGCGAAGAACATGTGGTTGCCGCGATCAGACCGGGTTTGCAGGATCTCGCCGAAGTGCTCGACGGCTTCAGCGGTCGTGCTCTGACCAGCCCCGACGCCGCCCGTTTGGCGACAGCGCTGGCGACCTACAAGGAGGGGCTGCCGGCACGGGTTCGAAGCTTGCGAGCAATTTTCCAGGAAACCGATCCAAGCGACGCCGAACAACTGGATTTCCACACTGCGTACGAACTGCTTTATCGCTTCGTCGACGACCTGCACAGTTATGCACAGACCCACGCGTCATTGGCCGATCACCGCCACGAACGCGAGCGCTGGGACGAGCCATTCACCCCGCAAACCAACTGGTGGGCGGCAGCGGCTTCGGGGATTCGCGCCTCGTTCATCCTCATCGTGCTGGGCAGTTATTGGGTCGCGACCGCTTGGCCAAGTGGCGCGACGATGACCCTGATCGCTGCGGCCACCGTGGGCCTCTCGGCGGCCACGCCGAACCCGAAACGCATGGCTTTTCAAATGGCGTGCGGTACGTTTCTCGGCGCGCTGATCGGCTTCATCGAGATGTTTTTCATCTTCCCGTGGATCGACGGTTTTCCGCTGTTGTGCGTGATGCTCGCGCCGGTGATCGTGCTCGGTTCGTTCCTCACGTCGCGCCCGCAATACGCCGGTGTCGGCCTAGGTTTACTGATCTTCTTCAGCACCGGTTCGGTGCCGGACAACCTGACCATTTACAACCCGTACACCTTCATCAACGACTACATCGCCATGGTCATGGGCATGCTGGTCTGCGCCGCTGCCGGCGCAATTATCCTGCCGCCGAACAGCCGCTGGTTGTGGAAACGGCTGGAGCAGGATCTGCGTGGCCAAGTGGTTTACGCGATCAGCGGCAAGCTCAAAGGCCTGGCGTCGAGTTTCGAGAGTCGCACCCGTGATTTGCTGCACCAGGCTTACGGTCTCGCGGCCGGGCAGCCGAAGGTGCAGAAGAACCTGCTGCGCTGGATGTTCGTGGTCCTGGAAGTCGGCCACGCAATCATCGAGTTGCGCAAGGAACAGGCGATTCTGCCGGTGCACCCGGCCTATGCCGAATCGCAACCGTGGCGCCAGGCGATCCGCGTGATGGGGCGCGCGCTGGTGCGGCTGTTCCTGCAACCGAACGCCAGCAATCTCGAACGCGCACTGGTCGCGGTCGACCATGCGATCAGCCGTGTCGCTGCCACCGATGAACCGTTCGCGCCGCACTTCGATACTTCGGCGTTGCGGCGGGTGAAAAGCTATCTGCACTTCATCCGCACTTCGCTGCTCGACCCGCAATCTCCACTCGCTGCCTACGCCATCGCCAAGCCCGAAGGACTTGCCCATGCCTCGTGAAATCGCCTTCCACGGCGTGTACATGCCGACCATGACCTTGATGTTTTTCATCGCTGCGGCACTGGCCTGGGCGGTGGACCGCTTCTTGTCGGGGTTCGATCTGTACCGTTTTTTCTGGCACCCGGCGCTGCTGCGTCTGAGTCTGTTTACCTGTCTGTTCGGCGCCATGGCGCTGACTGTCTACCGTTGAGAACGTCCCGATGAAAAAGTTTTTCAGCCTGCTCGCGACCCTGTTGGTGCTGGCCCTGGCGCTGTGGATCGGCCGCACGTTGTGGGAGCACTACATGAACACGCCGTGGACCCGCGACGGTCGCGTGCGTGCCGACATCATCAATGTCGCCGCCGACGTTACCGGTGAAGTGATTGATGTGCCGGTGCGCGACAACCAGTTAGTGAAGAAGGGCGATCTGCTCATGCAGATCGACCCCGAGCACTACCGCATCGCGGTGAAGCAGGCGCAGTCGCTGGTCGCCTCGCGCAAGTCGACGTGGGAGATGCGCAAGGTCAACGCCCATCGCCGCGCCGACCTCGACAACCTGGTGATCTCCAAGGAAAACCGCGACGACGCCAGCAACATCGCCGACGCCGCCCTGGCCGATTACCAACACGCTCAGGCGCAACTGGAAGCCGCCGAACTCAACCTCAAACGCACCGAAGTACGCGCGGCGGTCGACGGTTATGTGACCAACCTCAATGTGCATCGCGGCGACTACGCGCGCATCGGCGAGGCGAAAATGGCCGTGGTCGACATGAACTCGTTCTGGGTCTACGGCTTCTTCGAAGAGACCAAACTGCCCCACGTCAAAGTGGGTGACAAGGCCGACATGCAGTTGATGAGCGGCGAAGTCTTGAAGGGCCACGTGGAGAGCATCTCGCGCGGCATTTATGACCGCGACAACCCGGAAAGCCGCGAGCTGATTGCCGATGTGAATCCGACTTTCAACTGGGTGCGGTTGGCGCAACGGGTGCCGGTGCGGATTCATATTGATGAAGTGCCGGAAGGTGTTCTTTTGGCGGCGGGGATTACTTGCACGGTAGTGGTGAATCAGAGCACGGTGGATAACTGACAGACCGTGTCGTCTGCATCGCGAGCAGGCTCACTCCTACACTGGATCTGTGTCACACCGGAGATCCCCTGTAGGAGTGAGCCTGCTCGCGATAAGGACAACCCGGTGTATCAGACCAATACCGTAAGCACTCACTCAGCGCAAAACGTCTCCTGCAAATGCAGCCAGAACACCCGCCCGGTTTCGAGTTTTTCAAACACCACGGTCGAACGCCGATCCGTGTGCACACCGCTCGCATCGCTCTGCTGTTCGCGGTAACTCACGGTCGCGCCGCGCTGATGCAAGGCAATCACACGTAACTCACTGAGCTGGATTCTGAAACCTTTCTTCTGCCCGCCTGCGCCTCGGAACAGCAGGTGCAAGGCATCGACATCCAGGGCTCGGCCCAACGGCGTCACCATGGAAAAGCGTGGCGAAAAACGCGCCAGCAAGCGCTGCAGCGCGGCGTCATCTTCTTCTACGGCAAACCATCGTTCGATGGCTTCGTGCGCCTGGATCACTTCGTCCAGGTAGGGCGTGGCGTCGTTCATGCAATTTTTTCCTCAAGGGCAGTCGGGTTCAATAGCGCCAGCACGTGGGTCGAGTCGAAACGCAGGACGGCGACCATCGGCAACAGCGTGAGCAGCGCAGCAGTGATAAAACAGGCTTGGAAACCCACACCGCCCAAGGCGCCCAGCAGTGAACCGAGTAGCGCCGCCGCGAGGCAGAAACCGAGTTGGCGATTGATGTTCCACAGGGCACTGGAGTGACCCATTTTTTCTGGCGCGATGCCAACAAAGGCCAAGGTCTGCGCGGTGACGCTGCACAGGCTACCGCCCAGCCCCATCAGGGCATAGGCGATGATCAGCGGCGTGCTGGCGGGTTGTTCGCTGCGCATCAGCAAAACGATGCCCAGGCATTGCACGAGCATGCCGGCGCTGAGCAATGGCTTGGGGCCGATGCGGTTGAAGCTGCGCTTGCCAAGCATGATCGCCACCCCCGAGCCGACTGCCCACGGCAACATCAGCGCGCCGGTTTGTGCCGCGCCGACACCGAGGTTGTGCAGGTACAACACTGCAATCATGTGGGTGCCGGTGAACACCCCCGGCACGCACAGGTAGATCAGCATCGCCAGGCGCAGCGACGGGTGCTTGATCAGTTGCAGGTCGAGAATCGCGCCGGGTTTGCGCCAGCCATCGCGCAGGTAAATGCACAGGGTCAGAAGGCTCAGCAGCAGGCCAGCGATGCCGAGGTTACGGGTGTCGGCGTCGCTCAACAGACTGATGGCGATCAACAGTAAACTGAGCGCCGAGGCTGCCAGCAGCAGGCCGCGCGCGTCCAGCGTCGGGCGTTCAGTCAACGGTTGATCGGCTTTCAACCAGAGCAGGCCAAGCCCAAGTGCGAGCAGCGTCACCGGCAGATTCAGGTAAAAAATCCAGCGCCAGGACAACGTCTGAACAATCAAGCCACCGGCCGCCGGCGACAGTGCTGGCACCAGCAGCGCCACCAGCAACACCACTCCGGTGAAGTGCGCGCGTTGCGTCGCCGGGAACTGTCGATACGCCAAGGCCTGGCCCACCGGCAGCAGCAGTCCGCCACCGAGGCCTTGCAGCAGTCGCCAGGCAATCAGGCTTTCAATCGATCCCGCTTGTGCCACCAGTGCCGAACCCACACCGAACAGCAGCAGCGAGGCGAGGATCAAGCGCCGCTCTCCGATCCGGGTCGCCAGCCACACGCTCAGCGGAATGATCAGCGTGAGGCCCAACATGTAGGCGTTGCTGATCCACGCCAGTTGCGTGACCGAGGCGTGCAGTTGTTGCGCGATGTCGGGGTAGGCGATGCTGGCGACGAACATGTTCAGCAAGTCGAGCGCGAAGCCCAACAAATACACCAGCGCGACTTTCGAGCGATAAGCCATGGCAGCTTCCCTGTGATGAGACGTGCAGGGTAGGGCGCTTCTGGTCATAGGAAAACGCTGGTTTGGCTGCTAGTTTGTCAAAATTATTTTGACAAGTGGTGCCTTGGATATGGTCAGTCTGGATCGGTTTGACACCTTCAAAGCGGTGGTCGAGGCGGGATCACTCACGGCTGCTGCCGACACATTGGGGCAAACGCGTGCCGTGGTCAGTTTCAATCTCAAGCGCCTGGAGGAGGAGCTGGGCGTGACCTTGCTCACCCGCAATACGCGGCAACTGGCGCTGACCGATGCCGGTGAGCGCTTTTATCGACGCTGTTTGCGCACGCTGGATGAGGCGCGGCTGGCGATCGAAGAGGCGCGTTCGGAGCACGCACAACTCAAGGGCACATTGCGCATCACCACGACTGTCGAATTTGCCCTGGCCCAGGTGGTGCCGGCGCTGGAAGTGTTTCGCCAGCAGCAACCGCAACTGAATATTCATTTGTCCACATCATCGACCCATGCCGACCTGATTTCCGAGCGGTTTGACCTGGCGATTCGTCTGGGGCGCATGCACGACTCCAATCTGCGCGCGGTGCAGTTATCGACGTTCGAGGTATTTGCAGTGGCGGCGCCGGGGTTGGTCGAACGCTTTGCGCCGGTGGCCACGCTGGCCACGCTGGAGTCGATGCCGACGTTAGGGCATGGGCGGGTGCCGGAAATGACCGTGAGCGATCCGGCCGGCGTGGAGCATTTCTATCAGCCTAAACCGGGGACCACCGCGATTGTTGCGGATAACTCGGCAACGCTGCGGGCCTTTGCATTGACTGGGCAGGGTGTGGCGATACTGCCGCAATGGTTGATTCAGGACGATCTCGATGCCGGGCGTTTGCAGCGTTTGCTGGTGGATTACCGGTTTGCGCAGCAGGGGGTGTATGCGCTGTACCCGGACACCCGGCATTTGCCGCTGAAAGTGCGGGCGTTCATTGATTTCATGAAAGGCTGGGGATGAGTGTTGGCTGATCTGGCCTCCGCGAGCCTGCTCGCGAAAGCGTCAACCCGGTCTCAGAGCTTTGCGCGCAACCCGAACCGCTTCATCAATGTCGACTCCAGCAACCCTTTAGGCAGCAACGCCGCCAACAACGGCAACGCCCGGCTGCCATTACCAATGCGGATCAACCGCGGCGGTTTGCTCTGCTGCACAGCCTTCAACAGTTCAGCGGCAAACTCACTGGCCGGGGTCGGCTTGTCCTGCGACGCCTTGGCCCGCGCGCGAATGCCCTCACGCAGTGGAAACCACGGCGATTGTTCATTGATCAACTGTTCGGCTTCATGCCCGGCGTTCTTGGCAAAACTCGACTGGATTGCCCCCGGTTGAACCTCCATGACGCGAATGCCGAATGGTGCCAGTTCCATGCGCAAGGCATCGCTCAAAGCATGCACTGCCGCTTTCGAGGCGCAGTACGCACCGGCGAACGGTGTGACCAGAACCCCTGAAACACTGCCGATATTCACCACCAGCCCCTTGGCCCGGCGCAGCACCGGGAACAGCGCGCGGGTGACGCCGACAATCGAAAACACGTTGGTTTCGAACTGGCGCTGCATGGCCGTCACACCGCCATCGAGCAGCGGTCCCATAGCGCCATAGCCGGCGTTGTTGATCAGCACATCGAGGCCGCCGTGTTGCTGGTTGATCCGCTCGGCGAGTTGTTCCAGCGCCGCATTGTCATTGACGTCGAGTTGCACGGCGGTGAACCCGGCTGACGCCAGCACCGCCACGTCTTCAGTCCTGCGCGCACTGGCCCAGACTTCGTATCCGGCGGTTTTGAACGCATCGGCGAGGGCGCGGCCGATGCCGCTGGAACAACCGGTAATCAACGCAACGGGCATGGCGCATTCCTTGTGCAACAAATGGGGGAGGGGGATTAGTCGGAGAAACTACCCTGCAATCGCTCGGCGCGAAACTCCAGGGTTTGCGGGCGATAACCGGGGCGCAGGGGCGGCATCGGCAGGCAGTCTTCCCATTCGCCGCCGGCCTGCAATTCGCCGGGGCCACGATAGCGCGGGGCGGTGTATTGGTTGTCGGCCAGATTGACCGTGTCGCCCGGCGCATAGGCTGCAATGCGCCAGCGCAGTTCGGTCAGGGGCACGTCGTTGCCGTTTTTCATTTTCAGTTGCAGCGGACGATCTGCCGGGCATTGGTCCGGTGCATAGCTGATACGCATCTCAAGGCGCGCCAGTTGCTTGATCTCGCGGTTGTCCAGCCACACCACCCACATGGCCACGAAACCCAGGCCAATCGCCGCCGCCACCGACACCGGCAGGGCTTTGGCCGGATAGCGCAGCAGGAGGATCAGCCAGGTGATGACCAGCAGAATGCCGATGAACATGTCGCACAACCTCGAAAAGAGAGAGGGTCATCCTACCTAAGCGTAGGTGAGGTTGGCGATGGGCAGGGCAAAGTCAAAAGATCGCAGCCTGCGGCAGCTCCTACAGTTGGAACGCGTTTGTCCTGTAGGAGCTGCCGCAGGCTGCGATCTTCTGATTCTAAAAAAAAGCCCCCGCCCAACCCGCTGCGGATAGGGGACGCAGCGGGCTGGACGGGGGCTTCTTGTTTTATCGATCAGTTATTGCGCGATGGTCTTCACCGACACGCCGCGTTCGATCGGGGTGGAGCGACCGTAGATATCTTCGAAACGTTCGATATCGTCTTCACCCAGGTACGAACCCGATTGCACTTCGATGATTTCCAGCGGGATCTTGCCCGGGTTGCGCAAGCGGTGCACCGAGGCGATCGGGATGTAGGTCGACTGGTTCTCGCAGAGCAGGAACACGTTTTCATCGCAGGTCACTTCAGCAGTGCCGCTGACCACGATCCAGTGCTCGGCGCGGTGGTGGTGCATCTGCAGCGACAGGCATGCGCCCGGTTTCACCGAGATGTGCTTGACCTGGAAACGCCCGCCCATGTCCACCGAGTCATACGAACCCCACGGACGATAGACCTCGCAGTGGTTCTGGGTTTCGCTGCGGCCTTGCTCGTTGAGCGTGTTGACCATCTGCTTGACGCCCTGAACCTTGTCTTTGTGGGCGATCATCATGGCGTCTTTGGTTTCGACCACGACGATGTTTTCCAGACCGATCACCGACACCAGTTTGCCGTTGCCGTGGATCATGCAGTTCTTGCTGTCCTGAATAACCACATCGCCTTTGGTGACGTTGCCGTTGGCGTCTTTCTCGTTGACTTCCCACAGCGACGACCAGCAACCGACATCGCTCCAGCCGGCGGTCAGTGGCACCACGCAGGCGCGCTGGGTTTTTTCCATGACGGAGTAGTCGATGGAGTTGTCCGGGCAGCAAGCGAAGGTGGCTTCGTCGAAGGTGATGGTGTCGGCGTCCTGCTGGCTGCGCTCGAGGGTCAGCAGGCAGGTGTCGTAGATGTCCGGGTCGTGCTTTTTCAGTTCTTCGAGGAAGCGGCTGGCGCGGAACAGGAACATGCCGCTGTTCCAGTAGTAACCGCCGGACTCGACGTACTCAGTGGCACGTTTGACGTCAGGTTTCTCGACGAAGTGCGAAACGCGGCTGACGCCTTCGGGCAGCAGCGAGTCGCCGGTGGATTTGATATAGCCGTAGCCGGTTTCCGGTTTGGTTGCCGGCACGCCGAACAGGACCATTTCGCCGTTTTCGGCGGCGACGGTGGCCAGAGCGAGGGCGCGTTGCAGCGCTTTCTGGTCTTCCAGCACGTGGTCGGCCGGCAGCACCAGCATCAGTTCGTCACGGCCTTCATTGACCAGCATCATCGCAGTCAACGCTACGGCCGGCGAAGTGTTGCGGCCGAACGGTTCCATGAGGATGCGTTGGCATTCCAGATTGCGATTGGCCAACTGCTCGTTGACGATGAAGCGGTGATCCTTGTTGCAGACCACGATCGGGGTGTCCATGCCTTCGAACACCAGGCGCTCGAGGGTCTGCTGGAACAGGGTGTGTTCGCCGGTCAGGGCGAGGAATTGCTTAGGGAACTGCTTACGCGAAAGCGGCCAGAGACGCGAACCGCTACCACCTGACAAGATCACCGGAATCATATTGTTTACTCCATAAAATCGATTGGTTAGAGGCACGAACGCTGTGTCGTTTCACTCTTGTTTTTGTCTCGTACCGAGAGGCCGCCGCATTCCCCTGTAGGAGCTGCCGAAGGCTGCGATCTGTTGATCTTGATCTTCAAAAACAAAGTCAAAAGATCGCAGCGTGCCGCAGCTCCTACAGGGGTCAGCGTCTCATCGGAAAAATGATTAGCGAGTCGATACCGGGCGTTTCACCCAGACTGGCGACAGGCTGCTGCCGCTGCCGGTGACGTACAGCACCGCCGCTTCACCGCGCTCCAGGGCGACCGGTTTCACGTCGCCGACTTTCTTGTCACCTTCGTACAGCGCCAGGCTGACTTTCACCGGGTTGATTTCACGTTCGCCACGGCCCTTGGCGGCCACGTTCGGCACCACGTCGGTCTTGCCGTCGGCGGTCTTCAGGGTCAGCGGCTTGTCGCTGAGGTTCTGCACGCGCACCAGGGATTTCTGCTTGTTCTTGAACGGCGGCTCTTCGATCAGTTGCGGCGCGCCGGAAGCGTTGTTGACCAGGGTGTAGTAGTGGTCACCGGCGAGTTTCACCGGCAGGGTCTGGCTGCCGACCTTGGCGCTGTAATCACCGCCCGGCATGAAGCTGAAGTCGCTGCTGGCCAGTGGCGCAACGTCGCTCAGGTTGGTGCTGCCAACGGTGGCGCTGACTTCAGCGTTGCTGGCGTTGTAGACACGCACGAAGGTCGAGCCTTTCGGTGCGGTCGGGCCGTACAGCGCGGCATCGCCACCGGCGAAGGCTGGGACGGAGAGCACGCTGAGGCCAGCAACCAGTGCGAAGCTTTTAGCGAGACGACGAGGAGTAGTCGTGAAAGTCATGGTGTACCTCTCTTTCAGTTTTGCGCCCGATCGGGCGTCTCGGATTTAGTGTTGATTGCTACGTTTTGTTGGCGCGCGCCGGCTTGTTTAAGCTCTGCGACCCACTGCGGGTCGGCGTCGCCGATTTCGTTGTTCACAGGCAGATATCGTTCAGGGAACTCCCAGATCAGCACCTGTGGCGGGCTGTTCTTGAAGTCATCGCTTTTCAGGTAGCTGAGCATCGGCAGGATCGGGCCGTGGCCGTCTTCGGCGTAGCTCACCACGTCGCTGTGCAGCGCTTGTTTCAGTGCACCGACGAAGTTCCAGTTCGGGTTAGCGCTGTAGCTGGTGCCAACCAGTGCCACCGGCACTTCATTGCTGGCGAACAGCGCGTCGTCACCGACAGGCTGATCGCCCGCTGCGACGGTATTGCGCTTTTGCAGTGGCTCTTGCGCCGGCATCAGGTTTTCGAACAGCGGATCAAGCGGCAGGAACAGACGCAGGTCGCCCTTGTGCGTGACCTTCTCGGCTGGCGTGGTGACGAAGCGCTGCGGCTCGCCGCTGAGCGGGAACTTGTCGGCGATGGTTTTCGCCAGGGTGTTGGCGGCGATCTCGGCGCCTTCCGGCGTCCAGTGGGTGTCGGTGCGCAGGAACACTTGCTGACCGTTCTGCTTGGCCTGTTGCAATGGCTTGAGCAGGTCCGGGGCGAGGATCTTGTCGGCCGCCACACGTTGGTGGAAATCCTGATAGAGGTTTTCGTGGATGCTCGCCGGTTTCACTTCACCCAGATGCTCCGGGTACAGACGAACCTTGGCCGGCACGATCGCCATCACCAGTTTCACGCCTTTCGCTTTCAGGGTCTGGCGTACGCCTTCGACCAGCGCGTAGTTGCCTTGCAGGTTCAGCTCTTCGTTGACGATCGGGTTGAATTCCTCATCGCTGTACAACCACTGATCGCGACCGAGCACCACGCCCGGACGACCTTCGTTGAACAGTTTGAAATCCAGCGCGGCCCAGAGGTTGGTGCCCAGACGCTTGATCGGGAATTCATCGTCGTAATGCGTTTCCACAGCCTTGGTCCAGCGGCCGTTAAGCACCGTCGCCTCGGCATTGGTGCTGAAGCCGAAGAAGCTGCGAACCGACCACACACCGAGGACCAACAGGGTCACCAGGAACAGGGCGATGTAGAAGATGCGTAATGAGCGGGTCATGTCAGATCCCTCAGAACTGGAAGTAAAGGAACGGCGAGAAGCTTTGCGCCGAGAGTTTGAGAATCGAGGCGATGAACAGCAGCAGGATCAGGCCGCGCATCACGTAGCGCGACCAGTCCGCACTCCAGTAGGCCGGTTGCACCTGGGCTTCGACGCCGACGGTGTAGCCAGGCTCATGGATGCTCGCCGGGTTTTCGCCGGGTGCGGCTTTGATCATTCCCGGGGTCGCGGTGGCAGGGCCGTTGGCCTCGACGTTGACTTCAGGCTTGGTCTTGGCTGGCGGCTGATTGGTGTACAGATCACGCAGACCGAAGAACGCCAGCGTCACGTACGCAACAACCAGAGTCGCCACTTGCAGACCGGTGAGGCTGGCCTGATTGAGTTCCGACAGCGACCAGTCGCCAAAGCTGAACATTGCGCCGTACATACGACCGGCAACGTGCAGATTTTCGGCACGGAAGATTACCCAGCCCATGACCACGAGCAGGAAGGTCAGCGCCCAGCGAATCGGGTTGAGGCTGCGCGGAGAGGTGTTCAGGCCCAGCGCTTTTTCAATCGCCAGCCACATGCCGTGCCAGGCGCCCCAGACGATGTAGGTGATGTTCGCGCCGTGCCACAGACCGCCGAGGAGCATGGTCAGGAACAGGTTGCGATAGGTCATCAGCGTGCCTTTACGGTTACCGCCGAGGGTGATGTACAGATAGTCACGCAGCCAGGTCGACAGGCTGATGTGCCAGCGACGCCAGAACTCGGTGATCGACTGGCTGATGTACGGCTGCTTGAAGTTTTCCATGAAACGGAAACCCATCATCAAGCCCAGACCGATGGCCATGTCGCTGTAACCGGAGAAGTCGAAATACAGCTGCGCGGTGTACGCCAGCGCGCCAAGCCAGGCGTCGCCGGTGGTCGGGTTTTGCAGGGCGAAGCAATGGTCAGCGACCACCGCGAGGGTGTCAGCGATGAAGACCTTTTTGATGAAACCCTGCATGAACCGCGTGCAGCCCTCGGAGAACTTGTCGAGGGTGTGCGTGCGGTTGTTGAACTGGTCGGCGAGGTCGCGGAAACGCAACACCGGGCCGGCAATCAGGTGCGGGAAGATCGCCACGAATGCCGCGAAGTCGATCAGGTTGCGCGTGGCCGGGGTGTCGCCGCGATACACGTCGATGATGTAGCTGATCGACTCGAAGATGTAGAACGAGATACCGATCGGCAACAGCACGTGGGTGAGGATGAACGGCTCAAGACCGACCGACGTCATCATCGCGTTGATGCTGTCGACGCCGAAGTTGGCGTACTTGAAGTAGCCGAGGATGCACAGGTCCACCGCGACGCCAAGCAACAGCCAGCGCTGCGCCGGTTTGGTCCGCACACCGGCGGCACCGACTTTAAGGCCGATCCAGTAGTTCCACAGCGTGACGGCCGCGAACAGCGCGAGGAAGTCCACACGCCACCAGGCGTAGAACACGTAGCTGGCGATCAGCAGCAGCAGGTTGCGATAGCGTTGCCCGCTCAAGTAGTACAAGCCGAGAAAGATCGGCAAGAACAGAAACAGGAACACGTTGGATGAAAATACCATCCCGATCTCTCCATGTTTGAACCAACAGTCAAGGGCCAAAGCCCCCCCAAACCCCCCGTGGTAGTGGAGGGGTGATGCGTGTCTGCTTGAGGTTTCGGGGAGGCCTTCAGACCGCGCCCCTCACCCCCCGCCCTCTCCCGGAGGGAGAGGGAGCCTGATCTCCATGGTTTTCAAAAATGGAGATCGACCCGGTATTTCTGTGCAGCCTGATCTCGATTGTTTTTCAACACCTGAGATCGACTCGGTATTTCTGTGCCGCCTGATCTCGGTTGTTTTTTCAACACCTGAGATCAACTCGGTATTTCATTTCGGCGTAACTCGTACAGCCACCTCGGTCAGTCCCCTCTCCCTTTGGGAGAGGGTTAGGGTGAGGGGCTTTTGCTTTATGAGCCTTTGTTGCCCTTCTCATGCGACGGGTCATAGACCTTGGTCAGGTCGCCACCCAGCCGGAAGGTCTTGAACGGCTGCATGCCGTGCTTCTTCTCGATCACATCCGGCGCACAGGTGTAGAGCGTGCAGAACGGTTCGAGCCAGGCGAATTTCATGTCCTCTTTCAGATCGGTCATGTCCTGCTCTTTGCCGTTCTTCTTCTCGAATTCGTCCGGGTCTTTCACCCCCGACAACACCCGGTCACCGAGACGTTTCAGCGCGCCGTTGTTTTCCTGACGCAGATCGACACCATTGACCTGGGCGAAACTGGCGATCATCGCCAGTGGCGGCAGGGCGTAGTTGTGATAGGCGAGGGCGCGCTGCTGGCGCTTGAGTTCGTTCGGCAGGAAGCCGTCGGCATCGACTTGATTGACGCCGACCTTGTATTCCTTCACTGCCCAGTCAAACAGGTCGCGGCGGTTGGTCGCGACTGACGTCGCCATCACCGACCAGGCGGCCCAGTACGAGTGGTTGTTGGTTTTTTCCAGCGGCAGGTTGTCCCAGTCGCTGACGACCTGGTCAGCCATTTTGCTGAACCACGCCTCGATCAACTGCGCTTCCTGCTGATGCTGCGCCAGCGGATGCGAGTCGGAGAATTTCAGGCGAATGTACGAAGAGGCCATGCTGCCCAACGCCCATTTGCGCATCGACTTGCCGGTGTGGTTGAAGTCTTTCGACATCAACGCATCGGCCTTGGCCCACGCGGTCAGCCAGTTCAGTGTGCAGTCGAGCTGTTCCGGACGACCGTCGCGCATGAACTGCATCACCCGTTTGGCGGTGCCGCGTTCCAGCGTGGTGATGTCTTTGGTGGTGTCGCGAAAGGCTTTTTCTGACTGCACGTTCAGCGTTGCGCGAGCCTTGTCCGAACCTTCGTATTTGCTGCGAAATTGCAGCGGCCCGGTGTACGGCGTCGGCATCGCGTCGCAGCCTTCGCTTTTGTCACCGGTCTTGAATTTATCCACAGGCGCAAAATAGCCCTGGGGTGGACGCAGTGGCGCGGCGGCCTGCGCGGTGCCGGCGAAGATCGCCAGCCCGAGCAGCGTCGGCGCTAAAAGAGTTTTCAGTTTCGAGTTTCGCATAGCAGACCTCATTGCCCGACCTGAGCGGTTTGTTGCCCAGCGCCCGGGAATACGTTGCGTTTGCAGATTTTCGCTTCGACTTTCTGCGGCGCGGTGCCCGCTTCCGGACCCTGGACTTCGACCGCCAGCAGGTTTTGCGAGGCCCAGTCTTCGTCCGTGCGCAGCTCAAAGGCGAAACGACCGTCGGTGTCGGAGGTTTCCGGTTTCTCGATCTTGATGTCCTCGTGGCGACCGTTCATGTACCAGAGGGTGGCTTGCAGGGTTTTCACCGAAGGGTCGGCGAAGCGGATGTCGACCTGATGGCTGCTGTTCTGCAGGTTCAGGTTCTTGCTGTTGACCAGCAGTTCTTGTTTGCCGCCCGGCTTGAGCGTGGTGCTCGCGGACATCTGTGCGTCTTTGCCTTCGCAGCCGTTGTCGAGCAGGGACATCATCTGGCGATAGATGGTCTCCTGGTCGAGGCGATACAGCGGCGAGAATTCCCAGATGAGAATTTTCGGCGGGGTCTTCTGGAATTCGTCGCTGCCCAGGTACTGCAACATCGAACCTTCCAGGCCACCGCCGGGGAAGGCGACGTTGAGAATGTCAGCGCCGATGGCTTCTTCGAGGAAGCCGGCGAAGTTGTAGTTCTTGCCGCTGTGCGAAGTACCGACCAAGGTAATTTGCGGGTTGCCGGAATCGCCGAACAGGTCGCCATCGCCTGCTTCGCCTTTCGGCTCGGTGGTGAACTGATCCATGTACTGGATCGCGTAACTGGTGCCGCACAGTTGCCCGGCCATGTTGTGCAGGGTGCCGGTCTTGCCCATGCGCCCGGAGCGCTTGGTTTCGAATTCACGCTTGGGAATGTCGGCGAAGGCCGGGATCTGCTTGACCTTCTCGGCAACGATTTTCGCCGTGCGCTGTGCGCCGTAAGGGGTCCAGTGCTGGTCGCCGCGGAAGTAGAAATCGTGGGCGGGCAGGGTGTCCGGCAGCGATTCGTTGGTCAGCGGCGACAGGTCTGGCACCACGTAACCCATCTTGGCGAAACGGCCGAGCATGGTCTTGTAATTACCCAGCGCTTTCTCGTAATCGAACGCGGCTTTTTCCTGCGGATTGAGCTTGTTGCGGTTCACCAGACCACGGGTCGGCTGGTAAACGATCACCAGCTCGACGCCTTTGGCCTTGAACGCATCGTGCAGTTGTTGCAGGCGTTTGTAGCCGGCCGGGGTGGTGTTGAATTCGGTGCGCAGGTCTTCCTGCGTGCGGAACAACCAGTCGCCTTGCGCCTGCACCAGGGTGGTGAAGTTTTGCTGATAACGCGTGGTGTAATTCTTCGCGTCATGCGCCGCCGGGCACAGGTTGCAGCACGGTTCGGCGCTGAACTTCGGCGGTGTGGCCGCGGCGCCTTCATCGGCGCGGGCGCCGTTGCTGGCCGCGAGAATGCCCACGGTCAGGGCCGACAGGCTGAGTAATCTGATCAAGTGTGGGTGCATAAAATTATCCTCAGTCCCGCATTTCGGTCTGGCGTTCGACAGGGTCGATCAGCACGGCTTTCTGCTGGCGCACCAGCAGGTCGAGAATTTCATCCTGGCGCTCGCCGAGGATGCCATTGAAGCTGATGCCGCTGGATTTGGTCGGCGCCAGCATCGACACGCGATACAGCTCGACACTCAACGGCGAATCGATCGACAGCGGGCCGCTGCCATTCGCCGCCAGCTCACCGCCGACGACGATCAGCGACACCTGTGCATCGAACGGGTCGAGCTTGATGTCACGGTCGGTGTCGGTGAGGTCTTTGATGTGGCCGTAGACACCGGTCAAACCGTTGGCCATGGCGACGTTTTCGTAGAGGCGGATGTTCACGCTGTTACGAATGCGGATGCCGTGGCGCTTGTTGCTGATGACCTTGTTGCCCCACAGCAGGTTGTCGGCGGACTCATAGAGGGTGATGCCGTCGGTGTGGTTCTTGTAGATCTCGTTGTAGGCAATGATGTTGTTGACGCTGTTACGGTCGATCACCAGGCCTGAGAGGTGGTTGTCGTAGCTTTTGTTGTTGAAGATGAAGCTGTCGTTGACCTCACGGGAAATAATGATCCCGTGCTTCTTCTTCGTACCGTAAACGGTGTTCTCGGCAATGATCAGGCCGTGGGAACGGTCGTGCGGGTCGATGCCGTAGACGATGTTGTCTTTGTAGGTGTTGCCCTTGACCACGAAGTCGCGGGTCTCGTAGCAGTAGAAGCCGTACCACATGTCGGAGAATTCGGAGCCGACGATCCAGCCGGTCGGTTCAGGACGCTTGAGCACCTTGGCCATGTTCGGCGTGTACTGGGAAATACTCACCCCGTACGACTTACTGTTGGCGTAGCCGAAACTGGCCATCTTGCTGTTGACGATGTAGGTCTCGGTGCCGCCCCAGGCGAGCAGGAACGGACGGAATTCCTTCGGCGAACGGAAGGTCGCCGGGCCGTTGTCCTTCTCGCGCCAGCCAGTGATTTTGGTGTCACGTACGAACAACTGGCCGTCGTTGACCAGGAACGAGCCGGCTTCTTGCGACAGGCGCAATTCCTGGGTCTGGCCGTCGATTTCGAGGATGCCTTTACGGCCAACGACGATCGGCAACTTCGCCAGGTAAACGCCCGGCGCGGTCTCGCTGAAATACTGCTTTGGCAGTTTCTGCGCCAGATCCTTGAGGTTCATGTAGCCGTCGTCGACGAAGATCGCCTGCGGGATGCCGTGCTGACGCACCACCCATTCGGCCATCTTGTTATCGCCGCCGATGAAGTCCTTAAGGGCGTCTTCCTGCATCATCCGGCGCACGCTGATCTTGCCCGGTTTGCTGCGGACGATTTTCGCCGCAGCGGCCTCGGCGGTGAAGCCGGACAGGTCGGGCAGTTTCGGCGCGGCCAGATTCAGCGCGTCGGTGGGTGCGCTGCTGACGGTGTACGTCTTGGCCTGTTGCAGCTCTTTGGCCGTGGTCGCAGGCTTTGCCGGCTCCACA
Source organism: Pseudomonas neuropathica (assembly GCF_015461835.1). Lineage (GTDB taxonomy): Bacteria > Pseudomonadota > Gammaproteobacteria > Pseudomonadales > Pseudomonadaceae > Aquipseudomonas > Aquipseudomonas neuropathica. The sequence continues at coordinate 142,109 of NZ_JACOPX010000002.1, read as the reverse complement.
TTGGCGAAGGCGCCTGCGCTGGCCAGCAGCATCGCGCCGGCCAGCAGGCTGAGTGAGCCTATCCTGGTGCTGATCATGTCGGGCACTCCCTTGGCGGTTTGCATCAGAAGCGCCAGATCACGTCGATGAACGCGCGGTGCATGTACGAATCAACCTGCTTGCCGTAGGCATCGCCCGGTTTGAACACACCGCCACGGAAGCGCACCAGGGCCGAAGGCTCGTCGATCGACTGGCTCAACGCCGCCGGCAACAGGCCTTGCTTGAAGTACTTGGTGACAACCAGGTCCATCTCCTGACCCAGGTCCTTGTTGCCGTCTTCAAGCGGCAGCGAGGTGCTGGAGAGAATCGCGCCGGTGGCGTCGTCGGTGTTGTTTTCCACGGCATTGATGCCGTTGCTGCCCACCGGCTTGTTGCCGTCGACACGCCAGAACTTGTGGTAGATCAGGCTGGCGTCGTACTCATCGTTGACCATCCACGAACCGAACAGGGTGGCGGTCTGCATGTTGTTCATTTCGCCACGGAAGGCTTCACCGAAACGGTGCACACGCGAACGAGTACCGGTGTAGTTGGAGCGGTTGCTCTCCAGACCGTTCTGTTCGTAATCGGCGCTGGCGCGGGCATAGGCACCGCCGACTTGCCATTGCGGATCGAGGCGCAGGCGCACACCGATGTCGGTGGCCCAGCCGTTGACGTCATCGCTGCGCTTGGCTTGCGCCGGGCGCGAACCATCGGCGTTCAGCGCATTGACCGTGTCACGGTCGCCGCTCATGCCGGTGATGCTGCCCCAGTAGTTGACGGTGTTGGTGTTGCGCCAGTTGTAGGCGTCGCTGTCGGCGGTCAGGCCGAGCCAGCTGATGTCGCCGTTCTGGGTTTTATCCAGCGAATCGCGCGGGACGCCCGGTTCGGCGTAATCGAGTTTGCCGTCATCGTGGGTGTGATGACCGCGAATGCCGACCCATTGCCCCGGCGTCCACTGGTAAGCGGCATCGGCGTAGGCGTGCAGGCGATCCTTGTCTTTCGGCGCCAGCTCTTTGAGGTCGGTGCGGTATTCGCTGAAGCGTTCGGCAACACCGGCGTTGGCGCGCAACAGGGTGGTGTCGAAGGTCCAGTTCAGCGCTTCGATATTGGTGTCGCGCCATTGGCCGTCGTCATTGCGCAGACGCTGGCGACCGAACTTGAGCATCTCGCCCGGGTACGGGGTGAGGCCGCTGTAGCCGACCCAGAACTCGCGCATCGCCAGGTAGTTTTTCTTGGTTTTGCGATCACTGTTGTCGGTGGCTTGTTCACCGTCGGATTGTTGCAGGGTGTCGGTTTCAATGATGTCGGTCGAGGTCACGGCCTGGCCCATGGCGTAGGCGCTCCACGCGCCGCTTTCGCCGTAGATCCATGGACGCAGGTCGAGGCCGACGCCATTGACGTCGCCGCCACCGGCGGTGCCGAGGTCACGGTCGTCTTCGGACTGGCCGGTGACTTTCACTTCCAGGCCGAAGTTCTTGGTTTCAGTCATCGCGGCCAGTGTCGGGCAAGACCAGATCAGCGCGAACGAAAGGCCAATGCCGGCCTTCACGAATGGATTCAACTTCATAATTTTTCCTCGCCGTCTTCTTCTTGCAGGGCGTGCAGTTGCAGCGTGTTCGGGTTCAGAGCGCCACGGCTGGCTTGCTCTTGTTGCAGCAGACGCTGGGCTTCGGCCAGACGCTCGGGCGGCAGTTGCGCGGCGAGGGTGGTCGCCAGCTCATCGGCTTGCGGGGTGTTTTGTGCTTTGGCCAATTGGCTGAACACGTAGGCGTTGAGCGGGTCGGGCTTGGTGCCTTTGCCTTGGGAGAACAGCTGGGCGATGGCGAAGTCGGCGCTGTTCTGGCCGTTGCGCGCAGCGGTCAGCAGGTGGTCGAGGGCCTTCTGCGGATAGACCTTGCCCAAGTAACCACGGCGATAGATCTGGCCGAGGTAGTAGTCGGCGGCGACTTCGCGGCCAACGGCTTTCTGGAAATGTTCTTCGGCGACTTTGGCGTCGGCCGGGACCAGTTTGCCTTCGTAGTAGAGCTTGCCCAGCAACAGCTCGGCGCGTGGCTGGTCGGCGGCGCGGCCGTTGTCGAGGTACTTCATCATCTGGTCGACGTCGCCCAGTTCCGGGTAGTCGTAGAGCAGTTGTGCGAGGGTCACCCACGACGCCGGGTAACCCGGAGCGATCGGCTCCAGCAGCGACTGCGCGGTTTTCTCGTCGGTCTTGCCGAGGGTCGAGTCGGCCAATACACGGGCGACGGAATCGACGCGTTGTGCGGTGACGGTGCCACGGCTGTAACCGGCCTGCATCTGCTTGATCAGCTCGGCCTGTTGCTCTGGCTGGGCACGTTTCTGATAGACCGTGGCCAGTTCGACGTAGCAGATGTCGGTGGTGTTGAGCGCGGTTTTGCAGATCTTTTCCACGTCATCCAGGTGCTGGTCGTAGGTGCCCTGAGTGCGATACAGCAGCACCTGCGCCAGACCGGCTTCCGGGTAACCGGATTTGCGCCACTGATCGATCTGCTGCTGAGCGTTGATGTTCGGGAAGCTGTGCGGGTATTGCAGGTACAGCATCGCGAGCGGGATCAACGTGTTGCCTTCGCCATTGGCGGCGGCTTTTTTCAGCAGGCTTTCGGCTTCGTGGTGCTCGGCTTCGGTGGAACCCGGCTTGGCCACCAGCAAGCGGCCGAGACGGGCCTGAGCACGCGGCGAAACACTGGCGGCGGCGCGGTAAGTCGCTTCGGCCTGTTTCATTTGCGCCGGGTCGCGGCTGTCGACCTGGATATCGGCGAGGCCGACTTGCGCTTCGCTGTAACCGAGATCGGCCAGTTGCTGATAATTCTGCGCAGCGGTGGCGGTGTCGCCACGTTTGAGCGCTTCGTTGGCCAGACGCTGATCGGGCAGGCCGGCACAACCGGCCAGACTCACCGCCAATGCCAAGGCACACACTGTTCCCATGTAGGAGTGAGCCTGCTCGCGATTCAGGCAACTCGGTACATCAGACAAACCGCGGCGCTCCCATCGCGAGCAAGCTCGCTCCCACAGGGTCGGCGGTGTGTTGAAGATAGGAGTAGTCACAGGCATATCCTCGACTTAAAGACCGGCAGCCATGGCTTTGTCGATCAGCCAGTTCAGGTTCGGGCCACGGTCGCTGTTCACTTCCACCGGGCGGCCGGCCAAGCTGCTGTCGAGCGGCTCGTCAGGCTGGATCTGTACGCGGATGTCGGAGGACAGGTCGGCGCTCTTCAGGCTGGTGCTGCTGACGATCTTGCCGGTGCGGGTCTTGTCTTCGCCGGCAATCTGGAAGCTCACCGGGGTGCCGGGACGCACGTCGCCGAACTGGCGATAGGAGAAGCGTGCATCGACGGTGGCCTGGGTGTTGCGCGGCACCAGTTGGAAGATCACATCGCCCTTGCTGGCGTACTGACCGTCAGCCACCAGTTGCTGGGCCACGGTGCAATCGCACGGCGAGGTCAGGGTGCCGGTCATTTGCTTGCCGAACAGTTCTTCAACCTTGGCCGGCGACAGTTGATCTTCTTCCAGATGGCCCTTGAGCACGTCGAGCATGCTGGTGCTGAAGGTCGCCAGTGGCGCGCCTTTCGCTGCAACGCCGTCGGACTTGACCAGGCTCTGCACGGTGCCGTCACGCGGCATGGTGATGTTCATCCCCGGCACGCTGACCAGACCGGCCTGCGCGTGGCTGACGAAGTACATGCTGTACACCGATTTGAAAATGAAACCCGCCGCGACCAGGCCAACGGCGAAGATGCCGGCGCTGAACGTCACTGCTTTCAGGCGACCGAACGGAGTCATGCCGGAGCCGCCGTCCTTGACCTTGCGCGCCTTGGTGAAGTTGTCGCGCTGCAGGGTCGCCAGCACTTCGCCGATGCTGACGATGTCGCCGGCCAGGTGCGAGGTGATCAAGTGGCGCAGGGTGGAAATATCCTGCGGTTCCAGATTCTGGAACTGGCAGCCGGCGCGGCCGGTCTGGCGGTCGAAGGAACGCACCTGCAATTCAACGTCCATGGCGATGCCGAGGTTGTCGATGACAAATTGCAGACGCGCCTTGTACACCTGGCCGATGGTCAGCGGCAGTTGCCCGGCGTTGAAGGCCAGACCACCGGCCGACAGGTCGATGACCCGCGCTTCGACCGGCGTCCGGTCAGGGCCGAAGAAACGCAGTTTGGCCGGGATTTTCACGCGGGCGTGTTGGCGCTGGGCTTCGGATTCATGCACTACGTTGGCGTTGACGGCGGTATTCATGGGAGCGATTTCCTTGTTAATTCAATAGGGGCAGGTCAGACCATCATCAGCAGCACGGCGACGAAAATGCTGCCGGCGGAGAAGGTCATGGTCCGAGACGACCAGGTGTTGAACCAACGTTGAAAGCTGGCGAGATCACGGGTCAGGGAAGTGGGTTGGCGAGTCCAGGATTGCTGGTCGAGGCGGAAGAACACGTAGATCTTCACCAGCGCACCGACGATCTGGTTGTAATAGAGAATCGCCGGGTAAGCCGGGCCGATGCGGTGACCGGAACACGACAACAGCAACGTCAGAATCAAGCGGGTGATGCCGATCCACAGCAGGTAAACCAGGATGAACGCGGTGCCGTACTTGAAGCTGGCGATCATCGCCACGGTCAGGCCGAGCAGCGAGGTCCACATCGATACGCGTTGGTCGAACAGCACCACCGAGGTGAAGGCGCCAAGGCGTTTCACACCCAGGCCCAGCGCTCGCGAGTTCTGCCGCAGGTTGTTGCCGTACCAGCGGAACATCAATTTGCGGCTGGCCTTGATGAAGCTCTTTTCCGGCGGGTGTTCAACGGTGTTGATCGCTGCGTCAGGCACGTAGAAAGTGTCGTAACCGAGGCGCATCAGGCTGAACCAGCTCGACTTGTCGTCGCCGGTCAAAAACTTGAAACGGCCCAGACGCCAGTGTTGCAGCGAGTCGCTTTCCACGTCGGCAATGAATTCCGGGTTGGTCACCACGGTGGCGCGGAACACCGACATACGACCGGTCATGGTCAGCACGCGTTTGGACAGGGCCATCGAGCACATGTTGATGTGGCGCTGGGCGAAACGCAGCTTGTGCCATTCGCTCATGATGTAGCCGCCGCGCACTTCGCAGAACTCGTTGGTGGTCAGGCCGCCGACGTTGCCGAACAGCTGGAACCACGGCACGGTCTTGCGCACGGTGCCTTCACCGAGCACGGTGTCGCCATCGATCACGGCCACCACGGCGCGGTCGTCCGGCAGGTGACGGGAGATCGCGCGGAAACCGTAGGCCAGGCCATCGCGTTTGCCGGTGCCGGGAATGCGCACGAAGTCGAGCTTCACGCGTTCTGGCGGATTCATCCGTGCCCACAGCGCCTTGACCAGCAGCTCATCGGACATTTCCACGATCGAGCAGACCACGGTAGTCGGCAGTTCGCAGTCGATGGCTTCGCGGATCACCGAGCTGTAGACCTGCGCAGTGGTCAGCGCGTCAATACGGAAACTGGTGACCATCAGGAACACATGCGACGGGTCCGCCGCTTTACCCAGCTTGCGCACTTTGCGGCGCAGGTGCGGGTAAACGATGTAGAGAAAAATCATGCCGCGCACAAAGTGCGTTGCACCCATCGAGTAGCGCCAGATACCCACGGCGCCAATCAGGAAAATGAAGTCCTTCGACTCGGAGTCGAATGTGGACGTGGGCAGCATCAAGGCCAGGCCCATCAACAAACTTAGGTAGAACAGCCAACCGGCGGCCTGAAGTAGGCCGTGTTTTAGCCTGTGCATAATCTGCATCCGTCTGTATCTCGGGCCGGGCCCGATGGGGTTAAGGCAGGCTTACAAAAACTTGCAAGGACATGTAGGAGCTGCCGAAGGCTGCGATCTTTTGATCTTTCGCTTGGGATTTTGGTGTTCCCGAAAAGATCGCAGCCTCGTTTCACTCGACAGCTCCTACAGGGCTGCTTTACCAGCAGATACCTTCGGTGCGAGTGCCGGTGTCGGTGGCTTTGGCCATGAAGCCCACCAGGTCGATGACCTGTTTGCCGTGCGGTGCTTCCTGAGCCAGCGAGCGGAACTTCTCGTCGCGGTTGCCGAGGATGATCACGTCGGAGTTATCGATCACCGAATCGAAGTCCGAATTGAGCAGGGACGACACGTGCGGGATCTTCGACTCGATGTAGTCTTTGTTCGCGCCGTGAACACGGGCGTACTCGACGTTGCTGTCGTAGATGCTCAGGTCGTAACCCTTGCCGATCAGCATCTCGGCCAGTTCTACCAGCGGGCTTTCGCGCAGGTCGTCGGTGCCGGCCTTGAAGCTCAGACCGAGCAGGGCGACTTTGCGTTTGTCGTGGCTTTCCACGATGTCGAAGGCGTTCTGCACTTGCGATTCGTTGCTGCGCATCAGCGAGTTGAGCAGCGGCGCTTCGACGTCCAGCGAACCGGCGCGGTAGGTCAGGGCGCGCACGTCTTTCGGCAGGCACGAACCGCCGAAAGCGAAGCCCGGGCGCATGTAGTACTGGGACAGGTTGAGGGTCTTGTCCTGGCAGACCACTTCCATCACTTCACGGCCATCGACGCCGACGGCTTTGGCGATGTTGCCGATCTCGTTGGCGAAGGTCACTTTGGTCGCGTGCCAGACGTTGCAGGTGTACTTGATCATCTCGGCGACGGCGATGTCCTTGCGGATGATCGGTGCGTCGAGTTCTTCGTACAGCGATTGCAGAACGTCGCCCGAGGCCTTGTCGAACTCGCCGATGACGGTCATCGGTGGCAGGTCGTAGTCGGCAATGGCGGTGGATTCACGCAGGAATTCCGGGTTGACCGCAACGCCGAAGTCGACACCGGCCTTCTTGCCCGAGCAGTCTTCGAGAATCGGGATCACCACGTTGGCGACAGTGCCCGGCAGCACGGTGCTGCGCACGACGATGGTGTGGCGGGTGGTTTTTTCACGCAGGACAAAACCGATCTCGCGGCATACCGCTTCGATGTAGTTCAGTTCGAGGTCGCCGTTCTTTTTGCTCGGCGTACCCACGCAGATCATCGACAGGTCGGTGTCGCGAATCGCCTCGGCGAAGTTGGTCGTGCCACGCAGACGACCGGTCTGGATACCCTGTTGCAGAAGTTCGCCCAGGCCGGGTTCAACAATCGGCGACTTGCCGGCGTTGATCATGTCGATCTTGTCTTTGGCAACATCGACGCCAACTACGTCATGGCCCCGTGCAGACAGGCAACCGGCACATACTGCGCCAACGTAACCCAAACCAAATATGCTGATGCGCATCGCAATTACCTCTGTATATATCAGGCCTTAGAGGCCGGAGTTAATGGTGTTCAGCGTTCATTAGTGCACTCGAAAGTGCGGCACGCAGGCGCCACAATGCCGTGTGCAGGCATACTAAGTTTCGAGTGTCTAAATAAGTGCACTCAAGATGTGCGCAACCAGGCCTTGTTGTTATGACTTGCCCTGTTATGCAGCCGATCCTCTTTGGAGAAGACTCTTGTGCAATCGTCTTGCGCGCTCGATGTCAGGATGAAAGTCCTGTAAATCAAGCGGTTGGGTGCTCAGGCGAGCACGTTTATCAGGGCGCGGCCATGGCCTTTGTAGGGGATATAAATGGTGCGTATCTCCTGTCCACCGTCTGTTTTGAGACTAGTTAGTCATCTAGGCAAGTTGCTGTGACAACTTGGTTACATGGCTATCTGCTCTGCGTAAGTTATCTCGTACAAACTCGGCGAGAATCGTTACCGGTGGTATGAGCTATGCATTCGAACGAAGTTCCTGTCCGCTCATCGCGAAATCTGAAATTTCTTGAAATATTGTCAGAGATGGCACTGGTCTCAATTTGATAGCACTTTCGTTTTCGACCTTTAATAACAGGCGAAAAATCACGTTAGATAGTTTTGTGCCACTACGCTGAAAAAATTTAGGTGCCACTACTGAAAAAAATGATCAGTGTCGAGTGAAACTAATATTAGAAAAGACAGGGAGAATTTTTTGGCGCCATTAAAATGGCGAAATAGTGCGAGGGTTTTTTGACATCGTGCGAGCTGCACGACTCTTTATAGAAAGAGTCGTGCATTGGGCATGCTTTATTCCGGGGCGTGGTCGCGCAAAAACACCAGATTGTCGGGTTTCGACTGTTCGACGCTGTAGCGATAACCCTGCACATCGAACTGTTTGAGCAGGGCCGGATCGTTGATCTTTTCCTGGATCACGAAACGGCTCATCAGGCCCCGGGCTTTTTTCGCGTAGAAGCTGATGATCTTGTACTGACCGTTCTTCTGGTCCTTGAACTCGGTGTTGATGATCCGCGCGTTCAGGGCTGTGCGTTTCACCGCCGAAAAGTATTCATTGGAGGCGAGGTTGAGCAGCACGTCGTCGCCCTGATCGGCCAGCGCTTCGTTGAGCCATTCGCTGATGCGCGTGCCCCAGAAGGCGTACAGGTCTTTGCCACGGGCGTTGGCCAGTTTGGTGCCCATTTCCAGGCGATAGGGTTGCATCAGGTCGAGCGGGCGCAGCAGCCCGTAGAGACCGGAGAGCATGCGCAGGTGTTTTTGCGCGTAATCGAAATCGGCTTCGCTGAAGGACTGGGCGTCGAGACCGGTGTAGACATCGCCCTTGAACGCGAGCAGTGCCTGTTTGGCGTTTTCCGGGGTGAAGGCAGGCGTCCAGCTGCCGAAGCGCGCGGCGTTGAGCCCACCGATCTTGTCGGACACGTGCATCAGTTCGCTGATCTGCGCCGGGGTCAGGTCGCGCAGTTGCTGGATCAGTTCCTGGGAATGGTCGAGGTATTGCGGCTGAGTGAAGCGCTGGGTCGCCGGCGGTGTTTCGTAATCGAGGGTCTTGGCGGGGGAAATCACCATCAGCATGAAGTCGTCTCCTTTAATCGTGGGGGCGATTCTAGGGGGTTGTCGGTGTTGACTCCAGCTATCGGGGTTATAGGTCGGGGTTAGCAGGGGCATTTGCGACGGTTGGTGGATTTTTTTCCCTCACCCTAACCCTCTCCCAGAGGGAGAGGGGACTGACCGCGTGTACTGTCGATATCCGCCGACCTGAGCTATCGAGTTGAATGCTGATTTTGAAATCCACACAGATCGGCTCCCTCTCCCTCTGGGAGAGGGCTGGGGTGAGGGTAGCGTCCGTGAATCTCGCACATCAGCTATAGTGCCGCGCGGGTTTTGTTATGGAGACATCCCTTTTGCGCATTGTTCTTTTATTCACCGCGTGGCTGTTGAGCTTCGGTGCCGTCGCGGCGCCGGGCGATGTGGCGACGCTGGATCGCAGCACCTGGCCGGAGCAACTGAGCAATCCGACCCTGTTTGACGTGGCGTCCCGGGCGGAAATCCTGATGTTCGCCCGTGTCCTGCTGGGCACCGAGTCGATGGACGAGGCCGCTCTGGCGCAGCGTCTGGGCCTGCGCACGGTCAATATCGACGCGATCAACGGCCTGCGCCAACGCCTCTGGCAGCGCCTGCTGGCCAACTACAACTTCGCCCAGCAAAGCTGCGATCAGGACGCTTCTTTCTGCTTCCTTGTAGAAGACTTGCCAACGCTGCGCGAGCAAGCTGCCAAGTTCGTCGTCAGTGACGACAGTTATTACACCAAGTGGGCCGAGCCGAGCCGGATCTTCCATGTGCAGTACCTCGACGAGTTGTTGCGCAAGGCCGCGTTGTCGCCGCAGAGCAGCAACGAATTCGATCGTTTCGGTGACTACGAGCGTAATGGCGACGAGATGCACGACCGGCTGTTCCTGCTGACCTTCGACAGCGCCGCCAATCTGCAACCGGACAACTCCGGTTGGCTAACCGAATACCTGCGCAAGGCAAACCTGAGCGGCACATTCTTTGTGCTGGGAAAGGATATTCAGGCGCGACTGGCTGATCGCTCGGTCAGCAGCCTGCAAGCAGAGTTCTCGAAACAGTGCGTCGGCGTTCAAGGTTGGGAGTTCCGTTCCCACAGTCACTGGCAGGACTGGCAGGATTCGGTGCGACGCAGTGCTGATCTGGTGAAAAACAAGTTGCCGGAAAACTATGTGCCGCTGTTTCGTCCGCCGGAAGGGCAGCGCCGCAGCGATGCGCAAGGTTTCTTCAACACACAAGGCCTGCAAGTGGCGCTGTGGGACATCGATGCCCAGGACGGCGCCGGCAAACTCAAGGGCTCAGCGAGCGCGCAGAGGGTACTGACCCTGATGCTGCTGTGGCGACACGGGGTGATCAATTTCAACATGAAACAGGACGCGGTGAAGACCTCGTTACCGTGGTTGATCACGCAGACCGCGCAGAGCGGTATCGGTTGGGAAGACTGTCAGGACGCTTTTCGCTGAGAAACAAAAAAAGCCCGGAAACATTGGGCTTGGGGCGATTTTTTTGAAGAGTTCGATGCAGGCGGACTTCCGACTTTAGCGGGGTCTGGGCAGTCCGCCAAGGGCTTTTCGTCACTCTGCAAAATAAACTTAAAAAAACCGTCAAAGTACTTTTTTATGTCATCGGTTTTGGAGTATTACGAAGACAGACCGCCGAAACCTGCAACACAGGTGGCGTCTTCCAAGACCCGTTTGTTTGCAGTCACTTGAATCTCCGCAGGTGAGATTTCGGCAGTCACTTCGAGGCGCAGCACCGCTCAGGTATTGCGTCCAATGGCTCTGACAAAGGTGACCGAGTATGGATGATCACGGACGTAGCCCTTCCTCCAACCAGCCAATCCTTTATGTACTCGATACCAACGTATTGATTCACGATCCAAATGCCCTGCTGAATTTCGAAGAACACCACGTCGCGATCCCGATGACCGTGCTTGAAGAGCTGGACAAGCTCAAGAGCGGGCATCACAGCGTTGCCGCCGAATGCCGTCAGGCCATCCGGCTGATCGACAAGACCCTGGGCGACGCTTCCCCTGAAGACGTCGAGCTGGGTGTGCCGATCCAGCGCGGTAAAGGCGGGCCGAAGGGCTTGCTGTCAATTCTGATGAGCAAGCAGGCCGAATCGAATCTGATTCTGCCCGAGCACCTGAACGACAATAAAATCATCAACCAACTGATCGATTTGCACACCCGCGATCCGAAAAAGCCTGTGGTGCTGGTCACCAAAGACATCAACATGCGCCTCAAGGCGCGCGCCTGCGGTATCGATGCCGAGGATTACAGCACCGACCAACTGGTCGATGACGTGTCCCTGCTGCCCAACGGCTACCACAACATGACTGGCTCCTTCTGGGACCGCGTGAGCAAGGTCGACACCCGCCAGGATCACGGCCGTACCTGGCATCAAGTGCAACTGATCGACAACCTGCCGGCGGTGCACATCAACGAATTCATCATTGATGAACAGGGCTTTGTCGGCTGGATCAAGGAGATCGACGAGGCCAAGCTGCTGATCCTCGACCTGCATCAGGAGCCGCTGCTGCATCAAGAAGCTTGGGGGCTGAAGCCACGCGACATCTACCAGAGTCTGGCGCTGTACGCGCTGCTCGATCCGGACATTCATCTGGTCAACCTGTCGGGGGCGGCAGGCTCCGGTAAAACCATTCTGGCCCTGGCCGCGGCGATTGAGCAGACCATGGTCAGCAAGCGTTATCGTCGCATCATCGCCACTCGCAGCGTGCAGGGCCTGGACCAGGAAATCGGCTTCCTGCCCGGCACCGAAGCGGAAAAAATGGAGCCGTGGCTGGGCGCCATTACCGACAACCTCGAAGCCTTGCACATGGATGACGAAAACACCCATGGCAGCGTCGATTACATCCTCAGCAAAGTGCCGTTGCAGTTCAAATCGCTCAACTACATTCGCGGTCGCAGCTTCCAGCAGAGCCTGATCCTGATCGACGAATGCCAGAACCTTACGCCGCACCAGATGAAAACCATCATCACCCGTGCCGGCGCCGGTTCGAAAGTGGTGTGCCTGGGCAACCTCGCACAGATTGACACCCCTTACCTGTCCGCGACCAGTTCCGGGCTGACCTACCTGACCGAACGCTTCAAGGATTTCCCTAACGGTGTGCATATCACCCTGCAAGGGGTGCCTCGCTCGATTCTGGCTGAATACGCCGAATCGCATTTGTAACCCTTCACCCAAAACCGGGCGGCCCCAAAAGCCGTCCGGTTTTTTATGCCCCTGCACAAATCCCAATGTAGGAGCTGCCGAAGGCTGCGATCTTTTGATCTTGTTTTTAAAAATCAAAGTCAAAAGATCGCAGCCTTCGGCAGCTCCTACACGATGAACACCATATTCGTGCGTGCGGAAATTTGACCCGCAGGTTTACAATCGTCGCTCCTGATCAGGAGTAATCCCGTGCTGACTCATCTCGATTCCCAAGGTCGCGCCAACATGGTCGACGTCACCGAAAAAGCCGTGACGTTCCGTGAAGCGACGGCCCAAGCGCTGGTGCGCATGCTCCCCGAAACGCTGCAGATGATCGTTAGCGGTGGCCATCCCAAGGGCGACGTGTTCGCCGTGGCGCGCATTGCCGGCATTCAAGCGGCGAAGAAAACCAGCGATCTGATTCCCCTCTGCCATCCGCTGATGCTCACCGGCGTCAAAGTCGAACTCAGTGCTGATGGCGACGACACCGTGCGCATCGTTGCCCGCTGCAAGCTGTCCGGGCAGACCGGCGTTGAGATGGAAGCGTTGACCGCTGCCAGTGTTGCCGCCCTGACCATTTACGACATGTGCAAAGCCGTCGATCGCGGCATGACCATTGAAAGCGTGCGTCTGCTGGAGAAAGTCGGCGGTAAGAGCGGACACTTTCAAGCGGAGCAGCCATGAACCTGACCGTGAAGTTTTTTGCCCGTTACCGTGAAGCGCTGGGCGTGGACTCGGTAAAGGTTGAAGGTGATTTCGCCACCGTCGAGGACGTTCGCGCACTGCTCGCGCAACGTGACGGCGCCGAGGTGCTGAGCGAGCAGAACCTGATGTGCGCACGCAACGAAGACCTCTGCCAACTCGATGAGCCGGTGGTCGATGGCGACGAAGTGGCGTTTTTCCCTACCGTGACCGGAGGCTGATCCATGGCGATTCGCGTGCAGGCCACGCCATTCGATCCGGGCGCTGAAGTCAACGCGATGCATGCGGCCAATGTCGGCGTCGGCGCGGTGGTGAGTTTTGTCGGCTACGTGCGTGATTTCAATGATGGGCTGGATGTGGCCGGGATGTTCCTTGAACACTATCCGGGCATGACCGAAAAAGCCCTCGGCAAAATCGCCATCGAAGCCGAACAGCGCTGGCCGTTGCTGAAACTGGAAGTGCTGCACCGCATCGGCGCATTGGAGCCGGGCGAACCCATCGTGTTTGTCGGCGCCGCCAGCGCCCACCGCCAGGCCGCCTTCGATGCCTGCGCCTTTGTCATGGACTACCTGAAAACCCGCGCGCCGTTCTGGAAGAAAGAAAACACCAGTGACGGCCCGCGTTGGGTTGAGGGGCGCGACAGTGATCATGCAGCGGCGGATCGCTGGAAAAAGTAAATCAAAAGATCGCAGCCTTCGGCAGCTCCTACATTGGGTCGGCATACCCCTGTAGGAGCTGCCGAAGGCTGCGATCTTTTTGCTTCTGCCCCGAATTGACGATTTGTACATATAAGTCCAAGATGGATTTCCAAGTACAAAAAAAGCTTCAATCCTGCCGCTCGTAGCTCCCCGCTAGCAGCTGCTCTTCTTCATCTTGCCAAACCAACAACAACCCGCGAGAGAACGAACATGAAGAAACTCCCCCTCATCACCGGTCTGGCTCTCAGCCTGTTGGCCTCTGTCAGCGTGTTCGCCGCCGAGCAAACCCTGCGCATCGGCATCGAAGCCGCTTACCCGCCATTTGCGTCGAAAACCGACAAAGGCGAAATCGTCGGTTTCGACTACGACATCGGCAATGCCCTGTGTGCGCAGATGAAGGTCAAGTGTGTGTGGGTCGAAGGTGAGTTCGACGGTCTGATTCCTTCGCTGAAAGTGAAAAAGATCGACATGGCGCTGTCCTCGATGACCATCAACGAAGACCGCAAGAAGTCGGTGGATTTCACCCACAAGTACTACTTCACTTCGTCACGACTGGTGATGAAGGAAGGCGCCACGGTCGACGATCAATACGCCAGCCTCAAGGGCAAGAATGTCGGCGTGCAGCGTGCGACCACCACCGATCGTTATGCCACCGAGGTGTTCGAACCGAAGGGCATTAACGTCAAGCGCTACAGCAACAACGAAGAAATCTACATGGACCTGGCAGCGGGGCGGCTTGATGCGATTTTTGCCGACACCATTCCGCTGAATGACTTTTTGTCGATGCCGCGTGGCAAGGGTTATGCGTTTGTCGGGCCTGAGTTGAAGGATCCGAAGTACGTGGGCGAGGGCGCAGGGATTGCAGTGCGCAAGGGTAATGCAGAATTGGTCAGCCAGCTGAATGGCGCCATCGATGGCATTCGCGCGAGTGGCGAGTACCAGAAGATTTCCGAGAAGTATTTCAAGTCCGACATCTACGGCGACTGATAGAAAAGATCGCAGCCTTCGGCAGCTCCTACAGGGGAATGCGTGCTCCTGTAGGAGCTGCCGCAGGCTGCGATCTTTTGATCTTCAGCCCTTCAGCTCTTTCAAATGCTTGTACACCGTCGCTCGCCCCATGTTCAGCACATTGGCCACATAGTTCGAGGCGCTCTTGCCCTTGAACGCGCCCTCGGCGTGCAGCGCCAGCACCAGTTCGCGCTTGTGATCGCGGGTCAGCAGATTCAGGCTCAGTTGCCGCTCGCGCAGCCAGGCGTGGAGGAAGGTGTTGATGCGTTCCTGCCAGTCATCGCGAAACAGTGAGTCCGGTTGCGGGATCAGTTTGCTCGGCGAGAGAAACAGGTCCAGCGCGGCCTTGGCGTTCTCGAACAGCGAAATATTCAGATTGATGCACAGCACTGCCAGTGGCCGGCCTTCGCTGTCGCGCAGCACGGTGCTCAGGCTGCGAATCTTCTGGCCATCCCAATTGAGCTTTTCGTACGGGCCGATATTGCGGTCGCTGACATCCTCGCTGAGCATGTCCTCCAGTGACGAGTCGTCGCCGATCTCGCGCTTGGACAGGTTGTTGGCGATGTAGTCGACCTTTTGCGTGCGCAGGTCGTGCAGCACCACTTCGGCGTGGGGAAAGAACAGCGTGGCGATGGCGTCGGCGACGGCGCGGAAATTATCCAGCGCCGGTTCGAATTCAGGGGCAGTCATGACAGTGGAGCTCCAGGCAGCGTCAACGCCTCCGTGATCAGGAGGCGTTGCGAGTGTGCCGCAATCCGTTGGGCGCGTCATCCGCAGGGACAATCAGGCGAGACGGGCAGGGGCGAGCATGGCGCTGTCCAGCCCGAACTGCTGCAAGTGCTCGGGCAACGGTTCGCCGCGTACCAACGCCGCGCTGGCCTGGCCCATCGCCGGTGAAGTCTGAATGCCGTAACCACCCTGCGCCGCCACCCAGAACAGCCCCGGCACCTGCTGATCGAAGCCACTGAGCAAATCACCGTCGGCGACGAAGCTGCGCAGGCCGGCCCACGTACGCGTCGGACGGTGGATGGTCAGCGTGGTGGCCTCTTCGATCTGGTAGATGCCCATGGCGATGTCCAGCTCTTCGGGTTGCACATCGTGAGGCTCGACCGGGTCGGCGTTGGCTGGCGAGCCGAGAAACATGCCGGCGTCGGGCTTCATATAGAAGGATTCGTCGAGGCTGACCAGCATCGGCCAGTGATGAATGTCGACGCCTTCTGGCCCGGCGAAAATGAACGCGGCGCGGCGCTTCGGTTGCAGGCCCAGCGGTTGGGCGCCGGCCAGTGCGCCGATCTTGTCGGCCCAGGCGCCGGCGGCGTTGATGATCACTGGCGCGCTGAACGTCTGGCCGTTGGTCTGAACACTCCAGCGCCCCTCGGCATCGCGACTGAGGCCTAGCACTTCGCAATCGGTGTGCACTTCGCCGTTATTGCGACGGATCCCGCGCAGGTAGCCCTGATGCAAGGCGTCAGTGTCGATGTCGCTGGCGCTCGGGTCGTAGATCGCACCATGGACTTTTTCCCGGCGCAGGATCGGCAGTCGCGCGCAGGCTTCGTCGGCGCTCAGCAGTTGCATCTCTGGCACGGTGGCTTTGGCGCTGAGATATTGGTTGTTCAGTTCGGCGGCATCACCGGTGAAATCCACGGTCATTTCACCGCGTGGGGTGAGCAGTGGGTGTTCGCAGAAACCGGCTGGCGGGTGGTCAAAAAATGCCCGGCTGGCCTGGGTCAGCGCGCGAACTTGTGGGGTGCCGTACGCGGCGGTAAACAGCGCGGCGGAGCGCCCGGTGGAGTGATAGGCCGGGTGGGATTCACGTTCGAGCACGAGCACTTTGCCGTGCGGCGACAGCCAGAAACCGGTGGATGCGCCGGCAATCCCGCCGCCGATGATGATGAAATCTGCCTGGCTCATTAAGGTCTCCGATGGGTACGCAATATCAAAAAGTACGCTGATCCCTTGTAGGAGTGAGCCTGCTCGCGATAGCGGTGTATCAGTCAACAATAATGCTGAATGTAAGGCCGCTATCGCGAGCAGGCTCACTCCTACAGGGGATTTGTGGTGTTAGTTAGCTAGGTGATAAACCGCATTGGCCAGGGCGATGTCTTCCAGGCCGAGGCCAATTGAGCGGAAAAACACGTGACGGTCGTAACCCGGGCGCAGCACTTTCTCGCTGAGTAGATCGGCGAGGTCGCCGACAATCGAATCCTTGCTCCAGCCATGCTGTTCACTGGCAATCAGCATCTCACCTGCCGAACCCGGCGTGGTCAGACGATAGTCGCAGAACACCTGCATGTCGTTGAGGCTCTGCGGCGGCACTTCATGGGCGCGCGGAGCGTTGGTGCTGATCGAGGTGATCAGGGCTGGTTTGCTCAGCGCGGTCGGATCGATTACCGGGCCGGCGGACGAGGTGCAGAGCATGATCACGTCGGCCTCGACGAGGGCGGCGTCACGGCTGTCAACGATCCTCAGGTTGGGAGTGATGGCTTTCAACAGTGCCTTGGTTTGAGCGTCGGCGGACAGGCTTGGCGAATACAGGCTGATGCTCTGCCAGTCGCGTAGACCTTTTACATAGTGCAGATGCGCCTGCGCAACCTTGCCACTCCCGATGATTGCCAGTCGCGTGGCGTTTGTCGGAGCGAGGGTGTCGACCGCCACAGCCGTGGTCGCGGCGGTGCGCGCGGTGGTCAATTCACCGGCATCGCAGAGCAGCAGCGGTTGACCGGTTTTCATCGACATCAACAAGGTCCATGCCGTCACCAGTGCACCTTGTTCGCGAACGATATACGGCGAGGTCTTCACGCCGTACACGCCGTCGTCGGCCAGCACGCCCAGATAATTGATGAAGTCGCCGGCACCTTGCGGAAATTCCACCAGTTGCTGCGCCGGTTGCACGGCGTTACCCGCCGCAAGATCACGGAACAGCTTGCGCAGGATTTGCGGCACATCAATGCGCGCCAGCAGCTCACGGGCCTGATGCTGGTCGATCACGTAGGGCGTACTGGACATATCAGGCTCCGAAAAATAAACTTATTTGTCCATTATGGACATTTAGTTTCCTCTCGCAAGCACCTGATGAAACACCGGGCAAAAAAAAAGCGCAGACCGTTGCCGGCTGCGCTTTTCTTTTAAACGTCGTTTACTGCGGACGCTTGCGCTCAACCGCGCGCAACAGATGCGTCGGCGGCGTTTCACAACTGATCTTGCGACCGAGCTTCTCTTCGATGGACGGCAACTGGTAGGAGTCGTCCTCACCGGCGAAGCTGATCGACACGCCATCGGCGCCAGCACGACCGGTCCGGCCGATGCGGTGTACGTAGTCGTCCGGAACTTCCGGCAGGGTGAAGTTGATCACGTGGCTGATGCCGTCGATGTGGATGCCGCGACCGGCCACATCAGTGGCGACCAGTACGCGAATCTTGCCTTCGCGGAAACCTTCCAGGGTCTTGATGCGCTTGTGCTGCGGCACGTCGCCGGACAACTGCGCCGCATTCACACCGTCACGCACCAGACGCTCTTCGATACGGCGCACTTCGTCCTTGCGGTTGGCGAAGACCATCACCCGCTCCCAGCCATTATCGTTGACCAGGTTGTAGAGCAATTTGTACTTGTCGGCACCGGCCACCGCATAGATGTGTTGCTCGACGTTTTCGCTGGCGACGTTGGTGACTTCGATTTCGACGATGGACGGATCGGTCGTCCACTGCTTTGCGAGGTTCATCACGTCTTCGGTGAAGGTCGCGGAGAACAGCAAGGTCTGGCGTTCGGACTTCGGTGGCGTCTGGCGAATGATCTGACGTACCTGCGGGATGAAACCCATGTCGAGCATGCGGTCGGCTTCGTCCAGCACCATCACTTCGACCATGTCCAGGTGCACATCGCCGCGCTGGTTGAAGTCGAGCAGACGGCCCGGTGTGGCGACGAGGATGTCGCAGTGACGCGCTTCGAGGTGCTTGAGCTGCTTGTCGAAGTCCATGCCGCCAACAAACGTCATGACGTTGAGGCCGGTGTACTTGGTCAGGTCAGCGGCATCCTTGGCGATTTGTACCACCAGCTCACGGGTCGGCGCGATGATCAGCGCACGGGGTTCGCCCATGTAGCGTTCTTTCGGCGGCGGGGTCTGCAGCAGTTGGGTGATGATCGAGATCAGGAACGCGGCGGTTTTACCGGTGCCGGTCTGCGCACGGCCAATGGCGTCTTTGCCGGCGAGGGTGTAACCCAGCACCTGCGCCTGAATCGGCGTGCAGTACGGAAAACCCAGATCCTGGATGGCGTGCATCAGTTCTGGAGACAGCTTGAAATCGTGGAAGCGGGTTTTGCCTTCCTGTGGCTCGACGACGAAATCCTCGAGTTTCCACGGAATAACCGGTGCCTTGGGTTTCGGTTCGCGGCGCGGTCTGGCCGGTTTCGGCGCTTCGCTGCGGGCAGGTTCGGCGGCGATTGGCGCGGCCGGTGCAGGTTGTGGTTCTGCCTTCGGTGCCGCTACGGGAGCGGGGCGCTCGGCCTGTGGCGCATCGGTGCGATGACCGGGGGCGTGCGACGGCGCACTGGGAACTGGTGCGAGCTGCTCAGCCTCGCTTTTACCGAACATCTTCTTGAGTGCTTTGAGCACGGTCATCTCATCAATTGGTTAAGGAGTGTACGCCGGCCAGTGTAATGCAAGAAACGGGCGCGGCGTAGTGGGAGGGATCAAAGGGCGGTTTTAATCTCGACGCTTAGCGCAAACGTTCACTCAACCAGGCACCGATGTCGCGAATTTCCTCGGGTAACACTTCGTGCTCCATTGGGTATTCCTGCCATGTCACGGTGACACCATGCTTCACCAAATGCTCATAAGCACTGCGCCCCATCGAGTTCTGCACCACGCCATCGAACTGGCCGTGCAGGCATATCGCGGGAATCCGCTGCTGACTGGCTGACAGCTCCATCTCAGCACTGAAGGTCGGCGCATATGTCGACAACGCCAGCACACCACCCAACGGTCCCTGCCATTTCACAAAAGCGGTGTGCAACACCACCGCGCCACCCTGGGAAAACCCGGCGAGAAAGATCCGCGAGGCGTCTATTCCGCCGGCGCGCTCGTTTTCGATCAATTCAATGATGCGATCCGCCGACGCTTCCAGCTCTTCACGATCGATCGCGCGCGCCGGGCTCATGGCTTTAATGTCGTACCAGCTTGGCATGGCATATCCGCCATTTATCGTCACTGGACGAGTTGGCGCCTGTGGCAACACGAAGCGCGTGCTCAGCAGGCTTTCCTGCAATGCCTCGGCCACCGGCAGGAAGTCGTAACGGTCGGCGCCGAGGCCGTGCAGCCAGATCACGCAGGCGTCTGCGGGCTTAACAGGCTGAAGAATCAAGGGCTCGGTCATGTCTGCTCCAAAAATGTGCGGGCGCTCTCATTAAGTGCGTGGTTCGAGTGCGCGTCCGGTTGATCCGTTAAGAAGATGTCGCAAGGTTACAAGTTTTGCTATTGACCTGTCGCCGAATCGATTCGGCGAGCGGTGTGGTACGGGCTTTGCTATGGCTTGAACCGTGCAATAGATCTTGCGTGGGCGGTAACACTATCAGTGTACGACCCGCGACGGGATTGCAAAGAATCCGGTGATGGATGTTCGCCAATGGCCGCTACGGGCTTAGCGAATGTGAAAGGGCTACAGCCCGTTCGGCCGATTGGTGAGAAGTGAGTTGTCCATGATGTGGATTTTCTCCTACTAGACTCATAGCGAAGGTCTTACGTCGGTTGACCCCAAAAAAAGCCAACACGGGTCAACAACGCCTCAAAAGGGTGCGACTGGACTCAAGCTCCGACACAACAAGAGCAAAACTGGAGGTTTGAATGAAGATGTTGAAATCCACTCTGGCGATCGTGACTGCAGCAACAGTTCTCGGCGTCAGCGGGTTCGCTCAGGCGGGTGCAACCCTGGATGCCGTGCAGAAGAAAGGTTTCGTGCAGTGTGGCGTGAGCGACGGTCTGCCGGGCTTCTCGGTACCGGACGCAACCGGCAAGATCCTCGGGATCGACGCTGACGTCTGCCGCGCTGTGGCCGCTGCCGTATTCGGCGACGCGACCAAGGTCAAATTCAGTCAGTTGAACGCCAAAGAGCGCTTCACCGCGCTGCAATCGGGCGAGATCGACATCCTGTCGCGCAACACCACCATGACCAGTTCGCGTGACGCGGGCATGGGCCTGAAATTCCCGGGCTTCATTACCTACTACGACGGCATCGGTTTCCTGGTGAACAACAAGCTGGGCGTGAAAAGTGCCAAAGAGCTGGACGGTGCAACCATCTGCATCCAGGCCGGTACCACCACCGAGCTGAACGTTTCCGACTACTTCCGTGGCAACGGTCTGAAATACACCCCGATCACCTTCGACACCTCCGATGAAAGCGCCAAGTCGCTGGAATCCGGTCGTTGCGACGTGCTGACCTCCGACAAGTCCCAACTGTTCGCCCAGCGCTCCAAGCTGGCCTCGCCGAAGGACTACGTGGTTCTGCCGGAAACCATTTCCAAAGAACCGCTGGGCCCGGTCGTACGTAACGGTGACGACGAGTGGCTGGCCATTGTGCGCTGGGTTGGCTACGCGCTGCTCAACACCGAAGAAGCCGGCATCACTTCGAAGAACGTTGAAGCTGAAGCCAAGTCGACCAAGAACCCGGACGTTGCCCGTATGCTCGGTGCTGACGGCGAGTACGGCAAAGACCTGAAACTGCCGAAAGACTGGGTTGTGCAGATCGTTAAACAAGTCGGCAACTACGGCGAGATCTTCGAGAAAAACCTCGGCAAGAGCACTCCGCTGGAAATCGACCGCGGCTTGAACGCCCTGTGGAACAACGGCGGCATTCAGTACGCACCACCAGTGCGCTAATGGTTCTATCACCCGGCGGGCCAACCGCCGGGTGATGTTCTTGTTCCATTTCTTCCGGGGCACTTCATGCAAAATTCAATCGGCGCACCAAAGCAGAGGCTCAGCCTCAGCGATCCACGAGTGCGTGCGTGGCTATTCCAGATCATCACTGTTGTGGCGGTGGTCTCGCTGGGCTGGTACTTGTTCGACAACACGCAAACCAACCTCCAGCACCGGGGCATTACTTCCGGTTTCGGCTTTCTGGAGCGCAGTGCCGGATTCGGCATCGCTCAACACCTGATCGACTACACCGAAGCGGACAGCTATGCCCGCGTCTTTGTTATCGGTCTGCTCAACACCCTGTTGGTGACCGTGATCGGCGTGGTTCTGGCGACGATCCTCGGTTTCATCATCGGTGTGGCACGGCTGTCGCAGAACTGGATCATCAGCAAACTGGCGACCGTGTATGTGGAAGTGTTCCGCAACATTCCGCCGTTGCTGCAAATCCTGTTCTGGTACTTCGCGGTGTTCCTGACCATGCCGGGACCGCGCAACAGCCATAACTTCGGTGACACCTTCTTCGTCAGCAGCCGTGGCCTGAATATGCCTGCCGCGCTGGCGGCTGATGGTTTCTGGGCGTTCGCGATCAGCATCGTGGTGGCCATCGTCGGCATCGTGCTGATGTGCCGCTGGGCCAACAAGCGCTTTGAAGAAACCGGCGTGCCGTTCCACAAGTTCTGGGTCGGTCTGGCGATTCTGCTGGTGATCCCGACCTTGTGCGCATTGATCTTCGGTGCCCCGTTGCATTGGGAAATGCCGAAGCTGCAAGGCTTCAACTTTGTCGGCGGCTGGGTGCTGATCCCGGAACTGCTCGCCTTGACCCTGGCCCTGACCGTGTACACCGCGGCGTTCATCGCTGAGATCGTGCGTTCGGGCATCAAATCGGTCAGCCATGGCCAGACCGAAGCGGCGCGCTCGCTTGGCCTGCGCAACGGCCCGACCCTGCGCAAGGTGATCATTCCGCAAGCCCTGCGCGTGATCATTCCGCCACTGACCAGCCAATACCTCAATCTGGCGAAGAACTCCTCGCTGGCGGCCGGTATCGGTTACCCGGAAATGGTGTCGCTGTTCGCCGGCACCGTGCTCAACCAGACCGGTCAAGCCATCGAAGTGATTGCCATCACGATGAGCGTGTACCTGGCGATCAGTATCAGCATCTCTCTGCTGATGAACTGGTACAACAAGCGCATTGCGCTGATCGAGCGGTAAGGAAAAGCGCATGAGTACTCATACTTTCAAACCCGACATGCCCCCACCGAACAGCAGCATCGGCGTGGTGGCGTGGATGCGCGCGAACATGTTCTCCAGCTGGCTCAACACCCTGCTGACCCTGTTTGCGTTCTACCTGATCTACCTGGTGGTGCCACCGATCCTCAGTTGGGCGATTGTCGATGCCAACTGGGTCGGTACCACTCGCGCCGACTGCACCAAGGAGGGCGCCTGCTGGGTGTTCATTCAGCAGCGTTTTGGCCAGTTCATGTACGGCTACTACCCGACGGAGCTGCGCTGGCGCGTCGACCTGACCGTGTGGCTGGCGGTGATCGGCGCGGCGCCATTGTTCATCTCGCGTGTGCCGCGTAAAGCGATCTACGGGCTGAGCTTTCTGGTGCTGTATCCGATCATTGCCTTCACCTTGCTGCACGGCGGTTTTGGTCTGAGCAATGTGGCGACCAGCCAGTGGGGCGGCCTGATGCTGACCCTGGTCATCGCCACTGTCGGTATCGCCGGTGCGTTGCCGCTGGGGATTGTGCTGGCGCTGGGCCGTCGTTCGAACATGCCGGCGATTCGTGTGGTCTGCGTGACCTTCATCGAGTTCTGGCGCGGCGTGCCGTTGATCACTGTGCTGTTCATGTCCTCGGTGATGCTGCCGCTGTTCCTGCCTGAAGGCATGAACTTCGACAAACTGCTGCGGGCACTGATCGGCGTGATCCTGTTCCAGTCGGCCTATGTGGCCGAAGTGGTGCGTGGCGGTCTGCAAGCGATCCCTAAAGGTCAGTACGAAGCGGCCGCGGCGATGGGCCTCGGTTACTGGCGTTCGATGGGCCTGGTGATTCTGCCGCAAGCCCTGAAGCTGGTGATCCCCGGCATCGTCAACACCTTCATTGCGCTGTTCAAGGACACCAGCCTGGTGATCATCATCGGCCTCTTTGACCTGCTCAACAGCGTCAAACAAGCCGCTGCCGATCCGAAATGGCTGGGCATGGCCACCGAAGGCTACGTGTTCGCCGCCCTGGTGTTCTGGATTTTCTGTTTTGGTATGTCGCGCTATTCCATGCATCTGGAACGCAAGCTCGACACTGGCCACAAGCGTTAGGAGTTCTGTAAATGAGTGAAGCAATCAAAAAGCCTGTAGGTCCTGAAGGCATTATTCAGATGCAGGGCGTCAACAAGTGGTATGGCCAGTTCCACGTGCTCAAAGACATCAACCTCAACGTCAAACAAGGCGAGCGTATCGTCCTGTGCGGGCCGTCGGGTTCCGGTAAATCGACGACGATTCGTTGCCTCAATCGTCTGGAAGAACATCAGCAGGGCCGCATCGTCGTCGACGGTGTGGAACTGACCAACGACCTCAAGCAGATCGAAGCGATCCGCCGTGAAGTCGGCATGGTGTTCCAGCACTTCAACCTGTTCCCGCACCTGACCATTCTGCAGAACTGCACCCTGGCGCCGATGTGGGTACGCAAGATGCCCAAGCGCAAGGCCGAGGAAATCGCCATGCACTACCTGGAACGCGTACGCATTCCGGAGCAGGCGCATAAATTCCCGGGGCAACTGTCCGGTGGTCAGCAACAGCGTGTGGCGATCGCCCGCGCCCTGTGCATGAAACCGAAAATCATGCTGTTCGACGAACCGACTTCAGCGCTCGATCCGGAGATGGTGAAAGAGGTTCTGGACACCATGATCGGCCTGGCTGAAGACGGCATGACCATGCTTTGCGTAACTCACGAGATGGGCTTTGCCCGTACCGTGGCGAACCGCGTGATCTTCATGGACAAGGGTGAAATCGTTGAGCAGGCGGCGCCGAAT
This sequence comes from Pseudomonas neuropathica, assembly GCF_015461835.1. GTDB lineage: Bacteria > Pseudomonadota > Gammaproteobacteria > Pseudomonadales > Pseudomonadaceae > Aquipseudomonas > Aquipseudomonas neuropathica. Next base: position 117,696 of record NZ_JACOPX010000002.1, on the reverse strand, counting down.
GACTTCTTCGATAATCCGCAGAATGAGCGGACGAAGTTGTTCTTGAGTCAGATTTTGCATTGATGGTTTGTGAGTAAAACGAACCCGGCCTTGTGCCGGGTTTGTTTTTTGGAGTCAGGAAACGCTGAGGGTTTCGTGTTCCTTGTGTACGGTGTGCGTGAAACCTCGCAGGTCTGCGCCTTCAGCCAAGGTCTGGATATCGACGAGCATGTAGGGATGACGATCCAATAGACGCATCAGCAGCACCAATGCTTTGGGTGGAAGTAACTCGCCGCGTTCGTAGCGAGAGAATGCGTTATGCCCGCCACCAGAGAGCAGTTGCACCGTCTCTTTCTGCGTCAGGTGCAATTTGCGTCGAATACGTTTCATCTCGGCGCCGATCATTTGTCTGCCAGCGAGAACCAGCTCGTCACCGGCATCACAATAACGCTCAGCACTATCGGTGTCGAAATCCCATTCCACTTCACCGCACTTCTGGCACTCCCAACCAGATAGATCGTCTACACGGCGCTCCATGCCTTTGACACTCAGGGTTTCTCCGCGACCCTGAAAATGCCTCATTCCCTCACGTGCACCGCAGCTGACACATTGCTGGGTTTTCATGGGTTCTTCTCCTTGAAGGAGATTACCGGTGGGCTGCCGCCGGGGCGGTAGGTCACCTTGATGTAAATCTCCTGATCTCGTGAATTGATGTGATACACGTCTTGCCAGATTCGATGATCGTCATAAGTAGTCATCGATTTGTACAACATCCTGGTTTTTAGCTCGAAAACGATCTCTAGCATTTCGCTGAGATTGAAGCCGAGCTTCTCCGCTGATTTGACCGAAGCTTTGGTGAAAGCTTTTTGACCTAACCGCCTCACCTCAGCCTTGATCACCGCCAGCTCATAATGGGGTGTGTTCTTTTCCATAAGAAACCAAAACCCTGTCCCTGAAATTACCCTTAAAGGGTAATTTTGACCAATCGAAAATACCGCTTCATGTGTCTCCGATTGACCCTAGGTGGTTGCCGTCCTACACGGGTCTGACTAACATGTCAGAAAATTCATCCTATGATTGGATGAAAGGGAAAATCCTATGTCAGACATTTCTCCACTCATCAAACGATCCCTGGTCGATCAGGCCTTGGATCAACTCCGTCAGCGCATCAACAGCGGTGCCTGGCAAGTCGGCGAGCGATTGCCGACCGAACCCGAGCTGTGCGCCGAACTGGGCATTAGCCGCAACACCGTGCGCGAAGCCATGCGCGTGCTGGCGTTTTCCGGACTGATCGAGATTCGCCAGGGCGATGGCAGTTATTTGCGCGCCGTGGTCGATCCGCTCGACACGTTGAAAGCGCTGTCGCGCTGCTCGCTCGATCAGGCACGGGAAACCCGGCACATCCTCGAAGTCGAGGCCATCGGCTTGGCAGCGCTACGCCGTACCGACGAGGATCTCGTCGCATTGCGTGAAGCGCTCGGCACCAGCGGCAGCCACTACCACGGCGACCTCGACACCTACATTGCTTGCGATCTGGTGTTCCACCGTCGTCTGGTCGACGCCGCGCACAACCCGACCCTCAGCGAGCTGTATCGCTATTTCTCCAGCATCGTCGGCGCGCAATTGCGCCAGACCCTGAACATCGTCCCGCGCCGTCAGGAAGTGTTCGACTTGCATATCGAGTTACTCGATGCGGTCGAGCAACGCGACCCGGAACGGGCCAAAGCTTTGTCGAGGCAGTTGATCAATGAACCTTGAAACCGAGAAATCCATGTCCCGCAGTGAGATATCCACAACCCCCAAACGCACGGCAGAACTTGAAGAGCTGCTGATCGACGCCGAGGCTGACGACGAACAAGTGCAACAAAGCCATCCGCTGGTGCGCCGGCCGTGGCTGTTGCTGCTGGGTTTGATTCTGGTGGCGCTGAATTTGCGCCCGGCGCTGTCGAGCATGGCGCCGTTGCTCAGCGACGTTTCCAAAAACCTCGGCTTGTCGGCGGCTCAGGCCGGTTTGCTGACCACGTTGCCGGTGCTTTGCCTCGGTTTGTTTGCGCCACTGGCGCCGATTCTGGCGCGGCGTTTTGGCGCTGAGCGGGTGGTGCTGGGGATTTTGCTGACACTGGCTGGCGGGATCATTTTGCGCAGCAACTTTGGCGAGATCGGCTTGTTCGCCGGCAGCGTATTGGGCGGCGCGAGCATTGGCATCATCGGTGTTCTGCTGCCGGGGATCGTCAAGCGCGACTTCGCCAAACACGCCGGCACCATGACCGGCGTCTACACCATGGCGCTGTGCCTGGGCGCAGCGATGGCGGCCGGTTCCAGCGTGCCGCTCAGTGAGCACTTCGGTGGTAGCTGGGCGATGGGCCTGGGTTTCTGGGTGATTCCGGCGCTGGTTGCGGCGGTGTTCTGGCTGCCGCAAGTCGGGCAGAAACATGGCGCGCACAACGTCGCCTATCGCGTTCGCGGGTTATTACGTGATCCGCTGGCCTGGCAGGTGACCTTGTACATGGGCCTGCAATCGTCGCTGGCCTACATTGTGTTCGGCTGGTTGCCGTCGATCCTGATTGGTCGCGGCCTGACGCCGACCCAGGCCGGTCTGGTGTTGTCCGGTTCGGTGATCATCCAGCTCGCCAGTTCGTTAGCCGCACCGTGGCTGGCGACGCGCGGCAAGGATCAGCGTCTGGCGATCGTCGTGGTCATGGCGCTGACTCTTGGCGGGCTGTTCGGTTGCCTGTACGCGCCGATCGAAGGCCTGTGGGGCTGGGCGATTCTGTTGGGGCTGGGGCAGGGCGGTACGTTCAGTCTGGCGTTGACGTTGATCGTACTGCGTTCGCGTGATTCGCATGTTGCGGCGAATCTGTCGAGCATGTCTCAGGGTTTCGGTTACACGTTGGCGTCGATGGGACCGTTTGCGGTCGGCGTGGTGCATGACTGGACCGGCGGCTGGAATGCCGTGGGCTGGATCTTCGGCATCATTGGCACCGGTGCGATCATCGCCGGCCTCGGCGCCGGGCGTGCGTTGTACGTGCAAGTGCAAAGCGAAAAAATCTGACGCGGTTCAAACTGTAGGAGTGAGCCTGCTCGCGACAGCTTTATACCAGTCAACGTTGCGCTGACTGACACACCGCTATCGCGAGCAGGCTCACTCCTACATGGGTTTTGTGTACAGCGGGTATTCGGTTTACGAATGCCGATAGTGTTTCTGCGCATTGCAGATTATGGTGCTGGCACTCTGTACCTATTTTGGAGTTTGCCCATGAGCGAAGCCCACGCCGCGTTGATCACCCGCTTCTACCAGGCCTTCCAGCGCCTCGATGCCGAAGCCATGGCCGCCTGCTACACCGACGACGTCGTGTTCAGTGATCCGGCCTTCGGCGAACTGCGCGGACGCGATGCCGGCGACATGTGGCGCATGCTCACCACTCGGGCCAAAGACTTCTCGCTGACCTTCGACAACGTCCGCGTCGATGAGCGCAGCGGTGGCGCACATTGGGTCGCGACTTATCTGTTCAGCCAGACCGGTAACATCGTCATCAACGATATCCAGGCCCGCTTCGTCTTCCGTGACGGCAAGATCTGCGAGCACCACGATCACTTCGACCTGTGGCGCTGGTCGCGTCAGGCCCTCGGTTTCAAAGGCCTGCTGCTGGGCTGGACACCACTGGTGCGCAACGCCGTACGCGCTCAGGCGTTGAAGGGACTGAAGGCATTTCAGTCCGGTCGCTGATAAGATCGCCGCCTGTTTTCCTACACGTTCAGATCCCGAAGTGACCAGCCTTAGCGAAAAATCTGTCGATGTGGCCGAACCGGTGAGCAAGTCCTGGTTCGTCTACCTCGTTCGCGCCGCCAATGGCTCGTTGTACTGCGGAATCAGCGACGACCCGGTGCGCCGTTTCGCCAAGCATCAAAGCGGCAAGGGCGCGCGGTTCTTCCTCTCCAGCCCGGCGATGGCGCTGGTTTATACCGAACTGTGCCGCGACAAGAGCGATGCGCTGCGCCAGGAACGTTTGATCAAAAAACTCAGGAAGAGCGCCAAGGAATGTCTGGTTGCGTCTTATCAATCTGACTGATTGGTTCCCATCAGGCAGATCTGTAGGCTGCTAAGCAAATGCACGCTAAGCTGCTGGCTCACTATCTGAGCGGCGGAGCCGAGCATGTCCGAGTTGATTCTCCACCATTACCCGACCTCTCCATTTGCCGAGAAGGCCCGTCTGCTGCTGGGCTTCAAAGGCTTGTCGTGGCGCTCGGTGCATATTTCGCCGGTGATGCCGAAACCGGATCTGACCGCCCTGACCGGTGGCTATCGCAAGACCCCGGTGTTGCAGATTGGCGCTGACATCTACTGCGACACGTCGTTGATCGCTCGTCGTCTCGAGCAAGAAAAGGCTTTGCCAGCGTTCTTCCCCGAAGGTCAGGAGTTCACCACCGCCAGTTTCGCCACGTGGGCTGACTCGGTAGTGTTCCAGCATGCGGTGAGTCTGGTGTTCCAGCCGGAATCTGTGGCCGTGCGTTTTGCCAAGTTGCCGCCGGAGGCGATCAAAGCGTTTATTGCCGACCGCGCCGGTTTGTTCTCGGGCGGCAGTGCCACACGTCTGTCCGCCGAACAGGCCAAGCATCAATGGCCGACGATCATGGCGCGGCTGGAGCAGCAGTTGCAGCGCGAGCAAGGCGACTTCCTTTTTGGCGAGCCGTCGATTGCTGACTTCGCATTGGCGCATCCGCTGTGGTTCCTCAAGGCGACGCATGTGACGGCGCCGCTGGTGGATGAGTATCCGGCGGTTTCGGCGTGGCTGAGTCGAGTACTGGGCTTTGGTCATGGCGCGGCGAGTGCGATGACCTCCGAGGAGGCGCTTGAGGTTGCACGCAACGCGACACCGGCGGCATTGCCGGATGAGCAGTTTGTTGATCCGAACGGCTTCAAGGCTGGCCAGCAGGTGGCAGTCTCGGCGACGGATTACGGGGTTGATCCGGTGGTCGGTGAGCTGCTGTTTGCCGGTCGCGAAGAGTTGATCATTCGTCGTGAAGACGAACGTGGCGGTGTGGTGCATGTGCACTTCCCGCGATTCGGTTTCCGTATCGAAGCACGCTGATCTCTCAAGTCTGATGCAAAACTTTGTAGGAGTGAGCCTGCTCGCGATAGCGGTGTGTCAATCGGCGGATTTATCGACTGACACACCGCTATCGCGAGCAGGCTCACTCCTACAGGTCATTTCAGGGCGGCGAGGATTTCGTCCGGGTCAAAACCGCGAATCAACGTGCCATTCACATCGATCAACGGAATCCCGCGTCCACCCAATGCCTCATACGCCTTGCGCGCCTCGGCATCCTTCTCGATATCGAACTCCTTGAACGCAATCCCTTTGCTGTCGAGAAAGCGTTTGGTCTGCTTGCAGTAGCCGCACCAGTCAGTGGCGTAGAGCACGACATTGGCCTGCGCCCGTGTCTGCTCCGAGACCATCTGCGACGGGTTGAACAGCCGCTCGATCTTGCCCCAGTTCTGATAGACCACGACCACCAGCAGAACCAGAGCGACCTTCTTCAGCACATTGCCGAGCATCAGTTACGCCGCTTCAACTGATCGGTGAGCGACGTTGGCAGGCCCTTGATCACCAAGGTGCCAGCCTCTTCGTCGTACTCGATCTTCGAACCCAGCAGGTGTGCTTCAAAGCTGATCGACAGGCCTTCGGCGCGGCCGGTGAAACGGCGGAACTGGTTGAGAGTGCGTTTATCCGCAGGAATCTCCGGCGACAGGCCGTAGTCCTTGTTGCGAATGTGATCATAGAAGGCTTTCGGACGCTCTTCGTCGATCAGCTCCGAGAGCTCTTCCAGGCCCATCGGTTCGCCGAGTTTGGCCTGACTGCTGGCGTAATCGACCAGGGTCTTGGTCTTCTCGCGGGCGGAGTCTTCCGGCAGGTCTTCGCTTTCGACGAAGTCACTGAAAGCCTTGAGCAGCGTGCGGGTCTCGCCCGGGCCGTCGACGCCTTCCTGGCAACCGATGAAGTCGCGGAAGTACTCGGAGACCTTTTTGCCGTTCTTGCCTTTGATGAACGAGATGTACTGCTTGGACTGCTTGTTGTTCTGCCACTCGGACACGTTGATCCGCGCCGCCAGGTGTAACTGGCCGAGGTCGAGGTGGCGCGAAGGGGTCACGTCCAGCTCATCGGTCACCGCCACGCCTTCGCTGTGGTGGAGCAGGGCGATGGCCAGGTAATCGGTCATGCCTTGCTGATAGTGGGCGAACAACACGTGACCGCCGACCGACAGGTTCGACTCTTCCATCAGCTTCTGCAGGTGCTCGACCGCGACTTTGCTGAACGCGGTGAAGTCCTTGCTGCCTTCCATGTATTCCTTCAGCCAGCCGCTGAACGGGAACGCGCCGGACTCCGGATGGAACAGGCCCCAGGCTTTGCCCTGTTTGGCGTTATAGCTCTCGTTGAGGTCGGCGAGCATGTTCTCGATGGCTGCAGACTCGGCCAGTTCCGTGTCGCGGGCGTGCAGAACTGCGGGCGTGCCGTCGGGTTTTTTGTCGATCAGGTGGACGATGCAATGACGGATCGGCATGGGCTTCTCGGCTGTTGGAAGGGAGGAGGGCAGGCTCCCCCGAAAAAGCGCTAAGTGTACCCGAATCTCCGGTCGAGACTCTCCGTAGGAGCTGCCGAAGGCTGCGATCTTTTGATCTTGTTTTCTTGAAAAGCCAGATCAAAAGATCGCAGCCTTCGGCAGCTCCTACAGGGGGTTGTAGGGCAAAACCGGGGCGCGCACTGACGCATATGCAGTTTTTTACCGATTTAGCGCAATAAAGCTGACCAAATGGGTAGCTAGAGGCGGATATTTCCCCGTCTCTGTGCTAGTTTTGCCCGGTCTTACGCGAAGTCACTGCGTTAAGCGTGCAATCAGCATTTGTCAGGTCGAACCAAACCCTGATTTCGGCATCTATAACCCGACTCGTCGTGGTTATCGCCGAGGGTGCCAGATCCAGAAGATCGGGCTCGATGGCTGACACTGCACTCTGCAATCCATATGAATTTGATAGGGAAGGAACACTACATGGCTCTTACTAAAGACCAACTGATCGCCGACATCGCTGAAGCTATCGACGCGCCGAAAACCACCGCGCGTAACGCTCTGGACCAACTGGGCCAAATCGTTGCCGATCAGCTGGAAAACGGCGGCGAAATCACCTTGCCAGGTATCGGCAAGCTGAAAGTGACCGAGCGTCCTGCCCGCACTGGCCGTAACCCTTCGACTGGCGCTGCCATCGAAATCCCTGCTAAGAAAGTGATCAAGCTGGTTGTGGCCAAAGGCCTGACCGACGCTGTGAACAAGTAAGACGCAGCGATAAAAAAACCGTGCACCGGAGTGATCCGGGCACGGTTTTTTTGTGCCTGCGATTTGGCGAGGAATGACACCGCCTGTAGGAGCTGTCGAGTGAAACGAGGCTGCGATCTTTTGATCTTGTTCTTCGGGATCAAGATCAAAAGATCGCAGCGTGCCGCAGCTCCTACAGGGGCCTCTGCGCAGCTATCAGCGAACCCAGCGCTCGCGGCGCCAGATCTGCTGCTCGGACTTGGTCTGGAAGGTCCAGGCCACAAAGCGGCTCTGCTTCTGGCCCTGAGACATTTCCACGACCTGGCTTTCCAGTACGCCGGCCTTTTTCAGCGCGGTTTCGATGGCCGGCAGGTTCGACGCTTTCGACACCAGCGTGCTGAACCACAGCACTTTATGCTGGAAGTTGGCACTCTCGGCGATCAGTTGCGTCACGAAACGCGCCTCGCCACCTTCACACCACAGCTCCGCCGACTGGCCACCGAAGTTCAGTACCGGCAGTTTGCGTTTCGGGTCAGCCTTGCCCAGTGCGCGCCATTTGCGCTCGCTGCCCTTGGTCGCCTCGTCCATCGAGGCGTGGAACGGCGGGTTGCACATGGTCAGGTCAAAGCGCTCGCCCGGCTCCAGCAAGCCAATCAGGATGTGCTTGCGGTTTTCCTGCTGGCGCAGCTGGATAACCTTGCTCAGGTCGTTGGACTGGACGATGGCTTTGGCTGCGGCCACGGCGGTCGGATCGATCTCCGAACCGAGGAAGTGCCAGCGGTATTCGCTGTTACCGATCAGCGGATACACGCAGTTGGCGCCCATGCCGATGTCCAGCACGTTGACGATCGCGCCGCGCGGGACCTTGCCGTCGTTCATGCTCGCCAGCAAATCCGCGAGGAAGTGCACGTAATCGGCACGGCCCGGTACAGGCGGGCAGAGGTAGTCTGCCGGAATGTCCCAATGCTGGATGCCATAAAACGACTTGAGCAGCGCCCGGTTGAAAACGCGCACCGCATCGGGGCTGGCGAAGTCGATGCTTTCCTTGCCGTACGGGTTGGTGATCACGAACTTCGCCAGTTCCGGCGTGGTTTTGATCAGCGCCGGGAAGTCGTAACGACCCTGATGGCGATTGCGCGGGTGCAGGCTGGCCTTTTCACGCGGCTCGACGGTCTTGGCCGGGGTCGCGGAATCAGGCTTCTTGCGCGCAGGTTTGGGTGTGCGGGGGGCGTTCATGGGCGTGGTCGATTCGGGTATGGCTGAAAGTGGCGGGTATTGTCCCACATTGACGAGCTATGCGCCGATCCCATGTAGGAGCTGCCGCAGGCTGCGATCTTTTGATCTTGGTTTTTAAAAGCCAGATCAAAAGATCGCAGCCTGCGGCAGCTCCTACAGGGGGGAAGTGGCGGGAATGAAAAAAGGAGGCCACCTGGGCCTCCCTTCTTCATTGCGATTTGCCCTTACAGGCTGGCAATCCGCGCGTGCTGCTCGGCCAGTTTGCCCAAGGCTTGTTCAGCCTCGGCCAGTTTGGCGCGTTCCTTCTCGATGACTTCGGCCGGGGCCTTGTCGACGAAACCGGCGTTGGACAATTTGCCGCCGACGCGCTGGACTTCGCCCTGCAAACGCAGGATTTCCTTGTCCAGACGCGCCAGTTCAGCGCCCTTGTCGATCAGGCCGGCCATTGGTACCAGCACTTCCATCTCGCCAACCAGTGCGGTGGCGGACAGCGGCGCTTCTTCGCCGGCCTGCAGAACGGTGATCGATTCCAGACGCGCCAGTTTCTTCAGCAGCGCTTCGTTCTCGGTCAGACGGCGCTGGTCTTCAGCGCTGACGTTCTTCAGGTAGATCGGCAGTGGCTTGCCCGGGCCAATGTTCATTTCGCCACGGATGTTACGCGTGCCGAGCATCAGTTCCTTGAGCCATTCGATGTCGTCTTCGGCAGCCGGATCGATGCGCTCTTCGTTGGCCACTGGCCACGCTTGCAGCATGATCGTCTTGCCCTGAATACCAGCCAGCGGCGCGATGCGCTGCCAGATTTCTTCAGTGATGAACGGCATGAACGGATGCGCCAGGCGCAGTGCCACTTCCAGTACGCGAACCAGCGTACGGCGAGTGCCGCGCTGACGTTCAACCGGTGCGTTCTCGTCCCACAGCACAGGCTTGGACAGCTCCAGGTACCAATCGCAGTACTGGTTCCAGATGAACTCGTACAGCGCTTGTGCTGCCAGGTCGAAACGGAATTGATCCAGCTGACGGGTCACTTCGGCTTCAGTGCGTTGCAGTTGCGAGATGATCCAGCGATCCGCCAGCGACAGCTCGTAGGCTTCGCCGTTCTGGCCGCAGTCTTCGCCCTTGTCCAGAACATAACGCGCGGCGTTCCAGATCTTGTTGCAGAAGTTGCGATAGCCTTCGACGCGGCCCATGTCGAACTTGATGTCGCGACCGGTCGAGGCCAGCGAGCAGAAGGTGAAGCGCAGGGCGTCGGTGCCGTAGCTGGCGATGCCGTCGGCGAATTCGTCGCGGGTCTGCTTCTCGATCTTCTTCGCCAGTTTCGGCTGCATCAGGCCGGAGGTGCGTTTCTGCACCAGTTCTTCCAGCTCGATACCGTCGATGATGTCCAGCGGATCCAGAACGTTGCCCTTGGACTTGGACATCTTCTGGCCCTGGCCATCGCGCACCAGACCGTGCACGTAAACGGTCTTGAACGGAACCTGCGGCGTGCCGTCCTCGTTCTTGATCAGGTGCATGGTCAGCATGATCATCCGGGCAACCCAGAAGAAAATGATGTCGAAGCCCGTCACCAGCACGTCGGTGGAGTGGAATTTCTTCAGGAATTCGGTCTGCTCAGGCCAACCCAGAGTGGAGAACGTCCACAGGCCGGAACTGAACCAGGTGTCGAGTACGTCGTTGTCCTGTTGCAGCGCCACGTCCGGGCCGAGGTTGTGCTTGGCGCGCACTTCGGCTTCGTCGCGACCAACGTAGACCTTGCCCGACTCGTCGTACCAGGCCGGAATCCGGTGGCCCCACCACAGCTGACGGCTGATGCACCAGTCCTGGATGTCGCGCATCCACGAGAAGTACATGTTTTCGTACTGCTTCGGCACGAACTGGATGCGGCCATCTTCAACGGCAGCAATCGCAGGCTCGGCCAGCGGTTTGGTCGACACGTACCACTGGTCAGTCAGCCACGGCTCGATGATGGTGCCGGAGCGGTCGCCTTTCGGCACTTTCAGGCCGTGGTCGTTGACGCTGACCAGCAGGCCGGCGGCGTCGAACGCAGCCACGATTTGCTTGCGCGCTTCGAAACGCTCAAGGCCGGCGTACTCAGCCGGAATCGCGCCATCGATGCTGTCGTTCAGCGTACCGTCGAGGTTGAACACCTGGGCGGCTGGCAGCACGTTAGCGTTCTTGTCGAAGATGTTCAGCAGCGGCAGGTTGTGGCGCTTGCCGACTTCGTAGTCGTTGAAATCGTGGGCCGGGGTGATTTTCACGCAGCCGGTGCCGAATTCAGGATCGCAGTAATCGTCGGCGATGATCGGGATGCGGCGGCCAACCAGTGGCAGCTCGACAAACTTGCCGATCAGGGCCTGGTAGCGCTCATCGTTCGGGTTCACCGCAACGGCGGAGTCGCCGAGCATGGTTTCCGGACGGGTGGTCGCGACGATCAGGAAATCGTTGCCTTCAGCGGTTTTCACGCCGTCAGCCAGCGGGTACTTCAGGTTCCACAGGAAACCTTTCTCGTCGTGGTTTTCCACTTCGAGGTCGGAAATCGCCGTGTGCAGTTTGGTGTCCCAGTTGACCAGACGCTTGCCGCGATAGATCAGACCGTCTTCGTGCAGGCGCACGAACGCTTCTTTGACCGCTTCCGAGAGGCCGTCGTCCATGGTGAAGCGCTCGCGGCTCCAGTCGACGGACGAGCCGAGGCGGCGGATCTGACGGCTGATGTTGCCGCCGGACTGATCCTTCCACTCCCAGACTTTCTCGAGGAACTTCTCGCGGCCCAGATCGTGACGATTCTGGCCGGTGGCTTCCAGTTGACGCTCCACCAGCATCTGCGTGGCGATACCGGCGTGGTCGGTGCCCGGCTGCCACAGGGTATTGCGACCCTGCATGCGGCGGAAACGGATCAGGGCGTCCATGATCGCGTTGTTGAAACCGTGACCCATGTGCAGGCTGCCGGTGACGTTCGGCGGCGGGATCATGATGGTGTAGGAGTCGCCCGCGCCTTGCGGGGCGAAGTAGTTCTCGGACTCCCAGGTGTTGTACCAGGAAGTTTCAATGGCGTGCGGCTGGTAGGTCTTATCCATGCGCGGCGGGACCCTATTGGCATTAATTCAGGAAAAGCCGACGAGTATAGCGGGGCATGGGGCCGAGGGCGAGCGGGGCGGGCCGGATGGAGATCTAAATGTAGGAGCTGCCGAAGGCTGCGATCTTTTGATCTTGTCTTTAAAAAACAAAGGTCAAAAGATCGCAGCCTGCGGCAGCTCCTACACGGGGTACGTTATTCGTATTGGCTGAGCAGTCGTTCCATGCGTGCATCGAGCCGGCGCTTGATTTCGGTTTCGATGTGCGGTGCGAAGTCATCGATCACGTCTTGCATGATCAATTGCGCGGCGGCGCGCAGTTCGCTGTCCAGGTGGAGCAGGGCGTCCGGGCCTTTGGCAGCGGTCGCAGTCGGGGCGGCGGGTGTCGGGGCTGGCGCGGGTGGTGGTTCGACAGCAGCCGGCTCGTTGCCGACCGAATCAAACAACATCGGAATCTGTTCCTGTTCGCCATCGTCGACCGTGTCGGTCAACAGCGGTGGTTGCAGGTTGTCATCGCCGAGCAACTGGCGGATCGATTCAAGATCATCCAACAGGTGTGCGGACTTTTGTTGCGGTTTCGGAGTGTCCATTGGAATGCTCAGAGTCGCTGTAAACGGTGGTCTTGCAGAGGATAGCCCTGTTCGCGGTAGAAACGGAAACTCTCCCGCGCGGCCGCCCGAATTGTCGGATCTTCCACCACCACCTCCGCCACACGGGCGAATTTGCTGGCGAAGGCCGGGACTTTCAGGTCGAGGTTGACCAGCAAATCCTGGTGCTGACCGCAGTCATCACCCAATCCCAACACAATCAAACCGTCCGGTTCGCTGTCAGCCGGGCCATGCGGCACGAACGTTTCGCCCTTGAATGCCCACAAGCGCGCATCGAGATCGTCGCGCTGAGCGGCATCGCTGCAATGCAGGTAGATGCGATGGCCCATGCGCCAGGCTTTCTCGGTGAGCTTGCAGGCAAAGTCCAGGCGCGCCGAAGGGTCAGCGCTGGGCAGGATATAGAAGTCGACTTTGGTCATTGCGGTTCCAGAGCAGCAAGCGGCGTCACCCGAAGGTAACGCCGCCCGTCAGCGGGTTCAGGCTTTGGCGCGATCCAGCAGGTACTGGGTCAGCAGAGGCACCGGACGGCCGGTGGCGCCCTTGTCCTTGCCGCCGCTTGTCCATGCGGTGCCCGCGATGTCCAGGTGCGCCCAGTTGAGGTTCTTGGTGAAGCGCGACAGGAAACAAGCGGCAGTGATGGTGCCGGCTTTCGGCCCGCCGATGTTGGCGATGTCGGCGAACGGGCTGTCCAGTTGCTCCTGGTATTCGTCGAACAGCGGCAATTGCCAGGCGCGGTCGTCGGCAGTCTGGCCAGCGCTCAACAGTTGGCTGATCAGTTCGTCGTTGTTGCCCAGCAGGCCCGAGGTGTGTGCGCCCAGTGCCACGACGCAAGCGCCGGTCAGAGTGGCGATGTCGATCACCGCTTGCGGCTTGAAACGCTCGGAGTAGGTCAGCGCGTCGCACAGCACCAGACGGCCTTCGGCGTCGGTGTTGAGGATTTCCACGGTCTGGCCGCTCATGGTGGTGACGATGTCGCCCGGACGGGTCGCGTTGCCGCTCGGCATGTTTTCCGCGCAGGCGAGGATGCACACCAGGTTGATTGGCAGTTTCAGCTCAAGCACGGCACGCAGGGTACCGAACACGGAGGCTGCGCCGCCCATGTCGTACTTCATTTCGTCCATGCCGGCACCCGGTTTCAGGCTGATGCCGCCAGTGTCGAAGGTGATGCCTTTACCAACCAGCGCGTACGGCTTCTCGGATTTCTTGCCGCCGTTGTATTGCATGACGATCAGGCGCGGCGGTTGCTCGCTGCCTTGGCCGACGGCGTAGAACGAGCCCATGCCCAGGGATTTGATCTTCTTCTCGTCGAGGACTTCGACTTTCAGATCCTTGAACTCTTTGCCCAGATTCTTGGCTTGTTCGCCGAGGAAGGTCGGGTGGCAGATGTTCGGCGGCAGGTTGCCCAGATCGCGGGTGAAGGCCATGCCATTGGCAATCGCGGTCGCGTGATTCACCGCGCGCTGCACTTCGGCCTGAGCAGCCTTGATGGTCAGCAGGGTGATTTTCTTCAGGGCGCGCGGTTCGGCTTTCTGGCTCTTGAACTGGTCGAAGGTGTATTCGCCATCGACCAGGGTTTCTGCCAGCAGACGGGTTTTGCCGTAGCTGTCGCGGTTTTTGACAATAACTTCATCCAGCGCCAGCACGGCGTCGCTGCCGCCCAGACCCTTCAGGGTGTTGAGGATGCCGGCCACGATTTTACGGAATGGACGGTCGCCCAGTTCCTCATCCTTGCCCACGCCGACCAGCAGCACGCGCTCGGCTTTCAGGTTCGGCAGGCTGTGCAGCAGCAGGCTTTGACCGACTTTACCAGCCAGATCGCCACGCTTGAGGACGGCGCTGAGCGCGCCACCGCTCAGTTCGTCGACTTGTTTGGCGGCGACACCGAGTTTGCGGCCTTCGCCGACGGCAACCACCAGGGTGGCGGTTTTCAACGTTTCTGGGCTAACGCTTTTTACAACCAGTTCCATGTCCGGATCCCTGAATGAATGGTCAACACGCAGGCGTTCGACGCTGTTCGCAGTCGCCTGCTTATAGAGAGAAGAGGCGCAGGCCAAAGCCTGCGACAAGGGCCGCAGTTTGAACCTCGCTCCCCGCGCCTGACAACCCTAGGGGGTGTTCTCAATTAGTTTTCACACCGCGTTGTAGCCTTAAAGCCAGCCAGGCAAGGCGCAGGCCGCTGGGAATGGTTGTTCCCTTTCCAAGGCTTGCAACGCAGACTGGCCGGCTTTAAGGCACAACCCGAAGGGCCGGGCCTGCTGTTGTGCAGGGCTGCGTTGCTCGAAGCTTATTTGGAATGACCAAACCACGCTTCTCGCGCCTTGCCCTGCACAACAGCAGACCCGGCGCGGTGTGAAAACTAATTGAGAACGCCCCCTAGGTTGTACGATCTGCAAAGGATTACAGACATGGATGAGTGTGCGCAGTGACAGGCGCCCTCAATCACAGGATAATGCCGCATCTTTTTTCGACGGCTCTGCGTTGCGGGCCGGTCGATGTGTTTGCTTGTTTGGCCGCCTTAGCCTGACAACCCTGGAGTGTCTGGTTTGATCGTCTTCCGTTATCTGTCCCGCGAAGTCCTGTTGACCCTCAGCGCCGTGAGTGCTGTGCTGCTGGTCATCATCATGAGCGGTCGCTTCATCAAATATCTGGCTCAGGCCGCTGCCGGCCAGCTCGATCCGGGCTCGTTGTTCCTGATCATGGGCTATCGCCTGCCGGGTTTCATGCAGCTGATTCTGCCGCTGGGTCTGTTCCTCGGGATCCTGCTGGCCTACGGTCGCCTGTATCTGGAAAGCGAGATGACCGTGCTGTCGGCCACTGGCATGAGTCAGCAGAAGCTGTTTCGCATGACGCTGTTCCCGGCGACGCTGGTGGCACTGGTGGTGGCATGGCTGAGCCTGGGCCTCGCCCCGCAAGGCGCCAATCAATTCCAGTTGCTGCTGAACAAGCAAGACGCCCTGACCGAATTCGACACCCTCGAGCCGGGTCGCTTTCAGGCCCTGCGTGATGGCACTCGGGTCACCTATACCGAGACCTTGAGCGACGATCGCGTCAATCTGGGCAGCGTATTCATTTCGCAGAAGAACCTCGGTGCCGATCAAAAGGATCGCGGGATTTCCGTGCTGGTGGCCGAAAGCGGTCGCCAGGAAGTGCGTCCCGACGGCAACCGCTACCTGATCCTCGATAACGGCTACCGCTACGACGGCAGCCCGGGTCAGGCCGATTACCGCGCTATTCATTACGAAACCTACGGTGTGCTGCTGCCCAAGCCAGACGTCAGCGAAGAAGTCACCGACCGTGACGCCATGCCGACCTCGTCTCTGTTGGGCAGCGATGACATCCGCTCGAAAACCGAACTGCAATGGCGTGTGTCCCTGCCGCTACTGGTGTTTATCGTGACCCTGATGGCGGTGCCGCTGTCGCGCGTCAATCCGCGCCAAGGGCGTTTCCTCAAGCTGCTGCCGGCGATTCTTCTTTATATGGCTTACCTGACCATTCTGATTGCCGCCCGCGGCGCCCTTGAAAAAGGCAAGATCCCGCCAGCCCTGGGCCTGTGGTGGGTACATGCGATCTTCCTGTTCATCGGTCTCGGTTTGCTTTATTGGGAGCCGCTGCGTCTGAAGATGGCCAGCCGTCGCGCTGCCGCGCTGGAGGTGGCCCGTGGTTAAACTCGACCGCTATATCGGCAGCAGCGTGTTCATGGCGATCATCGCCGTGCTGGCAATCATTCTCGGTCTGGCAACCTTGTTTGCCTTCATCGATGAGATGGGCGACGTCAGCGACACCTACACCCTTGTCGATGTCCTCAGCTTCGTGTTGCTGACCGCGCCACGCCGTCTCTACGAAATGCTGCCGATGGCGGCGTTGATCGGTTGCCTGATCGGGCTCGGCAGTCTGGCCAGTAGCAGTGAGCTGACCGTCATGCGCGCCGCTGGCGTGTCCATCGGCCGTATTGTCTGGGCTGTCATGAAGCCAATGCTGGTGCTGATGCTGGCCGGTGTGCTGATCGGCGAATATGTCGCGCCGGCGACCGAAAGCATGGCCCAGGCCAATCGCTCGCTGGCGCAAGGCAGCGGCGACGCGCAAAGCGCCAAGCACGGTATGTGGCACCGTCAAGGTGAAGAGTTCATCCACATCAACGCCGTGCAACCCAACGGCCTGCTGTATGGCGTGACCCGTTATCACTTCGACAAAGAGCGTCACCTGCTGAGTTCGAGTTTCGCCAAGAAGGCCGAGTTCGACGGCAATAAGTGGCAGCTCACCGACGTTGCCACCACGCTGTTCCATGAACGCAGCACTGAAGTCGTCAATACCCCGAGCGAGCAATGGGACGTGGCGTTGAGCCCGCAATTGCTCAGCACTGTGATCATGGCACCGGAATCGCTGTCGATCAGTGGTTTGTGGGGCTACATCCACTATCTGTCCGAGCAGGGCCTGAGCAACGGCCGCTACTGGCTGGCATTTTGGGTCAAGGTGTTGCAGCCGCTGGTGACCGCAGCACTGGTGCTTATGGCGATCTCCTTCATTTTCGGTCCGCTGCGCTCGGTAACCCTCGGTCAGCGGGTGTTTACCGGCGTGCTGGTGGGCTTCACCTTCCGTATCGTCCAGGATTTACTCGGCCCGTCGAGCCTGGTGTTCGGTTTCTCGCCGCTGTTTGCGGTGCTGGTGCCGGCCGGGGTCTGTGCGCTGGCGGGTGTCTGGCTGCTGCGAAGAGCCGGTTGATGACAGGCGATTGACCTGTGTTTTAAACCTCGAAAACGCCTCGGTCGACAGATCGGGGCGTTTTTGCATGCAATCCGGGTGACAGGCGAACGTGACGCTTGCGCCGTGTATCAGGTACAATTCCCGGCTATTTTTCGGCGGGCCATGCCTGCAGCCTTTTTGAGTGTTGATCCGTGAGTGATTTGAGTCATATCCGCAATTTCTCCATCATCGCCCACATTGACCATGGCAAGTCGACGCTGGCCGATCGCTTCATCCAGATGTGCGGCGGCCTGGCCGAGCGTGAAATGGAAGCCCAGGTGCTGGACTCCATGGACCTGGAACGTGAACGCGGGATCACCATCAAGGCCCACAGCGTCACCCTTTATTACACCGCCAAAGACGGCATCAAGTACCAGCTGAACTTCATCGACACCCCGGGTCACGTCGACTTCACCTACGAAGTCAGCCGTTCCCTGGCAGCGTGTGAAGGTGCACTGTTGGTGGTCGATGCCGGTCAAGGCGTTGAAGCCCAGTCCGTGGCCAACTGCTACACCGCGATCGAGCAGGGCCTTGAAGTCATGCCGGTGCTGAACAAGATCGACCTGCCGCAGGCTGATCCTGATCGCGTAAAAGACGAAATCGAGAAAATCATCGGCATTGATGCCACCGACGCCGTCACCTGCAGTGCCAAAACCGGCCTGGGTGTCGACGAAGTGCTCGAGCGCCTGGTGCATACCATTCCTGCGCCGACCGGCAACATTGAAGATCCGCTGCAAGCGTTGATCATCGACTCGTGGTTCGACAACTACCTGGGCGTTGTTTCCCTGGTACGTGTACGTCATGGCCGCGTGAAGAAGGGCGACAAGATCCTCGTCAAGTCCACCGGCAAGATCCATCTGGTCGACAGCGTGGGTGTGTTCAACCCGAAACACACCGCCACCACTGATTTGAAAGCCGGCGAAGTGGGCTTCATCATCGCCAGCATCAAGGACATTCACGGTGCACCGGTCGGTGACACCCTGACCCTGGCCTCGACCCCGGACGTTGAAGTGCTGCCCGGCTTCAAACGCATTCAGCCACAGGTTTACGCCGGTCTGTTCCCGGTCAGTTCCGACGACTTCGAGGACTTCCGCGAAGCGCTGCAGAAGCTGACCCTCAACGACTCGTCGTTGCAGTACACCCCGGAAAGCTCCGACGCACTGGGCTTCGGCTTCCGTTGCGGCTTCCTTGGCATGTTGCACATGGAAATCATCCAGGAGCGCCTCGAGCGCGAGTACGACCTGGACCTGATCACCACTGCGCCAACGGTAATTTTCGAGCTGGTGCTGAAAACCGGTGAAACGATTTACGTCGACAACCCATCCAAGCTACCGGATGTGTCGTCGATCGAAGACATGCGTGAGCCGATCGTGCGGGCCAACATTCTGGTGCCGCAGGAACACTTGGGCAACGTCATCACCCTGTGCATCGAGAAGCGTGGCGTTCAAGTCGACATGCTGTTCCTCGGCAATCAGGTGCAGGTCACCTACGACCTGCCGATGAACGAAGTGGTCCTGGACTTCTTCGACCGTCTCAAATCCACCAGCCGCGGCTATGCTTCGCTGGATTACCATTTCGATCGTTACCAATCGGCTAATCTGGTGAAACTGGACGTGCTGATCAACGGCGACAAGGTCGATGCCCTGGCGTTGATCGTGCACCGTGACAACTCGCACTACAAAGGTCGCCAGTTGACCGAGAAGATGAAAGAACTGATTCCTCGTCAGATGTTCGACGTAGCCATTCAGGCCGCCATCGGTGGTCAGATCGTTGCCCGGACAACCGTCAAGGCGCTCAGAAAGAACGTATTGGCCAAATGCTACGGCGGTGACGTCAGCCGTAAGAAGAAACTGCTCGAGAAGCAAAAGGCCGGTAAGAAACGCATGAAGCAGGTCGGCAATGTGGAAATTCCACAAGAAGCCTTCCTCGCAGTGCTCAGGTTGGATAGTTAGGTCCTATGTCACTAAATTTCCCGCTGTTGCTGGTCATCGCCGTGTTCGTCTGCGGCCTGTTGGCGTTGCTTGATCTGTTGATCCTGGCGCCGCGTCGGCGTGCTGCCATTGCCTCCTATCAAGGCAGTGTCAGCCAGCCCGATGTAGTGGTCGTTGAAAAACTGAACAAAGAGCCGCTGCTGGTCGAATACGGCAAGTCGTTTTTTCCGGTGTTGTTCATCGTGCTGGTGCTGCGCTCGTTCCTCGTGGAACCGTTTCAGATCCCTTCGGGCTCGATGAAACCCACCCTGGACGTCGGCGACTTCATTCTGGTGAACAAGTTTTCTTACGGGATCCGTCTGCCGGTGATCGACAAGAAAATCATCGAAGTGGGTGATCCGCAGCGCGGTGATGTGATGGTGTTCCGCTATCCAAGTGATCCGAACGTCAATTACATCAAGCGTGTAGTCGGCCTGCCGGGCGATACGGTGCGTTACACCGCCGACAAGCGTCTGTTCATCAACGGCGAGTCGGTGGCCGAACAGTTGGTCGGCCCGGAGCCAGGCATGCTCGGCAGCGCCGAGTTCTACAAAGAAAAGCTCGGCGCTGCCGAACACCTGATCCGCAAGGAAATGAGCCGTTACCGCGCCACGCCGGACCATACCTGGACCGTGCCGGCCGGGCACTACTTCATGATGGGCGACAACCGCGACAACTCGAACGACAGTCGCTACTGGGATGATCCGAACATTCCCAAGGATCTGCTGGGCATGGTTCCAGACCAGAATATCGTCGGCAAGGCCTTCGCGGTCTGGATGAGCTGGCCGGAATCAAAACTCAGTCACCTGCCGAATTTTTCGCGGGTTGGCCTGATCAAGTAATTACACACGGCGCTGTTGACCACAGCGCCGAATGCATTTCTGGAGCCGGCACAATCGGCTTCGCAATCGCCAGGATTTAATTTTTGAACACAGCGTTAATTGTCCCAGGCCTGCGCCGCATCCCGGCGATGGCAGTGGAATTCAGCCACGAACTCAGCGTGGGTAAACCGTGAGCGTTTCTCTAAGCCGTCTCGAGCGCCAGCTCGGTTACACCTTCAAGGATCAGGAGCTGATGCTGCTGGCCCTGACGCACCGAAGTTTTGCCGGGCGCAACAACGAGCGCCTGGAATTCCTCGGCGATGCCATCCTCAATTTTGTCGCCGGCGAGGCACTGTTCGATCGCTTCCCGCTGGCCCGCGAAGGCCAGTTGTCGCGTTTGCGCGCACGCCTGGTAAAAGGTGAGACGCTGGCCGTACTGGCTCGCGGTTTCGACCTTGGCGATTACCTGCGACTGGGCTCCGGTGAGTTGAAAAGCGGCGGTTTCCGTCGCGAATCGATTCTGGCCGATGCCCTCGAAGCCCTGATCGGCGCGATCTACCTCGACGCCGGCATGGACATGGCGCGTGAGCGCGTGCTGGCCTGGCTGGCTGGCGAGTTCGAAGGTCTGACGCTGGTCGACACCAACAAGGATCCGAAGACCCGCCTGCAGGAACACCTGCAATCGCGCGGTTGTGAACTGCCACGCTACGAAGTGGTGGATATCCAGGGCGAGCCGCACTGCCGAACCTTCTTCGTCGAGTGCGAAGTTGTCTTACTGAATGAAAAAAGCCGAGGTCAGGGTGTGAGCCGTCGTATTGCCGAACAGGTAGCGGCCGCCGCAGCACTGATTGCCCTGGGCGTGGAGAATGGCAATGACTGATACAAACGCAACTCGCTGTGGCTATGTTGCCATCGTCGGCCGTCCCAACGTTGGCAAGTCCACGTTGCTGAACCACATCCTTGGCCAGAAGCTTGCGATCACTTCGCGCAAGCCGCAGACCACTCGCCACAATATGCTCGGGATCAAAACCGAAGGTGACGTACAGGCGATCTACGTCGACACCCCCGGCATGCACAAGGGTGGCGAAAAGGCCCTGAACCGTTACATGAACAAAACCGCTTCGGCAGCGTTGAAAGACGTCGACGTGGTGATCTTCGTCGTTGACCGCACCAAGTGGACCGACGAAGACCAGATGGTCCTGGAGCGCGTGCAGTACGTGACCGGCCCGCTGATCGTCGCGCTGAACAAGACTGACCGCATCGAAGACAAAGCCGAGCTGATGCCGCACCTGAGCTGGCTGCAGGAACAACTGCCGAACGCGCAGATCATTCCTATTTCCGCGCAGCACGGACACAACCTTGAAGCGCTGGAAAAGGTCATCGCAGACCATCTGCCGGAGAACGATCACTTCTTCCCGGAAGACCAGATCACCGACCGCAGCAGCCGGTTCCTTGCCGCCGAACTGGTGCGCGAGAAAATCATGCGCCAGATGGGCGCCGAGCTGCCGTACCAGATCACCGTCGAAATCGAAGAGTTCAAGCAGCAGGGCAAGACCCTGCACATTCATGCTTTGATCCTCGTTGAGCGCGACGGCCAGAAGAAGATCATCATTGGCGACAAGGGCGAGCGTATCAAACGCATCGGCACCGAAGCGCGCAAGGATATGGAGCTGCTGTTCGACTCCAAGATCATGCTCAACCTGTGGGTCAAGGTGAAGGGCGGCTGGTCCGATGACGAGCGTGCGCTGCGTTCGCTGGGTTACGGCGACCTGTAAAAACGCGGTTGTCGCAACACCGAAGAAACCTGTGGGAGCGAGCTTGCTCGCGAAGGCGTAGTGCCAGCCGACATATTTGTTGACTGTCACCCAGCATTCGCGAGCAAGCTCGCTCCCACATTGGTTTTGGGGTGAATATAGAACCGCGTTTTTATCAATGAGAGCTCCATGTCCTCAACACCGCCTCCCGCCCAACCCGCCTACGTCCTGCATTCTCGCGCCTACCGCGAAACCAGTGCGTTGGTGGACTTCCTCACGCCGCAAGGTCGGCTGCGGGCGGTGTTGCGCAGTGCGCGGGGCAAGGCCGGGACATTGGCCAGGCCGTTCGTGTCGCTCGAAGTGGAGTTCCGCGGTAAGGGTGAGTTGAAAAATGTCGGGCGCATGGAGAGCTCTGGCACCTCGGCGTGGCTCAACGGTGAAGCGCTGTTCAGCGGTCTCTATCTGAATGAATTGCTGATTCGCCTGCTGCCTGCCGAAGACCCGCACCCGGGTGTCTTCGATCACTACGCCGCGACCTTGCTGGCATTGGCCGAAGGTCGTCCGCTGGAGCCGTTGCTGCGCTCCTTCGAATGGCGGCTGCTGGACGATCTCGGTTACGGCTTTTCGTTGAATACCGATGTCCATGGCGAACCTGTTGCGCCGGATGGTCTTTATCGTCTGCAAGTGGATGCCGGTCTTGAGCGGGTCTTCCTGCTGCAACCCGGCCTGTTCAACGGCGTCGAATTACTGGCCATGGCCGAAGCCGACTGGACCGCCCCCGGCGCGCTCTCCGCCGCCAAGCGCTTGATGCGTCAGGCACTGGCTGTTCACCTGGGCGGTCGCCCTCTCGTCAGTCGCGAGCTGTTTCGCAAGCCCTAGCCCCGTGTATGCTGTGCGCCGAATCTTTCCCTTCAGGAGCGCATCCGTGACCACCAGCAATCGCATTCTTCTTGGCGTGAACATCGACCACGTCGCCACCCTGCGTCAGGCTCGTGGCACGCGCTACCCGGATCCGGTCAAAGCGGCACTGGACGCGGAAGAGGCGGGCGCCGATGGCATCACCGTGCACCTGCGTGAAGACCGTCGGCATATCCAGGAGCGCGATGTCTTGCTGCTCAAGGATGTGCTGCAAACCCGCATGAACTTCGAAATGGGCGTCACCGAAGAAATGATGGCGTTCGCCGAACGCATTCGTCCGGCGCACATCTGCCTGGTGCCGGAAACCCGTCAGGAGCTGACCACTGAAGGTGGCCTGGATGTGGCGGGGCAGGAAGAGCGCATCAAGGCAGCGGTTGAGCGCCTGTCGAAGATCGGCAGCGAAGTGTCGCTGTTCATCGATGCAGATGAGCGCCAGATCGCAGCGTCGAAGCGTGTTGGTGCGCCGGCCATCGAGTTGCACACCGGACGTTATGCCGATGCCGAAACCCCGACCGAAGTGGCAGAAGAACTCAAGCGTGTCGCCGATGGCGTGGCGTTTGGTCTGGCCCAAGGCCTGATCGTTAACGCGGGTCACGGTTTGCACTATCACAACGTTGAAGCCGTAGCGGCCATCAAAGGCATCAACGAACTGAACATCGGCCACGCGCTGGTGGCGCATGCGTTGTTCGTGGGCTTCAAGTCCGCGGTGTCCGAAATGAAAGCGCTGATCCTGGCTGCTGCCAAGCCTTAAGCTTCAACTCAAAACCCTTGTAGGAGTGAGCCTGCTCGCGATATCGGTGTGTCAGACAAAATTAATTGACTGACCCACCGCTATCGCGAGCAGGCTCGCTCCCACATTTGGTTCCAGGGTCTGTTAGAGCGGGGCAGGTTCTTGAGCGGGTTTTGACTTGTCGATACCGGGCACATGCAGATTGCCCTCAGCAACCTGATCACCCTCAAGTTGCGGCTGCGTCACCCAGGTCAAAATGTCGTAGTAGCGACGAATGTTCGCCACAAAATGCACCGGTTCGCCGCCTCGGGCGTAGCCATAACGCGTCTTGCTGTACCACTGCTTCTGCGACAGGCGCGGCAGGATTTTCTTCACGTCCAGCCATTTGTCCGGGTTCAGCCCTTCCTTGGCCGTCAGCTTGCGCGCGTCATCCAGGTGGCCACTGCCGACGTTGTACGCCGCGAGGGCAAACCAGGTGCGGTCCGGCTCCTTGATCGAATCGTCGAGCTGATCCTTCATATAAGCCAGGTACTTGGCGCCGCCCATGATGCTCTGCTTCGGATCGAGGCGGTTGGACACGCCCATTGCCTGTGCCGTGTTCTGGGTCAGCATCATCAGCCCGCGCACGCCGGTCTTTGAGGTGACCGCTGGTTGCCACAGCGATTCCTGATAACCAATGGCCGCCAGCAGACGCCAGTCGACTTTCTCTTTCTTCGCGTAATTCTTGAAGTGCTGTTCGTATTTCGGCAGGCGCTGCTGCAAGTGCTGGGCGAAGGTCGTGGCGCCCATATAGCCAAGAACATCGACGTGGCCGTAATAGCGATCCTTCAAGCGTTGCAGGGTGCCGTTCTTCTGCACTTTGTCCAGGTACGCGTTGATTTCGTTGAGCAGGCTGTTGTCTTCGCCGGGGCCGACCGCCCAGCTCTGGCTGCGCGCATCACCGAGGTCGAAGGCCACACGAATATTGGTGAAGTACACCTGATTCATCGCCACTTCGTTGGAATCGACCAGGGTCAGGTCGATCTGGCCTTCATCGACCATGCGCAGCAGGTCGACCACTTCAACCGCGTCGGACTCTTCGTATTCGATGCCGGGGAATTTCTTTTTCAGCTCCGCCAGTTGCTCGGCGTGGGTGCTGCCCTTGAGCACCATGATCTTCTTGCCGACCAGATCGCCGGGATCGGTC
Source organism: Pseudomonas neuropathica (assembly GCF_015461835.1). Lineage (GTDB taxonomy): Bacteria > Pseudomonadota > Gammaproteobacteria > Pseudomonadales > Pseudomonadaceae > Aquipseudomonas > Aquipseudomonas neuropathica. The sequence goes on along the minus strand of NZ_JACOPX010000002.1, from coordinate 93,378 downwards.
GGCCGCGATTGGCCGTTGCGATAGATGATCTGCGGGGTGACTTCAAGGTAGGAGTGCGAAAAGCGCACCTGCTGCTTGCGCTGTTCGCTGCTGACCAGACCGGCGGCGGCCAGTACCGGGCCATTCGGTTTGCCGATCTGGTCGAACAGGTCGTCGAGGTTGTCGGCGGTCTCGATCTTCAGCTCTACGCCCAAATCGTCGGCGAAACGCTTCACCAGCTCGTATTCGAAGCCGGTTTCACCGCTGCGATCCTGAAAGTAGGTGGCGGGGCTGTTACGGGTAATCACCCGCAGCACACCATCCTCCTTTACGCGCTCGAGTGTGTTGGGTTTATCAACACAGCCACCGAGCACCAGGAAGAGTCCGGTTGCGATCAGCCATTTGGCGTACCGCGGACGCAAAGCCGTTGGGAAAAACATCTGCGCAGTATACGCAAACGGCTGCGGGCGCCATATCTCGACAGTGCAGGGCGAGTCTGCTAGCGATCACAAAACTGCACGAAATCCCGCAGGAACGGGGCTTGACGGCATTTTGTTACAGTAAAAATAAGCGGCATCTGTATCGCTGATTTACCTGACTCTGAAGTCGGAAACACAGATTGATACCCGAGTGCAACCGTGCGTAGCGTTTCGGGTGATGTTGAGGGCGGTTTAGGCTAGAATGCACGGCCTCAAAGCACACCCCTTCCCGAGGCTGTCCCGAAGATGTTGATCCTGCGCGGCGCTCCTGCCCTTTCTGCCTTTCGCCACAGCAAACTCCTTGAGCAACTGAGCCAGAAGGTTCCGGCTGTCAGTGGCTTGTATGCTGAATTCGCTCACTTCGCCGAAGTCACCGGCGTCCTGACCGGCGACGAACAGCAGGTGCTTGCGCGCCTTCTGAAGTACGGTCCAAGCGTTCCGGTACAAGAGCCTACCGGCCGTCTGTTTCTGGTGTTGCCGCGTTTTGGCACCATCTCGCCATGGTCGAGCAAGGCCAGCGATATCGCCCGCAACTGCGGCCTGAGCAAGATCCAGCGTCTGGAGCGCGGTATCGCCTTCTACGTTGCCGGTCAGTTCAGCGAAGCCGAAGCGCAGCAGATTGCCGACGTGCTGCATGACCGCATGACCCAGATCGTGCTGGCCAACCTCGAGCAGGCCGCCGGTCTGTTCAGCCACGCCGAGCCGAAGCCGCTGACTGCAATCGACATCCTCGGTGGCGGCCGCGCCGCGCTGGAAAAGGCCAACACCGAGCTGGGCCTGGCTCTGGCTGAAGACGAGATCGATTACCTGGTCAATGCCTTCAACGGTCTCAAGCGCAACCCGCACGACATCGAACTGATGATGTTCGCCCAGGCCAACTCCGAGCACTGCCGCCACAAGATCTTCAACGCCAGTTGGGATATTGATGGTGAGAACCAGGAAAAAAGCCTGTTCGGCATGATCAAGAACACCTACGTGATGCACAGCGAAGGCGTTCTGTCGGCTTATAAGGACAACGCCTCGGTGATCGTCGGCAACGTTGCCGGCCGTTTCTTCCCGAATCCTGAAACCCGCCAGTACGGCGCGGTGCAGGAGCCGGTGCACATCCTGATGAAGGTTGAAACCCACAACCACCCGACCGCAATTGCTCCGTTCCCGGGCGCGTCCACCGGTTCCGGTGGCGAGATCCGTGACGAAGGTGCAACCGGCCGTGGTGCCAAGCCAAAGGCTGGCCTGACCGGTTTCACCGTGTCCAACCTGCAGATCCCGGGCTTCGAACAGCCATGGGAAGTGCCGTACGGCAAGCCTGAGCGCATTGTTACCGCGCTGGACATCATGATCGAAGGCCCGCTCGGCGGCGCTGCGTTCAACAACGAATTCGGTCGTCCGGCCCTGACCGGCTACTTCCGGACCTTCGAACAGTCGATCACCACCCCGCACGGTGACGAAGTTCGTGGTTACCACAAGCCGATCATGCTCGCTGGCGGCATGGGCAACATCCGCGAAGAACACGTCAAGAAAGGCGAGATCGTCGTTGGCTCCAAGCTGATCGTCCTCGGCGGCCCGGCGATGCTCATCGGTCTGGGCGGCGGCGCTGCGTCCTCGATGGCCACCGGCACCAGCTCGGCGGATCTCGACTTCGCTTCCGTGCAGCGTGAAAACCCTGAGATGGAGCGTCGCTGCCAGGAAGTCATCGACCGTTGCTGGCAACTGGGCGACAAAAACCCGATCAGCTTCATCCACGACGTCGGCGCGGGCGGTCTGTCCAACGCCTTCCCGGAACTGGTCAACGACGGCGACCGCGGTGGCCGTTTCGAACTGCGCAACATTCCCAACGACGAGCCGGGCATGGCCCCGCACGAAATCTGGTCCAACGAATCTCAGGAACGTTACGTTCTGGCGGTCGGCCCGGAAGACTTCGAGCGCTTCCAGGCGATCTGCGAACGTGAGCGTTGCCCGTTTGCCGTAGTGGGCGAGGCGACTGCCGAGCCGCAACTGACCGTGACCGACAGCCACTTCGGCAACAACCCGGTGGACATGCCACTGGAAGTGTTGCTGGGCAAAGCCCCGCGCATGCACCGTTCGGTGGTTCGCGAAGCTGAGTTGGGCGATGACTTCGATCCGTCGAACCTCGACATCAGCGAGTCCATCGAACGCGTTCTGCATCACCCGGCCGTGGCGAGCAAAAGCTTCCTGATCACCATCGGCGACCGTACCATCACCGGCCTCGTGGCCCGTGACCAAATGGTTGGCCCATGGCAGGTTCCGGTGGCCGACGTTGCTGTCACCGCCACCAGTTTTGACGTTTACACCGGTGAAGCGATGGCGATGGGCGAGCGGACTCCGCTGGCACTGCTGGACGCTCCGGCGTCGGGCCGCATGGCCATCGGCGAAACCCTGACCAACATTGCTGCTTCGCGTATCAACAAGCTCTCCGACATCAAACTGTCGGCGAACTGGATGTCGGCGGCCGGCCACCCGGGCGAAGACGCGCGTCTGTACGACACCGTGAAAGCGGTCGGTATGGAACTGTGCCCTGAGCTGGGCATCACCATTCCGGTGGGCAAGGACTCGATGTCCATGGCCACCCGCTGGAACGATAACGGCGAAGAAAAAACCGTGACCTCGCCGATGTCGCTGATCGTGACCGGTTTCGCGCCAGTGGCTGACATCCGTCAGACCCTGACCCCGGAACTGCGCATGGACAAGGGCACCACCGACCTGATCCTGATCGATCTCGGTCGCGGTCAGAACCGTATGGGGGCTTCGATTCTTGCTCAGGTTCACGGCAAGCTCGGCAAACACGCTCCGGACGTCGATGACGCCGAAGACCTGAAAGCCTTCTTCGCAGTGATCCAGGGCCTCAACGCCGACGGTCACCTGCTGGCTTACCACGACCGTTCCGACGGTGGTCTGCTGACCTCCGTGGTGGAAATGGCCTTCGCTGGCCACTGCGGTCTGAGCCTGAACCTCGACAGCGTTGCCGAGTCTTCGGCGGAAATCGCCGCGATCCTGTTCAACGAAGAATTGGGCGCCGTGATCCAGGTTCGTCAGGACGCCACGCCAGATATCCTCGCGCAATTCAGCGCGGCCGGTCTGGGCGACTGCGTATCGGTGATCGGTCAGCCGATCAACAATGGCCAGATCAACATCACCTTCAACGGTGACACCGTGTTCGAAGGTCAGCGTCGTCTGCTGCAACGTCAGTGGGCCGAGACCAGCTACCAGATCCAGCGTCTGCGCGACAACGCCGACTGCGCCGAACAAGAGTTCGACGTGCTGCTGGAAGAAGACAACCCGGGCCTGAGCGTCAAGCTCAGCTACGACGTCAATCAGGACATCGCCGCGCCTTACATCAAGAAAGGCATCCGCCCACAGGTTGCCGTGCTGCGTGAGCAGGGCGTCAACGGTCAGGTGGAAATGGCGGCCGCGTTCGACCGCGCCGGTTTCAACGCGATCGACGTGCACATGAGCGATATTCTGGCCGGCCGTGTTGACTTGAACGAGTTCAAAGGTCTGGTGGCGTGCGGTGGTTTCTCCTACGGCGACGTACTCGGCGCCGGTGAAGGCTGGGCCAAGTCGGCACTGTTCAACAGCCGCGCCCGCGATGCGTTCCAGGGTTTTTTCGAGCGTAACGACAGCTTCACCCTCGGCGTGTGCAACGGTTGCCAGATGATGTCCAACCTGCACGAGCTGATCCCGGGTAGCGAGTTCTGGCCGCACTTCGTGCGTAACCGTTCCGAGCAGTTCGAAGCCCGCGTGGCGATGGTTCAGGTTCAGGAGTCGAACTCGATCTTCCTGCAAGGCATGGCCGGTTCGCGTATGCCGATCGCCATTGCTCACGGCGAAGGTCACGCTGAGTTCTCCAGCGAAGAAGCACTGCTGGAAGCCGATCTGTCGGGTTGCGTGGCGATGCGTTTCGTCGACAACCATGGCAAGGTCACCGAGCGTTATCCAGCCAACCCGAACGGTTCGCCGCGCGGGATTACCGGTCTCACCAGCCGTGATGGCCGTGTAACGATCATGATGCCGCACCCGGAGCGTGTGTTCCGCGCGGTGCAGAACTCGTGGCGTTCGGAAGACTGGAACGAAGACGCACCCTGGATGCGTATGTTCCGTAATGCGCGTGTGTGGGTTAACTAAGGCCTGTGTATAAGCTGGCGTTTTTTGTTCCTGACAGTCATGTCGAGGTGGTCAAAGGGGCTGTGTTCGCTGCCGGTGGTGGGCGGATCGGTGACTATGACCACTGTGCTTGGCAGGTGCTTGGGTCTGGCCAGTTTCGACCTTTGGACGGCAGTCAGCCGTTTATGGGCGAGGCGGGGCGGGTTGAGCGGGTTGAGGAATGGAAGGTTGAGCTTGTAGTGGCGGATGAGTTGATCGTGGCTGTTGTGGCGGCGCTCAAGTTGAGCCATCCCTACGAGACGCCGGCTTATGAAGTGTGGCGGCTGGAAGATTTCTGATCTTTCTTGCTGCTGAAACAGGAAACCCGCAGATGAGTGATTGTCTGCGGGTTTTTTGTTGCCTGCGATTTGCTGTTCTGTAGGAGTGAGCCTGCTCGCGATGGCGCCCTGACAGGCGACCATGTTCTGGCTGACTGAGTGAATATCCGTTTCTTCGGGTGCTGCGGCTGGCGGTTTCGCCCTTACGGCGACTCACTTTTTTTACAAACGCCTAGAAAAAGTAAGCAAAAAAAGGCTTGCCCCAACGTTCGGCCCACTCGCTAAAGCTCGGGGTTCCTTCGCTCCGGGATTCATCCGGGCGCATCGCCTACGGTTTGCTGCGCTGCACCTCCTCTCGATGCATTTGGCTGCGCCAAACGGTCGCTGCGCTCCCACCCCCGGATAAATCCCTCCACTCAGCCTGCCGACGGGGCCGGTGGATCAAGATCAAAAGCAGCAGCCGAGCTAACGCTCATCCTGCTGAGTGGTGAGGAGCACGGAGTGTTCGGCAGTGGTTTTGTGGTGGATTCGCCCCTCATCGGAACGCCGCCCGCCCAGCCCTCTCCCGAGGGAGAGGGAGCCGATTTGTGGGCTTTTCAAGATCTGAATTCGACTCGGTATTTCACGTCGGCGTACATCCACCAAACACCTCGGTCAGTCCCCTCGTCCTCTGGGTGAGGGGAAGGTAATGGCTTTTGATCTGTTTCAGAATCTGAATTCGACTCGGTATTTCACGTCGGCGTACATCCACCAAACACCTTGGTCAGTCCCCTCTCCCTTTGGGAGAGGGCTAGGGTGAGGGTTTGCTTTTGGCTGTTTAATGGTGTGTCGAATAGCCAGAACCTTCCCACAAGGTTTTCAGGTTGTCCGTCGGACGCCCGCTCTCTAGGCTTTGCCTGTCGCTGCCAATTCAGCGACCGGGCGTGAGATCCCCGGAATGCTTGCAACTAGCGCCAACACTACGATAATTGGCGCCAGCTCAATCTGCTGCCTGTTTTATGGCGGCTGTGTGCGGGCAGACTTCGGTCTGGCCGGTTGCCTGCTCCGGTGGATCTCACCCTGCACATAGCTGCCACCTCTTCGCCGCGTGAGATCCGGCGAACGATGGCATCCACACTTGCAGTAGCAGGAGTTGAACTTTGGACAAGCTGATCCCCGACCCACCCCACGAAACCAAAACCCCACTCGAAGAAGCCCTCCGCGCCGAAGACCAGGCCCGAAACCGCGAAGCCATCAAGCGCGCCCTCGACTTCTACCTGTGCCCCGAGCCCGCAAAGCCACGCCGGCCTAGCACCATGTTCATGGTCTGTCCGCAGGTCGACACCGAAAGCCTGCTCGCCCACGCTTGCGAGTCATTAGCCTCTGCAAGTACCGCGGCCGGCAACTTCGCCAATGAGCTAAACGGTTCTCAGCGCAGCACCGTATTAGGCATCCAGCAAATCGTCATGCTCGCCGAACTGGCGGTAAATCGCGCACTGGATCGGGTAGACCCGCAAACCTGATCCATACGGGGACATCGCAAACAGGCTGGCCCCATTGGGATAGGGGCCAGCCTGCTCAAGCGCATGACTTTGGAGATTGACGTTCGCGGCTCAACTCAGTGGCAGATGTGGCATTGACCGTTCATCGGAAACAGCCCTTGACCTGTAATTTCTGACAGTGGTGCGATACCTCCAACTCCTGTCAGATAAGCCTTCCATCCAAAACGGGTAAGAAGGAACTTAGATATGTCTGCTGAAAAAAATGTTGTGCCAGTAATCACCAGTGTGAAAGACGATAACGGCCTAGAAATTCCCAGCGGTGGCACCACTTTGGCAACTTCTGTGCACTTGAGCGGGATTGCAGTTGCTGGAGAGAGAGTTGAAATCCTCGACGCTTCTGTTGTGAAGGGGCAAGTAATCGCCAGTGGTACAGGACGCTGGGCGCTGCACCTGACAGGTCTGAAACTGGGTGCTCATTCGATTACGGCCAAAGGAAGCGCTGGTATGTCACAGGCTCGTACGTTTACCGTTGTTCCAGCCAAGTAACTGCCGAAAAAAAGCCGCTGTGCTTCATAGCGCAGCGGCTTTTCCTTGATCAGCAAGGTTGTTTGATTTTGCTTTGGCTTAAACCTTCGCACTGACCTCACTACGATTGACCAGCGCTTCAAGTGCTCCACTCAAACTCGCAGCTTTGTCACCCACCAACAAGTGCCAAACCCCACCCTCCAACTGGCTGACACCCTGACAACCCAGCTCCTTCAACTGCGCCTCGGACAGCGCCTTGCCATCCGCCAACAGCAAGCGAATCCGGCTCATGGCAATGCAATCCAGTTGCAGCACGTTGTCGCCACCACCCAGTGCGTTCAGCCATTGCTGGGCTTCGGTGCCTGCGACCACAACAGCTTTCGGCTCTTCGACAACCGCAACAGGTTCAGCAAGAACCGCACGCCCCAACGCCGGCATCGCCAGGCGAATCTCATCAGCAATGCTGTCGGCCAGCGGACCGACCACCACCTGCAAACTGCCACCCTTGCCCGGACGCACAACGGCCATCGCACCCAACGCTTTCAGGTCTGCATCGGACGCCTTGTTGCGATCCACCATTTCCAGTCTCAACCGCGTTGTGCAGGCACCGACAGTCACAAGGTTATCGGCACCACCGAGTGCCTTGATGTAAGCCCCGGCGCGTTCGTTTTCCGCAAAAACCGCTTTTTCAGCCGTCGCCACATCTTCACGCCCCGGCGTCTTCAGATTGAAACGACGAATGCAGAAATCAAACACCGCGTAATACACCACGGCATACGCCAGCCCGACCGGAATCACCAACCAGCCATTGGTCGAACGGCCCCAGCCCAGCACCATGTCGATGAAGCCGCCAGAGAAGGTGAAGCCGAGGTGAATGTTCAACGCATTGGTGATCGCCATCGACAACCCGGTCAGCAGCGCATGCAGCAGATACAACAACGGCGCCAGAAACATGAAGGCAAATTCAATCGGCTCGGTCACCCCAGTCAAAAACGACGTCAAAGCCATCGACAGAAAAATCCCGCCCATGACCTTGCGCCGTTCCGGCAGGGCGTTGCGATACATCGCCAGGCACGCGGCGGGCAGGCCGAAGATCATCATCGGGAACATGCCGGTCATGAACTGGCCGCCCTTCGGATCACCGGCGAAGTAGCGCGACAGGTCACCCGTCACCAGAGCCCCGGTAGTTGGATCGGTGAAGTTGCCGAACACGAACCACGCCATGTTGTTGAGGATATGGTGCAGGCCGGTGACGATCAGCAGGCGGTTGAACACGCCAAACACGAACGCGCCGATACTGCCGCTTTCCATCATCAGCGCACCAAACGCGTTGATGCCGTGCTGGATCGGCGGCCAGATATAGCCGAACACGACACCGAGGCCGACCGCCGCGAACCCTGTGACAATCGGCACAAACCGCCGGCCACCGAAGAACGCCAGGTATTCCGGCAGCTTGATGTCCTTGAAGCGGTTGTACAGCGCGCCCGCCATCAGGCCGCTGACAATCCCGGCGAGCATGCCCATGTTGATGCTCGCGTCGAGCACCTTGAGCGTGGAGATCATCACCAGATAACCGATCACTCCGGCAAGACCGGCGGTGCCGTTGTTGTCCTTGGCGAAACCGACGGCGATGCCGATGGCGAAGATCATCGCCAGGTTGGCGAAGATCACTTGGCCGGCATCGTGAATGATCGCGATGTTCAGCAGGTCGGTGTCACCCAGGCGCAGTAGCAGGCCGGCAATCGGCAGGATCGCGATCGGCAGCATCAGCGCGCGGCCGAGGCGTTGCAGGCCTTCGATGAAGAGTTGGTACATGGTGGTTCTCCCGGCTCTTTATAGAGAGCTTGTTGTTAGGGCAGCGGCCAATGCTGGTGGCAGGCGTGACGCACGGCGGCGGCGCTGCTCAGCTTGAGCAGGTCGCGACTCAGGCGCTGACATTCGGTTTCGTGCAGTTGACGCACGCGGTCCTTGATTTCACCGATCTGCACCGGGCTGACCGACAGTTCGCTCACGCCGAGGCCGATCAAAACGGGTGTGGCCAGCGGGTCGGAGGCGAGGGCGCCGCAGACGCCGACCCAACGCTTGTGCACTGCTGCGCCTTCGCAGGTCATGGCGATCAGACGCAGCAGCGCCGGGTGCAAGGCGTCGACGCGGGCAGCCAGACCGGCGTGGTCGCGATCCATGGCCAAGGTGTATTGCGACAGATCGTTGGTGCCGATGGAGAGGAAGTCCGCGTGTTCGGCCAGTTGTTCGGCCTGCAATGCGGCGGCAGGGACTTCAATCATCACGCCGATTTCCGGGCGTTGGGTGATGTTCAGCTCCAGACACAACGCATCGACGCGTTCACGAATGTGCAGCAGCTCGTCGACTTCGGTGACCATCGGCAACAGGATCCGGCAGCGGCGCAATGGGCTGACTTGCAGCAGCGCGCGCAGTTGCTGGTCGAGGATTTCCGGGCGCGCCTGAGCCAGACGAATGCCGCGCAGGCCGAGCACCGGGTTGGCTTCGACCGGCAGCGGCAGGTAGTCGAGTTGCTTGTCGCCGCCGACGTCGATGGTGCGGATGATCACCGACTTGTCGCCCATCGCATCGATGACGGCTTGATAGGCACAGCGCTGTTCTTCGACGTCCGGCGCGGTCTGACGATCGACGAACAAAAACTCAGTGCGCAACAGACCAACGCCGTCAGCGCCGTTGGCGAAGGCATCTGCCGCTTCACCGCTGGAGGCAACGTTGGCGACAACTTCGATGGTCACGCCGTTGCGGGTTTCTGCAGGCAGGTGAGCCTTGGCTTGCTGTGCGTCGCGGCGTTGCTGACGATCAATTTGCGCCTGCTGAACTTCAGCCAGGCGTTCGGCATCTGGCGTCAGTTCGAGGCGTCCACTGTCGGCATCGAGCACCACCGCTTGGCCTTGTCGCTGATCAAGCAAGGCAGAACCCAACGCCACCATGCACGGCAGACCTTTGCCGCGAGCGAGAATTGCCACGTGCGACGTCGCGCCACCCTCGGCCATGCATAACCCGGCAACGCCTTGCGCGCTGAGTTGCAGCAGATCCGAAGGCGTCAGTTCATGAGCGGCAACAATGGCGCCGGCCGGTACGTCGTAATGCCAGGCTTCGCCGAGCAATGCCCGCAACACCCGTTGCTTGAGGTCACGCAGATCGTTGGCGCGCTCGGCCAGCAGCGCGCTGCCGGTGTGCTGCAGCATTTCGCATTGCACGTCGATCGACTGACTCCAGGCGTGAGTGGCCGCACAACCTTGTTCGATGGAAAGCTGTGCCGCGTCGAGCAGCGCTGGATCTTCCAACAACGCCAGATGCGCGGCGAAGATCGCTTCTTCGTCGGCATTCCTGTGTTTTTTCGCTTGCGCGAGGGTGGCGTCGATTTCGTTGCGCACCTGAGTCAGCGCCGCGTCGAGCACCTGCTGTTGCTGCAGCGGATCATGATTGCCCGCATCCGCCGGCAACCTGATCGCGTTCAAACGAAACAGCGGCCCGCCAACCAGTCCCGGCGCAGCGCAGACACCGTGCAACACGCCAGCCTCGGCCGGGCGCTTAAGAGCGGCAACATTGACCGGCGCCACCGCGTGATGATCATCCGGCAGCGCCGTGGCCAGTGCGCTGAGCAACGCTTGCAACGCGGCTTCAGCGTCCGGCCCCTGACAACTGACCTGCACCTCATCCTGCTCGCCAACGGCCAGGCCCATCAAACCGATCAGGCTGTTGCACGGCGCCGATTTGCCGGCGAAGTGCAGTTGCGACTGGCTCTTGAACCCTTGCGCAGTCTGCCGAATCAACGCAGCCGGGCGGGCATGCAAACCACCGCGATGGGCCACCAGAACATGGCCATGAACCTCAGGCCCGTCGATGACTGCTGCGCTCGCCGCCAAACCGTTGCGCGCAATAATGTGCAGCAACGGCTCGCCGACTTTCACTGTTTTGAGCGTAATCGGTCGCACCTGAAAATCCTGGCTGTTGGTCAGGATCAACAGGCTGACCAGGCTTTTGCATTGCTGGCCGACCTTGTCCAGGTCATAGCGCAACAACGGCTGGCCCTTGCTGACGCGGGTGCCATCCTTGACCAGCATTGAGAAGCCTTCGCCGTTCAACTCAACGGTATCGAGGCCCAGATGCAGAAGGATCTCGGCGCCGTTGTCGGCACGCACGGTGAGCGCGTGGCCGGTGCGGGCGACGTGAATGATCATTCCGGCGCACGGCGAATACAGCGTGTCGTTGATCGGGTCGATAGCAATGCCGTCGCCCATGGCGCCGCTGGCGAACACCGCGTCCGGGACTTTGGCGAGCGTGAGCACCGGGCCGCTGAGCGGGGCGCAGAGGGTCAGCTCTTTATTGTTGTTGTGCATGGCTCGGTCTCATCGGTGATATCTCGGTTCGATGTCCCCTGTAGGAGCTGTCCCAGGCTGCGATCTTTTGATCTTGTCTTTCTGTGAATCAAAATCAAAAGATCGCAGCCTTCGGCAGCTCCTACAGGTTTGCTTCAATTAATGCGTGCGGGTCACTTTGCTCAGGTGGCGCGGCTGATCCGGGTCCATGCCTCGGGCCACGGCCAAACCAGCGGCCATCACGTAGAAGCTCTGAATCGCCAGAATCGGATCAAGGGCCGGGTGCTCGGCGCGGGTCAGGGTCAGGGTCAGGTCGCGTTCGCTGATATCGTCCGGCGCAGCGAGCAATACGCGAGCACCGCGTTGACGCATTTCTGCCGCGAGGCTCAACAGCCCGGCCTGCTCGGCACCGCGTGGGGCGAAGACCAGCAACGGATAGTGTTCGTCGATCAGCGCCATCGGGCCGTGACGCACTTCCGCGCTGCTGAACGCTTCGGCCTGAATCGCCGAGGTTTCCTTGAATTTCAGCGCCGCCTCTTGGGCGATGGCAAAACCGGCGCCACGGCCGATGACCATCAAACGCTCGCAATCGCGCAGCGCTTCGATGGCCACGCTCCAGTCCTGTTTGGCGGCTTCGCGCAGGCCTTCGGGCAGGGCGTTGCCGGCTTCGAGCAATTCGCTGTCCTCTTTCCAGTGCGCGATCAAACGGGCGCTGGCGCTGAGGGTGGCGATAAAACTTTTGGTCGCGGCGACGCTGCTTTCAGTCCCGGCGAGCAGGGGAACGCTGAATTCACACGCGGCTTCCAATGGCGAATCGGCGGCGTTGACCATCGACACACTGAGCGCGCCACGCTTGCGCAACAGGCGCAGGCTGTTGACCAGGTCCGGGCTCTGCCCCGATTGCGAAAAGGCGAACGCCACCTGACCGCTGACTTTCAACGGCGCCTGCTGCATGGTCACCACCGACATTGGCAACGACGCCACCGGTACGCCGAGTTGCTGCATGGTCAAGTAGGCGAAGTAGCTCGCCGCGTGGTCGGAGCTGCCGCGAGCCACAGTCATTGCCACTTGCGGCGGCTGACGGCGCAGGCGCCCGGCAATTTCGATCATTTGCGGGTCGAGCTGTTGCAGTTGGGCTTGCACGGCCTCGAACGAGGACAGCGCCTCCTCAAGCATTTTTGAAGTCAATGTCTTCTCCTTCGACCATGACGGCGGTCAGTGTGAGTGAGCGATCCAGCCGCACGCAGTCGGCCCAGGCCCCTGGTTGCAGGCGCCCGCGTTCGTTTATGCCGAGGTAGTCGGCGGGAAATTGCGACAGGCGCTGCGAGGCCTCGGCGATCGGCAAACCGATCTTCACCAGGTTGCGCAGGGCCTGATCCATGGTCAGGGTGCTGCCGGCCAACGTGCCGTCGGGCAGGCGTACGCCGCCCAGGCATTTGGTCACGGTGTGGCTGCCGAGCTTGTATTCACCGTCGGGCATGCCAGCGGCGGCGGTCGAATCGGTGACGCAATACAGGCACGGGATCGAACGCAAGGCCACGCGGATCGCACCGGGATGCACGTGCAGCAAATCCGGAATCAGCTCGGCGAATTTGGCGTGGGCCAGTGCGGCGCCGACGATGCCCGGCTCGCGGTGATGCAGCGGGCTCATGGCGTTGTAGAGGTGGGTGAAACTGGTCGCGCCGGCATCGAGGGCGGCAACGCCTTCCTCGTAACTGCCGAGCGTGTGGCCGATCTGCATGCGGATGCCACGGCTGCTCAGCTCACGGATCAAACCGTCGTGGCCGGCGATTTCCGGGGCGATGGTGATCACCCGGATCGGCGCCAGTGCCAGATATTCTTCGACTTCGGCCATTAACGCGGTGTGGGCGAAGTTCGGTTGCGCGCCGAGTTTTCCCGGATTGATGTACGGGCCTTCGAGGTGTACACCGAGGACTCGCGCGGCACCTTGCGGACGCTGTTCGCAGAACTCTCCGACTTCTTTCAAGACGCTGGAGATCTCGGCGCTCGGCGCGGTCATGGTGGTGGCCAGCAGCGAGGTGGTGCCGAAACGCACGTGGGTTCTGGTGATGGTCTCGAAGGCGCTGGCGCCTTCCATGATGTCTTTGCCACCGCCGCCGTGGACGTGCAGATCGATGAAGCCCGGCAGCAGATACGGCAGGTCATTGTCGGCCGGATCGCAGGGCACGCCTTCGATCGACACGACTTTGCCGTGTTCGTGGACCAGCCGGCCGCGAATCCAGCCGCTGGCGGTAAGGATGTTGTCTTCGGACATTTTGGTTCTCGCTTGTGACTGCGCTTATCGACGCAGCTCTTTATCTACGAAGCTCTGCAACAAAGTCGTAGTAGTCGTTGCGGCAATAGGTGTCGGTGACTTCAATCGGAGTGTTGTCTTCGAGGTAGCCGACCCGGGTCATCAGCAGCATCGCGGTGCCGGGGGCGATGCCGACCAGTGCGGCGAACTCGTCAGAGGCGTTGATCGCCTGGATGTGCTGCAGGGCGCGGACGATCGGCTTGCCGATGCCGTCGAGGTATTCGTAGAGCGAATCGCCGACCAATTGCGGCTTGGGCATGATCGAGGCGGGCAGGGTGCTCATTTCGATGGCCATCACCGTGTCATCGGCTTTGCGCAGACGCTTCATGCGCGCGACCTTGTCGTTCGGCGACAGGCTGAGGCGGATCAGTTCTTCGTGGGTCGGCAGGGTGATTTCGCGTTCCAGCCATTGCGAACTGGGCACGAAGCCCTTGAGGCGCAGCATCTCGCTGAAACCCGAAAGGCGTGACAGTGGTTGTTCGAGGCGAGGGGTGATGAAAGTGCCGGAACCTTGCAGGCGACGAATCAGGCCCTGATCGAGCAGGACTTCCAGTGCCTTGCGTGCCGTCACACGGGAGATGCCCAGTTGCTCGCTGAGGTTGCGTTCCGAAGGCATCGCCTGTTCGGACTTCCACTGCCCGGCATGAATCGCTGCTTCCAGATTGCGCGCTAGCTGCAGGTACAGCGGCGTCGGCTGGGAGTCGTCCGGGCGTAGGGGATGGAGGTCGTTCATGGAGGGCATTTCCGTCGCGAGTATAGGATTGTTGTGGCTCGCTTGTGGAACGGAAATTAATACCACTTGAATACCATGTCAACGCGATGAAACAACGCCATGTCTAATGAATTGGCGGTATTCAGGGGGTTTGGTTTCAAGTGGTATTAGTGGTGGGCTAGGAAAAGCAAAAGATCGCAGCCTGCGGCAGCTCCTACAGTTGAGAGTGGTATCACCCTTGTAGGAGCTGCCGCAGGCTGCGATCTTTTTGATTTATTTTTTAATGCCGACCAATGGTCGTGAGGAAGTTAAGGGCGAATTTCGACCATCGTGCCGTCCGGCACCAGGTTCCATACTTCGCGCATATCAACGTTGCGCATGGCGACGCAGCCGTCAGTCCAGTCCAAGGTGTGGAACAGGTCTTCCGGGGTCTCTTCCGAATCCGGCGTGCCGTGGATCATGATCATCCCGCCGGGCTCGACGCCTTCACGCCGGGCGCGGGCCGAATCGCTGATGTTCGGATAGGAAATGTGCATCGACAGATTGAATTTGTCGCTGGTCTTGCGCCAGTCGATCCAATAGAAACCTTCCGGCGTGCGCTTGTCACCCTCTATCAGCTTCGGGCCTTTCTTCGCGCCTTTGCCCAAGGAAATGCGATAGGTCTTCAACGGCTTGCCGTCGGCGATCAACTGCAGTTGATGAGCCGCTTTGAGCACCAGGACTTTCTCGATGAGCGGGGTATTCGACGGCGTCACGGTGGTCACGAATGACGCTTGGGAGGCGGTAACGAACGACAGGCAAAACAGGGCAAGCAACCAGCGCATTGAAACGATTCCCCAGGGAGTGACGCGGATAACCAACATTTTATATGTATGTGTACATGTAGGCGCTGCCGAAGGCTGCGATCTTTTTGTCGGCCATCACGCCAATGTCTTGATTAAATAATGACCGGCTGCGCCAACGGAGGAATCGATTCCGACCGAACCGGATACGTCTCGATACGCCGATCAGCGAAGAAGCATTCTAAGGTACGCCCCACCGTGCGGAAAGCCAGCTCGTCCCAGGGAATGTCGGCTTCGTCGAATAGTTGTACTTCGAGGCTCTCGGGGCCGGCGGCAAAGTCCAGGTCGACCAGTTCGGCGCGGAAGAACACATGCACCTGACTGATGTGCGGTACGTCGATCAGCGTGTAGATACTCAGGTTGCGCACCCGGGCGCAGGCTTCTTCGGCGGTTTCGCGTACGGCGGCCTGCTCGATGGTCTCGCCGTTCTCCATGAAGCCGGCGGGCAAGGTCCAGTAGCCGAGACGCGGCTCGATGGCGCGGCGGCAGAGCAACACTTTCGTGCCCCAGGTCGGCACGCAACCGGCGACGATATTGGGGTTTTGATAGTGAATGGTCTGACAGCTGTCACAGACAAATCGCAGCCGCGAATCGCCTTCGGGAATGCGCTGGGTGACCGGGTTACCGCAGTGGCTGCAAAATTTCATGCTGGGCTTCCTGAATGCTGCGCCTATCTTGGCGTGCAGCGGTGCCGGTCGGCAAGTTGTCGTTTCGCGACACGTCGGGTTTCGGGGGCTTGGGCGCTTGCAACGATTGGTGCATGATGCAGAGTAAGGCACAGATCGAGAACACTCATGCTGGACGAGCTACTGCATAGGGTTAGCAACCACACACCGCGCACGCTGGAGACCGACACCCGTTTCCCCGAGGCCGCCGTTCTGGTGCCGATCACCCGCAGTGACGAGCCGGAACTGGTACTGACCCTGCGCGCCAGCGGGCTCTCGACCCACGGCGGCGAAGTCGCGTTCCCCGGTGGCCGTCGCGACCCGGAAGACCCCGACCTGATCTTCACCGCGCTACGCGAAGCTGAAGAAGAGATCGGCCTGCCCCCCGGCCTGGTTGAAATCATCGGCCCGCTCAGTCCGCTGATCTCCCTGCACGGCATCAAGGTCACGCCTTATGTCGGCGTCATCCCCGATTTTGTCGAGTATCTGGCCAACGATGCCGAGATTGCTGCGGTGTTCACTGTGCCGCTGGAATTCTTCCGTAAAGACCCCCGTGAACACACGCACCGCATCGACTATCAGGGTCGCAGCTGGTACGTGCCGAGCTACCGTTTTGGCGAGTACAAGATCTGGGGGCTGACGGCGATCATGATCGTCGAGTTGATCAATCTGCTCTATGACGCGAAGATCAGCCTGCACCAACCGCCGAAAAGCTTTCTTGATATTTGAACGCATCAATACCTGAGCCATCGGCACAATGGCCATTCACCGTGAGCCCTGAGGAAAACAAGATGAAATACCGCTTGGGCGACGCCCGTGTCGAGACCCATCCACAAAGCTGGGTCGCCCCCAATGCCGTACTGGTGGGCAAGGTCAAACTCGAAGAGGGCGCCAATGTCTGGTTCAACGCCGTGTTGCGCGGCGACAACGAACTGATCCTGATCGGCAAGAACAGCAATGTGCAGGATGGCACGGTGATGCACACCGACATGGGCTATCCGCTGACCATCGGTACCGGCGTGACCATCGGCCACAACGCCATGCTCCACGGCTGCACCGTCGGCGACTACAGCCTGATCGGCATCAACGCGGTGATTCTCAACGGCGCGAAGATCGGCAAGAACTGCATCATTGGCGCCAACTCGCTGATTGGTGAAGGCAAGGAAATTCCGGATGGTTCGCTGGTGATGGGCTCGCCGGGCAAAGTCGTGCGCGAGCTGACCGAGCCGCAGAAGAAGATGCTCGAAGCCAGCGCCGCCCACTATGTGCATAACGCCCAGCGTTATGCCCGCGATCTGGTTGAGCAGGAAGAATGAACACAGCCGAAAGACCGGTCGCCTCGCCATGCGTGAATATTTGTGCGCTGGATGAGGATGACATTTGTACTGGCTGCCAGCGTACGGTCGCGGAGATCACCCGCTGGGGCCGTATGACCAATGACGAGCGCCGCGTGGTGCTGGGGTTGTGTCATGAGCGGGCGAAGGCGAGTGGGTTGGTGTGGATGATCCCTTCGAAATCGTGATCGGCTTGAGGGTGCCCTCACCCTAACCCTCTCCCAGAGGGAGAGGGGACTGACCGGGTTGTTTGGACGAGTCACGCCGACCTGAAAATACCGCGTCGAACTCAGGTCTTGAACATCTTGGAGATCGGCTCCCTTTCCCCCTCGCCCCCTGGGGGAGAGGGCTGGGGTGAGGGGGTGGCTCTTGATCTGCGGGTCCAGTAATCTGTGCGCCAATCTGACAGGTCACCTCCATGATTTTCCTCATCGCCTACATCAGCAGCGTTGTGCTGATCAACTTCGCCTTCTCCACCGCGCCACACCTGGACATCATCTGGTCGGCCTGGGGCGGCTTGGTGTTCGTGTTGCGCGACATGGTGCAAACCCGTTTCGGCCACGGTGCGTTGGTGGCAATGCTGGCGGCGCTGGTGCTGTCTTATGTCACCTCCGATCCGTCGATCGCGTTGGCCAGTGCCACGGCGTTTGCGGTGTCCGAGATCATCGACTGGCTGGTGTTCAGCATCACCAAACGGCCGCTGCGCGACCGCTTGTGGATCAGTTCGGCGCTGAGTATTCCGCTCGATACCTTCATCTTCTTCGGCATGATCGACCTGTTGACGCCGCCGGTGATCATCACCGCTCTGGCTTCGAAATTCGCCGGCGTCACTGCCGTCTGGCTGATCATGGCCTGGCGCGAGCGCAAACAGGCCGTCGCCGGCTGAAGCCAAAGCCTCAGGTTCATGTAAAATGCCGCGCTTTCTCCCCATGGAAAGCGCGTCTGGCGTTGCTTTCCTCGATGATCCGCTTCTTTGAGGACCTGAGATGACCCGTATCGGAACTCCATTGTCGCCAACCGCGACCCGCGTATTGCTGTGTGGCTGTGGTGAGTTGGGCAAGGAAGTGGTGATCGAGCTGCAACGCCTGGGCGTTGAAGTGATTGCCGTCGATCGCTACGCCAATGCGCCAGCCATGCAGGTTGCCCATCGCGGTCACGTGATCAACATGCTCGACGGCGCGGCCCTGCGTGCCGTAATCGAAGCCGAGAAGCCGCACTTCATCGTGCCGGAAATCGAAGCGATCGCCACCGCCACGCTGGTCGAACTGGAAGCCGAAGGCTTCACCGTGATCCCGACCGCGCGCGCTGCGCAACTGACCATGAATCGCGAAGGCATCCGTCGTCTGGCTGCTGAAGAGCTGGATCTGCCGACCTCGCCGTACCACTTTGCCGACACCTTCGAGGACTACAGCAAAGCCGTTCAGGACCTGGGCTTCCCATGCGTCGTCAAACCAGTCATGAGTTCGTCGGGCAAAGGCCAGAGCCTGCTGCGTAGCGCTGATGACGTGCAGAAAGCATGGGATTACGCGCAAGAGGGCGGTCGCGCCGGCAAAGGCCGGGTGATCATCGAAGGTTTCATCGATTTCGATTACGAGATCACCCTGCTGACCGTGCGCCACATCGGCGGCACCACGTTCTGCGCGCCGGTCGGTCACCGTCAGGAGAAGGGCGACTATCAGGAATCCTGGCAGCCGCAAGCCATGAGCCCGATTGCCCTGGCTGAATCCGAGCGCGTTGCCAAAGCGGTAACTGAAGCGCTGGGTGGCCGTGGTCTGTTCGGCGTTGAGCTGTTCATCAAAGGTGATCAGGTGTGGTTCAGTGAAGTCTCGCCGCGTCCGCATGACACCGGCCTGGTGACCTTGATTTCGCAGGATCTGTCGCAGTTCGCGCTGCACGCTCGGGCAATTCTAGGCCTGCCGGTGCCGCTGATCCGTCAGTTCGGGCCGTCGGCTTCGGCGGTGATTCTGGTGGAAGGGCAGTCGACGCAGACCGCATTCGCCAACCTCGGCACTGCCCTGAGCGAGCCGGATACGGCGTTGCGTCTGTTTGGTAAGCCGGAAGTGAATGGCCAGCGCCGCATGGGCGTGGCGCTGGCGCGAGATGAGTCGATCGAGGCTGCTCGTGCCAAGGCGACCCGCGCTGCTCAGGCTGTTGTGGTCGAGCTCTAAACCGAGTCGCGTCCATCGCGAGCAGGCTCGCTCCCACATGGGGTTGGGTGAACACAGAATCTGTGACCAACCCCAAAACCCTGTGGGAGCGAGCCTGCTCGCGAAACTTTTGATCTTCTGTCAGGCAACCTGATTCAGGTCGTTATTCTTCGTTTCCTTCAGGCACAGCACCGCAATCAAACTCAGCACCGCCGCCCCCGACACATACCCGCCGACATAACTCAAACCGCCCATCGCTACCAGTTTCTGCGCAAAGAATGGCGCCGCTGAGGCTCCGACAATGCCGCCCAGGTTATACGCCGCCGACGCGCCGGTATAACGCACATGGGTCGGAAACAGCTCAGGCAACAGTGCCCCCATCGGCGCAAACGTTACGCCCATCAAGAACAGCTCGATGCACAGAAACAGCGCCACGCCCCAGGTCGAACCCTGAGTCAGCAACGGCTCCATCAGGAACCCGGACAGAATCGCCAGCACGCCACCGATGATCAGCACCGGTTTGCGCCCGTAACGGTCGCTGGCCCAGGCTGACAAAGGTGTCGCGGCAGCCATGAACAGCACGGCAAAGCACAGCAGCCCGAGGAAGGTTTCGCGGCTATAGCCAAGTGTGGAAACCCCGTAACTCAGGGAGAACACCGTCGAGATATAGAACAGCGCATAACAGACCACCATCGCCGCCGCGCCCAGCAATGTCGGTGCCCAGTACTGACTGAACAGCTCGACCAGCGGTATTTTCACCCGCTCCTGGCGAGCGATGGCATTGGCGAACACCGGAGTTTCATGGAGTTTCAGGCGTACATACAGGCCGACCATTACCAGCGCTGCGCTGAGCAGAAACGGAATCCGCCAGCCCCAGCTGCGGAACTGCTCGTCCGTGAGCGTCATCGCCAGGGTCAGGAACAAACCGTTCGCGGCGAGAAAGCCGATCGAAGGTCCGAGCTGCGGAAACATGCCGAACCACGCACGTTTGCCTTTCGGCGCGTTTTCCGTGGCCAGCAATGCCGCGCCACCCCATTCACCGCCCAATCCCAGGCCCTGTCCGAAGCGCAGCACGCACAGCAGAATCGGTGCCCAGGCACCGATGGTGGCGTAACCCGGCAGCACGCCGATCAGTGTCGTACACACGCCCATCAACAGCAGCGAGGCAACCAGCGTCGACTTGCGCCCGATACGGTCACCGAAGTGGCCGAACAACGCCGAACCCAGCGGTCGGGCGAGGAAGGCAATGCCGAAGGTCAGGAACGCCGACAGCATCTGCGCGGTGCCAGAGGTCTGTGGAAAGAACACCGGCCCGATCACCAAAGCGGCGGCGGTGGCGTAAACATAGAAGTCGTAGAACTCGATGGCCGTGCCGATAAAACTTGCCGTGGCCACGCGGGTGGCGGAGTTGGTCGGTTGGGCAGGCGCGGTGGCGCTGTAAGCGGTACTGGTCGTCATGCGGTGATCCCTGACAGTCATGAGCTCCATTGGAGCGAATTATTATGGTCGAGCACCCAGGGATGTGGGATGAGGCGCGGTCGCTGTTTCAGGTAGGAACAGTCGCCGGAGTACAACAGAAATGGCCGAAACCTGTTGGGTGCGGGGTAAGCACAAGGTTTGGCGGGGGCTTGGATAAGCGTTTCGATTATAGGAAGGAGGCTAACAATCAAACAAGAGCAAAGATCGCAGCCTGCGGCAGCTCCTACATGGGAACGCATTTCAAATGTAGGAGCTGCCGAAGGCTGCGATCTTTTGATTTTTATCGGGCAGGCACCAAAGCAGGCACAGAAGAGGTATGCCAAATCAGCACTTTGCTAACCCGGTTCTCTTCAGTCTCAAGAATCTCCAGCCGATAACGCCCGATCTTCAAGCAAACGGCACTTTCCGGAATCGTCTCCAATGCTTCAGTCACCAGCCCATTCAGCGTTTTCGGCCCATCGCTCGGCAAATGCCAACCCAGGCACTTGTTCAGCTCGCGGATCGACGCGGCGCCGTCAATGACCATGCGGCCATCGCCCTGCGGATGAATATGCGGATTATCCAGGCTGTGCTCGCTTTCAAACTCGCCGACTATTTCTTCGAGAATGTCTTCCAGAGTGACGATGCCAAGCACTTCGCCGTACTCGTCGACCACCATGCCGAGGCGGCGTTGTTGCTTGTGGAAGTTCAGCAGTTGCAGTTGCAGCGGCGTGCTTTCCGGCACGAAGTACGGTTCGTAACTGGCGGCCAGCAGCGCTTCGCGCGACAGATCGCCGTTGTTCAGCAGGTGCCGGATCTGCCGGGTGTTGAGCACCGCTTCAACCTGATTGATGTCGCTATGGAACACCGGCAGGCGTGTGCGCTTGTTATGCCGCAGTTGTTCGATGATTTCTTCGATCGAGTCATCGAGGTTGATGCCGTCGACGTCACTGCGCGGCACCAGAATGTCGTTGACCGTAATATTGTCCAGCGCATGAATGCCTGAGACCGGGTGCGCGCGCACTGGATGCTCTGGATCCTCGTAACGATCGGCAGGCGAGTCATCTTCGCTTTGCTGCACGACCTGAACTTTGCGAGCAAACGGACTCATCAGCAAACCGCTGATACGGCTGAACAGCCAGGCAAACGGGTAAATGATTTTCAGCGGCACGGCCAGCAAGGTGTTGCCGAACGCCAGCACCGCGTCGGGATAACGTTGAGCGACGGTACGCGGGAAGTAATCGGCAAACACCAGCAGAATGGCGCCGGCACCGAGGCACGCAGCCCATGGGCCGTTTTCTTCGCAGAGGAAAATCGCCAGCAGTGTCGCGATGACGACCGCGAGAGCGCGGCACAGGGTGTTGCAGAGAATAAGGCTGTCGAGCGGGAAGCTCAGCTTCGCCAGCGGCTTATCGCTGGCGCGCGAGGCGATGCGTTGCGCGAGCAGGTGCTGCTGCGCGATTTCGACGGCGGTAAACAGCCCCGACCATAAAATCAGCAGGACAAATACCGCGAGCATCGGCCCTAGGGGCAAACCGTCCATTTATGCCGCCCGTCAGATGTGCAGGATGTATTCACGAACCAGTTTGCTGCCGAAATACGCCAACATCAGCAGGCAGAAACCGGCGAGGGTCCAGCGAATCGCCTTGTGACCGCGCCAGCCGAGACGATTGCGGCCCCACAACAACACGCTGAAGACGATCCAGGCGAGGCACGCCAGCAGGGTCTTGTGCACCAGATGCTGGGCGAACAGGTTCTCGACGAACAGCCAGCCGGAAATCAGCGACAGCGACAGCAGTGTCCAGCCGGCCCAGAGGAAGCCGAACAGCAGGCTTTCCATGGTTTGCAGCGGCGGGAAATTCTTGATCAGCCCGGACGGGTGCTTGTGTTTGAGCTGGTGGTCTTGCACCAGCAGCAGCAAGGCCTGGAACACCGCGATGGTGAACATGCCGTAGGCGAGGATCGACAACAGAATGTGCGCGAGGATGCCCGGCTCTTCGTCGATGATCTGCACCGTGCCGGTCGGCGCGAACTGCGCCAGCAGCACCGTGATCGCGCCCAGCGGAAATAGCAGCACCAGCAGGTTTTCCACCGGGATTCGCGAGCAGGCAATCAGTGTCAGCGCGATCACTGCCGCGGCAATCAGGCTCGAGGCGCTGAAGAAGTCCAGGCCCAGACCGATCGGGGTCAGTAGATGCGTGAGCAGGCTGGCAGCGTGGGCCACCACGGCGAGAGCGCCGAGGCTAACCAGCAGGCGCTTGTTCGCCTTGGCACCAGTGGCCAGACGAGTGCTCTGATAAAGGGTCGCAGCGGCATATAGAAGGGCGGCGGCGAGAGTGGTCAATAAACTGGGTGACAAGGGGAGCATAAATCCTGTTAGGCAGGCCCGAAAGGGGCTGAGTTTGGCATAGAACCGCCATGGCACGAAAGACTCAGGAAGCTGACAGCGAGGTGTCCGCCAGCCGCAGTCTTCGCTATAATCCGCGACCTGCCCACGCCGCAGGCTCGCCGAGCACATGTTGATTCCGGTCTGGGCCGCCATTATCCCGGTCTACACAGGGCCTGAAAGGATCGCGCAATGTTTGAAAACTTAACCGACCGTCTCTCGCAGACGCTGCGCCATGTCACCGGCAAGGCGAAGCTGACCGAGGACAACATCAAAGACACCCTGCGTGAAGTGCGCATGGCGTTGCTCGAAGCCGACGTCGCCCTGCCGGTGGTCAAGGACTTCGTCAATTCGGTCAAGGAGCGCGCTGTCGGCACCGAGGTGTCGCGCAGCCTGACGCCGGGCCAGGCGTTCGTGAAGATCGTCCAGGCCGAGCTCGAAAGCCTGATGGGCGCAGCCAACGAAGATTTGAACCTGAGCGCTGTGCCACCTGCCGTCATTCTGATGGCAGGTCTGCAAGGTGCGGGTAAAACCACCACCGCCGGCAAACTCGCGCGCTTCCTTAAAGAGCGCAAGAAGAAGTCGGTCATGGTCGTGTCGGCGGACGTTTACCGTCCTGCGGCGATTAAACAGCTGGAAACCCTGGCCAACGACATCGGCGTGACGTTCTTCCCGTCCGATCTGAGCCAGAAGCCGGTCGACATCGCCACCGCAGCTATTAAAGAAGCAAAACTGAAATTCATCGACGTGGTCATCGTCGATACCGCCGGTCGTCTGCACATCGACGAAGAGATGATGGGCGAGATCAAGGCGTTGCACGCCGCGATCAACCCGGTCGAAACCCTGTTCGTGGTTGACGCCATGACCGGTCAGGATGCGGCCAACACGGCCAAGGCCTTCGGTGATGCACTGCCGCTGACCGGTGTGATCCTGACCAAGGTCGACGGCGACGCCCGTGGCGGTGCCGCCCTGTCGGTACGCGCCATCACCGGCAAACCGATCAAGTTCATCGGTATGGGCGAGAAGAGCGAAGCGCTCGATCCGTTCCACCCTGAGCGTATCGCCTCGCGGATCCTCGGCATGGGTGACGTGCTCAGCCTGATCGAACAGGCCGAAGCGACCCTCGACAAGGACAAGGCCGACAAACTGGCCAAGAAGCTGAAGAAGGGCAAGGGCTTCGACCTCGAAGACTTCCGCGATCAGCTGCAACAAATGAAGAACATGGGCGGCCTCGGCGGGCTCATGGACAAACTGCCGAGCATCGGCGGCGTCAACCTGTCGCAGATGGGCAATGCCCAGAACGCCGCAGAGAAGCAGTTCAAGCAGATGGAAGCCATCATCAATTCCATGACCCCGGCCGAGCGCCGCGACCCTGAGCTGATCAGCGGTTCGCGCAAGCGTCGGATCGCCATGGGTTCCGGCACCCAGGTGCAGGACATCGGTCGCTTGATCAAGCAGCACAAGCAGATGCAGAAGATGATGAAGAAATTCTCCGCCAAGGGCGGTATGGCGAAAATGATGCGCGGCATGGGCGGAATGTTGCCCGGCGGCGGCATGCCAAAAATGTAAGGTGTCCCGTCTCATCCATTTCACTCGCCAAAAGTGAGTGAAATGGGTGAGACGGGATACTGGAATCTCGCCGGTCGTCGCACCGGCGCAGGCCCCGCAAGGATGCGGGATCAACAGCAAACCCGCACTCGGCGGGAGCTGACTGGCCGTTTTCATCGACGGCTCTATATGCAGATCTGCACGGCATGCCATAGGCGCCGGAAAAAGTCATTTGCAAAAGTCCGGATATTCCTTAGAATATGCGGCCTTTCGGGCACCCATGCCCGCTGTGCATTTAGATTTGCAGCACCGACTACAGGAACGATGTTCACATGCTAACAATCCGTCTTGCCCTTGGCGGCTCCAAAAAGCGCCCGTTTTACCACCTGACCGTAACCGACTCGCGTAACCCGCGTGACGGCTCCCACAAAGAACAGGTTGGTTTCTTCAACCCTGTTGCCCGTGGTCAGGAAACCCGTTTGTCCGTGAACCAAGAGCGCGTAGCCTACTGGCTGAGCGTTGGTGCACAACCTTCTGAGCGCGTTGCTCAGTTGTTGAAGGAATCTGCCAAGGCTGCGGCCTGAGCAATATGAACGCGACGCCTGCTGTTGCCGATGATTTGATCGTTATTGGCAAAATTTATTCTGTTCATGGCGTTCGCGGCGAAGTGAAGGTTTATTCCTTTACTGATCCGACTGAAAACCTGTTGCAGTACAAAACCTGGACGCTCAAGCGCGAAGGCAATGTGAAACAGGTCGAGCTGGTCAGTGGACGCGGGAACGACAAGTTCCTGGTCGCAAAGCTCAAGGGTCTTGATGATCGTGAAGAAGCTCGTCTTCTGGCCGGTTATGAGATCTGCGTGCCGCGCAATCTGTTCGCTGAATTGACCGAAGGCGAGTACTACTGGTACCAGCTGGAAGGTCTGAAGGTCATCGACACGCTTGGGCAATTGCTCGGGAAAATCGATCATCTTCTGGAAACCGGCGCCAATGATGTAATGGTCGTCAAGCCTTGCGCTGGCAGCCTGGATGATCGCGAACGCCTGTTGCCCTATACGGAGCAATGCGTGTTGGCTGTCGACCTGGCCGCGGGCGAGATGAAGGTGGATTGGGACGCGGACTTCTAAACGTGGCTAATTTGCGCGTAGAAGTGATCAGTTTGTTTCCCGAGATGTTTTCCGCCATCGGCGACTACGGCATCACCAGTCGTGCGGTCAAACAGGGGCTCTTGCAGCTGACCTGTTGGAATCCGCGAGATTACACGACGGATCGGCATCACACTGTGGACGATCGCCCGTTTGGCGGTGGTCCGGGCATGGTGATGAAGATCAAGCCCCTGGAAGATGCTCTGGTTCAGGCCAAAGCAGCAGCCGGGGAGGCGGCGAAGGTGATTTACCTGTCCCCCCAAGGCCGTCAACTGACTCAGTCGGCGGTACGCGAGCTGGCACAATCGGATGCATTGATCCTGATTGCCGGCCGCTATGAAGGCATTGACGAGCGCTTTATTGAGGCTCATGTCGATGAAGAGTGGTCGATTGGCGACTATGTACTGTCTGGCGGTGAGCTGCCGGCCATGGTCCTGATCGATGCGGTTACACGACTGCTGCCTGGAGCTTTAGGGCATGCGGATTCCGCTGAGGAAGATTCCTTTACGGATGGTCTGCTGGATTGCCCGCACTACACCCGACCTGAGGTGTATGCGGATCAGCGTGTTCCCGACGTGTTGCTGAGTGGCAATCACGCGCATATCCGGCGTTGGCGTTTACAGCAGTCCCTTGGTAGGACCTTTGAACGACGCGCCGATCTTCTGGAAAGCCGCTCGCTTTCTGGAGAAGAGAAGAAGCTGCTCGAGGAATACATCCGCGAGCGGGACGATAGTTAACAACGTATCGATGGTAGATCGAACGATTTACCTTAGGAGCACAGCATGACCAACAAAATCATCCTTGCACTCGAAGCAGAGCAGATGACCAAAGAAATCCCTACCTTCGCCCCAGGCGACACTATTGTCGTTCAGGTGAAAGTGAAGGAAGGCGATCGTTCCCGTCTGCAAGCGTTCGAAGGCGTTGTAATCGCCAAGCGTAACCGCGGCGTGAACAGTGCGTTCACCGTTCGTAAAATCTCCAACGGTGTTGGCGTAGAACGTACTTTCCAGACCTACTCCCCGCAGATCGACAGCATGGCTGTTAAACGTCGCGGTGACGTACGTAAAGCCAAGCTGTACTACCTGCGCGATCTGTCGGGTAAAGCAGCTCGCATCAAGGAAAAACTGGCTTAAGCCCAGCTTCCGATGCAGAAAAAAGCAGCCTACGGGCTGCTTTTTTGTTGCCTGCAATTTATTCACCGTACTTTCGTTTCAGGCCAGAACCATGACCACCCGCGACCAGGAAATCGAACGCCGCACCGAACTCTCGGTGACCCGCGTAACCAAAGCCGTCTTCCCGCCGACCACCAACCACCACAACACCCTGTTCGGCGGCACAGCGCTGGCATGGATGGACGAAGTGTCGTTCATCACTGCCACACGCTTCTGCCGCCTGCCGCTGGTGACCGTGTCCACCGATCGCATCGACTTCAATCATGCGATCCCGGCCGGTTCCATCGTCGAGCTGGTCGGCAAGGTGATCAAGGTCGGCAATACCAGCCTCAAGGTCGAGGTGGAAGTGTTCGTCGAGAGCATGAGCTGTGATGGGCGTGAGAAGGCGATCCACGGGCAATTCAGTTTTGTCGCCATTGATGATGACAAGCGGCCGGTGCCGGTGCTGCCGGGGTTTGCTGCATGATCTGATATCGAGTCGCGCCATTCGCGAGCAAGCTCGCTCCCACAGTGATCGGGGTGAACACACCATTTGTGTCCGGCACAGAACCTGTGGGAGCGAGCTTGCTCGCAGTCGTCAGCTCAGGCGCCGCTGGCCTCCGGCTGAATCAACGCCAAAAGCGTCCACCCGGATCCCGGTTTCAAAGCAGTCTCCGGCGTCACCACATGCACCCAGCCGCTGTCATCGCGCATGAACAGCAAGGTCGCACGATTACCATGCAGCGCGCGGTAATCCTCCCAGCCGAAGCCATCCGTCAATGTCGTGCTGTACAACTCGGCGCCCTGGCCCATCTGGCTGGCCAGCTTCGCGTAGGTGAATGCCTCGCTACCCAACTGATTGCCGCGATGCTCAAGGCTGGCGCGGTGTTTGTCGCTGCGCCGGCTTTCATGGCCGCTGGCCAGACCGAACAGGCGCTGATGGCCGAAGTCATGCCGAAAGCGCATTGCCGCCAAGGTATTGAGTTCACCTGACGGCGACAGCGCCAGCAGATGCCCCAGCCCGACCAGATCCAGATGCGCATCGGCATGCTGCGAGGCCGGATTGCCAAAGTACGTCGGCAACCCTTCCATGCGTGCGGCACGAATGTTTTCCCAGCTCGAATCGGTCAGCAGCACACGGCTACCCAGTTGCTGCAGCGATTTGCCCAGCTCCCGCGCAGGGCCGTTGGCGCCGACGATCAGGAAGCCACTCGGCGCCGGTTCTGCAACCTTCAGCAGACGCGCGAGCGGTCGTGCCGTGGCGCTTTGCAGCACAACCGTGCCGATGATCACTGCAAACGTCAGCGGCACCAGCAGCAATGCGCCCTCGTGCCCCGCCTCATGCAGACGAATCGCAAAAATCGCCGAAACCGCCGCCGCAACGATCCCGCGTGGCGCAATCCAGCACAGCAACGCTCGCTCTCGCCAGCTCAGGCTGGACCCCGCTGTACTGAGCAGCACGTTCAGCGGTCGAGCGATCAGTTGAATCACCAACAGCAGAATCAGCACCAGCGGCCCCAGTCCGATCAGCGCGTACAAATCGAGGCGCGCCGCCAACAGGATGAACAGCCCGGAAATCAGCAGCACACTGAGGTTTTCCTTGAAGTGCAGGATGTGCCGTACATCCACACCTTTCATGTTCGCCAGCCACATGCCCATCAGCGTTACCGCCAGCAGGCCGGATTCATGCATCACTTCGTTGGCGGCAATGAAAATCCCCAGCACCGCCGCCAGCGAGGCGAGGTTATGCAGATACTCCGGCAACCATTGCCGGCGGATCACGGTGCCGAGCAGCCAGCCACCGACAATGCCGAACACCGCGCCGCACAGGATCACGCCACCAAAGGTGAACAGGCTCTGCTTGAGGCCATGACCTTCAGCGCTGGCAATGATGAAGCTGTAAACCACCACGGCGAGGAGGGCGCCGATCGGGTCGATAACGATGCCCTCCCAGCGCAAAATGCTGGCGATTGAGGCTTTCGGCCGCACGACTCTCAGCATCGGCACGATCACGGTTGGACCGGTGACCAGCGTCAGGCTGCCGAACAGGATGGCCAGCATCCAGTCGAAGCCCAGTAGAAAGTGAGTCGCCACCGCGATCACAACCCAAGTCGAGATCGCCCCAATGGTCACCAGTCGATGGACGACGCTGCCGATCTCCTTCCACTCCGACAGGTGCAGCGTCAGGCTGCCCTCGAACAGAATCAGCGCTACGGCAAGCGACACCAGCGGCATCAGCAATGGGCCAAACATTTCCTGCGGATCCAGCCAGCCCAATACCGGGCCGACCAGAATCCCCGTCAACAACAGAAACAGAATGGCCGGCAGCTTCAGGCGCCAGGCCAGCCATTGGCAACCCAGCGCGGCTGCGCCGATCCCGCCAAATGCCAAGAGAATTTGCTGCTCGTTCATTGATGCTCCCTGTTCCTTGAATTAGCGGGCTATGAAAGACTAGCGCCCATTCCTACAGTTCACTCTACATTTGCGCACAGTCTTAAGGCTGTGTGACTTGAGCGCCCATGCCTGCCATCGACCACCCGCTGATTGACCAATTCCTCGACGCGTTATGGCTGGAGAAAGGCCTGTCCGAGAACACCCGTGGCGCTTATCGCAGTGATCTGGCGTTGTTCAATGGCTGGTTGCAGGAGAAGAACCTTGAGCTGATCAATGCCGGTCGTGAATTGATCCTCGATCACTTGTCCTGGCGTCTGGAGCAGAACTACAAACCGCGCTCCACTGCCAGATTTCTTTCCGGGGTGCGTGGCTTTTATCGCTATTTGCTGCGGGAAAAGATGATCAGCGTCGACCCGACATTGCGCGTCGACATGCCGCAACTCGGTAGGCCTCTGCCCAAATCGCTGTCGGAAGCCGACGTCGAGGCGTTGCTCAAAGCGCCGGACCTGAGCGAAGCCATCGGTCAGCGAGACCGCGCCATGCTCGAAGTGTTGTATGCCTGTGGTTTGCGCGTGACAGAACTGGTCAGCCTGACGCTGGAGCAGGTCAACCTGCGTCAAGGTGTGTTGCGGGTGATGGGCAAGGGCAGCAAGGAACGGCTGGTGCCCATGGGCGAAGAGGCGATCGTCTGGGTCGAGCGCTATATGCGTGACGGTCGTAGCGAATTGCTCGGTGGCCGCCCCAGCGATGTACTGTTTCCCAGTCAGCGTGGCGAGCAGATGACCCGTCAGACCTTCTGGCACCGGATCAAGCACCAGGCCAAGGTCGCCGGGATCGGCAAGTCGCTGTCGCCGCACACCTTGCGCCATGCGTTTGCCACGCACTTGCTCAACCATGGCGCGGATTTGCGCGTGGTGCAGATGTTGCTCGGCCACAGCGACCTCTCTACTACACAGATCTACACCCACGTCGCCCGCGCTCGATTGCAGGATCTGCACGCCAAACACCACCCGCGCGGCTGAACAAAAATTCCTGTGGGAGCGAGCCTGCTCGCGATAGCGAGATTCCTGAAAACACACTGCTGAATGAAGGACCGCTATCGCGAGCAGGCTCACTCCTACAGGTTCTTCAGTGCTCTCAAAATCTATGGCGACAGGCGCATTCGGCCACCGTGACCTTATGTGTTAGGCTTTGCCGGTTTGCACGATGGACGGTTATGACCCGGTGTTCCGGCACGGGCGTTCTGATCGTTCCATTTGTCCGCCTTCAGGAGTTCTCATGCGTCTGACCCAGATTTTCGCCGCCGCAGCCATTGCGTTGGTCAGCACCTTTGCCGTCGCCGATGACGCGGCCGACAAAGCCATTCGTCAAAGCCTGGAAAAACTCGAACTCGAGGTTCCGGTAGAAAGCATCAGCGCCAGCCCGTTGCCGGGCATGTACGAAGTCAAGCTCAAGGGCAGCCGCGTGCTCTACGCCAGCGCCGATGGCCAGTACATCGTTCAGGGTTACCTGTTCCAGCTCAAGGACGGCAAACCGGTCAACCTGACCGAGAAAACCGAACGCCTGGGCGTCTCCAAACTGGTCAACGCCATTCCGGTTGCCGAAACCGTGGTCTACCCGGCGATCGGCGAAACCAAATCGCACATCACCGTGTTCACCGACACCACCTGCCCTTACTGCCACAAGCTGCACGCCGAAGTGCCTGAGCTGAACAAGCGTGGCATCGAAGTGCGCTATGTGGCGTTCCCGCGTCAGGGCCTCGGTTCGCCGGGTGACGAGCAACTGCAAGCCGTGTGGTGCTCGAAAGACAAGAAAGCTGCCATGGACAAAATGGTCGATGGCAAGGAAATCAAGGCCGCCAAGTGCGATAACCCGGTTTCCAAGCAGTTCGCCCTAGGTCAGTCGATCGGCGTGAACGGCACACCGGCCATCGTTTTGGCTGACGGACAAGTGATTCCGGGCTACCAGCCTGCGCCACAAGTCGCCAAACTGGCGCTGGGCGCGAAGTGATTCGCATCGTCACGGTCAGCCGTGACGATCATGGTCCGGCAGCTGCATCGCCGGACCATCAATAGAGAGCCGCGAGCACGCGGTTGTTTTCCGGCCGACCCCGCGTCGGCCGTTTTATGGGGAGTTCACAGTGAATCCGGTCAAAGTAGGCATCTGTGGGTTAGGGACCGTCGGTGGCGGTACCTTCAACGTACTTCAGCGCAACGCCGAGGAAATTGCTCGTCGTGCCGGGCGTGGGATCGAAGTGGCACAAATTGCCATGCGCACGCCAAAGCCTCAGTTCCAGACGACCGGTATTGCGATTACCAACGATGTCTTCGAAGTGGCCACGAACCCTGAGATCGACATCGTCATAGAGCTGATGGGCGGCTACACCGTCGCCCGCGAGCTGGTACTCAAGGCCATCGAGAATGGCAAGCATGTGGTCACCGCGAACAAGGCTCTGATTGCCGTTCACGGTAATGAAATTTTCGCCAAGGCTCGCGAGAAAGGCGTAATCGTCGCATTCGAAGCGGCCGTGGCCGGTGGTATTCCGGTGATCAAGGCGATCCGTGAAGGCTTGTCCGCCAACCGCATCAACTGGGTGGCCGGGATCATCAACGGCACCGGTAACTTCATCCTCACCGAAATGCGCGAGAAGGGCCGTACCTTCGAAGACGTGCTGGCCGAAGCCCAGGCACTGGGTTACGCCGAAGTCGATCCGACCTTCGACGTTGAAGGCATCGACGCCGCGCACAAACTGACGATTCTGGCCTCGATCGCGTTCGGCATTCCGCTGCAATTCGACAAGGCTTACACCGAAGGCATCACCAAGCTGACCACCGCCGACGTCAACTACGCCGAAGCGCTGGGCTACCGCATCAAGCACCTCGGCGTGGCGCGCAGCACTGCCGCCGGCATCGAGTTGCGCGTGCACCCGACGCTGATCCCGGCCGATCGCCTGATCGCCAACGTCAACGGCGTGATGAACGCGGTGATGGTCAACGGTGATGCGGCTGGTTCGACGCTGTTCTACGGCGCGGGCGCCGGCATGGAGCCAACCGCCTCGTCGGTGATCGCCGATCTGGTGGACGTGGTTCGCGCCATGACTTCCGACCCGGAAAACCGCGTGCCGCACCTGGCCTTCCAGCCGGATTCGCTGTCGGCCCATCCGATCCTGCCGATCGAATCCTGCGAAAGCGCGTACTACCTGCGCATCCAGGCCAAGGACCATCCCGGCGTACTGGCTCAGGTGGCGAGCATCCTCTCGGAGCGCGGCATCAACATCGAGTCGATCATGCAGAAGGAAGTCGAAGAGCATGACGGTCTGGTGCCGATGATCCTGCTGACCCACCGCGTGGTCGAGCAACGTATCAACGATGCGATCGCCGCCCTCGAAGCCCTGGCCGGCGTGAATGGTCCGGTTGTCCGGATCCGCGTCGAGCACCTGAACTAAACAGAAGCAGCTGCAAGCTTCGCGCTGCAAGCGGCAAGAGAAAAGCGGTCTGGCTTTTACTTGCAGCTTGTAGCTCGTAGCTTGAAGCTCAAACCGAAGGTTTGAAATCATGCGTTATATCAGTACCCGCGGCCAGGCACCGGCCCTGAATTTCGAAGACGTCCTGCTGGCCGGTCTCGCCACCGACGGCGGTCTGTACGTTCCGGAAAACCTGCCACGTTTCACTCAGGAAGAAATCGCTTCGTGGGCCGGCCTGCCGTATCACGAACTGGCCTTCCGGGTGATGCGTCCGTTCGTTACCGGCAGCATTCCGGATGCCGACTTCAAAAAGATCCTTGAAGAAACCTACGGTGTGTTCGCCCACAGCGCCGTGGCACCGCTGCGTCAGCTGAACGGCAACGAATGGGTGCTGGAGTTGTTCCACGGCCCGACTTTGGCGTTCAAGGACTTCGCTCTGCAACTGCTCGGCCGTCTGCTCGACTACGTGCTGGAAAAACGCGGTGAGCGCGTGGTCATCGTCGGCGCCACCTCGGGTGACACCGGCTCGGCGGCCATCGAAGGCTGCAAGCACTGCGAAAACGTCGACATCTTCATCCTGCACCCGCACAACCGTGTGTCCGAAGTGCAGCGTCGCCAGATGACCACCATCTTCGGCGAGAACATCCACAACATCGCCATCGAAGGCAACTTCGATGACTGCCAGGAAATGGTCAAGGCGAGCTTCGCCGACCAGAGCTTCCTCAAAGGCACGCGTCTGGTGGCGGTGAACTCGATCAACTGGGCGCGGATCATGGCCCAGATCGTCTACTACTTCCACGCGGCCCTGCAGTTGGGCGGTCCGGCGCGTTCGGTGTCGTTCTCGGTGCCGACCGGCAACTTTGGCGACATCTTCGCCGGTTACCTGGCGCGCAACATGGGCCTGCCGATCAACCAGTTGATCGTCGCCACCAACCGCAACGACATCCTGCACCGCTTCATGAGCGGCAATCAGTACGTCAAGGAAACCCTGCACGCCACGCTGTCGCCGTCGATGGACATCATGGTGTCGTCGAACTTCGAACGCCTGCTGTTCGACCTGCACGGTCGCAACGGCGCGGCCATCGCCGGCCTGATGGACACGTTCAGGCAGGGTGGCGGTTTCAGCGTCGAGCAAGAACGCTGGACCGAAGCCCGCAAGCTGTTCGACTCGCTGGCCGTGGACGACGCGCAAACCTGCGAAACCATCGCCGAAGTCTACGAGCAGACCGGTGAAGTGCTGGATCCGCATACCGCGATCGGCGTCAAGGCCGCGCGCGAGTGCCGTCGTAGCCTCGATATCCCGATGGTGATTCTCGGCACCGCACATCCGGTGAAATTCCCGGATGCGGTAGAGAAAGCCGGTGTAGGAAAAGCGCTCGAGCTACCTGCACATCTTTCTGATTTGTTTGAGCGAAACGAGCGTTGCACCGTTTTGCCAAACGAGCTGAAAGCCGTGCAAGCCTTTGTCAGCCAGCATGGCAACCGCGGCAAGCCGCTTTAATCCGGTAAAAGCTGTCACATTTTGAAGCCCGTCTCCTGACGGGCTTTTTTGTTTCTGCTGCCACACTGTGCGGGTTTTCACCCACGAAGGACGGGTGAGTCGATCACGAAGGAAGTGGCAATGCTGTTTTATAGAGGTTTGAAACCGGCACTGAGTGGGCTGTTCTTGTTCGGATTACTGGCTTTGATGCGCAGCAGCGAGGCGGCGCAACTGGCGCTGCATGACGATGCCGCGACTTCCAGGGTCCAGCCCATCGAACTGGCTGCGCACGAGCGTCAGTGGATTCGAGACAACCCCGAGGTGAAGGTGACGTCGTTGCAGTACCCGTTGTATCTGTTCCAGGATGAGCACGGGCAGTGGAGCGGCTTGAATAATGATGTACTCAAGCGCGTGACGGCGATGACCGGGTTGCGGTTTGTGCATCAGGAGTCGTTTTCCACCGATCACATGCTCGAACGTCTGGAAAGCGGATCGGCGGATATCAGTACGACCCTGGCCATGAGCGAGGAGCGCAAGGCGTTTCTGGATTACAGCCATGCATTTGGTGGTGCGGGCTGGGTGTTTGTCGGCCGCGCCGACGCGCCCCGACTGGAGGCTTTTGAGCAATTGAGTCAACGGGTGTTGGTGCTGCCGGCCCGGCATGCGCTGGAAGACATGATCCGGCGTGACTTCCCGTTGATCGAGATTCGCTCGGTCAAGACCTACGCCGAGGCGCGGGCACTGGTCGAGAGCGGTGAAGCTTACGCCACCATCGAGAACGAAATCGGCGCGCAGCTTTATCCTTTGGGGTTGCTCAAGGTAGGCGGTCTGGTCGAAGGCAAATGGGAAGCGGATAACCTGGCCGTGCGCAAAGGCATGCCAGTGCTCTTGAGTATTCTCAACAAGGCCCTTGAGGCTTTTCCTGCGGCGGAGTTACGGGCGATCCGCCTGAAATGGCTGGAGGGTGTTGCACCGGTGCCCGTGCCGTCGGTCTGGCAGCAGATGCTCGAATGGGGTTGCTGGGGCATGGGCGGACTCGGCGTGTTTGGCCTGCTTTTCCTGATATGGAATCGGCGACTGACGGCCGTGATCAAACTGCGTCGCGCGGCGGAAAAGGATCTGGGCGATCAACTGGCGTTTCAGCACGCGCTGATCGACTCCATGCCCGACCCGGTGTTCGTCCGTGATCTGCAAGGGCGGCTGATCATGTGCAATCGCAGCTATGAGGAGGCCTTGTCGATTCGACTGGATCAGGTGCTGGGGAAGTTGCTGATCGAGGTTGACGCGCTGCCGCAGGCTACGGCGCTGATGCTGCACGACGAGTTCCTGGTGCAGTTGCGTACCCGCAAGTCGCGCTTCAGCAAGCGCCGATTGCAATTCAAGAGTGGTCCCCGCGACGTCTATCAGTGGACAGTGCCGTTCTACAGCGCCGACGGCAAACTGCGTGGACTTTTGGGGGGCTGGACGGACATCACCCTGCGTCGTACAGAGAGCGGGTGTCGATGTCTGCAATGAAGATGGGAAATGTCCTATAAGACGCGACTACTTTTCCGATGGGAGGCTTAGGACGCCTGCCCTAGAGTGACAACAACTGCGGTGAGAGTCCGCGATTGTCGCCTCCAGAGGTCGCTTATGCGCTCGCTTAAAGTCCTGATACTTGAACCCAATCCGTTCCAGCTGATGGCATTGCATCAAATGCTCAATGCCATTGGCATCTATGACGTGCTGACGGCGCCGTCGCTGGCCTCTGCGCTGTCTTCGCTGGGCCATCGCGGCGCGGTCGATATCGCCATTTGCGATCCGCAACTCAAGGGTGGCGATGGCCTGGCGCTGATTCATCATCTGGCGACACGGCATGAGGCGCGTGCGTTGATCCTGCTGGGGGCGGTCGCGTCAAGCCTGCTGAACGATCTAGAGCCTTTGCTGTGTGAACACCGCCTGCGGCTGCTGGGGCGCCTGCAAACCCCGGTGTCGGCGGTGCTGATGCGCGGTTTGCTCGACAGTTACCTGAGCGCCGCTTCGCCAACTCTCCAGGTTTGACGGGGACGGTTATTTTTCTGTCATCTTCGCCGTGCATGCTCTGACAGACCGGTGACTCCAGGAGCGGAGCGATCGGTATGCAGAACTTTCTTCTCGGGCCGGTGGTCATTTATTGTGAACACGCCCCAGGCACACAGTTTTCGGACTATTGAGTGGAGATCGAGATGGAAAGTATCAGTCTATTGCTCGGTGAGGCTCTGAGCCCGTATCAGGTTTCGTTGTCTCCAAACGGTTCCCATGGCGAATGCCTGGTGACCTTGAAGAACAGTCACGGCGCCATTGTGGTGGAACGCGAATTCAATCAGGCGCAACTGACCGACAAGCGCCAGTTGACCGATGTCGTTGACGGCTTGCACCGCGACGTTCTGATTGCGGAGGGAAGGCTGGAACCCTGTGTGATCGCGGCATTGCGCAACGCCGCGCTGGATAAACGTGCGGCGCTGTAAAGATGAAATATTTTTTGTGGGAACCTTCCTGCATCCCTGTCAGTCAGACCCGGTAACAGCAGGATCAAGCATTGTGCTCCGGTGCTTGTCGCTTGCTGCTACGGGTCTTTATGTAGGCCACGTTTAACCCCGAGTCGTCTCCCCACTTCTCGGGGTTTCTTTTGTCTGCGATTTGCTCATGGCGCCGCTTGTTGCTCGAAGAACGATCGGGCCTGTTCGAGGTAGTCACTTCGCATCGCGGGGTCCAGCCAGTCGGCGTACAACTGGTTCAGTTGATCGTGGGGAAGGGTGCGCAGCAGTTGGTTTATTTCGCTGATTGCCTGACGGCCCTGGTGTGTGTCGGAGCAGCCGATGTAGCCCGACAGGTATTTACCGGTGCCGCGGATCGGATAAAACAGCAACTCGTCTTCGGCGATGTGCGCCAGATGAGCCTGATAACGAATTTCTGGCCAATAGCCCAGCACCAGCTGTAATCGTCCCAGGCGCTGCATCAGCAGCAGATTGTTCAGGGCCTCGTTGCCGTAATGAGGCGTCAGGGCGTCCCTGGGGGCCTGGCGCAGCAAGTCATCGACTATTTCACCGTAACTGCGTTCCGCCACGACCCCGATTTTCTCTTGGCCATTGGCTAGAAGCGATGCCAGATCGATTTCACCTTCCACGAGAAACGGTGCCAACACTTCGCGATCTTTCTGACGCACCACCAGCCCATTACTGACGGCGCGGAAGGCCGGGATGGAGTACGCGATCCATTGCGCGCGCTCCTTGCTCCAGATCAGCGACGGGTCGCAGGTGAAGGAGGCTTCGTGAAGCATCTGGATGCCTCGGGCTCGATTGACTCGCATCAACTTGTGTTCGTATTGCGGCATGCCGGCGATCAGCAGCGGCATCAGTTGGTCGATCACACCCTGACCTTTTTTCGGGCCTTCGAAAATGGTCAGTGGCGGCAGGTCGCGCAGTAACCAGATCAGCGTCGGTTTCGCCTGCGCGCCGGTCGACAG
This sequence comes from Pseudomonas neuropathica, assembly GCF_015461835.1. Taxonomy (GTDB): domain Bacteria; phylum Pseudomonadota; class Gammaproteobacteria; order Pseudomonadales; family Pseudomonadaceae; genus Aquipseudomonas; species Aquipseudomonas neuropathica. Next base: position 55,610 of record NZ_JACOPX010000002.1, on the reverse strand, counting down.
CATGAGCAAAAACAACAAGCCGAACAACCGCCACGTCCACCAGTGATGGGCACGGTTGGTGTGCGATGTCTGCCGGCGTTTCAGCTTAAATGGCTCCGTCTTCGCGCAACTTGGTGATCTGTCTCTCGTCGTAGCCAAGATCGTGAAGTACCTGCGCATTGTGTTCACCCAATTGCGGTCCGACCCATTCCGAACTGCCGGGTGTCTCTGAGAGTTTCGGCACGATGCCCGGCATCTTGAAATCTTTGCCGCCGGGCAGCTTGGCCTGCAGGAACATCTCTCGGGCCAGGTACTGCGGATCGCTGAACATGTCCTCGGCGCTGAAGATCCGGCTGGCCGGTACTTCGGCCTGATTGAGCAGGTCGAGCACGGATTGCAGCGGCAACGAATTGACCCAGCGATCGATCACGCCGTACAACTCGTCGCGACGATTGTCACGCCCGTCGTTGCTGGCCAGCGTAGGGTCATTGGCCAGGTCTTCACGGCCGATGATCAGCATGAAGCGTTTGAAGATCGCGTCACCATTGGCGCCGATCTGCACGTGTTTGCCATCGGCACTGGTGTGGATAGAGGAGGGCGTGATGCCGGGCATGATGTTGCCGGTGCGCTCGCGGATAAAACCGAACACGTCGAATTCCGGCACCATGCTTTCCATCATCGCGAAAATCGCTTCATACAACGCGACATCGACAACTTGTCCGGTGCCACCATTGACCTCACGATGACGCAGCGCCATCAGTGCGCCGATCACGCCCCATAGCGCGGCAATCGAATCGCCGATGGAAATTCCGGTGCGCACCGGTGGGCGGTCCTCGAAACCGGTGATGTAGCGCAAGCCGCCCATGGACTCACCCACCGCACCGAAGCCGGGCTGATCCTTCATCGGCCCGGTCTGGCCAAAACCGGACAGGCGCACCATCACCAGTTTCGGGTTCAACGCGTGCAGGGTTTCCCAACCCAGGCCCAGTTTTTCCAGCACGCCGGGGCGGAAGTTCTCGATGAGGATGTCGGCTTCACTGAGCAGTTTTTTCAGGATCGCCAAGCCGTCAGGGTGTTTGAGGTTCAGCGTCAGCGACTTCTTGTTGCGTGCCTGGACGAACCACCACAACGACGTGCCTTCGTACAGTTTTCGCCATTTGCGCAGCGGATCACCGCCGTCCGGTGACTCGATCTTGATCACTTCGGCGCCGAACTCGCCGCAAATGCGCGAGGCAAACGGCCCGGCAATCAATGTACCCAATTCAATGACTTTCAGACCCGAGAGCGGTTTGCTAGTGAACGGCATGCGAAATCCTGTAGGACAAGGCTGAGCGGATACAGCGTTTTAACATAGCCGGCGGTCAGACGCCGCAGCTTGATCGCCATCAATTCGATGATTGCCTACCGCATCGGTTAGACTTGCCGACTTTCCTCGTATCAAGAAGCCCGTTCATGGCCCAGCCGTCCACTACCTACAAATTTGAACTGAACCTCACCGACCTCGACCGCAGTGTCTATGAGAGCGTCAAGCAGACCATCGCCCGTCACCCTTCGGAAACCGAAGAGCGTATGACCGTGCGACTGCTGGCCTACGCCCTCTGGTACAACGAGCAGTTGTCGTTTGGTCGCGGTCTGTCAGACGTGGATGAACCTGCACTGTGGGAAAAGAGCCTGGACGACCGTGTTCTGCACTGGATCGAAGTTGGCCAGCCTGACGCTGATCGCCTGACCTGGTGCTCGCGTCGCACCGAGCGCACCAGCCTGCTGGCCTATGGCAGCCTGCGCGTTTGGGAAACCAAAGTGATCCCGGCGATCAAAAACCTGAAGAACGTCAACATCGCAGCGGTCCCGCAAGAAGTGCTGGAAACCCTGGCCAAGGACATGCCCCGCGTTATCAAGTGGGACGTGATGATCAGCGAAGGCACGATCTTCGTCACTGACGATCGTGGTCAGCACGAAGTCCAGTTGCAATGGCTGCAAGGTGAGCGCGGCTGATCCCGCGCCACCAGCGCAATAATCCCACGTAATCAAGAGAAGTCTCTGTCACCCCATGCGTATCGAACCTCGTCAACTGCCTGCCACTCTGCCGTTTCTCGGTGATCTGCCACCCTTGCTGACCCGCTTGTACGCGGCACGGGGCGTGCAGTCCGAGGCGGAGCTGGACAAGAGCCTGGCGCGGTTGATCCCGTTTCAGCAACTCAAGGGCATCGATGCGGCGGTAGACCTGCTGGTGACGGCGCTGGAGCAACGCCAGCGCATCCTCATCGTCGGCGACTTCGACGCGGACGGGGCGACCGCCAGTACCGTCGGCATGCTTGGTTTGCGCTTGCTCGGTGCGGCGCATGTCGACTATCTGGTGCCGAACCGCTTCGAATATGGCTACGGCCTGACCCCGGAAATCGTCGAGGTCGCACTGACCCGCGAGCCGCAATTGCTGATCACCGTCGACAACGGCATCTCCAGCGTCGAAGGCGTTGCCGCAGCCAAAAAGGCTGGCCTCAAAGTACTGATCACCGACCACCACTTGCCCGGCGATGAACTGCCGCTGGCCGATGCGCTGGTCAACCCGAACCAGCCCGGATGCGAATTCCCGAGCAAGGCGCTGGCCGGCGTCGGGGTGATTTTCTATGTGTTGATGGCGTTGCGCGCGCGCCTGCGCAGCCTCGGCTGGTACGAGAACAAGCCGCAGCCGAACATCGGCGAACTGCTCGATCTGGTGGCGCTGGGCAGCGTCGCCGACGTGGTGCCGCTGGACGCCAACAATCGGATTCTGGTGCATCAGGGCCTCGAGCGGATTCGCGCCGGGCGCGCACGGCCGGGGATCAAAGCGATCCTTGAAGTGGCCAAGCGAGACGCTGCGCGCATTACCTCCACCGATCTCGGCTTTATCGTCGGCCCGCGCCTGAATGCTGCCGGACGTCTGGATGACATGAGCCTGGGCATCGAATGCCTGCTCACCACCGACGCCAATCTGGCCCGGGAAATGGCCGCGCAACTGGACGGCATGAACCAGGATCGCAAATCCATCGAGCAGGGCATGCAGCGTGAAGCGCTGGCGCAGCTCAAGGACTTGCCGGTCGAATCGATGCCGTTTGGTCTGTGCCTGTTCGACCCGGAGTGGCACCAGGGTGTGATCGGGATTCTCGCGTCGCGGATGAAAGAGCGCTATTTCCGTCCGACCATTGCTTTCGCCGATGCCGGTGATGGCTTGCTCAAGGGCTCCGGGCGTTCGGTGCAAGGGTTCCACATTCGTGACGCGTTGAGCGTGGTGGCGGCGCAGCATCCGAACCTGATCGCCAAGTATGGTGGCCACGCAATGGCGGCCGGTCTGACCTTGCTGCAGGAGAACTTTGCGCTGTTCGCCGAGGCCTTCGACGCTGAAGTGCGTAGGCAACTTCGCGAGGAAGATCTGACCGGGCGCATGCTGTCGGACGGCACACTGGCGGTTGAAGAGTTCCACCTCGAACTGGCTCGCGCCCTGCGTCATGCCGGACCTTGGGGGCAGCACTTCCCGGAACCGCTGTTTCACGGCGTGTTTCAGCTGGTCGAGCAACGCGTGGTCGGTGAACGGCATCTGAAAGTGGTGCTGAAAAGCGAGTGCGGCTCGGTGAAACTGGATGGCATTGCGTTTGGTATCGATCGGGATATCTGGCCGAACCCGACGATTCAGTGGGTTGAATTGGCTTACAAGCTTGACGTTAATGAGTTTCGGGGTAATGAGACGGTACAACTGATGATTGCCCACATCGAACCGCGCTGACGTCTTCGCGAGCAAGTTCGCTCCCACATTTTGGAATGCATTCCCCTGTGGGAGCGACGGTGCGACGATTCGACCTGCTCGCGAAAGCGTCCTTTCACACACTGAATCACTCTGAACCCTCCCTCATCCCCGGTTGTCGACTAGGCTCTAAGCACTGCTTGATTGGCCTTGTGACGTCTTGTCGAATTTTTTGCCCGCGGGGGCGGGTGCTGCATCTTTTTCCTGTCACTCGTCGACTATTCAAACAGAACCCTGGAGCCTGCCCACTGATTTGAGAGGTGCCCCATGAGTCTGCTGCTTGAACCCTTCACCCTGCGCCAACTGACCCTGCCCAACCGCATCGCGGTGTCACCGATGTGCCAATACTCAAGTGTCGACGGCCTCGCTAACGACTGGCATCTGGTACACCTCGGCAGTCGCGCGGTAGGTGGCGCGGGTCTGGTATTTACCGAAGCCACGGCGGTCACGGCCGACGGGCGGATCACCGCCGAAGACCTTGGCCTGTGGAACGACGAACAGGTCGAGCCGCTGCAACGCATCACCCGCTTCATCACTGCCCAAGGTGCGGTCGCCGGGATTCAACTGGCCCACGCCGGGCGCAAGGCGAGCACCCATCGGCCGTGGATCGGCAAGCACGGCAGCGTCAAACCCGATGATGGCGGCTGGACTCCGGTCGGGCCATCGCCGATTGCCTTTGACCCACAACACACGCAACCGAAACAGCTGGATGAAGGGCAGATCGCCGATGTTATTCAAGCGTTCGTCGATGCCGCCAAACGTGCGCTGAAGGCCGGTTTCAGTGTGGTTGAGGTGCATGCCGCGCACGGTTATCTGTTGCATCAGTTTCTCTCGCCGTTAAGTAATCAGCGCCGGGATCAGTACGGTGGTTCGTTTGAAAACCGCATTCGTCTGGTGCTGCAAGTGACTGAGGCGGTGAGGGCGGTCTGGCCTGAGGAGTTGCCGGTGTTTGTCCGCGTGTCGGCCACTGACTGGGTGGAGGACGGCTGGAACCCGGATGAAACCGTGGAACTGGCGCGACGTCTGCACACCCTCGGCGCGGATCTGATCGATGTGTCGTCGGGCGGGACGGCGGCCAACGCAGAAATCCCGGTCGGGCCGGGCTATCAGACCCGCTTCGCCGAGCGTGTGCGCAAAGAGTCAGGCATCGCCACCGGCACCGTGGGAATGATTACCGAGCCGGCGCAGGCCGAGCATATTCTGCGCACCTGTCAGGCTGACATCATTTTCCTCGCTCGGGAGTTGTTGCGTGATCCGTACTGGCCACTGCATGCCGACGATGACCTGGGTGGGCGCAAAGCGGTGTGGCCGGCGCAGTATCAACGCGCGACGCATCGTGATCAGCCGATTCATGAGTCTGATCTGCGCGATTGAGTCAGTCGCGGTAAAGCAAAAAGCCCCGGTCATTGATGGCCGGGGCTTTGTTTTTGTCTGGTTGTCGTTGCGTTGCCTGATCGGACGCGATCGCGAGCAGGCTCACTCCTACAAGGAGCATGTGTCGTTCACAAAATACGTGTTCGACACAGATCAACTGTAGGAGTGAGCCTGCTCGCGATGAGGCCCAATCAGGCGCTACATACCCCTCAAGGGTATTTGCGCTTGTCCGGTGCCGGCGGGAAGTACTGATACAACCAGGTCTCGCTCAATGTGCGGTCATTGGTGCGAATGAACAAACGCAGTTCCACCGGCTCGACGCTGTCATTGGTCGGGTACCAGTCAAACAGAATCCGATAGCCCTTGATGTCATCCAGCACCAAGACGCTGAAATCCTGCACCTTGCCGTTCGAGCACGTCACCACCGGTTCGATCCCGGTGCCTTGCGGCAGTCGATCCAGACCACCGCCAGTAAAGTCCACGGCAAAACGACGCGCCCAGACTGGCGGGTAGTGCTCGCCCGGTGCCCAGCCTTCGGTGAATCCGCCCATGCCGGAACGGGTCGCGTGCACCCGTGCCAACGGCGTGCCCACTGGCGGCAATGCGCTCCAGTAAAGCTTGTAGCCGTAGTTCAGCGAATCCCCGGCAGCCACCGGTTTTTTCGGGGTCCAGAACGCGACGATGTTATCGAGAGTCTCGCCGGTGGTAGGGATTTCCAGCAGATCGATAGAGCCTTCGCCCCACGCCGTGGTCGGTTCTACCCACAGGCTCGGGCGCTTGCTGTACCAGTCCACGGTGTCCTGATAGTTGGCGAATTCATGGTCGGTCTGCACCAGACCGAAGCCTTTCGGATCGGTGTCGGCAAACGCATTGAATTGCAGGGTCGCCGGGTTGTTCAGCGGGCGGCAGATCCACTCGCCGTTGCCGCGCCACATCGCCAGACGATCCGAGTCGTGGATCTGCGGGTGGATGGTGTCGCACATGCGGCGCTCATGGGTGCCGCAACTGAACATACTGGTCATCGGCGAGATGCCCAATTGCTCAATCGCCGTGCGCGCATTGATGTGCGCATCGACTTCCATCACCACGCGCTCGGCCTGGCAGTCGATGTCGAAACGGTAAGCGCCAGTGGCACTCGGCGAGTCGAGCAGGGCATACACCACAAATCGGGTGGCGTTCTTGTCCGGTGTCTCGAACCAGAACTTGGTGAAGTCAGGGAATTCTTCGCGTTTTTTCGCGTACGTGTCGATCGCCAGGCCGCGCGCCGAGAGGCCATATTGGCCAGTGGCGTCTACCGCACGGAAATAGCTGGCGCCGAGGAACGACAACACATCGTGACGATCCAGCTCCGGCGCTTTGAACAGCTTGAAGCCGGCAAAACCGAGGTCACCCTTGAGCTGCTGGGTGTCGACCGAAGTGTTTTCATAGTTGAATAGCGCCGGGCGGAAATGCACCTCGCGGGCAGTGCGCGTCTTGGCGTCGACGCTGTACATGCGCACCGGCTGACGGAACCCCATGCCGACGTGGAAGAACTGCACGTCCAGCTGACCCTTGTTTTCCTTCCACAGCGAATGCTCGCCGTCGTAGCGGATCGCATTGAAGTTTTGCGGGGTCATGGTCGCCAGGGTTGGCGGCAGCACCTGTTTGGTGTCCTGATAGGCGCTGCCGGCCAATTGCTTGGCCTGGCGCTTCAGCGCTTCGAAGTCGAAGGCCTGCGCCTCGCCATCGGCGGCGCCGCCATTGGCCGCCCAGGCACGGCTGGCCAGCAGGCCAGTGGCCGAAAGACCGGTGTAAGCCGCAATGGCCATGGACGCTTTGAGCAAATTCCTGCGATGCATAAATACAACCTGTCGTGTGCAATCCCGCGCCGTTCCTGGCACGTGCTGGATCAGAAATAACGGTTCGGACAAGCCTTCGGCCAAACGCAACGGACTATTAACAGATGCCGGCTAGCTTAAACGGTTCGCTCGCAATGCAAAATTCGTTGATTCACCGCGTCAGTGTGTCAATGAAACAAGACATGTCGGTTAAAAGTCTGACAGGGCGTTCTGATTTACACGGCATATCTGCTTTTTTCGACTAATTACTCTAAAAACCGCTTTTCAGCGCCGATTTAATTTCTATTCTATGGGCATGACCGGTGCTGACCGGTAGGGCACACGGCGCTGCTGTAAGGGGCAGGGCGATGTGGTGGTTTAGCAATTCTTTGAAGTATTGAAGGACATCGTCCATGGCAAAAATACAAGGGATCACCGACATGTTGGGCATCTTTCCTTGCCTGGGCAGCGGCCGCAAAAGGCGCCGGCTCAGCTCTGACGAAGTGAAGCTGGTGGAGCGTTATCGAGAGCTTTCGGAGAATGACCGGATCGCGATGAGGTATCTGGTGGATGCGATGCGGAGTGTTTCGCGGTTTTGAGTCGAAATAAAAAGGGACGGACTGAAAGGTCCGCCCCTTTTTTATTTGGATCAGCTACACGTTCCCAGTACTGGATACGGCCGCTGGCCGTGCATCAACTCCGGCACATCCCCCCATTTGACCCACGCCTGCTGTTGCCAGTGCAGCAGCGGCACGGTGACGCCTGCCCAATGCATCGAACTCACGCTGGGGTGGTTTTTCACAGGGCTTGAATGGGTTTCGAGCAGCATCGGGATGACTTCATGGCTCAGCCATTGGCGCAAGTGTCGGTTTTCCGGGACGAAGTGATGGACGAGCAGGGCAAACAGGCCGGACTCGCTGACCATCGCGCAATCGATGATTTCGCCGTCCCGACGCAGGAGGACATGGCGACGCTGGTCGGGATCGAGTTTAAGGGTGAGGCGTTCGTTCAGGGGGTAACCCATCAAGCGACCGAGATCCTGAACACAGAACCAGGCTTCGTGATCTTGCATGAAGGCGTGGAGGAAACGGTTGTGGCGGGTGAAGACGGTGGGGGTGAAGAAAGCGGAGGTTTCAGAAGGAATTTGTACGTGGTTATGCATTTGTCGACTCCAATATCGAGAATAGAGCCGCCACTCAAATGAGCGCGGTTGCGCCATGTTGATTTTCTTCCGGCTTCGACACCGGGCTGCTGATGTCACAGCTGGAAAGAAGACTATCTGCCGTGTGCTCTACGCACCAAGTCTGTTCTATCGACAATAACTGTAGGAAACGGGGCTTTTTCAGGAAGGCTGTGTCTGTAGGAAATGCCTGTTTTTGCACTCGCTGCAGTCCGTCTGCATCTGAAGCCTGTTTTTTCGTTTATTCATGAAAACCCAAGCAATGAACTGCAGGTTTTCTCCATGTTGATCGAATTCTCGGTATCCAATTACCGCTCATTTCGGGACAGGCAAACCCTGTCCATGGCGGCGAGCCCTCGTCTGAGCAAAACGCGCAATACGTTCAAAGCCTCCACGAGCGCAGAAAAGCTTCCAGAGCTGTTGAAGGTTGCAGCTATTTACGGTCCGAACGCCTCCGGAAAGTCTTCACTGATTCGCGCAATGGGCATCGTCGGACGCTTGCTGGCGACACCACTTGGTTCAAATGATGAAGCGCTGCCCGTTTCACCTTTTCGATTTGATTGCACTCTGAGCGATGCGCCCAGTGTCTTTGAGTACGACTTTATTCAGGGCGGACTGCGCTATCGGTTTGTCCTCGGGCTGACCGCGCAGAGGATTGTTCAGGAACAACTGACTGCTTACCCGAAAGGTAAGGAAACACTGCTTTATGACCGCCGGTTTGATGCTGAAGGTGAGCATTACCTGTTTGGTAAAACCCTTGAGGGCGGCAAGGAAGTGCATTGCGCCTGGCGTCGATTGACCAGTCCGACGATGCTGTTTATTGCACAAGCCGTCACTCATAGCAGCGAAGAGTTGAGTCAACTGCGCACTCCATTCAGTTGGTTTCAAACCGGTCTGCTAGTCATTGAACAAAACAACATGCTTGGCTTATCCACAGCCTCGATTCGCTTTCTGCGAATGGTCAAAAATCATACGAGCAACCTGCGCGATTTTCTCAGTGCGCTGGATATTCCTGTGTCTGCGATACAGCTCGACCCGGATGACGCCTGTGCAGACTTGAGCAACAGAAAGCTGACCTTGAAGGAGTTCTTCGCGGCGGCTCAAAGGGACAAACTGACCCTCACGCATTCCAGCATTTCAGGCGATGCGCAGTTCGACTTCTCGGAGGAGTCTTGCGGAACCAAAAACCTGATTGGCTTCTGGTTGCCCTGGTTCATGATGAATCAGGCCGGTGGCAGTGGGATCCTCTGCGTCGACGAACTGAATAGCAGTCTTCATCCCGAAATCGTCGCTGATTTGATCGCAAAGCATCTGGACAGTGGGTTGGATACCCAACTGATTTTCACGACACACGATACCCATCTGATGAATGAAAAGATTCTGCGGCGTGACCAGTTCTGGATTACAGAACGTGATGCTCATGGCGCCACGAGCTTGTTTTCCGTACACGATTTTGGAGGCCGGGAAAGCGAGGATGTCGAGAAGCGTTACTTCGAAGGGCGTTATCGCGGGCTGCCGCTGATAAGGCAGGGGTGAGGGTAGTGAGTTCGTTCAAATCGTTTGATCGCAAGGCTTCCCGCTTCAAACCGCAGCCTAAGGTGCTGGTGTTGTGTGAAGACAGTAAGTCAGGGAAACGTTATCTGGAGGAAGCCGCGTTTTATTTTCGGGCCAAGGCCCAGGTTGAGATCGTCCACTGCGGTGTTACACATCCAAGCGGCATTGTTGAGCGAGCAGTCGTAAGGCAAAAAAGCTTCGATAAGGTGTTCTGTGTTTTGGATCGAGACACCCACATGTGCTTCGGGCGAGCGTTGAATGTGGCGAAGTCTTATCCAAAAATCCAAGTCATCGCATCTTATCCGTGCTTCGAGTTTTGGCTGCTACTGCACTTTGGCTACAGTCGAAAACCGTTCAGCACAGCCGGGAAGAACTCTCCGGCTGATTTGGTGACCAAGAGCCTCAGAGCAAAACCCAGCATGGCTGACTATCAGAAAGGCAAAGACGTCAGCTACTTCGCTCAGCTACTCGGAAAGCCATTTCAGCAGGCAAGAGCGCTGGCCCCCAAAGTTCTTGAGGATGTGGCCCTCAGTGGCGAACACAACCCAAGCACTGAAATTCACCTATTGATGGATGAGTTCGAAGCCCTCTCAAAGCCCCAGCCGATTGACACATAAGACCTCTCCGAGCCCCCCAGTAGCTGAGACGAGACGTTGCTGGCAGGCGCTGGCTGAACCAAGGCCATTCAGTCGCCATCCACTGTAGGAAACAAGATTTTTCCTCGAAGGTCACAAAGTTTGCTGCGATTGGAGACAGTTTCAGCGTCAATGATGAAATCACCACTGATGGGCGCTGGAATGTTTTGGTTGTAGATGATTTGTTTGATAGCGGGGCGTCCATGGGCGCGGCCTGCGCTGTTTTGCGTAAATATCCGAAGGTAGGGAAAATTTACGTCGCAGCGCTAACTTGGAAGTGAATTCAATGACGACTGTATTTATTGCCGGCTCTATCAACATCAAGAACCTTGATCCGAAGGTTAAAGAGCGTATCAATAATATCGTGGCGTCTGATTTTGAGGTGGTGGTTGGGGATGCAGGTGGCGCCGATACCTCCATTCAGGAGTACCTGCTGAGTCTCGAACGATCCAGAACCACGGTGTTCTGCAGCGGCTCGGCACCGAGGAACAACCTTGGGCACTGGCCCGCCAGAACAGTCGACTCCAAACATTCCAAGGGATCGAGAGCCTTCTTCACCGAGAAAGACGTCGTCATGGCCGAAGCGGCTGACTACGGTTTGATGATCTGGGACGCGAAGAGCACCGGCACGCTCAGCAACGTCATTGAATTGTTGTCGAGAAAGAAGAAGTCGCTTGTTTTCGTCAACAAGGAAAAGGAATTCAAAGTGGTCGGAGACGTCAGTCAGCTCGAAGAGTTGATTGCATTCATGTCCGATCACGCCAAGCAAAAAGCCAATGAAAAAATCAAACTGTTCGACCGTATTTCCCTGTTGAAGCACGATCAGACAGATCTTTCTTTTTGATGATGTTTCACGGCTTACCTGAACCCCGGCACCTTGTCGGTGCCGGGATCAAGCGCTCTTAGCGACTCACCTTCCACGCATCCCCAGCCGGCGCCTTGCCATGGTCATACGGCTTGCCAATCCACATATAAACCAGCCCCAAACCAATCACGATCGCAGTACTCAACACCATCGCATAGTTCACATACCAAGCCGCATCCGGAGTACGTGGCCAGGCCATGTTGATGATTGCGCCAACGCCGTACACCAGCGCGCCGATGTTCACCGGCCAGCCCCACGCGCCGAGGGTGAATTTGCCGCTCGGTTTCCAGCCTTTGCTGCGGGCGTACAGTGCGGCCAGGACGATCATCTGGAATGCGAGGTAGATGCCGATGGCGGCGAAGCTGACGATGGTGGCCACGGCGTCTTGCAGGAAGAAGCCGAGGGCGATGATCAGGGCGGGCAGGACGCCGGACACGAACAGTGCGGCAACCGGTACTTGGGTGGTAGGAGAAATCTTTTTCAGCAGTCGGCTGCCGATGACCATTTCATCGCGAGCGTAGGAGTACAGCAGACGGCTTGCCGCTGCTTGTAGGCTGATGACGCAGGAGATGAAGGAAATCATTACCACGCCCATCACCACTTTCGAACCGACCGGGCCGAAGGCGTTGTTGAGGATGGTGGTGACCGGGTCTTTGTCGGTGCCGTTGATCACCGCTTGCATGTCCGGCACAGCGAGGATCAGCGCCAGGCAGGCGAACATTGCCGCGATGCCGCCGATGTAGATGGTCATGCGCATGGCCACCGGGATTTTTGCGCTGGGGTTCGGGGTTTCTTCGGCGACGTCGCCGCAGGCCTCGAAGCCGTAGTAGAGGAACATCCCCGCCAGCGATGCGGTGAGGAAGGCCGGCAGGTACGAGCCGTCGACGCTGATGTCGAAGGTGTTGAACAGCACGCTCAGCGGTTGATGACGTTCGAACACCAACAGGTAAACGCCGACGATCACCGCGCCGACCAGCTCGCAGAGAAAACCGAACATGGCGATGCGTGCCAGCACTTTGGTGCCGCTGAGGTTGACCAGTGTGGCGAACAGGGTCAGCACCAGGGCGATGACGATGTTGGTGTTGTTGCTTGGCTCAAAACCGAGCATGGCGGCCAGGTACGGGCCGGCGCCGACGGCAACGGCAGCGATGGTGACGCAGAGGGCGATGGAGTAGATCCAGCCGACCATCCATGCCCATTTCTTGCCGACCAATCGGCGTGCCCAAGGGTAAACGCCGCCGGAAATCGGGAACTGGGAGACCACTTCGCCGAATATCAGGCACACCAGCAATTGGCCGCAACCGACCAGCAAGTAGGCCCAGAACATCGGTGGCCCGCCGGCGGCGAGGCACAGACCGAAGAGGGTATAAACCCCTACGACCGGTGACAGATAAGTGAAGCCCAAGGCGAAGTTTTCCCACAGGCTCATGCTGCGGTTGAAGTTCGAGGTGTAGCCCAGTTTGCGCAGTTGTTCGGCATCGCTGTCGGCAACGGCTGCGGCGAGATCGGGTGAGGAACTCATGTGTGTTTGCTCCGTGAAATCGGCAGATTTCGGATGGCCGAGGCCGTGGCGGGGCCATGCAGGCGCCGCCCGGGTCGGTAGTTATTGTTTTGGTTTCGGTGAAGCCTGGTGGTGAATCGCCGACATCATCCGTGTGTCGCGGAAAAGATCGCAGCCTGCGGCAGCTCCTACAGAGGAGCGGCGTCCATCATGTAGGAGCTGCCGCAGGCTGCGATCTTTTCGCTGTTAATGCTTGAACATCACATGCCGAACCGTGGTGTAGTCCTCCAGCCCATACATGGACATGTCCTTCCCGTAACCGGACAATTTCTGACCGCCATGGGGCATTTCGCTGACGAGCATGAAGTGCGTATTCACCCACGTGCATCCGTACTGCAACCGCGCTGACATGCGGTGCGCGCGTCCGACGTCCGCTGTCCACACCGAGGAGGCGAGGCCGTAGTCCGAATCGTTGGCCCATTCCAGCGCCTGCGCTTCATCAGTGAATTTGGTCACCGAAACCACCGGCCCAAACACTTCACGGCGAACGATTTCGTCGTCCTGCTGGGCATCGGCCAGCACAGTCGGTTCAAAGAAGAAGCCGTTACCGTCAACAGCCTTGCCGCCAGTGATCAAACGAATGTGCGATTGCGCCACAGCACGCTCGACAAACCCGGCAACGCGATCGCGATGTTGCGCTGTGATCAGCGGCCCCAGCTCAGTCGATGGATCATCCTGCAAGCCGTACTTGATGCTGCTGACCGCCGCGCCGAGCTTCTCGACGAACTTGTCGTAGATGCCTTGCTGCGCATAGATCCGGCACGCGGCGGTGCAATCCTGCCCAGCGTTGTAGAAACCAAACGTGCGAATGCCCTCAACTGCCGCATCGATATCGGCGTCGTCGAAGATGATCACCGGCGCTTTGCCACCGAGTTCCATGTGCATGCGTTTAACGCTGTCGGCGGTGCTGGAAATGATATTGGCGCCCGTAGCAATGGAGCCGGTCAGCGAAACCATGCGCACTTTCGGGTGCGTAACCAACGGACTGCCGACGGTAGGACCGCGACCAAACACCAGATTGAGTACACCGGCCGGGAAGATTTCCGACGCCAGTTCGGCCAGGCGCAACGCGGTCAGCGGGGTTTGTTCCGACGGCTTGAGCACAACGGTATTACCGGCGGCCAGCGCCGGGGCGATTTTCCAGGCGACCATCATCAGCGGGTAGTTCCACGGCGCGATGGAGGCGATCACGCCGACCGGATCGCGACGGATCATCGAGGTGTGCCCCGGCAGGTATTCGCCACCGGCCGAGCCGCTCATGCAACGGCTGGCGCCAGCGAAAAAACGGAACACGTCGGCAATCGCTGGAATCTCGTCGTTGAGCGCGGCGCTGTAGGGTTTGCCGCAGTTGTCGGATTCCAGTTTGGCCAGTTCTTCGCCGTGGGCTTCGATGGCGTCGGCGAGTTTGAGCAGCAACAGCGAGCGGTCTTTTGGCGCGGTTTGCGACCAGTCGGCGAAGGCGTTGTCGGCAGCGCGCACGGCCGCGTCGACCTGGGCTTCAGTGGCTTCGTTGATCTCTACCAGCACTTCGCCAAGTGAAGGGTTGAGCACCGGTTGCGCCGGGCCTTCGCCGTCGACCAGTTGGCCGTTGATCAAGAGTTTGGTTTGCATTGTTGTGTCCTCACTAACACTTTTATTGTTCTGCCGAAACCGAACTCTGTGTAGGAGCTGCCGAAGGCTGCGATCTTTTGATGTTGATGTTGCTGTTGAAGATCAAGATCAAAAGATCGCAGCCTTCGGCAGCTCCTACACGGGGTTCGGTTTCTTCAGTTATTCGGTTATTTACCGCCGCTGCCGGCAACGCTTTCGCCACCCCGGGTCAGGTAATACGCGCCCAAAATCGGCAACATCGTCACCATCATCACCAGCATCGCGACGACGTTGGTCACCGGCACATCCCGTGGTCGGCTCAGTTGATTGAGCAGCCACAACGGCAACGTGCGTTCATGCCCGGCGGTAAACGTGGTGACGATGATTTCGTCGAACGACAATGCAAACGCCAACATGCCGCCGGCCAGCAACGCCGAGCCAAGGTTCGGCAGGATGATGTAGCGAAACGTCTGCCAGCCATCGGCGCCGAGGTCCATCGAGGCCTCGATCAAACTGTGCGAAGTGCGGCGCAGGCGGGCGATGACGTTGTTGTAGACGATCACCACACAGAAGGTCGCGTGGCCGACGATGATGGTGAACATCCCCGGTTCGATCCCCAGCGTTTTGAAGGTTGCCAGCAGCGCGATCCCGGTGATGATCCCCGGCAGCGCAATCGGCAAAATCAGCATCAGCGAGATGCCCTGCTTGCCGAAGAAATCCCGGCGGTACAACGCTGCCGAAGCCAGCGTGCCGAGCACCATCGCGATCAATGTAGCGATGGCTGCTATCTGCAATGAAAGCTTGATCGATTCCAGTACATCCGGCCGCGAAAACGCCACGCTGAACCAGTGCAGCGTGAAGCCCTTCGGCGGAAAGCTGAACGCGGCTTCTTCAGTGTTGAAGGCGTAAAGGAAGATGATCAGGATCGGGAAGTGCAAAAATACCAACCCGCCCCAGGCTGCGATTTTTAAGCCCAGTGAGGCCTGCCCTTGTGATGAAGAGTCAGAGCGCATCGAAGGCCCCCAGTCGTTTGACGATGGACAGGTAAACCGCGATCAACACAATCGGCACCAACGTAAACGCGGCGGCCATCGGCATATTGCCGATCGCCCCTTGCTGCGCGTACACCATGCTGCCGACAAAGTAGCCCGGTGGCCCGACCAGTTGCGGCACGATGAAATCGCCCAGGGTCAGCGAAAACGTGAAGATCGAACCGGCCGCAATGCCCGGAATCGACAGCGGCAAGATCACCTGCATAAACGTTTGACGCGGCTTGGCGCCGAGGTCGGCAGAAGCCTGCAACAGCGATGGCGGCAGACGTTCCAGCGACGCCTGAATCGGCAGGATCATGAACGGCAGCCAGATATAGACAAACACCATGAACCGCCCCAGATGCGAGGTCGACAAGGTGCTGCCACCGACGCCGGGAATCCCCAGAATGAACTGCAACACCGGCTCCAGCCCCAAGTGCTGCACGAACCATTGCGCCACGCCGCCCTTGGCCAGCAGCAACGTCCACGCGTAGGCCTTGACGATGTAACTGGCCCACATCGGCATCATCACCGCGATGTAGAAAAACGCCTTGGTCTTGCCGGTGGTATAGCGCGCCATGTAGTAGGCAATCGGGAACGCGACGATGGCGCTGGCGATCGACACGACGATGGCCATGCTCAGCGTGCGCAGGATGATGTCGAAGTTCGATGGCTGAAACAGTGCGGCAAAATTCGCCAGGGTCAGGTCAGGAGTGACCGCCATGGTGAAGTCGTCGAAGGTGTAGAAACCCTGCCACAACAGCACCAGCAGCGAGCCGAGGTAGATCGCGCCAAACCACAGCAGCGGCGGCACCAGCAACATCGACAGATACAGGTTGGGCTTGCGGTAGAGCAGGTTGGAAAACCGGCGCAACGGCGGCGATGCAGTCATCGCGAGCGTGCTCATGTCACACCCCGCTCGCCACGTTATCGTGCAGCGGGATCATCGCTTCCCGCGCCCAGCGCGCGCTCAGGCGCTGGCCGGTCTGATGCTGTGCGCTGCTGTCGATCCACTGATTGTTGGCGTGGCTGATGCTCAGGGTCTGGCCGTTTTCCAGCTTCAATTCATAACGCGTGGCGCTGCCTTGGTACTGGATGTCGTGGAGTAATCCGCTGACTTCAATTTCATGACTGGCGAGTGGGCCTTCGGCAAACCGCACGTGTTCCGGACGGATCGAAAACGGCTGCGGATGACCGCTGATTTCACGCGCCAGATCGCCGCGAATCACGTTCGAGGTGCCGACGAATTCAGCCACGAATGTGGTGGTCGGTTTCATGTACAGATTGCGCGGCGTGTCGACTTGTTCGATGCGACCCTTGTTGAACACGGCGACGCGATCGGACATCGACAGCGCTTCGGTTTGATCGTGAGTGACGAAGATGAAGGTGATGCCGAGCTGGCGTTGCAGCTTCTTCAGTTCGCTTTGCATTTGCTCGCGCAGTTTCAGATCGAGGGCGCCCAAAGGCTCGTCGAGCAGCAGCACGCGCGGACGGTTGACCAAGGCGCGGGCGAGGGCCACACGCTGGCGCTGACCGCCGGACAACTGCACCGGTTTTCGTGCGCCGTAACCGCCGAGGGCAACCATATCCAAAGCTTCTTCGGCGCGTTTATGCCGTTCGGTTTTGCCGACGCCTTTGACCTTCAAACCGTAGGCGACATTGTCGAGAACGTTCATGTGCGGGAACAGCGCGTAGTCCTGAAACACCGTGTTGACGTCACGCTGGTACGGCGGCAGACCGGCCGCCTCAGCGCCATGAATGCGGATCGAACCGGCGCTCGGTTGTTCGAACCCGGCGATCAGGCGCAGGCAGGTGGTTTTGCCCGAACCGGATGGGCCGAGCATGGAAAAGAACTCGCCGTCCTCGATATCGATGGAAACCCGGTCAACGGCTTTTACATCGCCGAACTGCCGGGAAACGTTGGTGAACTGGACTGCAAGCGTCATGGTGCGGTGCTCCGGTAAAACGGGCTTTCAAAAAAGTCGTGTGTGCGTCGAAAAGATCGCAGCCTGCGGCAGCTCCTACAGTAGGTGTGCAGGGCGCTGAAATTGCTTTTAGCTCCCTCTCCCTCCGGGAGAGGGCGGGGGGTGAGGGGGCTTTATTGGCCGTTGCCCTTCAATCAAGAGCAAAGGCAAAAGCTACCCCCTCACCCCAGCCCTCTCCCCCAGGGGGGCGAGGGGGAAAGGGAGCTAGACCGAGGTGCTCCCGGGCTTAGCGGCCGCCCATGATCGCGATGTAATCCTGAGTCCAGCGGCTATACGGCACAAATTTGCCACCCTCAGCCTGCGGGGTTTTCCAGAAGGCGATCTTGTCGAACTGGTCGAAACCGTTGGTCTTGCAACCTTCAGCGCCAAGCAACTCACTCTCTTTGCACGCCGCAGGAACGGCCGGCAACGAACCAAACCACGCCGCCACATCACCCTGGACTTTCGGTTTCAGCGACCAGTCCATCCACTTGTACGCGCAGTTCGGGTGCTTGGCTTCGGCGTGGAGCATGGTGGTGTCGGCCCAGCCGGTGGCGCCTTCTTTAGGAATGGTCGAAGCAATTGGCTGCTTCTCGTTCATCAAGCCATTGACCTGATACGGCCAAGCGCTGGAGGCGACCACGCCTTCGTTTTTGAAGTCGCTCATCTGCACCGTGGTGTCGTGCCAGTAGCGGTGGATCAGCGGCTGCTGTGCGCGCAACAGATCAAGCACGGCTTTGTACTGATCTTCGGTCAGTTGATAAGGATCCTTGATACCCAGTTCAGGCTTGGTCGACTTCAGATACAGCGCCGCATCTGCGATGTAGATCGGGCCGTCATACGCCTGCACGCGGCCCTTGTTCGGCTTGCCGTCGGGCAGATCCTGAGCGGTGAACACCACGTTCCAACTGGTCGGCGCAGTCTTGAACACGTTGGTGTTGTACATCAGCACGTTCGGTCCCCACTGGTACGGGGTGCCGTAAGTCTGCTGGTTGACCACGTACCACGGCGCATCTTTCAGGCGTGGGTCGAGGGTGTTCCAGTTCGGGATCAGCGCGGTGTTGATCGGTTGCACCCGTTTGCCGACGATCAACCGCAGTGAGGCATCGCCCGACGCGGTGACCAGGTCGTAACCGCCCTTGGCCATCAGGCTGACCATTTCGTCCGAGGTAGCGGCGGTTTTCACATTGACCTTGCAGCCGGTTTCTTTCTCGAAACCGGTCACCCAGTCATAGGCTTTGTCGCTCTCACCACGTTCGATGTAACCCGGCCACGCAACGATATCCAGCTGACCTTCGCCAGCACCGACAGCCTTTAACGGCTCGGCCGCTTGCAGGCTGGCGCTGGCCAGCAGGGCCGTGGTGATTGCACTGAGCAGTGCGGTCTTGTGCACGAACATGGTTGAACCCTCTTCTTTAAATTATGGTCGGGGCAGTTGTGAACGCGGTGAAGCATGCCGTTGGCGGCTTGTTATTAGCGTAGTCAGAGATGCTGGCCGTGGCGGGCCATGATGTGCCGCACCACGCTGTAGTCCTGCAGCGAATCACTGGATAAGTCTTTGCCGTAACCGGAGCGCTTCAGCCCGCCGTGGGGCATTTCGCTGACCAGCATGAAATGACTGTTGATCCACGTGCAGCCGTACTGCAAGCGCGCGGCAACCTGCATGGCCTTGTCGAGATTCTGTGTCCACACCGACGAGGCGAGGCCGTATTCGGAGTCGTTGGCCCAGTCGACGGCCTGCGCGAGTTCGTCGAAACGTGTCACGGTCACCACCGGGCCGAACACTTCGCGCTGAACGATTTCGTCGCTCTGTTTGCAACCGGCGAGCAGCGTCGGCTGATAGTAGAAACCGGCACCAGAGTGCACCGCCGCACCGGTCACGCGTTCGATGTGCGGCTGGCTGAGGGCGCGCTCGACGAAACTGGCGACGCGGTCGCGCTGACGGGTGCTGATCAGCGGGCCGATCTCGTTGTCGGCATCACGTTTGCCGGCGAAGCGCAGGCTGCTGACGGCAGCGCCGAGTTCGGCAACCAATTTGTCGTGAATCCCGGCTTGCGCGTAGATCCGGCAGGCTGCGGTGCAGTCTTGGCCAGCGTTGTAGTAACCGTAAGTGCGCACGCCTTCGACCACGGCCTGAATGTCAGCGTCGTTGCAGACGATCACCGGGGCTTTGCCGCCGAGTTCGAGGTGTGTGCGTTTCAGGGTTTTCGCGGCGGCCTGGAGGATTTTCTGTCCGGTGACGATATCGCCGGTCAGCGAGACCATGCGCACTTTCGCGTGGCCGACCAAATGGCTGCCGACGCCTTCGCCGCCACCACAGATGATGTTGATCACCCCGCGCGGCAGGATTTCGGCCAGCGCTGGCGCCAGGGCGAGGATCGACAGCGGTGTGTGTTCGGACGGTTTGAACACCAGCGTGTTGCCGGCGGCGAGGGCTGGGGCGATTTTCCACGCGGCCATCATGATCGGGTAGTTCCACGGCGCAATCGAAGCGACCACGCCAATCGGATCGCGACGGACCATGCTGGTGTAGCCCGGCAGGTATTCGCCGCTGAGCTGCCCGGTCTGGCAACGCACGGCGCCAGCGAAGAAACGGAACACATCGACGGTCGCGGTCAAATCGTCCTGGCGCGCCAGGTGCAACGGCTTGCCGCAGTTCAGCGATTCGAGGCGGGCGAGGTGGTCGGCGTGTTTTTCCACGGCGTTGGCGATCTCGAGCAACAGGTTCGAACGTTGCTGCGGCGTGGTGCGCGACCACTCGGCAAAGGCGCGGTGGGCGGCGAGGATGGCGGCTTCGACTTGCTCGGTGCTGGCCTCGGCGATGTGCGTGAGGATTTCGCCGGTGGCCGGATTGAAAATCGGCTCGACAAAACCTTCCCCGGCGACCAATTCGCCGTCAATCAACAACGCGGTACACATCGGGGTCTGCGCGCCAGCCATTTTCCGCGATCTCTTTTCTTGTGTGGCCATTGTTGCTCCCTGGACAGGGGAGCCGACCGTCTTATAGATGCAGCAAGACTAGTGCGCGGCTCCGAGGTCGACAAATACTAAATACTGAAGGCAGCATTCGATTAAATAGATGGCTTGCGCCCGCCGTGGGGTTGCTCGCGCGCGACAGTCAGGAAGGGGTCGACCAATGCGGGACGCGCGGTGCCGCGGCGCCAGGCCAGGCCCACGTCCAAGGTCTGATTGAGGTCGGCGATCGGACGCGCTTCGATGATGTCGCCCTCCAGCGACCATGGGCGATAAGTCATGTCCGGCTGGATCGACACGCCCAAACCGGCGGCGACCAGACTTCGCACCGCCTCGGTGGATGCGGTTCGCAGAGTGATTTTCGGTTGCAGCCCGGAACCGCGCCAGAAACGCTGGGCGTTGCGATCCATTTCATCGACGTTAAGTTGAATCAACGGTTCGCGGGCGACGTCGGCGAGGTTGATGCTGTCGTGCTCCAGCAGTGGATGCTGGGCCGGGAGCCACAAACGGTGCGGTGAGTGAGTCAGTACTTCAGTCTGCAAAGCGTGGCGATCTTCGAGGTTGGAGAGGATCAATACGCCGACATCGATCTCGCCACTGACCAGCAAATGCTCGATGTAGGGCCGTTCGTCTTCCATCACTCTGATTTCGACATTGGGATAAGCGCGCTGAAAACGGGTGAGCAGATCCGCCAGGTAATAACCGGCGACCAGACTGGTTACGCCGACGATCAACTGCCCGGCAACCTGATCGGTGCTCTGTTGCAGGCTGCGTTTGGCGTTATCCACGGTCGCCAGAATCAGGTGCGCCTGGCGTAGGAATTGATGACCTTGGTGTGTCAGCGTCATGCCCTTGGCGTGGCGGCTGAACAGGCTGACGCCGATTTCCTCTTCCAGTTGCTGAATCGCCAAGGTCAGGGTCGATTGGGATATGAACGCGGTTTGCGCGGCGGAGGAGATCGAGCCGGTCTCGGCCACGGCGATGAAGTGACGAATCTGACGCAGGGTCATCATGAGAAGGGCTACCCAGTGGGCGGTTTTTATAGATTGGCCTGAGTGTATATCTATTTTCACGAAGGGCTGCTGCAGGGCGAGCAACATCTGGAAGCACACTCGCAGGTCGGACAGGGGCACTTTCGAACTAGGCTGAGGGCCTTATAGATCCGGATAACCCCTGTTTGGAGGCGGAACATGAACACCCGTGGATTGCTCGATCAACTGCTCAAGTCCGGCCAGGATCTATTGCAGAACAAGGCTGGCGGAACGCAGAACAAACCGGCTGCCGGTGGCTTGGGCGGTTTGCTCGGCGGCGCATCAGGCTCTGGTGGACTCGGCAGTCTGCTGTCAGGTGCAGGTGGCGGTGCATTGGCCGCAGGTGCGATGGGCCTGTTGCTCGGTAACAAGAAAGTGCGCAAGGTCGGCGGCAAAGTTGCGATCTACGGCGGCCTCGCGGCGCTGGGTGTGTTGGCCTACAAGGCTTACGGCAACTACAACGCGCAAAAAGGCACCGCCCCACAACGCGAACCGCAAACCCTCGATCGCTTGCCACCTGCGCAAGCCGAGCAACACAGTCAGGCCATTCTCAAAGCACTGGTGGCCGCCGCCAAGGCTGACGGCCATATCGATGACCGTGAACGCCAACTGATCGAAGGCGAATTCACCAAACTCGACAACGATCAGGAACTGCAACACTGGCTACACGCCGAACTCAATAAACCCCTCGACCCGACCGACGTCGCCCGGGCCTCGAGCACGCCGGAGATGGCGGCAGAAATGTACATCGCCAGTGTGATGTTGGTGGATGAGGAGAACTTCATGGAGAAGAGCTATCTGGATGAACTGGCGCGACAGTTGAAGCTGGAGCCGGGGTTGAAGGTGGAGCTGGAGAAGCAGGTGCGCATCGCATCGGTGTAAACCCGGCTGGCCCCTTCGCGAGCAAGCTCGCTCCCACAGGGGATTGCGTTCCAATGTGGGAGCGAGCTTGCTCGCGAAGGCATTTTCCGCCGCACACCGGCGGCAATGGCCGATCTATCGCCTCTTTTTGCCATTACCCCACTGGTACGGCCACTCGCAATTGTCGGACAGTCCCACCCCAGAGCCTTCTCGCTAACCCCGTCGGACAGGCCGAGGGTTAAAAAGCGTCTTATAAATGAGACACCGCCCTCGGCTATACTCTCCGCATTTCGATCAGGCACGAGGAATCACTGTGAAGAACTGGACGTTGCGCCAACGCATTTTGGCGAGCTTTGCGGTGATTATCGCCATCATGTTGCTGATGGTTGTCGTCTCTTATTCGCGGTTGCTGAAGATCGAGGCCAGTGAAAACAGCGTGCGTGATGACGCGATTCCCGGCGTCTATTACAGCTCGATGATCCGTGGCGCCTGGGTCGACAGCTATCTGCAGACGCAAGAACTGCTCGGGCTCAAGGAAGGTCAGGGGATTTCCAGCGAGGACGCGGCCGACTACAAGGCTTTCGAGGCGCGTTTGCAGGAGCAGATGGAGAACTATCGCAAGACGATGGCGACCGACGAGGACCGTACCGAGTTCGCCGCGTTCGAGAAGTACCACGACGCCTACATTCAGATTCAGGATGCCGTGCTTGATTTGCACAAACGCAACCTGGAAGCAGACGCGGTCAGGCTGTTCCACGACAAGCTCACGCCAACCTGGTATTCCGGGCGCATGAAACTCAACGACATCATCGGTGAAAACAAGAAAGTCGCCGATCAGGCCATGAACAATATCGACGAGGCGGTGGCGGCGGCCAAGGTCAGCATGTTCGTCTCGCTGCTGGTGGCTGTGCTGGCGGCCGGTGCCTGCGGCTTACTGTTGATGCGCGCGATCATGGCGCCGATGAACCGCATTGTGCAGATCCTCGAAACCATGCGCACCGGCGACCTCAGTTCGCGGCTCAACCTCGACCGCAAGGACGAGTTCGGCGCCGTCGAAACCGGCTTCAACGACATGATGACCGAACTGACCTCGCTGGTGTCGCAGGCCCAGCGCTCTTCTGTGCAGGTCACCACTTCGGTGACCGAAATCGCCGCCACCTCCAAGCAACAACAAGCCACTGCCACCGAAACCGCCGCGACCACCACCGAAATCGGCGCGACGTCCCGCGAGATTGCGGCCACCTCGCGCGATCTGGTGCGCACCATGACCGAAGTGTCCACCGCCGCCGATCAGGCCTCGGTGCTGGCCGGCTCCGGCCAGCAAGGCCTGGCGCGCATGGAAGACACCATGCACTCGGTGATGGGCGCAGCCGATCTGGTCAACGCCAAACTGGCGATCCTCAATGAGAAGGCCGGCAACATCAATCAGGTGGTGGTGACCATCGTCAAGGTTGCCGACCAGACCAACTTGTTGTCGCTCAACGCAGCGATTGAAGCCGAAAAGGCCGGTGAATACGGTCGCGGTTTTGCCGTGGTTGCCACCGAAGTACGGCGTCTGGCGGATCAGACCGCCGTGGCCACTTACGACATTGAACAGATGGTTCGTGAGATCCAGTCGGCGGTGTCGGCGGGTGTCATGGGCATGGACAAGTTCTCCGAAGAAGTGCGCCGTGGCATGTCCGAGGTGCAGCAGGTCGGCGAGCAGTTGTCGCAGATCATCCATCAGGTGCAGGCGCTGGCGCCGCGGGTGTTGATGGTCAACGAAGGCATGCAGGCCCAGGCCACCGGCGCCGAGCAGATCAACCACGCGCTGGTGCAGTTGGGCGATGCCAGCAGCCAGACCGTCGAGTCCCTGCGTCAGGCCAGTTTCGCCATCGACGAACTGAGCCAGGTGGCCGTCGGGCTGCGCAGCGGCGTTTCGCGATTCAAAGTCTGATGAGCGAAATCCTCGCCAAACGCAGCGCCGCGCAGGTGGCGAAGCCGGCGTTATTCCTGCTGTTTCGCATCGGCAGCGAGCGCTACGCCTTGCGCGCCACCGAAGTGGCGGAAGTGCTGCCGCGCCTGCCGCTCAAGCCAATCGCCCGGGCGCCGCAGTGGGTCGCCGGGGTGTTTGCCTATCGCGGTGCGGTGGTGCCGGTGATCGACCTCAGTGCGCTGACCTTCGGTCATCCCGCCGAGGCGCGCACCAGCACCCGTCTGGTATTGGTCAATTATCGGCCGGATGAAGCGCAACCCGCGCAATGGCTCGGGCTGATTCTGGAACAGGCCACCGACACCTTGCGTTGCCATCCTCAGGAATTCCAGCCTTACGGCCTCGACAACCGCGCGGCGCCGTACCTCGGCCCGGTGCGTGAAGATGCCCAGGGATTGGTGCAATGGGTTCGGGTCAATGACTTGCTCGATGACGCCGTGCGCAGGTTGCTGTTCCCCGATCCGCCGCTGAGTCCGGCGCAGCTTGAGGCGCAGGCATGAGCAGTGATCAGCGCTTTTTCGACTTTCTCAAGGAGCGCATCGGCCTCGATGTGACCTCGGTTGGCCCGGCGATCATCGAGCGCGCTGTGCGCCAGCGCACAACGCTGTCGCAAGCCGCGCATGCCGATGAGTATTGGCAATTGCTGCAAGGCTCGCGAGACGAGCAACAGGCGCTGATCGAAGCGGTGATCGTCCCCGAGACGTGGTTTTTCCGTTATCCAGAGTCCTTTGCCACGCTGGGCAAACTGGCGCGCAATCGTCTCGCTGAACTGAACAACATGCGCGCACTGCGCATCCTCAGCCTGCCGTGTTCCACCGGCGAAGAGCCTTATTCGATTGCCATGGCCTTGCTCGATGTCGGGCTCAAACCGCATCAGTTCAAGGTCGATGGCATGGACGTCAGCCCGCTGTCGGTGGAGAAGGCGCGGCGTGCGCTGTATGGCAAGAATTCGTTTCGCGGCCAGGATCTGGACTTTCGCGAACGGCATTTCACGCCTGAGCAGGACGGCCATCGGGTCAATGACTATGTGCGTGAGCAAGTGCGTTTGCAGGTCGGCAATGTGCTCGATCCGACGCTGCTGACCAGCGAGCCAGCGTTCGATTTCGTGTTCTGCCGCAACCTGCTGATCTATTTCGACCAGCCGACGCAGAAGCAGGTGTTCGAGGTGCTCAAGCGCCTGACCCATTTCGATGGCGTGCTGTTTATCGGGCCGGCCGAGGGCAGTTTGCTTGGGCGCTTGGGCATGCGTTCGATCGGTATCCCGCAATCCTTCGCGTTCAGCCGCCACAACGATCCGCACCCCGAGCCGTTGCCGACACCTAAACCTGTCACGTTGCCTGTCAGTCTGCCGCCACGCAGCATACCGCCAGCGCTGGTGCGCCAGCGACCGTTTGCCTCCGTGACGCCACTGTCGACCGCCAGCAAAGGCGCGAACCCGGATGCGGCGACCCTGCTGGCCAATATCGCCGCGCTGGCCAACGAAGGCAAAAGCGCTGAAGCCCGGACGGCCTGCGAACAGTATCTGCGCAGCCATGAACCGGTGGCTCAGGTGTTTTACTGGCTCGGTCTGCTCAGCGACGTCGCCGGCCTGACCCTCGAAGCTCAGGGCTTCTACCGCAAGGCGTTGTACCTCGAACCGCAACACCCTGAAGCGTTGATGCACCTGGCCGCGTTGTTGCAGGCCCAGGGCGATACAGCGGGTGCCAGACGATTGCAGGAGCGTGCCGCCCGCAGCGGCCGCACCGCCGACAGTGAGCGTAAACGATGATCCCGTCCGACACCTTGAACGTCACCCACGAAGACGCCCGGGCCATCGACGATTGCTGGAACCGCATCGGCATTCACGGCGACAAGTCCTGTCCGCTGCTGGAAGAGCATATTCATTGCCGCAATTGTTCGGTGTATTCCGCCGCCGCCACGCGCCTGCTCGACCGTTATGCGTTGCAACAGGACGAACGCGACCCGGTGGCGATCGCTGTCGAAAGCGATGTGAAAACCCGCTCGTTGCTGATGTTCCGTCTCGGCGAAGAATGGCTGGGGCTGGCGACGCGCAGCCTCGTCGAAGTCGCGCCACTGCAGGCGATTCACTCGCTGCCGCACCAGCGCTCACGCGCATTGCTCGGTGTGGCCAATGTGCGTGGTGCGCTGGTGGCCTGCCTGTCGCTGGTTGAATTGCTCGATCTGGATGGCAACGCCGCGCCAGCCACCGGCGCGCGCATCATGCCGCGCATGCTGATCATCACCGCCCGTGGCGGGCCGGTGGTGGTGCCGGTGGATGAGGTCGACGGTATTCATGCCATCGACGAGCGCATTCTTGATGCCGCCTCGCAATCCGGCGCGCAAGCCAGTGCCAAATACACCCGTGGTGTTCTGCAGTATCGCGGTCGCAGCCTGCGTTGGCTGGATGAAGAACAGCTGCTGTCCGCCGTGACCCGGAGCCTCACATGACCCCCGAGCAAATGCGCGACGCCTCGCTGCTTGAGCTGTTCAGCCTTGAAGCCGAAGCCCAGACCCAAGTGCTCAGCGCCGGATTGCTGGCCCTGGAGCGCAACCCGACCCAGGCCGATCAACTGGAATCGTGCATGCGCGCGGCGCATTCGCTCAAAGGCGCGGCGCGAATTGTTGGCATCGATAGCGGCGTCAGCGTCGCCCATGTCATGGAAGATTGCCTGGTCAGCGCCCAGGAGGGGCGCTTGTTGTTGCGGCCCGAACACATCGATGCGCTGTTGCAGGGCACCGATTTGCTGATGCGCATCGCCACCCCGACCAATGCGCCGCAGCCGAGCGATATTGAAACTTACGTGGCGTTGATGGCGGGTTTGCTCGATCCGTCGACGCCGCTGGCAGCGTTTGTTGCGCCGCCGATGGCCGAGTTGCAACTTCAAGCGCCGCCCGTATTTGAACTGACGCCAGCGCCGATCATTGAAGCCCCGGTCGAACCCTCTGAACCGGCGCCACGCAAAAGCAAACGCACCACCGAAGGTGGCGAACGGGTGCTGCGGGTCACCGCTGAACGCCTGAACAGTTTGCTCGATCTGTCGAGCAAGTCGCTGGTGGAAACCCAGCGCCTCAAACCGCATCTGGCGACCATGCAGCGCCTCAAACGCATGCAGAACAACGGCTTGCGTGCGCTGGAAAATCTCAACGTGCACCTCAAGGAGCACGCGCTGAGCCTTGAAGCGCTCGAAGCCTTGGAAGACGCGCGCCGTTTGCTCGCCGAATCCCAGCAATTGCTTAGCGAGAAAAACGCCGAACTCGACGAGTTCGCCTGGCAGGCCAGCCAGCGCGCACAAGTGCTCTACGACACGGCGTTGGCCTGCCGCATGCGGCCCTTTGCCGATGTGCTCACCGGTCAGGTGCGCATGGTCCGCGATCTGGGTCGCAGCCTCGGCAAACAGGTACGCCTGGAGATCGAAGGCGAGAAAACCCAGGTCGATCGCGATGTGCTGGAAAAGCTCGAAGCACCGCTGACGCATTTGCTGCGCAACGCGGTCGATCATGGCATCGAAACCCCGGAGCAACGGCTGCTCAAGGGCAAACCGGAAGAAGGCCTGATCCGCCTGCGCGCCTCGCATCAGGCCGGTCTGCTAGTGCTGGAGTTGAGCGATGACGGCAATGGTGTCGACTTGGAGACGGTCCGCCGCAGCATTGTCGAGCGGCAGTTATCTCCAGCCGAAACCGCTGCGCAACTGAGCGAAGAAGAACTGCTGACGTTCCTGTTCCTGCCTGGTTTCAGCTTGCGCGACACGGTCACCGAAGTGTCTGGGCGGGGCGTTGGCCTCGATGCCGTTCAGCACATGGTTCGCCAGTTGCGCGGGGCCGTGGTGCTGGAGCAAACGGCGGGCGAGGGCAGTCGCTTTCATCTGGAAGTACCGCTGACCTTGTCGGTGGTGCGCAGTCTGGTGGTGGAAGTTGGCGAAGAGGCCTACGCCTTCCCGCTGGCGCACATCGAGCGCATGTGCGATCTGGCGCCGGAGGACATCGTGCAGGTCGAAGGCCGTCAGCATTTCTGGCACGAAGGCCAGCACGTCGGACTGGTGGCGGCCAGCCAGTTACTGAATCGTCCGGCCAGCCAGAACAGTGGTGAAACCCTCAAAGTCGTGGTGATCCGTGAGCGTGATGCGGTTTATGGCGTTGCCGTGGAGCGCTTTATTGGCGAACGCACGCTGGTGGTCTTGCCGCTCGATGAGCGTCTGGGCAAAGTGCAGGACATCTCCGCCGGCGCCTTGCTTGATGACGGCTCGGTGGTGCTGATCGTCGACGTCGAAGACATGCTGCGCTCAGTGGACAAACTGCTCAATACCGGGCGCCTTGAGCGCATCGCGCGTCGCGGCAATCAAGCTGCCGAGGCGGCGCGCAAGCGGGTGCTGGTGGTTGACGACTCGCTGACCGTGCGCGAGCTGCAACGCAAACTGCTGCTCAATCGCGGCTACGATGTCGCGGTGGCGGTGGACGGCATGGACGGCTGGAACGCGCTGCGTTCGGAGGACTTCGATTTGCTGATCACCGACATCGACATGCCGCGCATGGACGGCATCGAGCTGGTCACGCTGCTGCGCCGCGACAACCGCCTGCAATCGCTGCCGGTGATGGTCGTGTCGTACAAGGACCGTGAAGAGGACCGCCGCCGTGGCCTCGATGCCGGCGCCGACTATTATTTGGCCAAAGCCAGTTTTCATGACGACGCCCTGCTCGACGCAGTGGTCGAGCTGATCGGAGGAGCGCGGGCATGAAGATCGCAATCGTCAATGACATGCCCATGGCGGTGGAGGCCCTGCGCCGGGCGCTGGCCTTCGAGCCGGCGCATCAGGTGGTCTGGGTCGCCCGCAATGGCGCCGAGGCGGTGCAACTGTGCGCCGAAAATACCCCAGACCTGATACTGATGGACCTGATCATGCCGGTGATGGACGGCGTCGAAGCCACGCGCCGGATCATGGCCGAAACCCCGTGCGCGATCGTCATTGTGACGGTCGACCGCCAGCAGAACGTGCACCGGGTCTTCGAAGCCATGGGCCACGGCGCGCTGGACGTGGTCGATACCCCGGCGCTCGGCGCCGGCAATGCCCAGGAAGCGGCGGCGCCGTTGCTGCGCAAGATCCTCAATATCGGCTGGCTGATCGGCGAGAAACCCACGCGTTCGCGGCCGACGCCGACGGCCCAGCGCAGTTCTGCGTCGTGTCAGCGACTGGTGGCGATCGGCTCATCTGCAGGCGGTCCGGCGGCGCTGGAGGTGCTGCTTAAAGGCTTGCCCAAGGATTTCTCGGCGGCGATTGTGCTAGTGCAGCATGTCGATCAGGTCTTTGCTGCCGGCATGGCCGAATGGCTGGCCAGCGCCAGTGGCCTCGATGTGCGCCTGGCCCGTGAAGGCGAACCGCCGCAGGCCGGTGCCGTGTTGCTGGCCGGCACCAATCACCATATTCGCTTGTTGAAAAACGGCACGCTGGCCTACACCGCCGAGCCGGTCAACGAGATCTACCGCCCCTCGATCGATGTGTTTTTCGACAGTGTCGCCAGTTATTGGAACGGCGACGCGATCGGGGTTTTATTGACCGGGATGGGGCGCGACGGCGCGCAAGGGCTTAAGCTCATGCGCCAGCAGGGTTATTTGACCATCGCGCAGGATCAGCAAAGCAGTGCGGTGTACGGCATGCCCAAGGCTGCCGCGGCGATCGATGCCGCGGTTGAAATCCGTGCGCTGGAAAAGATAGCGCCACGATTGCTGGAGGTTTTTCCCAAATGAACAGGTTTATCCGCAATCCTGGCCCCCGCAGTACTCAGGTGACCGCCCATGAATGACTTACAGATCGACGACATTAAAACCGACGAAAACGCCGCCATGGTGTTGTTGGTGGACGATCAGGCGATGATCGGCGAAGCGGTGCGCCGTGGGCTGTCGAATCAAGAAAACATCGACTTCCACTTCTGCTCCGACCCGCAGCAGGCCATTGCCCAGGCGGTGCGGATCAAACCGACAGTGATCCTCCAGGACCTGGTGATGCCCGGCCTCGATGGCCTGAGCCTGGTGCGCGAATACCGCAATCACCCGGCGACCAAGGACATCCCGATCATCGTCCTGTCGACCAAGGAAGACCCGCTGATCAAGAGCGCGGCGTTCTCTGCCGGCGCCAACGATTACCTGGTGAAACTGCCGGATACCATCGAACTGGTGGCGCGCATCCGCTATCACTCGCGCTCGTACATGACCTTGCTGCAGCGCGATGCCGCGTACCGCGCGCTGCGCGTCAGCCAGCAGCAATTGCTCGACACCAATCTGGTGCTGCAACGCCTGATGAACTCCGACGGCCTGACCGGGCTGTCCAACCGCCGGCACTTCGACGAGTACCTGGAACTGGAGTGGCGCCGCTCGTTGCGGGAACAGAGTCAGTTGTCGCTGTTGATGATCGACGTCGATTACTTCAAGTCCTACAACGACAGCTTTGGTCACGTTGAAGGCGATGAAGCGTTACGCAAGGTCGCTACGGCGATCCGCGAGGCCAGCGCACGACCGTCGGATCTGCCGGCGCGTTATGGCGGTGAGGAGTTTGTGCTGGTGCTGCCGAACACCTCGCCGGGCGGCGCGCGGCTGGTCGCGGAGAAACTGCGCCAGACCGTGGCATCCTTGAAAATCCCGCACAACACCCCGGCGGAAGGGGCGAGCCTGACCATCAGTATTGGTCTGGCGACGATGGTGCCGCAGGCGGGCAGTGATTGCCGGTTGCTGATTTCGGCGGCGGATCGTGGGTTGTATCTGGCCAAGAACAATGGGCGTAATCAGGTCGGGATCGAGTAACGGCCGGCCCTCACCCCAACCCTCTCCCGGAGGGAGAGGGGGCAGACCGAGGTGTCTTGGGTTCTGCATCGACCTGAAAGACCTCGGCGATTATGGATCTGTAAGCGTGGCGATCATTGATTCGGCAAAGCCCTTTCACGTCGGCGTACCTCTCAAATATCCCCCAATCGGTCCCCTCTACCTCTGGGAGAGGGTTAGGGTGAGGGCAAAGGCTTTAATGATCCCCACACCCGCCAGACGGGCTGCCGTCACAGCCTGATTACGTTATACTCGCCGGCTTTCAAAAGTTCGCCAACGAGTGCTGCCCGTCATGGAAATCAACCCGATCCTGAACACCATCAAGGACCTGTCCGAGCGCTCCGAAACTATTCGGGGGTATCTTTGACTACGATCAAAAGCATGAGCGTCTGACCGAAGTCAATCGCGAGCTTGAAGATCCGAGCGTCTGGAACAAACCTGAATACGCCCAGGAACTGGGCCGCGAGCGCGCCGCGCTGGCGCAGATCGTCGATACCCTCGACGAACTGAACGGCGGTCTGGCCGATTGCCGCGACCTGCTGGACATGGCCGTCGAAGAAAACGACGAAGGCGCAGTGGGCGATGTCGTCGCCGAGCTGGCCCGTCTCGAGGAAAATCTGGCCAAGCTGGAATTCCGCCGCATGTTCAGCCATGAAATGGACCCGAACAACGCCTACCTGGACATCCAGGCCGGTTCCGGCGGCACCGAAGCCCAGGACTGGGCCAACATCCTGCTGCGCATGTACCTGCGCTGGGCGGACAAACGCGGGTTCGACGCGACCATCATGGAACTGTCGGCCGGTGAAGTCGCCGGTATCAAAGGTGCGACCGTGCACATCAAGGGCGAATACGCCTTTGGCTGGCTGCGTACCGAAATCGGCGTACACCGTCTGGTGCGCAAGAGCCCGTTCGACTCCGGCAACCGTCGCCACACCTCGTTCTCCGCGGTTTTCGTCTCGCCAGAGATCGATGACAAGGTGGAAATCGAAATCAACCCGGCAGACTTGCGGATCGACACCTATCGTTCCTCCGGTGCCGGTGGTCAGCACGTAAACACCACCGACTCGGCCGTACGTATCACTCACGTACCGACCAACACCGTGGTCAGCTGCCAGAACGAACGTTCCCAGCACGCCAACAAGGACACCGCCATGAAAATGCTGCGGGCCAAGTTGTACGAGCAGGAAATGCAGAAACGCAACGCCGCGTCGCAAGCGCTGGAAGACACCAAGTCGGACATCGGCTGGGGTCACCAGATTCGCTCGTACGTGCTCGATGCGTCGCGGATCAAGGATCTGCGCACCAACATCGAACGCAGCGACTGCGACAAGGTACTCGACGGCGATATCGACGAATACCTGTATGCCAGCCTGAAATCCGGGCTGTAAAAGACGCATTACAGGATCGGCTGATTCAACCCGATCCCTGTAGGAGCCAGCCTGCTGGCGATCCCCGGGCCGCAAGGCCCGGGGGCAACGAACCTGATGGAATATCTAAAGACATGAGCGACCAACAACTCGACCCGCAAGCCCTGCAACAGGAAGAAAACTCCCTGATCGCCCTGCGCAAGGAAAAGCTGGCTGCCGAGCGCGCCAAGGGCAACGCCTTCCCGAACGACTTCCGCCGCGACAACTACTGCGATGCTCTGCAGAAACAGTACGCGGACAAGACCAAGGAAGAGCTGGCAGAGGCTGCAATCCCGGTCAAGGTTGCCGGTCGCATCATGCTCAACCGTGGCTCGTTCATGGTGATCCAGGACATGACCGGTCGCATCCAGGTCTACGTCAACCGTAAAACTCTGTCGGAAGACACCCTGGCTGCGGTGAAAACCTGGGACATGGGCGACATCATCGCCGCCGAAGGCACCCTCGCGCGTTCCGGCAAGGGCGACCTGTACGTTGAAATGACCAGCGTGCGTCTGCTGACCAAGTCGCTGCGTCCGCTGCCGGACAAGCACCACGGCCTGACCGACACCGAACAGCGCTACCGTCAGCGCTACGTTGACCTGATCGTCAACGAAGACGTGCGCCAGACCTTCCGCGTGCGTTCGCAAGTGATCGCGCACATCCGCAGCTTCCTGATGAAGCGCGACTTCCTCGAAGTCGAAACGCCGATGCTGCAGACCATTCCGGGCGGCGCTGCGGCCAAGCCGTTCGAAACCCACCACAACGCGCTGGACATGGAAATGTTCCTGCGTATCGCGCCAGAGCTGTATCTGAAGCGTCTGGTGGTTGGTGGTTTTGAAAAGGTTTTCGAGATCAACCGCAACTTCCGCAACGAAGGCGTTTCGACTCGTCACAACCCTGAATTCACCATGTTGGAGTTCTACCAGGCGTACGCCGACTACGAAGACAACATGGACCTGACCGAAGAACTGTTCCGTGAACTGGCGCAACTGGTTCTGGGCAGCACCGACGTGCCGTACGGCGACAAGGTGTTCCACTTCGGCGAGCCGTTTGTACGTCTGTCGGTGTTCGACTCGATCCTCAAGTACAACCCTGAGCTGACTGCCGATGATCTGAACGACATCGACAAGGCCCGCGCCATCGCCAAGAAGGCCGGCGCCAAGGTGCTGGGCTTCGAAGGTCTGGGCAAACTGCAGGTGATGATTTTCGAAGAACTGGTCGAGCACAAGCTGGAACAGCCGCACTTCATCACTCAGTACCCGTTTGAAGTGTCGCCGCTGGCCCGTCGCAACGACGACAACCCGAACGTCACCGACCGCTTCGAGCTGTTCATCGGTGGCCGTGAAATCGCCAACGCCTACTCCGAGTTGAACGACGCGGAAGACCAGGCCGAGCGCTTCATGGCGCAGGTGGCCGACAAGGACGCCGGCGACGATGAAGCCATGCACTACGACGCCGACTTCGTGCGTGCGCTGGAGTACGGCATGCCGCCAACGGCCGGTGAAGGCATCGGCATCGACCGTCTGGTGATGTTGCTGACCAACTCGCCGTCGATCCGCGATGTGATCCTGTTCCCGCACATGCGACCGCAAGCGTAAACGTTTCAGTTAAAAAGCCGCCTAAAACAGGCGGCTTTTTATTGCCTGTCTGGTACAAATGTATCAATTGGTTACTTTTGAATTGCAGAGGAAGTTCTGTCGTGATGGGTGCAATAGCTCAAGAAGGTGCAGCGGGTATCGCCACTGCGGTCGCTGAAAGCGTTCAGTACCAGGGTCGCAAGGCCAGCCGACAGGGCAGTGAGCAGCGTCGCCAGGACATTCTCGACGCCGCGATGCGCATTGTCGTGCGTGACGGCGTGCGTGCCGTGCGCCACCGCGCGGTGGCGGCCGAGGCCGGAGTGCCGCTGTCGGCGACCACCTATTACTTCAAGGATATCGACGACCTGCTCACCGATACCTTCGCTCAATACGTTGAACGCAGCGCGGCGTACATGGCCAAGCTGTGGGTCAACAATGAAGGTCTGCTGCGCGAAATGGTCGTCAGTGGCGACGGCAGCCCCGAGTCGCGCTCGCAACTGGCTGATGACATTGCACGGTTGATGGCCGACTACGTGCATCGTCAGTTGGTTAACCGTCGTGAGCATTTGATGGCCGAACAGGCGTTCCGTCAGGAAGCGCTGCTCAACCCGCGTCTGGCGATTCTGGTGCGTTCGCATCAGCAGATTCTGTTGCAGGGCACTTGCCAGTTGTTCCAGGTGCTGGGCTCGCGTGAACCGCAACAGGATGCCAAGGTGTTGACGGCGATTATCGGTCGGATGGAATATCAGGGCCTGCTCAACGACGCCGAGCCTTTGGCCGAAGAGGACATGCTCGGCATTCTGACGCGCTATATGCACCTGGTGCTTGCGTCGGTGTAACGCAATCGTTGCCGCCTGACGCCGATCCCAATGTAGGAGCTGCCGAAGGCTGCGATCTTTTGATCTTGCTTTTAGAGACCAAGATCAAAAGATCGCAGCCTTCGGCAGCTCCTACAGGGGAAAGGTGTTTCAGATTCATAGGGAGTTTTGAATGAAAGCCTGGCGTGGCGTGCTGATCGCCTTGTCGTTCCTGCTGCTCAGTGGCTGTCTGGTGACTTTCAAGGAGCCGCTGACCGCCAGCGACCCGGCGCCCAAGGGCCTGCTCGGCAAATGGTCGAGCACCAACGCCTGGGGCGAGCCGATGAACCTTGAGCTGACGCGCCTGGGCAACGACCGCTATCAGGCTGTCACGTACTTCAAGGCCAAACCCCGCGAACGCGAAGCCTATCCCTTCACTGTGTCGCGCCATGGCAACCGCTGGTATCTGTCGGCGAAAGTCCCGGCGCAGTACGGTGGCCACTTCACCATCGCCGGCTTCGAACTCACCGACAAACACGAACTGGTGGTCTACAACCTCGATCTCGAGCAGATCAACCAGGCGATCAAACAAAAAGCCCTCGACGGTCAGGCCTTCCAGACCGACGATGGCGACGGCGTGCAGGTCGACAGTAACCTCGATAAGGTCTTTGCTTACCTCGACGATCCGGCCAATTCCGATGTCTTCGTGGAAGCCGTGCGCTACCAGCGCCAGGCCCGCGCCCAATAATTCATTACGTCAGGTTTTCTACAGGAGTTTCGGGTGGACGATTACCAGCAGACGATACGCATGTTGTCCGATCGCATTGTGCTGGCGCAGACGCCGATCCGTGTGCTCGACGCCGTCAAGTGGGACGAGAACATTCGCAAGGGGTTCCTCAAGGCCAAAGGCAAGGAAATGCCGGCGGTGGATCGCGACTATTACCTCAATCGGCCGCTGAGTTTTGATTCGAGCAAGGTCAAACTGGAGTTCCAGAACATCGAGCGCGACATCACCCGCCAGCTCGGTCAGTTCAACCCGGTCGGGCAGATCATGCGGCGCATGTGCAAGGAATACCGCATGGTGGTGCGCATGCTCGAAGCGCGCGGTACCGAGGATTTTGGCCTGATATCGCAAGAACTGTATGGCGCTGCGTCCGATGCGTTCCACGCCGGTGACCCGACCCTGGCTGACCTCGGCCTGATGATGTCCGACTACCTGAATAACATCGATGGCCGTGGCGATTTGAAGGATGAACCGAAAATCCTCACCGCCAAAGACGCTGTGCACTTGCTGCAGACCCGTTTGAACAAGGTGTTCGGCGAGGCCGAAGAAACCATCCGCGTGTTCGAGTCCGACGGTATCGTTGCTGACGCGGCGGCCGGTGCGGATTACATCAAGATCCGCACCGACGCGATGTTCAACGACCGCGACGTGCGCGCGCTGGAAGTCCACGAAGGCCTGGTCCACGTGGGCACCACGCTCAACGGTTTGAACCAGCCGATCTGCACCTTCCTGTCCAAAGGCCCACCGTCGTCGACGGTGACCCAGGAAGGCCTGGCGATCCTGATGGAAATCATCACCTTCGCCTCCTACCCGAGCCGCCTGCGCAAACTGACCAACCGCACCCGCGCCATTCATATGGTCGAGGAGGGCGCGGACTTCCTGCAGGTTTTCGAATTCTTCCGTGAGCAGGGCTTCGAGATGGCGGAAAGTTACGGCAATGCCAGTCGGGTTTTCCGTGGATCGACACCGACCGGTCTGCCATTTACCAAAGACTTGTCCTACCTCAAGGGCTTTATCATGGTTTACAACTACATTCAGTTGGCCGTGCGTAAGGGTAAGCTTGAACAGATTCCGTTGTTGTTCTGCGGCAAGACCACGCTGGAAGACATGCGTACCTTGCGCCAGCTGGTGGATGAAGGATTGGTGGTGCCGCCGAAGTATCTGCCTGACCAGTTCCGCGATTTGAATGCATTGTCGGCGTGGATGTGCTTCTCCAACTTTCTCAATCACTTGAGCCTGGACCGGATCGAAGCGGATTACTCCAATATCCTCTAACCCACACACTAGACCCCTGTAGGAGTGAGCCTGCTCGCGATAGCGGTGTGTCAATCAACACAAATAGCGACTGACACACCGCTATCGCGAGCAGGCTCACTCCTACAGTTTTTAATGGTGTTCCAACCTGAATTTTTGCGAGGTTTCACCGGATGAGAATCCTCGGCATCTTCTGCATGCTCCTGACCCTTGGCGGTTGCAGTTCGCTGTTGTTCTACCCCGAGCCGGGCCAGATATTTACCCCGGAAAAAGCCAAGCTCGAATACCGCACCGTCACCCTGGTCACGGCGGATGGCTTGAAGCTCAATGCCTGGTGGCTGCCGGCCAAATCCGGCGTCGAGGTCAAAGGTACCGTCCTGCATTTGCACGGCAACGGCGGCAATCTGCCTATGCATTTGGGCGGGAGCTGGTGGCTGCCGAAAAACGGCTATCAAGTGTTGTTGGTCGACTATCGCGGTTATGGCTTGTCCGAGGGCAAATCGAGCCTGCCGGCGATCTATCAAGACATCGACGCCGCGTTCGCCTGGCTGGACAAGGCGCCCGAGGTCAAAGGCAAGCCGCTGATTCTGCTCGGCCAAAGCCTCGGCGGTTCGATGGCCGTGCATTGGCTGGTGCAGCATCCCGAGCGGCAAAAACAGCTCAAGGCCTTTGTGCTCGACGGTGTGCCCGCCAGTTATCGCAGCGTCGGCCAGTATGCGCTGAGCACCTCGTGGCTGACCTGGCCATTCCAGGTGCCGTTGTCGTGGCTGGTGCCGGACAGCGACAGCGCGATCAACTCGATGCCGCAACTCAACGGCGTGCCAAAACTGATCTTCCACAGCATCGACGATCCACTGGTGCCGCTGTCCAACGGCATCCGGTTGTATCAAGCTGCGCCGCCACCGCGCGTGCTGCAACTGACCCGTGGCGGTCATGTGCAGACCTTCGGCGACCCGGTCTGGCGTCAGGTCATGCTGCGCTACCTCGACGATCCCGAGCATTTCAACGGCCTGCGCCGCCTCGGCGAAATCCCCAATTATCCGACACCCCCGAATTCTGAAGATGAGAGTCCGCAATGACTGAAGAACGTAACGCCATCCCGCTGATCATTACCGGTATCTGCAGCATCCTCGGCACCGTCGGGGCGCTGTGGTACTACGGCTACCTGCACTTTGCCAAACCCGAGGATGCGTTGCTGCTCAACGAATTCACCATGCTCAAGACTGTTCCGGGTGAAGACTACAAGGTCTCGCTGGACCCGGCGCCGCAAGTGGCGCAGTGCATTGATGGGGTGCTGGTGTTGTTCGATACCGAGCAGAAAGGTCTGACCGGTGTGCTGATCAACGCACAGAAAAAAGCCGTGCGCTGCATGGGCGAAGAAACCCCGCAGAAGCTGCAAGAGTGATTCTGCAGGTTCAGCCCTCACCCTAACCCTCTCCCAGAGGGAGAGGGGACTGACCGAGGTGTTCTTTCGCTATACGCCGACCTGATCCATTGTGTCGAACACAAATTCTGAAAGCAGCACAAATCAGCTCCCTCTCCCTCGGGAGAGGGCTGGGGTGAGGGGCTGCGATTTCAGCCCGCACAAAAAAAGCCCCGCCTGATCACTCAGGCGGGGCTTTTGGGTTACAGCAGGGCGCTTAGTTCGAGCTGACCGCCGAACGTGGCATCACTGGCTGGTTGTCGTTGGAAATGGTCACTTCCACACGACGGTTCATCGCACGGCCGGAAGCGCTGCCGTTCTCGGCAACCGGGTATTCCTTACCGTAGCCTTGGGTGACGATGCGCGCTGGATCAACGCCCATTTTCACCAGTGCGGTGCGCACGGAGTTGGCGCGACGCTCGGACAGCGACTGGTTGTGGCTCGCGGTCCCGGTGCTGTCGGTGTAACCCTCGACGATCACTTTGCGATCCGGGTTTTCCTGAAGGAACTGCGCCAGTTTGTTGATGTTGACCAGACCGCTGGATTTCAGGTCGGCACGGTCGGTGGCGAACAGCACGTCACCGAAAGTCACCAGCGTACCGCGATCGGTCTGCTTGGCGTTCAGGCTGTCCTGCAGCTGTTTGATCTGCTGATCACGCGCATCCAGACGTGCCTGGGCACGTTGAGCGGCAGCGTTCTTCAGATTGTTTTCAGCGGTGCGCAGGGCGATGGTCTGCTTGGCCACTTCCACACGCTGGTTGGTCAGGTAGGCCAGTTGGTCAACCTTGGCAGCGTCTTGCTTGTCCAGGTAGGCCTTGTCGGCCTTGTCCAGGTAATCGCTGGCGTCTTTGGTTTCCAGTGCCGCGACTTTGCTCGCCTGTGGGTTGGCTTGCAGGCCGGCGTAGTTGGTGCGCGCGTTTTCCAGGTTCGGATTAGGCGGGGTGGAGCAGGCAGCCAGAGCGACGCTTGCGGCGAGGAGAGCGGGGATCATCAGTTGCTTACGCATAATTTGTCGTCCTTTCTATCGGTAAGAGATTCAGCTTTGCGGTCGGGATGCGCGCTTACTGCACGGTGCGCTGACTTTCCTGACGCAGTTCCTGAACACCTTTCTGGGAATCCTTCACGGCTTGTTCAGCCTTGGCGGCCTGAGCCTTGCGTTCGGCGACGCGAGCGTCCCACTCGGCTTGCTCGGACAGGATGCGAGCTTCGTCATACTTCTTGTCGTGCATGGCGATTTCGGCTTGTTTCAGTTTGTCCTGCGCTTGCTTCATCTCAACGGCAGCGAACTCGGTACCGCCAGCGCTGACGGCGCTGTTCACAGCCGACTGGGTCACGGCGTATTGCTCGGTCGGTGGGTTACCGGCGCAACCGGCCAGTACGAAGCTGGTGCCGATGGCCAGAGCCGCCAGTTTCAGACCGCGCAGGTGGGTAAACGAGGTTTGGTTTTTCATGGTCTTCAACTCCATTAGGCATCTCCTGAAAACAACTGAATCCATCCTGGTCGAGGAGCCGAAAGCGTCGTGTGAATGGCGTTTTTGAAACGCTCGTTCCAGGCGTGGTTACAGGTTCCGACCGGAGGCGTTTTTCAAAAGTTCAGAAAAGATGGCCTATCGCCAAAATATTTTTTGACCGAATGGACAAGGCTCTAAAGCGGGAACTTTGGCGGGATGGAGCGGTACGCGTGGGGTTTCAAGACGTCAAAAACACATCGATTTTCAGCTTGAAAGACGATCCCTGTAGGAGTGAGCCTGCTCGCGATGGCGTCGTATCAGACAACAAAAATGTTGAATGAAAAACCGCTATCGCGAGCAGGCTCACTCCTACAGTTTGATCTAGGTTGGGTCAGTGTTTTTGCTTGCCTGCTGCGGCCGAGAGGTCATGCAAATGCCGGCGCGAAAGGGCCAGAAAACGCGGCGTAGGCCCGACATCTTCGTATAACGGATCACCTTCCTCATCGGTCGCCACCACCGTCGATCCCTTCACATACGGCAGGCTCGCTTCAAACTCCTCAAGCGCCGCACCGATCAGTTCGCCAAGCAATTCTTCGACATGACGTTTGGGGTACATCTCGGTAATCGCTGCCAGACGCGCAGCCGCTTCAACGTCCAGATGAATCGCGTAGCCAGTGTCGGTCAGGCGACCTTTGGCGTTTTCTTCCCAATGCTGGGCGAGTTCACGAATTTTCATGATGACCTCATTTCGCACCTGCTCATGGCAGGTCTGGGTGAGTGTCCGCCGGGGCCGGCGGCAAGCCGTTGTGCGGCTTACTGTTGAGACTAGCTTTCGCCCACAAGGTTTAACGTCCCTTCGTCGGCTGCTTGTAAGAAGCGTCGTAGAGCGGCACTCTCTAGGCCATGCACTCGTTTCTAAGCCGTCCGGATTACTGCTGGGGAATTGCTGATGACCGATATTGATGCACGCTTGCGCGAAGACGTTCACCTGCTCGGAGAGCTGCTGGGCAATACCATTCGAGATCAGTACGGCGAGGCTTTCCTCGACAAGATCGAGCAGATCCGCAAGGGCGCCAAGGCCGATCGGCGTGGTTCTATGGACGCCGAACTGAGCGCCAGCCTCAATCAATTGAGCGAAGACGAATTGCTCCCCGTGGCGCGCGCGTTTAACCAGTTTCTCAACCTGGCGAACATCGCCGAGCAGTATCAGTTGATTCATCGTCGCGAGGAGTCGCAGCCGGCGCCGTTCGAATCCCGCGTGCTGCCGGAATTGCTCGCGCGTTTGCGCAATGAAGGCCACAGCGCCGAATCACTGGCGCGGCAACTGGCGCGGCTGGAAATCGAGCTGGTGCTTACTGCGCATCCGACCGAAGTGGCACGGCGCACGCTCATCCAGAAGTACGACGCGATCGCCGGGCAACTCGCCGCGCAGGACCATCGCGACCTGACCACAGCCGAACGCGAACAGATTCAAAACACCCTGCAGCGGCTGATTGCAGAAGCCTGGCACACCGAAGAAATCCGCCGCACGCGCCCGACGCCAGTCGATGAAGCCAAATGGGGTTTCGCGGTCATCGAACACTCACTGTGGCAGGCGATTCCCAACCATATGCGCAAGGCCGACAAGGCTTTGTATGAAGCGACCGGCCTGCGTCTGCCACTGGAAGCGGCGCCGATTCGCTTCGCGTCATGGATGGGCGGCGACCGTGATGGCAATCCCAACGTTACCGCTGCGGTGACTCGCGAAGTGTTGCTGTTGGCGCGCTGGATGGCCGCCGATTTGTACCTGCGTGATGTCGATCACCTCGCGGCTGAACTGTCGATGCAACAGGCCAGCGACGCCCTCAAAGCCAAGGCCGGCGACAGCGCCGAACCGTATCGTGCGGTGCTCAAGCAACTGCGCGAACGTCTGCGCGCCACGCGCAATTGGGCACACGCCGCGCTGACTGCACCAACCCCGGCGCCGGCCGATGTGTTGCACAACAATCGCGATCTGCTCGATCCGCTGGAATTGTGTTTCAACTCGCTGCACGAATGCGGCATGGGCGTGATTGCTGACGGCCCGTTGCTCGATTGCTTGCGTCGTGCGGTGACCTTTGGCCTGTTCCTTGTGCGCCTGGATGTGCGGCAGGATTCCTCGCGACACAGCTCGGCAATGACGGAAATCACCGATTACCTCGGCCTCGGTCGCTACGAAGATTGGGACGAAGAGCAGCGCATCAGCTTCCTGACCCGTGAGCTGAGCAATCGTCGGCCACTGCTGCCGGCGCATTTCAAGCCGTCGGCCGACACCGCCGAAGTGCTCAACACCTGCAAGGAAATCGCTGCGGCACCGGGCGCCTCGCTCGGTTCCTACGTGATCTCCATGGCCGGCGCCGCTTCCGATGTGCTCGCTGTGCAACTTCTGCTCAAAGAGTCTGGCGTGCTGCGGCCGATGCGCGTGGTGCCGTTGTTCGAAACCCTCGCCGACCTCGATAACGCCGGGCCGGTGATGGAGCGGCTGTTGCTGCTGCCGGGGTACCGTGCACGGCTGCAAGGCCCGCAGGAAGTGATGATCGGTTATTCCGATTCGGCCAAGGACGCCGGCACCACGGCAGCGGCCTGGGCGCAATATCGCGCGCAGGAACGTTTGGTGGAGATCTGCCGTGAGCAGCAAGTCGAACTGCTGCTGTTTCACGGTCGCGGCGGCACCGTGGGCCGTGGCGGTGGCCCGGCGCATGCGGCGATTCTGTCGCAACCGCCGGGCTCGGTGGCGGGGCGATTCCGCACCACCGAGCAGGGGGAAATGATTCGATTCAAATTCGGCCTACCGGACATCGCCGAGCAAAACCTCAATCTGTATCTGGCGGCGGTGCTTGAAGCGACATTGCTGCCGCCACCACCACCGACACCGGAATGGCGCCATCTGATGGATGAATTGGCGGCGGACGGTGTCAGCGCTTATCGCCAGGTCGTGCGGGAAAATCCGCAATTCGTCGAGTACTTCCGTCAGTCCACGCCAGAGCAGGAGTTGGGCCGTTTGCCGCTCGGCAGTCGTCCGGCGAAACGCCGTGCCGGCGGCATCGAGAGTTTGCGGGCGATTCCGTGGATCTTCGGCTGGACGCAAACGCGGCTGATGCTGCCCGCTTGGCTGGGGTGGGAGTCGGCGTTGAGCAAGGCGCTGGAGCGCGGTGAGGGCGAGTTGCTCGGGCAGATGCGCGAACAATGGCCGTTCTTCCGTACGCGTATCGACATGCTGGAAATGGTGCTGGCCAAGGCTGATGCGGATATTGCGCTGTCCTACGATCAGCGTCTGGTCGAGCCGGATCTGCTGCCGTTGGGCGCGCAGTTACGCGACCTATTGTCGCAGGCGTGCGCGGTGGTGCTCGGCCTGACTGGCCAGTCGCAGCTGCTGGCACATAGCCCTGACACCCTTGAATTCATCCGTCTGCGCAACACCTACCTCGACCCGCTGCATCTATTGCAGGCCGAACTGCTGGCCCGTTCGCGGCAGCAGGATGTCGAGCAGGGCAGCCCGGTGGAACAGGCGTTGCTGGTGTCTGTGGCGGGGATTGCCGCTGGTTTGCGAAATACCGGCTAAGGTTTTTGTCGGGGGCGCGGTAGCCGGACGAAGACTTGGCTGTCGCGTCGCCTGACCGACGAAAGTGCCGCCAGGCGACAGTTAATGATGGGGTTGCGACTTGGGTTACCGCGTCGCAAGGTCGCGGGGGGCGTCGGTTTCTCCGACTTTTGGCGTCTTGTGTGGGCGCAGCCTGCTGTGTATCTTGATCAGCCTTTGGCCGTTTATGCGGCCACGACCCGTATTTTCAGGATTCGTCCCAAGAGGCGAATCCTTTGTTTTGTAAAAGCTTTTTATAAAAAAATTGAGGAGCACATCTAATGCGCGTCATTCTGCTGGGAGCTCCCGGGGCCGGTAAAGGTACTCAGGCTAAGTTCATCACCGAAAAATTCGGCATTCCACAAATTTCCACCGGCGACATGCTGCGTGCAGCGGTCAAGGCCGGTACTCCACTGGGCGTTCAAGCCAAGAGCATCATGGATGCCGGCGGCCTGGTGTCGGATGACCTGATCATCGCACTGGTTCAGGACCGCATCGCTCAGCCAGATTGCGCCAACGGTTTCCTGTTCGACGGCTTCCCGCGCACCATTCCGCAGGCTGAAGCTCTGGTTTCTGCCGGCGTCGAGCTGGATGCAGTGGTTGAAATCGCTGTTGAAGACGAAGAAATCGTTCAACGCATCGCCGGCCGTCGTGTTCACGAAGCCAGCGGCCGCGTTTACCACATCGTCTACAACCCGCCGAAAATCGCGGGCAAAGACGACATCACCGGCGAAGAGCTGGTACAGCGCAAGGACGACACCGAAGAAACCGTGCGTCATCGCCTGTCGGTCTACCATTCGCAGACCAAGCCGCTGGTGGATTTCTACCAGAAGCTGTCGGCTGCCAACGGCAAGCCAAAGTACAGCCACATCGAAGGCGTTGGTTCGGTTGATGCAATCACCACCAAGGTGCTGGCAGCGCTGAGCTGAAAAGTCTGATCGGCTGCATCATCCACGGCCCGCTTGCGGGCCGTAGTTGTTTATACTGACGCCCTTTTTCCCACACCTGTTTTGGAAACATCGATGAGCA
Organism: Pseudomonas neuropathica; assembly: GCF_015461835.1. Classification (GTDB taxonomy): domain Bacteria; phylum Pseudomonadota; class Gammaproteobacteria; order Pseudomonadales; family Pseudomonadaceae; genus Aquipseudomonas; species Aquipseudomonas neuropathica. The sequence goes on along the minus strand of NZ_JACOPX010000002.1, from coordinate 11,318 downwards.
CCTTGCTGGCCCTGGACACCGCGACTGAAGCTTGCTCCGTTGCCTTGCTGCATGACGGCAAGGTCACGAGCCATTACGAGGTGATCCCGCGCCTGCACGCGCAGAAACTGCTGCCGATGATCCAGCAACTGCTGGCCGACGCCGGCACCACGCTGCAAGCGGTCGATGCGATTGCTTTCGGTCGCGGGCCGGGTGCATTTACCGGGGTGCGGATTGCCATTGGTGTGGTGCAGGGTTTGGCATTTGCGCTGGATCGTCCGGTGTTGCCGGTGTCCAACCTCGCAGTGCTGGCGCAGCGGGCGTTGCGTGAGCACGGTGTGAGCCAGGTCGCGGCGGCCATCGATGCGCGGATGGATGAAGTGTATTGGGGCTGCTACCGCGAGACGGCGGGGGAGATGCGCCTCGTGGGTGCCGAAGCGGTGTTGCCACCGGAAGTCGCGGCGCTGCCGGCTGATGCCAGTGGCGAGTGGTTCGGTGCTGGCACCGGTTGGGGTTATGCCGAGCGTATCGCGGTCGAGCTGAGCGGCTCGGATGCAGGCATGTTGCCCCATGCCGAAGACCTGTTGACCCTGGCGCGTTTTGCCTGGGAACGCGGCGAGTCGATTCCGGCGGATGACGCTCAACCGGTTTACCTGCGCGACAAAGTCGCCACCCCGAAAGCCCGCTAACTCGCCACGAATCCTGTGGGCGCGAGCTTGCTCGCGAAGGCGTCGGGTCAGCCAATATCAATGTTGAATGTGCTGAATTCTTCGCGAGCAAGCTCGCTCCCACAGGGAACCGTGTTCTCTCCGAATCCGCCAATCGTCAGTTTCTAACCCCTCGCTTTAAACCTTTTGCGCTTTATGTGTTCTAGTTATCACTCGGCAGTTTGCTAAGTCGGTCAAGTGCCGCTAAATTGCCATCATCGATACCGAGCATGAATTTATGCGTATAGACGGCCTCTCCTCTCAGTCCTACCCCATCAAGCGCAAGCCTCGCAAAGGCCATGTGACCGTGGATGAGTCCGTCGATGACATCGACGGTGAGCTGGAATTTCCGACTGAAGAGCAACTGGCTGCCCGTGCTGCCGCCAAAGCCGCCGCGCAACGCCTGAGCAATCTGCCCGCCCGCCAACAAGACATGATTTACCACCGCGCCATGAGCAAAAGCGTAGCGATGGCCCTCGCCAGCTACCTGAGCACCGCCGGTTTTGTCGATTGGGATGCAGACGTGCTGGGCCTCGATCTGTATATCTGATGGATCTGCCTTACTACCTCGGTTGTCCGTCCTGGAGCGAAAACGCCTGGCGCGATTATCTGTACCCGGTAGACGCCAAAACCTCCGATTTCCTCAGGCTGTATTCACAAGTGTTCAACGCCGTTGAAGGCAACACGACCTTCTACGCCAGCCCGTCGCCCGCCACGGTGCAGCGATGGGCCGAGGTCATGCCCGAGCACTTCCGCTTCACCGCCAAATTCCCCGGCGACATCAGCCATAGCGGTGACTTGCGCGAGCAACTGACCGCCGCCGAAACCTTCCTGCAATTACTCAAGCCGCTCGGTGAACGCGTCTCGCCGCTGTGGCTGCAACTGTCGAAAAGCTTTACGCCGCACCGGCTGCCGGAACTGGCGGCGTTCATTGATGCGCTGGATTGCCCGTTGGCGGTGGAAGTGCGCCATGAACAGTTCTTCGCCAAGGGCGAGAGCGAACGTCTGCTCAATCGCCTGCTGCTGGATCGTGGCGTTGAGCGCATCTGCCTCGACCCGCGTGCGCTGTTCAGTTGCCTGTCGACTGAATCTTCGGTAATCCACGCGCAATCGAAAAAGCCACGCGTGCCAACGCGCCCGGCGGCGTTCACCCAGTTCCCGCAGGTGCGCTTCATTGGTCATCCTGAGCTCGAGGCCAACGACCCGTTCCTGCTGCCGTGGGTGGCGAAAATCGCCGAGTGGATCGAAGAGGGCCGCACGCCGTACATCTTCCTGCACACCGCCGATAACCTGCTGGCGGCGAAACTGGCGCAACGTTTTCACGCACAACTGATGCAACGTTTGCCTGGCCTGCCAGCGCTGCCTGCGCTATACAGAGAACCCGCTGCGGAGCAACTTGGCCTGCTTTGAGGCGGATTTTTTTCCAGCCCAGGAGCCTGCCGATGGATGCTCAAGCCCGTAAAGCCCACGCCTTCAAAGCCCTGCATGAACAATCGGGGATTTTCGTCATTCCTAATCCGTGGGATGCGGGGTCGGCAAAAATGCTCGCCAGTCTCGGCTATCAGGCCTTGGCGACCACCAGTGCCGGTTATGCGTTTTCCCAAGGCAAGGCCGATGGCGCGTTGAGCCTTGATGAGACCTTGGCCAATGTCCGCGCGATTGTCGCCGCCACCGATTTGCCGGTAGCGGTGGATCTGGAAAACGGTTTCGCCGATGACCCGGTTGAATGCGCCAAGAGTCTGCTGCGTGCTGCCGAGGCCGGCGCTGTTGGTGGTTCGATTGAAGACGCCACGGGCCGCGCGGATGCGCCAATCTATTGCTTCGAACACGCTGTGGCGCGCATCGAGGCCGCTGTCGCTGCGGTGCGCACGCTACCCTTTCCCTTCATCCTCACCGCGCGGGCGGAAAACTACCTGCACGGTAATCCCGATCTCAACGACACCATTCGCCGCTTGCAGGCCTTCGCCGAAGCGGGCGCCGATGTGTTGTACGCGCCAGGTTTGCGCAACGCCGAAGAAGTACTGGCGGTGGTACGCGCGGTGGCGCCGAAACCGGTCAATGTGCTGATGTCCGGCGGTTTGAAACTGACCGTGCAGGAGCTGCAAGAAATGGGCGTGCGGCGCATCAGTACCGGTTCGGCACTGGCGTTGGCGGCGTTCGGCGAATTCTTCCGTGCCGCTGAAGAAATCCAGCAATCCGGCACTTTCGGGTTTACCTCGCAGTCGATGCCGTACGCCAAAGCCAATCAATTCTTCAAAGGCTGAGCATGGGGCGGTGGATCGCGCTAACGGTGTTGCTGATCACTGGCGGCGCGTTGATCAGTGTGTGGCGCGGTTGGCTGGACGTGCCGCCGTCATGGAATCCATGGGCGCCGCTGGACGTAAAAGCCGCGCCCAACTGGCTGACCGGCTATAAGCTGATGCGTTTGCGCAGTGACCCCGAACTCTGTGCCCAGGCGTTGAACAGCTCTGATCTTCGCGTCACGCGACAAGCCGACAGCCCGGACGCCAAGTGCCCGCTGATCGATGCCTTGCGCGTACAGGGCGGTGAGGTGGCGCTGAGCAGCAGTTTCCTCGCCAGTTGTCCGCTGGCGGTGGCCTACGCGATGTTCGAGCACCATTCGCTGCAACCCGCCGCACAGTCGGTTTACGGTCAGAAAGTCGCACGCCTTGATCACCTCGGCAGCTTCGCCTGTCGCAATATCTACAATCGCGAAAGCGGAGCGCTCAGCCGTCATGCCAGTGCCGATGCGCTGGACATTGCCGGGTTTCGCCTGGCGGACGGCCGTAGCATCAGTGTGCTCAAGGATTGGCCGAAGCAGAATCAGGACGCACAGTTTCTGCGTCAGGTGCGCGATGGCGCCTGCGAGGCGTTCAGTGTGGTCTTGGGCCCGGATTACAACGCCGCCCACCGCAATCATTTTCATGTCGATGTCGGGCGCTGGAGCGTGTGTCGCTGAGGTTTAGGCGGCGAGGCGCAGGTTCTGCAGAACGATCGGGCGGGCCCAGCCGTTATCGAAGTCCAGTGCCTTCTGTTGCTCGACGATTTCTTCCGGCGGGAACGGCGGGTAAGGCTTTTGCAGCAGATCCAGGTCGAACTCGGCAATCGGCAGGTACAGCGGCTTCTTCTGCGGCGCCGGGCCAGGCTCTGGAACGGGCTGACCATTGTTGATCACCACCGGGCGCACCCAACTGCTGTCGAAATCCTGTTGCTCTTGCTGAGCTTTCAGTTCTTCCGGCGGGAACGGCGGGAATGGTTTGTCCAGCAAGTCCATTTCGAATTCGGCGATCGGCAGGAACAGCGGCTCAGGCGGACGCACTTCGGTTTCCACCACATCGCATTCGCGCTGGCTGACGATGTGCGCGTGCAACTCGCTGCCGATGGTCGGTTCTTCCGGGCTGCTCAGGTCAACCGGCGGAAATGTACCGCAGGCAGGCACCACTTCACTCGTCTGTTCGGCCATCGCTTGGGCAAAGAAATCCTGCCACAGGTGACTGACGCCGCTCAGTGCTTGAGTGTTGTGACGGCTAAAGTCGCCATGGGGCGAGATGTAGCCAATCGATGTGGGAAGAATGCCTGACATTTTTTTCGGTTGACGCTCAGCTCTGGCAAAATGCGCGTTGAATGAATTATCGGCGGTTTTTGCCGATCCTTGAATTTTTGAGCGTGTTTTCCATGATCGAGCAACCTGCGGCCTGCCGCATCCATGTCGAAGCCCTCGGCGCGACGTTTGAAGCGCAAGCCGAGCAGTGGGCTGAACGCCTGGGACTGCCGCGTGAAGTGGCGGACGGCGAGTTTGCCTTGCAGGTTGGCGAGCAGGGTTTGCAACTGCAGCAGCTCGGCCCGGATGCACCGGGGCCGGTGCGGGTCGACTTCGTTGAGGGCGGCGCGGCACATCGGCGTTTATACGGCGGCGGCAGTGGGCAGATGATCGCCAAGGCTGTCGGCATCGCTCAGGGTGTGCGCCCGCGAGTGCTGGATGCCACGGCGGGGTTGGGCAAGGATGCGTTTGTGCTGGCGAGCCTCGGTTGCGAAATGAGCCTGATCGAACGCCAGCCGCTGATCGGCGCCTTGCTGGAGGATGGTCTGGCGCGCGCGGCGGAAGATTTCGACGTGGCGCCGATTGTGGCGCGGATGAAATTGCTCAAGGGCAACTCCATCGAGGTCATGCAGAACTGGGAGGGTGAGGCGCCGCAGGTGATCTACCTCGACCCGATGTTTCCGCACCGCGAGAAGACCGCGCTGGTGAAAAAGGAGATGCGTCTGTTCCGGCCGCTGGTGGGCGATGATCCGGATGCACCGGCGTTGCTCGAAGCCGCGTTGGCGCTGGCCACGCACCGGGTGGTGGTCAAGCGACCGCGCAAGGCGCCGTGCATTGCGGGGCCGAAGCCGAGTCATGCGCTGGATGGCAAATCGAGCCGCTATGACATTTATCCGAAGAAAGCGCTCAAGCCTTAAACCGAGTTGCCCCCATTCGCGAGCAAGCTCGCTCCCACATTGGAATGCATTTCAAATGTGGGAGCGAGCTTGCTCGCGAAAGCGTCCGCTCAGACACCTAAAACGTCAGGGCTTGTAAGCACGCATAAACAGCCCCACCACCTCCAGGATATGGCTTTCCGCTGCCTCTTCGCTCAACGGCTCGCCACACCCATACAACAGCCGAAAATTCCCCGCACCTTTGATCAGGCAAAAGAAATGCTCGGCCGCATTGCGCGGCAGATCAATGCTCAGCGCGCCGGTCTCGTGGATGCGCGTCAACAGCCGTTCCATGCCCTGCACCATGCGCTGCGGGCCGGCCTCGAAGAAAATCAGCGACAGCTTCGGATCCTGCACCCCCAGCGCCATGATCAAACGGTGCAGATTCACCGATTCATCGCTGTTGATCAGGTGATGAAAGCCTCGCGCAATGTTCAGCAACACATTTTCGACGGCGATGCCTTCGGGCAATTCGAAGAACAGCGGCGGTAATTGCTCCTCGCATTTGGCCACCACGGCGGCGGAGAACAGCGTCTCCTTGTCGTTGAAATGGCTGTAGACCGTCAACTTCGACACGCCGGCCTCGCTGGCGACCGCGTCCATGCTGGTGTTGGCGTAGCCGTGACTCAGAAACAGAATTTTCGCCGCGTCGAGGATCGCCTGGCGCTTGGCCAGATCCTTGGGGCGGCCCGGGCCGTTTGGAGCTGAAAGATTGTTCGACATTCTTCGCTTTTAATACTGGACTGGTGAGTTTGCTATTAATAACATACCCGCCAGTATAATTATTCCAAGCACCATTAGCGAAAGGTCCGTCACCATGTTCCGCCATGCGTTGTCCCTCGCGTTGCCAGTGAGTCTGGCGTTCCTTTTGTCAGCATGCGGTCAGGAAGAGGCGACGCAAGTCACCGTGCGACCGGCCATGGTGGTGCAGCCAGAGCCTTCGGCACAGGCGATGGAAAGTTATCCGGGCGAGGTGCGCGCCCGCTACGAACCCGATCTGGCATTCCGTATTGGCGGCAAAGTCAGCCGACGACTGGTCGATGAAGGTCAGCGGGTGAAGGCTGATCAGCCGCTCGCCGAACTCGATCCGCAGGACGTGCGCCTGCAACTGGAAGCCACCCGCGCCCAGGTGGCTGCCGCCGAAGCCAATCTCAATCTGGTCCGCGCCGAACGTGATCGCTACAAGACCCTGATGGATCGGCAGATGGTCAGCCGCTCGGCCTACGACAATGCCGAAAACCTTTACCGCTCCGGTGAAGCCCGCCTTAAACAAATCAAAGCTGAATTCAACGTGTCGACCAATCAGGCCAGTTACGCGGTGCTGCGTGCGCCGCAGGATGGCGTGGTGGCTAAACGCTCGGTGGAAGTCGGCCAAGTGGTTGCCGCCGGACAGACTGTTTTCACTCTTGCCACTGATGGCGAGCGTGAAGTGCTGATCAGCCTGCCGGAGCAGAGCTTCGGGCGCTTCAAGGTCGGTCAGCCTGTGACCGTCGAACTGTGGACGCAACAGAACCAGCGCTTTGCCGGGCAGATCCGCGAACTGTCGCCCGCCGCCGATCCACGCTCGCGCACTTTCGCTGCGCGCATCTCCTTTACCAGCGGCAAAGTTGCGGCTGAACTGGGCCAGAGCGCCCGGGTGTTCGTGCAATCGGCCGACAGCGTTTCCCTCTCGGTGCCGCTCTCGGCACTCACCGCCGAAAACGGCGCGACCTACGTCTGGGTCGTCAGCGCCAACAACACTTTGAAGAAAACCCCGGTGCGCGTCGGCCCGTTCGGCGAGAAAACCGTGCCGGTACTCGAAGGCTTGAACGCCAGTGACTGGGTGGTGGCCGCCGGCGTGCATGTGTTGCTCGAAGGGCAGCAGGTGCGTCCGGTGGATCGCTCCAATCGCGTGGTCAATCTGGCGAACAAGGAGTAAGCCCCGATGCGCTTCAACCTTTCCGAATGGGCGCTGCGTAATCGCCAGATCGTACTGTTCCTGATGCTTTTGCTGGCCATCGTCGGTGCGTTGTCCTACACCAAACTCGGCCAGAGTGAAGACCCGCCGTTCACGTTCAAGGCCATGGTAATTCAGACCCGCTGGCCGGGGGCGACCGCGCAGGAAGTCTCGCGGCAGGTCACCGAGCGTATTGAAAAGAAACTGATGGAAACCGGTGAGTACGAACGCATCGTGTCGTTCTCGCGCCCCGGCGAATCGCAGGTCACCTTCATTGCCCGCGACTCGATGCATTCCAAGCAAATCCCCGATCTCTGGTATCAGGTGCGCAAGAAGGTCAGTGATATTCGCCAGACCTTGCCGCCGGATATTCAGGGGCCGTTTTTCAACGATGAATTCGGCACCACGTTCGGCAATATCTATGCGCTGACCGGGGACGGTTTCGATTACGCGGTGCTCAAGGATTACGCCGACCGCATCCAGATCCAGCTGCAACGGGTCAAGGATGTCGGCAAGGTCGACTTGCTCGGTTTGCAGGACGAGAAAATCTGGGTCGAACTGTCCAACGTCAAACTGGCGACCCTCGGCTTGCCGCTGGCGGCAGTGCAACAGGCGCTGCAAGAGCAGAACGCGGTCTCGACCGCCGGGTTCTTCGAAACCGGTAGCGAGCGCTTGCAGCTACGAGTCTCGGGGAATTTTCAGACGGTCGAGGAGATAAAGAACTTCCCGATCCGCGTCGGTGATCGCACGTTCCGCATCTCCGATGTCGCCGATGTGCGTCGCGGGTTCAACGATCCACCGGCGCCGCGCATGCGGTTCATGGGCGAAGACGCGATTGGTCTCGCGGTGGCGATGAAGGATGGCGGCGACATTCTGGTGCTCGGCAAGGCGCTGGAAGGCGAGTTCTCGCGCATCCAGAAAAACCTTCCGGCCGGCATGCAACTGCGCAAGGTTTCCGATCAGCCGGCGGCGGTGAAAACCGGAGTCGGCGAGTTCGTCCAGGTGCTGGTCGAGGCGCTGGCGATTGTCTTGCTGGTGAGCTTCTTCTCCCTCGGCGTGCGCACCGGCATGGTCGTGGCGTTGACCATTCCGCTGGTGCTGGCGATGACCTTCGCCTGCATGTATTACCTCGGCATCGGCCTGCACAAAATCTCCCTTGGCGCGTTGGTGTTGGCGTTGGGCTTGCTGGTGGATGACGCGATCATCGCCGTGGAAATGATGGCGATCAAAATGGAGCAGGGCTTTGATCGCATCCGCGCAGCGAGCTACGCCTGGACCAGTACCGCGTTCCCGATGCTCACCGGTACGTTGATCACCGCCGCCGGGTTTCTGCCGATTGCCACGGCGCAATCCGGCACTGGCGAATACACCCGTTCGATCTTCCAGGTGGTGACCATCGCCTTGCTCGCGTCCTGGGTGGCGGCGGTGATGTTCGTGCCGTATCTGGGGGAAAAACTCCTGCCGGATCTGGCGAAAATTCATGCGGCCAAACATGGTACCGCCGATGGTCAGGCTGATCCGTACGGCACGCCGTTTTATCAGCGCGTTCGGCGCTTGGTGGAGTGGTGCGTGGCGCACCGTAAGACCGTGATCGTGCTGACGGTGGGGCTGTTCATCGCTTCGGTGATGTTGTTCCGTTTCGTCCCGCAGCAGTTTTTCCCGGCTTCCAATCGACTGGAGTTGATGGTCGATCTGAAGCTGGCGGAAGGCGCGTCGCTGGCCAATACCACCGGTGAGGTGAAACGTCTGGAGGCGATGCTCAAGGATCACGCTGGCATTGATAACTATGTGGCGTATGTCGGCACTGGATCACCGCGTTTTTATCTGCCGCTTGATCAGCAGTTGCCGGCGGCGAGCTTCGCGCAGTTTGTGGTGTTGGCGAAAACCATTGAGGAGCGTGAAGCGCTGCGCCGTTGGTTGATTGAAACCCTCAACGAGCAATTCCCGGCGCTGCGTTCGCGGGTTACGCGTCTGGAGAACGGTCCGCCGGTTGGCTATCCGGTGCAGTTCCGCGTCACCGGCGAACACATCGAAGAAGTCCGGGCGCTGGCGCGCAAGGTCGCGGCCAAGGTTCGCGAGAATCCGCATGTGGTCAATGTGCATCTGGATTGGGAAGAACCGAGCAAGGTCGTGTACCTGAACATCGATCAGGATCGCGCGCGGGCGTTGGGTGTGAGCACGGCCAATCTGGCGAAATTCCTGCAGAGTTCGTTGACCGGGTCGAGTGTCAGTCAGTATCGCGAAGACAACGAATTGATCGAGATTCTGCTGCGCGGCACGGTGCATGAACGCACTGAATTGTCCTTGTTGCCGAGTCTGGCGGTGCCGACGGATAACGGCCGCAGTGTGGCGTTGTCGCAGATCGCCACGCTGGAATACGGCTTCGAGGAGGGGATTATCTGGCACCGTAATCGCCTGCCGAACGTGACCGTGCGGGCGGATATTTATGGCAAGGAGCAGCCGGCGACGCTGGTGAAGCAGATCATGCCGACGCTGGATTCGATTCGTGCTGAATTGCCAGATGGATATCTGTTGGATGTCGGCGGCACGGTGGAGGATTCCGAGCGTGGGCAGAAGTCGGTGAATGCCGGGGTGCCGATGTTTATTGTCGTGGTGCTAACGTTGCTGATGGTGCAGTTGCGCAGTTTTTCGCGCACGGCGATGGTGTTTTTGACGGCGCCGTTGGGGTTGATCGGGGTGACGTTGTTCTTGATGGTGTTTCGGCAGCCGTTCGGGTTTGTAGCGATGTTGGGGACGATTGCGCTGTCCGGGATGATCATGCGCAATTCGGTGATTCTGGTGGATCAGATCGAGCAGGACATTGCTTCGGGGCTTAAGCCTTGGCAGGCGATTATCGAGGCTACGGTTCGACGCTTCAGGCCGATTGTGTTGACGGCTTTGGCGGCGGTGCTGGCGATGATTCCGTTGTCACGTAGTGTGTTTTTTGGGCCGATGGCGGTGGCGATCATGGGTGGGTTGATTGTTGCGACTGCGTTGACGCTGTTGTTTTTGCCGGCGTTGTATGCGGCTTGGTTCCGGGTGCGTAAGGACGCTTGATTCTTCTTGTGACGTGGCGGCCTTTGGGCCGACCATGTTCTTGGGGTTTTGGGTGTATATCCGTTTCTGCGGGTGTCGCTGCTGGCGGTTTCGCTCTTACAGCGAGTCCCTTTGGCAAACGCCCCAAAGGAACCAAAGGTCTTTGCCCTGACGTTCGGCCCGCTCGCTGGGGCTCGGGGTTCCTTCGCTCCGGGATCGATCCGGGCGCATCGCCTACGGTTTGCTTCGCTGCACCTCCTCTCGATGTGTTCGACTTCGTCGAACGGTCGCTGCGCTCCCACCCCCGGATCAATCCCTCCACTCAGCCTGCCGACGGGCCTTAAGATCAAAAGCTGCAGCCGAGCTAACGCTCATCCTGTTGAGTGGTTAGGAGCAGAGGCGATCTGCTCTCGCTTTTTTGTGGGAGCGAGCCTGCTCGCGAAGGCGGCCTGACAGCCGACCCAGTTTTTTGCAGATGTACGCAATCCAACTGTAGGAGCGAGCCTGCTCGCGATGGCGGCCTGATAGCCGACCTGTTTTCTGCAGGTGTACTCAATCCAACTGTAGGAGTGAGCCTGCTCGCGAAGGCGGCCTGACAGCCGACCTGTTTTCTGCAGGTGTACTCAATTCAACTGTGGGAGTGAGCCTGCTCGCGAAGGCGGCCTGACAGCCAACCAGGTTTTTGCAAATGTACGCACTCCAACTGTAGGAGTGAGCCTGCTCGCGAAGGCGGCCTGATAGCCGACCTGTTTGTTGCAGATGTACGCACTCCAACTGTAGGAGTGAGCTTGCTCGCGAAGGCGGCCTGACAGCCCACCTGTTTTTGCAGATGTACGCAATCCAACTGTAGGAGCAAGCCTGCTCGCGAAGGCGGCCTGACAGCCCACCTGTTTTTTGCAAATGTAAGCACTCCAACTGTAGGAGCAAGCCTGCTCGCGAAGGCGGCCTGACAGCCGACCAGATTTTTGCAAATGTACGCACTCCAACTGTAGGAGCAAGCCTGCTCGCGAAGGCGGCCTGACAGCCGACCAGATTTTTGCAAATGTACGCAATCAAACTGTAGATACTCTGTTCACGGTCAAGCTTTTGCGAGGTCTTTTGCGCTAAAAAGCTTGGCCGTGTCGAAATCTTCTCCGGCTTGCATGCAGGCCCACAGGCCGGTCAGGTATTTGCGCATGACGGCG
>NZ_JACOPX010000019.1 GCF_015461835.1 Pseudomonas neuropathica | reverse complement strand
CACTCGTTGATCCATTGGGGACTCTTGTTTCCAGGGCATGGTCAGCACCTCCTGACCATGATTGATACCTGTAAACCATGTCCCCGGTCTCAAACGTAAAGGATGTACCCGGTCTTTACCCACCCTAGCCCTCTCCCGAAGGGAGAGGGGACTGATCGAGGTGTCTCACGCTATACGCCGACCTGAGAAATCGAGTCGAACTCGGGTTTTGAAAAGTCCACAAATCGGCTCCCTCTCCCTCGGGAGAGGGCTGGGCGGGCGGCGTTCCGATGAGGGGAAGGTTCACCTCCGCTCTCAAGTCGAACCGTATAAAAAAGGCGATCCAGAAAGATCGCCTTTTTTGCACCTGAGATTTAACTCAGTGAACGGTAAGCACAATCCCCACCCGCGTCAGCCAATCCGCCTCAAGCCCGAAATCCGCCTGAGTCAGCTGATTCTCATCCAGCCAATTCTGCGGAAACTCCACATCCAGGGTGTTGCCCTTCGCGTGCAACACCACCTGCGGCATCGCCTGAGTGCCGCGAATGTGGTGGAACAGGATCGCAAAACGCAGCAGCACACACAGGCGAATCAGCTTGTCGCCGTCGTCACCGAAATCAGCAAACTTGTCCTTGGGAATGTTGCGGCGGTGACCACGCACCAATAGCGCGAGCATCTGTTGGTCTTCGCGGGAGAACCCGGCGAGGTCCGAGTGTTCGATCAGGTAAGCACCGTGTTTGTGATAGTGATAGTGAGCGATGTCGAGACCGACTTCGTGCACTTTCGCTGCCCAGCCGAGGAGTTCGCGCCAGATGCCGTCATCCAGCTCCCAGTCCACCGCCACTTGGTCAAACGCGTGCAAGGCTTTGCGCTCAACCCGCGCCGCCTGTTCCAGGTCGACGTGGTAACGCTCCATCAGCGAGGTCAGGGTGCGCTCGCGCACGTCTTCATGATGATGACGGCCGAGCAGGTCGTAGAGCACGCCTTCACGCAGGGCGCCGTCGCAGTGGTCCATGCGTTGCAGTTCGAGGGCGTCGAAAATCGCTTCGAGAATCGCCAGACCCGCTGGGAAGATTGTCCGGCGATCAGGCTTGATGCCTTCAAAGTCGATTTTGTCGACGTCACCGAGTTTGAACAGGCGGCGCTTGAGCCACGCCAGGCCTTCGGCATTCACTTCGCCGGTGCCGTGACCGCCGGCCTTCAGCGCCAGGCCGATCGCACGGATGGTGCCCGAGGAGCCGATGGCTTCATCCCAGGTCAGGCGATGCAGGGCGTGTTCGATGCTCATGATCTCCAGCCGCGCCGCCGTGTACGCCTGGGCGTAGCGGGCCGGGGTGATCTTGCCGTCCTTGAAGTAGCGCTGGGTAAAGCTGACGCAGCCCATTTGCAGGCTTTCACGCAACAATGGCTCAAAGCGCTGGCCAATGATGAATTCGGTACTGCCGCCGCCGATGTCGGCGACCAGACGTTTGCCCGGGGTGTCGGCGAGGGTGTGCGATACGCCCAGATAAATCAGGCGCGCTTCTTCACGGCCGGAAATGACTTCCACCGGATGACCGAGGATTTCTTCGGCGCGGTGGATGAATTCGAGGCGGTTGCGCGCTTCACGCAAGGCGTTGGTGCCGACGATGCGCACGGCGCCCAGCGGCATACCGTTGATCAGTTGGGCGAAACGCTTGAGGCAATCGAGGCCGCGTTGCATCGATTCTTCGTTGAGCTTGCGCTCATCGTCGATGCCGGCAGCCAGTTGAACCTTCTCGCCGAGCCGCTCGAGAATGCGGATTTCGCCATTCTGGGCCTTGGCCACGACCATGTGAAAGCTGTTGGAGCCCAGGTCGATTGCGGCGATCAGGGACAGATTCTTGGCTTGGGATTGCGGCATGGTCAGGGGGTCTCGGTCGATAACCCCGTCATCGTGCCACGATCAAACGCTGGCGCCAACGCGCACGGTTCAAACCGTTGATTCAGCGCAGAAAGTCTGGAGATCGCGGCGCGGCCATTCGCGAGCAAGCTTGCTCCCACAGGTGACCGCATTCCAATGTGGGAGCGAGCTTGCTCGCGAAGAGGGCGTCACTGCCTCAGAAGATCTTCAGGCTGTCGCTTCCACCGTGCCAATAAAGTTCGCCAGCTCCGCCGTCTGCGGATGGGCAAACAACACCTTCGGATCCCCTACCTCATGCACCTTGCCATGGTGCATGAACACCAATTTATCCCCGACCTCGCGGGCGAAGCGCATTTCGTGGGTGACCATGATCAGCGTCATGCCTTCCTTGGCCAGTTGCCGCACCACGCTCAGTACTTCGTTGACCAGTTCCGGGTCGAGCGCCGAGGTGATTTCATCGCACAACAACACTTTCGGCGACATCGCCAGCGCCCGGGCAATCGCTACCCGCTGTTGCTGGCCCCCAGACAACCGATCCGGGAAGGCATCGAATTTTTCCCCAAGGCCCACGCGTTCCAGCATTTCCCGCGCCAGTTCCGCCGCTTTGGCTTTCGGCACTTTCTGCACCACCTGCGGCGCGAGCATGACGTTTTCGCCCACGGTCAGGTGCGGGAACAGATTGAACTGCTGAAAGACCATGCCGACTTTCTGCCGCAGGCTGCGCAGATCGGCGCGGGCGGCGTCGAGGTATTCGCCGTCGACTTCGATCACGCCGTCATTGATCGATTCCAACCCATTGAGGGTGCGCAGCAGGGTGGATTTGCCCGAGCCGCTGCGGCCGATGATCGCCACCACCTGGCCTTCCTCGACGCTGAGGTCGATGCCTTTAAGCACATGGTGATCGCCGTAGTATTTATGCAGGGCGGAAATTCTAAGCAGAGGCATGCAGTCTCCTTTCCAGGTAGCGCGCACTGAGGGACAAGGGGTAGCAGAGCAGGAAGTAGCCGAGGGCGACGAGGCCGTAGACCATGAACGGTTCGAATGTGGCGTTGGCGAGCATGCCGCCGGTCTTGGTCAGCTCGGTGAAGCCAATGATCGAGGTCACGGCGGTGCCCTTGACCACTTGCACCGAGAAACCCACGGTCGGCGCCACGGCAATGCGCAGCGCTTGCGGCAGGATCACGTAGCGCAGTTGCTCCAGCGGATTCAGCGCCAGACTTGCCGAGGCTTCCCACTGGCCATTGGAGATCGACTCGACGCAGCCGCGCCAGATCTCCGCCAGATAAGCGCTGGTAAACAAGGTCAGGGCAATCGCTGCGGCCATCCACGGCGAGATTTCGATCCCCGCCAGCGCCACGCCGAAGAACACCAGAAACAACTGCATCAACAGCGGCGTGCCCTGAAACAGCTCGATCCAGGTGCGGGCGATGCTGCTCGGCACAGAGTTTTTCGAGATGCGCATGACCAGGATCAGCAGCCCGACGATCCCGCCACCAATGAACGCCACCAGCGACAGCGCCAGTGTCCATTGCAGGCCGGTGAGCAGGTTGCGCAGGATGTCCCAAAAGGTGAAATCGCTCATACGCGGCTCCCGCTTCGACTGATATAGCGTCGGCCAATCCAGTTCAGCAACTGGCGAATCAGCAGCGCCATGCACAGGTAGATCAGCGTGGTCAGCGCATAGGTTTCAAAGGCGCGGAAGTTGCGCGACTGAATGAAGTTGGCGGCAAAGCTCAGCTCTTCGGTAGCGATCTGCGAACACACCGCCGAACCGAGCATGACGATGATGATCTGGCTGCTCAGCGCCGGCCAGACCTTGCCCAATGCCGGCAGCAGCACCACGTGGCGGAACGCCTCGAAGCGCGTCATCGCCAATGCCGCTGCGGCTTCCAGCTGCCCGCGCGGGATTGCCTGAATGCCGGCGCGAATAATCTCCGTCGAATAAGCACCGAGGTTGATCACCATCGCCAGCACCGCCGCTTGCCACTCGGAAATCTGCACACCCAGCGACGGCAGGCCGAAGAAGATAAAGAACAACTGCACCAGGAACGGCGTGTTGCGGATCAACTCGACGTAGACACCGAAGATTGCCGAGAACGGGCGAATGTTCCACGCCCGCACCAGTGCCCCGACTATCCCGACGCCGACCCCGAGCAACGCACCGATGGCCGTCAGCTCAAGGGTGAACAGCGCCCCGCGCAGCAACAGGTCGGTGTTTTCCACCACCGGCATGAAATCGAACTGATAAGCCATGAAGGTCTCCCGCGCAGTCGATCAGAGATCGGCCGGCAGCGGCTCTTTCAGCCAGGTCTGCGAGTTCTTTTCCAGTGCGCCGTCAGCCTTGGCGGTGGTCAGGATGTCGTTGACCTTGGCCAGCAGCGCCGCTTCGTTCTTGTTCACGCCAACGTAGACCGGCGAATCCTTCAGTTTCACTTTCAGCGCCGGCACGCGTTTCGGGTTCTTTTCGCTGATCGCGACCATCACCACGTTGCCACTGGCGATCAGGTCAACCTGGCCGGCGAGGTAGGCGGCGATGGTCGAGTTGTTGTCCTCGAAGCGCTTGATGGTCACGCCTTCGGGAGCGACCTTGGTCAGTTCGATGTCTTCGATGGCGCCACGGGTGACGCTGATGGTCTTGCCCTTGAGATCGTCGAGGCTGGCGATCGCCGCGTCTGGCGGGCCGAACACGGCGAGGTAGAAGGGGGCGTAGGCGCGGGAGAAGTCGATGACTTTTTCGCGCTCGGGGTTTTTACCGAGGCTGGAAATCACCAGATCGACTTTGCCGGTGGTCAGGAACGGGATGCGGTTGGTGCTGTTGACCGGGGTCAGTTCGAGTTTGACTTTCAACTGGTCGGCCAGCAGTTTCGCTGTGTCGATGTCCAGGCCGCGAGGCTTCATGTCCGGGCCGACCGAGCCGAATGGCGGGAAGTCCTGGGGCACGGCGACTTTCAGCGTGCCGCGTTTGACCACGTCGTCCAGACCGTCGGCGTGCGCGGGAGCCTGGCTGAGCAACAGAGAGGAAAACAGGGCGGCGAGGAGGGCGCTGTAACGCTTGGTCATGGACAATCTCCGGATCGGCGAGAAGTGATTTCTGCGATCGGACAGAGCATGGGCCGTGCCAATACGTGGTTTTCGCCCCCGCAGACCGCAGTTTCAGCGACTTTGCTCGGTCTTACTGGTCTGAACAGTCAGGTCGTTTTTCGCACTGCCATGGCGCACCGGTGTGGTTTGCCGAACCCTGCTGGGGCACGACTTGCCGGACTCGGCGAATAGCTTTACAACTAGCCGCACATTGGCCTGGCGCGTCTGAAAAACCATGAACTCGATTTCCCGTGCGGTACCCGAAGTGGCGCTGCAAGCGATCCGCAAACTGATCACTGAGCAGGGTTTCGGTGCGGGCGATGCGTTGCCGTCGCAACGGGACCTGGCGCTGCAACTGGGCGTCAGCCGGGCGTCGTTGCGTGAGGCGTTGTCCTCGCTGAGTGCGTTGGGTGTGGTCAGTATTCAGCCGGGCAAAGGCGTGTTCGTGCAGTCGCCGATGGAATTGTCGCGCGGCGATAACCCGCCGGGGTGGTCGTTTGCAGCGCAAGCGTCACCGCTGGACATCTTTCAATTGCGCTATGCGCTGGAAGGCTTCGCCGCAGGGCTGGCAGCGGTCACGTTAAGCACGTTCGATCTGGATGCGCTCGAAGACAACGTTGCGGCCATGCGTGACCAATTGAAGGCTGGTGACTTTGAGGCAGCAGCAAAACTCGACTTCGAATTCCACCGCCGAATCCTGTTGGCCAGCGGCAATCAGGCAATTCTGAGTATCCTTACCGCCAGCGCCGAGATGTTCCTGGAGAGCCAGAAACTACCGTTCATCCGCGCCGAACGCGCGATGGAAACCTGGCAGGAACACCGCAAGATCCTCCGGGCCCTCGCGCGCCGGGCATCGGTTGCGGCGCAAAAAGCCATGCAGGAACACGTGCGCAACGCGGCCCTGCGTACCGGAATTGCTTTCATTGCCCCCGCCACGACGTGACTTGAGCTATACCCAAACTCATCGAGTGCCATAGCAAGACTCAATCAACTGCGGCTTCCTGAACAGGGGAAGGGCGGCTATGATGGGCCACGTTTTTTTGCTTACAACCTGGAGAATTCCATGAGCAGCGATCTTATCAAACACGTTAGCGACGCTAGCTTCGAAGCCGACGTACTCAAGGCCGAAGGCGCTGTCCTGGTCGATTACTGGGCTGAATGGTGCGGTCCTTGCAAAATGATCGCTCCGGTTCTGGACGAGATTGCCGAGACTTACAAAGGCAAGCTGACCGTTGCCAAACTGAACATCGACGAAAACCAGGAAACCCCGGCCAAGCACGGCGTGCGTGGTATCCCGACGCTGATGCTGTTCAAGAACGGCAACGTTGAAGCGACCAAAGTCGGCGCCCTGTCGAAGTCGCAACTGGCTGCTTTCCTCGACGCCAACATCTAAGCGTCGCTGTAAAGTGCCTGAAAAAAAGCCCCGCAAAATAGCGGGGCTTTTTGCGTATTCAGGGCTAGACGCTCCGAAACTCAGGTGGTACATTCGGCCCCGCACTGGTTTCTCCATTGCCCCCTGCTAGCCGTCGCCGACGCACTCCTTTTCGAATTAGTTCGCGATCCTGTCGCCTTCTCCGCGGCGCGGCCTCATTAAGCCAAAAGCTTAATTTCCCCCCCTCCATAAATGATTACGTCATTCCTATATGAATCTGACTGAACTCAAGCAAAAGCCGATTACCGAACTGCTCGAATTGGCCGAACAGATGGGCATAGAAAATATGGCCCGTTCGCGCAAGCAGGACGTGATTTTCTCCCTGCTGAAAAAGCACGCGAAAAGCGGCGAGGAAATCTCCGGTGATGGCGTGCTGGAGATTCTCCAGGACGGCTTCGGCTTCCTGCGCTCCGCTGACGCTTCCTACCTGGCCGGCCCGGACGATATCTACGTCTCGCCAAGCCAGATCCGCCGTTTCAACTTGCGCACCGGTGACACCATCGTTGGCAAGATCCGCCCTCCGAAGGAAGGCGAGCGGTATTTCGCCCTGCTCAAGGTCGACACGATCAACTTCGATCGTCCCGAGAACGCGAAAAACAAGATTCTCTTCGAGAACCTGACTCCGCTGTTCCCGACCGTGCGCATGAAGATGGAAGCCGGTAACGGCTCCACCGAAGACTTGACCGGTCGTGTCATCGACCTGTGCGCCCCGATCGGCAAAGGCCAGCGTGGTCTGATCGTTGCACCGCCGAAAGCCGGTAAAACGATCATGCTGCAGAACATCGCCGCGAACATCGCCCGTAACAACCCTGAAGTTCACCTGATCGTGCTGTTGATCGACGAGCGTCCGGAAGAAGTAACCGAAATGCAGCGCACCGTGCGTGGCGAAGTGGTTGCCTCGACTTTCGACGAGCCGCCGACCCGTCACGTGCAGGTTGCTGAAATGGTGATCGAGAAGGCCAAGCGCCTTGTTGAACACAAGAAAGACGTGGTGATCCTGCTCGACTCCATCACCCGTCTGGCCCGTGCCTACAACACCGTGATCCCGAGCTCCGGCAAGGTATTGACCGGTGGTGTCGATGCCCACGCCCTCGAGAAGCCAAAGCGTTTCTTCGGTGCCGCGCGTAACATCGAAGAAGGCGGCTCGCTGACCATTATCGCCACCGCGCTGGTTGAAACCGGCTCGAAGATGGACGAAGTGATCTACGAAGAGTTCAAGGGTACCGGCAACATGGAGCTGCCTCTGGATCGCAAGATCGCCGAGAAGCGCGTGTTCCCTGCGATCAACATCAACCGCTCCGGCACCCGCCGCGAAGAGTTGCTGACCGCCGACGACGAACTGCAGCGTATGTGGATCCTGCGCAAGCTGCTGCATCCGATGGACGAAGTGGCTGCCATCGAGTTCCTGGTCGACAAGCTGAAAACGACCAAGACCAACGACGAGTTCTTCTTGTCGATGAAGCGTAAGTAATACACACGCTGTAAAAAGAACGCTCCCGAAAGGGGGCGTTTTTTTTGCGCACGCGCCGCATAACTTTCGTAACGCGCTACTGTCCTTGTCTGGAGCGGTTTGTACCTGCAAGGATAAGAAAGGTTATGCACACGTTTGGCAATCGCCGTGATATCGACGGATTACGGGCGCTGGCGGTTATTCCCGTCGTCCTGTTTCATTTCGGATTCAACACATTCAGCGGCGGCTTTGTCGGCGTTGATGTGTTCTTCGTCATTTCCGGTTTTCTGATCACTTCAATCCTGTTTCGTGAAATCAGCGCGCAGCGCTTCAGCTTCCTCGACTTCTGGGGGCGTCGCGCCCGGCGCATCCTGCCGGCGTTGACTGTGGTTGTGGTGGTCACGCTGGCATTAGGCTGGCTGTTGCTGACGGCCAAAGACCTGGCCGAACTCGGGCGGACTATTCGTTATCAGTCGCTGTTCATTTCCAACATCTTGTTCATGCGCGAAGACGGCTACTTCGAGCCCGCCTCGGAACTCAAGCCGCTGCTGCATACCTGGTCGCTGGCGGTAGAAGAGCAGTACTACATCTTCTTCCCGCTGATGATGGTATTGCTGATGCGCTACGTCCGCCATTGGCGCTGGATGCTGTTCGCTGTCCTGCTGGTGTCGTTCGGCCTGAATATCATCTATATCGAACGCCGGCCGGAATTTGCCTTTTTCTCGTTGCCGACCCGCGCGTGGGAGCTGCTCTGCGGGGCCATGCTGGCGGTGATGCCCGTGCCCAAGCATGTCGCGCGGCCGTGGCTGCGGCAGTCTGTTGGCCTGGTCGGTCTGGCGGCGGTGCTGGTGGCGGTGTTCACCTACGACAAGTCCACGGTGTTCCCAGGCTGGGCTGCACTGCTACCGGTATTGGGTACGACGGCCTTGATCTGGTCGGGCGCACAAGGCCCAACGTGGGCGAGCCGGCTGTTGAGTGTCCGCGTGCTGGTGTGGATCGGCTTGCTCTCCTATTCGCTGTACCTGTGGCATTGGCCGGTTTACGTGTATGCCAATGCGATCTCCATCGACGGTATCCAGCCGCTGGAGGCGCTCGGCTGGATGGCTCTGGCATTGGCGCTGGCCTGGCTGAGCCTGCGCTACATCGAACTGCCGTTTCGTGAGAAGCGTGTGTTCGCCAGTCGTAATTCGGTGTTGGTCGGCGGTCTGGTGTCGATCGCCGTGCTGGCGATTACCGGTTCGGCCATTCGTTCGGCAGACGGCGTGCCGCAGCGCCTGACCGGCAAGGCTCTGGAATATGCGCAATCGCGCGAGTGGAATGCGGGGCAGTCGAACTGCATGCACTTGAGCACTGACAAGGCGCTGACCAAATCCTGTCTGGTGGGCGGTGATCAACATATAACGGCGACGAAAATGTTCTGGGGTGACAGTCACGCCGCCGCGTTGTTGCCAGCCATCGAAGGCAATGCCGGGCGCAACGTGCAGCCGGTGTGGCTTTACAGCTTGACCGGGTGCCCGCCGATCATCGATGACCACTTACGCCCTCAGTGCAAAGACTTCAACCAGCGCAACATGGACCGCGTCACGAGTCTGGGGATCAAGGACGTGGTGTTGGCGGCGAACTGGAGCCTGTACGTTTATGGTCGTGAAGACGGCGATGGCGATCTACAGTTCCTGCTTGATCGCAAGGACAACCCGCGCCAGGCGGAGCAGCGCATGGCTGCCGCCCTCAAAGTGCAAGTGGCCGAGTTGCGTGAAGCGGGTGTGCAAGTCTGGCTGTTCAAGGAAGTGCCACTGCAACACAAGAGCTTCATCGACCGTCTGACCAGTCTGGCGCGCATCGGCCGTTCGGCAGAAGGTCTCGGTCGCCCGCTCAGCGAACACTTGGCTCGCCAGCAGTTTTTCACGTCGTTGTTCGACTCGATGAGCGCCGCTGATTCCGGCATTCATGTCATCGATCCGACGCCGCTGATGTGCAAGGACGGCTTGTGCGCCATCGATGTCGATGGCCACTCGCAATACAAGGATGCCGATCATCTTTCGGACGTTGGCAGCGCCAGACTGAGCCCGTTGTTTGCGCCATTGATGCTGGGCACCAGCGACAATTGATTGATGCCTGGCTCTGACGGGCTGCTGTTTGCCCGTCAGAGCAGGTAGGATGTACGCCTATTTTGAGGGTGCCATCGTCAATGAAATTCAAGGATCTTCGGGATTTCGTGCAGCAGCTTGAGCAGCGCGGAGAGTTGAAACGCATCCAGATTCCCGTCTCGCCGGTGCTGGAAATGACCGAGGTGTGCGACCGCACGCTAAGGGCCAAGGGCCCGGCGCTGCTGTTCGAGAAACCCACCGGCTACGACATCCCGGTGCTCGGCAACCTGTTCGGCACGCCTGAACGGGTGGCGATGGGCATGGGCGCCGAGTCGGTCAGCGAGCTGCGCGAAATCGGCAAGCTGCTGGCGTTCCTCAAGGAGCCGGAGCCACCGAAGGGCTTGAAAGACGCATGGTCGAAACTGCCGATCTTCCGCAAAATCATCTCGATGGCGCCGAAAGTCGTCAAAGACGCGGTGTGCCAGGAAGTGGTCATCGAAGGCGACGACGTCGACCTCGCGATGCTGCCGGTGCAGACCTGCTGGCCCGGCGACGTCGGCCCGCTGATCACCTGGGGTCTGACCGTCACCAAAGGCCCGAACAAGGATCGTCAGAACCTCGGTATCTACCGTCAGCAAGTGATCGGCCGCAACAAGGTGATCATGCGCTGGCTCAGCCACCGTGGCGGTGCCCTCGACTTCCGCGAGTGGTGCGAGAAGCATCCGGGCCAGCCGTTCCCGGTGTCCGTCGCCCTGGGTGCGGATCCGGCGACCATTCTCGGCGCGGTGACGCCAGTGCCGGACAGCCTGTCCGAATACGCTTTCGCAGGCCTCTTGCGCGGTAATCGCACCGAACTGGTCAAGTGCCGTGGCAACGACCTGCAAGTGCCGGCCACCGCCGAAATCATCCTCGAAGGCGTGATCCATCCCGGCGAAATGGCCGATGAAGGCCCGTACGGCGACCACACCGGTTATTACAACGAAGTCGACAGCTTCCCGGTGTTCACCGTCGAGCGCATCACCCACCGGATCAAACCGATCTACCACAGCACCTACACCGGTCGTCCACCGGATGAGCCGGCGATCCTCGGCGTGGCGTTGAACGAAGTGTTCGTGCCGATCCTGCAGAAGCAGTTCCCGGAAATCACCGACTTCTACCTGCCGCCGGAAGGCTGCTCGTATCGCATGGCCATCGTGACCATGAAGAAGTCGTATCCGGGGCACGCCAAGCGCGTGATGCTCGGTGTCTGGTCGTTTTTGCGACAGTTCATGTACACCAAGTTCGTTATCGTCACTGACGACGATATCAACGCCCGTGACTGGAACGACGTGATCTGGGCCATCACTACGCGCATGGACCCCAAGCGCGACACGGTGATGATCGATAACACGCCGATCGACTACCTCGACTTCGCCTCGCCGATCTCAGGGTTAGGTTCGAAAATGGGCCTCGATGCCACCCACAAGTGGCCGGGCGAAACCACTCGCGAGTGGGGCCACGTGATCGTCAAGGACGACGCCGTCACCCAACGGATCGATGCCATCTGGAATCAGTTAGGAATAGATTGATGCGTGTAACCCTGCAGCCCTCCGGAGCAGTGCTTGAGATACAGCCCGGTGAGCGGATTCTCGACGGCGCGCGGCGTCTGGGCTACGAATGCCCGCAAAGCTGCCGCAACGGTAATTGTCATGTGTGTGCGGCGTTGCTGGTTGAAGGCCGCGTCGCGCAGGATGGCAAAGTGCACGACCACGGTGAGTTCTACACTTGCATAGCCGAGCCGCTGGAAGACTGCATCCTGCTGTGGGATGGCGTGCTCGCGCTGGGAGAACTACCGGTGCGCAGCCTGTCGTGTCAGGTCATCGAATGCCGGGACGTCGGCGGCGACACCTGGCGCGTGCGTCTGCGTGCGCCGGCGGGCAAGCCACCGCGTTATCACGCTGGGCAATATTTGATGATCGAGCGCGAGAACGGCGAGAAATCGGCGTTCTCCATGGCCTCGGCCCCGCATGGCGGGCGTGATCTGGAAATCCATGTACTGGCGCGCGAAGCCAGTGCACTGAGCCTGATCGAACAGCTGCAACGCAATGCGATGGTGCGTGTCGAGCTGCCATTCGGTGACACGCATCTGGCCGAGCTGCCGGAAGGGCCGCTGGTGCTGATCGCCGCTGGCACCGGCATGGGCCAGATTCACGCCTTGATCGAACACTGTCGCGCCAACGGCTTCAAACACCCTGTGCATCTGTATTGGGGCGTGCGCCGTCCGGAAGATTTCTATCAGATCGAGCATTGGGACGAATGGTTGAAGTTGCCCAATCTGTTCCTGCACAAAGTCGTCAGCGATCAATGCGGTTGGGAAGGACGCTGCGGGATGCTGCATGAGGCAGTGTGTGAAGACTTCCCGGATCTGAAGTCCTTGCACGTCTACGCCAGTGGCTCACCGGCGATGGTCTACGGCACTCTGGATGCACTGGTAGAAGCCGGCATGGATGCCCATCAAATGCGTGCGGACGTGTTCGCCTACGCTCCCCGTTCCTGATTCCTTATAACGCTATATATAGCCGATCGGTATTTATGTAATTGCATAAATACCGCTAGGTTATATGGCAATCAGGCAATCAATTAAGAACTGTGCCATGGCACTCAAATTGCCTTAAAACATATGTGCCTTATTGTTACAGCGGTGCGTTCTATTAAGTAATTCTTCACCCGCGGGGAGCTGAACGCTATTCGCCATGAGCGCCATTGAAAACGCTTTTCTGAATTTGAATTACCCTCCGCGGCTCGATCTTGGGCCGCAGCTGACGCACGAACAACTTCTCGCTTCCATGCAATCAACCATGGCGCGCCACAAGGGCGGGCCGGTGTGGCTGTTCGCGTATGGTTCACTGATCTGGCGGCCTGAATGCTCGGCGGTGGAGCGGGTGCGCGGCCGCGTGCATGGTTACCATCGCGGTTTGTACCTGTGGTCGCACGAGCACCGTGGTACGCCCGAAATGCCGGGACTGGTGTTTGGTCTGGATCGTGGCGGTTCGTGCAGCGGCTTCGCCTATCGCTTGCCGGAAGATAATCTCGACGCGGCGCTGTACGCCTTGTGGAAACGCGAGATGCCAGTGCCTTCCTACCGGCCACACTGGCTCAACTGCCGGCTCGAAGATGGCACTCAGGTGCAGGCCCTGGGATTCGTATTGGAGCGACACCTGCCCAGCTATGCCGGCAACTTGCCGGATCACGTGCTGAGCCAGGTGTTCGCAAGCGCTTGCGGGCGTTACGGCACCACTCGCGATTATGTCGAGCAGACCGCCCACGCCCTGCGCAGCCACGCCATGCCAGATCGCAACCTGGAGGCGCGGCTCAAGCGCTGTAAATCACAAAGCGATCAGGCGACTGCTTCGCGGCTCTGACTGGCGACTTGCTTGTGCCAAAGCGTCGGGGCCAGGAACGCCATCGACAGCAGGCAGGCGCCCACCAGCAGGACGAAACCGCCGTCCCAGCCGAAATGGTCAACGGTGTAGCCCATCGCTGCACTGGCTGCGACCGAACCACCCAGATAGCCGAACAGGCCGGTGAAACCCGCAGCCGTGCCGGCGGCTTTCTTCGGCGCCAGTTCAAGCGCCTGCAGACCGATCAACATCACCGGGCCGTAGATCAGGAAGCCGATCGAAAACAGCGCGATCATGTCCACGGTCGGGTTGCCGGCCGGGTTCAGCCAGTAAACCAGGGTCGCCACGGTCACCAGCGCCATGAACACCATGCCGGTCAGGCCACGGTTGCCACGGAAGATCTTGTCCGACATCCAGCCGCACAGCAGCGTGCCCGGAATGCCCGCCCACTCGTAGAAGAAATAGGCCCACGAGGTTTTATCCACGGTGAAACCCTTGGCTTCCTTGAGGTAGGTCGGTGCCCAGTCCAGCACGCCGTAGCGCAGCAAGTAAACGAAGACGTTAGCCATGGCGATGTACCAGAGCATTTTGTTGCGCAGCACGTATTTGACGAAGATTTCCTTGGCACTGAATTCGTCTTCGTGGCTGGCGTCGTAGCCTTCCGGGTAATCGTTCTTGTACTTCTCGATGGGTGGCAGGCCGACCGATTGCGGAGTGTCGCGCATGGTGATGAAGGCAAATACCGCCACGCCCAGCGCCACGGCTGCCGGTACGTAAAACGCCGCGTGCCAGTCGTTGAACAGGCCCATGCCGAGCAGGAACAGCGGACCGATCAGGCCACCGCCGACGTTATGCGCCACGTTCCACACCGACACCACGCCGCCACGTTCCTTCTGCGACCACCAGTGCACCATGGTCCGCCCACTTGGCGGCCAGCCCATGCCCTGGGCCCAGCCGTTGATGAACAGCAGGATGAACATCATGGTCACGCTGGACGTTGCCCAAGGCGCGAAACCGAAAATGAACATCACCCCGGCCGAGACCAGCAGGCCGAACGGCAGGAAGTAACGCGGGTTGGAACGGTCGGACACCAGGCCCATGAGGAATTTCGACAGGCCGTAGGCAATGGCGATCGCCGACATCGCCAGACCCAGATCGCCACGGCTGTAGCCTTCGTCGATCAGGTACGGCATGGCCAGCGAGAAGTTTTTGCGCAGCAGGTAGTAACCCGCGTAGCCAAAGAAGATACCGGCGAAGATCTGCCAGCGCAGGCGTCGGTAAGTGCTGTCTATTTTTTCTTCAGGCAATGGAGCCTGATGTGCGGCAGGACGAAAGAAAGCAAACATTCAAGAGCTCCAGATTTCTTGTTTTGACTGCGGATGCGAATGTTACAGTTTCGTTACCGAAAATAGCACCGGTTCGCATCGAGCAAATAGCGGAAAATGTTGGAAGTCGCATGTTCTTTTACGAACCTGTCGCTCAGCTGTAAGAACGGGGCGTTTTTGTCGCGCTCGGAACGTTGTGTCCTAGACTCGCGATCTATGGATCGACTGATTTCGCGAGATAAACGATGACCCCGAAAGTTCGCAGGCTATTGCCCAGACTGTTGATGGTCGCAGCGGTGACTGTTGCAGTGTTGGCATTGAGCTTCGCCCAAGGTTCTGCGGCGCCAGGCCTGCGTAATGTCACCGTGTTGATCGTCCGTCATGCGGAAAAGCCTGATGTCGGGCGTGAGCTCAATGCCCGGGGCGAACAACGCGCTGCGGCTTATGCCGACTATTTCACGCCGTTGAAACTGGATGGCCAGACGCTCACCCCTCAGCGTCTGATCGCTACCGCCGACAGTCCGGAAAGTATGCGGCCACGGCAGACACTGATCCCGCTGTCCCAGCGCCTGCAACTGCCCATCGAACAGCCCTACGCCAATAACCAGGTCGACGAACTGGTCAGTCTGCTGCGCAAGCACAATCAGGCAAAAACCGTGCTGATTGCCTGGCACCATGGGCACATCAATAAGCTGATTGCCGCTTTCGGCGGCGATGGCCCGGCGCTGATCGGCCAGCCGAAATGGCCAGTGGATGTTTATGACTGGTTGATTGTTTTGCGCTTCGACGACAAGGGGCAGTTGATCCAGTCGCGAAGCGAGAAGGTTCAGGAACAACTGATGCCCGGTGACGTTGCAGGCGCAAACGGCAGCTAAACATCCGT
Source organism: Pseudomonas neuropathica (assembly GCF_015461835.1). GTDB lineage: Bacteria > Pseudomonadota > Gammaproteobacteria > Pseudomonadales > Pseudomonadaceae > Aquipseudomonas > Aquipseudomonas neuropathica. The sequence continues at coordinate 123,855 of NZ_JACOPX010000019.1, read as the reverse complement.
CAGAAAAATTACCTGCGACCATTCGCGTATCGGGTTCGCCCGATTTCCCCGGGGGATCAGGGAAACGTCCTGCATGCAGCGGCGAAGCTGCGCCATTCAGTTAAAAGTCATTGCTCAGTAACCTTTGTGTTGTTGCCGGATAGGGCAACTCACTAGGGAAGGGCAGGATCATGCGCTGGTTTTTGGCTGGGTTTTGGTTGTTGGTCGGCTGTTCTGCGTTGGCCTCAGAAGTGTTTTTGATACCGGAAAACAATCCCAAGCCGATTTATCCTCTAGAACTGCAAAGGGCAGGTATAACGGGCGAGGTGAATGTTAGTTTCGTCGCCAATGCTGATGGCTCGGTCGGCGAAATCAGCATTCGAGAGAGCACTCACCCTGACTTTTCCGATGCGGTTCGAGTCGCGATAGCGCAGTGGCGTTTCAAACCCTGGACGGTTGAAGGGAATAAACCTGAACAGCAGGAAGTCATCGCGCCAATGATTTTCAGGCTCGATCTCGATCAGCCCATTCACGTCAATCAGCAGCTGACAACCCTGCGATGCCATACGGTTAATGAAAATCTCGCCAACATTGCCGAGTATTCATGGATCGATTCGGCGGCGTTCGCACAAACCCGCGCCTATCTGTCGAACGTCTTCCATAAAACCCAGCTTCCGGATGAGCAGCGTCTGGCGATGATCGCCAGGATGAATCGGCAGGTTGAGAAGATCGTCAGGGCTTGTCGAGAGAGCCCCACGCGCAAATTCATAAGCCTGTTGCCCACGGAGATTCGTGAGTTGCTCTGATAACAAAAGCCAGTATGACCGAGCCGGACATTCTGGCCTTTATCGAAAGGTTACTCAGCGCACCTGCACCACCACCTTGCCCACCGCCTTGCGCTGGCCAAGATCATTGATCGCCTGCGCCGCATTGCTTAGCGGATACACCTGCGATACCAGCGGTTTCAACTTGCCCTCGGCAAACCAGCCAAACAACTGCTGGAAGTTCGCTGCGTTGTCCTGTGGCTGGCGCTGGGCGAAGGAACCCCAGAACACGCCGAGTACCGCCGCGCCTTTGAGCAGGGCGAGGTTGACCGGCAGCTCCGGGATGCGCCCGCTGGCGAAACCGACGACCAGCAGACGGCCATTCCAGGCGATGGCGCGGATGGCTTGATCGAACAGATCGCCGCCGACCGGATCGTAAATCACGTCGGCGCCCTGGCCGTCGGTGAGGCGTTTGATTTCGTCCTTGAGGCTTGATTCGCTGTAGTTGATCAGCTCATCGGCGCCGGCAGCCTTGGCCACAGCGAGCTTCTCGGCGCTGCTGGCGGCAGCGATGACGCGGGCGCCCATGGCTTTGCCGATTTCCACAGCAGCCAGACCGACACCGCCGGATGCACCGAGTACCAGCAGGGTTTCCCCCGCTTGCAGGTTGGCGCGTTGTTTGAGGGCGTGCATCGAGGTGCCGTAGGTCATGCTGAACGCGGCGGCGGTGTTGAAATCCATCGACGGCGGAATCGGCAGCACGTTGTAGCCCGGCACCGCGACCTGTTCAGCGAAGCTGCCCCAACCGGTCAGGGCCATGACCCGGTCGCCGACCTTGAGGTGGCTGACCTTTTCCCCGACTTCGCGCACTATGCCAGCCGCTTCGCCACCCGGCGAGAACGGGAAGGGCGGCTTGAACTGGTATTTGCCCTCGATGATCAGGGTGTCCGGGAAGTTGACCCCGGCGGCGTGCACGTCCAGCAGGATTTCGTTCTTCTTCGCGACAGGGCTGGCGACGTCTTCCAGCACCAGCGATTCGGCAGGGCCGAAGGCTTTGCACAGCACGGCTTTCATCAGGGCTATTCCTTTGGGAGTGATGGCCGATAAGTGTAGGTGTGTGAATCAACGGGTCAACGAGCATGCCCGGCCCTGATAGTCAGCCATAAGCTTGTGCTTGCGCGGCGGGTCGTTATGCTAGGCCGCAAACCGGATAAGGAGCGAATTGTGAAAGCGTGGATCATGTTGTTGCTGGCCCTGTCTCTGCCTGTGGCAGCGCTGGCCGAAGAAGCCAAAGAAGGCGAGGCGCCGAAGGTCAACTACATCACCCTGAGCCCGCCGTTCGTGGGCAACTACGGGCTGGACGGCACGCCGAAGCTCAAGGTCTACAAGGCCGATGTGGCATTGCGTGTGACCGGTGAAGAGGCGACCAAACTGGTCAAGGCCAACGAGCCGCTGATCCGCAATCAACTGGTGGCGCTGTTCACTCAGCAGACCACCGAGGCGATGGGCAGCATCGAGGGTAAAGAGAAGCTGCGTCAGGAAGCGTTGAAGCAGACCCAGCAAGTGATGAATGACGAGACCGGCAAGCCGGTGGTTGAAGATCTGTTGTTCAACAACCTGATCATTCAGTAAGTGCGTTGGCTGCTGTTCAGGAAGCCAGGCTTTTGCGAAAGCGTGCCAGGGCGATGACGAAGAACAGCAGGCCGATGGCCGTCAGCGCCAGCAGGTCCGGCCAGACCACGCTCAGCCCGGCGTCGCGAAACAGAATCGCGGCGCTAAGGCTGACAAAGTGCGTGGACGGCGAGCCCTGCATGACCCACTGCAGCCATTGCGGCATGCTGTCCAGTGGCGTGCTGCCACCCGACAGCAGCAACATCGGGATGATCACCGGAATCGCCAGCAAACCGAACTGCGGCGTCGAGCGCGCCAGGGTCGCCAGAAAGATCCCCAACGCGGTACTGGCAAACAGATAAACCGCAGTCACCAGCAAAAACAGGCTCATCGAGCCGGACAGCGGCACGCCGAGCGCGCCTTTGACCACCACCTCCAGCGACAGCCAGGTGCACAGCACCACCACCAGCAGGTTGCTCCAGATTTTCGCCAGCATGATTTCCAGCGCCGTCAGCGGCAGCACCAGCAAATGGTCAAGCGTGCCGTGCTCGCGTTCGCGCAGCAGCGCCGTACCCGTGAGGATGATCGCCAGAATGGTGATGTTGTTGACGATCTGAATCACCGCCAGAAACCAGCCACCCTCAAGGTTGGTGTTGAACAGCGCGCGGGTGGTCAGTTGAATCGGCGTTTTGCTTGTGGCATCGCCCTGGTCGCCATAGGCCTGCAGCTCGCGCTGGAAAATCCGGCTGATGTAGCCAGCGCCCATGAACGCCTGGCTCATCGCGGTGGCATCGACGTTGACCTGAATGGCCGGTTGCCGCGCCGCCAGTAGATCGGTTTGAAACCCCGCCGGAATGTTGATGACGAAGGTGTACTGGCCGCTGTCCATGACCTGGTCCAGTTGCGGGTAGGGGAGCAGCACTGGCGCCTGGAATTCCGGCGGTTGCAGGGCCTGGGCCAACTGGCGCGAGAGGGCGCTGTGGTCTTCGTCGACGATCGCCACGCTGGCGTTGTGCACGCCGATCACCGAGCCGGCGGCGGGCATGTAGATCGCCACGGTAAAGGCGTAGAACAGGAACAGCAGCAACACGCTGTCGTGGCGCAGGCTGGTCAGTTCCTTGAGTCCCAGGCGCAGGATGTGCGCTAACTTGTGCATCAGGCCTCCTGCTTTTTCAGCATGATCAGGCTCAGCCCGGTGAACCCGACAAAGAACCCGAACAGCGCCAGGCACTGCGGCCACAGCTGCCGCAGGTCCAGCGCTTTGGTGAACGTCCCCACGGCAATGTCGAGAAAGTGTCCTGCCGGAAACAGCATGCCCATCACCGCAGCCGCTCCTTCCAGTGAAGAGCGCGGCACGATCAGTCCGGAGAACTGGATGGTCGGCAGGCTGGTGATGATCATGGTGCCGAGGATCGCGGCGATTTGCGTGCGAGTGAACGCCGAGATCAGCAGGCCCATGCTGGTGGTCGCCAGCACATACAGCAGGCCACCAAACGCCAGCGTCAGCAGGCTGCCCTTGAACGGCACGCCAAACAGCCAGCGGTTCATCGCCACCAGCAGGGCGAGATTGACCAGACTGACCAGCAGGTATGGTGCCTGTTTGCCCAGCAGAAACTCCAGGCGGGTCAGGGGCGTGGCGTAGAAGTTGGTGATCGAGCCGAGTTCTTTTTCGCGCACGATGCCGAGTGCGGTGAGCATCGCCGGAATGAACGCCAGAATCAGCGCCATGACCCCGGGGCCAATAGCGTTGACGCTGACCACATCCTGGTTGTAGCGAAAGCGCGTTTGCAGGCTGGCACCCGCTTGGTGGCTGATGGCGGGACTGCTCTGTTCGGCCAACTGCTGCAGGTTGGCCAGGTGCACGGCTTCGACATAATTGCGGCTGGTCTCGGCGCGAAACGGCATGCCGCCGTCCAGCCACGCCGCCACCGCAGGCTGGCGCCCGGCGTACAGGTCGCGGCCAAATCCGGGCGGGATTTCCAGCGCCAGTTTGATCTCCGAGCGTTGCAGGCGGCGGTGCAGCTCTTGAGCGTCGTGGATGGCTGGCCGTTCATCGAAGTAGCGCGAGCCGCGAAAGGCTTCCAGATAGGTTCGGCTCTGCGGTGTCTGGTCCTGGTCGTACACGGCAAACGCGAGGTTCTCTACGTCGAGGGAAATTCCGTAGCCGAAAATCACCATCATGAAAATCGCCCCCGCCAGCGCAAAAGCCATGCGCACTTTGTCGCGCAGCAGCTCCTTGCCTTCGCGGCTGGCCACTGCCAGCAGGCGCCCGAGGCTGAAACCGCGTTGCTGGTCTGGCGGCGCGGCGGCTGGCGCTGATGGCGCTGTCGGCGATTCACTCGCGGGAGGCGATTGGGCAGTGCCTTGGGCCTGTTCCAGACACGTCACGAAAGCAGCCTCCAGCGTCTCTCCGGCAAACTGACGCTGCAGCGCTGCCGGGGTGTCGCATGCCAGGACTTTGCCGGCGTGCATCAGCGAGATGCGGTCGCAGCGCTGGGCTTCGTTCATGAAGTGGGTGGAGAGAAAAATCGTCACGCCTTGCTCGCGGGACAGTTCGATCAGCAGTCGCCAGAAGTCATCACGGGCTGCCGGGTCGACGCCGGAGGTCGGCTCATCAAGGATCAGCACTTCCGGACGATGCAACACCGCGACCGCCAGCGACAGGCGTTGACGCAGTCCGAGAGGCAGCGCACCGGACGGCTGATCGGCGACGCTGAGCAGGTTGAAGCGCTGAATCAATGCGTCGATGCGTTGCGCGCTTTCGGCCTTGGGCAAGTCAAACAGACGGGCGTGCAGCTCAAGGTTCTGCCGCACGCTGAGTTCGCCATACAGCGAAAAGCTCTGGGACATGAAGCCGACCCGCTTGCGCGTGGCCAGATCCTTGGCGTCCACCGGATTGCCCAGCAGTGTCGCGCTGCCTTCGCTGGCCGGCATCAGCCCGGTCAGGACTTTCATGGTCGTGGTCTTGCCGCAGCCGTTGGAGCCGAGAAAACCGAAAATCTCGCCGCGACCGATGGCGAAGCTGACGTGATCCACCGCAGTGAAGTCGCCGAAGCGCAGCGTCAGGTCGTGGGCTTCGATGGCAATGTCGGTGGTGCCGCCAGTACGCGGCGGAATGACCAACGGCTGAGCGTCGTGATGACTGTCGCCCTGGAAGTGTGTGAAGGCTTCATCGAGTTTGCCGCTGGGGGTGACGGCTGCCAGCTCGCGGCTCAGACCGGTGGCAATCAATTGGCCGTTGTCGAGCATCAGGCAATGCTCGAACTGTTCGGCTTCTTCCATATACGCGGTGGCAACCAGCAGGGTCAGTTGCGGGCGCTCGCGCCGTACATCGTCGATCAGCTCCCAGAAGCGTCGGCGTGAGAGCGGGTCGACGCCGGTGGTCGGCTCATCGAGGATCAACAGATCCGGCTCATGGATCAGTGCGCAGCACAGGCCCAGCTTCTGTTTCATGCCGCCGGACAACTTGCCGGCGGGGCGCTCGGCGAACTTCAGCAGGTCGGTGGCGAGCAGCAGATTGTGCATGCGTTGCTCGCTGTCGGCTTTCGAAAGGCCGAACAGCGTGGCAAAGAACTGGATGTTTTCGCGGATCGACAGCTCGGGATACAGGTTGCCGCCCAATCCCTGGGGCATGAAGGCGATGCGCGCATACAGGGTGTCGCGGTGGCGGCGCTGCTGGATTTGCCCACCGAGGACGTCCAGTTGCCCTTGCTGCAAGGCCTTCACGCCGGCGATCAGCCCGAGCAGGCTGGACTTGCCCGCACCATCTGGGCCGATCAGCCCGCAGCGGGTGCCGGCGGGCAGGCTGAAGGTGATAGCGCTCAGCGCTTGCTGTTTGCCGTAACGGTGCGCGATCGCGTTCGCCTGAACCGCGAGGCTGTTCATTGCAAATTGGCCGGCCAGGCAATCGGCGCGATGCGCACATAACCGGCGCCGGGCATGCCGGGCTTGGCTTGCGGCACGGCGCTGGGTTGGGTCAGGCGTAGCTTGACGCGGAACACCAGTTTTTGCCGCTCGTCACGGGTCTCGACCTCTTTGGGGGTGAACTGCGATTTGCCGGCGACGAAACTGATCTTCGCCGGCAAGGGTTTGTCGGGCAGGGCATCGAGCAGCACCCGGGCTTCATCGCCTACGGCCAGACGCCCGGCCACCGAGGCAGACAGGTAGAGGTTCATGTACTGGTCGTTGGGATCGATCAGCAGTAACACTCGACCACCGGCCCCCAGCACTTCGCCGGGTTCGGCCATGCGCAACTGGATCACCCCATCAATCGGCGCGCGCAGGCTGCTGTCGTCGATTTCGCTGGTCAGTTGAGCGACCTGCGCCTGCGCCGCGCCGATCGCTGCAGCGACCGCCGACACTTGGGCGCGGGCCGCCGTCACGGCAGCATTGCCGGTGCCGATACGCGACTGCAATTGATCGATAACCTGGGCGCTGACGAAACCGTGCTTGAACAGCGATTGCGAACGCCCCAGTTCCTGCTGGGCCAGCAGCAGTTCACTCTGGCGCAATTGCACATTGGCCTCGGCGGCGTTGAGGTTTTCCCGGGCGCGCAAGACTTCGGCTTCGGCCTGAGTGCGCTGGGCTTCGAGGGTGCGGGTGTCCATGCGCGCGAGCAGTTGGCCCTTGTTGACCTTGTCGCCTTCATCGACCAGCACCTCGGCCAGGCGTCCGGGTGTCTTGCTGGCGATCTGCACTTCGGTGGCTTCCAGCCGACCGTTGCCCATCGACAGCCCTTCGACCAGACGGCTGCTGATCGACATCCAGTAACCGAGCCCGCCGGCGGCGGCAAGTAACACCAGAAGCGACCCGGCGTATAAAAGTGAAGAGCGGCTGTGCGTCGACATGGGGGCATCCTGCGGCTGTGGCGTGCAGTCTGACTGTTCAAGCGTTCCAATCGCTTGATGTCAGTCAACCGAGCGCCAAGCCTAGCCCCTTTTTTGGCTAATAACCGTGACCGGGCAGTTCTCAGCGCAAGCCGAGCACGGCGGCCCACTGTTCGGCCGTCACGGGCATGACCGACAGGCGACTGCCTTTTTGCACCAGAGGCATTTCGGCCAGCGCGGTCTGCTGCTTGAGGTAATCCAGCTTCAATACCCGGGGGAACGTCTCGACGTGTTCGACATCGATCGCACTCCAGGCATTTTTTTCCGGGGTAGCCTTGGGATCGAAGTAATGACTCTGCGGCTCCAGTGCGGTGGGATCCGGGTACGCCGCCTGAATAATTTTCCCGATACCGGCAATCCCCGGCTCCGGGCAGCTGGAATGGTAGAAAAAGAACTCGTCACCCACGGCCATCGAGCGCAGGAAGTTACGCGCCTGATAGTTGCGAACTCCGTCCCAGCGCGCTGTGCCGAGCTTTTCCAGACCTTTGATAGAGAGTTCGTCGGGCTCGGACTTCATCAGCCAATAGGCCATGGTTTTTGCTCCTGAAACGGTCATTGGGCAGGTTGTCGGGCAATTTTATGACAAACCGACAGTCGGTTGACGTCAGCGTTTGCGCGCAGGTTCACGTTGTCGCAAAATGCCGGCCTTTAAAGCTTGACGCTGCTGCACGGCCTACGAACGGAAACCGCTGCTGTCATCGTGATGATGTGCCTTGAGGGGGGCAATCGATGAAACGCAAACCGGATCTACTATGGACTTTGGTAATTTTGTTTGGCTTGGGCGTCGTAACCACCGGTTATGCGCAGAGCTTGTGGTCGAACAAGGCCGACGCGCCGATTGAAGTCGCGCAACAGGTGCAACAGTCGACAGCCTTCAAACGCTGAAACGGCTTTCTCGACGCCGCTGATCTGCGCGGCGTCCTATCCCGCGAAATACCAAGCCTTGTCGCTGACCGTGCCTTGTAAAGGTACATCCCAGCTTGCCTGCGCCAAGCGTTCGACCTTCTGACATTCATGGGCCAGGCCCAGCAGCGTCGGCTTGCGCCAGCTTTTTCGCCGAGCCAGATACGCCAGGCTGCGATCATAGAAACCGCCGCCCATCCCGAGTCTCCCGCCGACATCGTCAAACCCTACCAACGGCAACAACACCAGATCCAGCGCCCAGACCTTGCGTTGCCGAGCCAGACTGGCTCGCGGCTCGAGAATGCGGAAGCGATTGGGTTTAAGTTTCTCGCCGGGACGAATGCGTTGGAAAACCATCTTGGTGCGTGGCCAGGCGCTGAGCACCGGCAGATAAGTCGATTTACCCCGGCGTTGAGCTTCGCGCAGCAGAAGGCGCGGATCGATTTCACCGTCTGTGGGCAGGTACAGAGAGATATGTCTGGCCCGGCGAAAGTGCGGGTCTTGTGCCAGTTGCCGATACAGGCCCTTGGCAGCCTGGCGTTGTTCGCTCTTGGTCAGCGCACGGCGCGCCTTGCGCAGCAGGCGGCGGAGTTGCGGGCGGGGCAGCAGCGCGGGTTCGGTCATGGTTCGGCTTCGGCAGGTTGGACGAAAACGTACGCATAAAAAATCCGATGGCGGTTTTCACCGACATCGGATTCGAATCAGGCTCCCCGGATGAACCGCTGTCAACTTAGCCCTTGAACCCGAAAGTTCAAGGTGGAAGATGCAGTAGACTTTAAGGCTTTCCGTCTAGCGGACATGCACACCAGCCCAACGTGCAACTTCCAGGGTAGTGCGAATCGGCTCAGGGACATCGTCAACTGGCAAGCACCCCAGGGAGTGCCGCGAGTATACCGCAAGCGGCCAGTTGAATCAGCCCTTGCTGGTGTTCTGATCGTCGGCGAGGACCAGATCGACACGATCGAGCAAGTCGCGCACCTGTTCACGGGTCGAACCGCTGGCTTGAATGTCCGGACGCTCTTCTTTGTGCAAGAGGTCGTGGGTGATGTTCAGCGCGGCCATCACGGCGATACGGTCGGCACCGATGACTTTGCCGCTGCTGCGGATCTCACGCATCTTGCCATCCAGATAGCGCGCGGCACTGACCAGATTGCTGCGTTCTTCCTGCGGGCAGATGATCGAATATTCTTTATCGAGGATCTGCACGGTGACGCTATTGCTTGAACTCATGAGTCTTGCTCCAGGGCCTTGAGGCGCGAAATCATCGATTCGACCTTACGCCGGGCGATTTCGTTTTTTTCAATGAGGTGAGCGCGTTCCTCGCGCCAGGTCTTTTCCTGAGCTAGTAAGAGTGCATTTTGACTCTTTAGTTGCTCGACTCGGCCAATCAACAGTTCGAGTCTGGCCATCAGCGCTTGCAGGTCGGTGTCTTCCATTGTGTCCACGTGTTCGTCTGATGGGAGGTAGCTGGCGGACAGCCTTTAATAGTCTTGGCGAGTCTGTCGATGTAGGATACAAGGCCTTCATTCTAGACATAGCGCCGTCTGGCGCCTAGCTGCCCATGACCAATGCGAATTCCCCGTACCAAGCCTTTGCCACCCTGCTGACTTCCAGCGGCCACAACGTCTCGCCTGCCGAACTGCATGGCCTGCTGCTTGGCCGTAGCTGCGCCGGTGCCGGCTTCAATGCCGAAGAGTGGCTGATCGATGCTGCCGAGTTGCTCGAAAGCGAACCGCAGGACAATGTCCGCAACGCCTTGATCGGCCTGCAAGAGATGGTCAAAGGCGAGCTGACCGGCGACGACGTCACTGTCGTTCTGCTGCTGCCGACCGATGACGCACCGCTGGCTGACCGCGCCGCTGCACTGGGCCAATGGTGCCAGGGCTTCCTCAGCGGTTTCGGCCTGAACTGCCGCGACAGCAGCATGCTCAGCACTGAAGCCACCGAAGTGCTGCAGGATCTGGCCGCCATTTCCCAAGTGCAGGATGCTCTCGAAGAATCCGAAGACGGCGAAACCGACTACATGGAAGTCATGGAGTACCTGCGCGTTGCGCCGCTGCTCCTGTTCTCGGAAACCAAGAAAGCCGACGTGCCGCCAGCCGCCAAGCCGTCGCTGCATTAATCGCGTGCCAGGGAAAGCCATCTGCCCATGATCCATATCCCGAAAGCGGAATACAGCCGTCGCCGCAAGGCCCTGATGGCGCAGATGGAACCCAACAGCATCGCGATCCTGCCCGCCGCCGCGGTCGCCATTCGCAACCGCGACGTCGAGCATGTCTACCGTCAGGACAGTGATTTCCAATACCTCAGCGGATTTCCCGAACCGCAAGCCGTCATCGTTTTGATGCCCGGCCGTGAGCATGGCGAATACGTGCTGTTCTGCCGTGAGCGCAACGCCGAACGCGAACTGTGGGACGGTTTGCGCGCCGGGCAAGAAGGCGCGATCCGCGACTTCGGTGCCGATGACGCTTTCCCTGTTACTGACATCGACGACATCCTCCCGGGCCTGATCGAAGGCCGCGACCGGGTGTATTCGGCGATGGGCAGCAACCCTGAATTCGACCGTCACCTGATGGACTGGATCAATGTGATCCGCTCCAAGGCGCACCTCGGCGCCCAGCCGCCGAACGAATTCGTTGCCCTGGATCATCTGCTGCACGACATGCGTCTGTATAAATCGGCGGCAGAAGTGAAGGTGATGCGCGAAGCCGCACGGATCTCGGCGCAAGCCCACATCCGTGCGATGCAGGCCAGTCGGGCCGGGCTCTACGAGTACAGCCTCGAAGCCGAACTCGACTACGAATTCCGCAAGGGCGGGGCGAAGATGCCGGCCTACGGCTCGATCGTCGCCGCCGGGCGTAACAGCTGCATCCTGCATTACCAGCAGAATGACGCGCTGCTCAAGGACGGCGACCTGGTATTGATCGATGCCGGTTGCGAGATTGACTGCTACGCCAGCGACATCACCCGCACCTGGCCGGTCAACGGCAAGTTTTCGCCCGAGCAGAAAGCGATCTATGAGTTGGTGCTGGCCTCGCAGGAAGCCGCGTTCGCCGAAATCGCCCCGAACAAGCACTGGAATCAAGCGCACGAAGCCACGGTTCGAGTGATTACCACGGGGCTGGTGAAATTGGGATTGCTGCATGGCGAGGTCGACGAGTTGATCGCCAGCGAAGCCTATAAAGCCTTTTACATGCACCGCGCCGGTCACTGGCTGGGTATGGATGTGCATGACGTTGGTGAGTACAAGGTCGGCGGCGAATGGCGAGTGCTCGAGGTCGGCATGGCGCTGACCGTAGAGCCGGGCATCTACATCGCCCCGGACAATCAGAACGTCGCGAAGAAATGGCGCGGCATTGGTGTGCGTATCGAGGACGACGTGGTCGTGACCAAAACAGGTTGTGAAATCCTCACCAGCGGCGTGCCGAAAACCGTCGCTGAAATCGAAGCGCTGATGGCGCAAGCAAGGACCCACGCGGCATGAGTCGAGTCAATCTGGCAATCATCGGTGGCGGTCTGGTCGGCGCCAGTCTGGCGTTGGCCTTGCAGGCCGGAGCCAAGGCGCGCGGCTGGAAGATCGTCCTGATCGAACCGTTTGCACCGGGCGACAGCTGGCAGCCGAGCTACGACGCACGTTCGTCGGCGCTGTCCTTCGGCTCGCGGCAGATTTATCAACGGCTGGGCGTGTGGCAGGAAATCTCCCGTCGCGCCGAGCCGATCAAGCAGATTCATGTTTCTGACCGTGGCCGCTTCTCCACCGCGCGTCTGTCGGCGATGGAAGAGGGCGTACCAGCGCTCGGTTACGTGGTGGAAAATGCCTGGCTCGGCCAGTGCCTGTGGCAGCACATCGACAAAGACGTGATCAGCTGGCGTTGCCCGGCGGAGGTCACACGCATGGAACCGCTGCCCGATGGCTATCGCCTGACCCTCAACGATGAAACCACGCTGGAATGCGACCTGGCGGTGCTCGCCGATGGCGGTCGTTCCGGTCTGCGCGAGCAGCTGGGCATTAACGTGCGCAAGCGTCCGTACAACCAGAGCGCACTGATCGCCAACATTACCCCGAGCGAAGCGCACAACGGCATGGCCTTCGAGCGTTTCACCGACGAAGGGCCGATGGCCTTGCTGCCGCTGCCGGAAAACCGCTGTGCTCTGGTCTGGACCCGTTTGGGCATGGACGCGCAGCGTCTGGCCGATTTGAGCGAGCGTGATTTCCTCAGCGAATTGCAGGGCGTATTCGGTTATCGCCTCGGCACGTTGAAACAGGTTGGCGCACGGCATTTGTATCCGCTGACGTTGGTCGAGGCCGAAGAGCAGGTGCGCTCGCATCTGGCTGTGCTCGGCAACGCGGCGCACAGCCTGCACCCGATTGCCGGTCAGGGTTTCAACTTGTCACTGCGTGATGCCGATGCCCTGGCCGCCGCATTGTTGTCCAGTGAAAAGCCGCTGGGCGACTTCGCCACATTGCAGGCTTATCGCGAGCGTCAGCGTCTCGATCAGGACCTCACCGTCGGCTTTTCCGATCAGGTCACGCGGCTGTTCGGCAGCACGCAGCCATTGGTTTCGCTGGGCCGTAACATCGGCCTGCTCGGCCTCGATCTGTTGCCGCCGGCCAAGCGCTGGTTTGCCCGTCAGGCCATGGGTTTGGGAACACGTCCGGATGCTTAAGTGGTTGACCGCTAAATTCGGCAAGGCGCGGCTGATGCGCTGGGTGATGACGTTCTACCCGCCGTATCTTGGCGCCGGTGTACGGGTTCGGCATATCAGCGATGATTTCCGCGACGTTCAGGTGTCGATGGGGCTGGGCTGGTACAACCGCAACTACGTCGGCACTCAGTTTGGCGGCAGTCTGTATTCGATGGTCGACCCGTTCTTCATGTTGATGCTCATGGAAAACCTTGGCTCGAAGTACATTGTCTGGGACAAGGCTGCCGACATCGATTTCATTGCGCCGGGCAAAGGCCCGGTATTCGCCCGCTTCAATATCGACGAGACCTTGCTCGCCGAGATTCGCCGGCAAACCGCCAATGGCGAGAAATACCTGCCGCAGTTGCAGGTCGACATTCATGACGGCGCCGGCAATCTGGTGGCGCGGGTCGGTAAAACCCTTTACGTGCGGCTCAAGCCGCAAGCGAGACAGGCTTAAAGCATGGAAATGCGCGCAGATCTGCTGATTGTCGGAGCCGGAATGGTCGGCAGCGCCCTGGCGTTGGCGTTGCAGGACAGCGGGCTGGAAGTCCTGCTGCTCGATGGCAGCCCGCTGAGCGTCAAGCCGTTCGATGCCGACGCGGCATTTGAACCGCGTGTGAGCGCGCTGTCGGCAGCCAGCCAACGCATCCTCGAACGCCTCGGCGTGTGGGACGGCATCGCCAAGCGCCGCAGCAGCCCGTACACCGACATGCACGTCTGGGACGGCAGCGGCACCGGGCAGATCCATTTCTCGGCGAGCAGTGTGCACGCCGAGGTGCTGGGTCATATCGTCGAAAACCGTGTGGTGCAGGACGCCTTGCTCGACCGTTTGCACGATTGCGATCTGGGCATGCTCGCTAATGCGCGGCTGGAACAGATGCGCCGCTCGGGCGATGGCTGGTTGCTGACGCTGGCTGACGGTCGTCAGTTGCGCGCGCCATTGGTGATTGCCGCTGACGGTGCCAACTCGGCCGTTCGCCGCCTCACCGGGGTGGCCACGCGCGAGTGGGATTACATGCACCACGCGATCGTCACCAGCGTGCGCAGCAGCAAGTCGCACCAGATGACCGCGTGGCAGCGCTTTACCGATCACGGGCCATTGGCGTTTCTGCCGCTTGAGCGTGACGGGCAGCAGGATTGGTGTTCGATCGTCTGGTCGACCACGCCGAGCGAAGCCGAGCGCTTGATGACGCTGGATGAAGCGGCGTTCTGCCGAGAGCTGGAGCGCGCCTTTGAAGGTCGCCTCGGCACAGTCGTCAGTGCCGATCCGCGACTGTGCGTGCCGCTGCGTCAGCGCCATGCCAAGCGCTATGTGGCCGAAGGGCTGGCGCTGATCGGCGATGCGGCGCACACCATTCACCCGTTGGCGGGGCAGGGTGTGAACCTGGGTTTCCTTGATGCGGCGGTGTTGGCGGAGGTGCTGTTGCAGGCGGCGGAACGCGGTGAGCGTCTGGCCGATGTCAAAGTGCTGAGTCGTTACGAGCGTCGGCGCATGCCGCATAACCTGGCGTTGATGGCGGCGATGGAAGGGTTTGAGCGGTTGTTTCAGGCTGATCCGTTGCCGGTGCGTTGGTTAAGGAATGCAGGGTTGAAGCTGGTGGAGCAGATGCCGGAGGCGAAGGCGCTGTTTGTGCGAGAGGCACTCGGGCTGACCGGGGATCTTCCGGCGCTGGCCAAGCCCTGATCTTTTCGTTGCTGCTGATGGCCTCATCGCGAGCAGGCTCACTCCTACAGGGGAACGCATTTCAAATGTAGGAGTGAGCCTGCTCGCGATGGCGCCTATCCAGGCACCACAATTTTCAAGCTGTGCAACATCTGGTAACTCCTTCAAAAAGAGTTCGATTGAGGTGGTAAATGTGAGTCCTTATCATTTGGCCCACATTTTCCGACCGAGAGACCACTCCCATGTTGGCACCCAAGCGTCTTCTGACCGCACTGGCCCTGACCCTGATCGGCAGCACAACGGCCCAGGCCGCTGATGAGGTGGTGGTTTACTCGTCGCGCATCGATGAGCTGATCAAACCGGTCTTCGATGCCTACACCGCCAAGACCGGGGTGAAAATCAAGTTCATCACCGACAAGGAAGCGCCGCTGATGCAGCGCATCAAGGCCGAAGGTGAGAACGCCACCGCCGACCTGCTGCTGACCGTTGACGCCGGCAACCTCTGGCAGGCCGAGCAGATGGGCATCCTCCAGCCGTTCACCTCGAAAACCATCGACGCCAACATTCCACTGCAATATCGCTCGTCCACTCACGCCTGGACCGGCCTGAGCCTGCGCGCGCGGACCATCGCCTACTCCACCGAACGGGTGAAGCCGGGCGAGCTGACCACCTACGAAGCACTGGCCGACAAGAACTGGGAAGGGCGCCTGTGCCTGCGTACGGCGAAGAAGGTCTACAACCAGTCGCTGACCGCGACCATGATCGAAGTCCATGGCGCCGAGAAAACCGAAAAGATCCTCAAGGGCTGGGTCAACAACCTCTCCACCGACGTGTTCTCCGATGATGTCGCGGTGCTCGAAGCGATCAACGCCGGGCAATGCGATGTCGGCATCGTCAACACTTACTACTATGGCCGCCTGCACAAGCAGAAGCCGGAACTGCCGGTGAAACTGTTCTGGCCGAATCAGGCCGATCGTGGCGTGCACGTGAACCTGTCGGGCATCGGCCTGACCAAGCATGCGCCGCACCCGGAAGCGGCCAAGGCTTTGGTCGAGTGGATGACCACCCCTGAAGCGCAGAAGATTTTTGCTGACGTGAACCAGGAATTCCCGGCCAACCCGGCGGTGGCACCTTCGGAAGAAGTGGCGGCGTGGGGCAAGTTCATCGCTGATACCTTGCCGGTGGAAGTGGCGGGCAAGCGTCAGGCTGAAGCGATCCGGATGATGGATCGGGCGGGTTGGAACTGAGTCTTTTCGTATAACTGTTCATCCTTCAAGATCGCTCCCTCACCCCAGCTCTCTCCCGGAGGGAGAGGGAGCCGACTTGTAGTGTTTTCGAAACCTGAGTTCGACTCGATTTCTCAAGTCGATGTAGCTTGCATGAGCACCTCGGTCAGTCCCCTCTCCCTCCGGGAGAGGGCTAGGGAGAGGGCAACAATCTCAACCTGAAACCTTAATCTCAAGAACACCCCCAATCCCCCCAGAGACCCAAAAGTGGCCCACCCCGCCCAACGCCGCTGGTACCCCATCGTCTTCACCATCGCCGCGCTGGTGCTGTTGCCCCTGAGCGTTCTGCTGCTCTCCTGGCAGACCATCGATCAGCAAATCTGGTCGCACCTGTGGCAAACCCAGATGCCGCGCCTGCTGGGAAATACCCTGACGCTGGTCGTTGGCGTCGGTGTCGGTGTGACGCTGCTGGGTGTCAGCCTCGCCTGGCTCACCAGCCTCTGCGAATTCCCTGGTCGGCGCTGGCTCGACTGGGCGCTGATGCTGCCATTCGCCATCCCCGCGTACGTGCTGGCGTTCGTTTTCGTCGGCCTGCTCGACTTCGCCGGTCCCGTACAGAGCCTGCTGCGCGAATGGTTCGGCAGCGGCCTGCGGCTGCCGCGCGTGCGCTCCACCGGCGGGGTGATCATCGTGCTGGTGCTGGTCTTTTATCCCTACGTTTACCTGTTGGCGCGCACCGCATTCCTCGCTCAGGGCAAAGGCCTGATGGAAGCGGCGCGGGTGCTTGGTCAATCGCCGTGGCAAGCGTTCTGGCGTGTGGCGTTGCCGATGGCGCGTCCGGCCATTGGCGCCGGCGTGGCATTGGCACTGATGGAAACCCTGGCCGATTTCGGCGCGGTCTCGGTGTTCAACTTCGACACCTTCACCACCGCCATCTACAAGACCTGGTACGGCTTCTTCAGCCTGTCGAGTGCGGCGCAGCTGGCCAGTCTGTTGCTGCTGGTGGTGATGCTGGTGCTCTACGGCGAACGTCGCGCGCGTGGCGCCAATCGGGCGAGCAACGAGCGGCCACGGGTGAAAGCCCTGTATCACTTGCGCGGGCTCAAGGCGTTCGCGGCGACGAGCTGGTGCGCACTGGTGTTCGCCTGCGCCTTCGTCATTCCGCTGCTGCAACTGATCGTCTGGTTCTGGCAGCGCGGCCGTTTCGATCTGGACGAGCGCTACGCCGGGCTGATCCTGCACACCTTGTATCTGGGCGGCATGGCGGCGCTGATTACCGTAAGCGTCGCGTTGCTGCTGGCCTTCGCTCGGCGACTGGCGCCGACGCCCGCGATCAACTCCGGCGTTGGCCTGGCCAATCTCGGTTACGCCTTGCCGGGTTCGGTGCTGGCGGTGTCGATCATGCTGGCGTTCAGTTACCTGGATCGCGAGCTGGTGATTCCACTCTCCGGTTGGCTCGGCGGCGCGGGCAAACCGCTGCTGCTTGGCAGTCTGGCGGCGTTGCTGATGGCCTATCTGGTGCGTTTTATTGCGGTGGCGTACGGGCCGCTGGAAAGCAGTCTGGCGCGTATACGGCCCTCTTTGCCCGAAGCAGCACGTAGCCTGGGTGTCAGTGGGCCGCGACTGTTTTTCAAAGTGTATCTGCCGCTGTTGCTGCCCGGCGCGCTGAGCGCGGCACTGCTGGTGTTCGTCGATGTGCTCAAGGAAATGCCCGCGACCCTGCTGATGCGCCCGTTTGGCTGGGACACGCTGGCGGTGCGGATCTTTGAAATGACCAGTGAAGGTGAATGGGCGAGGGCGTCTTTGCCAGCGCTGACCCTGGTTCTGGTCGGTCTATTGCCGGTCATCGGACTGATCCGCCGCTCGGCGCACCGAAACACTTAGTCGTCAGTCCTGAATCATGCGGCTACAATGCGCGGCATTCGGTGCGGTTCGTCTGACAGACCCGTTCGCTGAAATCGGCTGAAAGCCTTCTATTTCGCGGCTTTCATCCCGTACAGCGGCTGTCCGCACCTTCGCCACGCCCGGAAGGAGAAACCCATGGGACAGCGTACGCCTCTGTATGACCTGCATCTCGCCCTCGGCGCGAAGATGGTCGATTTTGGCGGTTGGGACATGCCACTGCATTACGGCTCGCAGGTCGAGGAGCATCACGAAGTGCGCCGCGATTGCGGGGTGTTCGATGTTTCCCACATGACCGTGATCGATGTCACCGGCACCCAGGCCAAGGCCTGGCTGCAGCATTTGCTCGCCAATGATGTCGACCGCCTGCACCGCCCTGGCCGTGCGTTGTACAGCACCATGCTCAACGAGCGTGGCGGCATCGTCGATGACATGATCGTCTACCGCCTCGACGACGCTTATCGACTGGTGTTCAACGCTTCGACCCGCGATCAGGATCTGGCCTGGATGAACGCGCAGCGCGGCGATTACGACGTGCAACTGCACGAGCGCTCCGAGCTGGCGATGCTCGCCATCCAAGGCCCACAGGCCCGGCACAAGATTGCCGAACTGGTGACCCAGTCTCGCGCCACACTGATCCAGCACCTCAAACCCTTCGAAGGCTATACCGACGGTGACTGGTTCATCGCGCGTACCGGTTATACCGGTGAAGATGGGCTGGAAATCTGCCTGCCGGCCAATCAGGCGCCGGGGTTCTTCAACGATCTGGTCGGTGCCGGCATTTCCCCGATCGGCCTCGGTGCCCGCGATACCCTGCGGGTTGAAGCCGGGATGAACCTCTACGGTCAGGACATTCACCAAGACGTTTCGCCACTGGCCTCGAACATGGCCTGGAGCATTGCCTGGGAACCGGCCACCCGCCAATTCATCGGCCGTGCTGCGCTGGAGGCGGAAAAAGCTGCCGGCATTGCGCACAAACTGGTTGGTCTGGTCCTGGAAGAACGTGGTGTTTTGCGCGCTCATCAAGTGGTTCGCATCGCCGATGTTGGCGAAGGGGAGATCACCAGTGGTAGTTTCTCTCCTACGCTGAGCAAATCGATTGCCCTGGCGCGCGTTCCGATGGCAACCGCCGACCGCGCCGAAGTGGAAATCCGTGGCAAGTGGTACCCGGTACGGGTGGTCAAACCGACCTTCGTACGCCATGGCAAAACTTTGATCTAACCTTTTTCCGGCGGGCATGACCGCTGACCCAATTCCTGAGGACACCGAAGATGAGCAATATTCCCGCTGAACTGCGTTTTGCCGAAAGTCATGAATGGGCACGTCTGGAAGCCGACGGCACCGTCACCGTGGGCATCAGCGATCACGCGCAGGAAGCGCTGGGCGATGTGGTGTTCGTCGAGTTGACTGAAGTGGGCAAGGTCTTCACTGCCGGTGATCAATCCGGTGTGGTTGAGTCGGTGAAAGCCGCTTCCGACATCTACGCCCCGATTGGCGGTGAAGTGATTGCCATCAATGAAGAACTGGGCGGTTCGCCTGAACTGCTGAACTCTGACCCGTACGGCGCGTGGATCTTCAAGATCAAGCCAAGCGACAAGGCTGAGCTGGACAAGCTGCTCGACGCTGCTGCCTACAAGGCTGCCATCGGCGAATAACGCTTCCGTGTAGGAGCTGCCGAAGGTTGCGATCTTTTGATCTTCAAAGACAAAATCAAAAGATCGCAGCCTTCGGCGGCTCCTACAGGATGGTTATGGCTGCAGGACTGCTTTTACGGCCGCTACCGAACGCTCGACATCCTCTTTGCTCATCGCAGTGAACATCGGCAGTGACACGATCAGCCGACCGACACGCTCGGCCACCGGCAACATCCCCTCTTTGAAACCGCGCTCGCGGTACAAACTCAGCAAGTGAATCGGCGGATAGTGATAGCCGATGCCGATACCATGCGCCTGCATCTGCTCCATGAACGTCGCCCGCGCAGGCAAGCCGTCCTTGCGCTCCGGCAGTACCAGTTGGAACAGGTGCCAGTTGCTGTTGCTGAAGTCCGCCGGCGGGAGTTGTGCGCCATAAACGGCTTCGAAGTCATCACCAAAACATCTGAAGTAATGGCGAGCCAGTTCGCGTCGATGAGCGGTCAGGCTCTGGATATGCGCGAACTGCCCAAGACCGATGGTGGCCGCAACATCAGTCATGTTGAACTTGCCGCCCAGCACATCGACGTCCAGGCCATCGAAACCGTTGCGGGTTACGCCCTGCAAGCGGTACTTCTCCGCTAGCCGCGCTTCCTCAGGTGTGTTCAGCACCAGACAACCCCCCTCGGCGCAAGTGACGTTCTTGTTCGCCTGAAAACTGAACGACACGAAGTCACCGGTGGCGCCGATGCGCTGGCCGTTCCAGCTCGAGCCCAGCGCTTGGGCGGCGTCTTCGACGATGCGCAGATTGTGTTTGCGCGCGATGGCGTACAGGCGATCCATGTCTACGGGCAGACCGGCGAGGTACACCGGAATCACTGCTTTGGTGCGTGGGGTAATGGCCGCTTCCAGTTGGTCCAGGTCGATATTGCGGGTCTGCGGATCGATGTCGGCAAACACGGGTGTGGCGCCGACTTCAAGGATCACGTTGGCTGTGGCCACCCAGGAAATCGGCGTGG
This sequence comes from Pseudomonas neuropathica, assembly GCF_015461835.1. GTDB lineage: Bacteria > Pseudomonadota > Gammaproteobacteria > Pseudomonadales > Pseudomonadaceae > Aquipseudomonas > Aquipseudomonas neuropathica. The sequence goes on along the minus strand of NZ_JACOPX010000019.1, from coordinate 103,582 downwards.
TAATCACTTCGTCTCCGGGCCCGATGCCGGCGATGCGCAAGGCGATTTCCATGGTGCAGGTACCGGAATTGAAGGTGCGCACCGGGCGCCCGCCAAAATATTCCGACAACTGTGCTTCGAAGGCCTGAACCTTCGGCCCGCTGGTGATCCAGCCGGAGCGCAAGACTTCGCCCACAGCGGCAATCGTCGCCTCGTCGATGACAGGTTTGGAAAACGGCAGAAACGGCAGTGTGCTCATGAGGCTTTGATCATCCGCGAGTTGAACGCCTGACGCAGGCGCCACAGCATGGCCCGGAACGCCCTCGGCCGCCAAGCCGTGCGCGACGATATCGACTGCTATGCTGGTTTGACCGTGTTGCATTGACGCCGAGCGCCAGCCAAGAGAGAGCCCGTCATGTCCCAGTTGCCGTCCCTGAGCCAGTTACGCGACCCCGACGCTTTTTTGCGCCGTCACCTCGGCCCCGATGCTGCCGAACAACAGGCGATGCTCGACAGCCTCGGCCTCGGCAGCCGGGTCGAACTGATCGAACAGACTGTACCGCCGGCCATCCGCCTTAACCGCGCACTGGATCTGCCGCCGGCCCTCGACGAACAAGCGGCGCTGGCCAGACTGCGCGGTTACGCCGAGCAGAATCAGGTCTGGACCAGCCTGATCGGCATGGGCTATCACGGCACCCTCACGCCCACGGTCATCTTGCGCAACGTCCTGGAAAATCCCGGCTGGTACACCGCGTACACCCCGTATCAACCGGAGATCGCCCAGGGCCGGCTCGAAGCGTTGCTGAACTTCCAGCAACTGACCATCGACCTCACCGGTCTGGAACTGGCCAACGCGTCTTTGCTCGATGAGGCCACGGCGGCGGCGGAAGCCATGGCGTTGGCCAAACGCGTAGCCAAATCGAAGAGCCATCTGTTCTTCATTGATGAGAACTGTCATCCACAAACCATTTCGGTGGTGCAGACCCGCGCCGAAGGTTTCGGCTTCGAATTGATCGTCGATGCTGTGGATAATCTCAAACAGCACCAAGTGTTCGGTGCGCTGCTGCAATATCCCGACACCCATGGCGAGGTGCGTGACCTGCGCCCGCTGATCGACCATTTGCATGCGCAGCAAGCGCTGGCCTGCGTCGCCACGGACCTGCTGAGTTTGCTGTTGCTGACGCCGCCGGGTGAGTTGGGCGCCGATGTGGTGTTCGGCTCATCGCAACGTTTCGGTGTGCCGATGGGTTATGGCGGCCCGCACGCGGCGTTCTTTGCCAGTCGCGAGGAATACAAACGGGCGATTCCGGGGCGGATCATCGGCGTGTCGAAAGATGCCCGGGGCAACGTTGCGTTGCGCATGGCGTTGCAAACGCGCGAACAACATATCCGCCGCGAGAAGGCCAACTCGAACATCTGCACGGCTCAGGTGTTGCTGGCCAACATCGCCAGCTTCTACGCGGTGTATCACGGGCCGGAAGGCCTGAAACATATCGCCCAGCGCGTGCATCGGCTGACCTGCATTCTGGCCGCAGGGCTTGAGCGCAAAGGAATCAGTCGGGTCAATGCGCAGTTCTTCGACACACTGACGCTGGACGTCGGCGGTGCGCAAACGGCGATCATCGAAAGCGCTCAAGCCGCACAGATCAATCTGCGGATTCTCGGGCGCGGTCGGGTCGGGCTGAGTCTCGATGAGACCTGCGATGAGAGTACCGTGGCCAAGCTGTTCGATGTCCTGCTTGGCGCCGATCATGGGTTGAACGTCGATGAACTTGACGCGGAGCCCCTAAGTTCGGGCATCCCCGACAACCTCCAGCGCAACACACCGTACTTGCGCCACCCGGTGTTCAACGCCCATCACAGCGAAACCGAGATGCTGCGCTATCTCAAACAACTGGAAAGCAAGGATCTGGCGCTCAATCAGTCGATGATCCCGCTGGGCTCCTGCACCATGAAACTCAACGCCACCAGCGAAATGATCCCGATTACCTGGCCGCAATTCGCCAACCTGCATCCGTTCGTGCCGCGTGAGCAGGCGGTCGGTTATACGCTGATGATCGCGGAGCTGGAGCGCTGGTTGTGCGCAATCACCGGGTTCGATGCGATCTGCATGCAGCCCAACTCTGGCGCTCAGGGCGAGTACGCCGGGCTGCTGGCGATCCGCAAATACCACGAGAGCCGTCAGCAGGGAGCGCGGGAGATCTGCCTGATTCCGTCCTCGGCCCATGGCACCAACCCGGCTTCGGCGCAAATGGCCGGGATGCGTGTGGTAATCGTCGAGTGCGATGAAGCGGGCAACGTCGATCTTGAGGATCTGCAAGCGAAAGCCGCCGAGGCTGGGGATAAGTTGTCGTGCCTGATGGCGACTTATCCGTCGACCCATGGTGTGTACGAGGAGGGCATCAGCGAGATCTGCGAAGTTATCCACAAACACGGCGGTCAGGTGTACATGGACGGCGCCAACCTCAATGCGCAGGTCGGGCTGGCGCGGCCGGCGGACATTGGCGCCGACGTGTCGCACATGAATTTGCACAAGACCTTCTGCATCCCACACGGCGGTGGCGGCCCGGGCATGGGGCCGATCGGTATTCGTGCGCATCTGGCGCCGTTCGTCGCCAATCATCCAGTGGTGCCGATCGACGGGCCACTGGCGCAGAACGGCGCGGTCAGCGCGGCGCCCTGGGGCAGCGCGAGCATTCTGCCGATCAGTTGGATGTACATCGCCATGATGGGGCCGCAATTGGCGGACGCCAGCGAGGTGGCGATTCTGGCGGCGAACTATCTGGCGCAGCATTTATCCGGCGCGTTCCCGGTGTTGTACACCGGGCGCAACGGGCGAGTGGCACACGAATGCATTCTGGATTTGCGGCCCTTGAAGGCGCTGACCGGGATCAGCGAAGAAGACGTCGCCAAGCGCCTGATGGATTACGGCTTCCATGCGCCGACCATGTCCTTCCCGGTGCCAGGCACATTGATGGTCGAGCCGACCGAGAGTGAATCCAAAGCTGAACTGGATCGTTTTATCGGTGCGATGCTGAGCATTCGTGCAGAAATCACCGAAGTGCAAAACGGCAACTGGCCGGCCGAGGACAACCCGTTGAAACGGGCGCCGCATACCCTGGCGGATGTCACCGGGGTGTGGGAACGGCCGTACAGCATCGAGCAGGGCATCACCCCGGATGCGCACACCAAGGCACACAAGTATTGGCCGGCGGTGAATCGAGTGGATAACGTTTACGGTGACCGAAACCTGTTCTGCGCCTGCGTCCCGGTGGATGATTACCGCTGACATGTAGGTTCACACAGTTCCCCTGTAGGAGTGAGCCTGCTCGCGATAGCGGTGTATCAGGCAAATTCTCCGGTGACTGATTCACCGCTATCGCGAGCAGGCTCACTCCTACAAGGGATTGTGGTAAGTCTGAAATCCGGGCAAAAAAATGCCGCTCTGTTGAGCGGCATCTTGGTGTGCGAAAGGCTTACTCCGAAGCCACGGCGTTTTTCGCCAGGATCGCATTCGCCAATTCCATATCGGTCGCCTGCAGGCCTGGATTGTCGGCGCGGACTTTCTGCATCGCCGCTTCCAGATACGGCCCGCGAATGCCGCCATCACTGGCAACGAAGCTGCCGGCATCGTCCTGCGCGGCGATGATCAGCTTGTGATCCTTGAAGGTCAGGTAGGTCGAACCGGTAGTGGCACCGGACGAGATGACGTTACGCCAAAAGCTGTCCGCCATGGCCGAACCAACGGGAAGGGATAGCAAGGCCAGAGTGGCGACAGCAAGTTTGAGACGCATGATGAGATGACTCCTGGGGGTTAACTAGGGCCTTGGATCGCCATTTCCCCGATCCGGTTCCGTGGCGGCTTATTTCTGCTCGCTTTGCGGCGTCACCCGCAGCACTTCTTCCACCGTCGTCAGCCCCGCCGCGACTTTCTGTGCCCCGGACAGCCGCAAACTGCGCATGCCTTCCTTGAATGCCTGCCGGCGAATCGCGGTGAGGTCGGCGTCCGGGGTGATGAACGCCTTGAGGCTGTCGCTCAGTTGCATGATTTCGTAGACCCCGGCGCGGCCTCGATAGCCGGTATCGCGGCATTCCACGCAACCGATGGCGCGTTGTGCGTTGCCCGGTAGCGGCGCTTGCCACGGGCGGGTCAGGGTTTGCCAATCCTCTTCTTCCAGCGTTAGCGGCGCTTTGCAGTGGGGGCACAGGGTGCGCACCAGACGCTGGGCCATGACGCCGAGCACGGTGGCTTTGATCAGGTAGTGCGGCACGCCGAGCTCGAGCAGGCGGCTGATTGCGCTGGGGGCGTCATTGGTGTGCAGCGTCGACAAGACCAGGTGCCCGGTGAGCGCCGCCTGAATCGCCATTTCAGCGGTTTCCAGGTCACGGATCTCGCCGATCATGATGATGTCCGGGTCCTGCCGCATCAGCGCACGCACCCCGGCGGCGAAGCTCAAGTCGATGTTGTGCTGCACCTGCATCTGGTTGAACGCCGGCTCGACCATCTCGATCGGGTCTTCGATGGTGCACAGGTTGACCTCCGGCGTCGCCAGTTTTTTCAGTGTGGTGTACAGCGTGGTGGTCTTGCCTGAACCGGTCGGCCCGGTGACCAGAATGATGCCGTTGGGCTGGCGGGTCATGTCCTGCCAGCGGCGCAGGTCATCGGCGCTGAAGCCCAACTGGTCGAAATCCTTGAGCAGCACTTCCGGGTCGAAAATCCGCATGACCATCTTTTCGCCGAACGCTGTAGGCAGGGTCGAAAGGCGCAGTTCGACTTCACCGCCGTCCGGGGTCTTGGTCTTGACCCGGCCGTCCTGGGGTTTGCGCTTCTCGGCGACATTCATCCGCCCGAGGCTTTTCAAACGACTGACAATCGCCATGGTCACCTGCGGCGGGAATTGATAGACGTTGTGCAGCACGCCGTCGATGCGAAAGCGCACCGTGCCGTGTTCACGCCGAGGCTCGATGTGGATATCGCTGGCGCGCTGCTGGAAGGCGTACTGGAACAGCCAATCGACGATGTTGACGATGTGCGCATCGTTGGCATCCGGCTCCTGATCGCTGGCGCCGAGGTTGAGCAGCTGTTCGAAGTTGCCGAGGTTACCGCTCTGCTGATCGGCATTGCTGGCGCCGCTGACCGATTTGGCCAAGCGGAAGAACTCGACACTGAAGCGCTGGATATCCGCCGGGTTGGCCACCACCCGTTTGATCGGCAGCTTCAATACGTGGGTGAGATCGGCCTCCCAGCCGGTGACATAAGGCTGGGCACTGGCCACGGTCACCGAATCGCGGTCGACCGCCACGGCGAGAATCTTGTGCCGTTGTGCAAAGGCATAGGACATCAACGGCGTGATCGCGGCGACGTTGATCTTCAACGGGTCAATACGCAAGTACGGCTGGCCGGCCTGTTGCGCCAGCCACAGGGTCAGGCTTTCCAGGTCGAGGTGTTTGCCCGGACGGCTGAGGTCGTCCAGTTGCTGGCTGGCGATGAATTCCAGTGGATGCATCTGGCCATGGACGGCGTGGCGACGACGGGCATTCAGCGCCTGCTCGGCCGCGTCCTGGCCGATAAAGCCTTGGGCGACCAGTTCACGCAGCACCTCGTTGAGTTCCAGCCAGCGGTCCTGAGTGGCAAGTTGAACGGACATGCGGGCTTCCTTTTGAGCGACAGTGCGCAAAAGGATAGTCGCGGCCCCGCAGACCGTTGGGCCACTACCCGATGAAGCCGTTGCCGGATTTGTCAGCCAGCGGCTTGCGCGGGGGCATCCCAAGCACTGTTGGCGTTTTGCAGATTGACCGAGCAGACGCTGATCAGGTTACGAAGTTTTTCCGCGATCACTTGCGCGCGATGCCAACTGAGGCCACCCATGACCAGGTCGATCGACAGCAGATCATCCATGCGCTGCACATTGACCTGCTCGGGCGTGAGGAACTGCAGTGCGAACAGGTTGAGCACCCGCACCAGCAGATCCGGCTCGGCCTCGGCGAGGATCTGATACTGCGCCAGGCAATGGGCGTTGCTGACGTTCCAGACGTCGGCGCGGGTAGGCGAGGTGGTCACGGCTTCGAGGTGTGGCATGGCGAGTCTCCAAAATCTCTGGAGGAATTTTTACATTCGACGCCGGGTATTTCTTGGCTATGATCGTCGTTATTGACGATTGATCGAAAGAATCAATTCGTAATATGTTCGATTAGGGGTTTTTCTATGCACAGTGAGCTGGACAGCTACGACCGCAAGATTCTCGCCCTCCTGCAAGAGGACGCCTCACTGTCGAGTGCGCAGATCGCCGAGCAGGTCGGCCTGTCGCAATCGCCGTGCTGGCGGCGGATTCAGCGGATGAAGGAGGAGGGCATCATTCGTGGCCAGGTGACCTTGCTTGATCGCAAAAAGATCGGCCTGAATACGCAGATCTTTGCCGAGATCAAACTCAACGCCCACGGGCGTTCGAACTTCACTGAGTTCACCGAAGCGATTCGCGGCTTTCCGGAGGTGCTGGAGTGTTATGTGCTGATGGGTGCGGTGGATTTTTTGCTGCGGATTGTTGCGGCGGACATCGAGGCGTATGAGCGATTCTTTTTCGAGAAGCTGTCGCTGGTGCCGGGGATTCAGGAAGTGAATTCGATTGTGGCGTTGTCGGAGATCAAGTCCACCACGAGTTTGCCTGTCTTGCGATAAAGCAAAAGATCGCAGCCTGCGGCAGCTCCTACATGGGGCGGGTGTACACCCTGTAGGAGCTACCGAAGGCTGCGATCTTTTAGCGGTATCACATGCGCAGGAGCATTTTCCACGCGCGATTCTGGTAAACCGCAATCGCCTGTTGCTTGCGCGCGTCGAGCAGTTCGTCAGTGATCGTCGGCTCGTTGGCCAGTTGCGCCAGTTTATTCAGTTCGCCGTACAAGCGATCCATTTCCGGGATTTCCAGCACGTTGCGCGCGTGGTGCAGCCAGACCTGAATGCGCTCGATACGCGGCAGTTGCTCAGCCAGATCTTCTGGCTGCTGCTGATAACGCTGCAGTTGCAGAGCCGTGGCTTCTTCGCCCAGCAGACGCGGCAACCAACTGTGCAACTGCGCACCGCCCTGACGATTGCCACGCACGTTACGCTCGGCGGTCCAGGTACGAGCCAGCAACCAGCGTGACGTGGTCAGCGAGAACATGCCCCAGCGCGGGTCTTCGAGTTCTTCAAGGAACTGCTCCGGCGCGGCTTTGCGCACGTCTTCGTCTTCGATACCGGCCTGCACCAGCGGACGCCAGTCTTCCAGCAACGCATCCAGCGCCACACGCAAATCGTGAGTCGACTGACGCGGCGCGGCCTGGCCGAGGCTGCTGAGCAGGGCGCGCATTTCCGCGAGGTTCTCGACCCAGTCGAGCAACAGGCGCCAGTGGCCGTTGAAGCGATACTGTTCAGCCAGACGCTGGCTGCTGCCGAGCAAATGCCAGCTCAGCGCGGCGAAGGCGTCGTCGAGTTGGGTTTCCGGGGTCAGCTCCGGCGCCGGCAGGCTCAGCGAATAGCTGTTGGCGTCGTACAGACGATAGCCGCGTTCAGCCTTGCTGATATCGCACGGCATCAGCGCCAGGGTTTCAGCCAGTTCGGCCGCCAGTTCCAGCAGCGCGGCAGGCTCGCCTTCGCGCAGTTCCAGTTCCAGCTCGCAGATTTCTTCTTTCTGTTTGCCGACCACAACGTGGCCGAGATCCAGCGCGGCTTCGATGACCACTTTGGTCTTGCCACGGCCCCAAGCGATTTCGGCGCGCTCGCGGACGAAGTCGGTGGTGAAGATCGGCTTGAGGGTTTTCTTGTCCAGCTCGGCCAGCGACTCGGGCCAGCATTCGCCGTCGAGTTTCTTCACGTCGAGTTTGGCTTTCGGCAACTTCCAGTCGTATTCATTGCGCTCGGACAGACCGGCGACGCTCTGGCCACGGGTCTTGAGGGTCTGAATCACTTCGTCACCGTCCTTGCGCAGGCGCAGGGCGACTTTGGCCTGTGCCAGATCGCGCTCAGGGGTGTCGAAGTACTGGTTCATCAACTCACGGCGTTCCCAGCCACTTTTGTTGCGTTTTTTCAGTAGCGGGTGCTCGCGCAGGGCGGCGAGGGTTTCGCGGCTGACGCGGAGTTTGATTTCGGTTTCTTTCTGCATGGCCGGAAAATCCAGGATCGGGAGCGCAGCCGGGGGAATGTGTGGCTGCCAAGGCCGTGCAGTGTACAGGACTGATTCGTCCTACGCCCTGCGGCGGTTTATTCCTGACGCCGGATGGTTCTATGATGGACTTCAAATCGGGAGTTGGAGTCAGCGATGCCTTTGCCGTCCATGCAAGACCAGTTCGCTGCGCTGATCGCCGCGCCATCGGTCAGCTGTACCCAACCGAACCTCGATCAGTCCAACCGCGCGGTGATCGATTTGCTCGCCGGCTGGCTGGGGGATCTGGGTTTCAACTGCGATATCCAGCAGGTCAGCCCCGGCAAATTCAACCTGCTCGCCAGTTTCGGCAGCGGCCCCGGCGGGCTGGTGCTGGCCGGGCACAGCGACACGGTGCCGTACGACGATGCGTTGTGGCAGACCGATCCGCTGAAGCTGACTGAAGTCGATGGCCGTTGGGTCGGCTTGGGCAGTTGCGACATGAAGGGCTTCTTCGCGTTGATCATTGAAGCGGTGCAACCACTGCTTGAGCAGCCGTTCAAGCAGCCGCTGCTGATCCTCGCCACTTGCGATGAAGAGAGCTCGATGTCCGGTGCCCGCGCACTGGCCGAGGCCGGGCGTCCGATCGGCCGCGCGGCGGTGATCGGCGAGCCGACCGGGCTTAAACCGATCCGCATGCACAAAGGCATCATGATGGAGCGCATCGACATTCTCGGGCAGAGCGGCCATTCGTCGGATCCGCGTCTGGGCCACAGCGCTCTCGAAGCGATGCACGATGCGATCGGCGAACTGCGCGGCCTGCGCCTGCTGTGGCAGCGCGAATTCAACAATCCGCAGTTCAGCGTGCCGCAACCGACGATGAACTTCGGCTGCATCCACGGCGGCGACAATCCCAACCGTATCTGCGGCCAGTGTTCGCTGGAATTCGACCTGCGGCCATTGCCGGGCATGGACCCGAAAGTCCTGCGCGCGGAGATTCTGCGCAAGCTCAACCCGGTCGCCGAACGCCACCAGGTGAAGATCGACTACAAACCCTTGTTTCCGGAAGTGCCGTCGTTCGAGCAGGCCGAAGACGCTGAACTGGTGCGCATTGCTGAAAAGCTCACCGGCCACAGCGCCGAAGCAGTAGCGTTTGGCACCGAAGCACCTTATCTTCAGCGCCTTGGTTGCGAAACCATTGTGCTCGGCCCCGGCGACATTGCCTGTGCGCATCAGCCCGGCGAGTACCTCGAAATGTCACGTTTGCAGCCTACCGTGCATCTATTACGGCAACTGATTGAACATTACTGCCTGAAGAATTGAACGCATCCCTTGTAGGAGCTGCCGAAGGCTGCGATCTTTTGATTTTGTTTTGAAGATCAAAAGATCGCAGCCTGCGGCAGCTCCTACAGGGGCAAGCCGTTAAATTAGCGGTTACCCAACCCGTATTCATGAGGAGAGCGCGCGTGTCGCCAAGCCTGTTCCGACGATAACCATCAGCCCGCTGTGCGTTTTCCGTTTCGCCCCTTTTTCGGCTGCTATTTATTACAGGCCCAGGTTCATGCCCGAATACGTCAATTGGCTTCGTCACGCGTCTCCTTACATCAATGCCCACCGCGACTGCACCTTCGTCGTCATGCTGCCTGGCGACGGCGTGGAGCATCCCAATTTCGGCAACATCGTCCACGACATCGTCCTGCTGCACAGCCTCGGCGTGCGCTTGGTGCTGGTGCACGGTTCGCGCCCGCAGATTGAAACCCGCCTCGCCGCTCGTGGCCTGACCCCGCATTACCACCACGGCATGCGCATCACCGATGCCGCAACCCTGGAGTGTGTAATCGATGCGGTCGGCCAATTGCGCATCGCCATCGAAGCACGTTTGTCGATGGACATGGCGTCGTCGCCGATGCAGGGCTCGCGTCTGCGCGTGGCCAGCGGCAACCTCGTTACCGCGCGGCCGATCGGTGTGCTGGAAGGCGTCGACTATCACCACACCGGCGAAGTGCGCCGGGTCGACCGCAAGGGCATCAATCGCCTGCTCGACGAGCGTTCGATCGTGTTGCTGTCGCCGTTGGGCTACTCGCCGACCGGTGAAATCTTCAACCTCGCCTGCGAAGACGTCGCCACCCGCGCCGCTATCGACCTTGGCGCTGACAAGCTGCTGCTGTTCGGTGCTGATCTCGGTCTGATCGACGAGAACGGCAAACTGGTGCGTGAGTTGCGTCCACAGCAAGTGCCGGCGCATTTACAGCGTTTGGGCAACAGCAATTATCAGGCGGAACTGCTGGATGCCGCTGCCGAGGCTTGCCGTGGCGGCGTGGCGCGCAGCCATATCGTCAGTTACGCCGAGGACGGCGCGCTGCTGACCGAGCTGTTCACCCGTGACGGTGGCGGTACGCTGGTTGCGCAAGAGCAATTCGAACTGGTGCGTGAGGCTGCGATTGAAGACGTCGGCGGTTTGCTCGACTTGATCAGCCCGCTGGAAGAGCAGGGGATTCTGGTGCGTCGTTCGCGCGAAGTGCTGGAGCGTGAGATCGAGCAGTTCAGCGTGGTCGAGCGTGAAGGCATGATCATCGCCTGCGCGGCGCTGTATCAGATTGCCGATTCCGATGCCGGTGAGCTGGCGTGCCTGGCGGTGAATCCGGAGTACCGTCATGGCGGTCGCGGCGATGAACTGCTGGAGCGCATCGAAACCCGGGCGCGGGCGCAGGGTTTGAAGACCTTGTTCGTCCTCACCACGCGCACCGCGCACTGGTTCCGTGAGCGCGGGTTCGAGCCGAGCAGCGTTGAACGCCTGCCAGCGGCGCGGGCTTCGCTGTACAACTTTCAGCGTAATTCGAAGATCTTCGAAAAGACCCTTTAAGAAAAAGCCCCGGTGCGGGGGCTGAATGGGACCTGTGTAGGAGCTGCCGAAGGCTGCGATCTTTTGATCTTGTTTTTGAGACCAAAATCAAAAGATCGCAGCCTTCGGCAGCTCCTACATTGGGTTATGCGTTACTGCACAAACTTCGCGCTGACATACGGCGAGTAGTCCGGCAGCACTGTCTCGACCTTGCCCTGTTCCTTCAAAAACTTCGCCGTCTCGCCAATCGCCTTCGCCGTGCCGCCATCCAGCAGCGCCGTGGTTTGCTGCGCCTTGGCATCCGGGAACGCTGAACCTGCGAGCAATTCCGGCACATCGGCGGCATTGGCACCGGTCAGTTTGGCGATTTTCTGTACCGGCACCGAGTCAGCCGTCCAGCTGTCTTTATGCGCTGCATAATCGGCAAATGAATCCAGCGTAACCTTGGCGAACTTCGCGACAACCTCAGGATGCTTCTCAGCAAAATCCTTGCGCGCGACCCAAACCTCGAAGGTTGGCGCGCCCCACTGACCAACCTGCGCGGCATCGGTCAGGGTCTTGCCGGTCTTGCGGATTTCCCCCAGCGCCGGCGACCAGACAAATGCGCCATCGATATCGCCACGTTTCCACGCCGCTGCGATCTCTGCTGGTTGCAGGTTCACCACTTTGACTTTCGAACTATCCAGCCCCCAATGCTTGAGTGCGCCGAGCAGGCTGTAGTGGGAGGTGGAAACGAAGGGCGTAGCGATGGTCTTGCCGACCAGATCCTGCGGCGTGTTGATACCGCTGCCATTGCGCACCACCAAGGCCTCGGCGGCATTGATCTGCGCCGAGACGATGAACGCCACAATCGGCAGATTGCGCGAAGCGGCAGCGGCCAATGGGCTGGAACCGAGGTTGCCGATCTGCACGTCACCGGAAGCAATGGCTGTCACAACTTCCGGGCCGCTGTTGAAGCGGCGCCAGTCGATTTTCTCGCCGATGGTTTTCTCGTAGACGCCGTCGGCCTGGGGAACTTTGCTCGGGTCGATACCGGTTTGATAGCCGACCGTGAGGTTGGCGGCGTGGGCGGAAAAACTAATCATCGCCGACACACAAACTGTAACAAATTGACTAGATAGTGCGCGTTTGGCCATCATGGCGTCGCCTTTTCGATAGGGTTTGACGATTCGGGGTTGCGCCAAAGCTAATCGATATAAAAAAAGGCTAACAAATACCATTTAGGAATGAGCTTAGTCGCCGATACGCTGTTTCCCGGCGGAGGTGGCACGATACTGGCCATATTCCGAAATGGTATGAAAAAGAATGAATAAATTCTTTTTGGGTTTATCAGGAAATCTTTACTCTGCACGGACCAAATCACTGCGATTAGACCTTGGTCGTAGACACACAAGGTTACGATTGACTTGTCAGTCACGGTCTGGCGCTAATCGCGCATCTTAGGACCCGGGGCATCAGACCCAGGGCCAGGAACACAAGAATTAGAAACGAGAGGAGCTTTACATGAACAAGTCCACCTTGGCCCTGGCTGTGGCCGTAGGGGTTATGGCGCAGCAGGCAGGCGCCGCCGGTTTCATCGAAGACAGCAAAGCTACTTTGGGGCTGCGTAACTTCTACATCAACACTGATAACCGTGATGGCGATACCAAAGCTGCCAAGGCTCAGAACAAGCAAGAAGAATGGGGCCAAGGCTTCGATCTGCGCTTCATCTCCGGTTACACCCAAGGCACCGTAGGCTTCGGTATCGATGCCATCGGCCTGCTGGGCGTGCGTCTGGACTCCGGTGGCGGCACCAACGGTGCCACGTCGACTTCCTATGGCGGCACTGTATTCCCGAGCAAGTCCAACGGTGAAGCGGTCGACAACTACTCCAGCCTGGGTCTGACTGCCAAAGCCAAGATCTCCCAGACCGAGCTGAAGCTCGGCACCCTGCAGCCAAAACTGCCGGTCATCGTGACCAACGACGGTCGTCTGCTGCCGCAAACCTTCCAGGGTGGCCAGATCACTTCGAGCGAGATCAAGGATCTGACGCTGGTTGCTGGTCAAATCGAGCACGCCAAGGGCCGTAACTCCAGCAACAACGAAGAGTTGTCGATTGCTGGCTCCAACGCTCACACCGCTGCCGGTCGTGACAGCAACAAGTTCATCTACGGTGGTGGCGACTACAAAATCACCAAAGACCTGACTGCCCAGTACTACTACGGCAATCTGCAGGATTACTACAAGCAGCACTTCCTGGGTCTGGTACACAACTGGGCAATCGGCCCGGGTGTATTGAAGTCTGACTTCCGTTACTTCAACAGCCGTGACGATGGCGCCAACGGTAACGACCCTGCCTACTACACCACCGGTGACTACGGCACTGGCATCACCAAAGGTAAAGTCGACAACAACCTGTACAGCGGCTTGTTCCTGTACACCGTTGAAGGTCACACCTTCGGTGGCGGTTATCAGGTCAGCAACGGCAACAGCGACTTCCCTTGGCTGAACCAGGGTGACGGCTCGTCGGCTTACATCACTACCGACATGCAGATTGCCAAATTCGCCCGCGCTGGCGAGCGTACCTGGCAAGCTCGCTACTCGTACGACTTCGCCAAAGTTGGCGTACCTGGCCTGACCGCCGGTGTGGTTTACCTGCGTGGCGATAACATCGACACCACCGGTAAAGTCGGCGACCGCCAAGTCAGCACCAACGCGACCGGCCGTTCCGAGTGGGAACGCGACCTGACCATCGGTTATGTCGTACCGGAAGGCCCGCTGAAAAACGTTGGCGTGATGTGGAAAAACGCCATGTGGCGCAACGACATCCCAGGTCAGCGTGACCAGGATGAAAACCGCCTGATCGTCAGCTACTCGATCCCGCTGCTGTAATAGCGCGTTTCGATTCGTTGATGTAAAAAAAGCCCCGTCCGGCATCGCGCCGGACGGGGCTTTTGCATTTTCGAGTCAGGCTCACCCCCGTAAGCCCTCCCCGAAACATCCCTCTTTACAGCAACTCAAGGCCTTCTCGAACCTTGCGGCCGATGTTCGTCGGGATGCCTGCCAACGTCCAGTGAACAGATGTTTAATATTCACTTATGATCTAGATATCTGATTATTTATTCTTTTTCACGATGGCAAATCCCGAGCTACAGTTGAGGTCTCGAACAACTCATCAGGAGCAGCACCATGAGCCTCAGACTCGGCGACATCGCCCCCGATTTCGAACAGGATTCCAGCGCCGGCAAGATTCGTTTCCACGAATGGCTGGGCGATAGCTGGGGCGTGCTTTTCTCCCATCCGGCGGATTTCACCCCGGTGTGCACCACTGAGTTGGGCTTCACCGCCAAGCTCAAGGATGAGTTCAGCAAACGCGGCGTCAAAGCCATCGCGCTGTCGGTCGACCCGGTGGACTCGCACCACAAGTGGATCGAAGACATCAACGAAACCCAGAACACCATCGTCAACTTCCCGATCCTGGCGGACGCTGATCGCAAGGTCTCGGATCTGTATGACCTGATCCACCCGAATGCCAACGACACGCTGACCGTGCGCTCGCTGTTCGTGATCGATCCGAACAAGAAGATTCGTCTGACCATCACGTATCCGGCGAGCACCGGGCGCAACTTCCACGAGATTCTGCGGGTGATCGATTCGCTGCAGCTCACCGACAACTACAAGGTGGCCACCCCGGCCAACTGGCAGGACGGTGAAGAAGTGGTGATCGTGCCTTCGCTCAAGGATGAGGAAGAGATCAAGCAGCGCTTTCCGAAGGGCTATCGCGCGGTGAAACCGTACCTGCGCCTGACGCCGCAGCCGAATAAGTGAATCCAGTGAGATATTTGTTGTAGCTACCGGCGCCTTCGCGAGCAGGCTCACTCCTACAGGGGAGCGCATTCCAAATGTAGGAGTGAGCCTGCTCGCGATAGCGCTAGTCCAGTCAGCACGGAACCACGATGCAGGGAATTTCAGGCCGTTTCGACGGCCTTTTTTTTCATCTTGAATAACCTGATTCGCATATCTCCAAAACGCATAACCAAATGAATAAATATGATTTATGGATATATAAATCAGCTGGTAAGGTCACTCCATCGAAGCGAGATCGCAACCCGCGAATCGCCTGTAACGCTTAAGGAATTGTCTCGATGCTGGTCGTCTCACTCGGTGGCAGCCCCAGCTTGCGCTCCCGTTCCGGGGTGCTGCTGGAGCGCTCGCAACGTTGGTTGCAGCAGCAAGGCGTAGAAGTGGTGAGTTATCAGGTGCGGGACTTCCCGGCCGAAGATTTGCTCCATGCCCGCTTCGACAGCCCGAAGGTGCTCGACCTGCTGCAACAGATTGAAAACGCCGACGGCCTGCTGATCGCCACACCGGTTTACAAAGCGTCGTTCTCCGGCGCGTTGAAAACGCTGCTGGATCTGCTGCCCGAGCGCGCCCTGAACCACAAGATTGTTTTGCCGATGGCTACCGGCGGCAGCATCGCCCACATGCTGGTGGTCGACTACGCGCTCAAGCCTGTGTTGTCGGCGCTGAAAGCCCAGGAAATGCTCCAGGGGATTTTCGCCGAGGACAGCCAGATCGCTTACGGCGAAGGCAGTGCTGCGGCGCAACTGGCTCCGGCGCTGGAGCAGCGGCTGCATGAAGCGCTGGATCAGTTTGTTGGCGCCATGGCGCGCCGACCGAAACCGCTGGAACCGGGCCTGTTGAACGAACGTTTGTTGAGTGCTCGCTGGAGCATTTAAGCCTCATCGAAATTTGAAGTACTCGCCTTACTCGCCCGCTAACGGGCAAGCAGGTGCAGCCAAAACCCAACAGCAAAAAGGAGAGCGCTATGCGCACTGTATTTTTGCGTCGTGGTCTGGTCGCTCTGTTTGCTGCGGCTGTCACCTTCGGCGCCATCACTCAAGCTCAAGCCGAGACTCTTCGGATCGGTTATCAGAAGTACGGCACGCTGGTGCTGCTCAAAGCCAAAGGCACTCTGGAAAAACGTCTGGCCGCCCAAGGCGTCGACGTGCAATGGACTGAATTCCCCGGCGGCCCGCAGCTGCTGGAAGGCCTGAACGTCGGCTCGATCGACTTCGGTGTCACTGGCGAAACCCCGCCAGTCTTCGCCCAGGCTGCCGGCGCGGATTTGCTTTATGTCGCTTATGAACCACCAGCGCCGAACAGCGAAGCGATCCTTGTGCCGAAAGACTCGCCGATCAAATCGGTGGCTGATCTCAAGGGCAAGAAAGTTGCGCTGAACAAAGGCTCCAACGTCCACTACCTGCTGGTGCGTGCACTGGAAGACGCCGGTCTCAAGTACGCCGATATTCAAACCGTCTTCCTGCCGCCAGCCGATGCTCGCGCTGCGTTCGAACGTGGCAGCGTCGACGCTTGGGTCATCTGGGATCCATACCAGGCTGCTGCTGAAAAACAGCTGCAAGCGCACACCCTGCGCGACGGTAAAGGCATCGTCGACAACCACCAGTTTTACCTCGCGACCAAGCCTTACGCCGAGAAAAATCCTCAGGTGATCAAGACCCTCGTGGAAGAAGTGCGCGCAGTCGGCGAGTGGTCCAAAGCCAACCCTGAAGACGTGACCCAACAGGTTGCGCCACTGCTCGGTCTGCCGGCGGACATCACCCTGACCTCGGTGAAACGCCAGGGCTACGGCGCGTTGTTCCTGACCCCGGAAGTGGTCGCCGCGCAGCAGAAAATCGCCGACACGTTCTTCCAGCTCAAGCTGATTCCCAAGCCATTGAGCATCAAGGATGTGATCTGGACACCACCGGCCGCTGTGGCTAAAGCGCAGTAATTCGAATCCCCAAGGAGACCACTCCATGAGCCTCAATATCTTCTGGTTCCTGCCTACCCACGGCGACGGCCATTACCTTGGCACCGCCGAAGGCGCTCGCGCCGTCGACCACGGTTATCTGCAACAGGTCGCGCAAGCGGCGGATCGTCTGGGTTTCGGCGGTGTGCTGATTCCCACCGGCCGCTCCTGCGAAGACTCGTGGCTGGTGGCAGCGTCGCTGATCCCGGTGACCCAGCGTTTGAAATTCCTCGTGGCTCTGCGCCCCGGGATCATTTCCCCGACGGTCGCGGCGCGGCAGGCGGCCACGCTTGATCGTTTGTCCGGCGGCCGTGCGCTGTTCAATCTGGTGACTGGCGGTGATCCGGAAGAATTGGCTGGCGACGGTCTGTTCCTCAGCCACGAAGAACGCTATCAGGCTTCGGTGGAATTCACCCGCATCTGGCGTCGTGTGCTGGAAGGCGAAACCGTCGATTACGACGGTCAGCACATCAGCGTGAAAGGCGCGAAGTTGCTCTATCCGCCAATCCAGCAACCGCGTCCACCGCTGTACTTCGGTGGCTCGTCGGAAGCGGCGCAGGATCTGGCTGCTGAACAAGTGGAAATGGTCCTGACCTGGGGTGAGCCACCAGCAGCCGTCGCCGAGAAGATCGCTCAAGTCCGCGCCAAAGCCGCCAAGCTCGGCCGCACCGTGCGCTTCGGTATTCGTCTGCACGTGATCGTCCGCGAAACCAACGCTGAAGCGTGGCAAGCGGCGGATCGGCTGATCTCACACCTGGACGACGACACCATCGCTCGCGCTCAGGCTTCGCTGGCGCGTTTCGATTCGGTCGGCCAGCAACGCATGGCCGCCCTGCACGGCGGCAGTCGCGACAACCTCGAAGTTAGTCCGAACCTCTGGGCCGGCGTCGGTCTGGTGCGCGGCGGTGCCGGGACGGCGCTGGTCGGCGATGGCCCGACCGTGGCCGCTCGCGTGAAGGAATACGCCGATCTCGGCATCGACACCTTTATCTTCTCCGGTTATCCACACCTCGAAGAGTCGTATCGCGTCGCTGAACTGCTGTTTCCGCACCTCGACATCGAGCGCCCGGAACTGCCGAAAAGCGCCGGTTATGTCAGCCCGTTCGGCGAGATGGTCGCCAACGACATTCTTCCCAAAGCCGCGTCGCAGAGCTGAGGCGCGCCATGAAGAAAATCATCCACAGCCTCGCGCCATGGGCGTTGCCGGTGTTGTTGCTGGCGGTGTGGCAGTTGTCGGTGTCGGCGGGTTGGTTGTCGACACGGATTCTGCCGGCACCGGTGGCGGTGATCGAGGCCGGCGTGAGCCTGGTGCGCAGCGGCGAGATCTGGACGCACCTGGCCATCAGTGGCTGGCGTGCAGCGCTCGGTTTCACCATCGGCGGCAGCATCGGTCTTGCCTTGGGTTTCATCACCGGTCTGTCGAAGTGGGGCGAACGCCTGCTCGACAGCTCGGTGCAGATGATCCGCAACGTGCCGCACCTGGCGCTGATTCCGCTGGTGATCCTGTGGTTCGGCATCGACGAGTCGGCGAAGATTTTTCTGGTGGCGCTGGGCACGCTGTTCCCGATCTACCTCAACACTTATCACGGCATCCGCAACGTCGACCCGGCGCTGGTGGAGATGGCGCGCAGCTATGGCTTGAGCGGTTTCAGCCTGTTCTGGCAGGTGATTCTGCCGGGTGCGCTGCCTTCGATTCTGGTCGGCGTGCGCTTCGCGCTGGGCTTTATGTGGTTGACGCTGATCGTCGCCGAAACCATTTCCGCCAGCTCGGGCATCGGCTATCTGGCGATGAATGCCCGCGAGTTCTTGCAGACCGACGTGGTGGTGCTGGCGATCCTGCTTTACGCAGTGCTCGGCAAGCTTGCCGACCTCGCCGCTCGTGGACTTGAACGTGTGTGGTTGCGTTGGCACCCGGCCTATCAGGTTGCCAAAGGAGGTGCAGCATGACCGCTCAACAACCTCCACGCCTGCTGCGCGGGATTCCGCTGGCGGTGCGCAATCTGCAGAAAACCTTCGGCGCGCGGCAGGTGTTGCGTGACATCGATCTGCACATTCCGGCGGGGCAATTCGTCGCCGTGGTCGGGCGCAGCGGCTGTGGCAAAAGTACCTTGCTGCGCTTGCTCGCCGGGCTCGATCAACCGACTGGCGGCGACTTGCTCGCCGGTTCTGCGCCGCTCAGCGATGCGCGGGAAGACACTCGACTGATGTTCCAGGAAGCACGTCTGCTGCCGTGGAAAAAGATCATCGACAACGTCGGCTTGGGCCTTAAAGGCAACTGGCGGCCGAAAGCTCTCGAAGCACTGGACGCGGTGGGGCTGGCGGATCGCGCCAATGAATGGCCGGCAGCGTTGTCGGGCGGACAAAAGCAGCGCGTTGCGCTGGCCCGTGCGCTGATCCATCAACCGCGTCTGCTGTTGCTTGACGAACCGCTGGGCGCACTGGACGCGCTGACCCGGATTGAAATGCAGCAACTGATCGAACGTCTCTGGCAGCAACACGGCTTCACCGTGCTGCTGGTGACCCACGACGTCAGTGAAGCGGTGGCGATTGCCGACCGGGTGATTCTGATCGAGGACGGCGAAGTCGGCCTCGATCTGCATGTCGAACTGCCGCGGCCGCGAGTGCGTGGTTCGCACAGACTGGCAGCGCTGGAAACCGAAGTACTTAACCGTGTTCTCTCCCTGCCCGGCGAACCGCCGGCGCCGGAACCTGTTTCACCACTGCCTACGCAACTGCGTTGGGCTCAATAACTCAAGCAAACGACAGGAATCATTGCCATGACTATCAAAGCCATCAACGTCCGCAACCAGTTCAAAGGCTCGATCAAGGAAATCGTCCTCGGCGACGTGCTGTCGGAAATCGACGTGCAGACCGCTTCGGGCATCGTCACTTCGGTGATCACCACCCGCTCGGTCAAAGAGCTGGAACTGGTGGTCGGCAGCGAAGTGATCGCCTTTGTGAAATCCACCGAGGTGTCGATCGCCAAGTTGTAAGCCGGTGAGTAAAAAACAACCCCGGAGGGCGTGAGCCCTGCGGGGTTTTTGTGCCTGATCTGAAAACTGCGGTGCGGCCTTCGCGAGCAAGCTCGCTCCCACAGGTTCGGTGTTGCCCACAGATGTTGTATTCACTACAAATCACTGTGGGAGCGAGCTTGCTCGCGAAGAGGCCAGTCAGATCACTAGAGATCTTTTGGGTAGATAGGGCGGCAAATACAACCCAATGTAGGCATCAAACACCCGCATGCCTTCCTCGGCCATGCGCGGCGTGATCTGCCCATGCTGCTGCACCGAACGCGCATACACGCGGTCGCCCAGCTCCATCGCCAGGGCGAACACATCGACATCCTTCGGCAGCCTAGGCAATTCGAAGTGATGATCGAACAGCTTGTGCATCAGGTCGCCCAACTCAATATCGTGCTGACGGTCAGCCTGGGTTACTTCGGTCAGACCATGCTGGGCAAGGATCAACTGCCGTGCCGCCGCGTCTTCATCGTAGATCTCCAGCATCCGTTGCTCAACCAGCCGCGACAGATCGCGCCAGTCGCGCAAGGCGTCATGATCAATCGGCGCTTGCAGGCAGGCACGAAATGCAGCGTGCACATCCGCCGTCAGTGCCTCAAGCAACGCCGGGACGCTGGCGAAGAAGTGGTACACGGAAGAGGGCGGGATCTGCGCGCGCTCGGCGACGCTGTAGATCGACAGACTCGCCACACCCTCAGCGGCCAGCAGTGTACGCGCGGCGTCGAGTATCGAATCGATGCGCGCCTGACTGCGGGCACGGGGTTTGCGGACGGGGGCGGGTCGCGTCATGGAAGTCTCCTGCGGGGCAGCGGGCATTGTACGAGCCGGGCTGTGTGTTGTCTTGTCAGCGATCCGCCGCAGGCGGCCATAAAAAAGCGCTGCGGGCTGAAATAGCCGGCAGCGCTTTTTATTACTGCAACCGCTTAAACGGTATGCAGATACCAGTTGTACTCAAGGTCGGAGATGGAGTGTTCGAACTCCTCCAGCTCGCTTTCCTTGCAGGCGACGAAGATATCGATGTACTTCGGATCGATGTACTTGGCCATCACCTCGCTGTCGTCCAGCTCACGCAGGGCATCGCGCAAGTTGTTCGGCAGGCTTTGCTCGTTCTGCTCGTAGCTGTTGCCTTCGACTGGTGCGCCCGGTTCGATCTTGTTGGTCAGACCGTGGTGCACGCCGGCCAGTACCGAAGCCATCAGCAGGTACGGGTTGGCGTCGGCACCGGCCACGCGGTGTTCGATACGCACGGCATCGGCAGAGCCGGTCGGTACGCGAATCGCTACGGTGCGGTTGTCCAGACCCCAGCACGGCGAGTTCGGTACATAGAACTGCGCGCCGAAACGACGGTAGGAGTTGACGTTCGGGCAGAGGAAAGCCATCTGCGCGGGCAGGGTCTCGAGCACACCGCCGATCGCGTGACGCAGCGCGGCGTTCTGCTCGGGATCCTCGCTGGCAAAAATGTTTTTGCCTTCTTTATCCAGAATCGAAATGTGTACGTGCAGACCATTACCTGCCTGGCCCGGATACGGCTTGGCCATGAAGGTGGTATCCATTTCATGGTCGTAGGCGATGTTCTTGATCAGACGCTTGAGCAGTACCGCGTAGTCGCATGCCTTGATCGGGTCGGCGACGTGGTGCAGGTTCACTTCGAACTGCGCCGGAGCACTTTCCTTGACGATAGCGTCGGCCGGGATGCCTTGCTCTTTGGCACCTTCCAGAATGTCCTGGAGGCAGTCGACGTATTCGTCGAGGTCGTCGATCAGGTAGACCTGCGTCGAGTGCGGACGTTTACCTGAGATCGGCGAGCGTGGCGGCTGAGGACGGCCGTTCACGTTTTCCTGGTCGATCAGGTAGAACTCGAGTTCGAATGCGGCGCAAATGGTCAGGCCCAGCTCGTCAAACTTTGCAACAACTTGACGGAGCACTTCGCGCGGATCGGCGAAGAACGGGTCGCCTTCGAGTTCGTGCATGGTCATCAACAGTTGCGCAGTCGGGCGCTTCTGCCATGGCTCGTTGCACAGGGTATCGGGGATTGGATAGCAGATACGATCGGCATCGCCGATGTCCAGGCCCAGGCCGGTGCTTTCCACCGTAGAACCATTGATATCCAGAGCAAATAGAGAGGCCGGCAGGTTGATGCCTTTCTCGTAAACCTTGTGGAGGCTGGTGCGTTCAATGCGCTTGCCGCGCACCACACCATTCATATCCGCAATCAGAAGGTCAACGTACAGAACCTCAGGATGTTCCTTAAGGAACGCGTTCGCTTCGTTAAGCTGAACGGCACGCGGGGGTACCGACATGATGCAACACCTTTGTTGTTAAAAATATCAATCATTGATCTTTTCTGGTTTCAGTCAACCCGAACGGCCTGCCGAAGTCAAGCGAGGCCTTTTTTGCCCTAAAAAAGCGCTGTGAGGGCATTTATGGGGCATTTTTGGGCAGTTTTCTGTCCTGAGGAAGCTTGCCAGCCGCGGGCTTGAGCAGGCCGTGTTGTATTTTTTACGGGGGTGTTGTGTAAAAAAATGAACAAGGCTAAGCTCCGATCAAACCCATAACAGCAATAATACCGGGGTGCTTCATGTCTCGCCTGCCGTTAATCGGCATCACCGACTGCTCGCAACAGTCCGGTCTGCATGCTCATCACATCAGTGGCGACAAATCCGTCCGTAGCGCAGCCAGCAAGGCTCGCGGTCCATCGACGTTGTTCTCGTCAGCAGCAGTCGAAACCATAGCGTCCGATATTCTGGACGTACGGCGAAGCATCCCGTTTATGGCGTCTCCTTCCAATATAGATCTCTTTCACTCCCAAAGCCTGTGCCGTCTTTCAAGCCGTGCTCACGATTCTGCACGCTTGAACTGTGCACAGGAAATGCAACGCCAGCGTAAAGGGCAGGTAAGCTCCTCTTTCATTGTCTATGCGCGGTGCCAGGCGTAAGCCGGTACTGCGCGAGCAAGCCCCCTTTAACGCGACGCTCAAAGCGTCAAACTTTGCCTGACATCCTGTCAGGAGACTCAGCCCAGAGGCATTTATGAGTAACAACCTCGACCAGCTCACCGATTGGTTGAAAGACCACAAGATCACAGAAGTCGAATGCATGATCGCCGACTTGACCGGTATCACCCGGGGCAAGATTTCGCCGACCAACAAGTTCATCGCCGAAAAAGGCATGCGCCTGCCAGAAAGCGTGCTGTTGCAGACCGTAACCGGCGACTACGTCGAAGACGACATCTATTACGAACTGCTCGATCCGGCCGACATCGACATGATCTGCCGCCCCGACCAGAACGCCGTGTACCTGGTGCCGTGGGCCATCGAGCCGACCGCCCAGGTGATCCACGACACCTACGACAAGCAGGGCAACCCGATCGAGCTGTCGCCGCGCAACGTCCTCAAGAAAGTTCTCAAGCTCTATGCCGACAAGGGCTGGCAGCCGATCGTCGCGCCGGAAATGGAGTTCTACCTGACCAAGCGCAGCGACGACCCTGACTATCCGTTGCAGCCTCCGATTGGCCGCTCGGGCCGTCCGGAAATCGGGCGTCAGTCGTTCTCCATTGAAGCGGCGAACGAATTCGATCCGCTGTTCGAAGACGTCTACGACTGGTGCGAACTGCAGGAGCTGGACCTCGACACGCTGATCCACGAAGACGGCACGGCGCAGATGGAAATCAACTTCCGTCACGGTGACGCGCTGTCGCTGGCCGACCAGATTCTGGTGTTCAAACGCACCATGCGCGAAGCCGCACTCAAGCACGACGTGGCCGCGACTTTCATGGCCAAGCCAATGACCGGCGAGCCGGGCAGTGCGATGCACTTGCACCAGAGCATCATCGACATCGAGACCGGCAAGAACGTCTTCTCTAATGAAGACGGGACCATGAGCCAGTTGTTCCTGCATCACATCGGTGGTTTGCAGAAACTGATTCCTGAGTTGTTGCCGCTGTTCGCGCCGAACGTCAACTCGTTCCGCCGCTTCCTGCCAGATACCTCGGCACCGGTGAACGTCGAGTGGGGCGAAGAGAACCGCACCGTGGGCCTGCGCGTACCCGATGCCGGCCCGCAGAACCGCCGCGTGGAAAACCGTCTGCCGGGCGCCGACGCCAACCCGTACCTGGCGATTGCCGCGAGCCTGCTCTGCGGCTACATCGGCATGATCGAAGGCCTCAACCCGAGCGCGCCAGTGGTGGGTCGTGGTTATGAACGCCGCAACCTGCGCCTGCCGTTGACCATCGAAGACGCGCTGGAGCGCATGGAAAACAGCGCCACCATCGAGAAGTACCTGGGCAAAACCTTCATCACTGGCTACGTCGCGGTAAAACGGGCCGAGCATGAAAACTTCAAGCGCGTGATCAGTTCCTGGGAGCGTGAGTACCTGCTCTTCGCCGTCTGATACGCCGGGCGCGGCTGGCAGCAGCCGCGCCTTCACCGATAACAAGGAGAATTGGCATGACCAGCAACAACCCGCAAACCCGCGAGTGGCAAGCACTCAGCAATGATCACCACCTGGCCCCGTTCAGTGACTTCAAGCAACTGAAAGAGAAGGGCCCGCGGATCATTACCAACGCCAAGGGCGTTTACCTGTGGGACAGCGAAGGCAACAAGATTCTCGACGGCATGGCCGGTCTGTGGTGTGTGGCCATCGGTTATGGTCGCGATGAGCTGGCCGACGCGGCCGCCAAACAGATGCGCGAACTGCCGTACTACAACCTGTTCTTCCAGACCGCGCACCCGCCGGCACTGGAACTGGCCAAGGCGATTGCCGACGTGGCGCCGGAAGGCATGAACCACGTGTTCTTCACCGGCTCTGGCTCCGAAGGCAACGACACCATGCTGCGCATGGTTCGCCACTACTGGGCGATCAAAGGCCAGCCGAACAAGAAAGTCATCATCAGCCGCAAGAACGGTTATCACGGTTCGACCGTGGCCGGCGCGAGCCTCGGTGGCATGACGTATATGCACGAGCAGGGCGATTTGCCGATTCCAGGCATCGTCCACATCGCGCAGCCGTACTGGTTCGCCGAGGGTGGCGACATGTCCCCGGAAGAGTTCGGCATCTGGGCGGCCAACCAGCTGGAAGAGAAGATTCTCGAAGTCGGCGTCGACAACGTCGGTGCCTTTATTGCCGAGCCGATCCAGGGCGCCGGCGGCGTGATCATTCCGCCCGATACCTACTGGCCGCGCATCAAGGAAATCCTCGCCAAGTACGACATCCTCTTCGTCGCCGACGAAGTGATTTGTGGTTTCGGCCGTACCGGTGAGTGGTTCGGTAGCGATTTCTACGACCTCAAACCCGACATGATGACCATCGCCAAAGGCCTGACCTCCGGCTACATCCCGATGGGTGGCCTGATCGTCCGTGACAGCGTGGTTGCGGTGCTCAACGAAGGCGGCGATTTCAACCACGGCTTTACTTACTCCGGTCACCCGGTGGCAGCAGCGGTGGGCCTGGAAAACATCCGCATTCTGCGCGACGAAAAAATTATCGAGAACGCCCGCAACGAAACGGCACCGTATTTGCAGAAACGTCTGCGGGAACTGAGCGATCACCCGTTGGTGGGTGAAGTTCGCGGGGTTGGTCTGTTGGGCGCGATCGAGCTGGTGCAGGACAAGGCCACGCGCAAGCGTTATGAAGGTAAGGGCGTCGGCATGATCTGCCGCCAGTTCTGCTTCGACAATGGCCTGATCATGCGCGCTGTGGGCGACACCATGATCATCGCGCCGCCGCTGGTGATCAGCAAAGCCGAGATCGATGAGCTGGTGACCAAGGCACGCAAGTGTCTGGACCTGACCCTCAGTGCGTTGCAAGGCTAAGTGCTAGGCTCTGAGCGGGGGAGCTGCGGCGCTCTCGCTCAAAGCTGTCAGAAAGGCCGGTCTTTTCTTGAAAGACCGCCTCGGATCTTGCCAGACTAACCGCGGTTCCAGTTGTCCGGGTTCGGCCGCTGAACAAAGTGGTTCAAAAAAGAAAAATTTGGAGCATGACGCATGAAGGCATTAGGTAAAAAGCTTGCTGGCAAGACACTTCTCGCGCTGTCCGTGGCGGGCATGATGGCGGGTGCGGTTCACGCGGACGACAAAGTACTGCACGTCTACAACTGGTCCGATTACATCGCGCCGGACACCATCGCCAACTTCGAGAAAGAGTCGGGGATCAAGGTGGTCTACGACGTATTCGACAGTAACGAAACCCTGGAAGCCAAACTGCTCGCGGGCAAGTCCGGCTATGACGTGGTCGTACCGTCGAACAACTTCCTGGCCAAGCAGATCAAGGCTGGCGTTTACCAGGAGCTGGACCAGTCCAAGCTGCCTAACTGGAAGAACCTCAACCAGGAGCTGCTCAAGGCCGTGTCGGTCAGCGACCCGGGCAACAAGCACGCCTTCCCGTACATGTGGGGCTCGATCGGCATCGGTTACAACGCGGAGAAGGTCAAGGCTGCGCTGGGCGTCGACACCATCGATTCGTGGGACGTGCTGCTCAAGCCGGAGAACATCGCCAAACTCAAGGGCTGCGGCGTGAGCTTCCTCGATTCGCCGACCGAAATGCTCCCGGTCGCGCTGCACTACCTGGGCCTGCCAACCGACAGCCAGAAGAAAGAAGACATCAAGAAAGCCGAGGAACTGTTCCTCAAGATTCGTCCTTCGATCACCTACTTCCACTCCTCCAAGTACATCTCGGACCTGGCCAACGGCAACATCTGCGTAGCGGTCGGCTACTCGGGTGACGTGCAGCAGGCCAAGTCGCGTGCCGCCGAGGCCGGTGACAAGGTGAAAGTCAGCTACGCCATTCCGAAAGAAGGCGCGGGCAGCTTCTTCGACATGGTCGCCATCCCTAAAGATGCCGAAAACGTTGAAGGCGCCTACAAGTTCATGACCTTCCTGCAGAAGCCTGAAGTCATGGCCGGCATCACCAACGCCGTACGTTTCCCGAACGGTAACGCCGCTGCAACCGCACTGGTGGAAAAAGACATCACCAGCGATCCAGGCATCTACCCGCCAGCCGACGTGCAGGCCAAGTTGTATGCGATCGCCGACTTGCCGGCCGCGACCCAGCGTGAAATGACCCGCAGCTGGACCAAGATCAAATCCGGTAAATAAGCCGGTTTTAAGCGACAACCGCTGGCCGTCGTCCCCGCGAAGGCGGCCAGTGGATTAATTAAATGACAGGAAGTTTTGCAGGAACGGTTTTTCGAGGGTAAGTTGCGCGCCGGTTTTGTTGCCGGGCAGCCATGGCTGTCATGCAGTGCGGGGCAACTTGGGCCCAACTAATTTAGAGGACCTCCACTTGCCTATTTTTTCTTCTTTGCGCAAAGCCCTGCTGGCCACTGCCGGCCTGACGATCGCCGTCGGAGCCCAGGCCGCCGGTACGGTACATATTTATAACTGGTCCGATTACATCGGCGAGACCACGCTGGCCGATTTCCAGAAAGAAACCGGGATCAAACCGGTCTACGACGTCTTCGACTCCAACGAAACCCTGGAAGGCAAGCTGCTGGCCGGGCGTACCGGTTACGACGTGGTCGTGCCGTCGAACCACTTCCTCGGCAAGCAGATCAAGGCGGGCGCGTTCCAGAAACTCGACAAGTCGCAGCTGCCCAACTATGCCAACCTCGACCCGGTGCTGCTCAAGCGTCTGGAGCAAAACGATCCGGGCAACCTGTACGCCGTGCCGTACCTGTGGGGCACCAACGGCATCGGTTACAACGTCGACAAGGTCAAGGCAGTGCTCGGTATCGACAAGATCGATTCCTGGAGCGTGCTGTTCGAACCCGAGAACATCAAGAAACTGCACAGCTGCGGCGTCGCGTTCCTCGATTCGGCCGATGAAATGATGCCGACCGTGCTCAACTACATGGGCCTGAACGCCAACAGCACCAACACCAAGGACTACGAAAAGGCCACGGCCAAATTGCTCGCCGTGCGTCCGTACGTGACCTATTTCCACTCGTCCAAGTACATCGGCGACCTGGCCAACGGCGATATCTGCGTGGCCATCGGTTTCTCCGGGGACATCTTCCAGGCCAAGCACCGCGCCGAGGAAGCCAAGAAGGGCGTGAACATCGCCTACTCGATCCCGAAAGAAGGCGGCGCGCTGTGGTTCGACATGCTGGCGATTCCGAAGGATTCGTCCAACGTCAAAGAAGCCCACGCCTTTATCAACTATTTGCTGAAACCTGAGGTGATTGCCCAGGTCAGTGATTACGTCGGTTACGCCAACCCCAACCCGGGTTCGGACAAGCTGATGGAACAGTCCATTCGCACCGATGAAGCGGTTTATCCACCGCAAGCAGTACTCGACAAGACCTACGTGTCGACCGAGTTGCCGCCCAATATTCAACGTTTGATGACCCGCAGCTGGACCAAGGTCAAGTCGGGCAAGTAAGGCACAAACTATCCTGGGTTCGTCTGCATTGGGCGAACTGCATTGTTTTTTTCTGGGAGTTTCGTAAATGGCAGTTGCCTCCGGCGCCTATAAGAAAGCCCTCGAGGGCGACCAGACACCGAAACAGGTGTTGGTCAAAATCGACCGGGTCACGAAGAAGTTCGACGAGACGATTGCCGTGGACGATGTGTCCCTGGAAATCAAGAAAGGCGAAATTTTCGCCCTGCTCGGCGGTTCGGGATCGGGCAAATCCACTCTGCTGCGGATGCTGGCAGGGTTCGAACGGCCCACGGAGGGGCGCATTTTTCTCGACGGCGTCGACATCACCGACATGCCGCCGTACGAACGTCCGATCAACATGATGTTCCAGTCGTACGCCTTGTTCCCGCACATGACCGTGGCGCAGAACATCGCCTTCGGCCTTAAGCAGGACAAGATCCCGACGGCTGAAGTTGATGCCCGCGTGGCCGAGATGCTCAAGCTGGTGCAGATGAGTCAGTACGCCAAACGTAAGCCGCATCAACTGTCTGGCGGTCAGCGTCAGCGTGTGGCGCTGGCGCGTTCGCTGGCCAAGCGACCGAAGCTGCTGTTACTTGATGAGCCGATGGGCGCACTCGACAAGAAACTGCGTTCGCAGATGCAGTTGGAACTGGTCGAGATCATCGAGCGCGTCGGCGTGACTTGCGTGATGGTGACCCACGACCAGGAAGAGGCCATGACCATGGCCGAGCGCATCGCGATCATGCACCTGGGCTGGATCGCCCAGATCGGCAGCCCGATCGACATCTACGAAACCCCGACCAGCCGTCTGGTCTGCGAATTCATCGGTAACGTCAACATCTTCGAAGGCGAAGTGATCGACGATGCCGAAGGCCACGCGACCATCACCTGCAAAGACCTCGACCGGCAGATCTACGTCGGCCACGGCATCAGCACCTCGGTGCAGGACAAGTCCGTCACCTACGCGATCCGTCCGGAGAAGCTGCTGGTCACCGCCGATCAACCGACCTGCGAATACAACTGGTCGAGCGGCAAGGTCCACGACATCGCCTACCTTGGCGGTCACTCGGTGTTCTACGTCGAATTGCCGAGCGGCAAACTGGTGCAGTCGTTTGTGGCCAACGCTGAACGTCGCGGCGCGCGTCCGACCTGGGGTGATCAGGTCTACGTGTGGTGGGAAGACGACAGCGGCGTGGTACTCCGCTCATGAACATGCGCAAATTCAAACGTCGCATCAACCGAATAATCCCCAATGGCCGGCAACTGGTCATCGGGGTTCCGTTCATCTGGCTGTTTCTGTTCTTCATGTTGCCGTTCTTCATCGTCCTGAAGATCAGCTTCGCCGAAGCCGACGTGGCCATTCCGCCGTACACCGAGATTTACACGTACGCCGAGCAGAAGCTGCAACTGCTGCTGAACCTGGGCAACTACGCGATGCTGGCGGGCGACGAGTTGTACATCGCCGCTTACCTCGGCTCGTTGAAGATGGCGTTCATCAGCACCGTCCTCTGTCTGCTGATCGGCTACCCGATGGCCTACGCTATCGCCACCGCCCGTAAAGAAATGCAAACGGTGTTGGTATTGCTGATCATGATGCCGACCTGGACCGCGATCCTGATCCGCGTTTACGCGTGGATGGGCATCCTCAGCAACAACGGTTTGCTCAATGGTTTCCTGATGAGCATGGGCTTCATCGACGAGCCGCTGCAGATCCTCAACACCAACCTTGCGGTGTACATCGGTGTTGTTTATTCGTACCTGCCGTTCATGATCCTGCCGCTGTACGCCAACCTGGTGAAGCACGATCACAGCCTGCTGGAAGCCGCTTCCGACCTCGGTTCGAGCACCTTCAACAGCTTCTGGAAAATCACCATTCCACTGTCCAAGAACGGGATCATTGCCGGCTGCATGCTGGTGTTCATCCCGGTGGTCGGTGAGTTCGTGATCCCGGAACTGCTTGGCGGTCCGGAAACCCTGATGATCGGTAAAGTGCTCTGGCAAGAGTTCTTCAATAACCGTGACTGGCCGGTGGCGTCCGCGCTGGCGGTGGTGATGCTGGCGATCCTGATTGTGCCGATCATTCTGTTCAACCGCAGTCAGGCCAAGGAAATGGAGGGTAAAGAATGAAGCGCTTCCGTTTCTCCAGCCTGATGCTGGTCCTGGGTTTGTTGTTTATCTACCTGCCGATGCTGATCCTGGTGATCTACTCGTTCAACGCCTCGAAACTGGTGACGGTGTGGGGCGGCTGGTCGATCAAGTGGTACGTCGGCCTGCTCGACAACACGCAACTGATGGGCTCGGTGCTGCGCTCGCTGGAAATCGCCTGCTACACCGCGGTCGCCGCGGTGGCGCTGGGTACGCTGGCAGCGTTCGTGCTGACCCGTATCACCCGCTTCAAGGGTCGCACGCTGTTCGGCGGTCTGGTCACAGCGCCGTTGGTGATGCCGGAAGTGATCACCGGTCTGTCGCTGTTGCTGCTGTTCGTGGCCATGGCGCAGATGATCGGCTGGCCGCAGGAACGTGGCATCGTCACCATCTGGATCGCCCACACCACATTCTGTGCGGCGTATGTGGCGGTGGTGGTGTCGGCGCGTCTGCGTGAGCTGGACCTGTCGATCGAAGAAGCGGCCATGGACCTCGGTGCACGGCCGTGGAAGGTGTTCTTCCTGATCACCATCCCGATGATCGCGCCGTCGCTGGCGGCGGGCGGCATGATGTCGTTCGCGCTGTCGCTGGATGATCTGGTGCTGGCGAGCTTCGTCTCGGGTCCGGGGTCGACGACCCTGCCGATGGAAGTGTTCTCGGCGGTGCGTCTGGGCGTGAAGCCCGAGATCAACGCGGTGGCCAGTCTGATTCTGCTGGCGGTGTCGATCGTGACCTTCATGGTCTGGTTCTTCAGCCGCCGTGCCGAAGAAGCGCGCAAGAAAGCCATCCAGCAAGCCATCGAAGAAAGCGCAGCCGATTCGTGGAAGCAGCCGGACGTGCGTCGCGCCCCGGCGCCGGAAGCGGCGTAAGCACTAATGGGTTGGCCTCATTCTCGAGGCCAACCCAATTCAAACTGTAGGAGTGAGCCTGCTCGCGATAGCGGAGTGTCAGTCAGGAAATTTCCAACTGACAGGACGCCATCGCGAGCAGGCTCACTCCTACAGGGGATTTACGCAGTCCACGGAGATTGGCGGATGACTTCAACAAAGTTCATCGGCTTGAACCCCGGCTGCTGATCCTTCAGCACATCCGTCTTCACATTGCCAAACGTCGTCTGCGGACGATGCCGCAAGCCATCGGCAAACGCGCAGATGATGCATTCCTTGAAGCCTTCCCCACGCGGGTGCGCATGCACCACCGCTTCACGCTGCACGGTGCTGAACGCCGCGTAATCCATACCCAGCACGTCCATTTCCACACCAGCGGTCACCAGCGCCACGGTTGGACGCAGATGCTTGGGCACGCCCGGCGTGGTGTGCAGGGCAATCGACAGCCAGACCTGCTCGATGTCGTCATCGCTCAACCCGTACGGTTTGAGAAACGCCGCCGCTGCGTTGGCACCGTCCACTTCGAAGCGCTCATCATCACTGCGGTGACCTTCGACCAGACCGAGGTCATGGAACATTGCGCCGACGTACAGCAGCTCCGGGTTGTAAGCCAGTTGCTGGCGCTCGCCGCTCAACGCGCCGAACAGAAAGACCCGACGCGAGTGGTGGTAGAGCAGGTCGGACTCGATGTCGCGGATGTACTCGGTGGTGGCCCGGGCGAGGGCGCTGTCAGGGATTTTGATGCCGGCAATGGTCGTGCTCATGGGGAGTTTCCTCAGTGAACGCCGTCGTGGCGCTGATGAGGAAAGTCTGTTCCCGGCGCTGGAAGCGAACAATCGATGCATGGCTGCGATCCTTGCCAATCCACCTGTGAATCGTGCCAACTCGGCTCAGAGACCAAAAAGGAGCCTCACAGCCATGAGCAAAACCGTCGCCATCGTCGTGTTCCCCGGCGTGCAGTCGCTGGACGTCAGCGGCCCGATGGATGTGTTCGCCGAGGCTAATCGATTCCTGGCGCCCGAGGATCACTATCGGCTCGAAGTAATCGGCGTCGAGCACGGGCCGATGGCCTGTTCCAACGGTTTGACCCTGAATGCCCATCGGCATTTCAGCGAAGCACTCGACGTCTACGACCTGCTGCTGGTCGCTGGTGGGCCGCAACTGCCCTTCATGGATTTCGGCGCGACGTTCGACGGTTGGCTGCGCGGGGCCTGCGCACGGGCACAGCGTTTCGGCTCAATCTGCAACGGCGCGTTTATGCTGGCGCGGGCCGGATTGCTGGAGGCGCGCACCGTCACCACGCACTGGAACGATGCCGAGGCGTTGGCGCAGTTGTGTCCGACAACGCAGGTCGAAGCTGATCGCTTGTATGTCGAGGACGACACGCTCTACACCTCGGCCGGGGTCACGGCGGGAATCGATCTGTCGCTGTACCTGCTGGCGCGGGATCACGGCGCTGAGGTGGCGTTGAGCGTGGCCAAGCGGCTGGTGGTGTTCACCCAGCGTTCCGGTGGGCAGTCACAGTTCAGCCCGTTCCTCACACCGCACGCGGAGCCGACCTCGGCGGTGGCGATGGTGCAGTTGTATGTGCTGGCCAATCTCACGGGCGATCTGACGATTGCCGATCTGGCCAATGCGGCGAACATGAGTGCGCGCAATTTCTCGCGGGTGTTTGCCCGGGAAGCCAAAGTCACCCCGGCGGAGTTCGTCGAGCGGGCGCGGGTGGATGCGGCGCGGGTGATGCTGGAAAGCACGGCGGCGCCGTTGAAGACTGTGGCGTATCAGTGCGGGTTTCGCGATGCGCAACATATGCGCGGGGTGTTTAACCGGCGGCTGGGGGTGACGCCGCAGCAGTTTCGGCTGAATTTTGCGGCGATGGTTTGACCCTCATCGGAACGCCGCCCTCCCAGCCCTCTCCCAGAGGGAGAGGGGGCCGATTCGGGGATATTGGGGAGATACGCCGACGTGATGTTGCTGTACCGAATCCATAATCGACTCGATCTCTCAGGTCGGTGCATAGCGAAAGACACCTCGGTCAGTCCCCTCTCCCTCTGGGAGAGGGCTAGGGTGAGGGGCTTTTAAGGCGCTGCCCGCGCCGGCAACAGCTTCAACGTACTGCGCGTATTCGCCGTCACCTCTTCGGCATTGAAATGCGCCTGCACATACATCCCGTCGACATATGCCTCAGCCTGATCGTCATAGTGACTGTCGAACGGCACGCCACTCTGACCGACCGGGTTGATCGTCAGCCCATGCGCCGGATCGGCAAAATCCACCAGGCGCCGTGTCGACGGCCCGTAAGTCACCGGCCATGGCGCCGGGCCGATCTTCGCCGACAGGTTGTTCGGCACTTCATGGCTGCCCGGCGCCGCAAACGGCCCGACGTTGAATATTCGATCCAGCGGCTTTTGCTGTCCCAACGGATGGCCGTGAGTCAGCGTGTGCGCCGCGCCCCATTTCCACTCGGCAGAGTTATCGCCGAGGGTCAGCTTCAAGTGCTGCATGCTCGCCTGCCACGCCGCGCGCACGACATCGGCACGGGTCTCCTTGTTCGGTGTGCTGCGGTTGTCCCACCACGGTGAATCGGCATTCGCCGCCAGCTTCGGCAGCGCCGCATCAATCACCCGCGTCGACAGCAAGGTGTCGAAAAAGTCATTGCCCAACTCATCACGCATCGCCGCATCGGCCAGGTCGTAGAGGAACTGGTTGAACACCGTCGCACTGACGGAATCCAGCGGATAGTCGCCCGGCCATTGCGCCAGTTGCTCGACCAGTTTCAGTTGTGCCGGATCGCTCACCACCTCACGCAGCACCGGCAGCAACGGCGCGAGCAAACGCGGGCCATAACCGGTCGCCGAGCCCAATTGCAGTTTCTGATTGGCCTCGTTGGTCCACTTCACGCTCTTGTCGCTGAGCTGTCGATTGAGTTGCTGCCCGCGATCGGCAAGGTTGTAGTAACCGGGAATCTCCATGCCGGTCGGCGACAGCGGTTGGAAGTTGGCCGAGACGATATAGCCGCGCGCCGGGTTCTCTTCCTGTGGGTTGGCGCTGAACGGGTAGAAACCGTCCTTGTCCGCCTGATTGCTGCTGCCGTCGAGAATGAATTCCGGCTTCACCCCAGCGGGGCGCTTGGGCAGCAACGCTGAAGCCCACCAGGCGATATCGCCTTTGGCGTTGGCGTAGACGAGGTTCAGCCCTGGTGCCTGCACCTTGGCTGCAGCGGCGCGGGCCTTGGCCAGCGTGTCGGCGCGGTTGAGCTGGTAGAAGCCTTCGAGGATCGGGTTCGGCGTTTCGAGAAACGCCCACCACATGGCGATCGGCGTTTTGCCGGCAGCAGTGCCGAGGGCATCATTGACGATCGGGCCGTGGGGCGATTGGCGCAGGGTGAGGGTGACCGGCGGCTGGCCCTTTACATTGATCTGCTGCTGCGTGACGACCATGTCGGTCCACTGGCCGCGATACCAGACTTGATTCGGGTTATCCGGATTGACCTTCTCGGCGATCAGATCCAGATCGTCGTTCTGGAACATGGTCAGGCTCCAGCCGAAATCCAGGTTGTGCCCCAGAAACGCGAACGGCACCAGCGCCTGATGATGGCCGTACAGCTCGAAGCCCGGCGCCGACAATTGCGCCTCGTACCACACCGACGGCACCGAGAAGCGAATGTGCGGATCACCCGCCAGCAGAGGTTTGCCACTCTGACTGCGGCTACCGGCGATGACCCAGGCGTTGCTACCTTCGAACTGCGGCAGGCCATGGTCGATCAGCGCTTGTTCGCTGAGGCGGGCGAGGGCGTTGAGGTCTTTCCAGTCGCCGGCGG
This sequence comes from Pseudomonas neuropathica, assembly GCF_015461835.1. Lineage (GTDB taxonomy): Bacteria > Pseudomonadota > Gammaproteobacteria > Pseudomonadales > Pseudomonadaceae > Aquipseudomonas > Aquipseudomonas neuropathica. Next base: position 68,609 of record NZ_JACOPX010000019.1, on the reverse strand, counting down.
CGAGGACCGGCGCAGGTTTGGCGTGACCGTTGGCCAGCACACCATTGGGTTGCCAGTCGAGATCGAAGACCTTGAGGTAATCAGCGCCGAGTTGATCGCGCACATAGGTCAGCAACGGCTCGGTGCGAAACGCCGCCGCAAAGCTGTAGGCCATGTAGCCGGCGACGCTGATGCTGTCTTCCGCGGTGAACGGCCGCTTGGGGATGCCCAGCACGTCAAACTCGATCGGTGCGGCGTGGGTGTCCTGATATTGGTTAATGCCATCCAGATAGGCTTGCAGGCCCTTCCACGCCGGTGACTGTTTATCGAGATTGGCGACGTAACTGGCCGCGCGTTCGCGGATGCGCAGGCTGCGGAACAGTTTGTCGGTGTCGAGCAGTTTCGGCCCGAGCACTTCGGCCAGTTCGCCACGGGCGAGGCGGCGCATGGCTTCCATCTGGAACAGCCGGTCCTGGGCATGCACATAACCGAGGGCGCGATAGAGGTCGGTTTCGTTCTCGGCACGCAGGTGTGGCACGCCGCGCTCGTCGTAGCGCACGGTCACCGATCCCTGCAGATTGCGCAGTTCGACCTGGCCCTGGCGCGTGGGTTGTTTGCTGTAGATATATCCGCCGACGCCGGCAAGCAGCACAACGATGAGCAAGGCAAGAACGGTGAACACGCGCTTCATGGTGACTCCTTGTGCATGCGGGAATGCCGCCCGTCGGGCTGCAAACAATTAGCACAGACCTTCTGTGCCGTGCAGCGCTGTCCTTGAAAAGTCCGGAATGCCTTACGGCGTTTCCACCGGCCACGGGCAGTAACACCCGACCGCCAAGGTGTGCGTGGCGTTGACCGGGCGATCTTCCGTCAGGGCATTCAAAATCGGTTCGATAAAGCTGTTGCTGGAATTGCAGGTCAGGCCTTCACTGTACGGGCCGAAGTACGCCAGTTTGCCGCTGCGATCCCAGATCGCCACGGCCGGGCTGGCCGGAACCTGTTCGGAGCCGGGCAATATCGTGATGGTTTTCAGACTGCTGAGGGTCGCGGGCAACTGTCCGTGGCTGCCGGTTTTCTGCACGGCGAAGAACTCCACGCCTTTGCCGCCGAACTGCTCGACCATCTCGGTCAGGTGCTGTTGATTGCCGACGTTGCACGGGCAGGCCGGGTCCCAGAAATGTACCAGGCGAATCTTGCCAGGACCGGCGAGGTTGTCCGGCAGGCGCAGCGGATCACCGGAAAACACCGCCGTGTGTTCGCTGAACGCGCGCAGATAACGCCCCTGAAACCAGTCGTACGCCGCCCACAGTACCCCGGCGCAAATCAGCGCGAGCAGGCTGGCAAACAGTGCGGTGCGGTAGGGCGAACGCATGGTTTTCGATCCTCGGAAGGTCGGCTAGCTTGCCATGTCTGTCACTACAGATGAATATCGCAGGCCGATAAAGTCTGTTTACCGCTTTGGAATTCCCGCATGCCTGCCACTTTCGATCCCGATCAAATCCGCGCCAGCCTCAAGCCTTTGGCCGAGTGGCAGGCGTTGTCGGACGAGGCCAAGGCCTACCAGCGCTTCTACCAGACCGACTTTCCCCATCGCGATGTCTGGCGTGGCATGGGCCGTTTCGAAGTCGATGGCTATGAAGTGGTCAGCCATTGCTGGTGGCCGGAGAAGGTCAAGGCGACGCTGTTTCTGCTGCACGGTTACTACGATCACACCGGGCTGTATCGGCATGTGATCGAGTGGGCGCTGGATCAGGATTTTGCGGTAATCGCCTGTGATTTGCCGGGGCATGGTCTGTCGAGCGGGCCGCGCGCGAGCATCCGCGATTTCTCTGAATACCAGGACGTCCTGCAAGCGTTGTTCGCCGAAGCGCAGTCGATCGCGTTGCCGCAGCCGTGGCACTTGTGCGGGCAAAGCACCGGCGGGGCGATTGTGGTTGATCACCTGCTCAACCATGGTGAAAACAGCCCGGCGCAGGGCCAGGTGATTTTGCTGGCGCCGCTGGTGCGTCCAAGGGCATGGGGCTGGTCGCAATTTAGTTATTACCTGCTCCGGCCTTTCGTTCGGGGTGTCACGCGACGCTTTAGCGAGAATTCCAATGACCCGGATTTCCTGCCGTTTCTCCAGGCCGATCCGTTGCAGCCACGGCGCTTGCCGACCAAATGGGTGGGCGCGCTGTCACGCTGGATCATCCGCGTCGAGCACGCGAAAAAAAGTCCGCGACGGCCGCTGATCATTCAGGGGCAGGCGGACATGACGGTGGACTGGCAACACAATTTGCAGGTGATGAAGTGGAAGTTCGACCGGCCGCAGATTCTGCTATTGGCCGAGGCGCGGCATCATCTGGCGAATGAGACGGTGGAGATGCGTGAGGAGTATTTCGAATTTCTGAGCAAGCGGATAAGGGGCAGGAATCTGTAGCGTCTGTGAGGGCCCTTTCGCGAGCAAGCTCGCTCCCACAGGGGCTTGGGGATGTTCACAATTTTGTGTTCGCTGAAGATCCAAAATGTGGGAGCGAGCTTGCTCGCGAAGGCGGTTTGTCAGGCAACAAGGATCACTGCCCGACCGCCAACCCCGCCCGAATCGCCGCCAGCGCCGCTTGGTAATACGCCTTGCCTTCAGTCGATTCGGCAAATGTCGCAAACTCTTCCAGCTCTTCATCAGACAAGTCGCGATAGACATAGAGCAGCGTGTTATTCATGTCCGCGCCAATCTGATCCATCAAACGCTGGCGCTGACCATTGAGCATGCCCTGCGCCTGACCGCCACCGAGCAATCCCGGGATCATCGAACTCAAACTGTCCGCCGCCACGCCGGCAATCGCCAGGCTCACTTCGGCGCCGGCCTCACGCGCCGGCAAGGCCTGAGCGAGGTGGCCAATGATCAGCAGACGGCTGTCGCTGGCCTGCATCTTCGGCAAGCCCTTGGCATTTTTCGCCAGTTGATCGCGACGGGTGGCGAGCAATTCAGCCGCGACAATTTTCTTGCCCAGCGGCGATTGAAAGAAAGTCAGGGCCGGTTTTGGATCAGCGAGCTTCTGCCGCAATTGCGCCTCGGCGCGTTGATCCACAGCTTGCGGGGCGAAGCGCTGGTTGCTGTTGTTCACCAGTGCCTGAAACACGGCGGGCGGCAGGCTGTTCTGGTAGCGCTGCTGCGCGGCGGTCAGGGCGTCATTGAAATGCGCACGTTGATCTGGCCAGCCGGCGACCTTGTACAACTGATCGTGGCCGTCCGCCCAAGCGGGCAAAACGCAGAACATCAACAGTGAAAAAAGCAAACGGCGCATAGGGACTCCTGTCAGCAGCGGACTATTCTCCGTGCGGTGCCGGTACTTGTCGAGAATTCGTAGCAAGCCGCCGCGTGGCTCTGTCGGATTTCTTGCCGCCGACATACTATGCGCGCCATGCAAATATCCTCTGAACACCCACTGCTGTTACGCATCGTCGACGACCTGGCGGAACACGGCTGGTCGCAGCAGAACATATTCCTGCCCGCCGGTTTGACCCGCGAGCTGGCGGCCGAGTGCCGTAAACGTGAGGCCGAGGGTGAGCTGGCGCCGGCGGCTGTCGGTCGCGGGCCGTTTTCAGAGATCCGCGAAGGGATTCGGGGCGACCACATTCAGTGGATCGACCCCGGCCAGGCCGAGGCCAGCGACCGTTATCTGAACTTGATGGAAAGCCTGCGTGAGGCGCTTAACCGTGGCCTGTTTCTCGGGCTTGAGGATTTTGAATGCCATTTCGCGCTGTATCCGCCGGGCGCGTTCTATCGCAGGCATGTCGACCGTTTTCGCGACGATGACAAGCGCATGGTCTCAGTGGTGGTCTACCTCAATGATGCCTGGCTGCCGGAGGATGGGGGTCAATTGCGAATGTACCTGAGCGATGAGCGCGTGCACGACGTGCAACCTACCGGCGGTTGCCTGGTGGTGTTCCTTTCCGGTGAAGTGCCTCATGAAGTGCTGCCGGCGAACCGCGAGCGCCTGTCGCTGACCGGCTGGTTCCGCCGCCGTGGCAACGAGCCGTTCTGAGATGGAAAAGATTCTGGTCAGCCGCTGCCTGTTGGGCCATCGCGTGCGTTACGACGGTGGCGCGAGCGGGCCGTTCGATCTGCTCGAGCAGTGGATCGCTGAAGGGCGGGTGGTGCCGCTGTGTCCGGAGGTCGCGGGTGGTTTGCCGACGCCACGGGCGGCGGCAGAGATTCCGGGCGGGCAGGGTGGTGAAGTGCTCGATGGTGTCGCGGCGGTGATCACTACCGAGGGCGAGGATGTCAGTGCGCAGTTTCTGGATGGCGCGCGGCAGGCGCTGGCGCTGGTGCAGAAATATGGCATCCGCGTGGCAGTGCTGAAGGCCAATAGTCCTTCTTGCGGGAATTTGCTGACTTACGACGGGACGTTCAGTGGGGTCAAAGTCAGTGGCGAAGGCGTGACGGCCGCGTTGCTCAAGCGTCATGGTGTGCAGGTTTTCAGTGAACTGGAATTGCCGCAGGCCGCGCTGGCACTGGCTGCTTTGGACTGATCCTGAATCGTTGCCCTCACCCCAGCCCTCTCCCGGAGGGAGAGGGGGCCGACCGTGGTGTCTGGCGTTGTCCATCGACCTGAAACACCTAGTCGATTATGGATTCAACACAGCCATGACCGATCGATTATGGACTCGACAATGCCATGACCGGTCGATTTCGGATTCGGTATAGCAATCCCAGGTCGGCGTACCTCTAAAGCATCCCCCATTCAGTCCCCTCTCCCTCTGGGAGAGGGCTAGGGTGAGGGGCCTTTAAGGCTTCAACCACTTCTCGGTCAACGCCGCCAAACGCCCATCCGCCCTGATCCGCTCCATCGCACTCGCAAGACTGGCCTGAAACGCCGGATTGCCCTTCTGAAACGGAATCGCCAACTCCACCGGCGCTGCCGCTTTCGGCTTCTCTTCAGTCAATGCCTGCACCAGCACCATCGGCCGTGGCTGCTCATCCTTCTTCGCCAGCAACTGCGAATCGACCTCGCCGTAAGGCGCGCTGAAGTCGAAACGATCCTTGAGCTCCGGTGTCAGTGCTATGTGGTTGAGCGCAACGTCGTACTTGCCGCTTTCAACGCCCTGGAGCAGGTCGGCTTCGTCAGTGACAATGAAGTCGGCGCGCACATCCAGCTCGTTGGCCAGCAGTTGCCCAAGCTCGACCTCGAACCCCGTGAGTGTGTCGCCTTCCTTGAAATTGAAGGGCGGTGTATTAGCCTCAAGGGCTATGCGCAGCTCGCCACGGTCGTTGACGTCATCAATCAGTTCGGCGTGAGCCAAAGGGCTCAGAAGGGGTAGCAGGCAGATCAGGCCAGGCAGAAAGCGCATGGTCACTCCTTTGAAATCATTATCGCGACGCTCTGATTCAGGCTCGCTTTGCTATGGTTGTCGAGTGCCTTCGACAACGAATGGTCATGAAGTTGTCATGACCGTGCGGATTTTACGGAAAAACTGGAGAAGAAAATGAAAAGCTTTATGTCACGTGCAGCGTTCGCGGGTGTGCTGATGGGCGTTTCGGTGCTGGCCAGTGCTGCCACACCGGCCCCCAAAGGCGCCGAAGTGTTCATCGTTTCTCCCGAAGACGGGGCCACGGTTTCGCAGACCTTCACCGTCAAATTCGGTACCAAGGACGTCGCACTGGCGCCGGCCGGTGATGTCACCAAGAACACCGGTCACCATCACCTGCTGATCGACGCCAAGGAAATTGTTCCTGCCGGTTCGGTCGTCCCTACCGATGCCAACCATATGCACTTCGGCAAGGCGCAGACCCAGGCTGACATCAAGCTCGCCCCGGGCAAACACACCTTGCAGCTGGAACTTGGCGACAGCGGTCACATGGCATTCGACCCGCCAATCGTCTCGAAGAAAATCACCATCAACGTCGAATAACCTTTTCGCCGTGCATGAAAAAGGGAGCCCGAAGGCTCCCTTTTTTTATCGCTCAACGCTAAATCAGAACAACACGCGGCTACGGATGGTGCCGTTGATGTGCTGCAGCTTCTCTTGCGCCAGGTCCGAGTACTCGGCGTCGACGTCGATTACCACGTAGCCAACCTTTTCGTTGGTCTGCAGGAACTGACCGGAGATGTTGATGCCGTTTTCGGCGAAGACCTTGTTGATCTCGCTCATCACACCCGGGATGTTCTCGTGGATGTGCAGCAGGCGGTGTTTGCCAGGGTGAGCCGGCAGGGCCACTTCCGGGAAGTTCACCGACGATACCGAAGTACCGTTGTCGCTGTACTTGACCAGTTTCTCTGCCACTTCCAGACCGATGTTGGCTTGCGCTTCGGCGGTCGAACCACCGATGTGCGGAGTCAGGATCACGTTGTCGAGGCCACGCAGCGGGCTTTCGAACTCTTCGTCGTTGGAGCGAGGCTCCACCGGGAATACGTCGATGGCCGCGCCGATCAGGTGCTTGTCCTTGATCGCGTCCGCCAGGGCGTCCAGTTCGACCACGGTGCCGCGCGCGGCGTTGATCAGGATGCCGCCCTTCTTGATGGCGCGGATTTCCTTCTCGCCGATCATCCACTGGGTCGCAGCGGTTTCCGGAACGTGCAGGGTGACGATGTCGGACATGCCCAGCAGCTCGGTCAGGCTGCCGATCTGAGTAGCGTTGCCCAGTGGCAGCTTGGTCACGGTGTCATAGAAGTACACCTGCATGCCCAGACCTTCAGCCAGAACCGACAGCTGCGTACCGATCGAGCCGTAGCCGACGATGCCGAGTTTCTTGCCACGGATCTCGAAGGAGTTGGCTGCGGACTTGATCCAGCCGCCACGGTGGCAGGAAGCGTTTTTCTCAGGGATGCCGCGCAGCAGCAGGATTGCTTCGGCCAGCACCAGCTCGGCAACGGAGCGGGTGTTGGAGTACGGCGCGTTGAACACGGCGATACCGCGCTCGCGGGCAGCACTCAGGTCAACCTGGTTGGTGCCGATGCAGAAACAGCCGACCGCGACCAGCTTCTTCGCATGATCGAAGATCTCTTCGGTCAGTTGGGTGCGCGAACGAATGCCGATGAAGTGAGCGTCAGCGATCTTTTCCTTGAGCTGGGCTTCCGGCAAGGAACCTGTCAGGTATTCGATGCTGGTGTAGCCCGCCGCCTTGAGGACGTCGACAGCCGATTGGTGGACGCCTTCGAGAAGAAGGAACTTGATCTTGCTCTTATCGAGAGAAGTCTTGCTCATCTGCGTAAACCTGTATCCCGGAGAAAAATGGCAGGGAGGGGAGCAGCCTGGAGCTGACCCAAACGGCAGGAAAGCCGTTACCGCAGAACTGGCCTTGGGCACTGGCCTGCGGGGTCGGTATGCTAGCATAGCCTCCCCGCTAAACACTCATTCCTGCGACGTGAAGCGTTCTCAGGATGACCATGAATTGTTCGAGAGTTCTGTCGATGACCAATCCTGCCCTGATTGATGAACTGAAGACCCTGGTCGAGCCTGGCAAGGTCCTGACCGACGCCGACTCCCTGAATGCGTACGGCAAGGATTGGACCAAGCACTTCGCCCCGGCGCCAAGCGCCATCGTGTTTCCCAAGTCCATCGAGCAGGTGCAGGCGGTGGTCCGTTGGGCCAACACGCACAAGGTGGCGCTGGTGCCATCGGGCGGGCGCACCGGGCTTTCTGCCGCTGCGGTGGCCGCGAATGGCGAAGTGGTCGTCTCGTTCGACTACATGAATCAGATTCTTGACGTGAACCTCACCGACCGCACCGCCGTTTGTCAGCCGGGCGTGGTCACCGAGCATTTGCAGAACGTCGCCGAAGAAAAGGGCCTGTACTACCCGGTCGATTTCGCTTCGGCAGGTTCCAGCCAGATTGGCGGCAATATCGGCACCAATGCCGGCGGGATCAAGGTTATTCGCTACGGCATGACTCGTAACTGGGTAGCCGGCATGAAAGTCGTCACCGGCAAGGGCGACGTGCTCGAACTGAATAAAGACCTGATCAAGAACGCCACCGGCTATGACTTGCGCCAGTTGTTCATCGGCGCTGAAGGCACCCTCGGTTTCGTCGTCGAAGCGACCATGCGTCTGGATCGTGCGCCGAAGAATCTCACCGCGATGGTTCTCGGCACCGCCGATTTCGACTCGATCATGCCGGTGCTGCACGCTTTCCAGGGCAAGCTCGATCTGACCGCGTTCGAATTCTTCTCCGATAAGGCCCTGGCCAAGGTCATGGGCCGTGGCGACGTACCGGCGCCATTCGAAACCGACTGTCCGTTCTATGCGTTGCTGGAGTTTGAAGCGACTACTGAAGAAGTGGCCAACAGCGCACTGGAAACCTTCGAGCATTGCGTCGAGCAGGGCTGGGTGCTGGACGGTGTGATGAGCCAGAGCGAAACCCAGCTGCAGAACCTGTGGAAACTGCGCGAGTACATCTCCGAAACCATCTCGCACTGGACGCCGTACAAGAACGACATCTCGGTCACCGTGTCGAAAGTGCCAGCGTTCCTGAAGGAAATCGACGCGATCGTCGGCGAACACTATCCAGACTTCGAAATTGTCTGGTTCGGCCACATCGGCGACGGCAACCTGCACTTGAACATTCTCAAGCCGGATAACCTGAGCAAGGACGAGTTCTTCGCCAAATGCGCGACCGTCAACAAGTGGGTGTTCGAAACCGTCGAGAAGTACAACGGTTCGATCTCCGCCGAGCACGGCGTGGGCATGACCAAACGCGACTACTTGACCTACAGCCGCTCGCCGGTTGAGATCGAGTACATGAAAGCGGTGAAAGCGGTGTTCGACCCGAACGGCATCATGAACCCGGGCAAGATCTTCGCGGTTTGATCTGTAATCTTTGATGAATCAATGAAGGCAGGAGTCGGTAAATGAGCTATCAGCACCAGTACGTCGACGGCACGCGCATCCACTTCCCGATCGGGAAAGTCGTGTGCATTGGCCGCAATTACGCCGAACACGCCAAGGAGCTGGACAACCCGGTGCCTACCGAGCCGTTGCTGTTCATCAAGCCGGGCAGTTGCGTGGTTGAGCTGGAAGGCGGTTTCAGCATTCCGACCGAGCGCGGTTCGGTGCATTACGAAGCGGAAATCGCTGTGTTGATCGGCAAGCCGTTGTCGACCAAGCCGAGCCGTGAAGAAGTGCTCGACGCCATCTCCGGTTTCGCCCCGGCGCTGGACCTGACCCTGCGCGACAAGCAGGCTGAGCTGAAAGCCAAGGGGCTGCCGTGGGAAATCGCCAAATCGTTCGACGGTGCGGCGGTGATCGCTCCGTTTGTGGTCGGCAGCACCTTTGCTGACCTGACCGACATCGGCATTCGCCTGACGATCAACGGCGAAGTGCGTCAGGACGGCAACAGCAGCGCGATGCTCAACCCGATCGTGCCGATGATCCAGCACATGGCCGGCTGCTTCTCGCTGCAGGCCGGTGACGTGATCCTCACTGGCACGCCAGTGGGCGTTGGCCCGCTGAACGTTGGCGATGACATCGTCCTCGAACTGGTCGGCGCGAGCAGCTTCAACAGCAGCGTGCGCTAACCGCAACACTGCAAATCCCCTGTGGGAGCGAGCTTGCTCGCGAAAGCATTTTGTCAGTCAACAAAGATGTCGACTGACACTGCGCCTTCGCGAGCAAGCTCGCTCCCACATTGTTTTGTGGTGCCCTGGAGATCGCTGACAACACACGACAATCCCGCCATTTGCCGTTTTTTTCACATCCTGTACGGATAATTCCTCTCATTCTGGCGTCTGAGCCGGCCTCTTTGTGCTATTACCCATAGCCTGAATTTTCGGAAAGCGTCCCTCGATGTCATCTCAAACTCAGCTCAAACCCACCCGCCGTTCACGTTTCGCCCTGCGCTGGTATGTCTGGCTGTTGCTGGTGCTTGCCGCGGCATATGCCTTGGCGTTTGCCATGCATTGGGATGATCGCGGTGTGCTTTGGCTGCAGGAGCGCTTTGAAAGCCAGGCCGAGCAAAAGGAAAGCATCTGGCTGCCGGACTATCGGGTGGTCATCGATGCCAAACCGCTGAAGGGTATGGAGAAGGACGAGGCTTCGGATCTGGCTTACAACCCGCAGACCAAAACGCTGTTCTCGGTGATGGGCAAGAACCCGTTTCTCGCTGAACTGACGTTACAGGGCGATGTACTGCGCAAAATGCCGCTGGTGGGCTGGAGCAATCCGGAAGGCCTGACGATGATGGAAAACGGCTTGATGGCCATCGTCGACGAGCGTCAGCACATGCTGTCGATCGTCAAAGTCGATGCCGATACTCGCGAGCTGAATATCGCCGACTTCCCGAAATACGACCTCGGACCGTCGAAAGACCAGAACAAAGCCTTCGAAGCCATCACTTGGGACGCTCGCAATCAGCAACTGTTGCTGGGCGAGGAACGGCCACCAGCGCTGTTCACCTGGAAAAGCGATGGCAGCCAGACCCTCAAGGGCGACAAGCAGAAACTTGCCAGTGATGAACTGGATATTCGCAACCTCTCGGCCTTGGCGATTGACCCGCGCACTCAGCACACACTGGTGCTGTCCGCTGATTCGCACCTGCTGCTGGAATTGGACGAGAAGGGCGAGCAGGTCAGCTTCATGACCCTGCTTGGCGGCTTCAACGGATTGAAAAACACCATCCCGCGCGCCGAAGGCGTGACCATGGACGAAGCGGGTACGCTGTACATGGTCAGCGAGCCAAACCTGTTCTATCGCTTCGAGAAACAGAAATAGCAACCTTTACCGATTCAATGTAGGAGCTGCCGAAGGCTGCGATCTCTTGATCTTATGAACAGCAAGATCAAAAGATCGCAGCCTGCGGCAGCTCCTACACGGGTTGTCTTGTGGTTTGAGGCAAGTGGCCATTAAGCTTCAGTTCAGACGGGCGTGGTATTTCATCCGCCTGTTTTGATCCCGAGCCATCCACATGCGTCGACTTGCCCGCCCCAAGCCTCTGATTATCTTCCTGTCGGTGATTGCCCTGATCGCGTTGATTGCGATCGGCCAATACATGCGCCTGTTCGAACGCGCCTGGTTCAATCTGCACACGTTATGGCAGCCGCTGAGCAGTGAATCCATTGCGTTGGACCAGTATCGCGTCGAGATTGAAGCGCGAGTGATTGACGGGCTGGACGACGATGTTTCGGCGCTCACCTTCGATCCGGTGCGCAAAAGCCTGTTCACCGTGACCAACAAGAATTCCGAACTGGTCGAACTGTCGCTCGAAGGCAAGATCTTGCGCCGCATCGCACTGGTTGGTTTTGGCGACCCGGAAGCCGTCGAGTACATCAGCGCCGACACCTACGTGATCACCGACGAGCGCCAACAGCGGTTGATCAAGATTCACTTGGAGGCAGGCACCACATTCCTCGACGCGGCGGACGCCGAGCAGATGACCCTCGGCGTGCATATGGCCAGCAACAAAGGTTTTGAAGGCCTGGCGTATGACTCCGTGGGCAAGCGCCTGTTTGTCGCGAAAGAACGTAATCCAATGCTTATCTACGAAGTGCACGGTTTTCCGCACTTCAATCCGGAGAAGTCTTACGCGGTGCATGTGATCAACGACCCCAAGCGTGACGCCGGGATGTTTGTGCGCGATCTGTCGAGTTTGCAATACGACGAGCGCAGCGGGCATTTGCTGGCGCTGTCGGATGAGTCGCGGCTGATTCTGGAGCTGGATGTCGGCGGGCGGCCGTTGAGCACCATGTCCATCAGTGGCGGCCGACAGGGTTTGAAGAAAACCGTGCCGCAGGCGGAAGGCATTGCGATGGATGATGACGGAACGTTGTATCTGGTGAGCGAGCCGAACCTGTTTTACGTCTTCAAAAAACCTGCACAGCCCTAACCAACACCCCAAAACCATTGTAGGAGTGAGCCTGCTCGCGATAGCGGTGTGTCAGTCGACAACAATAGCAACTGACAGACCGCTATCGCGAGCAGGCTCACTCCTACAGGGGGATTACTCAGCCTTCAGGGTTTTCACGCCTTCGCTAGTACCCAGCAGCAACAGATCCGCCGGACGCGCCGCGAACAAGCCGTTGGTGACCACGCCGACGATCGCATTGATCTGCGCTTCCAGCTCCACCGGGTTGGTGATCTGCAGGTTGAACACATCGAGAATGATGTTGCCGTTGTCGGTCAAAACGCCTTCGCGGTAAACCGGGTCGCCGCCCAGTTTCACCAGTTGGCGGGCGACGTGGCTGCGGGCCATCGGGATCACTTCGACCGGCAGCGGGAACTCGCCCAGCACCGGCACCAGTTTGCTGGCGTCGGCGATGCAGATGAAGGTCTTGGCCACAGCGGCAACGATCTTCTCGCGGGTCAGCGCTGCGCCGCCGCCCTTGATCAGGTTCAGGTGCGCGTCGCTTTCATCGGCGCCGTCGACGTAGAACTCCAGGTCGCTGACGGTGTTCAGCTCATACACCGGAATCCCGTGGCCCTTGAGGCGCGCGGCGGTAGCTTCGGAACTGGCCACGGCGCCATCGAAGGCGCCCTTATGCTGGGCCAGGGCGTCGATGAAGCAGTTGGCGGTGGAGCCGGTGCCGACCCCGACGATGCTCTTGTCGTCGAGTTTCGGAAGGATGAAGTCGACGGCGGCCTGAGCCACTGCCTGTTTGAGTTGATCCTGGGTCATGCGGGCTCCGGAAGCGGGCAAGGTGAGAACGGAAAGGCCGGCATTATAGCCGCAAGCGAGGCTAAAACCTCTGGATTCGTGTGGTCGTCCGGGCAAAAGCCGGGTTAGACTCCTTGGCCCTGCCCAACCCGCTCAGTGATGCTTTCCGATGCTCGAACAGTACGTCAAGAAGATCCTCACCTCGCGCGTTTATGACGTTGCCGTAGAAACCCCTTTGCAGAACGCTCGCCAGCTCTCCGAGCGGCTGGGCAATGACATCTGGCTCAAGCGTGAAGACTTGCAGCCGGTGTTCTCGTTCAAGATTCGCGGCGCCTACAACAAACTCACCCAGCTGACTGACGAAGAGCGCGCCCGTGGCGTGGTCACCGCGTCGGCGGGCAACCATGCGCAAGGTCTGGCCCTGGCGGCGAAAGTGCTGGGCGTCAAAGCCACCATCGTCATGCCCAAGACCACCCCCGAGATCAAAGTCGAAGGCGTGCGCTCGCGTGGCGGCAAAGTAGTGCTGCACGGGGATTCGTTCCCGGAAGCGCTGGCTTATTCGCTGAAACTGGTCGATGAAAAAGGCTACGTCTACATTCACCCGTACGATGATCCGCACACCATTGCCGGGCAGGGCACCGTGGCGATGGAAATTCTGCGCCAGCACCCACAGCCACTGGACGCGATTTTCGTTCCGGTCGGCGGCGGCGGCCTGATCGCCGGCATCGCTGCCTACGTGAAATACCTGCGCCCGGACATCAAAGTCATCGGTGTCGAGCCGGACGACTCCAACTGCCTGCAAGCGGCAATGGCTGCCGGTGAGCGCGTCGTATTGCCGACCGTGGGCATCTTTGCCGACGGCGTGGCGGTGGCGCAGATCGGCCAGCACACCTTCGACATCTGCAAAGACTACGTCGATGAAGTGATCACCGTCAGCACTGACGAGATATGTGCGGCTATCAAGGATATCTACGACGATACCCGCTCGATCACCGAACCTGCCGGCGCATTGGGCGTGGCCGGGATCAAGAAATACGTCGAGTTGCGCGGCGTCAGCGGCCAGACCTTTGTGGCCATCGACTCCGGCGCCAACGTCAACTTCGACCGCCTGCGCCACGTCGCCGAGCGCGCCGAACTGGGTGAAGGGCGCGAGGCGATAATCGCCGTGACCATCCCCGAGAAGGCCGGCAGCTTCAAGGCGTTCTGCGAAGCGATCGGCAAGCGCCAGATCACCGAATTCAACTACCGCTACAACACCGGCAGCGAAGCGCACATTTTCGTTGGCGTGCAGACCCACCCGGAAAACGACCCGCGCAGTGCATTGCTGGCGAGCCTGACCGAGCAGGGTTTCCCGGTACTCGACCTGACCGACAACGAACTGGCCAAGCTGCACATCCGCCACATGGTCGGTGGCCACGCGGCGCACGTGATTGATGAAGTGGTGTTCCGCTTCGAGTTCCCGGAGCGTCCGGGCGCGCTGTTCAATTTCCTCAATAAGCTCGGTGGGCGCTGGAACATCTCGATGTTCCACTACCGCAACCACGGCGCTGCCGATGGTCGCGTGGTCGCCGGTCTGCAAGTCCCGCACGATGAGCGTCATCTGGTGCCTGCAGCGCTTGAGGAAATCGGCTACCCGTACTGGGACGAAAGCGAGAACCCGGCCTATCAGCTGTTTCTTGGCTGAGCGGCTACGCTGATGGGCATGGCCCAAGGAAGAGAAATACATGGAAACCCTGACCACCCTGAAAGTCCTTCACGTCGCGGCGACCGTGGTCATACTCGCGAGCGGGCTGGGGCTTGCCGCCCTGACCTGGCGTAATCGCAGCGAAGGGCCGGCGAGCACGATGCAGCGTCCCTGGCTGTTTATCTGGTGTTTGATGCTGATCGGCATGTTCAGCATGCCCTTCACCGGCTGGTGGTTGGTGCATCTGATTGGCTGGCCATTGGGGCAGTTGTGGATTTTGGGGTCCAGCGTGATTTATGCCGTGGCCACGTTGAGTGCAGTGTGGTTGTTGGTGCGGCTTAATCGGCTGTGGACTAGCGGGGTTGGTAACTGGAAATTCACGTTGGCGCTGGCGATTGTCAGCGGCGTCGGCTTTCTTGCCATTGCGGCATTGATGGGTGCCAAGCCTGTTTAAGGCTTGAGGCCGTGTCGACCTCATTCGCGAGCAGGCTCGCTCCTACAGGGGATTTGTGAACGACACAGATCCAATGTGGGAGCGAGCCTGCTCGCGAAGGCATAATCAGTCGCGCAGAGTAATAACCGGCCAGCCACGCTTCTCGGCTTCAGCACGCAGATTCGGATCCGGATCCACCGCGACCGGATTCGCCACCTGCTCCAGCAACGGCAAATCATTCATCGAATCGCTATAGAAATAACTGTCGTCCAGCGAATAACCAGTCTCTTCCAGCCAACGATTCAGGCGTGTCACCTTGCCTTCGCGGAAGCACGGAATATCAGTGCTGCGCCCGCTGTAGCGGCCATCAACCATCTCGCATTCGGTGGCGATCAGGGTTTCAACGCCCAGGCGCACGGCAATCGGTGCGGTCACGAAGCGGTTGGTCGCGGTGATGATCACCAGTTTGTCGCCGGCATCACGATGTTTTTTCAGCAGGTCCAGTGCCTTCGGCAGCACGATCGGTTCGATGCAGTCGCGCATGTAATCGTTGTGCCATTGCTCAAGCACGGCCATTTCGGTGCGACCGAGGATCTCCAGGCAGAAGTTCAGGTACGCGGCGTTATCCAGTTGGCCGGCCAGGTAATCCTGATAGAACTCGTCGTTGCGCGCCTTGTACGCAATCGGGTCGAGGAAGCCGCGTTCACACAGATAGTCGCCCCAGGCGTGATCGCTGTCGCCGCCCAGAAGGGTGTTGTCCAAATCGAATAGAGCCAGGCGCATTGCAGTTACCCGCTGAAAAGTCAGTAAAAAGGCGACAAGAATACGGTCTTTTCACAAGAGTGCACATAAGGTAGGAAGCCTCGTTGCCGCCTTATCAACCTTTGTGGAACAATGCGGCGACATGCGTTTGCGAGGTTGTTGCCGTGATCGACCCCGATGGTTTCCGCCCCAATGTCGGGATCATTCTGACGAATGACGCCGGCCAGGTGCTATGGGCTCGCCGTATCAATCAAGATGCCTGGCAGTTTCCGCAAGGGGGAATCAACCCTGAAGAGACGCCGGAAGACGCCTTGTACCGCGAGCTGAACGAAGAAGTTGGCCTGGAACGTGAAGATGTTGAAATACTGGCCTGTACCCGGGGCTGGTTGCGCTATCGTTTGCCGCAACGTCTGGTGCGTACGCACAGCCAACCGCTGTGCATCGGCCAGAAACAGAAATGGTTTCTCCTGCGCCTGATCTCCAACGAGCAGCGGGTGCGGATGGATTTGACCGGTAAACCGGAGTTCGATGGCTGGCGCTGGGTCAGCTATTGGTATCCGTTGGGCCAGGTGGTGACATTCAAGCGCGAGGTGTATCGCCGCGCCCTCAAAGAGCTTGCCCCGCGCCTTTTAGCGCGCGACTGACGACGGAGTTCGACCCCGAGCCATGCTCAATACGCTGCGCAAGATCGTCCAGGAAGTTAACTCCGCCAAGGATCTCAAGGCGGCGTTGGGGATTATTGTGTTGCGCGTCAAAGAGGCCATGGGCAGCCAGGTCTGCTCGGTCTACCTGCTTGATCCCGAGACCAACCGCTTCGTCCTGATGGCCACCGAGGGCTTGAACAAGCGCTCGATCGGCAAGGTCAGCATGGCGCCCAACGAAGGTCTGGTCGGTCTGGTCGGCACGCGTGAAGAACCCCTGAACCTCGAAAACGCTGCGGATCACCCGCGCTACCGCTACTTCGCCGAAACCGGTGAAGAGCGTTATGCCTCGTTCCTCGGTGCACCGATCATTCACCACCGCCGCGTCGTCGGCGTGTTGGTCATCCAGCAAAAAGAACGCCGCCAGTTCGACGAGGGTGAAGAAGCCTTCCTCGTGACCATGAGCGCACAGCTTGCAGGCGTTATCGCCCATGCCGAGGCCACCGGTTCGATCCGTGGTCTGGGCCGTCAGGGCAAAGGCATTCAGGAAGCCAAGTTCGTCGGCGTGCCGGGCTCGCCGGGTGCGGCGGTCGGTACCGCGGTGGTCATGCTGCCGCCGGCCGATCTCGACGTGGTGCCCGACAAGACCATCACCGACATCGACGCTGAACTGGCGCTGTTCAAGACCGCCATCGAAGGCGTGCGCGCCGACATGCGCGCATTGTCCGCCAAACTCGCGACCCAACTGCGCCCGGAAGAGCGCGCACTGTTCGACGTCTACCTGATGATGCTCGACGATGCCTCGCTGGGCAGCGAAATCACCACCGTGATCAAGACTGGCCAGTGGGCGCAGGGCGCGCTGCGTCAGGTGGTCACGGAACACGTCAACCGTTTCGAACTGATGGACGACGCCTACCTGCGTGAGCGTGCGTCGGACGTCAAAGACCTTGGTCGCCGTCTGCTCGCCTATTTGCAGGAAGAGCGCCAGCAGAACCTGGTCTACCCGGAAAAAACCATTCTGGTCAGCGAAGAACTGACGCCGGCGATGCTCGGCGAGGTGCCGGAAGGCACGCTGGTCGGTCTGGTCTCGGTACTCGGTTCGGGTAACTCCCACGTCGCGATCCTGGCCCGGGCCATGGGCATTCCGACGGTGATGGGTCTGGTCGATCTGCCGTACGCCAAGGTCGACGGCATCGAAATGATCGTCGACGGCACACGCGGCGAGGTCTACACCAACCCGAGCGAAGTGCTGCGCAAGCAGTTCGCTGAAGTCGTCGAAGAAGAGAAACAACTGGCGCTGGGCCTCGACACCCTGCGTGACCTGCCGTGCGTGACCCTCGATGGCCACCGCATGCCGCTGTGGGTCAACACCGGTTTGCTCGCCGATGTGGCGCGGGCGCAGAAGCGTGGCGCCGAAGGTGTCGGCCTGTACCGCACCGAAGTGCCGTTCATGATCAACCAGCGCTTCCCGAGCGAGAAGGAGCAACTGGCGATCTACCGCGAGCAGCTCGCCGCGTTCCACCCGCAACCGGTGACCATGCGCAGCCTCGACATCGGCGGTGACAAGTCGCTGTCGTACTTCCCGATCAAGGAAGATAACCCGTTCCTCGGCTGGCGCGGCATTCGTGTCACTCTCGACCACCCGGAAATCTTCCTGGTGCAGACCCGCGCGATGCTCAAGGCCAGCGAAGGCCTGAACAATCTGCGGATTCTGCTGCCGATGATCTCCGGCACCCACGAACTCGAAGAAGCCCTGCACCTGATCCACCGGGCCTGGGGCGAAGTGCGCGACGAAGGCACCGACGTGCCGATGCCGCCGATCGGCGTGATGATCGAGATCCCGGCAGCGGTGTACCAGACCAAGGAGCTGGCGCGGATGGTCGACTTCCTGTCCGTCGGTTCCAACGACTTGACCCAGTATTTGCTGGCGGTCGATCGTAACAACCCGCGTGTGGCCGATCTCTACGACTACCTGCATCCGGCGGTGCTGCAAGCCCTGCAAACCGTGGTGCGCGATGCCCATGCCGAAGGCAAACCGGTGAGTATCTGCGGCGAGATGGCCGGTGATCCGGCGGCGGCAGTGCTGTTGATGGCGATGGGCTTCGACAGCCTGTCGATGAACGCCACCAACTTGCCGAAGGTGAAGTGGATGCTGCGTCAGGTCAATCTGAGCAAGGCTCAGGAATTGCTGGCGGAGCTGATGACTATCGACAACCCGCAAGTTATCCACAGTTCGCTGCAATTGGCGCTGAAGAACCTTGGGTTGTCGAAGATGCATCCGCCGGCGGTTATCAAGGCCGTCTAAAGATCAAAAGCCCCTCATCGGAACGCCGCCCGCCTATCCCTCTCCCAAAGGGAGAGGGGACTGATTGGGGGATGCTGCAAAACTCCGCCGACCTGAAAGTGCTGTGCTGAATCCATAATCGAAGCGCACCGACCTGATAGTGCTGTGCTGAATCCATAATCGAAGCGCACCGACCTGATAGTGCTGTGCTGAATCCATAATCGAAGCGCACCGACCTGAAAGTGCTGTGTTGAATCCATAATCGACCCACACCGACGAAGGTGCTGGGTTGAAGCCGTATTCGTCTCACAGCGACTGAAGGTGCTGCCGAATCCATAATCAACTCGGTCTTTCAGGTCGATGTACGGCTTAAGACACCTCGGTCGGCTCCCTCTCCCTTTGGGAGAGGGCTGGGGTGAGGGTAGCTTTTTAAGCTGTTATCTCCACCTCACCCAAATGCCCGCCATACGGCCCGAAACTCCGCTCGACCATCCGCCGCGACCCATTCGCCTTCACGATCAACGCCGTACTCGCCCGCGTCCCGTAACTCTGGCTGGCAATAAACACACTCGACAACAATGACTCCGTCGCCAGACCCACCCCGGTATCCGGCAATTCCACATCCGGCGCGGTCTGGGCATCGCTTAGCAAATCGAGCAAGTGCTGTGGCTGCGGATCCTCCAGTACCGCACTCAAAGCTGCCTTGGCCTTGAGCAACTTCGGCCACGGCGTATCCAGCCCGGCATTGGATAATCCATAAATCCCCGGCTCCAGCATCACCGGCTCCGACATCCGCGCATTGAAATGCCACAGCTCATGACTATTGCCGAGCAACAGATTAAACCCGGCATATTCCGCCGAACGCCCGACCACATCGCTCAAATAATCATCAATCGACGCATCGCCGGTCAGAAACCGCGCCACCAGCTCACCGCGCGACTTGCGCGCTGGCGGTTGATGCGGATCGCGAATATTGGTCAGCGCGGCAAAGCGCCCGTTGGCGCCAATCCCCAGCCAACTCCCGCCGGCCTCAAGATCACGTCCGGCATGCACATGCGGCGCCTCCGGCCACTGCGTCAGTGGCAGGCTCGGCCGGGCGTAGAACTCGTCGCGGTTGGCCGCGACGATCAGCGGCTGGGCATGGCCCGGGCGCCAGGCGAAAACAATCAGGCACATAAGGTGGTCCTTGTGTGTTTTTTGCTCACTCTACGCATCCGGCGTCCGTGCATCCATCGCCAGTGGAGCCAAAGGGTGTGCATCCGTTACCATGCTGCTCCGGTTTTGCGGATGCGGTCTGGGGAGACGGTCATGGAATTTCTGCTCTATCTGGCGCTGGGCGCCTGTGCGGGCGTGCTGGCCGGGCTGTTCGGGGTTGGCGGCGGGATCATCATCGTGCCGGTGCTGGTGTTCAGTTTCACCTTGCAGGGCTTTGATCAGTCGATTCTTACGCATCTGGCGGTCGGGACGTCGCTGGCGACGATCATCTTCACCTCGGTCAACGCCGTGCGTGAGCATCACCGTCGAGGTGCAGTGCGCTGGCCGATCTTCATGTGGATGGCCGTCGGCATTCTGCTCGGTGCAGGTTTCGGCGCGCTGACTGCGGAAGCGATTTCCGGGCCGCACCTGCAAAAGATCATCGGCGTGTTTGCCTTGATCATCTCGGTGCAACTGGCGCTGGACATCAAACCCAAGGCCAGCCGAACGGTGCCGGGTAAACTCGGTCTGACCGTGGCCGGCAGTGTGATCGGTTGGGCCTCGGCGATTTTTGGCGTGGGCGGCGGTTCGCTGACCGTGCCGTTCCTGACCTGGCGCAGCGTGCCGATGCAGCAAGCCGTGGCGACCTCGTCGGCCTGCGGCCTGCCGATCGCCCTGGTCAGTGCATTAAGTTTCATGATTCTGGGGTGGCACGATCCGTTGTTGCCACCGCATAGTCTCGGTTTTGTGTATTTGCCGGCGTTGTTGGGCATCGCCCTGACCAGCATGGTTTTCGCCCGCATCGGCGCGCGATTGGCGCACAGATTGTCGCCGCGCTTGCTGAAACGGCTGTTCGCCGCTTTGCTGTTCAGCGTGGGTCTGAGCTTCCTGCTTTAACCGCGTCGCAATCCTGGCTTAATCCTGAGGTGGCAGCGTCGCCCGGGAATTTTGGTTTCAACTCTAACGAGGAGTCGCAATGCTGCCTTACCCGCAGATCGACCCGGTGGCCTTGGCCATCGGTCCGCTGAAAATCCACTGGTACGGTCTGATGTACCTGATCGGCATTGGCGGTGCGTGGCTGCTGGCGTCGCGCCGGCTCAACCGTTTCGACCCGACCTGGACCAAGGAGAAACTCTCCGACATGGTCTTCTGGATGTCGATGGGCGTGATCGTCGGCGGCCGTCTGGGTTACGTGCTGTTCTACGATCTGAGTGCCTACCTGGCCAACCCGACGCTGATTTTCGAAGTGTGGAAGGGCGGCATGTCGTTCCACGGCGGGTTCATCGGTGTGATGCTCGCGGCCCTGTGGTTCGGTAAGCGTAACGGCAAGTCGTTCTTTCAGCTGATGGACTTCGTCGCACCAATGGTGCCGATCGGCCTGGGCGCTGGGCGCATCGGTAACTTCATCAACGCCGAGTTGTGGGGTAAAGCCACCGACGTGCCATGGGCGATGGTTTTCCCGCCGTTCAGCGATCCGGCGCAACTGCCGCGCCACCCGTCGCAGCTGTATCAGTTCGCGCTTGAAGGCGTGGCGCTGTTCCTGATCCTGTGGATTTTCTCGCGCAAACCGCGTCCGACCATGGCCGTTTCCGGCATGTTCGCACTGTTCTACGGCATCTTCCGGTTCATCGTCGAGTTCGTCCGCGTCCCGGATGCGCAACTGGGCTATCTGGCCTGGAACTGGCTGACCATGGGCCAGGTGCTCTGCGTGCCGATGATCGTCGGCGGGTTGTTCCTGATCTGGCTGGCCTATCGTCGCGCGCCGGCAGCACCGCTCGCACCGACGGCTTAAACTACGAACCCCGGCGCGCGACGCCGGGGCTCAAAGGACACAGGTAACTCATGAAGCAATATCTCGAACTGGTCTCGCACGTCATTCAGAACGGCACCAAACAGGCCAACCGCACCGGTATCAACACCATCAGCTTCCCGGGTGCGATGCTGCGTTTCGATCTGCAGGAAGGTTTTCCGGCGATCACCACGCGCAAAATGGCCTTCAAATCGGCCATCGGCGAGATGTGCGGATTTTTGCGTGGCGTGAACAACGCCGCTGAATTCCGGGCGCTGGGCTGCAAGGTCTGGGACCAGAACGCCAACGAAAACGCGCAGTGGCTGGCCAACCCGTTCCGTCAGGGCGACGACGACCTCGGCGAAATCTACGGTGTGCAATGGCGCAAATGGCCGGCGTACAAGCAGATCCCGCTGAGCAACACCGCTGCCATCGAACAAACCTTGAGCAACGGCTACAAGCAGATCGCTCAGGGCGAAGAAGACGGCCAGGCCTACGTGGTGCTGTACAAAGCCATTGATCAGGTGCGCCAGTGCGTCGACACGATCATCAACGATCCAGGCAGCCGCCGTATTCTGTTCCACGGCTGGAACGTCGCGCAGCTGGATGAAATGGCCCTGCCGCCGTGCCATCTGCTGTACCAGTTCCACCCGAACGTCGAGACCAAAGAGATCTCCCTGACCCTGTATATCCGCTCCAATGACCTGGGTCTGGGCACGCCGTTCAACCTCACCGAAGGCGCTGCGTTGCTGAGCCTGATCGGTCGCCTGACCGGCTACACGCCGCGCTGGTTCACCTATTTCATCGGTGATGCGCACGTCTACGAGAACCACCTGGACATGCTCAACGAACAGCTCAAGCGCGAGCCGTTCGCCATGCCTAAGCTGAAGATCTCGGATCGTGTGCCCGAGTTTGCCAAGACCGGTGTTTATCAGCCGGAGTGGCTGGAGCTGGTCGAGCCGAGCGATTTCTCGCTGGAAGGCTATGAACACCACGCGCCAATGACCGCGCCGATGGCGGTCTGACAAGTAGTACGCAACAGCCCTGTGGGAGCGAGCTTGCTCGCGAAAGTGGAGTTTCAGTTGATAGAAGTGTCGACTGAACCACCGCTTTCGCGAGCAAGCTCGCTCCCACAGTGTTTTGTGGTGTTCTTAATGGCCGTGGCTGCGGCCTACGTGTGAATGTTCGACTTCGGTTGCGACAACCCCGCCACTCACTTCCAGGCGCTGCAAAATTCCGCACTGATCGGCCATCGGCCCTTCGCCACAACGTTGGCGCAGGTCGAGCAGTTGTGTCTGCAACGCCAACAAGCCATCAATCCGCGCCTTCACATGCTGGATGTGTTCATCGATCAGCGTATTCACGCTTTCACACTGATCCTGCGGGCTGTCACGCATGGCCAGCAGGCTACGGATTTCTTCGAGGGTCATGTCGAGGGTGCGGCAGTTGCGGATGAAGGTCAGGCGTTCGGCGTGGGCCTGGGTGTAGACGCGGTAGTTGCCGTCGCTGCGAGCCGGTTCCGGCAGGAGGTTTTCGCGTTCGTAGTAGCGGATGGTTTCCACGGCGCAGTCGGTGAGTTTGGCCAGTTCTCCGATCTTCATGACGACAATCTCCAAAAGGGTGCTTGACCCTATAGTGGCTACAGGGTCTTTACTTGGCAACAGGCACCTTCATGGACGCGACCAATGAGCGATTCCCAGCACACCCATAAGCCCGGCGACGGGCACGATCACAGTCATAAATTGCAGCCAGTGCATAAACATTCACAGGGTGGCGATGCTTGCTGCGGGTCGAAAGTCGCTGCGCCGGCACCGGTTCATGCGCACGAAGATTCCTGCTGCTCGTCGAAAGCTGCAGCGCCTGCGTTGGTGCAACTGAGCGAAAAGACCACCGCCGACGCGCGGCTGAGCAGTTTCCGCATCGAGGCGATGGACTGCCCGACCGAGCAGACGCTGATCCAGAACAAGCTCGGCAAACTCGCCGGCGTGCAGCAACTGGAATTCAATCTGATCAACCGCGTACTCGGCGTGACCCATAACCTGCCGGGCACCGAGCCGATCACCGAAGCGATCAAATCCCTCGGCATGCACGCCGAGCCCCTGGAGGCGGGCGTCGAAGCACCGGCCCCGGCGCCAGTGAAAAAGCACTGGTGGCCCTTGGCGCTGTCCGGTGTCGGCGCCCTCGCTGCCGAAGTCATTCACTTCACCAACGCCGCACCGACCTGGGTGGTGGCGATCATCGCGCTGGTGTCGATCCTCAGCGGTGGCTTGAGCACCTACAAAAAGGGCTGGATCGCCCTGAAGAACCGCAACCTCAACATCAATGCGCTGATGAGCATCGCCGTCACCGGTGCCATCCTCATCGGCCAGTGGCCGGAAGCGGCAATGGTGATGTTCCTGTTCACCGTTGCCGAGCTGATCGAGGCGCGCTCGCTGGACCGTGCGCGCAACGCGATCAGCGGCCTGATGCAAATGACGCCGGAGCAAGCCACGGTGTTGCAGGCTGACGGTTCGTGGGTCGAACAGGACGTGAAAAGCGTCGAACTCGGTGCCCGCGTGCGAGTGAAACCCGGCGAGCGTATCGCGCTGGACGGCGAAGTGGTCAGCGGCAGTTCGACCATCGACCAGGCGCCGATCACCGGTGAAAGCCTGCCAGTCGAGAAAACCGTCGGCGACAAAGTTTTCGCCGGCACCATCAACCAGGCCGGTTCGCTGGAATACGCGGTCACCGCTGCGGCGAACAATTCGACCTTGGCGCGGATCATCCACGCCGTCGAACAAGCCCAAGGGGCGCGCGCACCGACCCAGCGCTTCGTCGATCAGTTTTCGAAAATCTACACGCCGGTGGTGTTCGTCTTTGCCTTGGCCGTGGCGATCATTCCGCCGCTGTTCATGGGCGCTGTGTGGTTTGACTGGATCTACCGTGCGCTGGTGTTGCTGGTGGTCGCGTGCCCATGTGCACTGGTGATTTCCACTCCGGTGACCATCGTCAGCGGCCTCGCGGCAGCGGCGCGCAAAGGCATTCTGGTCAAGGGTGGCGTGTACCTGGAGGGCGGTTTCAAGCTCGACTATCTGGCGCTGGATAAAACCGGGACGATCACCCACGGCAAACCGGTGCAGACCGATTACCTGTCGCTCGATCCAACCGCCGATGCCACCGCACCAGCAATCGCTGCGGCGTTGGCCGGACGTTCCGATCACCCGGTATCGTTGGCCATCGCCAACGCCGCTGTGGATAAAAACTTCGATGCGCTGATTGTGGATAACTTCGAAGCGTTGGGCGGGCGTGGCGTCAAAGGCGAGATCAACGGCCAGACCTACCACTTGGGTAACCATCGTCTGGTCGAAGAACTCGGTCTGTGCTCGCCAGCGCTGGAAGAAAAACTCTTCGCGCTGGAGAAACAGGGTAAATCCGTGGTGCTGCTGCTCGACAGCTCCGGCCCGCTGGCGCTGTTTGCTGTGGCCGACACCGTTAAGGAGACCAGCCGCGAAGCGATCCGCCAGTTGCACGAACTCGGGGTGAAAACCCTGATGCTCACCGGCGACAACGTCCACACCGCCCAAGCAATTGCCGCGCAGGTTGGCATCGATGAAGCTCGGGGCGATTTGCTGCCGACTGACAAGCTGCAAGCCATTGAAGACCTGTACAAGCAGGGCCATCGTGTCGGCATGGTCGGCGACGGCATTAACGATGCGCCGGCACTGGCCCGCGCCGAGATCGGTTTCGCCATGGCCGCTGCTGGTACCGACACCGCCATCGAAACCGCCGATGTCGCCCTGATGGACGACGATCTGCGCAAAATCCCGGCGTTCATCAGCTTGTCGCGCAACACCGCCAGCATCCTGAAACAGAACATCGCGCTGGCGCTGGTGATCAAGGCTATCTTTCTTGCGGTAACCTTCGCTGGACTCGCCACCATGTGGATGGCGGTGTTTGCCGACATGGGCGTGAGTCTGTTGGTGGTGTTCAACGGTTTGCGCCTGCTGCGCAAATAGATGAGGAAAGGTTGTGCTGAGTGCCGAGCTGAAAGCGTTTTACATGGTCGCCCGCCTGGGCAGCATCACGCTGGCGGCGAAAAAACTCGGTCTCAGCCAACCGACCGTGACCACGCAGATCCGCAATCTGGAAAGCCAGTATTCGGTGGAACTGTTCTACCGTGGCGGCCGGCGTCTGAGCGTCAGCGACGAAGGTGCGCGGTTGCTGCCGATGGTCAAGACGCTGTTGCAGCAGGAGGCCGACATCGAGTTCTTCCTGCGCAACAGCGGTCAGGTGCAGGGTACTTTGCGCATTGCCGCGACGGCGCCGTATTACATCCTCGATCTGGTGAAGACCTTCCGCGAGCGCTTGCCACAGGTGGAAGTGTCGGTGGAAATCGGTAACTCGCAGCAGGTGCTCGAAGCGCTGGAGGATTACCGAGTGGACGTCGCCGCTTCGTCACAGTTGCTCGACGATGCGCGATTGATTCGCCGGGTGCTCGGCACTGATCCACTGGTGCTGGCGGTGCATCGCAACCATCCGCTGGCGGCCTATGATCATGTGACATTGAGCGCACTGGCCGGGCATACCTTGTTGATGCGCGAAACCGGCTCAACGACGCGGCGGCTGACGGAAGAGTTGCTGGCCAGCGCCGGGGTAAGTTTTGGGCCGTTGCTGGAGATTGGTAGTCGTGAGTCGATTCGGGAGGCGGTGTTGCGCAATATCGGCATCAGTATTATTGCCCGGCAGGAAGTGCCGCATGATCCGCAGTTGCGGGTGCTGACGATCGAGAATGCGCCGCAGATTCCTGAGTACCTTTATTGCCTTAAAGAAAGGAAGGGCGCGCGGTTGCCGGCGGCGTTTCTTGGGTTGGCGCAGGAAATGTCTCCGGCCTGAAGATCAAAAGATCGCAGCCTTCGGCAGCTCCTACAGGGGACGCATTCCAGTGTAGGAGCTGCCGAAGGCTGCGATCTTTTGACTTCCAACCAAAATCCCCGAATACCACTATCGGCCGTTTTTGCCTCACTGCCACATGACGGACGCATTACAACTCTAGGATTGGCCTCATCCGCTTGATGAGGTCTGTCCATGAATCCTGCCATCGCAACTGCCCTGACCAACCCCGGCGCCCCCATGAAAGTGCGCGGCGTGCAGAAACGCTTCGGCGCGTTCACTGCGCTGGATAACGTCTCCCTCGACGTCGCCGCCGGTGAGCTGGTGTGCCTGCTTGGCCCGTCGGGCTGCGGCAAGACCACGTTGCTGCGCTGCATCGCCGGTCTGGAGAAGCAGGACAGTGGCGAGCTGTACCTCGGCGACCGCGACGTTTCGCACCTCGCCCCACAAGCCCGCGACTATGGGATTCTGTTTCAGTCCTACGCGCTGTTTCCCAATCTGACCGTCGAAGCGAATATTGCCTACGGCCTCGCCGGCAGCGGCCGTGATGAAGTGCGCCGTCGCGTCGGCCAGATGCTGGAACTGGTCGGCCTCACCGGCAGCGAGAAAAAGTACCCCGGCCAGTTGTCCGGCGGCCAGCAACAGCGCGTTGCTCTGGCTCGGGCCTTGGCACCCGCACCCTCGCTGCTGTTGCTCGATGAACCGATGTCCGCCCTCGACGCCCGCGTCCGCGAGCATCTGTGCACCGAACTGCGGCAACTGCAGCGCAACCTCGGCATCACCACCCTGATGGTTACGCACAATCAGGACGAAGCCATGCTGATGGCCGACCGCATCGCCGTGATGAACAACGGCCGCGTCGAGCAGTACGCCACCCCGCAGGAAATCTACAACCGTCCGGCCACGCCGTTTGTGGCCGAGTTCGTCGGGCAGGGCAACTGGTTGCCATTCCAGCGCAGCAGCGACAGCCACGCCAGGGTTGGCGGGATGGATGTGCGTCTGGCGGATGGCAGTGTGAGCGGCGCCTCGGGCCGTCTGTTCTGCCGCCCGGAAGCGATCAACGTCAACCCGCCGGTGCACGAAGAAAACCTGTTCCCGGCCAAAGTCCGCGAAATCACCTTCCTCGGCAACCGCTGTCGCATGAGCTTCGAACTCGATCAATTGCCTGGCCACGCCTTGCTCGCCGAACTCGCCCCGGAAGCCATGCCGCGCCTCGGCGCCCAGCAAATCATGGTCGCCTTGCCGCCGCGCAGCCTGCAGGTGTTTGCCTGATGAACAGCAACCTCGCGCTGCCGCTACCGCACAAGCAGGTGCGCCAGACTTCGAAAGCCGAGATCGGCGATCGCATTTTTGTCGTCGGCGGCAAAGTCCTCTTGCTGGTGCTGCTCGGTATCGCGGTGTTGCTGCCGTTGCTGGCGATCTTCTGGCGTGGCTTCAGCAGTGAAGCCGGGCAGGGCGGTGGCTGGGTCGCGGCGAAGGAGCTGGTGACCAGCGAGAATTTCCACTGGCTGCTCGGCAACAGCCTGAAAGTTTCCCTCAGCGTCGCGGCCATCGTCGTACCGCTGGCTTACCTGTTTGCCTATGCGTTGCAACGCACGCTGATTCCGGCCAAGGGCATCTGGCGCGGGATTTCCCTGCTGCCGCTGATGGCGCCGTCGATGCTGCCGGGGATTGCGCTGGTTTATCTGTTCGGCAACCAGGGTATGTTGCGCGGCCTGCTCTCGGACAACATCTACGGGTTCTGGGGGATTGTGCTGGGTGAGGTGATTTACACCTTCCCGCATGCATTGATGATTTTGCTCTCGGCGCTGTCGCTGGCCGATGCGCGTCTGTTTGATGCCGCGTCGAGCATGGGCGCCAGTCCCGCCAAGGCTTTCCGCAGCATCACCTGGCCGGCCACTCGGCAAGCAGTATTCGCCGCGTTCTGTCTGGTGTTCACCCTGACCATCACCGATTTCGGCGTGCCGGTGGTGGTCGGTGGCGACTATCAAGTGCTGGCGCTGGAGGCCTACAAAGCCGTGGTCGGCCAACAACAATTTGGTCGCGGCGCGTTGATCGGCATGGTGCTGTTGCTGCCGGCACTGTTCAGCTTCGGCGTCGATGCGTGGCTGCGCCGCCGTCACGGTGACTCCATGAGCGGTCGGGCGCAGGTGTTCAAACCGGCGCCGTCGAAGCTGCGCGATGGCTGCTATCTGGCGATCGTCTTATTGATCAGCGCTGCGTTGATTCTGGTGTTCGGCATGGCGGTGTTTTCCTCGCTGGTGAAGTTCTGGCCGTACAACCTGTCGCTGTCACTCAATCATTACCAGTTCAACGAAACTGCTGGCGGTGGCTGGCTGGCCTACAGCAACAGTTTGAAAATGGCGTTGGGCACGGCGCTGATCGGCAGCGTGCTGATCTTCACCGGCGCTTACCTGATGGAGAAAACCCGCAGCCAACGCGGACTCAACCTGGCCCTGCGCATGCTCAGTTTTGTGCCGATGGCGGTGCCGGGGCTGGTGCTCGGTCTGGGTTACGTCTTCTTCTTCAACCTCACGGGTAACCCGCTGCATGTGCTCTACGGGACGATGACGCTGCTGATCGTCTGCACGATTGCGCACTACCTGACCACCGCACAAATGACCGCGACCACCGCGCTGCGCCAACTCGATGCCGAGTTCGAAGCCGCCGCGCTGTCGCTCAAAGCGCCGCTGTACCGCCACTACCTGCGTGTCACCGTACCGATCTGCCTTCCAGCGCTGCTGGATATCGTGCGCTACCTGTTCGTCTCGGCGATGACCACGGTGTCGGCGGCGATCTTCCTCTACAGCCCCGACACCATCCTTGCGGCGGTGGCAGTGCTGAACATGGATGACGCTGGCAACGTTGGCGGTGCGGCAGCGATGTCGACCCTGATTCTGTTCACCTCGGCGGGCGTGTCCTTGCTGCTGGCGTGGGCTTCGCGCGGCTTGCTGCGCCGTTCTCAAGCCTGGCGGCAAACCGCGCCCGGTCACTGATTCCAACCCCGTTCAACTCATTACAGGAAAACGATCATGTTCAAGCCTATGGCCCTGGCCGCTGCTGTGCTCGCTACTTTCAGCCTGAATGCCTTCGCGGCAAAAACCGAGTTGACGGTGTACACCGCCCTCGAAGCCGAGCAACTGAAGTCCTACAAGGAAGCGTTCGAAAAGGCCAATCCGGACGTCGAAATCAAGTGGGTGCGCGATTCAACCGGGATCATCACTGCCAAACTGCTCGCCGAGAAGGCTCGTCCGCAGGCTGATGCGGTGTGGGGCCTCGCGGCTTCGAGCCTGGCGATCCTCGATCAGCAAGGCATGTTGCAGAGCTACGCACCAAAGGACCTCGGCAAGATCGGCGCGAACTACCGCGACGCCGCCAACCCGCCAGCCTGGGTCGGCATGGATGTCTGGGCCGCGACCATTTGCTTCAACACCGTCGAGGCCGAGAAGCAGGGCCTGACCAAGCCCGTGAGCTGGCAGGACCTGACCAAACCTGAGTACAAGGGCAAGATCGTCATGCCGAATCCGGCGTCGTCCGGCACCGGTTTCCTTGACGTCAGCGCCTGGCTGCAAACCTTCGGCGAGAAGCAGGGCTGGGCCTACATGGACGGTCTGCACCAGAACATCGGGCAGTACGTTCACTCCGGTTCCAAGCCTTGCAAACTGGCAGCGGCGGGCGAGTTCCCGATTGGTATTTCCTTTGAATACCCGGCGGTACAGCTCAAGCGTCAGGGCGCGCCGCTGGACATCATCCTGCCGAAGGAAGGCCTGGGTTGGGAGATCGAAGCGACGGCGGTGATCAAAGGTACGCCGCATGAAGAGGCAGCCAAGAAACTGGCTGACTTCTCTGCCAGCGCTGAGGCGATGGATCTGTACAAGGAGAACTTCGCCGTCCTTGCGCAGCCAGGGATCGCCAAGCCGCAGACCGAATTACCGGCAGATTACGAGCAGCGCTTGATCAAGAACGACTTTGCCTGGGCGTCGAAGAACCGCGACGAGATCCTGACCGAGTGGCGCAAGCGTTATGACGGCAAGTCCGAGAAAGTGGCTGCCAAGTAAATCTTCGTAGTCTGACCGGGCCTCATCGCGAGCAGGCTCACTCCTACAGGGGAACGCATTCCAACTGTAGGAGCGAGCCTGCTCGCGAAAGCGGTCTCCCATGCAGGACAGCATCCAGATGACACAACACAAAGACCTGCTGATCGTCGGCGCCGGCATTCTCGGCTTATCGCACGCCTACGCCGCTGCCAAACGCGGCCTCAAGGTCGCCGTCTTCGAACGTACCGCCACGCCCCTTGGCGCCTCGGTGCGCAACTTCGGCCAGGCGCTGGTCACCGGCCAGCCACCGGGCACCATGCTCGAACTGGCCAAGGCCAGCCGCGACATCTGGGGCGATTGGGCGCAACTCGCCGGCCTGCAAATCAAGCGCAATGGCTCCTACCTGTTCGCAAGAACCGAAGCCGAAGAACACCTGCTCGAAACCTTCTGCAACGGTCGCGCCGTGGAACACGGTTACAACATCCAGTTGCTGCGCGGCGCTGCCTTGCGCGATCTGTATCACGGTCAGTTCAGCCACCACCGTGCCGCCTTGCACGGTATGGACGATCAACAGCTGTATTCGCGCGAAGCGATTCCGGCACTGATCGATTATCTGCACCGCGACCTTGGTGTGGAGTTTCATTTCTCCACGCTGGTGCGCGATGTCGAACCGGGACGTCTGCGCAGCACCGTCGGCAGTTTCACGGCGAAGCAGATTATCGTCTGCTCCGGCCACGATTATCAGACTTTGCTGGCCGAGCCGATTGCCGCACTCGACCCGCAAATCTGCCGTCTGCAAATGCTCCGCGCCAAACCGCAGATCAACCTGAATCTGCAACACGCCTTGCTCACCGGCCTCAGCTGCGTGCACTACGGCGCCTTCGCCGATCTGCCGGAAGCGGCGGCGGTGCAGGCGCAAATCCTCCGTGAGCAACCGCACCTGCACGACAACGGCATCCACCTGCTGATCAGCCCGACGCCTTACGGCGAACTGATCATCGGCGACTCGCACCATTACGGCAGCGATCCTTCCCCGTTCAACGCCGAGCAAGTGGACAACTGGATGCTCGAACTGGCCGAGCAGACGCTGGGCTGCAAGGTGCAAGTGGTCGAGCGCTGGCAGGGCGTCTATGGTTCCCGGGGGCCGGGGCCGTTCTCGTTCCTGCGCCCGGCAGCGGGGCTAAGTGTGGCGCTGATGCACACCGGCGTCGGCATGAGCGTCGGCCCGGCGTTGGCTGAGCGCAATATCGCGCAGTTGCTGGAGGAAGCTTGATGACAGGTCACGGGCAAGTCGTCGCCCGGGTGTTCGGGTTGTATGAACGCTTTGGCACTAGCGATTACATCGGCGAGCCGGTGTCGCAGATCGAGCACATGTCCCAGGCTGCCGAGCTGGCGATGGCCGAAGGCTTCGATGATGAAGTGGTGCTCGCGGCGTTCTTCCATGACATCGGCCATTTGTGTGCCGAGGGGGCGGAGAACATGGGCGGGTATGGCGTGGTCAGTCATGAGCGACTGGGTGCGGATTATTTGCGTGAGGCCGGGTTCAGCGAGCGTATGGCGCGGTTGGTGGAATATCACGTGCAGGCCAAGCGGTATTTGACGTTGCGTGAGCCGGGGTATTACGAACGCTTGAGTGAGGCGAGTCGGCGGACCCTGGAATATCAGGGCGGGGTGATGACCGAGGCTGAGGCGGATGCGTTTGCGCGGGATCCGTTGTGTGCGGTCAGCCTGCGGATGCGGCAGTGGGATGAGTTGGCGAAGGAGAGGGCGGTGCCGGTGATTGATCTGGCGGTGCTCAAGCGTAAGGCTGAAGTTTTGTTGTCGGCCGGGTGATTGCAACCCTCACCCCAGCCCTCTCCCGGAGGGAGAGGGGGCCGACCGAGTGATCTTCTGTCATACGCCGACCTGAAATATCCAGTCGAACTCAGGTTTGAAAAGCCTGGAGATCTGCTCCCTTCCCCCTCTACCCCTTGGGGGAGAGGGCTGGGGTGAGGGGGTAGCGATCTAAAGCTCAAGCACCCGATCAACCAACGCCTCAATCTGCTCCTGCCTTTCCGCTTGATTCAATTTCGCCTGCGGATTGAGCGACGACCACTGCGGATGCGCCCGCGCCTTGTTCAGCGCTTCAGGCAACTTGCCCTCACGCCAGGTTTTATCTTGCGGCGTTGCCACCTGAACCGCATCCATCGCCGCATGCCCACGCTGATCCAGCGCCAACACCAACTGCCGCTGACGCAACGCCAGCAGCCGCAACACCCCGTCATTCACTGTCAGCTCGCGTTGCCCTTTGATCTTGCCCAGCAACCGGCTGCCATAACTGCGCGCCGTTTGTAGCGCACCACCGGCAATTGCACCCGCCAGCGCCGCCGCGCCAAGGGTAATCCCGCCGACCAGCAAATCCACACCAGCCCCTGCCGCCGCACCGGCAGCAATGCCGCCACCCACGCGCACGCCGAGTTGCTTCAAGGTTTCCGGATTGAACAAGTCATCGCCCCAGCGCCCATCCAGCAGCGGCAAATCACTCGCCGCCGCATCTTGCGGGCGGAACGCATACAGCTTGAGCAGCGCCTCAACACACTTCTGCTCACGCTGGCGCACAGCCTTGCGCAGCTCGCTGATCGCTTGCTGTTCCTGCTCAACGTCGCTGACCACACTGCGCCGGCACGCGGCACAGTCGATCAACAATTCAGCAATCAATCGCGCCGCACTTTGCTGACGCGCGAGGCGCTGAGCCTGTTGATCAGCAATCAAGCGTTCCAGTTGCGGTCGGGCATTTTCCAGTAGCAGCGCGAGGCTTTCATACAGCCGCCGCTCGCCATCCTCCGGCGGCGCCACGCTGTCGAAACGCACCAGCGCATGCAGCCCAAGCCGCGCCAGCGCTTCACGCCAATCTGGCTCGCGATGGTTGGCGCTGCTGACAAAATTCAGTACCGGCAGCAGCGGTTTGCCGCAACTGGCGAGTACTTCCAGCTCATCGCGATACTTGGCCAACACCGGTTCGCGGGCGTCGATCACATACAAACCGGCGTCGGAGGCGAGCAGTTGCCGTAGCACTTTCGCCTCCTGCTCGAAACGCTGGCGCGCTTCGCTGCCGTCGAGAAACCGCGCCAGCCGCGCCGGGCCATCGAGGCGTTCGCCGGGCCGCTCCAGTCGTTCGAGGAAGTCGAGCAGAGCGATGGCATCTTCCAGCCCTGGCGTGTCGTAGAGATCGAGCAACGGCTCGCCGTCCACCGACAACCGCGCACCTTCGACATGCCGCGTGGTACTCGGGCGATGGGAGACTTCGCCGAAGCCGACATCGCGGGTCAGCGTGCGTAGCAGCGAGGTTTTGCCGACGTTGGTGTGGCCGACTACCGCGAGTTTCAGCGGCGCTTTCCAGGCATCAGTCATGGCCACTCTCCAGCCAGTTCAACGGTGCGCAATCGGCAAACTGCAGATCCAGCTGTTGCAGCGCGATGTGCCAGTCGCCGAGGCGCTCGGCATCCAGCGCTTCACCGGGCGGTGCTTGCAGCAGCCAGACGCGAGTCTCGCCCGCGCTACGCGCCAGTTCAGCGATCAAGGCGAGGCTGCCGCGATCCGGTGAACGCCGTGGGTCGCAGGCAATCGCCAGACGTGCCGGCGGGAAGCGGCTGAGTTGTTCGAGGAGTTTGTGGCGTGATTCGCGGCTGTCGAGGATGCCGGCGTTGCTGACATTCTTTGGCAGCGCGGGCGGCCATGGGCGTTGTTCGTCAAGTTCGATGGCCACCAGCAATGCGCCTTCACTGGCGAATTCGCCGACGGCGCTTTCGACGCGGTGCAATTGTGCCGGCTCCGGGTCGTTGACGCCGAGGCGTTCGCTGGTCGGCATCAGACGTTCGCGCAGTTGCGCGTAGCCGGGCAGATTCAGCTCCAGACGCAAGCGATCCCGACCACGCTTCCAGCGCCAACGGCAGAACAGCATCAGCAGCAGACGGGGTAGCACGCCATAGATCAGCACCGCGCCGACCAGCCATATCGCCCACATCTGGCGAACCAGGACGCGGTTGTAATCGGTGTCCAGCGTCACGCGAATCATGTCCACGCTCGGCGCACTCCAGCCCAGCGCATGGGGAATGACGGTCAACGCATCAGTCAGTGCCGCGAAGAAGTCCGCGCCCAGCAGCGTGCTTTCCCAGATGAAGTCATATTGCCGAGTGGCCATCATCAATATCAGCATGCTTAGCGCGCTGAACATGATCAGCAGCCACAGGCCATTGACCAGCGTGCCAATCGCCCAGCGATTGAGTTTGTGGCGTTGCAGCAAGACCAGTAATGCGGGGGGTAATTGCGCGGCTTTGGCGTCCCGGGCAAATTTTTCGCTGAGCCACAGCCACAGGCGGCCGAGCGCTGCTCCGTGTTCGCCAGCGAAAAGCAGGCCCAGCGCCCAGCTCAGCAGGAGGATCAGATTGACCCCGAGCAAGGTGCCCAGCGCCCAGAAAATATTGACCGCTCGTGTGCCGTCGCCGAGCGCAGAAAATGCCATACCTGCACCAGTGACGCAGGCCAGTAGCGCCATCAGCACCAGCGCCAGACGCGCACCTTGCAGCCAGTGTTTGAGGGCCGCCGTCAGCCCGTCACGCTCGGCCAGCCATAAAGCCCGGCGCTGAATGCGGCTCGGCAGATCGCCGCCGGCCGTGCGCGCCTGTCGGTTGGCTTCCAGATCATCCAATGGGCCTGCGTGTTCTTCGCGCAGGCGCACGGTCTCGGTGAGCCAGAGATTTTGCAGTGGAGTCAGTTCAGTCACGCGGCATCCCGTCGCTTAATTGATTGAAGAGCATAACCGCTGTGGCGCTTATCCGGGTAAGCGAGGCTCTGGTATCCTCGCCGGCATGACTAAATCACTCCCCCTCAGCCTGATCGCAGCCCTCGGTGAAAACCGCGTGATCGGCGTCGACAACAGCATGCCCTGGCACCTGCCGGGGGACTTCAAATACTTCAAGGCCACCACCTTGGGCAAGCCGATCATCATGGGTCGCAAGACCTGGGATTCGCTCGGCCGGCCATTGCCGGGGCGCTTGAACATCGTGGTCAGCCGTCAGACCGGTCTGGTGCTCGAAGGTGCGGAAGTTTATCCGTCGCTGGAAGCTGCCGTGGTTCGCGCCGAGGAATGGGCGAAGGAACAGGGCGTTGATGAGCTGATGCTGATTGGCGGCGCGCAGTTGTACGCGCAAGGGCTGGCGCAGGCGGATCGTCTGTATCTGACCCGTGTCGCGTTGAGCCCGGAAGGGGATGCGTGGTTTCCAGAGTTTGATTTGGAGCAGTGGAAACTGGTGTCGAATCTGCCGAATCCGGCTGAAGGCGACAAACCCGCGTACAACTTCGAAGTCTGGGAAAAAGCTTAAAAGATCGCAGCCTGCGGCAGCTCCTACACGGTATCCGCGTTCCCTGTAGGAGCTGCCGAAGGCTGCGATCTTTTGATCTTGCTTTACATTACGCTTGAGCCAGCTCCGCATGCTCATCCGCATCCAGCAATTCTTTATCAGTCTGTTGCATCACCTGACTGGTAATCGCCCCAGCGGTAATCGAACCACTCACGTTCAACGCCGTGCGGCCCATATCGATCAGCGGCTCAACCGAAATCAGCAACGCCACCAGTGACACCGGCAAGCCCATCGCCGGCAGCACGATCAGCGCCGCGAACGTCGCGCCGCCACCGACACCGGCAACACCCGCCGAACTCAAGGTCACAATCGCCACCAGCGTCGCAATCCACAGCGGATCCAGCGGGTTGATACCAACTGTCGGCGCAACCATCACTGCCAGCATCGCCGGGTACAGACCGGCGCAACCGTTCTGGCCAATCGTCGCACCAAACGACGCAGCAAAACTCGCCACCGATTGTGGAATGCCCAGACGACGGGTCTGCGCTTCAATGCTCAGCGGAATGCTCGCGGCGCTGGAACGGCTGGTGAACGCGAACGTCAGCACCGGCCAGATCTTGCGGAAGAAGCGCAACGGGTTGATACCCGCCGCGGAAACCAGCAAACCGTGCACGACGAACATCAGGCCCAGACCGAGGTACGACACCACCACAAAACTGCCGAGTTTGATGATGTCTTGCAGGTTGGAACCGGCGACTACTTTGGTCATCAGCGCCAGCACGCCGTACGGGGTCAGTTTCATCACCAGACGCACCAGACGCATCACCCAGGCTTGCAGGGTGTCGATGGCGTTGATCACTTTCTGACCTTTCTCAACGTCATCCTTGAGCAGTTGCAGCGCTGCGACTCCGAGGAACGCGGCGAAAATCACCACGCTGATGATCGAGGTTGGCTTGGCCCGTGCAAGGTCGGCAAACGGGTTTTGCGGGATGAACGACAGCAGCAGTTGCGGCACATTCAGGTCGGCGACCTTGCCGGCGTAGTCGGTCTGAATGGTTTGCAGACGGGCCATTTCCTGGGTGCCGGCGACCAGACCTTCAGCGGTGAGGCCGAACAGGTTGGTCAGGCCGATGCCGATCAGCGCCGCGATCGCAGTGGTGAACAGCAGGGTGCCGATGGTCAGGAAGCTGATCTTGCCCAGCGACGAAGCATTGTGCAGGCGTGCCACGGCGCTGAGGATCGAGGCGAACACCAACGGGATGACGATCATTTGCAGCAACTGCACGTAGCCGTTGCCGACCAGATCGAACCAGCCGATCGACGCTTTCAGCACCGGGTTGCCGGCACCGTAAACGGTGTGCAGGGCTACGCCGAACGCAACACCCAGCACCAGCGCGAGCAGGACTTTTTTCGCCAGGCTCCACGTGGTGTGGCGGGTTTGTGCCAGACCGAAGAGCAGGGCGAGGAACACCAGCAGGTTGAGAATCAACGGTAGATTCATGATATCTCCAGGAAAGACTGTGCCAACAGCCTTCCGGGGCTGCTGCGAACCGGCAAGCCTAACAGCTTGATTTGCAATGATTTAATACCGAAATCTTAGGGCAACCGTCGTTTTTGGAATAAGCCCGTGTCGCTCTCGGCAATGCATCTGGCGCGATAGGGACGCGGACGGTCGCTGTCAGACGAGGACTGTCACACTAATTTGTTAGCGTCGATCTCTTTGAATCAGGGAGAAGAGGCTTATGAAGTTCGCACCGAAATTTCTGGCTGTCGCACTGACTGTGGGCATGGGTCTGGCCACTCAGGCGTTCGCTACTGACCTGAAACACTGGCCGGCCGATCAGGCCAAGGCGCTGGACGCGATGATCGCCGCCAACGCCAACAAGGGTAACTACGCGGTGTTCGACATGGACAACACCAGTTACCGCTACGACCTCGAAGAATCCTTGTTGCCGTTCATGGAAAACAAGGGCCTGATCACCCGCGACAAACTCGACCCTTCCCTGAAACTGATGCCGTTCAAGGACACCGCCGACCACAAGGAAAGCCTGTTCAGTTACTACTATCGCCTCTGCGAAGTCGACGACATGGTCTGCTACCCGTGGGTGGCGCAGGTGTTCTCCGGTTTCACCCTCAAGGAACTCAAAGGCTACGTCGATGAGCTGATGGCTTCGGGCAAGCCGGTGCCAGCGACTTACTACGAAGGCGATGTGGTCAAGAAACTCGACGTCAATCCGCCGAAGATCTTCACCGGCCAGCAAGAGCTGTACAACAAGCTGATGGAGAACGGCATCGAGGTCTATGTGATGACCGCCGCCTCTGAGGAGCTGGTGCGTATGGTCGCGGCGGATCCGAAGTATGGCTACAACGTCAAACCGCAGAACGTCATTGGCGTGACCACGCTGCTGAAGAACCGCGAAACCAACGAACTGACCACGGCACGCAAGCAGATCACCGCCGGCAAATATGACGAGAAGGCCAACCTTGGGCTCGAACTGACGCCGTATCTGTGGACGCCGGCGACGTGGATGGCCGGCAAGCACGCAGCGATTCTGACCTACATCGATGAATGGAAAAAACCGGTATTGGTCGGTGGCGATACCCCGACCAGCGACGGTTACATGCTGTTCCACGATGTCGATGTGGCCAAGGGCGGTATTCACTTGTGGATCAACCGCAAGGACAAGTACATGACGCAGTTGAACGGCATGATGGCCAAGCATGCGGCGGCGCAGGCCAAGGAAGGTTTGCCGGTGACGGCGGACAAGAACTGGGTGATCGTCAAGCCTGAGGAAATCCAATAATCCCCTGTAGGAGCTGCCGAAGGCTGCGATCTTTTGATCTTGTTTTAAGGGCAAGATCAAAAGATCGCAGCCTTCGGCAGCTCCTACAGGGATCGGGTTTTCATTCTTCAAACAAAAAAATGCCCCGCACTTGGCGGGGCATTTTTGTTTCGGCGATTTGACGCTTACAGCCCGTCGAGCATCGCTTTGTTACGCACAGCACCCTTGTCGGCACTGGTCGCCAGCAGGGCGTAGGCCTTGAGGGCGGTGGTCACTTTGCGTGGACGCACCTCGACCGGTTTCCAGCCTTTCTTGTCCTGTTCGGCACGGCGTGCGGCCAGTTCTTCGTCGCTGACCAACAGGTTGATCGAGCGGTTCGGAATGTCGATCAGCACCTTGTCGCCGTCCTGCACCAGACCGATCGCGCCGCCGGCTGCTGCTTCTGGCGAAGCGTGGCCGATCGACAGACCCGACGTGCCGCCGGAGAAACGACCGTCGGTGAGCAGCGCACAGGCTTTGCCCAGACCTTTGGATTTCAGGTACGACGTCGGGTAGAGCATTTCCTGCATGCCCGGGCCGCCTTTCGGGCCTTCGTAGCGAATGATGACGATGTCGCCTTCCTTCACTTCGTCAGCGAGGATGCCGCGTACGGCGCTGTCCTGGCTTTCAAAGATCTTCGCGTTGCCTTCGAAGACGTGGATCGACTCGTCAACGCCGGCGGTTTTCACCACGCAGCCATCGAGCGCGATGTTGCCGTACAGCACGGCCAAACCACCTTCTTGCGAATAGGCGTGTTCGAAGCTGCGGATGCAGCCGTTCTCACGGTCGTCATCGAGGGTTTCCCAACGGGTCGACTGGCTGAACGCCGTCTGTGTCGGAATACCGGCAGGGCCGGCCTTGAAGAAGTGGTGCACGGCTTCATCGTCGGTCTGGGTGATGTCCCACTTGGCGATGGCTTCTTCCATGCTGCGGCTGTGCACGGTCGGCAGGTCGGTGTGCAGCAGGCCACCACGGGCCAGCGAACCGAGGATGCTGAAGATACCGCCAGCGCGGTGCACGTCTTCCATGTGGTACTTCTGGATGTTCGGCGCCACTTTGCACAGTTGCGGGACGCTGCGCGAGAGACGGTCGATGTCGCGCAGGTCGAAATCGATCTCGGCTTCCTGAGCGGCAGCGAGCAAGTGCAGGATGGTATTGGTCGAGCCGCCCATGGCGATGTCGAGCATCATCGCGTTCTCGAACGCCTTGAAGTTGGCGATGTTGCGCGGCAATACCGACTCATCGTTCTCGCCGTAGTAGCGTTTGCACAGCTCGACGATGGTGCGGCCGGCCTGCAGGAACAGTTGTTCGCGGTCGCTGTGGGTGGCGAGGGTCGAACCGTTGCCGGGCAATGCCAGACCCAGTGCTTCGGTCAGACAGTTCATCGAGTTGGCGGTGAACATGCCGGAGCACGAACCGCAGGTCGGGCAGGCGCTGCGCTCGTACTCAGCGACTTTCTCGTCAGAAGCGCTGGCGTCGGCGGCGATCACCATGGCATCGACAAGGTCGAGGCCGTGGGAAGCGAGTTTGGTCTTGCCGGCTTCCATCGGGCCGCCGGAAACGAAGATCACCGGAATGTTCAGGCGCAAGGCAGCCATCAGCATGCCCGGGGTGATCTTGTCGCAGTTGGAGATGCAGACGATGGCGTCGGCGCAGTGGGCGTTGACCATGTACTCGACGGAGTCGGCGATGATTTCGCGACTCGGCAGCGAATACAGCATGCCGTCGTGGCCCATGGCGATGCCGTCATCCACGGCGATGGTGTTGAATTCCTTGGCCACGCCACCGGCGCGTTCGATTTCACGGGCGACCAATTGACCGAGGTCCTTCAGGTGCACGTGGCCCGGTACGAACTGGGTAAACGAGTTGGCAATGGCGATGATCGGCTTTTTGAAGTCGTCATCTTTCATCCCCGTGGCGCGCCACAGTGCGCGGGCACCGGCCATGTTGCGGCCGTGGGTGGATGTTTTCGAGCGGTAATCTGGCATGGAGCACTCCGGGCGGCTAATCAGGTATCAAAGGGGAGTGAGCTTCTATTGACGTCTGGAACACTCAGAAATGGCCGTGTGTCCGTGAAGTTGCCGATGACGTTGCGGGATCGCCGCTGGTCTCAGCCTGAGCTCATAAACCCGCCGGGGGATGAATGGCGATGAATCAGCCGATTCTACACCGCTGGCGTCTGGAGGGAATGGCGCAAAGCGTTGTTCCAGTGCCGACGGCGTGTATGGGATGACGATCGGCGGGTTTAATCACCGCCGGTCTGCGCCATGACGTTGCCTTCAAGGTTTTTCGCGCGACGGCTGAGCCGGTTGTTGAGCACCAGCGCGATCGCGCTCAGCAGCACAAAGCTGTAGCCCAGCGTCAATTGCAGATTGGCCGGACTGAGGCTGATCAATGCGCTGATCAGGCCGCCACAAATAAAGATGATCGTACTGCCCGCCGAGGCCGATGTGCCGGCGTTCTCAGGAAACAGGCCCATGGCCCTAGAGGTGGCGGCTGGGCGGGCAATGGTGGTGCCGGCGGTGCAGATCAGCATCGGGATCAACACCGTGGCCGGCGCCAACACATGATTGGCTGCCAGGTACAGCATTGCCAGTCCCGACAGCAGTATCAGACTCAGCCCGGTGAAGATTTGCTGAACCGGGGTGATGCGTCGATTGAGTACCGCGGCGATGATCCCGCCGACAACATATGCCGCACCGTAAACCAGCAGGATCAGCGAAAAGTCGTAAGGCGCGAGTTGCAGTTGGTCCATGAAAATCAGCGGCGAAATCACGATGAACGAGAAGTGGCAGGCGAAGGCAAACGCCGAAATCAGCCAGTAGCCGACAAACTCGAAGTCCCCCAGCACGCGCCGGTAGGATTGAATGAAGCCGGTCGGCGGACCACCTGAGGCCGGACGGCTGCTCGGTAAAAACAGCCAGGCCTTGATCAGCACCATGGCGGACAGTGCGGAAAAGATCCAGAAGCTGCCGCGCCAACCAAGTGTCGCCTGGAGAAAAGTCCCGGCCAGCGGCGATACCGAAATGAATATCCCGGTCGCCGTGACCATCAGGATCCGTAACCGGTCGCGCTCTTCACCTTCGAACAGATCCTGCACCAGTGCCTGCGACAGCACGAAACATCCACAGCCCAAGGCCTGCATCACCCGAAACACCAGGAATAGCGTGTAATCGGAGGTCATCACGCAACCGAACGCACCCAGCATCGATACGCTCATGCCGGCGAGTAACAGGCCCTTGCGCCCGATCACGTCCGAGAGGGGGCCGATCAAGAGCTGGGCAAACGCGATCCCCACGGCGAACAGGCTGATGGACAGTGCGATGTCTGCCGGTGAACGGAGAAAGTGCGTCGCCATTGCCGGAAAGGAGGGCAGCAGCACGTCCAGTGGAAACACACCCAGCAGCACCATGGCCAGCAACAGGCTGACAGCGGCGCGGCGCTGCCTGGTGGTTGCCAAGGATTGTCCTTTATCCATCGATCAGTCCCGCCTTGGCGAAAAGTTTCTGGTTATGGGGAAGTGCGAAAAAACCGGCCTTGCGTAGTGCGTCCAGCGTTGCGATGGCGCCTGATCGTGCACGGGCCCGGTTGGCTTGCACCGTTGCCATGCCGCCGACGATTTGTTTCACGTCACTGTCGGCGATGCCTGCCCCTCGCAGGCTCTGTTGCAGCCAGCGTTCGTCGGCCTCGAAAAAAATCCCGATGATCTCCAGCAGTGTCCGGCTCACAAACGCACGCTGGCGGCTGTTCATCGACAGCCAGAAATAATGGAACACCTCGCTGAAGTAGCGGCTGTGGCGGGCTTCGTCAGTCAGGTGGTCGCGCAGCATGTCGTTGACGCTGGACACCAGGCTGTCGCGGCAGACGTCCAGCAGTTCGCGGGCAATGATGGTTTCCGAGACGAAACCGAGCAGAAACCATGCCAGTGGCCGGTTGTTTTCCGGGGTGCGGGCGATCAGTGCGTTGAGGCGGCTGATGCGCTTCGGAATCGTCGGACGTCCGGTGAACCCGTAGAACGCGGCGATCTGTTCGGCGAGGCGATTGGAGAACAGCGCGTGATAACCCTCGTCGGTGTAGAGCTGCAGCGCGGCGTGCTTCATCGGCAGAGGCACATAAAGAGGCAGTTCCCGGTGCACGATGACTTCCACTGCACGATTGACGATGCGGTGTTCAAGCAAGGTGGTGTAATCGAGAAAATGCACCAGATGGTTGGCTGCCAGTCGATGCTGTACGTCGCGCCCCGCCGCCTGGATGGCCGGATGTGCCAGATAAGGCAGAAATGCCGGCGGGAACCAGTGGCGGGTTTGCAGTTGCAGCGGCACATCGTCGGGCAATTGATAGTCATGGGTACTGCTGCGCACCGAGGCCCGGCTTTCCCAGTCTCCCAAGGTGAATTTGAGCGCCCAGGAGACCGGCGCTTGATCAGAGTCGGCCATC
This sequence comes from Pseudomonas neuropathica, assembly GCF_015461835.1. Lineage (GTDB taxonomy): Bacteria > Pseudomonadota > Gammaproteobacteria > Pseudomonadales > Pseudomonadaceae > Aquipseudomonas > Aquipseudomonas neuropathica. The sequence goes on along the minus strand of NZ_JACOPX010000019.1, from coordinate 25,775 downwards.
GACAGGGTCATGCCTGTCCCTCGCGCAACAGCTCGCGCATCTCGTGGCACATCACTTGCCCGTCGCTTTGTCCACAGCCAACAAAGAACAGCGGTTGTTCAGCGCTGCCCTCGAGATTGAGCAGTGCTTCGACCTGCTGGTCGGCAAATGCGCCGGTCAGCCAGGTGTTGAGGCCCAGTGCCGTGGCGACCAGTTGAAAGGTTTGCGACAAGTGGCCCGCTTCAACGAAGGCCATGCGATAGGCCCGCGAATGTTCGTACTTCCACCAGAGCCGGTCAAAACGGGCGGTGATGAACAACCCTAGCGGCAGGTTGTTGATGAAGTGCTGACCGCCGAGCAATTGGCCCAGCGCTGGTTGAGGCAGCGGATTGATCCGGCTCAGGGTGTGGTCGGCCGGATGATAGGCATAGATGCCGGGCTCCAGGCCATCGACGTTCTGCACCAGGAGGAAGCCTTCGCAAGCGTTCAGGCCCCCCGCGGAAGGACTGCTTCGCCGTGCGCTTAGTCCTTGGGCGATGCTGTCGTCGCGATCATTGTCTCGTTCATGGAGATAACCGAGGGAAAGGTAAAGCAGGGTGCCGACGTCCTTCAGCGTTATCGCTGCACCTGTATAGGAGCGGCAGGTTTTGCGCTGGAGCAGAACATTTCCCAGGCGGTCGTTATTCAAAGCGCACGGCGCAGGCAGGGCGATACGCTGCTCGGGTGCTGGCGTCGGGCGGTCTGCAGCAGGCTGTGGGGTGGCCAGTACTTCGTTGCAGTGCGCCAGATATTGCCTGGACCACTCGTGAATATTCTGTGGGGTATGTTCGCAGGGAATATTTTGTGTGCCGATGTGATAAATCTTCGACAACTCATCCCAGCCCCATGGCGGATTGTCTATTTTTGAAACGGTCAGAATATCTGCGCTCAATAGTTGTGTGTCTATTATGTTGTGCGCGTCGAAAAGTTGAGGGTCGTTGATTAGTTGCGCAAGGCGAGTTGCATAGTTCAGATCAAGTTCGTGTTGTGTATGGTTTTTATAATTCCACACAACTTGTCCGGTCTGGCGCGGCAATATAAACAAGTAAGGATTGATGTGCATATTGATCGTTTCACTCTGGAAGAAGTCAAAAGGACGCCGGGTTGCCGGCACTCCCCAGCGTCCTGACTTACTTAACGGGCTTTAGGGGCAACCAGAAAAGCCAGGTTTGCGATTTTTTTACTTTCCAGAGAAATACTTTTCATGATGTGAACTCCTTGTTCATTGATAGTTGAAGTCACCTCGTGGTGACAACTTCATAATAGTTTGTAATGGATTATTGGCAAGGGGATATTAGGTAGGAAATTTCCAGTAATTTTGTCGGAGCAATCTTTAGCTGGAAATAAACTTGTAGGGCAAGTTTCAGTAATTAAAAGACGTAAGGAAATGTCCTGCATGTCTGCGGGAATATAGTTGTAGGAAGTCCAGGAAGATAGCGAAGGGAAGGGCGATGCCAGAAACCAGAACGGAGAGCCTGCTGGCTCCCCGTTATCCGCATAAAATCAGCTGTTTGGCAGCAGGCGGCAGGTGATGCTCTTGATGTAGCGTGTTTCGGCGATGGCAGGGTGCACCGGGTGATCCGGACCCTGGCCACCACGCTCGAGCAACTGGATGTTGCGATCCAGGTGACGGGCGCTGGTCAGCAGGATGTTCTGCAGGTCATCTTCCGGCAGGTGCATCGAGCACGACGCGCTGACCAGGATGCCGTCCTTGTTGAGCAGGCGCATGGCTTGCTCGTTCAGGCGACGGTAGGCGCCTTCGCCGTTTTTCATGTCTTTCTTGCGTTTGATGAACGCTGGCGGGTCAGCCACGATCACGTCGAAGCGCTCTTCGCTGGCTTTCAGCTCTTTCAAGGCTTCGAAGACGTCGCCTTCGATGCAGGTCATTTTGTCGGCGAAACCGTTCAGCGCAGCGTTGCGCTCAACACCGTCGAGAGCGAAAGCCGAAGCATCGACGCAGAACACTTCGCTGGCGCCGAATGCCGCAGCCTGCACACCCCAGCCACCGATGTAGCTATAGAGGTCGAGAACGCGTTTGCCTTTGGCATAAGGGGCCAGGCGTGCACGGTTCATGCGGTGGTCGTAGAACCAGCCGGTTTTCTGCCCCTGAATGACCGGGGCTTCGAATTTCACGCCGTTCTCTTCCAGCGCCACCCACTCCGGCACCAGGCCGAACACGGTTTCGACGTAGCGGTTGAGGCCTTCGGCATCACGGGCGGCGGAGTCGTTCTTGAACAGGATGCCGCTTGGCTTGAGCACTTGGGTCAGGGCCGCGATCACGTCATCTTTGTGCGCTTCCATGGTCGCCGAGGCAATCTGCACCACAAGGATGTCGCCGAAACGGTCAACGACCAGGCCTGGCAACAGGTCGGAGTCACCGTAGACCAGACGATAGAACGGTTTGTCGAACAGGCGCTCGCGCAGTGACAGGGCCACGTTCAGACGGTGCACCAGCAGCGACTTGTCCAGCGCAACTTTAATATCGCGCGACAGCAGGCGGGCGCAGATCAGGTTGTTCGGGCTCATCGCCACGATGCCCAACGGCTTGCCGCCAGCGGCTTCGAGGATGGCCTGGTCGCCGGCATTGAAGCCGTGCAGCGGGGTGGCGGCTACATCGATTTCGTTGCTGTAGACCCACAAGTGACCGGCGCGCAGGCGACGGTCGGCGTTGGCTTTGAGGCGCAAGCTAGGCAGGGACATGACGTCGCTCCGGAAAAAAGAGCGGGAGTATAGCGTGTTGCGACTTGTGCCGGGTTTGATGAGCGATGAAACGCTGATGGCCTCTTCGCGAGCAAGCTCGCTCCCACAGGGACCTTGTGTCGATCCAACATCTAATGTGTGAGCGAGCTTGCACGCGAGGCGGCCTCGAATGCTACGCCGACAGCGCGGTGATCAGCTCCTTGCTGAACGCCGGAATATCATCCGGCTGACGGCTGCTGATCAGGTGACCATCCTTGACCACTTCTTTATCGACCCAGTTGGCCCCGGCATTCACCAGATCATCCTTGAGTGTCTTGTAACTGGTCATGGTCTTGCCGTTGACCAGCCCGGCGGAAATCAGCAGCCATCCGCCATGGCAAATCACCGCAATCGGTTTGCCGGCAGAGGCGCCGGTCTTGACCAGGTGCTGGGCGTCCTGATCAATGCGGATGGTGTCGGAGTTCTGCACGCCGCCCGGCAGGACGATCGCGTCGTACTGCTCGCTGCTGGCGGCCTGGAAGGTCTGGTCGACCTTGAAATCGTCTGCCGGTTTGTCGTGATTCCAGCTTTTGACCTTGCCAGCCTCGGCCGAAAGGATGTCGACCTGCGCGCCAGCCTGTTCCAGCGCTTGCTTGGGACCTGTCAATTCAACTTGTTCGAAACCATCGGTTACCAAAAAAGCGACGCGCTTGCCGTTTAGGGAAGTGGCCATCGATAAGCTCCTGAGTCTGCGGGAATTTGTTGCCGCGTCGGACAGAAACTGTCCAGCGGGCCTTACAAAATCCGAAGCCTGAGCTTGAATGAAAGTTCCTGCGATGTGCCCATCGGTGTGTCGCCCTGCGGTTTCAGCGGTTAGAATCGCCGCCTGTCCCAGAGTGTGTACTTATGTCCCAAGAGCTGACCACCGAACAGATTCAACAATCGCTGCAAGGCATCAGCGTGCCTGCGCAACCGCAGATCATGGTGGATCTGCAAATGGAGCAGTACATGCCCGACCCGGACCTGGAGGTGATCGCCAAGCTGATCGCCCAGGATCCTGGCCTGTCCGGCTCGTTGCTGAAGATCGTCAATTCGCCGTATTACGGCTTGAGCAACAAGATCACCTCGATCCAGCGTGCGGTGAACCTGTTGGGCAGCCGCTCGATCATCAACCTGATCAACGCGCAGTCGATCAAGGGCGAGATGAACGACGACACCATCGTCACCCTCAACCGTTTCTGGGACACCGCCCAGGACGTGGCGATGACCTGCCTGACGCTGGCCAAGCGTGTCGGCACTCAGGCCGGCGATGAGGCGTATGCCTTGGGCCTGTTCCACGACTGTGGCGTGCCGCTGATGCTGCAGCGCTTTCCTAACTACATGTCGGTGCTGGAAACCGCCTACGCCAATGCCAGCGCCGAATGTCGTGTCGTCGACACCGAGAACAGCGAGTTCAACACCAACCACGCCGTGGTCGGCTACTACACCGCCAAGTCCTGGCGTCTGCCGGAGCATGTCAGTGCGGCGATTGCCAATCACCACAATGCCCTGGCGATCTTCAGTGATGAGTCGTCGCGCAACAGTCAGCTGAAAAACCTGCTGGCAATCCTGAAAATGGCCGAGCACATTTGTGCGTCTTACCGCGTGTTGGGCAACCAGACCGAAGATTTCGAATGGAACGCCGTCGGGCCGTTGGTACTCGATTATGTAGGGCTGTCGGATTACGACTTCGAAACCCTCAAACAAACGATCCGCGACCTCGGCGCGCATTGATTCGAGGACGCTATGCCTGAACTGCCGGAAGTCGAAACCACCCGTCGCGGGATTGCTCCGCACCTGGAAGGCCAGCGTGTCAGTCGGGTAATCGTGCGTGACCGGCGGTTGCGCTGGCCGATCCCCGAAGACCTTGATGTGCGCCTGTCGGGGCAGCGCATCGTGCTGGTCGAGCGTCGCGCCAAGTATCTGCTGATCAACGCCGAAGTCGGCACGCTGATCAGCCACTTGGGCATGTCGGGTAATTTGCGTCTGGTCGAAGCCGGTTTGCCGGCGCTCAAGCATGAACATGTCGATATCGAGCTGGAGTCAGGGCTGGCGCTGCGCTACACCGATCCGCGCCGGTTCGGCGCGATGCTGTGGAGCAACGACCCGCTCAACCATGAACTGCTGATTCGCTTGGGGCCTGAGCCACTGACCGATCTGTTCGATGGCGAGCGCTTGTTTCAGCTATCACGCGGGCGGTCGATGGCGGTCAAGCCGTTCATCATGGACAACGCAGTGGTGGTCGGGGTCGGCAATATTTACGCGACCGAAGCGCTGTTCGCCGCCGGGATTGATCCGCGCCGCGAGGCCGGGGGCATTTCCCGGGGGCGCTATCTGAAGCTGGCGATCGAGATCAAACGCATTCTGGCCGCTGCCATCGAGCGCGGAGGTACGACGCTGCGCGATTTCATTGGCGGCGACGGTCAGCCGGGGTATTTCCAACAGGAACTGTTTGTCTATGGCCGTGGCGGTGAACACTGCAAGGTCTGCGGTACCGGTTTGCGTGAAGTGAAGCTCGGCCAGCGTGCCAGTGTGTTCTGCCCGCGCTGCCAGACCTGAGACAACAGGCTGAAAAAGTCCTACGGTCTATAGTGAGTGCTCTCACTGTTCAGCCCGAAGGATCGTGCCATGAAATCCTTGCAAATCCTCTTTGTTGCGCTGCTGCTGTGTTCCAGTCTGGCTGTTCAGGCCACGGAAAACGGCAGCGGTGACCCGCGCTACACCATCCAGAATCCACCGGCCTACGCGATGATCGGCGACTTGCTGATTGCCCGACCTTTATTGGTGGTGGCGACGGTGATCGGTGCGGGGGCGTTCGTCGTGTCGTTGCCGTTTACCGCACTGGGCGGCGGGGTGGGCGATGCCGGGCAGGCGCTGGTAGTTGATCCGGCTAAAGCCGCTTTTGTGCGGTGCCTGGGGTGTATCGGGGAGGGGTTTGAGCAGCGCGAGTAAGCTGATCAGGGATTTCCTGTGTGGCTGACGGCCTCATCGCGAGCAGGCTCACTCCTACAGTTGAAATGCGTTCCAATGTAGGAGTGAGCCTGCTCGCGATGGCGTCTGTACAGGCGCTGGAAGACTCAAGCCTTGCCGGTAATCTTGCGGTATTTCTCCATCAACTGTTCTTCAGTCTCCGGATGCGCTTCGTCCAGCGGAATGCAATCCACCGGGCAGACCTGCTGGCATTGTGGTTCGTCGTAGTGGCCGACGCACTGGGTGCACAGGTTCGGGTCGATCACGTAGATCTCTTCGCCTTGGGAGATGGCGGCGTTCGGGCACTCGGGTTCGCAGACGTCGCAGTTGATGCAATCGTCGGTGATGATCAGGGACATGCTAACTCCAGCCGGGGCGGCAGGCCCGGGCGCTATAAATCAATGCGCGCAATTGTGCCGCATTGGCGAGCGCAGTGCACGCGGCTGCGATCAAGGGCACGAGACTGCAATCTTTTAAAAGCAAAAGATCACAGCCTTCGGCAGCTCCTACTTCTTGAAGCGTAGGGTCAACGCATCAGCCACGGCCGGGTGGACGAACTTGCTGATATCGCCGCCCAGCGCGGCAATTTCCCGCACGAGCGTCGAGGAAATGAACGAATAACGCTCGGACGGCGTGAGAAACAGGCTCTCCACATCCGGGGCCAACTGACGGTTCATGTTGGCCAGCTGGAATTCGTATTCGAAGTCCGACACCGCACGCAGACCGCGCAGGAACACGTTGGCATTCTGCTCTTTGGCGAAATGCGCCAGCAGTGTCGAGAAACCGACCACTTCCACGTTCGGCAGGTGTTTGGTCACTTCGCGAGCCAGTTCTACCCGTTGTTCCAGCGGGAACAGCGGGTTTTTCTTCGGGCTGGCAGCGACTGCAATAATCACGTGGTCGAACAGGCGCGAGGCGCGTTCGACCAGATCGCCATGGCCCTTGGTAATAGGGTCGAAGGTACCTGGGTACAACACTCGGTTCATCGCGTCGTCCTGGCGGGAGTCCGTTGGGGAGTCGGATGGTATCGCAGCCGTCCCGGTCGGCCAAGTCGCCTGTTGGGTAAGAAAGCACTATAGACGAGGCGATTAATCGGTTTTTTCACGGGTTTCTCAGCCGATCGGCGAGGGAAGTCGCCAGTTGCGCGGTCAGGCCATACACCGATAGCTGCGGGTTGGCGCCGATGCTGGTAGGGAACAGCGAGCCGTCGTGAATCGACAGATTAGCCAGTTGATGATGCCGGCCGAGACTGTCGGTGACTGCACTTTTCGGCTCTTCGCCCATTGCGCAACCGCCCATGACGTGAGCGCTGCCGAGTCGCGTGCGATACAACTCGAGGCTCAAACCATCGATCAGCGGGCGCGCTTCGGCCAGGGTTTTCACGTAACGGGCGTCGGCGTGCATCGGCATCACCGCTTTTGCGCCGCCGGCAAACTGGATTTCGGCCATGACGTGAAAGGCCCGGCGCAGGCCTTCCCAGGCATAGGGTGACACCTGATAGTCGAGTACCGGCGAACCATCGCCACGCAGCTCGACTGCACCGCCCGTGCTGTCCGGGTGAAAACCGTCACGCAGCAAGGCCAGCATGGCGTGGGTGTGCGGCAGGTCCGCCATGTGTTGCGCGCTCTCTGCGCCAAAGCCGCCGAGCAGGGTGGCAGCCAAGGCCGGATGCAACGGCGGCACTTCGAGCTTGAAGGCCATCGGCCCGCTGGTGCCGTCCTTCCACTGGAAATGGTCGGAGTAGATCGACTGCGGCGCCCCGTAAAACGGGTTGATGACTTCGTCGAAGCGCGCTGCGGACATGTTCACCGGGTGCAGGAAGGTACGTTTTCCCAGGGTTTTATGTGGGTCCGCAGCATCCGAACGCAGCAGCAGTGCCGGGCTGTTGATGCCGCCGCCGGCGAGCACGTAATGCCGCGCCTTGACCGTGATTTTGCGTCCGGTCGGCGTGACGCAACGTTCGTCCATCGCCACGCATTGCAGGCCAGTGACCTTGTCGCCGTTGATCAGCAGCTTCTCCGCGCGGGCCAGATAAAGCAGCTCGCCGCCCTTTTCCAGGGTCGCTGGAATGGTCGTGACCATCATCGATTGCTTGGCGTTGGTCGGGCAGCCCATGCCGCAGTAACCAAGGTTCCAGCAGCCGCGCACGTTACGTGGGATCACGTGCCAGCTATAGCCCAGTTGCTCGCAGCCTTTACGGATCACGTCGTTGTTGGCATTGGGTGGCACCCTCCACGGGGCGACGCCGAGGCGCTGCTCCATTTTCTCGAACCACGGCGCCATCTCGGCAGGGCTGTGGCCTTTGACGTTGTGTTCCTTGGCCCAGTGTTCGAGGGTCGGCTCTGGGGTGCGAAAGCTCGAGGTCCAGTTGATCAGCGTCGTGCCGCCGACCGCGCGGCCCTGAAGAATGGTGATCGCGCCGTCCTTGCTCATGCGCCCGATGCCTTCCTGATAAAGGCTGCTGTAGGCCTTGTCTTCGAGCATTTTGAAGTCGGAGCTCGTTTTCAGCGGGCCTTCTTCGATCAGCAACACTTTGTAGCCGGCGGCGCTGAGGATTTCTGCCGTGGTGCCGCCACCGGCGCCGCTGCCGATGATGGCGACGTCGGCCTCAAGGGTGAGGTCGTCGCTCAGCTGTGCGCCGTTGTAGGTTTTCCAGCCTCGGGCGAGGCCTTCGCGGAACGGGTCGGGTACGGGCATCGATCAGGTTCTCTTGTTTTTGTTGTTCTGGCGGGCCTCATCGCGAACAGGCTCGCTCCTACATTTGAAATGCGATCCCCTGTAGGAGTGAGCTTGTTCGCGATAGGCGCGACTCGGTCTCAGACCGAAGGCGGCCCGGGATAACCGCAATGCGCCCAGGATTCGGCGCGGGTGTACCAAGCCATCATCACCATCTGCTGCAACGAGCTATGTCCCATGCGCAACAAACTCAATGAGCTGTTTTCCCAGCGATCAAGGAAATGCCGCATGGCCTCGGCACTGGCGTTCTCCCAACTGCCCCAGATCCCGGTGAGTGGCCCGCGCGTCACGGCCATGCCGAGTACATCGAACAGTTGCCGGGTGAGCTTGAGCATTTCCGGCGACAGGTGATCGAGGCTGTAGTCCAGCGACTTGAGCGTGCCATCAACCGCGCCTGGCATCCTCTCGGCTGCCACGGCGCCGTCGAGCATCACCGGAATCAGTGCGCGCAGGAACAGCAGATCGCCGTCGCGCAATGAGACAAAGCCGTTGGCCGCGACGCTCGACGAACAGCCGCTGAGGCTGGCGCCGAGTCCGGCGGTGGCGAGAAACGCCGTGGCGCCGAGGCTGAATTTCAGCAGGCTACGGCGCGACAGTGCAGGTGTTTCGGTCAGGCTTGGGTGCATTGTTGTTATTACCCGGCGGTGACAAAGGTTTAGCGAATGAACAGCTTCTGGATCAGTTTCTGAATCGATGTGCCGTAGGGCGGGTAAATCAGTCGGGCTGCGTTGAAGCGCTGTTTAATCAGCACGCCTTTGGCTTTGCTGAAGGTCAGGAAGCCTTCGTGACCGTGGTAGTGGCCCATGCCCGAAGCGCCGATGCCACCGAACGGCATATCGTCCTGAGCCACATGCAGCAAGGTGTCGTTCAGGCACACACCGCCGGAATGAGTTTCGTGTAGCACCCGGTTCTGTTCGCGTTTGTCGTAGCCAAAGTAGTAAAGAGCCAGAGGACGTGGCCGCTGATTGATGTAAGCAAATGCCTGCTCCAGGTCCTGATACGGCACGATCGGTAGCAGCGGGCCGAAGATTTCGTCCTGCATCACCGTCATCTCATCGCTGACATTCAGCAGCACGCTGTGCGGCATGCGCCGGCCCTGGCCCTGCTCGAACAGCGGAATCAACAGCGCGCCCTTGCTGGTGGCGTCGCTTACATAGCCGTTGAGCCGCGCCAGTTGGCGTTCGTTGATGATCGCCGTGTAGTCCGGATTGTCGGTGAGTGTCGGGTAAAAGCCCTGCACCGCCTGGCGATAGGCTTCGACAAAAGCACCGACCCGGTCTTCCGGCACCAGCACGTAATCCGGGGCAACGCAGGTCTGACCGGCGTTGAGGGTTTTACCGAAGGCTATGCGCTCGGCGGCATCTTTGAGCGGCACATCGCGGGAGACGATGGCCGGCGACTTGCCGCCCAGTTCCAGGGTGACCGGGGTCAGGTTTTCGGCGGCGGCGCGCATCACGTGTTTGCCGATGCTGGTGGCGCCGGTAAACAGCAAGTGGTCGAAGCGCAAGCGCGAGAACGCCACGCCGATGTCGGCTTCACCGAGCACCACGCAGACCAGGTCTTCGGGGAAGATCCGCGCCAGCAGTTCCTTGAGCAATAGGCCGGTGGCAGGGGTTGATTCACTGAGTTTGAGCATCACCCGGTTACCCGCCGCCAAGGCGCCGACCAGTGGGCCGACGGCCAGATACAACGGGTAGTTCCACGGCACGATGACGCCAACCACGCCCAATGGTTGATACACCACTTTCGCCGAGGCCGGCTGGAATGCCACACCAACCTTGCGCCGCGAGGCTTTCATCCAGCCTTTGAGATGGCGGCTGGCGTAATGAATGCCGTGCAGGCTCGGCATCAGTTCGGCGAGCAAGGTTTCGTCGGCGCTGCGATGGCTGAAATCGGAGCTGATCGCCTCGATCAAGGCCTGACGCTCGTTGCTGAGCAAATCACTCAGGGCCTTGAGCCATTGCTGGCGCTGGGCGGCGGGTGGCATCGGATTGGCGGCATACGCAGCCCGCTGCGCCTCGAACAACCGGTCCAGTTCGGCTAGCGGTTGTTGCAGCGTTTGCAGGTAGGCAATGTCGGCAGTCATGGTCTGCTCCGGATTTATTGTAGTGATGAACTTTTTAGAGTCTATGCTCTAGAAAGTCAAATGACTTCCTTGCACGGCAGTGTTTTATCCATTTCCGGTTAGGTCGTAAGATGCCCCCCAACGCACTCTGAATTAAAGCTCAAGCCATGGCCCCACGAATAAAAACCAGCGAGCGTATCGTGCTGAACAGCCTTGAGCTGTTCAATCAGCAGGGCGAGCGCAGCATCAGCACCAATCATATTGCCGCCCACATGGAGATTTCTCCGGGCAATCTGTACTACCACTTCCCCAACAAGCAGGCGATCATCGCCGTGTTGTTCAGTGAGTATGAAAGCCTCGTGGACAGCTTTCTGCGTCCGCCGCAGGGGCGCGCGGCGACGGTCGAGGACAAGCGTTTCTATCTCAAGGAATTGCTCTCGGCGATGTGGCGCTACCGCTTTCTGCACCGCGATCTGGAGCATCTGCTCGACAGCGATCCGGAACTGGCCGCCCGCTATCGGCGCTTTTCACAGCGCTGCGTGATTCAGGGCGCGGCGATCTACGAAGGTTTTGTTGCCGCCGGGATCCTTGATATGGATCGCGTGCAGATCGAGTCCCTGACCCTCAATGCCTGGATCATCCTGACGTCCTGGGTGCGCTTCCTGTGCACCACCCGCGAGAACTCCAACCACCTCAGTGAACAAGCTATTAAACGTGGCGTGTATCAGGTGCTGGTGCTTGAAGCCGGGTTTGTCACCGAGCAGGCGCGTGACGAGGTCAATGCGTTGTTCGAGGAATTCTACGTGCCGCTGGCCCAGGCCCTCGAAGACGTGAAATAAACCGTTCTGTTGAAATACCTCAGGAGCCCGTTATGCCGATTGCGCAACTGATCAGCCCGCAAACGCTGGATAACCGCAAGGAACAGTCAGGGCTGGTGATTCTCGATTGTCGTTTTGCCCTCGAAGACCCGGACTACGGTCAGCGCAGCTATGCCGAAGGGCACATTGCCGGGGCGAGCTTTGCTGACCTAGAGCGTGACCTCAGCGGTAAAGTGGTCAAAGGCGTGACTGGCCGTCACCCGTTGCCCGAACCTGCGGCGTTGATCGAGCGGCTGCAGGCGTGGGGCATCAACAACGACAGCGACGTGGTTTTGTACGACGACGGTCCCGGTGCCTACGCGGCGCGGGCGTGGTGGTTGCTGGCGTGGCTGGGCAAGCGCGACGGTGTGTTCATTCTCGATGGCGGGCTCAAGGCGTGGCATGCGGCGGGGCTCCCGTTGAGCCTGGATGCGCAGACGGTTACCCGTGGCAATTTCAGTGGCCAGCCGGACACCCGCCTGCTGCTCAGCGCCGAGCAACTGCAACAGCGGCTTGGTCAACCGGCGCTGACGTTGATCGATGCCCGGGCTTTGCCGCGTTTCAAAGGTGAGGTCGAGCCGATTGATCCGGTTGCCGGGCATATTCCCGGTGCGCAATGCGCGGCGTTCACCGACAACCTCGGCGGCGATGGACGATTCCTGCCGGTGGATCAACTCAAGCAGCGTTTTGCCGCGAAGCTCGGTGAGCGTTCGCCAGCGGATCTGGTTGCGTATTGCGGGTCCGGCGTGACGGCGTGTCACAACCTGTTTGCCTTGTGTCTGGCGGGTTATCCGTTGGGATCGTTGTATGCCGGGTCGTGGAGCGAGTGGATCAACGAGCCTTCGCGCGGTATCGCCACCGGCGAATAACCACCACACATCCCTGTAGGAGTGAGCCTGCTCGCGATAGCGGTGTGTCAGTCACCTTTACCGTTACTGACACACCGCTATCGCGAGCAGGCTCATTCCTACAAGGGAACGGCGGTATCTGAAGGAAGCTGTCGGGCGCTACGGTAGGCGGCGGGTCCGACACCATAAGCCTGCTTGAACTGCCGGCTCAAATGGCTCTGATCGGCAAAGCCCAGTTGCGTGGCGACTTCAACCGGCAAGCAGCCGTGCTGCAGGAGTGCGCGGGCCTGGGCGATGCGCTGCTGCATCAGCCAGGTGTGCGGCGGCATGCCGGTGGCGCGACGGAATACTCGGGCGAAATGGAAGGGCGACAGATTCACCGCCGCCGCGAGCTCTTCCAGCGATGGCGGCGCCGCCAGTTGCGCGCGCAGCAGTTCTTTGCCCAACAGCACCGCGCGGTGTTCCTTGCCGGCTCGGCCGGGCACGGGCACTGCGGCATGGCGCTGCAACAGCCGCAACATCATCTCGCGCCACACCGTTTGCTGTTGCAGCGCGGTGGCCGGGCTTTCGAGCAAACGGTGCAACTGCGCAAAGCCGTTGACCAGATCCGCATCGCGATACAACGTGGCGCCGAACGCCGGCAGATTCGTGGTGGACAGTTCCAGCTCATCCAGCAACGAAACGATCTGTGAACTATCGGGATAAAACGCCCGATACAGCCAGCCATCCTCGGTGCCCTTGTGTCCGGTGTGCAGTTCGTCGGGATTGATCAACACCAGCGTACCGCTGCCAGCCAGATGCTCGGCGCCGCGATAACGATAACGCTGGGCGCCGGCCATGATCATGCCGATCACATAGCCGTCATGCACATGCGGGGCGAAACGATGATCGATGTAGCGCGCCGACAGCAACTCGACCCCGGCCAGCGGCGCGGTTTGCCAGAAGCGGATCGACTCGCCCTGATCGCTCATGTGGGCACGCGCGCCAGCCATTGCGGGATGCGCCGTTCCAGGTAGTAGCCGGGCTGACGAATCGAACCGTCGACAAAGCCGACATGCCCACCGCGTGCCTGCAATTCGAAGACGGTTGACGCCGATAGCTCATTGGCCTGCGGCAAACTGTGCGGGAACACGAAAGGATCGTCCGCCGCCTGAATGATCAGGGTCGGCGTGCGGATCTCGCCGAGGAAATAGCGGCTAGAAGCGCGGCGATAGTAATCCTCGGCATCCTCGAACCCGTGCAACGGCGCGGTTACTCGGCCATCGAAATCCCAGAAGGTGCGCATGTTTTCCAGCGAGCCGAGGGCGGCCAGCGCGGCGAGTCCGTCTTCGCGACCGTCATGCTGAAACTGGCGTTGCTTGTTCTTGATGTAGGCGACCATCTCGCGCATGAAGTGCGCCTGATAGACCTTGGAAAATCCCTGGCCGATGCGGTCGGCGCATTGGTCGAGGCGAAACGGCACCGACACCGCCACCGCGCCGAGCACACCGCTGGCGCTGCCGGTTTCTCCGAGGTGTTTGAGCAGCACGTTGCCGCCCAGGGAGTAGCCGACGGCATACAGCGGTGCCAGCGGTCGCTTGGCGCGCAGGTGTCTGACAGTTTCGGCGAGGTCTTCGCTGGCGCCGGAGTGATAACTGCGCGGCAGCAGATTCGGTTCGCCCGAGCAGCCGCGCCAGTTCAGCGCAACACTGGCCCAACCTTGATCGGCCAACGCCTTCTGGATGCCCGCCACGTAGGGTGAATTGGAGGAACCGGTTAACCCGTGCAGTACCAGCACCAATGGCGCATCGGCGGTGTGCGGGCCGTGCCAGTCGAGATCGAGAAAGTCGCCATCCTCAAGCCACAGGCGTTCGCGTTCACGTTCGATATGCACGGTTTTACGCCACAGCGGCCCCCACAGGGTTTGCAGGTGCGGATTGCCGAGGCCGAAGGCGGGGTTGAAGCGTTCTGAAGAGGCGGACACGATGGTTCTCGATGCAGCGCGGCGGCCTCGGTCGAGGCGCGCCGCTTGTTCAGGCCGGTCGGTTAACCGGCGATCTCTGCCGTACGTTGCCACAGCGCGTAGTAAACCCGGCCGGATTTCTGCTCGCGGTGCAGGCGCCAGTTGCCCGGCAGGCCCAGCGTCGATGGCGCCGTTTCGCTTTCAGTGTAGATCCACGAGTCCGGCGCCAGCCACTGGCGCTCTTCGAGCAAGGTGCAGACGGCAGGCAGCAGGTTCTGGTTGAACGGCGGGTCGAGGAACACCAGGTCGAACGGTGTCGCGGTCTGGGTTTCCAGATAACGCAGGGCGTCGGCGGTCTGCACCTGACCGTTGGTGCAGCGCAGGGTGCCGAGGTGTTCTTTCAGGCTGGACACCGCAATGTTGCTGGCATCCAGCGCCTGACCCATGGCCGCGCCACGGGACAGCGCTTCGAGAAACAGCGCGCCACTGCCGGCGAACGGGTCGAGCACCTTGGCCCCTTCAACGTACGGTGCGAGCCAGTTGAACAAGGTTTCACGCACGCGATCCGGCGTCGGGCGCAGGCCCGGTGCGTCGGGGAAGCTCAGCTTGCGGCTGCGCCATTGGCCGCCAATGATGCGCAACTGGTTCACACCGTTGTGAACGTTTTGCGCAGGTTTCTTGGGTGCTCGAGTCGCCATTAATGCTCCGGAACCCCGAGCGGTTGCTCGGCAGGTTTATCAGATGGGGCCGGTAACGGCTTTTGCGGCACGGTCGGGCCAGCGGTGACGATGACCATTTTGTCCGTGCTCAGGTGTTTGTTCAGAGCGTCGCGGACTTGTTCCACGGTCAGGCTTTGCGACTGACGCATGAAGTCATCCAGGTAGCTCAGCGGCAGATTATAGAAGCCCATCGCGCCGAGTTGGCCGACGATATCGGCATTGCTCGCGGTGGACAGCGGGAAACTGCCGGCCAGTTCGCGTTTGGCGTCGTCGAGTTCCTTCTGCGTCGGCCCGGTTTTCAGGTAATCGGCAAGCACGTCCTGCACCAGTTTCAGGGTGCCTTCGCTCATTTCCGCGCGAGTCTGCAGGTTGATCATGAACGGGCCACGCGCTTGCATCGGGCTGAACGCCGAGTACACGCCGTAGGTCAGGCCGCGCTTTTCGCGCACTTCGCTCATCAGGCGCGTGCCGAAACCGCCGCCACCGAGGATCTGGTTGCCCATCGACAGCGCGGCGTAATCCGGATCGTCACGGTCGATACCCAGTTGCGCGATCATCAGATTGGTCTGCTTCGACGGGAACTCGATATGGCCTGTGCTGGCCTTCGGTTCCTGTGGCTGAGCGATCTTCGCCAGCGCCGGGCCTTTCGGCAGGGCAGAAGAGACCTGATTGGCAATCGCCTCGGCATCCGCCCGCGACAGGTCGCCGACCAGCGCGATCACCACGTTGCCAGCGGCGTAGGCCCTGGCGTGGAACTCACGCAACTGCGCGAGGGTGATCTTCGGCACGCTCTGCGGGTTACCGTCACTCGAATGCGCGTACGGATGATCGCCGTACAAGCGCTTCATCAGCTCAAGGCTGGCGAGTTTGCCGGGGTTCTGTTTCTGGTATTCGAAACCGGCGAGCAGCTGGTTCTTGATGCGTGCGAACGAATCGGCCGGGAAGGTCGGTTTGCCAACCACTTCCGAAAACAGCTTCAGCGCCGGTTCACGCTTGTCGGTGGCACTCAAGCTGCGTAGCGAAGCCAGCGCCATGTCCTTGAAAGCACCGTTGCCGAAATCCGCACCGAGGCCTTCGAAGCCTTGCGCGATGGCGCCGACGTCTTTACCGGCGACACCTTCGTTGAGCATTGCGTTGGTCAGCACCGCCAGACCCGACGCGCTGCCGTCCTGGCTGCTGCCGGCGGCGAAGATCAGGCGCATGTCGAACATCGGCAGCTCATGGGCTTCGACGAACAATACTTTGGCGCCTTCGGCGGTGTTCCAGGTTTGCACGTCGAGTTTGCGGCTGGCCGGGGCCTTGCCGTCGAGTTCGGTCAGTGATTGCAGCTTCTGGCTGGTTTTGGCGTTGTCGAGGGCTTCGCTGGCATTGCTGTCAGCGCCCGGCGACAGGTAGAGCGCGGCAGAGCCGATCACCGTCACGGCGATCAGGCCGAGCAGCAGGCGTGGGGATTTGCGCTTACTCATGAGTCGTCTCCAGTGGCAGGACGTGGGCGACGCTGAGACGTTCGCGGGTGAAATACAGCTTGGCGGCGTTCTGGATGTCTTGCGGGGTCACGCTTTCCAGATCGGCGAGTTCGGTGTCCATCAGTTTCCACGACAGACCGACGGTCTCAAGTTGACCGATGGCGGTGGCCTGACTGGTGATCGAATCACGTTCGAAGACCAGACCGGCAATCACTTGTGCTCGCACGCGCTCCAGTTCTTCAGCGGACGGCGCGGTGGTTTTCAGCTGTTCCAACAGCTTCCACAGACCGGCCTCGGCTTGCGCGATGGTCTTTTTCTTCTGGGTGTTCGGGGTTGCCGACAGGGTGAACAGGCTGTCGCCACGGGTATAGGCGTCGTAGCTCGACGAACCGCCGGAGACCAGCTCTTCGCCGCGCTCCAGTTGCGTCGGGATACGCCCGCTGTAACCGCCGTCGAGCAACGCCGAGATCAGGCGCAAGGCGTTGACCGAGCGTTTGTCTTCAGCCGTGGCAATGCTTGGTACGTTGAAACCGAGCATCAGGCTAGGCAATTGCGTCTGCACGTGCAGGGTGATCTGGCGTTCGCCGGGTTCGGCCAGCTCCAGCGGTTTTTTCGCCGGCGGCACGTCGCGCTTGGCGATCGGGCCGAAATAGCGCTGGGCCAAGGTTTTCACTTCGTCCGGGGTCACATCGCCGACTACGACGAGTGTGGCGTTGTTCGGCACGTACCAGGACTGGTACCAGTGGCGCAGCTCTTCGACCTTCATGCGGTCGAGGTCGGCCATCCAGCCGATGGTCGGCGTGTGGTAACCGCTGGCCGGGTAGGCCATGGCTTTATAGCGTTCGTAGGCCTTGGACATCGGCTTGTCATCGGTGCGCAAGCGGCGCTCTTCCTTGATGACTTCGATTTCCTTGGCGAACTCATCGGCCGGCAGGCGCAGATTGGCCATGCGGTCGGCTTCCAGTTCAAAGGCGACGCCCAGACGGTCGCGGGCCAGCACCTGGTAATAAGCGGTGAAATCGTCGCTGGTGAAAGCGTTCTCTTCGGCGCCGAGGTCACGCAGGATCAGCGAGGCTTCGCCGGGACCGACTTTTTCACTGCCCTTGAACATCATGTGCTCAAGCGCGTGGGACAGACCGGTCTGGCCCGGGGTTTCGTAGCTGGAGCCGACCTTGTACCAGACCTGCGACACCACCACTGGCGCGCGATGGTCTTCGCGCACGACGACCTTGAGGCCGTTGTCGAGGGTGAACTCGTGGGTCGGTTGCGGGTCGGCCGCCAGGGCCGAAAGGGGCAGGCAGACTGTGCTGAGCAGCAGGCCTGCAGCGCGGCGGGCTAGAGCATTCATTCGTTTTTTAACCTGTTGGGCTGCCCGCTTGGTCTTAGCGTCGGCGGGCGAGAGGGTGCTAGGATACTGATCCGTTTTACCGGCGACCACGCCTATCAGGTTTTCAGACCTGATCTGGCTGAATGGGTTTGCGGCAGAAAGCTACGGTTTATCGACTAAACTTCGCTGTTTCGCCGAATTTGCCGGTTTAGTCCTTCGTTTATACGATTCTTTGAGGTGCCGCTGGCGCCTCGACAAAATGTTGCGCGTGAACAAGCTGGATGAAACACAGTCTGTTCTGCATCGAATATTTATTTGCCGGGGCGCCCTTATGGCGCGTCGCTACCGTGAGATAGCCGTCCTCCATGTTTGGTTCCAACGACGACAAGAAGACCCCAGCTGCGGCTGGCGAGAAGAAAAGCCTGTTCGGATGGCTGCGTAAGAAACCGCAGGAACCCGTCGTCGAACAGCCGCCGGTGATTCCTGAGCCAGCGCCTGCGCCGGCTCCAGTCATAGAAGAAGAGCCGGCACCGATTGTGCTGCCGATTGCCGAGCCGGTGTTGCAACCGGTTGAGCCTGAGCCAGAGCCAGAGCCAGAGCCTGAAGCGCCTGTGGCGGCTGAGCTACCGCTGACTCCTGCAGCTGAACCGTGGCTGACCTTGCCGGTGGCGGAAGAGCCGGTGGCGTTGGTTGAAGAAGCTGCGCCACACATCACCCCGGAAATTCCAGCGCCTGCTGCGTTGGTGCCCGAGGTGGCTCTGGCGCCTGTGGTTGAGCCGGTTGTCGAGCCTGCGCCGGTTGTTGCTGAGCCTGTTGCTCCGGTCGTTCAACAACCCGAGCCTGCACCTGCACCTGCACCTGCACCTGCACCTGCACCTGCATCGGTCGTCGCTGCGCCAGTTGTGCCGGTTGAAGTGGTTACCGAGGCCCCAGTCGAAGCCCCGCGCACCGAAGAAACCAAAGCCGGTTTCTTCGCCCGCCTCAAGCAAGGCCTGTCGAAAACCAGCGCCAGCATCGGCGAGGGCATGGCCAGCCTGTTCCTCGGCCGCAAAACCATCGATGACGATCTGCTCGATGACCTCGAAACCCGTCTGCTCACCGCCGACGTCGGTGTCGAAGCCACCACGCAGATCATCCAGCGTCTGACCCAGAAGGTTGCCCGTAAAGAGCTGGCCGACGCCGACGCGCTGTACAAATCCCTGCAGGCCGAGCTGGCCGCGATGCTCAAACCGGTCGAACAACCGCTGAAAATCGTTTCGCAGAACAAGCCGTTCGTGATTCTGGTGGTGGGCGTCAACGGCGCTGGCAAGACCACCACCATTGGCAAGCTGGCGAAGAAGCTGCAACTGGAAGGCAAGAAAGTCATGCTCGCCGCCGGTGACACCTTCCGCGCCGCTGCCGTGGAACAGCTGCAAGTCTGGGGCGAGCGCAACAAGATTCCAGTGATCGCCCAGCACACCGGCGCCGACTCGGCTTCGGTGATCTTCGACGCCGTGCAGGCCGCCAAGGCCCGTGGTATCGATGTATTGATCGCTGACACTGCCGGTCGTCTGCACACCAAAGACAACCTGATGGAAGAACTGAAAAAAGTTCGCCGGGTGATCGGCAAGCTCGACGCCGACGCGCCGCACGAAGTGCTGCTGGTGCTCGACGCCGGCACCGGCCAGAACGCCATCAACCAGGCCAAGCAATTCAACCAGACCGTCGAACTGACCGGCCTGGCGCTGACCAAGCTCGATGGTACCGCCAAGGGCGGCGTGATTTTCGCCCTGGCCAAGCAGTTCGGCCTGCCGATCCGCTACATCGGCGTCGGTGAAGGCATCGACGACTTGCGCACTTTTGAAGCCGAACCCTTTGTCCAGGCACTGTTTGCCGAGCGGGAGCGTTCATGATTCGTTTCGAACAGGTCGGTAAACGCTACCCGAACGGTCACGTCGGCTTGCATGAGCTGAGCTTTCGAGTCCGTCGTGGCGAGTTCTTGTTTGTCACCGGCCACTCCGGCGCCGGTAAATCCACGTTGTTGCGCCTGTTGCTGGCGATGGAGCGTCCGACCAGCGGCAAACTGCTGCTGGCCGGGCAAGACCTGAGCACCATCAGCAACGCGCAGATTCCGTTCCTGCGTCGGCAGATCGGCGTGGTGTTCCAGAATCACCAGCTGCTGTTCGATCGCACGGTGTTCAACAACGTCGCCTTGCCGCTGCAGATTCTCGGGCTGTCCAAG
This sequence comes from Pseudomonas neuropathica, assembly GCF_015461835.1. GTDB lineage: Bacteria > Pseudomonadota > Gammaproteobacteria > Pseudomonadales > Pseudomonadaceae > Aquipseudomonas > Aquipseudomonas neuropathica. Next base: position 5,888 of record NZ_JACOPX010000019.1, on the reverse strand, counting down.
GCCGAAATCGCCAAGCGTGTCGATTCGGCGCTGGAGCGCGTGGCGCTGTCGGATAAAACCGATCTGTACCCCGGCGATCTGTCCACCGGTCAACAACAGCGTGTCGGCATTGCCCGCGCCATCGTGCACCGCCCGGCCTTGCTGCTGGCCGACGAACCGACCGGTAACCTTGACCCGCGTCTGGCGGCTGAAATCATGGGCGTGTTCGAAGACATCAATCGCCTGGGCACCAGCGTGCTGATCGCCAGTCACGACCTGGCGCTGATCGCACGCATGCGTCACCGCATGCTGACCCTGCAACGCGGCCGATTGATTGGCGACGGGGAGGCCGGAGAATGAGTGCGACACGCAGTCCCAAGGTTTCCGAGCGCGTGGCCCCGAAAGCCGCCGATCCGCAGCCACCGAAGAAGAAAAAACACGACGAAGACGATGGCCCGGACTTCGCCACGCTGTTCCGCGCGTGGATCGAAAGCCATCGCGCCAGCCTGCTCGACAGCCTGCGTCGTCTCGGCAAGCAGCCGATCGGCAGCTTCTTCACCTGCATGGTGATGGCGGTCGCGCTGAGTCTGCCAATGGGCTTGTCCCTGTTGCTCAACAACGTCGAGCGTCTTGGCGGTTCGTGGCAGCGTGCGGCGCAGATTTCGCTGTATCTGCAACTCGACGCCAGCCCGGAGCAGGGCGAATCGTTGCGCGAGCAGATCAAAGGCATGCCCGGCGTAGCGGATGCTGAATATGTCGGCCGCGATCAGGCGCTGGAAGAGTTTCAGCAACAATCCGGGTTGGGCGAAGCCCTGCGCGAGCTGCCGGAGAACCCGTTGCCGGGCGTGGTGCTGGTCACCCCGAACGAGGTCGACAAGCCGACGCTGGAAGCATTAAGACAAAAACTTTCCGAATTGCCCAAGGTACAACAGGCGCAACTTGATCTAGTCTGGGTCGAGCGTTTGGCCGCGATCCTCAAGCTTGGCGATCGTTTTGTCTTCGGTCTGACGGTGCTGCTGGTTTCTGCATTACTTTTGGTGATAGGCAATACCATTCGTCTTCATATTGAAAACCGCCGCACCGAGATAGAAGTGATTAAACTCGTCGGCGGCACTGACAGCTATGTGCGTCGTCCCTTCCTTTATATGGGCGCGTTGTATGGCTTCGGTGCGGGGCTACTGTCCTGGGGTGTATTGGCGTTCGGCCTGAACTGGCTGAACGATGCGGTGGTTGGACTGGCCGGCTTGTACGGCAGTGATTTCGCGCTGGCCGGAGTGCCAGTTGCCGACGGTCTGTCGCTCTTGCTTGGCGCGGTGCTGTTGGGTTATATCGGTGCATGGATTGCAGTCGCACGCCATCTCAGGGAGCTGGCGCCGAAGTAGAATCTTTTTTGCGCGTGATTGACCTCGCGGTTTTTTTGGGAACTTGCACTTGAATTCCCGGTCAATTTTTCGCAGTGCCGAGAGGCACGAGTATGTAAGTGGGAGGTTTTTTCGTATGACCAATTCTTTGCAACCTGCGTATGCGTTGGTTCCGGGTGCGAACCTGGAAGCCTACGTGCACACCGTCAACAGCATTCCATTGCTGACGCCGGAGCAGGAGCGTGAACTGGCCGAGAGTCTCTACTATGAGCAGGATTTGGGGGCGGCTCGGCAGATGGTGCTCGCCCACCTGCGTTTTGTTGTACATATCGCCCGTAGCTATTCCGGCTACGGTCTGGCTCAGGCTGACCTGATCCAGGAAGGTAACGTCGGCCTGATGAAGGCGGTGAAGCGCTTCAACCCGGAAATGGGTGTGCGTCTGGTGTCGTTCGCCGTGCACTGGATCAAGGCGGAAATTCACGAGTTCATCCTGCGCAACTGGCGCATTGTGAAAGTCGCGACCACCAAGGCCCAGCGCAAGCTGTTCTTCAATCTGCGCAGCCAGAAGAAACGTCTGGCGTGGCTGAACAACGAGGAAGTCCACCGTGTGGCGGAAAGCCTCGGCGTTGAACCGCGTGAAGTGCGCGAGATGGAAAGTCGCCTGACCGGCCATGACATGGCTTTCGACCCGGCTGCTGAAGCCGACGACGACAGCGCTTTCCAGTCGCCGGCCAACTATCTGGAAGACCACCGGTACGACCCGGCGCGTCAACTGGAAGATGCCGACTGGAGCGACAACTCCAACCACAACCTGCACGAAGCGCTGGAAGTGCTGGATGAACGTAGCCGCGACATCCTCTACCAGCGCTGGCTGGCAGAAGAGAAAGCCACGCTGCACGATCTGGCGCAGAAGTACAACGTGTCGGCCGAGCGGATCCGTCAGCTCGAGAAGAGCGCGATGAACAAGCTCAAGTTGTCGATCGCCGCATAACCGGCGCCTCGGCAATAAAAAACGCCCCGATCAGCGATGATCGGGGCGTTTTCATTTCTGCTTCGCCACAAACCAATGTAGGAGTGAGCCTGCTCGCGATAGCGGTGTGACAGTCAGCATTGCCGTCACTGATGTACCGCTATCGCGAGCAGGCTCACTCCTACATTTAGATCCTCGGTGTCATCGAGACCAAGGCGCCCGGCGCGAATCATTGAGCCCCAGCAAATAGCTATCCCCACCCAACTGACTCATCTGCTGGCGAATCCACCCGGCCCGGCGCGAGACATAAGCGGTCGGATGGCTAGCGCTCCACACCCGAGGGTTGGGCAGAACAGCCGCCAGATAACTCGCCTGCTGCCGCGACAACGACTTGGCGCTGACACCAAAATGATGGCGGGCTGCGGCTTCGGCGCCAAACACCCCGTCATCCCACTCGACGCTGTTCAGGTACACCTCAAGAATCCGCTGCTTGGGCCAGAACACCTCGATCAGCGCGGTAAACCACGCCTCCAGGCCTTTACGCAGATAGCTGCGGCCGGCCCACAGAAACAGGTTTTTCGACACCTGCTGGCTCAAGGTGCTGGCGCCGCGAATCGACCCGCCAAGCTCGTTGTGGGCCAACGCTGCCTGGATCGCACTGAAATCAAAGCCCCAATGCTCGGGAAACTTCTGATCCTCACCGGCCATGACCGCGACTTTGAGGTCATCGGAGATCTCGTCCCACGGCTTCCACGTGCGTTGCAGGTCAATCGGCTCGCCATCGACCCAGGATTCGACCTTGCGCTCGACCATCAACGCCGTTCCCGGCGGCGGCACGAAGCGAAACACCAGCACCAGCAAGACGCTGCCACCGGCGAACCAGAGCAGGGCCTTCGTGAGACGACGGAAAATAGTACGCAGCATAGAGATGGCTTGGCCGAACCGGTGGAGCGGGCCATTATACAGACCCTGCCGATCGCGTCTGACTGGAGTTCCCAATGCTGCGTGGCTTTTTGATGCTGGCCGCTTTTTTCGGTTTTACCGGGGTCGCTTTGGGCGCATTCGCTGCCCATGGCCTGAAAAACCGCCTGACGCCCGAGTATCTGGCGATCTTCCATACCGGCGTGACCTATCAACTGGTGCACACTCTGGCGTTGTTCGGTGTGGCGCTGCTCGCCACACAGATTCAGGGCCGACTGGTCACTTGGGCCGGCGTGTCATTCACCATTGGTATTCTGCTGTTCTCCGGCAGCCTGTATGTGCTGACCACCACCGGCATCAGCAAGCTCGGCATCATTACCCCGTTCGGTGGCCTGGCGTTTCTGATCGGCTGGGTGTGCCTTGGCCTCGCCGCCTGGCGCTTGCAACCAACCGCTTGACGCTTGGTGCTGACCTTTAGGTCATGATCGGGCTAGAATGCCAGCCCCTAAAAATGATGGCGGCGTTACGCATGCGCATTCAGTTGAACGGCGAATCCCTTGAACTGCCCGACGGCGAGACCGTTGCGGCCCTGATCACCCGTCTGGAACTGACCGGACGCCGGGTGGCAGTCGAACTCAATCTGGATATCGTCCCGCGCAGCCAGCATGCCGACACCACGCTCAACGATGGCGACAACGTTGAAGTGGTGCACGCCATCGGCGGCGGCTGATCGTTCGGCCCGCGAGGGCACAGAATTCTGCAAGACCCTCACTCCTAAAGAGGATTCCCCATGAGCATCGTTCGTAGCGACAAGCCTTTTGTGCTGGCCGGTCGTACTTACCAGTCGCGTTTGCTGGTCGGTACCGGCAAGTACCGTGACATGGAAGAAACCCGTCAGGCCATCGAAGCCTCGGGTGCCGAGATCGTCACCTTCGCCGTGCGCCGCACCAACCTGGGTCAGATCGAAGGCGAGCCGAACCTGCTCGACGTGCTGTCGCCGGAACGCTACACCTTCCTGCCGAACACCGCCGGTTGCTACGACGCCATCGAAGCCGTGCGCACCTGCCGCCTGGCCCGTGAGCTGCTCGACGGCCACAACCTGGTGAAGCTGGAAGTCCTGGCTGACCAGAAGACCCTGTTCCCTAACGTCATCGAAACCCTTAAGGCCGCAGAAACGCTGGTCAAGGAAGGCTTCGACGTGATGGTGTACACCAGCGATGACCCGATCATCGCCCGCCAACTGGCGGAAATCGGCTGCATCGCGGTCATGCCGCTGGCCGGTTTGATTGGTTCCGGTCTGGGGATCTGCAACCCGTACAACCTGCAGATCATCCTCGAAGAAGCCAAAATCCCTGTGCTGGTCGATGCCGGTGTCGGCACTGCCTCCGACGCAACCATCGCCATGGAACTGGGTTGTGATGCGGTGCTGATGAACTCGGCCATCGCCCACGCCCAGCAGCCGGTGATGATGGCTGAAGCCATGAAACACGCCATCGTTGCAGGCCGTCTGGCCTACCTCGCTGGCCGTATGCCGAAAAAACTCTATGCCAGCGCCTCTTCGCCGCTGGATGGTCTGATCAAGTAAGAGCCATTGATGACTGAATCGAACGACACGCCTGTCCAGACGGAAGAAGGCGACGAGCGCCAACACCGCCGCATCAAGAGCTTCGTGATGCGCGCCGGGCGCATGACCGAAGGCCAGCAACGCGGTCTGGATCAGGGCGCGCCGCTGTACGTGCTGCCGCTGGCCGACGCCCCGGTGGATTACGATCAAGTGTTCGGCCGTTCGGCACCGCGCTCGCTGGAGATCGGTTTCGGCATGGGCCACTCGCTGCTGGAAATGGCTGCGGCGGCCCCGGAGCAGGATTTCATCGGTGTTGAAGTGCACCGTCCGGGTGTTGGCGCGCTGCTCAATGGCGTGCTGACGCAGGGCCTGACCAACCTGCGGGTCTATGATTGCGACGCGATCGAAGTGCTCAACCGCTGCATCGCCGACAACAGCCTCGATCGCCTGATGCTGTTCTTCCCGGACCCGTGGCACAAGAGCCGTCACCACAAGCGTCGCATCGTTCAGGCCTCGTTCGCTGAACTGGTGCGCAGCAAGTTGAAGGTTGGCGGCATTCTGCACATGGCTACCGACTGGGAACCGTACGCCGAATACATGCTGGAAGTGATGAACGTCGCCCCGGGCTATCGCAACCTCGCCGAAGACGGCAAGTGCGTACCACGCCCGGCCGAACGCCCGATCACCAAGTTCGAACGCCGCGGCGAACGTCTTGGCCATGGCGTGTGGGACCTGAAGTTCGAAAAGCAGTCCTAAGCATCACGCAATACCCCTGTAGGAGCTGCGGCACGCTGCGATCTCTTGATCTTCAAATCAAGATCAAAAGATCGCAGCGTGCCGCAGCTCCTACAGTCGTTTTGGGTGTACTGAAAGATCAGCGGCGGTCGGCGACTACGCCGATGAGGACAAGGACTACCAGCAGGACTGGCGCCAGGCTGTAGTTGTTGAACTGGCTCAAACCCTTGATCACCCAAGGCGTGGCGTAGATCAGCGCGGCGCCGCTGCCGATCACGCACAGTAGCGACATCAGCGGTATGCGCAAGGCGCCGGCTATGCTGCCCAGGCGCTGCTCGACCCAGCCATTGAAGTCAGC